>JAHHIC010000062.1 GCA_019359035.1 Scytonematopsis contorta HA4267-MV1 | reverse complement strand
TATCATCTGAGATAGGTAAATAATGTGACTATACAGGCAACGTCAGTGTTTTTTTACTCTTCATATAGAGAAAATAGTCAGTAAAAACACTTCTGTGACAGTTTGGGTGCGGAATGTAGGTTTAAATGCTTCTGATGGGACTCTATCATTACGATACGCAAACAGTGATAGCCGCATTATTGAAGAACCATTTTCTCCCTTAGATATTCTTGGTAAAACTAGCACATTCTCACTTGGCTATCGTCAGCCAATTGTTAACACACCCAAACAGGAATTTACCTTAGGGTTTTCCGCTGATTTGCGGGATAGTCAAACTTACCTACTAAGAGACATCCCCTTTTCTTTTTCTACTGGACCAGAAGATGGTAAATCAAGGGTCGCAGTTTTACGCTTTAGCCAAGATTGGATTGACCGTACACCTCAACGAGTTTTAGCTGCACGTTCCCAATTTAGTTTAGGAGTAGGTGCATTTGGTGCAACAGTTAATAATACAGGAGTTGACGGACGTTTTCTCAGCTGGGTTGGTCAATTCCAATGGGCACAAAACTTAGGTCAAGATGTTATTAGTATTGCTCGGATTGGTACTCAAATCACACCTGATTCACTTCTACCTTTAGAACAGTTTAGTATCGGTGGGGTTGATACTCTTCGTGGATTCCGACAGAATCAATTTGTTGCTGATAATGGCATCACTGGTTCTGTTGAGGTGCGCTTCCCACTGGTGAAAAATTCTAGTTGGGGTAGTCTACAAGTTGCCCCTTTTGTTGATTTTGGGAAAGTTTGGAATAACAATGGTATTGGGGTGGATAATAGTCTGTTTGCTAGTACTGGTCTCAGTTTACGTTGGCAAATAAGTAATTTTGCTGTTCGTCTAGATTGGGGACTTCCACTTAATTCGATTAGAAAGCAAGGGGATTCGTTGCAGGATAATGGCTTGTTTTTCTCGCTGATGTATCAACCTTTTTGATAGAGGAAGAGGGAATAGGGAAAATTTGATGCAACAATTTATGTAAGAATGTTACATATGGAGATATTACAATAAAGATGTTACATATGAAGACGTTGCATGTAGAGACGTTACATGTAACGTCTCTACATTTTGGTGTAAGGTTGGTATGATGAATCTTGCTGGCAGAATTTGACTATGCCACTTCTTGACCCGAATTTAAGTTATACATTTAGTCGATACTTTGAGCTTGGTTTTGAGGCTAGCGAACTTGCCAAGGAGTTTGGCTATCAACTCACTAGAAAAACTCTTAATTTACCCCAATTTCCTGGTGAACTTGACCGCTTGCAAGAGTTGAGGGAGCGTATTGAGGAGGTTTTACCGTATGTGCCCTTGACTAACGAATTTGCAAGACGGGAAATTCTTATCTCACGGGTGGTTACGGAGTTAATTCACTATACTCAAGCTGAACTGCGGATTGAGTATGGGTTGAAGGTTTCTAACTTGCTTCAAGGTAATTTGGATTATTTGTTACGGGTTAATGCTGTTAATCAGCTGTTGGTGATTGAGGCTAAGTACGAGGACTTAACAAGAGGTTTCACGCAGTTAATTGCTGAATTGGTGGCTGTTGACCAGTGGGACAGAGGGACTGCGGTTTCGGAACAACCTATTTTAGTTGGTGCTGTCTCCACTGGAACTATATGGCAGTTTGCCAGACTTGACCGTATCAGGAAGCAGTTTGAACAAGGAATTAATAGTTATCGGGTTCCCGAAGATTTGGAGCAAGTGATGCGGATTTTAGTCGCAGCTTTGAAATAGCTGCAAAAATTTAAAGTTTATTTGAATATAGAGCTTTTTGTATTTACCGATGCAGAAAGAAAATATATTATGTGAATTCTATTATCTGATACAGATTATCTATAATTTTTTCAAATCAAAGATAGTATAACCGATAAATAATTGGTATTCATAGCATGTTTCAAATAAATTACTGTAACAAGATTTACATTTTTTTATCGTCAATAACTATTGTTATTATTTTGCTTGTATGCTCTATATAGCAAGTGTTTTAGGTATTACTGTTTGTAGAATTTAGGCTTTTTTCTATGCTGTTTAACTCAATTTTTGAATCAACCTCATATATTTAATAATTTATTTACAAATATCTTTATCTGAAATAAAAAGAAAGTTGCCATTTTGGCAACTAATAGTCGAAGAAGTTAGCTTTAATTAAAAAAGATAAACGACTTCAAGGGTGTTGATATCAGGGTGTGTCACTAATAAATTAACCATCATATTGAGTACTTATTGATTTTTTATTGTACATGAAATCAAAAGTATTTATCAAATGGATATCACTATAGTCGTTAATCAGGGTAATTTCAAATCAAAATCATTAATAATATTAAGTTTGCGTTTGCTGCAACAGGAATGTTAAGTGCATTGTCGTAACCATGCAGATTAGCCCCCAAAAGAAGGGTTGCGTCCATGCATGTTCCTGATTCGCTTCAGCAGCAAACGTTAGAGTGGGAGTGTAAAAGCGACTGGTATGCTTACTCCCACTCTTATTTTTTGTGCCACATGTAGAGACGCGATTTATCGCGTCTCTGATTTATCGCGTCTCTGATTTATCGCGTCTCTGATTTATCGCGTCTCTGATTTATCGTATATCCGCTGAATAAACATCCGCGTAAATTGATTATGCGTCAGTCAAAACCCTTGTAGAGACGCGATTTATCGCGTCTCTACTATATCTAATGTTTTATTTGGAAACTGGAAGCACGACTTTCTTTGCTAATCCCAAGGTCTGTAGTAATTTGATTGCCCACCAAGTCATGTCTATTTCCCACCAAGATAATCCTGCTTTTGCGACATTCGGATGAGCATGGTGATTATTATGCCAACCTTCTCCATAAGTGAGAATTGCTGCCCACCAAAGATTACGCGAATTATCATTGGATTGGAAGCAACGGTAACCTCGCATATGACTGGCTGAATTAATTAGCCAAGTACTATGCCACAACAATACGGCTCTTAAGAATACACCATAGATAACAAATGACCATCCACCCAAGACATACAATAAGATAGCTACAGGTATTTGCAGCAGTATAAAGTAACGATTTAACCAACGGTAGAAAGGGTCGCGGTCTAAATCAGGGGCGAACTTTTTATATTGTTCATATTCAAAAAACTCTTGACGTGGGTAAAAAATCCACAGCATATGGCTCCACCAAAAACCTCGCTTTGCTGAATATGGGTCTTTATCTTCGTCTTCTGTGTGAGCATGATGCAGTCGATGTCCAGCTACCCAAAATATTGGTCCACCTTGAATTGCTAACGCTCCTAAAATCGCGAGCGTATATTCTAACCACTTGGGTACTTGTAAACTTCGATGACTCAAAAGTCTGTGATAGCCCAAACATATACCAATACTGCCAAACAACCAGTGCAGGAATATCATTACTCCCAAAGCAGACCAAGAAAAATACCAAGGAGCTAACAAAGCTAATCCATGAATCGCAGCAAAAAATGCCACGGTACTCCAGCTTGGAACCAACGGCTGTTTATTAACAACCACATCTAAGTTTGTTGTCACAATTTTTTCCTTTTAACGCGAGTGTCGTATTTAGACCTTATAATTGATGCAAGTGCCACTTACATCTGTAAGCCTAACAAGAATAATTTAAAAATGCAAGCAGCACTTGCATTACTTTAGATAGATTATGTCTAACCCAATAGGTTCAACTCGACAGCGACTGATAAACGCCGCATTGCAGTTATTTACCACCCAAGGTGTTACCGTAACAACAACGCGACAAATAGCTGAACAAGCGCAAGTAAATGAAGTGACGCTATTTCGGCATTTCGGGAACAAGCACGGATTACTTTTGGCAGTAATTTCCGAATCGCAAGTGTTTCAAGAAATGGGTGAATCATTAAAAGCGCAAGCAGATGAAACGATTAGTGTCTACCAAGCTCTAAGGGACTATTGCGAGGGACGCTTACTAGCTTTAGAAAAAATTCCAGAGTTGGTGCGTTCGCTTGTGGGGGAGTCTGGAAATTATCCCTTAGAAAACCGTCAAGCTTTGGGACGTAGCCTAACTCAAGCGAACTATTTTGTTGCGGAATATTTAGCAACAGTTATGGAACGAGAACAATTACATATCCAATTACCAGCGCAAAAATTAGCCAGTTTGCTCAATAGTATGTTGTTGGGATATGCGGTAATTGAGTTTACCAGCGAATATCACGAACTTTGGCATGATAGAGATGAATTTTTAGAAGATTTAGCCGCACTGTTTCTCAAAGTCGCGACAAATTCCACAAGTTTAGTCAAAACTGAATCATTTGTTTGTGAAAAAGTAATAGATTTACCAGAAAATTTAGTTCACGTAATTTTGCAACGAGCTAAGAAATCAGGACTTCGAGATTACGCTTTAATGTATGTTTTGTTTGGAGCTGGTTTATCTCCATCAGAAATTGCTAATTTACAGAGAGCGCATCAAATTAGTAACGAGAAGCAGCATTTATTACAAATAGTGCAAACGTCTTCTCGACAGGCTCCTGTAAATCAATGGATTATGGGTAAACATTATGGCTCTTATACTCGGAATCCCTTGACGCAATGGTTGAAAAATCGTAAAGATGAACATTCGGCATTATTTATTAATAATAATCAACCAATATCAGAGGCTGAAATAATACAGTGTTGGCAAATGTTAACGGAGGGATTGTTGACACCAGAAGGTGAAAAGCCTGTTATTGAACAAGCTCAACATACCTGGTGTGTGGAAATGTTAATGAAGGGAATGAGTTTGGAAGATATGAGTATAATTATGGGCTGGAGTTTAGCTAAGTTACAACCATTTGCTCGTAGAGCTAGGGAAAAATCGGCTTTGGAGCAGGCTGTTCGTTTAGACCATAAATCTTAAATCAATAGTGCAAAATCTTGGGTATAGGGAGAGATGCTCCCTATGAGTTTAGTGGAAGTTATTTTTAATGAAGCCTGTTAACTTTTTCAACAAGCCGTTTTTCCCGTTGTTCTATTATAGCTAGGGTTTTAATTAATTCTTCTTTGCGTTGGCGCAATTTGACTAGCCGAGCTTCATAATTTTTATCCAACAGGTTGTTAATTATTTGCTCTTGTTGAACTTCTGGTATCGGTTTACCTGAAACAGCATATTTTTCTAGTTCGTAGAGTTCTTCTTGCCACGCGACTAGTTCTTCTATGTTGGTTATTTTTTCAACTTCTATTGTCATATGGTTTTTATTGATTTTGAGCGTTTTGTCTTAACTGTTGCTGCTTGAGTAGAAACTCTTGTGCTGCTTGAACTGTTAGTATCATTTCTCCAGAGCCGTTTGTTTCCACAAATCCGATTTTTCGATAAAATGGTCTTGCTCTAGGAATAGTTATTGCTTTTACGATACCACCAAAACCAATCGATTGGCTCTCCAAAACAATTCCTTCCATCAAAGATGTCGCAGCTCCTTTGCATGTTTCCACTTGGGTTTGCTGAATTATATTCCAAGGAGCATTAGTCAGACTGTCAATTGCAACAGCCATTAACCGTTGTTCTTCAACATCCACTTCTTGTACTTGAATAATAGCTGCGGCTTGAAGTATATCTTGGTTGTCTTTCACTCCTCTAAAACTTTCTAAATCTTCACCTAAATCAACATTTTGATTAAAAATTTCTACTTTGGAAATGCAATCTCCGAAGGGAGTTCTAAGAACATTTTCCCTATTTCCACCAAAATAAAGTTGTAAATACTCATCACATTTTATCTCCCAATTAAACAATGCTAATTCAAAGCTTGCATCTAAGCCTTGAATATAATTGAATAAATTCATTGCATTAATATTATTTTTTATTTCAAGACTAAATTACTATAGAACATATTTTTTTGTCAATGATATACAAATAAAAATCTTAAAATTTTGTAGAGTAAATTTCTGATATGCTTATGTGCTAGTTGCTTCTTAAAACTGTCATTTTTTGTATATTATTTTACTAGTTTTTGTGAACGTGAGAGGCTTACAGCAATTATAAATACTTATTTTTTTAGTTAAACACAAAATAGTGATGGGTTAGGACTTAAAAGTTGTTCCGTATTTAAGATGCATAATTAAAGATATATACCCTCTTCTGTCACTCTCCGGGTATAATTAATACTTTAGTTAGGCAGAGAATAATTTTGGTGATTTCTAGCTTGAAACAAAAATATAGGTAATAGATTATAAATCTATCACCTGCGTCATTTATATATTTAATTGTGTTATGTTATATTATTTAATTGAAGTAATGAGCCAAGCTTTTTCTAAGCTAGCAACACATTTACGCCAAGTCAAAATACGATATTTTTGATATGCAATAATTCCTAAAATTAAAACTAGGGGAAGGCTGATTGCTGCAAATACCCCTATACTGGTGGAAGCATAGGTGTCTTGTTTAATTTCTGGCTTTGCCTGTGAGGTAATTGTTGCTGATTGATTAGTTTGATATATACCCATAAAAATCTCCATTAAGTTTTTATGTCAAAGCATATAGTTTGACATTTTTATAATTTATATTTAGATTTAAGCAACGCTTTTGGCTGCTCTCTTGATTATTTATAGGAGACGCTAAACAAAATTATGCATATCTTATTGTAATTGTATTAAATATTACAAAGTAGATACCGCAGTAGAGACGCGATTAATCGCGTCTCTACGGATAGCTGAATATCCTTCATTGTCTACCTTAAGACTCATGTGAAACTCTTATTGTGTGGGTGGCTGGTAACCTATATTAGTGTTATGCTTGATACTAAATTTTCCGCATTAACTCAGTTTCATACTAATTTTACGAATTTCCACACCAGCAATGGATGATAAACCCACACCCCAAAATTTAAATAAAGCTTTTAGCAATGACCAAGAACAGCTAATATTCATAGCAAGCGATAGCAGGACTGACCCAGAACTGCTATATGAGTTAGCAGGTTCCACTAATAAGGATGTTCGCAAAGCGGTTGTTGAAAATCCAAATTCCCCACCTAATGTGCTTCTGGGTTTAGGAGCCGAATTTCCAAATGAATTGCTAGAAAATTCAGTATTCTCATTGTTACTGCTGGAAAATCCGAACTTGGTTGAAGCAATTCCCTTATTTACGTTACGAAGTTTGCTGATACAGAAGAATGTTCCGCTTTTTATCCTGGAACAATCAGTAAATAAGACTGATATGGAAGTTCAAATGGCTTTAGCTAACAATATTCAAACTACTAAAAAGGTTTTGAGTAAGTTAACTCAAAGCAAACATCCTCAAGTAGTAGAATGTGCAAGTCTACACGTAAATTTTGCTGGAGAGTTGACAGAAAAGGTACGTGAACAAAGAACTAAAGAGGTGATTAAAGGAATAATTCCTTCTGCTTACAAAACAGATACTTCCAGTCTTAATGTCCTTGCTCAGATATGTCCTATCCCAGAATATATCTTTGAACATTGGATACGCGATAAAAGCTACAAGTATTCTTTATGTTCGGAGCTTGCTGACTCTTTGGCAACACCTCCTAAATTTCTCAAGCTTTTAGCCCAACATGGTGGTAGTTACATTAGGGCTAAAGTTGCCAATAATCACAAAACTCCTGTAGAGACTCTAAGAGACTTATCGAATGAAAAGGGGAATATACTACTGACAATTTACATTGAAGGTAATCCGAGTACACCTGTTGATGTTTTGGAAAGAGCAAAAGGGGGTGGATATTATATTAAAGCATTACGAAATCGCAATATACCTTCTCATGTACTGGAACAGTTGGCAGAACAAGACCCCTTATCTGTTGCCGAACATCCAAATACACCACAAGAATTGCTGTTAAAATTTTCAAAAAGCCACGATGAAAAACTTCGTAAAGCAGTTGCTGGTAATCCAAGCACCCCTCCTAGTATTTTAGAAAAGTTAGCTTATGATAAGTTTGACAATGTTCGTTTTCAGGTTGCTTACAATTCAAATACACCAATAAATATCCTTTTACAGGAGTTAGCTAGAGATGCAAAGGTGAATAGTGAAATAGCTAGTCAATTAGTAAGTAGATACGGCTACGACCCTCGCAAAGAGTTTATTCTTAATATATTTGCGGAAGAAAGTAACAGTTATCTTGAAGTTATTTTAGAGCGTTTGCTTAAGGATGCTGGGATACATGCTCACTTGTTTTTAGCTAAGCGTTTTGACCTTCCCAGTAATTTATTAGAAAGACTAGCTGATTTATATGAAAACAATATTATTCAGGTAGAACCTAAAAGAAATTCTATTGCTAACACTGTACTGAAGGTTCGTCAGGCTATTGCTTTAAACCCTAATACCCCGGTGAGATGTTTGGAAAAATTAGCTCAATCACGAAAAGGACGGATTCGTCGAGCGGTTGCGGGAAATCCTAATATAACAATTAGTATTGTGGAGCTATTGGCTAAAGATAAGGAGTATACAGTTAGGGAGGCTATCGCAAAAAGAACCGAGCTACCAAGTCAAATTTTAGAAATGCTTGTAAAAGATAAATGCGAAAGAGTCCGCTCTAAGGCAATGGCAAATCCTAATTTATCTCAGAAAATGTCTGAGCGTATTCTTTGCGAGGGATATGCATCAGATTTTCTAAAACAAAACCCGAACTTTTTATCTTCTCACCCCCATATTTTAACTGTACTAATCAATGAGTACGTAAAGTCTCGATGCCGATTTGTGAGTTTTCTTGCATTATGTCAACCAGAAATTTATCAAGAAATACTGTTAGAAAAAAGTTGTTCTGTTTCTTGGCTAGAACGTTTTGCTGTTGCTCAAAATCCACAGACGACAACAGATATTCTACAAAATTTGGCGAAAGATAGTAACCAAATAGTTAGGGCTACAGCAAAAGAATATTTGCGGGTTCGGAAATATTCTAATAATGAACCAACCGCCAAGTAGCCAAGGTAGCCAAGAGAAGAAAGATTAGGGATTATTGCATTACACCACCCAAAATAAAAGTTATTGCTTCTTCTATATGTTCCTCAATCATTTCTGAGCTAAGGCGATTAATCTCTGGTGTTAGGTGTCTCCAGTTTTCATGTACCGTAAAATAAAATAAGCAAACGCTGAGGATATGGGTTAATGCTAAAAAAGGTTTTAGCGGACGAAAGCATCCAGTTTGTATACCTCGCTCTAAAACCTTGAGTAAGTGTTCGTGCAGCCCAAAAACATTACAATCTTTAAAATACGCACCCTGATTTTGACTTGCTTCCTGAAACCACAGCATTTGACGTTGTGGATTTTTTGCTTCGTTGGTGATTGCGATGCGAATAATTTGCTTCAGAGCTTCTTCGGGGGACAAATCATCAAAATTTTGTTGTTCAAGAATTATCTGCACTTCGTCAACGGGACGTTGTAAAACCGCTTTATATAGATTTTCCTTACTTTCAAAGTAATAATGAAGCGTTGCTGTTGTCACTTTAGCACGCTCAGCAATGGCGCTCATTCGAGAACCGTTCAAACCATGTCGTGAAAATTCTTGCTCTGCTGCGTCCAATATTTGCTGCTGCGTTAACTCCGCATCCCGAAATGGACGCGCTGATTTTGCAACTCGTTTAACTACTCGTTTCACATATTTAACCACAGCTAACTACAGCATTTTTATTTATCGCTTACTGTAATATCTTATCAAACAGATGAGGAAAGGGACAAATTTAAATCAGTGAATTGACGTAGCTGCAATATATTGATAAGCTTACTGATTAATTAGTAAGTTATTTTTTGAGAGATTTATTTATGAATCAATTACAAGGCTCACCCTGGCTTTTAGCGCATCGTTCAATGCTCAAGCCAAATAAACCGATGAAAATTTCCCTACTTGGTAACGATTACGTTCTTTGGCAAGATAGTCGCGGTAATATCAATGCTTTGCCGAACGCTTGTCCACATATGGGTGCTATGTTATCGGAAGGTTGGTGTGTCCAAAAAGCTGATGGTAGTAGTACAATTGCTTGTCCGTTTCACGCTCTGGAGTTTGATAATGCAGGTTGTACGGTATTACCTGGTTCTCAAAAAGAAACCAAATCTTTAATAACACCTTTGGAGTTAATAATTCAAGGAGATTTTATTTGGTCGTATGGAGGGTATGAGCCAAAAATTCCAATCCCAACAATTATGAACGAGATTGCGGCAGAATTTGAATTTATTGGGTCTACTGGTGAACGCAGTATTTCAACCGATATTTTAAGTTTGTTACTAAACATGCACGACTACAACCACCAAAATGGAACCCATCGCTCGTTATTTGAGATTGAATCTGTACAAGTTAAGCAATTTATAGATGAGGGTTTGCATTCTCATGCTTATTTGTCACAACCTAGAAAACAACCGAATTTTCGTGACATTATCAAAAATCCAGGACAATTAGCAATGCCAAAAGTATTGGAAGCTCATCTGGAAAACTTTTTCCCTTTTATGGGGATTATGCACGGGGATAATAATCTTTTAAGTTTGAAGGAATGCCATTTTTATATTCCAGAATCTGCTAATAGTTCTCGTGTGTTTGTGTTGATGTACATGAAAGCATATTCTCCCATTGCTCATTTAATTAAAGGTAATTTGCTCAAGCTTATTGATATAGTTATTGAGCAAGACGCAAATATTTTAAGTAAAATTTATGCTGGTACACCACAACGTATTAAAATGAATAATGAAGTTGGTATGGACTGGGTTCGTCGTAATTATAAAAGCTTTCCCCACAGTCGTTAAAATTCCTCGTAGTAAATAAGTATTAGTTGAAAGATGGTCGTCCCTACACCTGAAAACCCCACCCCCAACCCCCTCCCCGCGCGCGGGGAGGGGGCTACGAAAAAATATTGGACAAGAAAAGAATCTTTAAGTTCTCTCTTATTGAGAGGATGTATTTATTACGATTTAGTCGTAACCCCCTCCCCGTTTACGGGGAGGGGGTTGGGGGTGGGGTTTGCTTAACTTAATTTATCGCTCAGTACTACTAATACCTTATGCAAAGTATAAGCTTATGATAATTTTTTTTAAATCATTACTAGGAATATTAATACTTTACCAATTTTCTATGAGTTTGAATAATAGTTTTACTATGTCTGAAAATGTAAACACTTCTCACAATATAGAAGATGAAGTGGCTCAACAAATATCTACAAAAGTGAATAATGTCAAAAATGGATGGAATAAAAATTTAAAAGTTGATGATGTTTACTATGATATTTACATTCCTAGTAATTATAGTAAAAATTCATCTCGTATTTTGCCATGTTTATTAGTATTGCCAGGATGGAATTATTCACGTGCTAGTTGGGTAAAAAATACAAATCTTGTAAAGACTGCTGATAAGTACGGCTATGCTTTAGTCCTACCAGAAATGAGTAAGACTCTTTATGAAAGCTCTTACTATCCGGAAACCAAAATGAAATGGAATAAAGTGCCAGGAGGTAAATTTATTAAAGAACGCTTTATTCCAAAAATGCAAAAAAGACATAATTTATTAAAGCAAGGGCAACATAACACTTTACTTGGACTATCTACAGGTGGGAGAGGGGTTGTATTAATTGCTTTGGAAAATCCAGATTTATTTGTAGGGGCTGCTAGTTTATCGGGAGATTTTAGTCAAGAAAATACGCCGAATGATAGGTTAATGACTTCCGTATATGGTTCTTATCAAAAATTTCCCCAAAGATGGAAAGGACGGGATAATCCTCAAGCAAGGGTAGAAGAGTGGAAAATACCTCTTTATCTTGCTCATGGAACAAAAGATAAAATTGTACCAGAGTCGCAAAGTAGATTATTTTATAATGCTTTAATCAAGACACAAGCAGGTAAGGATTTAGTTGAATACCAAGCTATCCAAGGTGCAGGACATGATTATAACTTTTGGGGAGGAGAGTTGGAAAAGGTCTTTGTTTTTTTTCAAAAAATAAAATAGAGCAGTTTAAGTAGTACCTAACAATATATTGTTGATGACAGATAAAAAACTAAATTTATCTGAGTCAAAGCTTAGACAATCAGCTATCATAAATTATTTTAGTCAAGCCATTAATCCTTATTAATAATGCGGTAAATAATTATCTAATCCGGTTTTGTAACTCAACCAAGTCCGGATATTGATTGATATCGATTTGGTTAAGTCCCCAATCAAAAAAAGCGTTTAAAGAAATGTATTGAGATTTCTGTTGCTGCATAGCTTTTTGAATATCTTTGCCATGAAACCAAATCAAGTACTGCTTGGAAGCCCAAAATTCTTCTTGTTCAAACTGTTGCTGATACATTGCAAGACTTTCTGCAAATCTTTCTTGGGTTACTGTCCCAACAGCTTCCTGAAACTGGTTAATTAATTCCATCGCTTGAAATTGGCAGTCTTGTAGAGTTAGTGAAGATGGGAGTTTACCACTACCTCCTGTCCATGTTGTTTTGAGTTGATGTCTACTTGCACTCAACTGCAATAAATCAGCCAAAGCCCATCTTACTGTTTGATAATCTTGTAAACTTTTTGCTGCTTCTTCAATCCATGCTGTAATCGCTTCAACCCCTGGAGAATCTCCATGTCCCCATCTAGAACTGGGATTATTTTGTTTTTCTAGATATTTTGTGACCCAATAATTATGAATTAAATCGCAATTTAATAAATAATTTTCGACACAAGCACGATAAGTGAGGAACATTGAGTTCAGTTGAATTAATTCTATGTTACCAGTAGGTCTTGCATCAAAATCACGGTCTCTAAAAATTATATATTGTTTATTTGTATTTGTATCTTTGCTAAAATAGCCTTCAACAAAAACTGAGAATGTAAATTTACTCCCAGAAGGAACAATGGTAGGTTTATTTGTTGAAAGGTTTTCAATAACTCTATTTAGCAGTCTAAAATCTAAACTCGTTTGTTTGCCTTCACAGAAAATAATTTTGCCACTAACAACACTCACAAATTACACCCCTAGCCTAACAATATATTCTTCTGGTACTAATTGCTCTACATAATCCGAGTGAGTTGTTATAATAAATTGATTATTAGTACCTAACTTGGGTAAAGCCCTAAGTAATGCCTGTTGCATAGGTGGATGTAAATGCAATTCAATTTCATCTATCAGAATAACGGAGTTGTGAATATTCCAACTGGCAAAATCCATTAGCATTGGAAATACAGCACGTTCACCTCCAGACATCTCGGAAATTTCATACTGGTTTTTACCATCATATAAATAAAACCAAGGTTCACTGAGGATATCATCTACATTTTCTCGCAGAACAGGCCCTTCAAAATTACGTTCAGGAAAAACAACTTTATAAGCTCGTTCAATTTCAGCATATAAATCCTTTTGTCCTTGACGCAGTTTCTGAATTTTCCTACTTTCAACATCTTGATGAAATTGCCGCCATTTTGAAAGACGGTCGCGTAAAAGGTCTTCTGTGATTTCTAGTTTACGGTCTAAGTCTTCGGTGGTTAAGCTGGTCGAAGTTCTTTGTTCTGTATACCAAAGAACTGTACCTACTCGTTCAAATACTTGAAAGCCTTCTGTTCTACGCAGTTGTTTAGCGTACTCCCTTCCTTTAAATTGAGACAACTCGGCAGCATTACTGGCTTCCACTCTACCATTGCGCCATTTTAGGGTACTAATATGATTTTGAGCAGGAGGAACTATTACATTACGGCCTATCTCTGTTAATTTCTGTTGTAAGTCGCGTACAGCTTCCAGTTCTGGAGACGAAAATTGTACTTTCAGGGTTACTTCTGGTTCAAATCTTTCCCAATTATTACCAAGCAGTTCATAGTTAAATCCTACCCATTCTAAATCAGATAATTTTTGTAATCTCCCAGTTGCTGTGCCTAAAGTTGCTGCTATCGCTTGCAAAAGAGTTGTTTTTCCAGCACCATTCGCTCCAATCAAAACAATAATATCTCGTGCCAAATTGGTTTCTGGGTCAGTAAAATCGAATATTGGAGAATCCCGAAATTTTTTTAAATATTTTAGCTCAACAGATTTCACTTTCATAAGCTATTACATATACTGTCCTAAAAATGAGAAATATTTTGCACCAACTTTATTAATAAGTTTTAATATAATTAGTATAGCAAAAAAATTAGTTTAACATTCATTAAATCTTTTATCTATACCCTTCCAATTATCTCTCTAAAAGCTTTTTTCCCTGTGATTCTTGCAAGTAAATACTCCAGTGTTGGCTAGCGAACAAGTCACCAGCAGCATCCATATATTGCAAGCACAATTTGCGCTCATTGGGTGCGCTGGCTATTTTGGTTATCAGAGCTTGCAAATTTGGAAGCATAGCTAAAAATGTACTCAACTGGGTAATTGGCAGACAAAGGATTCAACTTTAGGATAGCTTTATTAGTCTCAGTAATCATTAAATATGGCTAGTAAAAAAAATATCATAGGCTTAATAATCTATCCTGACATGACCCAACTGGACATTACTGGTCCACACCAAGTTTTTTCTTTTATGCCCAATACTCAAGTCCTGCTAATATGGAAAAACCTTGAGCCAGTAACTAGTAATGGTCTAACAATTATACCAAACACCACCTTTAAAGATTGCCCGCAACTAGATGTAATATGTGTTCCCGGTGGGGCTTTTGGGACAGTACAAATGATGCAAGATGCCGAAGTATTGGCATTTTTGCAAAAACAAGCAGAAACAGCCAAGTATGTAACAGCCGTTTGCACGGGTTCCCTTATTTTAGCAGCAGCTGGTTTACTTCAAGGATATTGTGCTGCAACCCATTGGGCATTTCGCGAACAATTAAGATTAATGAATGTAGAAATAAGTACCGAGCGAGTTGTGATAGACCGCAACCGCATCACGGGGGGTGGTGTAACTGCGGGAATTGATTTTGCTTTGACTATTGCTGCGATGTTGTGTGGAGAAGATACCGCCAAATTTATAGAATTAATGTTGGAATATAATCCCGCTCCCCCTTTTGGAGTCGGTTCACCAGAAAAAGCAGATTCTCAGGTGGTGCAAAGTGTTTTACATGTTGCTGCTTCATTAATCAAAGCGACGAATGTGGCTAGTAAACGAGCAAGCAAAAGTAATCACAAAATCCTTTAATAGCAAAGAAAACTCAAAAACCCAATCATCAAGATTGGGTTGAGTTGGGGTTTCTAAGAAGGTTTTATAAATAAAATATTAAGCATGATTCATTTATACCGTAAGCCAGGGAATAAATTCCCTGTCTGAAAGCTAAAGTCCTCTAAAGAGGACTAATAAAAAGCAATATTTTCGTGAATATCTTAAGTTTTGCAAAATATCTTTTTTGAATGCATTATTCAGTCCTCTTTAGAGGACTTTAGCTTTTAGATAGGGAATTTATTCCCTGGCTTATGGTACTAATAAAAAGCAAGATTTTTGTGAATATTTTAAGTTTTGCAAAATATCTTTTTTGAATGCATTATTCAGTCCTCTTTAGAGGACTTTAGCTTTTAGACAGGGAATTTATTCCCTGGCTTGTGGTACTGGCTTGTGGTACTGGCTTGTGGTACTGGCTTGTGGTACTGGCTTGTGGTACTGGCTTGTGGTACTGGCTTGTGGTACTGGCTTGTGATACTAGCTTGTGGTACTAGCTTGTGGTATTGCCTTGTGGTACGAATAATACTTAATATTCCCTTTATAACACCCTCTAAGTCCAATATAAAATCTTTGCATTAGGAAAACGCTGTTGAATCTGCCGTTTAAAAAACTGACGAAGCGTTTTCATAATGTCACCATCATAAACAAACTTGGTTCCCCCAAATTTATTACGCTTAACACTGCGATTGCTCTCATCCATATCTAATTTAGAGTATGGATACCAGCTTTGCAAAACCTGTTTAGACCCAGGTGTAAATCGGTGGGAAATTAACTCGAATGTTAGGTCACACTCAAAATCCAATGCAGAGCTAATTTGCTCAAAAAGTCGGGTGTAATGAGTTTCCCAATTTTCTATTGGCATAATTGGTGCAATCACTAACCCAACAGGATACCCACCTCCACCAGCACTGCTTGGTAATGCTAACCGTCGCAACGCATTTAAGCGAGATGGTACTGATGCAGTTCCACCTTCAAATTTTCCAGAAATTGGTGCTGCGTTTACACTTACTCTACACCTGGTATGTCCGTTATGAGGTAAGTCCAGTAAATCATCAACCGCATCAAACTTGGTGACAAATCGTAAATAGCCATCTTCACGAGTACCAAAATAGCGAATGCATTCTGCAAGGCTTCCAGTTAGATGTTCGATACCCAAGGGGTCGGTGTAGCAGCTAACTTCATAGCTAGTAGGACTACCCTGCTTTTCGTATACTGCTAAATTGTCTATGATTTGCGGTAAATTAGCAAAAGTCCGAATTACAGGGGGACCGCTCAAGCTACCAGCAAGATAGCAATACTGACAGTGTGCTGGACAACCTTCTGCAAGATGAAATTGCCAATCAGCCGAAGGTGGAATGGGACTCAGCTTCAATGAACTAGGTGGTGCGGTAACTACAGCTAAAGTACGCTTCGCAATATCATAGGTTTCGCGTTCGTTTTCACCACGTAAACCTGTTAAACGATTGCGGGGTAATTTCTCTATTGGTAAGTTAAGCGACTGTACACGCTGCAATATTTGCCGTCCCCAAGCTTCATCAAGGGCTGCTGGTGTAAATAATACCTGTTCAGGCATCCATAATTTTGACGAGCTTACTGTTGTATTTAAATCAGTGTTTGTAGCTAAAGCTGTGTCTGCAAGCATATTAACCTAATACAAAGTTTTATTATTGTGAGCCTTATTTCTTCAAAGATGAGGAGTAAAAAAATAACAACCAGATTGAGGCTGTACTACAACTGATGGATGTATTGCTATGTATTTATATTGTAAGGTTTATGTAAATTAATTAGGTGGGGTTTTTACCCCATTAAAATTAGTGAAACCCATATAGCAAAGGAAACTCAAAAACCCAATCATCAAGATTGGGCTGAGTTGGGGTAAGTCCCCGTTTTGTAAATATATTAGGTTAGATATAGTTGCCTGTCCAAAATAATAGACAAAACTTTTTTGAAATAATTACGGAGAAGCAAATATATAATGTTTCCCCGTAAAATGTGCTTTTGAGTTCTATACATATTTATAGGTTTCGTGAAATCAAGTTATGCAGTTCTGTGATTGGGTCGGTTTCAAAATGGATGTACTACATCAAGCTACTATCTTCTGTATGTATAGAATTCAGGTCAATTCCCCATAACGTAAAGCACAATAAATATATGTAAGTAGAAGTCACCAACGTGTCCAATCCACAAGAAACCCACTTAAATCGTGCTCGTGCTAGCCTGAGACAAACCCTATCTTGGTACGCACACCTAAGGAAACCAAAACAGTCCCTATCAAATCCAGAATTAGCAGCTATAGTTAAGCCAGAATTAGACCTATTAACATCGACCCTCAACAAACTCGAATCCAACTTAATCAAAATAGCCGTCTTTGGGTTAGTTAGTCGTGGTAAATCAGCCGTGCTAAACGCCTTAATGGGACAAAACATTTTACAAACAGGCCCTCTGAATGGAGTTACACAGTACCCCCGTTCTGTTCGCTGGGTGGTTAGCGAAAAAGCGCAAGTAGAATTAATTGATACTCCAGGATTAGACGAAATCGAAGGCGAAATCAGAGCACAAATGGCACGAGATGTCGCACAACAAGCAGATTTAATATTATTTGTTGTATCCGGTGATATTACGCGCACTGAGTATCAGGCATTGCTAGAGTTGCGAAAATCACAAAAACCCTTAATTTTAGTATTCAACAAAATAGATTTGTATCCAGACACAGACAGAAGAAGTATTTATAAAAATTTACAACAACTAGGCTCAGCCAATCCCAGAGCCAAACCTTTACAACCAGACGAAATCGTCATGGTCGCAGCAGAACCAGCCGCAATGGAAGTACGGGTCGAATATCCCGACGGTAATGTGAGTTACGAGTGGGAGACTCCACCACCCCAAATAGACGAACTCAAACAGACCATTTTAAAAATTCTTAATCGCGAAGGACGTTCTTTATTAGCGCTCAATGCACTTGTTCAAGCAAGAGAAGCCGAAGAAGCAATTGCCCAAAAAACTATTGAACAACGCGAGCAAGAAGCAGAAGAAATTATTTGGCAATATACCAAATACAAATCCCTAGCTGTAGGGTTAAATCCTGTTGCCTTTTTGGACGTTATTGCCGGAACCATAGCCGACTTAGCATTAATTCGTTCTCTAGCACGGTTATATGGTTTACCTATGACAAGTTACCAAGCAACAAA
Source organism: Scytonematopsis contorta HA4267-MV1 (assembly GCA_019359035.1). Taxonomy (GTDB): domain Bacteria; phylum Cyanobacteriota; class Cyanobacteriia; order Cyanobacteriales; family Nostocaceae; genus Scytonematopsis; species Scytonematopsis contorta. The sequence continues at coordinate 28,446 of JAHHIC010000062.1, read as the reverse complement.
AATCCTCAGAACAATTTTACTCAGCACTGGGGGATTACTATTGGGAGAGCTTGGTAGTTCTTTTCTGTTGGGTGTCGGGAAAACAGCAACCGCTATCGCTTCTGGAGATAATCCTGTAAATATCACTGCATTTGCAGGCACAGCAATTACTCAAGCAGGTATCGCTGGTTACGGAGCTTACGCAATAGGAAAAGCAGCGCAAAGCTATCTAGAAAAAGGCTGCTCCTGGGGACAACTAGGAGCAAGCACGGTAATTCAAGAAATACTCATCCAAGTCCCTAAAGACACAATCTTGTATCGCTTACGGCAAGAACTAGGAGGAAAATTTGGAATTTAAGGAGTTTTGAGTTAGAAGATTTTAAGTGAGTAAAATATAACCAAACGGTATTGAATTGGGTGGGTGGAGATGCCTATATTGAATTGGGTATGCTCTCACCCGAAAAATAGAGAGTCAAATCGCGACTAAGTTTTGTAATTGTAAATCGCATTGTTGAAAAGTATAATTAACAGCCGCAAATAGTTCATCTAGCTCTTGAATTGTGTAAAACTTTTTATTTCGTGTAAAAAGATTTTCTTCTAATTTACCAAATTGCCAGCGGTCACCATTAGAAACAATACCAAAAATAGTTATCTTTGACTCACCGTTTAATCTTTGAGCCGCAATCATTTCAGCAAGACATTGTGCCCAACCACCTTCAAAGTCGTCTTGCTTTGCTTCAACTAAAATAAAATAAGGTTTATCGAATACAACTTTTCCTAAAGGCGACCTCGTTGCTAGAATATATTCAGGATACCCCGTTAGCTTTGCATCACAATTAAGTAATTGGTGACTCCATAGTAGGAAGCTATTACGATAAGCCTTCCAAACTTCTTTTAAAACTGGGTAAATTAAATTTTCACAAATCGCAAATTCAGAGTTGTCTACAACAGCTTCATTTATCATTAGCTCTAAGTCGTCGCGGAAATAACCTGGAATGTTAAATGATTTTTCGACAATAAAATTAGCTTCGGTATAAGTAACCTGATATTCTTTGACGACTTCACCTATAGTTTTATAATTGCTAAAAGCCATAAGAGGTTGTTAGTGTTTTAGTATTTATCAATTATATAATATCGCTTCATCTAATACATCTCATATTTTTAATTCTATAATTTTTGGTGTATGGTTAATAAAATTTAGTTTAATACAATATGAGTTAAGTTATTTACAGTTATAATTTGGAAAAAGCTTATTATTTGTTAACTTTATATTCTGTTGAAACCTATACCCGATATTGTAATAGTACAAGCTATTGGCAAGGGAGCATCCCATTAAATACGCTTACCCTGGTATAATTTAAATCTTATGTTTAAAAAAATATTAAATTTGTTGTTGAAATCTTTACCAAAATAGCCAATCAAATTACTAAGAAAAAATGATAAATTTTGTTGTTTATATTACAATTTATTAAAAAAATCATATCTAAAATAATCATAAGAATAAATTCCTAAGTTATATTACTCATTCTACTTTTAGTAATAGATATGATAACTTATTCTAAATAACACCTTGCCAAAAGCTTGGGATAATAAAATAGTTAGCAGCTATGTTGGGAATCCACGCCAAATAACGCGCAAACAATTACGGTTTCCACCACAACATAATTCTGTGTAACTTATTTACACTAAGAATGTATGCTGCTCCTACAAATTCATCAAAAATTTGTAGTTAATGTATTTCTAATAACAAACAATGTGAGAATATCATGACAAAAACAATTGAAGATGTAAAAGCAGTTGCTGACTCCTATCATAACGGCACAAAAACAATTGAAGAAGCTGTTACAGAAGCTCTAGTAGAAGCCCGTGCTACTTGTGAAACAAACGGCAATGGTTCCCCAGAATGCGCTGTAGCTTGGGATATTGTTGAAGAATTATCAGCCGAGCGTGCAGACCAAAAGACAGAAGCAACAGTAAACAAAAAAAGCTCTCTCGAAAGCTACTGCGACATGAACCCAGAAGCGATTGAGTGTCTCATCTACGACGTTTAATTTTGAGTTAAATCAGTGGCAGCTGATTTTGTAACTTGTTTAATATCATCTAAATCAGGGGCTGTTGTTTCACTTTCCATCCCCAACCATAAAAGATATTCTATATTCCCAGCAGGACCAGTAATTGGGGACCAAATTAGACCTTTGTAAAGCCAGCCAAGATTTTGTGCTGATTGCAAGACCTGAAAAATAACCTCAGCTTGGTCGTTAGCATCTCGGACAACACCCTTTTTACCAACACGATTTTTACCAACTTCAAATTGTGGCTTTACTAGCAAAATCATCTCTCTAGGGATTTGTAGTAACTGCCACAAAACAGGCAGGATTTTAATCACAGAGATAAAGGAAACATCTGCTACAGCCAAATCCGGAACCCCTCGTTTAATCTCACTTTCATCAGTGGGGGAGACGGGGGGTTCACCGTATTCACCGTACAAACTATCAGGAGTTAAATATCGTATATTCGTGCGTTCTCGTACAATTACCCTGGAATCACTTCTAATTTTCCAGTCAACTTGACCGTAACCAACATCCACCCCGTAAACCAAAGCAGCTCCTGACTGCAACAAGCAATCAGTAAACCCTCCGGTTGAAATACCAGCATCCAAGCAAACCCGACCATTAACCGAAATACCAAAAACGGATAGAGCTTTCGCTAGCTTCTCACCCCCACGAGAAACAAAACGCGATCGCACTTTAATTTTGACTTCAGCTTCAACACTAACCTCAGTTCCAGCCTTATCAACAACCTCTCCAGCAACAGATACCTCACCAGCACCAATCAAACGTTGGGCTAAGCTACGAGAAGAACACAAACCTCGCTCTACTAACAAAACATCTAATCTTAATTTGGCCATAGTTGTTGACTGTTGACTGATGACTGTTGACTGTTGACTGATAGCTAAGAGATGGTCGTCCCTGCACCTGAAAACCCCACCCCCAACCCCTCCCCGCACGCGGAGAGGGGGCTAAGATAGAATAACCAGTTTTCTGAATATCTCCATATTTTGCCCATAAAAATTGTAGCCCCCTCCCCGTGTACGGGGAGGGGGTTGGGGGTGGGGTTCTCTTTTTGTGGGTTAACCGTCAACCCTTAAATGTCCTTCTCGCTCAACTCACGAGTCATATAATCAAACGGCTCATCCAAGAAAGTAGTATTAGAAATACCAGAAGCAGCAACCAAACCCTTGACAACATCTTTCATGATTTGGATACCGCGAACCGTTGGTCCAATAGGTACTTCTAAGGAGTTATAAGTTTCCCGTAGACCCTGTAAAACTCGCTCATCCAGGACATCCATACTGCCAGCCACCAGAGCATAGCTAGCATAACGCAGGTAATAATCCATATCCCGTAAACAAGCTGCGTACCGACGAGTCGTGTAAGCATTTCCACCGGGACGGATTAACTCTGGCTGTTCTTCAAACAACTTGGAGCCAGCACCCTTGACAATCGACGCAGCATTGCCATTAATTATTCCTGCTGCTTGTACCCTAGCCGTACCACTTTCAAAGTAAGACTTTAGGCTATCAATCGCATTGCGGTCGAAATATCTACCAGCAACGTCATAATTCTTAATTAAACTTGTGATTGCATCCCGCATTTCTTTATCTCCCAAACATACCTAACGTTGGTTTTATATCTATTTGACAGCAGTTAAGCACTAGATTTTTGTGCCACCTAAACAAGTTACAGGCGCAAAAACAATTTAGTTGCTACTTAAGGATTCTATGCCAAAGTTGTCAGCAATGAAATCAAGTGTGTAGTTTTGTAGAGAAGGTTAATATAACCTATAAAATCATGATTCTGTAACAATCGCTACAATCTTGCTCAATATCTATCTTTAGGATATTGCAGGTGTGTCACAATTTGGTCTCAAGTTAGCAGGGTCAAAATAAGCTTTATAGCATGTAGAGCGATTTTGGATTGGGGGTTTTAAGTTTTGGATTGACTCCAAGGATGAATCCGCTAGGTTTACGGGGTGAAAACTTGGGATTTGGGATTTGTCCCGTAATACGCGATGTACCAAATAAAGCAGCTTAAAATCTAAAATCCAAAATCAAAAGTCGGCATGTAATTTGTATTTAAGTAAATTGGCACCAGAAGGAGTAACCATGACAACCCCACAAGAAGTCCTGAGCATGATTCGGGATAATAAAATTCAGATGATTGATCTGAAATTCATCGATACCCCAGGGACTTGGCAACATTTGACAGTGTTCCACGACCAAATCGATGAAACTGCTTTTACAGATGGCGTACCCTTCGACGGTTCCAGTATCCGGGGTTGGAAAACCATTAACGAATCAGACATGTCGATGGTGTTAGATCCGAACACAGCTTGGATTGACCCCTTCATGGCAGAGCCAACTCTGAGCATTATTTGTAGTATTAAAGAACCTCGCACAGGTCAACCATATAGCCGTTGTCCCCGTGTAATTGCTCAAAAAGCAGTAGATTATTTAGCGTCTACAGGTCTTGGTGATACAGCCTTCTTTGGTCCAGAAGCTGAATTTTTTATCTTTGATGACGTACGTTTCGACCAAACTGCTAACTCTGGTTACTACTACGTGGACTCCAAGGAAGGCCGTTGGAACTCAGGTAAAGACGAAGGTCCCAACTTGGGATATAAACCACGCTTTAAAGAAGGTTACTTCCCTGTTGCACCAACAGACACCTTCCAAGATATCCGCACAGAAATGCTATTAACAATGGCAAAATGCGGTGTACCCATCGAAAAGCAACACCACGAAGTTGCAACTGGTGGTCAGTGCGAATTGGGCTTCCGTTTTGGTAAATTAATCGAAGCAGCAGACTGGTTGATGACTTACAAATACGTCATCAAAAACGTTGCTTATAAATACGGTAAAACCGTAACCTTTATGCCCAAACCAATTTTTGGCGATAATGGTTCTGGTATGCACTGTCACCAGTCTATTTGGAAAGGTGGTCAACCCTTGTTCGCTGGTGGTGAATACGCCGGTTTGAGCAAAATGGCATTGCACTACATTGGTGGTATTCTCAAACACGCACCAGCGTTGTTGGCAATTACAAATCCTACCACCAACTCATATAAGCGTCTAGTACCTGGTTTTGAAGCACCCGTAAACTTGGCTTATTCCCAAGGTAACCGCTCTGCTTCCGTGCGTATTCCTCTTTCTGGAACCAACCCCAAAGCAAAACGCTTAGAGTTCCGTTGTCCAGATGCTACATCTAACCCATACTTAGCATTTGCTGCTATGTTATGCGCTGGTATAGATGGCATCAAAAACGAAATTCATCCAGGTGACCCCTTGGATGTGGACATTTATGAACTTTCCGCAGAGGAAAAAGCACACATCCCTTCAACTCCTGGTTCATTGGGTGAAGCTTTAGATAATTTGGAAAAAGACCATAGCTTCTTAACTTCCACAGGCGTTTTCAGCGTAGACTTTATCGAAAGTTGGATTGCTTACAAACGCAATGAGCTTCAACAAGTATCCATCCGTCCTCATCCCTTTGAGTTCGGTCTTTATTACGATTGCTAATTTCCAAGTCTGGGGATTAGAAAATTTGTACTTTAAATCGTGTTAATTTAAGTCACCCATACTGGGTGGCTTTTTTTATATTAGTGCGTTAAGAAATACTAAAGATTTCTTGCAATCATATCATCCCTGAATAAAATTATTAAATCTGAAAAAACTCGCGAAAATTATGAATGGACTGGATTCCCGTACTACGACACTTACAGTCTGATTTTATTAGCAGATTAAAATCCGGTTGTTTGCTGCATTGCGAAGCTGAAGGTCAGCATAGTGAGTTAACAATAATCTCTGGTGAAAGATTAAGGCAATTGCGAGGATTTTGCTGGAAAATGGCGGAAAAGTATAAAAGAGTTTCGCCAGTACGGGATGTTTTTATTAGCTTTCTTAAAGGAAAATTAGGTGAGGAAGTAGTTAAAGAAAGATTAGCTAATTTTATTACCGAAGTTGACTATGAAAAGCGCTTAGGTGGGGACGGTAATATTGACTTTACTCTTACTGAAAATTCGCTAATTGGCATTGAGGTAAAATCGCGCTACGGTGGTATTGATAAAGTTAAATGGTCGGTTAGCTCCGATGAAGTACAAAAAAACGCTGTGATTGTTTGTGTTTTAATTCAAGAAGAAGTCAACGAAGCACAATCAGAATATCATCTTTTTTTGGCTGGATTTTTGCCTACACAGATGATTAAATTAAAAACTGGTAAAATTGCATTTGGGATAGACCAATTATTATACGGTGGTGGTTTGCGTTTTTATCTTGAAGAAAAATTAAAATCAAACAAGCATAATACCCAAAAGCAGATAAAGCACAAGCATCATCAGAGTAAAATTAAAAATGACGCTTTGATTTGCGGTGATGAAGACTTCAATTTTCTTTTTGTTAAGCTAGGTGATGAAAATTTTACAAAAGGGGAATACGAAGCAGCTATTTCCGCTTACAGTCAAGCATTACAAATTCAAACCTATGATGCGGATATTTATTATAAGCGAGGGAATGCTTATTATAATTTAGAAAATTATCCAGCAGCAATTACCGATTATCTACAGGTAATAAATATTAATCCTAATTACATCCAAGCCTATAATAAAAGTGGGAATGCACGTTACTACCTAGGAGATTATGAAGGAGCGATTGCAGACTATACTAATGTGATAACAATTAATCCGGATGATGTATTCGCTTACAGAAATCGCGCTTATGTCCGTTCTTATATTGGAGATAATCAAGGTGCGATTGAAGATTATACTGAAGCTATAAGAATTAATCCAGAGGAAGATAATTCTGAAAATTTTGTTGGCAATAATGGCTATCTGCTAGGTAACCAGCCACAATTAAGTGTAAATATAAATTCAGAAAACCAATATATTCCCGATAATATTCATGTTCCTTCCCAAGAAAATGAAGTTAATCATAATAACACCGTAGATTTTAAGCAACGTGGTAATTTTCACTATGAATTCGGAGATTATCAAAGAGCCATAGCGGATTATACTCAAGCAATACTGTTAAATACTCATGATACTGATGCTTATTATCAGCGTGGAAATTGTTACTTTCAATTAGGAGATAAACAAGCGGCTATTGAGGATTATACCCAAGTTATAAATATTAATTCTTATCATGGAGATGCTTATTATCACCGTGCTAATTGTCGTTATGAATTAGGAGATAAACAGGGAACTGTAGAAGATTTTCAAAAAGCGAGCAATATTTACCGTAAAACTGGTAAATTAGTAGAACATAAAAATGTTTGTGAGCGAATTTTAGATTTACAAATTGAAGATTCTTTGGATATTTTACAATTTTAGAGATGAAAGGAAATTTCGAGTTTTTAATTTTGAATTTATGCTATCTCCACAAAATTAAATAATTTATTCGATTGTATCTGGGTCAACACCTAAAGCTTTTAATCTAGCTTTAAGTTCTTCCACCTGACGTTGTGCAGCCTCTTTTTCTAGCCGTTCAGCTTCCGCTTGTTGTTGTGCAGCCTCTTTTTCGAGTCGTTCAGTTTCCGCTTGTTGTTGTGCAACTTCTTTTTCAAGTCGTTCAGCTTCAGCTTGTTGTTGTGCTGCTTCTGTTGGGGTAGGTACTAGTTGTTTATCTGGATTAAAAAATCTTAACTTTGATTCATAAATTCCTAAAAATAATTCTAATTCCTCGCTCCAAAGCCAACCTTCTGTATTTGCATTTATTGGCACATACTTACCATTTTCCAAGCGAAAACCTTGGAACTCTAATGTATTAGGGTGAAACCAAAAATACTCTGGTGTTTGAAATTCATTTTGGTAAACATCTTTTTTTATCCCTCTATCAGCTTTCGCTGTCTTCTTTGAAAGTAATTCTATTATTATATTTGGATATTTGCCGTTTTCTCTCCACACAACCCAGCTTGTGCGTGAATAATTCTCACATCCTTTTACAAGAAAAAAGTCGGGACCTCTAAATTTCTCTGTTGTTTTCTTATTTTCGCTAAAATATATTGTTAGGTTACCACTGGCATAAAAATTATTCCGCTCTTGCCAATACCATTTTATACAGCTGAGCAAAAGCTCCATTTGTTCCTGGTGTTTGTCACTTTCCAAAGGCGGTTCATCACTCCACAATTCACACTGCGATAAGATTATATCCTTTGGACAAGTATTATTATCTAATTCCGCTGGCTCTTGTGACTCTTTCGTAACTGTCATAGTAGTAATTGGCTTTCTTTACTACATTATATATTTTACTCCGTTTTTGAATAATTACAACTGTAGTGATGTTTTTAGCTGGTTTCTAAACAGTTTTGACAATATACGTTCTAAAACGGGTACAAAAAATTACAACCTATATGGTTAATATCAAGATGAAGCTTTTAAAATATATTGAGGAAGTTGGTAGACTACCCTAGAAAAAAATGTATAATAAAAAATTTTAGATTCAGAAATAGAATGCTCTTTAGATATTTGAAATTTTTTAGTAGTTGGGAATTTTAATTAAAAATTCTGCACCCTTTCCTTCAACTGTATTAACCTCTAAAGTCCCTCCATGTTTCTCTACAATAATTTGACGAGCAAGAACTAATCCTAAACCTATCCTATTATTCGCGGTCTTTGTAACATAGTAGTAATCAAAAATACTTTCTTTGACTTCATTGCTTATTCCCATACCATTATCTTTAAAACTAATCACCACATGCTTTTGGTCGTCGCTAATTTTGGTGGTAATCGTGATTTTATTAGGATTTAGTTCAATTTCTTTAAAACTCCGTCCAATATTTGACTTATCCAAAGAATCAATAGCATTAACCAGTAAATTCATAAATACCTGATTAAGTTGACCAGGAAAACAATGAACTTGAGGTAATTGTCCATAATTTTTGACTATAGTAATTTCTGGACGATTTTTATTTGCTTTTAGATGATGTTGAAGAATTAAAATAGTACTGTCGATACCTTCATGAATATTGCAAGTAAGAAGAAGGTCGTTATCAATACGTGAAAAAATACGTAAACCCATACTAATATCGTAGATGCGGTTTATTTCTTCTTTTATGGAAAAAATTAGTTTAGGTAAATCCTCACGGATATAGTTTAAATCAATATTTTCTGTGCAATACTGAATTTCGATATCTGGATTAGGATATTTTTGCTGATACTGGTCAATCAATTTAAATAAACTCTGAATATAATCCATTGCTGGATTAATATTCCCAGCGATAAAAGTAACAGGATTATTGATTTCATAAGCAACTCCTGTAACCAACTTACCCAGCAGAGAAATTTTTTCACTTTGGATAATTTGCAGTTGCTGCTTTTGTATTTCTTGAATAATCTGTTGTAGTTCTTCTGCTCTCTTCTCTAATTCTGCATTCGATTGCAACAATTTTTTTTGTGACTCAGTTAGAAATGAATTCTTTTCTTCCAAAATACGAATGTAGGATTTTTCCATTTTAACTTTTTGATTGCATATTTCCTATGTAAAACTCCTTGTGTTCTTTTCTTTTGTTGAATTTGCTTAAATAATTACCTCACATTTCATACAATAATTTAGCGAGATAAATCTCACTTTTCCACTTTACTCACAGCTTCAATCGCAAACAAGTATTTAAATATACCTCGTTTCATTTCCTTACACGTTCTTCAAATACGCGCCTAAGTATTATTTATAGATTTACACAAATTACGTAAAAATACGTAAGCAAGTTTGCAAATAAATCTTATATTGAGAAGATTTTTAGCTATTAGGAATTTGAATCACAAATTCTGTACCCTCTTTTTCTGCTGAGTTCACGAATAGGCTTCCCCCATGTTTCTCCACAATAATTTGACGAGCTATAGCTAATCCTAAACCCGTTCCTTTTCCTACGGCTTTTGTTGTGTACAAGTAGTCAAAAATACGTCCTTTGGCTTCTTCGTTAATTCCGATACCATTATCTTTGATATTAATTACCACGAACTTGTGGTCATCGCTAATTTTGGTTGTAATCGTGATTAAATTAGGATTTAGTTTGATTTCTTCAAAACTACGTCCGATATTTGACTCATCCAAAGCATCAATAGCATTAGCCAGTAAATTCATAAACACCTGATTAAGTTGACCAGGGAAACACTGTACTTGAGATAACTGTCCATAATTTTTGACTACAGAAATTTCTGGACGACTCTTGTTAGCTTTCAGACGATGTTGGAGAATTAAAATGGTACTGTCGATTCCGTCATGGATATTACAATCAAGGAGACGGTCGTTATCTGCACGTGAAAATGTGCGTAGACTAGTACTAATGTTGCGGATACGTTTAATTCCTTCTTGCATAGAATCAATCAGCTTAGGTAAATCTTCACGAATGTAATCTAGCTCGATGGTTTTTATGTGGTGCTGAATTTCTATATCTGGGTTAGGGCATTTCTTTTGGTACAGGCTAATTAGCTCAAATAAATCTTTGATATAATCCATTGCAGGATTAATATTTCCGGCTATAAAGGTAACAGGGTTGTTTATTTCATGAGCAACACCTGCAACTAAATTACCGAGAGTAGACATTTTTTCAGTTTGGACAATTTGTAGTTGTAACTGTTGTAATTCGTGAATAACTTGTTCGAGCTGTTTTGTTCTACTTTGTAATTCAGCCTCTGATTGCAACAATTTTTTTTGTGACTCTAGCAAATATGAATTTTTTTCTTCCAAAAGATTACTATAGGCTTTTTCTAAGTTAAATTTTTGGTTATATATTCCTGAAACAAAAGTTAATACAATTACAATTAATGTTCCAATACCAGTGGCAATCGCTACTTTAATTTGATTTATATTTAATTCTGATTCTGCTGAAGTTTCATTCAATGTAGGGATTTTGAGTGCAGCGATAGCGGTGTAATGCATACTGCTGATTGTTAATCCCATTATTAATGCACTAATTAACCTTTTAGTTCTATTGCTTTGATTATTTTCTGTATAACTTTGAAAACCCACCCATAACGCTAAAAATGAGCCAAAAATTGCCATAAGAATTGACAGACCGACCCCGATTAAATGATAATGTAAAATATGACCCTCAATACTTGCCATCCCCATATAGTGCATGGAAGCTATTGCAGTTCCCATAAACAGGCTACTCATCAACCAATCTAAGGGAGTCAAAACAGATTGGCTCATAACAATAAAAGTTATTGCCGCACCAAAAAAGGCAGGTATTAAAGAAATTACCGTGATTTTCCAATCATAAGTAACTGCCTGAAGTGGTTTGTATGATATCATACCTACAAAATGCATTGACCAAATGCCAACCCCTATTGCAAATGAACCACCGATTAACCTAGCGATTCGGGAAAAATCTGTTCCCTCTTTCAGCAAACGGTTGAAGCTAAGCGCTGTATAGGACGCAACGATTGCAATTGCAACTGATAACGTAACCAAAATGAAATCGTAGCTGTTGAATAAATTCAGCATCATCAGGATGTCATTTTATGGGGTAGTTTTTATATTTATTAATATTAATTTTAATTATAAACTATGATTTTTATCTGCTCTTGAACTTATCTAAATCGTTTCCTCATATTTCTCTACAATAACTTTATAAATTAAATCTTCACCCAGCTACTTTAACTAGTGTTTATATCGCTTACAAGTGTTTAGATATACTTTATTTGAATTTATTTAGCTGTCTTCAGAGGCAAAATAAATGTAATTTCAAGTGGGGGAATAATCTTTTGAAACCAAAAAATTTAGGTATATTAACCTTTAGTATTTATATAGAGAAATTAAAAATGATTGTAGTATGAATACTGCAAGAGAAAATTTTAAAATAAGCCTAGTACCACCATTAATATACGAGGTTGGGTTGAGGGAGGAAACCCAACCTACAAAGTCAACGATAAGAGAGGAGTACTTATTAAGAATTATTTAACCTCGCGTATCTAGGACGACATGGTGTACCCCAGCATACTTGACCGGAAGGCATATCGCACAAAACACTGCTACGGGCACCAATTACAGTATTAGCACCAATATTTACTCCCATGCTAACGAAGCAATCTGTAGCAACCCATGCTCCATTAGCAATAGTGATACTTGCTGTTTTTAATGCAAAATTTGGGTCTTTGATATCATGACTACCAGTACATAGGTAACTTTTCTGTGAAATTACGCACTGAGTTCCGATACTAATTTGCTCAAGACTGTATAAAACTACGTCGTCACCAATCCAACTGTAGTCTCCTATAGAAACTTTCCAGGGGTAGGTGAAGCGAGCTGTCGGACGAATTAACACGCCTTTACCTATTTTTGCACCAAATAAACGCAGTATTGCACAACGTACACCGTTCAAGAAGTGAGGAGTTAAGGGAAAAGTTACAGCTTGGACAAACCACCATACTAAAACAAACCAAGCTGGACGACCTCGGTCAAATCCAGATTGGTCATATTTACGTAAATCTACGAATGGTTCAGCATCTAGCATGAGCCGATTTTCAATATTTTCATCTTTTTTCAACTGGCTCACTGATTCACTAATCATAAAAATAGCACCTTATAGCAATATTACACTATAGTGGATACGCGAAATAGAAACGCTAAGTAGAGACCGTGTTGATACGGTCTCTACATAATAATTCAGGATTATCTTAAGCTGGTGTTTGAGTCGCTTCTTGCTTAAAAGACTGCGATGCATTTGCAGGTTGTTTTGATTGGTTTAGCTTTCCACCACAGTTCATCAACTCGTGTAGTTTGACGCCTATTTGGTATTCATATTGACTCAAAAGTCTACCATAAATGTATCCAGCTTTTCCATCCAAAAAACCGAGTTGAAGAATATAGAATAAGATAAACCGCAAAAATGGTTTATATGGTAATCGTACCCAAATCTTCTTTAAGAAACGTTTGCGTTGTACGTCGTCACCAAAAAGATTAGCTCCTATAGTTCCGTTATCATCTTTACCTGTAAGTAAATTGTAATAAACACGAGCTTCCCAATTGGAATAGCGATTATGCCTTTCTATCCAGTGGAATAAGTCGCGGAAATCTTCGTGAAGCATATCATTTTTCAGATAGGCTACTTTAGAACCTTCCAAAATAACGTGTTCGTGGACTTCGTTATCACCTGTGTTGGCAATATCTTCTGTGTTGAGGTTCTCGTAGCGTCCGAATTTGTGCTTAAATAATCTGAGGTTCCAATCGGGATATTTACCACCGTAACGTATCCATTTTCCTAAGAAAAATACGCGACGATTGAGGTAGTAGCCGTTATATTCGGGATTCTCAATAGCAAAAGCAATCTCATCCCATAATTCGGGAGTAATGCGTTCATCGCAATCGACTATTAGCACCCATTCGTTACGGAAAGGTAGATTTTCTAAAGCCCAGTTCTTTTTTTTAGGCCAGCGTCCGTTAAAGTTGAACTGTACTAAGTTCGCACCAAAATTTTGAACTATTTCTGCACTTTTATCAGTACTGTTAGAATCTACTACAAATATTTCATCGGCTCTAGCGACGCTAGTCAAACAAGCTGGTAAATTTGCTTCTTCGTTTTTAGCCGGAATTAAAACAGATACAGGTATTTTTGACGACATAAAATATTAATTGTTGACGGTTGACGGTTGACTGTTGACTGTTGACTGTTGACGGTTGACGGTTGACGGTTGACGGTTGAAGCTTTACTAATGATTGTCATTGAGCAGTCATCAGTCATCAGTCATCAGTCAGCAGTCATCAGTCATCAGTCAACAGTCAACAGCGAACAAACCTATTGCTTAGAAAAAAACCCTATAATAACTGCGTTTAAGTAGCCAATTTGACCATAAGCGTAGACCAGTTTATCAAAACGTTCTGCAGGGTCGGAAAAATGTTGCAATGACTTTTGTATGCCACGCAAAAACCTTTCGCTACCACGCAATAGTTGACCGATACCAGCTCTACCTGCGAGTTGCTCCCGATAACACTCACTTATTCCTTGCCACCAACCGCGATTTAAAAACCAGGAGCGTTTGAGACGTTCGGGTGCAACGTTATGAGCAACAAGTGCCTCTGGTAGATAAGCTACTTGCCAACCCTTTTTTAAGGCAAGTTCGGTCATTTGCAGTTCTTCGTTAGAGAGTAAATTTTTACCTACTCTACCTAGGTTTGGGTCAAAACCACCTATTTCTTCCAAGAAACTGCGACGAATCGCATAGTTTAAGCCTCTAGGAGTTAAACCTGGTTGTTCAATGTAGACGGTGTTTTCACCTAAGTCGTAAAGACCCAAATTTGAGGATAATCCAGGGGTTAGCCACTTTGGGGGTTCCATTCCCTCTGGCCAGATAAGGGTGACTTTACCGCCTGCAATTCCTAGTTTTGTGTTATTATTAAACGCGCAATATAATACTTGCAGCCAAGTTTTGCTGGCAACCGCATCATCGTCTAGGTATGCCAAAATTTCGCCGCAAGATTCATTCGCGCCAGTATTTCGGGCTGTTGATAGACCAAGTTTCGGCTCCCAAATATATTTCAGTCGGGGATTACTTAGTCTTTGCTCTACGATGGAGCGTGTGTTATCAGTTGAACCATTATCTACTACCACAACTTCAAAGCCATCGGCAAAATCTTGCGACAGCAAACTATCTATGGCAGCGCCTAAATAATTGTCTCGGTTGTGAGTGCAAATAATGGCAGAGATTAGCGTGTCTGGCATGGGCCTCAATTTTAGATTTTAGATTTGGGATTTTGAATTGCAAAATTGCTAATGACCAGTGGGTTACTAGCAAATCTAAATCCAATTTATCGCCTGCTCTGGAGCTAATCTATACCAATTATTTTGAATCTACCAACCGAGTATTTTCGGAAATTGCTTTTAAATTCTTAATGATTCTGGATGTGTCCGTGTAATATAACAAGGCTTTCTGCTAACTGTGAAAGCCGTGTTTCCAAGTATTGCTTGCGTCCTAGCATTTGCCTTAACTTTTGGTGACGGGCAATAGCCATACTTACACCTGCGACTTCTTCTGGTGGACAGGGACGAGACCAAACTTGACCGGACTCATCTAAACCACATAAACGGTAACCTGCACGTTGTGATGAACCAGGAGGATTATCCTGTTGGGAACAAATTTCTTCTACATAGTCCATTAAACGGTCAACTTCGGCATGACGCAGTGCAGCGGTTCCTCGTGGCTGTGAAGGGTTGCTGCTATAAGACTCTAACCAGCCATTAACAATTGGCCCTTCTAAATAAATATCTTGAATTTGGCGGATAATTTTTTGTAATTCTTGTTGCCAAGCGAGGGTAATTTGCTGAATTTCTTCTAGCAAAGTCAGTGCTAATGCGGGATTGGCTCCGTTACGGTGACTACTAAAACTGGGGACTTTGAATTTCGGTAATGAAGGGGTTCTGCCATCATTTTCTTCCGTTTGGAAGGTTTGTACCGAGTTGTTATGGGGGGATATATTTTCTTGGACTTCTGTCTGGGTTCCTGAAGTTGGTTGTGTCGCTGGTTGTGTATCAGTTGTATTTTCTTCGCTCGTTGTGCTGATGCGAAAAGACAAAGGTTGAGGTGTGGAAGAACTTGCATTGCCGTTCTCTGTCATGCTGCGAGTTCCTAAATCGTGTAAAGTTGCCTCAATACGTTTTATGCCTGCTTTCATAAACTATTCCAAAAGGTGATTGTCCCCAGTAACGTGGAAAGATAGAAGAACCCTGTCCCAACCTCTCTTACGCAAGCTAGGAGGGGAAAATATATAGGTTTTGCCGGCTGACCTTGGTAGAAGTCGTTGTGAACTTTTGCCAACTGCTACATTAACTATATAGGTATTAATTTTATCTATAAAAAGTAATTTTTGAGCAAAAATCCTTAATCTCCAAGTGGACAAATTATGGTAGAAAATTGCAATCCTGTCAATAATAATGTATAAAGGAAACTGCTTTGAGTAAAATCGTTGTTGTCACAGGTCCAGCGCGTTCTGGCAAAAGCGAATGGGCGGAAACACTGGCGATACAGTCGCAACAAGCCGTTATTTATATAGCAACAGCCATAGCAACACCAACCCAAGGCTCAGAAGATACTGAGTGGGAAGAACGTATTCAAAAACACCAACAACGTCGTCCTCAAAACTGGGAAACGTTAGAAGTCCCTAGCGAGTTGTCGGGAGCTATAGCTTCTGCAAAACCAAATTCATGTCTTTTAGTGGATTCTCTGGGTACTTGGGTGGCAAATCTTTTAGTACAAGATGACCAAACATGGGAAAAAACGGTTAGTGAATTTATCGAAACAGTGGAATTAGTTGCCTGTGATTTAATTTTTGTTGCGGAAGAGACTGGTTGGGGTATTATACCCGCTTATAGTAGCGGTCGCATTTTTAGAGACCGCTTGGGGAATCTGGTGCGTAGACTAGGTGTTATTGCCCATGATGTTTATTTAGTTACAGGTGGGTATGTATTAAATTTAAGTATTCTTGGTACGCCTTTACCTGTTAAATGGTGACTTGGGATGGGGAGTGGTGAGTGGTGAGTGGGGAGTGGAATTAAGAATTTTTTTTCTATTAGCAATTATCAATTAACTATGACTAAGCTCAAATATCTACTTAAATAAAATTAGTATTTGGGGAAATTGGAGCTATTTTGAGATATTTAGATAAATTCTTAATTAAAACTTCAGCTTTGAAGGTCACAAGTTTTACTTGAGAAACTAGAATTTGAGTATGGCAAGCAAACAAGATGTCAGGCGATATCTTGCCTACTGGTTCCAGTTGGGCAAGAAGGTAGTGGTCAATAACGGTGCTGCAACCTTGCAGCCCCAAGTAGTTCTTGATAATGGCCGCTACAGTGATGAATTTGAAGACTGTTGGCAACAAATTATTTCTAGGGGTGCAGGAAACTGTTACCTGGAAGGCACATGCGAAACTGTTGCTAATTTACTAACTCCAACTTGGGAGATTAATTCCTGTGCCCGTTGCGATATGCCTGTGCCTATGCCAATTGGCGCTGTTGCTGTGCCCGCTTTGTGTCCATGTAATGATGTGCCTGGTTGGCCAAACACAGAATTACCACCACCGCGAAGTCCGGTTAATACTATAGAACAACTTAAGCTAATTCGCGATAGGCTTCAGCAAAAATCTCATTAACAAAACAGGTCATTTCTTCCTATAATTTCATTTCTTCCATCAAGTTAGAGAGCAACGACATTGTAAATAAACTATATTTTAGAGGTGTAAAATTTTATGCCTCTATTTTGTATTTTTTCGTATTTTTTGGAAGTGATTTTGACCGCATTTTAATTTTAATGCTAAGGTTTATTCAAACAGCCCCAGTCGAGTATAGACCTTCAGCAAGACAAAAATTTCTCCGTGGAAACACGGACTCATCGGCAATTAGGTGGGGGTATACAAACCATGATAATCGTACTTTTAATATAGGATTTTCTGGTGACTTAAAAGGCTACTCCCGGCCGAACTAAGATAGAAAAGGAACGATAACAATAAGTAGGAAGAAGGATAGCGTTTAAGTGCAGATAACATTTCTAGGGACGAGTTCTGGAGTACCCACACGTTCACGCAATGTTTCCAGCATTGCTCTCAGGTTACCCCAAAGAGCAGAACTGTGGTTATTCGATTGTGGCGAAGGAACTCAGCATCAGATTTTACGCAGTGACCTTAAGCTCAGTCAACTCTGCCGAATATTTGTTACTCATATGCACGGAGACCACATCTTTGGATTGATGGGTTTGCTTGCTACTTCTGGCTTAGCTGGTAATGTCCAAGGGGTAGATATATATGGACCACCTGGGTTAAATGAATACTTACAAGCTTGCCAGCGTTATTCCTACACACACTTTTCCTATCCTATTAAAGTACACACTGTTAAACCAGGAGTAGTTTACGAAGACGAAGAATATACTGTTACTTGTGGTGCTCTACATCACCGCGTTACTGCTTTTGGCTACCGTATTACGGAAAAAGACCGCACGGGGCGCTTTGACATTGAAAAGGCTAAAACCCTAGAAATTCCACCTGGTAAAGTTTACGGTCAACTCAAACGCGGTGAGACAGTTACCCTCAGCGACGGACGGGTGATTGATGGTAAAGAATTGTGCGGGCCAACGGAAATAGGACGTAAGATAGCCTATTGTACAGATACAGTTTTTTGTGAAGGTGCTGTAGAATTAGCTCAAGATGCGGATGTGTTAATTCATGAATCTACTTACGCCCATCAAGATGCAGATATGGCTTTCCAAGCATTGCATTCTACATCAACAATGGCAGCCCAGACTGCTTTAGCCGCCAAAGCGCATCAGTTGATTATGACGCATTTTAGCCCTCGTTACACACCTGGAAATTCAATAGACTTAAAAGACTTACTAACCGAAGCTCGTGCAATTTTTCCCAATACCATTATTGCTTACGACTTCATGAATTATGAAGTACCCAGACGTAGAGAAAAAGAAGCGATTCAAGCAAGTAGTTTGGCGGAAAATTCTGCGTGATAAGTAATATTAGTCTGTAGGAAAAATATCATCAATTACTGCTTTAATATTTAAGAAGCCCAGTAGATTTTATAAAACTGGGTTTCTCAACGCAAACTGTTTGGTTCCATAGATAAAGCCTATGTCTATCTCTAAAGCCGAAGCAAAGCAACTTTTAGAACGCATGATTTTTGACGATACACAGCCCAAAGAATGGGTCGAAGATGTATGGGGATTAAGCCCAATGTTGGGAGACAGTGCTGCGAAATTATTAGAGGCTTTTGAAGCTTTGATAGAATGTTGTTCTGATGAAAAGTTAGATAATTTAATAAAAATTTATTACCAGGAATATTTAGAGATAAAATCACAAGAACGATAATAATATCATTTATCATATAATAATTCAATGCATGATTTTCCCAAAATAACTCTCTACTCAATTAAAGCTGAAGCCGTCAAAAGATTTCACCCTTGGATTTTTTCTGGCGCTATCAAAAATGCTCCTTCTGACTTAAAAGATGGTGAAATTGTCGAAGTTTACACCGAAGGTGGAGATTTTCTGGCAACTGG
This sequence comes from Scytonematopsis contorta HA4267-MV1, assembly GCA_019359035.1. Lineage (GTDB taxonomy): Bacteria > Cyanobacteriota > Cyanobacteriia > Cyanobacteriales > Nostocaceae > Scytonematopsis > Scytonematopsis contorta. The sequence continues at coordinate 9,423 of JAHHIC010000062.1, read as the reverse complement.
ACACTATAGCCGAACAAATATTGCTGTCAAAATATTCTCTTTTAGGAAAATAAAAGACCTAAGTAAGTTTTTTCTAGAAAAATTGCAGCAAGCTTATTCCCTTAGACAAAACCTCAGTTTGGTAAACAGTGAAACCACTAATTGTTATCGATTAATTGCTACCGAAGGTGACGGAATGCCGGGGTTAATTATTGACTGGTATAACGGAACTGCAGTTTTACAAGCCTCATCAATTGGGATGTACCAGCAGCAAGATTTAATTGTGGAATGCTTGCAAGAAATTTACGGTGATAAATTACAAGCAGTTTACGATAAAAGTGCTTCTGTGCTGCCAAAGTCTCTAATTCAAACCGAGAATAAATATTTATTAGGGACTCGTGGTGATGGTGAAGTTTTAGAATATGGTCACCGATTTTTTGTGGATTGGGAAGAAGGACAAAAAACAGGATTGTTTCTTGACCAAAAAGATAATCGTCAGAGGCTTGCTAAATATGTTAGTGGTAAGCGAGTATTAAACACATTTTGTTATTCTGGCGGATTTTCTGTATATGCAGCTAAGGCTGGTGCTGAGTTAATTCATTCAGTTGATAGTTCTGCTAAAGCGATTGAGTGGGCAAAGCATAATGTAGCGTTAAATAATCCTCAGGATGTCCCACACGAAACATTTGTTGGAGATGTCTTTGATTTTTTTAAAGAATCTGCTAGTTATGATGCCATCGTACTAGACCCACCTGCTTTTGCTAAAACTCAATCAGCGAGACATTCGGCAGTTATGGCTTATAAAAGTTTGAACAAACAAGCTTTTGCTAAGGTTCGTCCTGGTGGTGTTGTGTTTACTTTTTCTTGTTCCCAAGTTGTGGGGGTCGAACAATTCCACGGAGCGGTTACTGCTGCTGCGATTGAGTCTAAACGACAAGTTCGAGTGCTGGAATATCTCACCCAAGCTGGTGACCACCCCACTAGTATTTTTCACCCGGAGGGGAGGTATTTGAAAGGGTTGGTTTTATCGGTGGATTAAGAACCCCACCCCCAACCCCCTCCCCGCGTGCGGGGAGGGGGCTACGAGAATAAGCATAATTTACAAAATACTCTTGCCATTGCTTTAATATAAATGTACTATCAATGAATAAGATTTAATCCTAATTCTAGAAAACAACACTATTTAAGAGGGAGTTGTGTGGAAATCAGCTTGCGAAAGCTGAAAGTTGACGCATTTTTATTTTTTCGTAAACAAACCTGAATGTATACCCGTCCCAATATATAGCCCTAGAAATATTTGGGAATCCTAGTAAAAAGTATAAAGGTAGGACTTTATGGCAAACAACGAAAATCACCCCAGAGACTTTGACGCAGTTTTAGGGAAAGAAGCGCCATTTCTCGATAATGCAGGTGTATTGGGAGGTATTGAGGGAATTAAACGTTGGTTGTCGAATCCAGTTAGTAAGGTGCGAGTTGCTGCATTAAGTGAAGCTTTAAAATATGATGATGCAGGTTTGGATGTAGTTATTCAAGCTTTGTGGAATGAATCAAAAGTTGTGCAGCGTTTTGCTTATTCACTTTTGCGTAAGCGAGAAGAATCTAAAGTGAAGCAAGCGTTGTCAGTTTATAAGCCTTGGTTCCTGGAAGAACGTCTGACTGATAAATATCCATCAACATTTGCTAATCGCAAAAAAGTAGATTTTGATGTTGATTCAGGTATTACAGACCCAGTGGGAAATGCGTATGCTCTCGGAAGCTCTTATGATTCAGATGATGGTGAGGCGGATGTAACGGAAAAGCTTGCACAACTTTTACAAGACCCTCAAGCTGTTAATTTGGAAGCGTTAATTATTGGTATGTGGAATTCTCCTTATGATGAGAGTTCTAGCGGTATTATCAACGCTTTAGTTGAAGCCAAAAATAAACTGACGAATCTAAAAGCGGTTTTTATTGGGGATATGACTTATGAGGATTGCGAAATTTCTTGGATTCAGCAAAGTGATATTAGTCCTATTTTACAAGCTTATCCCAAATTGGAAGTATTACAAGTACGCGGGGGGGAAGGGTTGAAATTTAGCCCTCCAATACGACATAATTCATTGAAGGCATTAATTGTAGAAACAGGTGGTTTGGGTCGGGATACTGTTGCACAAATTTGTAATTTGAAGCTACCTGCGTTGGAGCATTTGGAATTGTGGTTCGGAAGTGAAGATTATGGTGGTAACTGCTGGGTCGAGTGTTTAAAACCTATTTTAGAAGATATTATATTTCCTAATTTAAATTATTTAGGGTTACGTAATAGTATGTTTTCTGATGAGATTGCGGATGCTGTTGTGCGTTCTACTTTGATTGATTCTATTAGCGTGCTTGACCTTTCTATGGGGACTTTGGGTGATGAGGGTGCTGAAATTTTACTTGATTGTTCTGCTGTGAATAATCTTGATATCTTGAATGTTGATGATAATTATCTTTCTGAAATAATTATTGGAAAATTAAAGAGACTGGAAGCGCAAGTGATTGCGGGTGAGCAGAAGGAGGAAGATGATGATAGTTATATTCACAGTCGTTATTGTTCTGTTGCTGAGTAAAGTTTCATAGATATCTGGCATACCAGGGTACATATATTTTAGTATTTAGCATACCAGGGCGGGCAAGGATGCCCACCCCACAAGAGTTAGATTATTTTAATAATAGAGATTCAATGTTTTTTAAATGACAAAAGTTTGTGTAGTTATTAAATAAACAGGTGTGTAATGTCTAATTTTAAATATGAAAAATTTATCGGAAAGGCTCTTTTAGACAAAATAGAAATTTTATCACATCTAACTCATAGCGAACGTGCTAAAGAGTGTGGTTATTTTTCAATCGTTTATTTAGAAGATGGGAGAAGAAAAACTAAACTGAATATTGAAGAATTTTACCGTTAATGTCAGCAGAAATAATTTAACTTCGCAAATGGTTAGACGTTTGGCTGGGTTAAGATGTCGAGTACTTGTTGATTCTCAACATTATTATCGCTATAGTCCGACGTGGGAATAGTTTTTCAAATAATAGCTAAAAAGCCAGGGATTCAAATCCCTGTCTAAAAGCTAAAGTCCTCTAAAAGAGGACTAAAGAGCTTTTCCACATCTAAACTACATAATTTAAAATTATATATCTCTTGTGGGGTGGGCATCCTTGCCCGCCCGAATATTCAACTTAAATGTGGAATAGCTCATGTATCATTTTAGACAAATTATAAGTCTTTGTAATCAAAAATAAGAGGTAATTATGGCAGTAAATCAACCTTGGGATTTTGACGCTGTACTTGGTGGTAAAAATCATCCTCCTACAAGTGGTATTGTTTTAGGAGGAATTGAAGGAGTTATAAGTCGTTTAGAAAGTTCTATTATTGATGCACGTATTGAAGCGCTTTCTGACGCATTAAACTATGGTGATACGGGTTTAGACTTAGTTATTGATGCGCTGGGCAATGAATTTGCGAAAGTAAGACGTAAAGCATTTTTGATTTTACGAGACAGGATAAATCATCCTAATGTTAAGCAAGCTTTGCTCGATTACAGTCCTTGGGAATATTTCATTAAACTAGAAGATTGGCAAACGGAAAATTATAATTATCAAACTGGTATTACAAATCCAGAAGACACTGCTTATATAGTAAACATCCAGCAGTTAAAGTTACTTTTACAAGACCCAAATGCTAGTAAAGTTGAAGCTTTAGTTTGCCAAATGGTAAGTATGGGTTATTATGAAGTTAGTGAAGAATTTAATGATTTTGTGGCAAATATTCATAAAGCTAAAAATATTTTGACTAATCTTAAAGCTTTATTTATAGGGGATGCTCAAGAACAAGATTACAAAAAATCTTGGCTAGGGCTAGGTGATATAAGCCTTATTTTGGAAGTATATCCAAAATTAGAGGCATTACAACTTCGAGGAAATTGTGAATATTTGGAATGTAGGACATTAAAACATAAAAGTTTAAAAACTCTTATTATTGAAACTGCGAATACAAGTGATGCCGCAATTTCTGATATTACTTCTATTCATCTTCCAGAATTAGAGTATTTTGAATTGTGGATTGGGAGACACTCTTCTTACGATTACTCGGAACCTATAGAAAAATTACAGCCTATTTTTTCCGGTAAGTTTTTTCCAAATTTAACGTATTTGGGATTGCGGAGCTGTGATTATGCTGATGAAATTGCTGCTGCTTTAACAGAGTCTTATATAATTGAATCTCTCTCCCTTTTAGACCTCTCAATGGGTCGCTTAACCGATGAAGGTTTTGCCACTTTACTTAAATGTCCGGCGATTCATCGGTTACACACTTTAAATATTTCTCACAATTGTGTATCGGAAGAATCAATCGAAGAAGCTGAAGAATTGTTACAGCTCGGTTGCTGCTTAATCGCATATTCTCAAGAAGAAATGATTGACTGCGGAGTTGGCATATCCCGCTATTGTGCTTTGTACGAGTAAGATAAGGAATAAAAAATGCTTAACTTCGTCCTCATTGCTAACCCAGAAAACCGTCGCGTAGGTTTCTTACAACAAGCCCTAGCGCATTTCAACTTACCACCAGCCAGTATCATATCTTATGCAGATTTAATATCTGGTAAAGAAACTCTAGAAAAATTCACTGCTCCCAACACGATTATCCGTTTTGATTCCCCGGAGAAAAATTTTGACATCGATAAAGCAATTATTAGTTTGGGAAGTGAGGAGAAGGTAGAGACGCGATTTATCGCGTCTCTTCTACAGAGTCGGGAAACCAAACACCAAAATATTAGTTCAATCGATGCTCTTAATTTAGAATTTGACAAAGGGCTTATACTCTACCCCCGACAGTGGTATTTAGGGTGGCGAAATTTGCTACAAAAATGCTCCAAGCAATTAAAATGTTTAGCAATGAATCATCCCGAAGACATTGCGGTGATGTTTGACAAACCCCAATGTCACGATAAATTTAGCCATCATGGTATCCCTGTTTGCCATTCGCTTGGTAAAATTCACAACTACGAACATTTACGACAACAAATGCAAGAGCAGGGAATAGAGCGGGTATTTGTAAAACTCTCTCACGGTTCTTCAGCTTCTGGAGTAGTTGCCTATCATGCAAATGCGCGTTTCGAGTCTGCCATCACTACCGTTGAACGAGTGCGAGAAAACGGGCAAACTCTACTGTATAACTCGCGTAAAATTAGACACTACACTCGTAGAGAAGAAATTGCTGATATTATCAATATTTTGACCGCTGAAGGTACACAAGTAGAAGAATGGCTACCCAAAGCAAAGCTACAAGGATGTGGGTTTGACCTACGTGTTGTTGTTATAAATGGTGAAGCACAGCACATCGTTGTGCGTTTGGGGAAAAGTCCGATGACAAATTTACATTTGGGAAATGAACGTGGTGATGTTGAAGAATTTTTTGCGAAAGTTGATGCAGAAAATTGGCAGATAATGAAAAAAACTTGTGAACAAGCTGCAAGATTGTTTCCTAATAGTTTATATTGCGGAGTAGATTTGTTGGTTATGCCAGATTGGAAAAATCACGCAATCTTGGAGATTAATGCTTTTGGTGATTTGTTACCTGGGATTTTTTGGAATGGGATGGATACATACACGAGCGAAGTAAAAACTCTCTTAGAAAGAATTAAATATAATTATGCTTAACATGAACCAAATTGTCGGAACTCACGACATACTATTTATTACCCTAGATACTCTTCGCTACGATGTTGCCATAAAACTGTTAGAGAAAGGACATACCCCTAATTTAGCTGCTGTTTTACCAGAAACTGGCTGGGAAGAACGTCATTCTCCAGGAAATTTTACGTATGCTGCTCATCATGCTTTTTTTGCTGGCTTTTTACCTACACCTGTAACACCGGGAATTCATCCCCGTCCTTTCGCTTTGGGATTTGAAGGAAGTACCACTACTGATGAGAAAACTTGTGTGTTGGAAGGAGCTAATATCGTTAGTGGTTTCGCATCTAAGGGATACCATACTGTTTGTATTGGTGGGGTTGGTTTTTTTAACAAACGCAATCCTTTAGGTAATGTTATTCCTTCCATGTTTAATGAAAGCTATTGGAGTCCAGAAATTGGTGTCACTAATCCTCAATCGACGGAAAATCAAGTGACTTTAGCACAAAAAATCATTGCCGAAACTCCCAAAAATCAACGCTTATTTTTATTTATTAATATCTCGGCTTTACATCAACCTAATTATTTTTATCTTTCAGGTACAAAAAATAAAATAGATACAATTGAATCTCACGCTGTAGCCTTAGAATATGTAGATAGCCAATTAGCTAAACTTTGGGATGCTTTACGTAAAAGGGCTTCTACTTTCTGTATCCTCTGTTCCGACCACGGGACAACCTATGGTGAAGATGGTTACACTGGACATCGGTTAAGTCATCCCATTGTATGGACGGTTCCTTACGCAGAATTCATTTTAGCTGGTAATTCTTCAGATATAGATAATTTGCAAACCTCTCGATTAGTATCCACAAAACAAAAATCTTTAACCTAACCCTCCTTCTTTCAATGTAGAGACTAAACATGCTTAGTCTCTACAGGTATATTTTATTGGTTAGCCACTTTTTTTATAGTTTCCATATCTAATTCTAGAGACTCAGCAACTTGCTCAATGCTTAACCCTAGCTTAATTAATTTGGGAACCATTTGCAATTTGGTCTCCAAAGCACCTTCTTCTCGACCTTCTTCCTTACCTTCCTGATATACTTTGCTTTTTTTCAGCGACTCTAAATTAAGCATAACTTCCAGTTCCTCCCGACTTAGGTTAGCAAACTTATCAATCACAACGGTTTTAATAAATTCTAAAACTTTTTCTTTGAGAGTGGCATCAGTTAATTCCTGACTAGCTTGGTTTATCAACTGTCTTGCAAGTTCCGTGGTTTTATCTTGCTTTTTCTTTTCCACGACCAAACGCATGATTCCCACAGGAAGGGATGGATTGGGAGCTTTTGCGAGTTCGTCCAGATAAAAACAACGTAGAGTTGGTAATAGCAAATTCAGATACGGTGGGAATTTCCCTTCATTACTGTGTTTATCGTAGATAACTACAGCATACCAATCCTTGTTGGGTGGGTGATATTGCGTTAAATAAAGTATTATTTTCCCAAAAAACTTGTCGTAGAAATGTTTATCTTTGTAAGATTGTGCTTCTAAAAAGTAAATTTCCTTGTAGTTATATCCTTCTTTAGTCAAGAGTAAGCCATCTAAACGAAAACCTTTTTGCTTAAAATCAGGAGCACTGAATTTATAAATGCTTGGTTCTTTACCATGTAGACCAATCAGTTCAAAGAACAATTCAGGTAATTCCTTGAATATTTCATAAAAAAGTGGGTCTGCTGTCATTCCCTTTTTGCCTCACCCATACTTGTATTTTTTCGCGTAAGCAAATTTTATTATTACAATATCGTGCAATTGCAACATTGTAATATTTTAAAATATGAACATTTTGTAATTGCAATGTAAACTAGAAAATGTCACCTTATATATATCAAGTAACAACCTTGGGTAAAAGAAATAATCCTGAATACTCACAAATTACAGGACTTGTCACGAAAGCTTTAGCGCAACGCTTTCGGGTCTACTGTGTACAAAATGAAGTGCAAATTACAGAAGCTTTGGAGGAGGCAATAAAAGAATATTTGGATAAGAGACAAGACCAGTCCTAACTGGCAGTCAGATTCAAAAGTGTAATATAATACTATTAAAAGTATTTATTACGGATTTCCCAATTTTGAAAAAAAGTTTTTAGTGGGAGGCTGTCTTTGACCTGCTGTCCACAAAGCGGCCTAGAAGCCTGCACTACAAAATACGATAAATTTACACATTTGGGATGCTTCCCTCAAGTTGTCTAGTCCAAATAAATTTTAATAAAAACTTATAATATCAAATGATTACAACTCAAAATACTCAATCTAATACCTCTGGTAATACTACAAGAGGTATAAATCAAAATCTCTCATCCAAAATCGCCCAATCTCCATATCAAGCTTACGTTTATTCATATCCCCATAAAACAGCCTATCGTCCTCTCAATCCAGCTATTTCTCTATCTAAACTTTGGGAAAAACAAGACAAACAATCGCTGTTTCTTTATATTCATATTCCCTTTTGCGAAATGCGTTGTGGTTTCTGCAATTTATTTACCACAGTCAGTCATAACGAAGATTTTGTAACTCAATATGTACGTACGGTGCAGCGACAAGCGCAAAGGGTAAAATTAGCTTTAGGTGATATATCGTTTGCTCGTTTAGCAATTGGTGGGGGAACACCAACGCAGCTACCTATTCAGCATTTAGAAACTATTTTCAATATTGCATCAGAAACAATGGGTGCTAATTTATCAGAAATTCCCATTTCCGTAGAAGTCTCTCCTGAAACCGCTACGACAGATAAACTAAAACTTTTGCGAGAACGGGGAGTTGACCGAATAAGTATCGGTGTCCAAAGTTTTATTGAAAAAGAAGTACTAGCTACTCAACGTCGTCAAACAACAGCCCAAGTGGAAGCAGCGCTTGGGAGAATAAAAGAAGCTGGATTTCCAACGCTTAATATTGACCTAATTTATGGATTACCTGGACAAAATGTAGATACCTGGTTGCAATCAATACGTGCTACTTTGCGGTTTCAACCGGAAGAAATTTATCTCTATCCTTTATATGTACGACCCCTCACAGGTTTAGGACGTACTGACAAAGAATGGGATGACACCCGTTTAGCTTGTTATCGTCAAGGGCGATCGCTTTTGTTATCGTCAGGATATACCCAAGTTTCCATGCGGATGTTCCAACTAAAAAAACAAAGCAACAGTTTCTCCTCCTCATCTCCCTCATCCCCCTCATCCCAGCACTCCCAACTCTCCACTCCCAACTCCCCACTCTACTGCTGTCAAGCAGATGGTATGCTAGGCTTGGGTTGTGGCGCACGTTCCTACACGGATGGTTTGCACTATTCTAATGAATATGCCGTTGGGTCTAAAGAAATCCGCGATATTTTACAAGCATATATTCAAACACCCGATGAATCGTTTGACTATGCACATTATGGATTTAAACTAGATGCAGATGAACAACGTCGGCGTTTTATTTTGTTATCTCTACTCTCCGATGAAGGGTTAAATTATGCTAGTTATTTTCAGAGATATGCTAGCGATGTAAATGAAGACTTTCCAGAACTTACCGAATTATTTTCTTTAAATTTGGCAACGCAGGATGAGCAAGTTCTACGATTAAATGAAACAGGTATTGAGAGGTCTGATACAATTGGTGCTTGGTTGTTTTCAGAAAAAGTACAACAGATGATGGATAATTATGAACTGAAATAAATATATATATAGCGTTTCCTATTATGGTGAAATATAACCGGGTTCCTATTATGGTGAAATATAACTGGGTTCCTATT
>JAHHIC010000061.1 GCA_019359035.1 Scytonematopsis contorta HA4267-MV1 | reverse complement strand
ATGGTGAAATATAACCGGGTTCCTATTATGGTGAAATATAACCGGGTTCCTATTATGGTGAAATATAACCGGGTTCCTATTATGGTGAAATATAACCGGGTTCCTATTATGGTGAAATATAACCGGGTTCCTATTATGGTGAAATATAACCGGGCGGGCAAGGATGCCCACCCCACAAGATTTCACAGAGTTTTTTTTCAAGTTGTAGGGATTGCTTTAAATTTGAATTTATAATTTTGAATTTTTAATTATTTTGATATGCACCTAAATATTTTATATCGCGGTTCATTAATCAGTTGTAACTACGGTTGCGAATATTGTCCTTTCGCAAAACGTCAGCAAACAGCCGCAGAATTAGCTATAGATAAACAAGCATTAGAACGCTTTGTTAATTGGATATCCGAAAATCCTCAACACCAATTTTCTATACTATTTACTCCTTGGGGAGAAGCCCTTATTCACCCTTGGTATCAGCAAGCGCTGATAAAATTAACCAAGATGCCGAACGTTAACAAAGCAGCAATTCAAACAAATCTCTCCTGTCAGCTAGATTGGGTAGAGGAATGTAACAAAGATAAACTAGCACTTTGGGCAACCTTTCATTCAGAATGGGTTTTGTACGACCGCTTTTTAGCAAAATGTTTTGAACTCGATAAAAGAGGAATTAAATTTAGCACCGGAGTAGTGGGTTTTCCCAAATTTAAAGAAGAAATAGCATCCTTACGTCGCGATTTACCAGAGCATATTTATTTATGGATTAATGCTGTCAAAGCAGAACTACCAAATTTATCTCAGGAAGACCGAGAATTTTTCCAATCTATCGACCCTTTATATGAATTAAATACGCAACATTATCCCAGCTTTGAACGTTCTTGTCGTGCGGGTGAATCAGCAATTTCTGTTGATGGTGATGGTACAATGCGACGCTGCCATTTTATTAAAGAACCCATTGGTAATATTTATGACCCTGACTGGTCAGCAGCTTTGTTCGATAGACCTTGCACAAATCAAACATGTCACTGTCATATTGGTTATGTTCATTTAGATTATTTAGAATTAGACAAAGTATTTGGTTCAGGTATTTTAGAAAGAATTCCCAAATTGTAAGGAGAGAAAATATAAAATCCCAAATCCAAAATAGTTTGACTTATGAAATATCAACATCGGGGTGTGACAATTTGGCTGACAGGTCTGAGTGGTGCGGGGAAAACGACTATTGGTAAGGCGATAGAAAAGGAGTTATCTAACTACAATCAAAAAGTGACTCTTCTTGATGGCGATATTTTACGTCAAACCTTATGTAAAGGCTTAGGTTTTAGCAAAAGCGATAGGGAAGAAAATATTCTTCGTATTGCTTCTCTCGCAGATAGCCTGACTAGCGAAGGTTATATTGTTGTGGTTTGTGTAATATCACCGTACCGCGCTCAAAGGGAAATATTAAAACAACAAATCAAAAATTTTATCGAAGTATATGTTAATGCTCCTTTAGCGGTATGCGAAGAACGAGATGTTAAAGGTTTATACAAAAAAGCGCGTTCTGGAGAAATCAAAAATTTTACTGGTATTGATGACCCCTACGAGCCACCGTTAAATCCCGATGTTGAATGTAGAACGGATTGCGAAAGCGTGAATGAAAGTGTAAATAAAATTTTAGTAAAATTACATATTTAGCGTTTTTATTCATTACATATTGATTTAAAGGTAGAGACCTTACATGTAAGGTCTCTACATTTTTACGACATTTTTAAAATCATCAACCAACTCATGAGTTGCGAGGTGAATTAATCTAGCTTTAGGTAATTTTTGGATGAAAGCAGATTAAGTGACATCCTTACCAAAGATAGGTTTGATGTTGAAAATTTAGGTGATTCTAGTTAAGGTTTTCCAAGGAAATCTTGTTTGCCAACTTCTACACCACAGTGCCTGAGAATGTTATATGCTGTTGTCACGTGGAAATAAACATTTGGTAAAACAAAATATAAGAGAAATGGCATTCCTTGAAAAGATAAAGTGTTGTCGCGCATTTGTAAAGTAATTGTTCTTTCTTCAGAACCATCAATTTGTTCAGGCTTAAATGTATCTAAATAAGAAATGGTTTTCTGAACTCGTTCAATAAGTTCGGGAAACGTAGTTTCATTGTCCTCAAATTTGGGTGCTTCTACTCCTGCTAGTTGTGCGGCTCCTCTTTTTGCTATATCAGAGGCAATTTGTACTTGTTTTGATAATGGAAACATATCTGGGAATAGACGACTATTGACCAGCACAGAAGGGTCTATTTTTTTAGTTTCTGCGTATATCGCGCCTTTTTCAAGAATACCTATAAGATTGTTTAGCGTGCGAATAGACACTGGTACTGAAGCTTGATACATTGAAATAGACATTGATATATCTCCAAAAAAAGTTCCATCTTTGTTTACTTGCTGCTAAGCAAGCAGCAATCGTGCAGCTTGTTATCCTAATTTTTCTATGCGCTGCGCCATTGACTCTACCATTTTTTAGACACAGGCTAGAGTTTAACAACAGAAATGATTACCAAGTAAAGGTAACAGACTCGTCTAGAGCCAAGTAAAGTTACGGTTTGACAGGATGAATATATTCCTTAAGATAGAAAAAATCCATTTTGACACGATGACCCCGGAATCAACCCCTAAAAATAGTTAAAATAAACACAAGAGTCTGCATAAATTACTACGTTGTTATTAAGTAACTAAATTTAAGGGCAAGACCAATCATGAACATTCAAAAGGGCGATAGAGTTACAACCCCGAATGGATTAGGTGAAGTAATTGATGACCAGGTTTATAATGGACCATTTTCAATCTTATCCGGCCCAAAAATTAAAATAAAATTAGACAAATCAGGAGAAGCAAAAGACTTTGGTAAAGAAGATTTAACATTAGATACCAAAAAGCCAACCCAAAAAGAAGCAATAGATGCAATAGACAAAATTAAGGAACAACTTAATCAAATACCAAATATACCAACAAGAGAAAAGGGAGAATTACCCAATCATTTAGAATATCTTAAAGAAGATATCCAAGTTAACGACAAACTTAAACAACAACTGGGTCTGACGAATTTAGACTATGTAGATAAAACGCTTAAAGCAGTGAAAGAAACAAATCCGACAGCAACCTGTTGGAATGAAATAGAGTCTAATTTAAAAAAATTACAGTGGTGGAGTAGAACAAAATAACTGAGGTTTAGCTTTGTTAGAGTAAATGCATAAACAAGGTTAACAAAGAAATGTAGAGACTAAACATGTTTAGTCTCCACTATGACATGCTTAAGTCTCTAAATAAGTTTGTCTCAGTGCTTCCTCAATAGAACCCAAACGCTGAAATGAGCGTATCATCTCATGAGCAGGAGTTTCCCGCTTTTCCAGTAACACCTGTAAAGGAGTTAACAAATTAACATCCGGGTCACCAGCAAGTGCGATTTGAGCTACTTGTAAGGCTTGCATAGCAGTTGCAAAAATCTCTTCATTATCAAACCCTTCTTTAGCCGAGACTTGGTGTTTTTCAGCATCAGGAACCATTGCTCTACCAGATAAAGACTCATCTAACACAAGACCTTTAAGCAAAGCTAAGAGCGAAGCATACATAGAAAAATTAGCACAGCTATCAAAAGCCTTAAATTCGATACGACCAACTTCTGCTGGAATACGTGCAATTTTAGTCAATGAAGGGAAACTTTTAATTAATTGTTCTGGTTTCTCAACAAAAACCATCACAGCAGGTCTTTTGCCAGTCCGGTAAAATGTTCTTACAGATAACCCATCCCACAAATCTCCTTGATAAAACGGAGAACTATAACTAAAAGGGAGAATATAAGGGCTGTAATAAGTCAACTTTTGACCAATATCAATTACTTTTTCTATTGGTAAATCAGCCACAGATAAATTCAAATCTGGACCGTAAGTCAACATCGGAATATTAGCTGTTTGTTTCTCCGGAGAAGCCTGTCTCCGTTTTACTTCATAATTATTCAAAGGAGGATTTGGTTCAAATGCGTTGTGGTAAGGATTAAAACTGATTAAAACCGCAGTAAAACCAAATTGAGCAGCACTTTCTCGGAGTAAGCGGAAACTTTCTGACAATTCATTAATAGCACTAGCAATATCAGGATTGATGGTAGTTCTAATTTCTATACCTTTAGGAATACATTCCAAAACTTTCTCTGAATCTTCAAAACGTTCAAAGCCTTCAATATACCATCTTTTTTCCTTAATCCCTGCATCGCCTACACGTAACTGCGGATAGTCGCTTGCATAAATAGGTAATCCAGAAACAATTTGGTCAAAATCAACAAACTTTGTTCGCGTAAAATCTGCAAAGTTCCCTTCGGAATTAAGGAAAGCAACTTCATGTTCAATGCCAAAATAAAACATTTTAATTACCTTAATTACGAGGGTTTACTTGAATTGAACGAACTAAGAAGAAATAGAATTAAAAGCACTCTAATAAGCCAAAAGCTATTAAGAAAGATTAGCAAATACTTATAGAATGTGCTGTTTGCTAAGATACATAAGTATCACCTTAGTAATATACAGAGTTGCTTACTACCAGTTTTTTTACGCTGAATCCCATTTAACCCTAAACAAAAATCTTAAAAATCGTTAGTAGTAATAAACACTGATTTAAATTCCTTTTGCATGAGTTAATTTATCAAAATCATAATTAATTGCATTAATAATTTTAGCCAATTTTTGGTCTTGTATAATAGGTTCAGGTTGCTTAAACTCCTTTGTTTTAAATTAAAGAGGAATAAGTAGTATCTTTTGAATTACAACAAGTCTACTTTGGTTTCACTCATCAACCTCTCCCAAAATAAATTTACTTTCTCTATCCTAAACTTATTAGTAATAATTCTCAAGAAATTTAGAATAATTTTACATAATGGGAGGGAGTGGGGAATGGGGAGTGGGGAGTGGAGAGTGGGGAGTGGGGAGTGGGGAGTGGGAAGTTGGGAGTTTTGAATTGTTGAACCCATTAGTCATCGCTCAACCGTCAACAGTCAGCAGTCAACAGTCAACCGTCAACAGTCAACTGACAACCAGCAACGAACGAGTTTACTATAGACAAGACAAATTTTGAGGTGTATTTTTATGACAAGTGCCGCTCAATCGACTTTTAGTACCGAACAAATAACCGCTTGGCTGCGTGGACTACTAACTATTGCTTGGATTGATGGTGATTTTGACTCCCACGAAAAGGATTTAATAGGGAGTATTACCACGGAAGAATTAGCCCCTGGTCTGAAATTCGATTCTTTGGAAGTAATTACACCAGAAGAATTAGCAGCCGTTTTGGGTAAGGGCACACCCGTAGCCGAAAATTTCTTACGCACTGCGGTGATGGTGGCAATTGCAGATGGAACTTACTCCCCGAAAGAAGATGAACTATTACATAAATTGTGCCAAGTTTTGGGAGAACCAAATAATATATTGGAAGCATTGCGCCAAACTCTGGAACAAAAAGAACAAGTCCCAATCCCTTCTCCTAATATTGGGGGAACTGCTACACTAACTAAGCCACATCTCGACCCACTTCATCCCTTACGCGATTGGCTCGACGGTTTAGAAATGCATGACCCCAGAATAGCTCGCTTCCTGTGCAAAATGATACCTCCTCAATGTCCTTTTGAACGAGATATCAAACTATTCGGCAAAAAAGTAGTACACATTCCTCCATTATGTAAGCTTAACCCCATTTATGAACAACTTGTGGGTTTACGTTTTCGTGCCTTATCTTATCTAGCAGACGATTGCCATGAGGATGTTTCGCCATATATTTAGTTGGCTGTTGACGGTTGACGGTTGACTGTTGACGGTTGACGGTTGACGGTTGACGGTTGACTGTTGGCAACTCTTATTTGCTATTATTTCCGTATCTCGCAACTTACTAACGATATTTTAGTGTTCTAAAGAAACCTAGTTTACTTCATCTTGTTGAGAATAGTACAAAATATCAATACTCATACCAACAGCCAACAGCCAACAGTCAACAGCCAACAGTCAACCGTCAACCGTCAACCGTCAACAGACAAATTATGCAATTTATTGACCAATCAGATATTCAAGTAGAAGCCGGTAACGGTGGTGATGGAATTGTCGCCTTCCGTCGAGAAAAATATGTGCCAGCAGGTGGTCCATCTGGAGGTAATGGAGGAAAAGGAGGTTCGATATATTTTCGGGCTATGGAAGACCTGCAAACCTTGCTAGACTTTAAATACAAACACCGCTTTAAAGGCGAAAATGGAAGTCGTGGAGGTCCTAATAACTGCACCGGAGCAAGCGGTAAAGACCTAATTGTAGATGTTCCCTGCGGTACAGTTGTTTATAATGCCGAAACTGGCGAAATTATTGGAGATTTAACCGAACCTAGGCAAACTTTACTTGTTGCTGCTGGGGGTAAAGGTGGACTAGGTAACCAATATTTTTTAAGCAACAGCAACCGTGCTCCAGAGTATGCACTCCCTGGACTTGAAGGGGAAGTAAAATTGTTGCGTCTAGAGTTAAAACTTTTGGCGGAAGTAGGGATTATTGGATTACCAAATGCAGGGAAATCTACTTTGATATCCGCTCTGTCTGCAGCACGTCCAAAAATTGCTGACTACCCTTTTACCACGCTCATACCGAATTTGGGTGTAGTACGTAAACCTACTGGAGACGGTACGGTTTTTGCGGATATTCCGGGGTTAATTGAAGGAGCTTCCCAAGGTACGGGATTAGGACATGACTTTTTAAGACATATCGAACGTACTCGTGTGTTGCTACATCTTATTGATGCTACTAGCGAGGATGTTCTAGGAGACTACAACACAATTCAGCAAGAATTAGAAGCTTACGGACGTGGTTTACCAGAGCGTCGGCAAATTTTAGCACTAAACAAAATTGATGCGGTTGACAGAGAAACAGTAGATTTGGAAGCATTAGCAAAAGAGTTAAATCACATCTGTGACTCTAAAGTTTTTATCATTTCAGCCGTGACTGGTATGGGGTTAGACGACATGAAACAAGAAATTTGGCAGGTTCTTGATACGGTAAATGCAGAAGAAGCAAAAGAAACTGTTTTGATTTAGGGAGTGGGGAGTGGGGAGTGGGGAGTGGGGAGTAGGGAGTGGGGAGTGCCACTTCGGCTTGCATCTTGCTCGCTTGTTCTCTTACAGAAGGGAGCAAGCTGCTCTTAGTGTGTATCTCCCAATTCCCACTCCCCACTCTCAATTCCCCACTCCCTACTCCCAATTCCCCACTCCCCAGTGACGATAGACTTAGACGGAGATTATACTTATTGGCTGAGTACTTCTTAATACTTGTTATTCAGGGAAACTTAGTTAAATATGTTACATAAATCACTTACGGTAGTTTTGGGAGTGGCAACAGCTGCCGTTGTAGTCACAGCGGCAACACCTGCTCAAGCACAGATGGTAATGGCTAAGATAAAATCAGGTGTGACAAGTGTTTCTCTTGATTTACCGTTACTAAAGTCTTCGGGTTTGAATCTTAGAAGTACTTCCAGCAATGTAGCGAAGCCTGCATCATCAGATTTTATTGTTGGTTTCAACATTACTTCAGACAGTAATTTTACTTTTATTGGTGAAGATAAATTTCGTTATCTTGGTGGCACAATCGAACATCTTGGCTCCGTAACTTTTAATAAGGGTTTAACTGTCGGTAATTTTTCGATAGGATTTGACCAGTCACGCATTAATAAAATCACTAGTGGTTTCTTTGTCAAAGATACTCTCAAAGATTTTGGTGATGTTTTGTTTGATATTGGTAACCTTGTTCCACAGTTTAAGGACAAAAATTTGAAAATTTCGGGGGATTTGTTAGTGTCACCAGAACTTGCGAAGTTACTGGGTAGTTCTAAATTAACTTCTGTAAAGGTTGGTAAAACTCAAATAGATGTTATCACCAATGCAAGACAAATACCAGAATCTACTGCTGTGTTAGGATTACTAGCTGCAGCAGGTGTTGCAGCCGCAAACAAAAGAAGGTTAGGAATGGCTAAATCTTAACAAACCATCGTCGCTGATACATTCCGTAAGCGACAGCCCACCATAATAATAATGTGACGATGGCAAAGAGTAGCGAACCATTCATTGCACCAGCCCAAGATGCAAATAAATTGTCATAAATCCACTTATAGGTATGGGGTGCATTTTCCCCTGTACCTATTTTCCATCGCACTAAAATTCTAATTAATAATACCGAAGCGACAAATATGGAAATCGCGTTTAAACCCATTATCTCAAAAGGTTTACCCCAACGTCGTATGCGTCGCACTTCAATTAATTCATAACAACCCGCTAGTAATATTAAAGCCCAACCTGTAGAAAAAACTACATAGGAACTTGTCCACAACTTTTTGTTAATTGGAAATGCTATATCCCATATTCCACCGACTACTAAGCAACTTAGACCAAACATGACTAAATCCATACTAGTTGTAGAATTCACTGGATTTTTACGTATCCATTGCCCTGTAAAGTAACCAGCAAGCACGCTAACCACAGCAGGAATAGTACTGAAAAGTCCCTCTGGGTCACCCATATTTTTAAAACTACCATGAAGATGTTCTTTAGGAATCACCAAACGGTCAACAAAGGAAGCGAAATTTCCTTCAGGTGTTAGCACTCCTGCACCATAACCAGGTAATGGTACGTACATCATTAGTAACCAGTAGCCAATTAGTAATGCTCCCGCAAATAGCAATTGTCTTTTTTGAGGTATTAGGAGAATAGCCAAAGATGCAAACAGGTAACTTAAACTAATGCGTTGTAGTACCCCCATGTAGCGAAGAGTACTTAAATTAAAAGTCCAAGGACCCTTATTCCAAAAACCATTGATAAATAATCCTAATAAAAAGAGAATAGCAGCACGACGAAAAATTCGCCAATAAACAGCAGAGGTTGGCTTATTACCTTCAATGTACTTCGATAGCGAGAAACTCATCGCCACACCAACAATAAATAGAAAAAATGGGAAAACAAAATCTGTAGGTGTCCAACCGTTCCACTCAGCATGGAGTAAGGGAGCATATACATTAGGTTCGGCAACACCTGCCATGTTGACAAGAATCATACCAGCAATGGTGATACCGCGAAAAACGTCAAGGGAAGTAAGGCGCATAAAGTTAATTATATTTCCCGAAAACGACGGTAAAGTCAACTTAAAAGAGCCACATAACAAGTTAAAATTTGTTAAGAAATTAAAAATTTAAAACTTAGTTATGGCTATCAAAGTTGGCGATACAGCTCCTGATTTCACTTTAGTTTCCCAAAATGGTTCAGAAGTTAGTTTAAAGAGTTTTCGCGGTAGACCCATTGTTCTTTATTTTTATCCCAAAGATGACACTCCTGGTTGCACGGCAGAGTCATGTGCTTTCCGTGACCAGTATGAAGATTTTACATCTGTAGGTGCTGAAGTAATTGGTGTTAGTGGTGACTCACCTGAATCCCACAAAAAATTTGCTGCAAAATATCAGTTACCTTTCACACTTCTAAGCGACCAAGGTGACAAGGTACGCAGTTCCTATGGAGCAAAAGCCATGTTTGGTTTATTTCCCGGACGTATTACCTACGTAATTGATGCCAATGGGGTCGTGCAATATATTTTTGATTCAATGTTTGATTTCAAAGGTCACGTAGAAGAAACAAAGAAAATTTTGCAAAAAATGAAAGTAGCGTAGAGATGTTACTGTCTAATAAATGCCGTTTTTGTAGAATAAATCCTAATAAAACGGCATTAGATGTTACGACAATTCGCAATTCGCCATTAACGATTAGCAATTAGCAACACACCTTCAAAAATCGTAGCCCCCTCCCCGCGTGCGGGGTAGGGGGTTGGGGGTGGGGTTTTATTTATTTAGTGTGAGATTTCTCCATCATTATCAAATTGGGTTGAGACCCTTTACCATTCTTACCGTTACCATTACTATGACCATTGCTGTGGCCGTTACCATTAGTATGATTACTGCTTTGACGCGGTTGAATCACACCGTAACCACCGTGGTTACGTTCATAAATTACGTTTATCTCATTAGTCTCTGAATTCTGGAACATAAAGAAGTCATGTCCCACCATTTGCAATTGCTCCAAAGCTTGGGCTATTGTCATCGGTGGCATAGCAAAATATTTTGTGCGGACGACTTCTTCCGGTAGCTCAACAGTGCGGTCACCAATCAAATCCGTAACCACTGACTCTTTTACAACTTCTTCAATGCTGGATTGAGCTTGAGTTTTCTTATCATTACGCCGTTCTTTAAATTTACGCAACTGGCGGGCTATTTTATCTGCGACTAAATCAATACTAGCGTATAGGTTCTCGCTGCTTTCCTCGGCGCGGATGACGCTACCATTGGCATAAATAGTAACTTCCGCAGCTTGCTTGGGAGTTATTCGGGGATTGCGAGCTACGCTAAGATGAACATCCACTTCGTTTGTCAGGTTTTGAAAGTGACTAACAGCCTTCTCTATTTTTTGATGCACGTATTCGCGGATAGCGTCTGTGATTTCTATATTTTTACCGTGGATGACAAGCTTCATGTAAACTCTCCCGCTGGATATACAACGTGTAATTCAATTTGATAAAAAAAGTAATTGCGGTAAGAACTATGGTTACTGCTAAAAAAAGTAATGCCAATATAAATTCCCAAATAAATTGCAAATTTTTGGCGTTTACTGGGCTTCACCAAGTACTCTTGAAGTTGCTAAGCAAGCAATAACCAATTTTTGGCAATGAAACAATTACGAAAGGTAGTCATTGTCTCCCATCAGCCAGTACATTAGTTTCATTTTTCTTGGCGTGATGGTTCTTGTAGAGAATTCCTCCCAACAGCATTTAGCTTATATATTCAAACTAGCATTTTGTATTATCGAAAACCGATTTCCTTTACGTTCCTTTAGAATCCTTTGCGTTGCTTGACATAATTTAGGCATAACTGGTTTATTTGAAATACTTTTTGTTCCCAATAGCGGTTGATTTTTAGAATGTTCAGTACTAACACTCTCGACCAACGCAAATGTTTACTATATAGCCAAGGATTAATGCAATACTTAGAAGCCCATACTTGGCAAAAATCGTTACAATCTCTTCGCATTCAAGACCCTAGTTTAGATGATGTGTTAATCTTGTTAGAACATCCACCTGTTTACACCTTAGGACAAGCAGCTAGTCAAGATTTTATTAAATTTGACCCTAGCGAAAATATTTACGAGGTACATCGTATTGAGCGTGGTGGAGAAGTGACATACCACTGTCCAGGGCAACTTGTGGGGTATCCAATTTTAAATTTGCAATATTATCAAAAAGACTTACATTGGTATCTGCGTCAACTGGAAGAAGTTATAATTAAGACATTAGCAATATATAAATTATCAGGAGAGCGTATACCAGGTTTAACAGGAGTCTGGTTAAAGGGACGAAAAGTCGCAGCTATAGGTATAAAAGTAAGTCGCTGGGTTACGATGCATGGATTTTCATTAAATGTATGTCCTGACATGAAAGGATTTGAGCGTATTGTCCCTTGTGGTATTAAAGATAAACCAGTAGCTAGTTTAGCTGAATGGATACCAGAAATTACTTGTGCTGAGGTTCGCTTGAGCTTAGCTAATTCTTTTACTGAAGTGTTTGGTGTGGAATTGGTAAGGGTTGACTGTTAACGGTTGACTGTTGACTGTTGACGGCTGACTAGGAGGCATAGGAATTTACTGATGCGGCATATAAGTTAAAAAAATAGTTTTTTTTTGGATTTTTCCGGTTTTGTTAAATTAATGTTGAATTGTTTAATAAAAATAGTTACATTAAAAGCTGGATTTATACTGAATCGAATTTTTTGTCAAATTAAGAAATATTTTATTTATAAGCTGTGACGACAAATGCATCGCGTTTTGATGACAATGAAACCGCCTTTGTTAATTCAGAGGTAAATTCAGAGGCGTATGCACCACCTTTATCACCCCTGAGAGATAATGACTGGAAAGCTTTACAAGCACTGTTTGAGAGGGAAGATGGTGACGAAATAGAGGCAGAAATTAAAGGTCGGCTAGTGCTTATGGTTCCAGAACCCTTGTGGGGGGATGAGTCTTACGAATTTTTGCAGGAATATCTTTGAATAATTTTGTGTTCAGAATTGTTTTAGCCTGCTGAGAAAAGTTCGTAATCTATCGCTTTGAGGATTTCTAAGAACCTCGCGAGCTACACCTTGTTCTGCTATTTTACCTGCATCTAAAAATATTACCCGATGAGCTACTTCTTTCGCGAATTGCATTTCGTGGGTGACGACTACCATTGTCATCCCATCTGCTGCTAGTTGCTGCATCACTTGTAATACTTCACCGACTAGTTCTGGGTCTAGAGCGCTGGTGGGTTCGTCAAATAGCATGATTTGTGGGTTCATGCACAAACTGCGAGCAATCGCTACTCTTTGCTTTTGTCCACCGGAAAGTTGTTCGGGGTAGGCTGATGCTTTGTCGAATAGTCCTACTTTTTCTAAATAAAATCCTGCTTGCTGAGCACTTTCTTTGCGGGATTTACTTAGTACTTTGCACGGAGCAAGTATTAAATTTTCTAATACTGTAAGATGGGGAAAGAGGTTGAATTGCTGAAATACCATCCCTACCTGTGTTCGCAGGTGTCGTAGCTGATGGTCGTTGAAGCGACGTTGGGATAATTCTATACCGTTGACGACTAAATTTCCACTGTCGATGGTTTCGAGACGGTTGAAGCAGCGCAGTAAAGTACTTTTGCCGCAACCAGAGGAACCGATAATAGAGATAACCTCCCCTCGCTTTATTTCTCCGCTAATGCCTTTGAGAACTTTAAGGGTGCCGAAGTTTTTTTCTATTTGTTGGAAGGTTATCGCGGGGGTGGGGTTGTTCATAGTTAACTAATTATAACCACGAAGGTGCGAAGGGCACGAAGAAAAAGAAGAAATGAAGATGAAAATTTTTTTTGGTCGGTTGCGTTTGAGTTTGGTTTTGGGATTGTGTTTTTTGCTACTTTTAGTGGGTGGTTGTGGTGATGGGGGTGCAATTTCTGGAAATGTTAGTGGTGAGGGAAAAACTTTACGGGTGGGAACGGAGCCGGCTTTTCCTCCTTTTGAGTTTAAGGGAGAAGGAGGAAAGGAACAGGGTTTTTCTTATGATTTGATGAACGCGGTAGCGAGTGCGGGAGGGTTTAAGGTTAATTTCCAGAGTATTCCTTTTGATGGTATTATTCCAGCTTTGAAAGCGAAAACTTTGGATGCGGCTATTAGTTCGATTACTATTACAGAGGAAAGGGCAAAGGCTGTTTCTTTTTCCCGTCCTTATTTTAAGGCTGGTTTGGCTATAGCGGTTAAGGCTAATAATCAGGATATTACTAATTTTGATAGTCTGAAAAATAAAAGAATTGCGGTACAAATTGGCACTACTGGAGCAGTGAAAGCGAAGAGTCTTAAAGGGGCAAAAATTCGCAGTTTTGATTCTGCTCCAATAGCTTTACAGGAGTTAGCTAATGGAAATGTAGATGCAGTAATTAATGATGCTCCTGTAACTTTATATGCTATTAGTGCAGGTAATCTGCGGGGTATTAAAATAGTTTCGCAACTTTTAACTGAAGAATATTATGGGATTGCAACAGGAAAAAATTCGCCGAATTTAGTATTAATAAATCAGGGTTTAGCAAAGGTTCTAGAAAATGGGACTTATAATCAAATTTATCAGAAATGGTTTAAAGCAGCCCCACCTCAGTTGCCGGAAAAGTTAGATTTTATTGATGATACTGCAACTGCTGGGGGATTGTCTAAATCATTAGATGTAATTTTAAAGTCTTTACCTATTCTCTTATTGGGTGCTTTAGTAACGCTACAATTAACAATCCTTTCAGGAGTTTTAGGTTTAATTTTAGGTTCCTTAGTAGGGATTACTCGTCTTTCTCAGATTAAACCTTTGCGGTGGTTAGCACGAGGCTATGTAGATTTTTTCCGAGGAACACCGCTCTTAGTACAAATTTTTATGATTTATTTTGGTATTCCTGCGATTGTTCAGGAATTAGGCTTTACTTTTAGTTTTAATCGTCTTGCTGCTGCTATTTTGGCATTAACTTTGAATAGTGCTGCCTATATTGGGGAAATTGTCCGTGGAGGAATTCAATCTATCGAAGTTGGACAAACAGAAGCTTCACAGTCTTTAGGATTGAATTCTGTACAAACAATGCGTTATGTGATTTTCCCTCAAGCGATAGTACGCATGTTACCACCTTTAGGGAATGAGTTTATTAGTATGTTAAAGGATACTAGTTTAGTTGCGGTTATTGGTTATGAAGAATTATTTCGTAAAGGGCAATTAATCGTTGCTGAAAATTTCCGCTCTTTTGAAATTTATGCAGCAGTAGCTTTAGTTTATTTATGTTTGACACTATTTTCTTCCCAAGCCTTTAGCCGTCTTGAAGCTTGGATGAATCCAGTTAAACGTAAAAATTGAACTGTAGAGATTAAACATGTTTAATCTCTACATCCTGTTATCGGGTTATCAACAGGTTACGTATGTTATTGGCAAATTCAATTGCGATTTGCCATTTCTTCTGTCTTGGATTCTGACTGGTTATTAAAAGATAATTGAGCGGGGAATTCTAGAGCTTGGTAGTTAGAAGCTTTTGCTGCTTGAGCTTGACGGTAACGACGAGACAAAATAAATGCCCCTGAACCAATTAAACTGCTCCCGAAGATTATTCCACCAAGTGTTTTAGCTATTTTGTAACCTTTTGCTGTATAGGAAGGTGTGCCACCCAAGTTATCTGGTCTTAGTTGAGATTGCTTGGAGAACGGACAAGCCTCTGCTGAACTTCCAGAAAGAACAAATACACCACTGCTAATTGCTACAGTGGAGATAATTGCCAGTAAGAGTTTGTTAGTTTTGGTAGTCATACAATGTGTGGAGATGAAACTGTATTGGATAATTAAGTATTGAGAATTGTATCTATTCTCAACTTTTACTCAATATAGTCTCAGTGCATCAGCTTAGCAACCGAGTATCCAGCAATTAAGCATAAGGATAAATAAGGATTAGCATTATATAAAGCGAAGATTCTTAATAGGACGAGTCCAGAATGAACTTTTTAACTTACCTCATGCATTTAGCAGGCTCTGGTGCAGTAGCATATTATTCTGCTTTACAAATTCGTGATACCAAAACCCGTCCTAATGTTCTCGCCGGTTTTCAGCTTGCTGAGTCTGGCTCTGTACCTTTTTTAGCGGCACTTAGCGAACGTGCTGCTGCTGAAGGTGACGTTTGGTTGGCTGAAAAGCTCGCAGCGCACTCGTCTGACGAAACTCGGCATGGTCAAATTTTTGCTCATGCTTTAAAACAGATTAATAAACAGGTAATAGATTTTAAAAATCTACCTAAAAATACTGATGAAAAAAAGTCAGAAGGTCGCAGTCCCTTTTTCAACTCTTACTTTACGGGTTATACGCAGGAGCAATTAAAACCTGCTGTTATCGAATGGGATGTGTTTATGGGTAGCACTTATATTTTGGAGTTGGATGCCAGTAAAGACTTTGAACGTATGGCAAAGGTATTACCTGATAGTGACCCAAACAGTCGCAATCTGAAATTGGGGATGTTAAGTATTGCTAAGGATGAAACTGGTCACGCGGCTTATCTTTATGAAGCAATGAGACGGCGAATGTCTAGTAGTGATGCAGAAAAATTAATAGATGATTGGCGTCAGCGTAAAGTGAATGCGATGTTAGCTTTCGCTAATGATTTGTTGCAGCGCAAAGGTCAAAGCCGTTCTCTTGTTCAGGATGGAGTTCCGGTTGAAGACGATGCTGAATTAATGGCCGCTTAAATTCAAATTTGAGACAAATAACTTCTAAATTAAAAAATCTCTAATCCTCTCTTGTGGGGTGGGCATCCTTGCCCGCCCTGTTCTTGTTCTAGGCTATGGAGACTAGCCACTCTTGGTGGTACATATTTGGACATTTCCATGAAAGTTAACTACAACTCATTATAGATGAGATGTCATACTTGTTCTGGAAATGTCATTGTTTTTGTGCTTCTAGTAATAACTCTTACGCATTTGCGAACATCGACAAAGTTATTAGCACTGCCGTTATTCCTGCAACCCAAAGTGCCAATGCTCCCCAGCTAGCAGAATCTTGTTGCAATTTTTGAGATATATTATTAAAAAAGTTGTTGCGGACTGTCATATTAAACCCTCCGGTTATCTCTTATTTGTTCAGCTTGGAAGCTTCTAATTACGGCTAATGAGTATTTACACCCAGGATTACGTCAAATAATTTGAACGTTTAATTTGAACGTTTTTTGTAGAAACGGTATAGATTTGCCATCTACAAAAAGAAACAAATGTTTTACAAAAAGTTTTGGGTTAACTTTAGATTAACTAGATGTAATTACTTAATCTTTTCACAACAGAAACTACTTCCTGAGAAATCGCTACATTTCGCAAAAATACTTAAAGTTTGTTAATAATAGAGACGGAATATATTAATTCTCCCCACTATAAAAACTAAAAATAATGGCTAAAAATATTAATAAACTTCTTAACGAACTCGCAGCACAAGAAAATGCATTATCCTCAACTCAATTTGTTGCCCCCTGCGTGCGGGGTGGTAAAGTAAAAACTAGGGTCGGCGGTATCGTTTACACTTTTTCCCCTAAACCACGTGACTTTGAAGGGTGGGGTATTTTCCAGCCGGAGAACGAAAAGACCGCAATATATCTTGAAGAACCAAGTTTGCCCCAAATTGCCGAATATTTACAACAATTTAAATCTTTACGTTTAAGACTGGCTTATCAATTACAAGGACAAACTTGGTTAGCATATCCGGTAAATGAAGCCGATATGCGTCAGCGTTGTGGATATTGTAAACCTGTACCTGTCCATTTAGTTACCGATGCTGCGCGTTTTGAAGTTGTCATAGTGCGTACCGATGGTCTAACTTGCTGGTTTGACGAGTGCGATCGCCGTGCGGATTTGTTGGTGACAGAGAAATTGAGAGGGGAACTAAAAAAAGTAACCCAGCCGAAAGAACTGCAATTCAAAGGTATGACACCAGAAATGCGGACGCTATATGACCTAGTATCCCAACGAGCAGAAGAGTTTAATCCATTAAAAAAACAATTAAAGCAACAACAGGAGGATGAAGCACGGCTAAAAGGAGCATTGCAAATGGGGGGTGGACAGTTACAGGAATTTCGCGATAGAAAAGACCATTGGGTTGTAGAATGGACAACCTCAGATGGGGAGCGTCATAGTAGCGCGATTTCCAAAACAGACTTGACCGTAATGAGTTCGGGAATTTGTTTAAGTGGTGAAGACCAAAAATTTGACTTACAATCGTTGGTTGCCGTTGTAGAAAAAAGATTTGAGGATGGGGAATAGGGAATGGGGAGTAGGGAGTGGGGAATGGGGAATGGTGTAATTATCAATTAGCAATTACCAATTAGCGATTACCAATTTTCTATGTCCGTATTTTTTCACGAGCAATTACATCGTACCTCCAGTGTCATGACGAAGTTACGAGACTTTCCTGTCACTATATGTGGTGGGGGTGCATTAGGAGCGAATATTACCGAGAGTCTTGCGCGTTCTGGCTTTGGTAAATTAAAAGTAATAGATAGAGACCGCATCGAAGAGCGGAATCTTTCAACTCAACCTTACTACCGTTCCGATGTTGGGGCATACAAAGCCAAAATTATTACAAATTCTCTATATCGTGCTCTGGGTGTTAATGTTGATGGCCAAAGTAAAGAATTAACACCAGATAATGCAGGACAGTTATTAAAAAGTAGCGCCTTAGTTATTGACACTTTTGATAACAGCACTAGCCGTCAAGCCGTTAAAGATTATTGCATGACTTCCGATTTACCTTGTCTTCATGTTGGCTTAGCTAGTGATTACGCGGAAATAATTTGGAACGAAATTTACCGAGTACCTTCCCCAGCGAATGATGATGTTTGTGACTACCCTTTAGCACGTAACTTGGTCACCCTTACTGTGAGCGTCGCTTGTGAAGTGATTATCAATTTTATTGCCACAGAACAAAAAGACAGTTTTACAGTCACCCTAGGTGATTTCGCAATCAAACCATTCAACCTGCTGTAGAGACGCGATTTATCGCGTCTCCGTATATCGCGTCTCCGTATATGGATTTCCGTATATCGCGTCTCCGTATATGGATTTCCGTATATCGCGTCTCCGTATATGGATTTCCGTATATCGCGTCTCCGTACATGGATTTGTGTCTTTGATAATAATCTTAGGTTATCCTGCTGTTGTCCTTTGTATAGTGAGCTAGTATCATAGATACTATTTAGTTCTAAGTACCTATAAATAAAAAATATGGCTTGTCACAAGCTGAAATTTAGTAAATTCTGATTTGCAATTAAAGATTTATGGAGCAAAGTCAGCAAGGAGAACGCCACGAGGCAGATAAAGATTTTCTTAAGTCTCTAGAGCAACTGGAGGGAATATTACAAGAAGAAAATCCTCCCACGGAAGAAAAGTCGGATACACAGGAGAAAAAACCTCAACCTAAACCTCAACCTAAACCTCAACCTCAACCTCAACCTCAACCTCAACCTCAACCTATTAGCAACTCTAAACCCAAGGAAGCCGAATCGAAACTGGAAATAGACTTAGACGCATGGGAAGATGCCATAGCGGATATTGAACAGTATCTAGCAAACAACAGTAAAAATAAGAATCCATAGCCAATCAACAGTCAACAGTCACCAGTGACCAGTCAACCGTCAACCCCTAACCTTCTGCCGTTGCGCTTCAAATAGCATTAAGGCAGCAGTGATTGCCACATTTAATGACTCCACCCCAGGAGTTAAAGGAATTTTTACTTGTAAATCAGCCATTGCTGCTAATTCTTTTGATAAACCTGCGCCTTCATTCCCCAGCAAAATAAAGCTGGGCTTCTTCCAGTCTACTTCCCAATAGGTTATATCGGCACTCGGTAACGTCGCAATTACCTGCATTCCTGCTTGTTTCGCCTGTTCTGTTGTCACTTTTAAATCTTCACTTACTGACATTGGTACGCGGAACCATTGCCCTGCTGAAGCTCTTAAAACTTTAGGGTTATCTAAATCGACGCTATTTTTACTGACGCACAACCCAGAAATACCGGATGCTGCGGCAGTGCGAATCATTGTCCCTAAATTACCTGGGTCTTGTATTGTTTCTAAAGCTAAAACCAAATCGGTAAAAGGTACTTCTGTTTTTTGAAGGTTTCGTTCTACAATTGCGACGACTCCATCTGGTTGTACTGTAGTCGCTAAAGCAGCTAAAACGTCTTCGCTGACAATTTCTGCTCGTTGGCATCTTGATACAGCATCTTCCCAGAACTGAAGATGATTAGCTTGCCATTGAGGAGTGCAGCACAATGTCACTATTGGGTAGTTAACCGCACAGGCTTCTTCTATTAGGTGCGTCCCTTCCAGTAAAAATAACTGTTGGCTGTGACGCTCCTTGGCGGAGTGCAATTTTCTGATTTGCTTGACTAAGGTATTTTGTAAACTGGTCAGCACCGCTGTTGGGGAGTGGGGAGTGGGGAGTTGTGGATAAAGAATTAATTTTTTATATATTAATTCTTAGTACCATAATCTTTTATGCGGAACCCGGGACTTGAACCCGGAAGCCTTGCGGCACATGAACCTGAATCATGCGCGTCTGCCAATTCCGCCAGTTCCGCTTGCGTATTGGATTTAAAGAACTTTATTAGTATTACTGAATTATTTAGTTTTGTCAATGGATAATTCTATTTGTTTACTAAATTTGACCTAACCCCCCAACCCCCCTTCCCTACTAGGGAAGGGGGGCTAAGAGAAAAAAGGTTTTTTGGGGAATTTTAGGGTGTGTAAATATGTGTAATTTGTCGTCTGTATTAAGTCCTGTGTGGCGTCAAATTTCTTGGTTTAAGTTGTATTTCCCCCTTCCCTCGTAGGGAAGGGGGTAGGGGGGTTAGGTCAGAGAAGTTGATATTTTTATCATTTTGACTTTTAATTGCTACTCTTGAGATTGCAGCAAAGAAAGTAACTTCGTCAGTTTGTAACATCAAAATGTAGACAAATTATTTCTTTACTGTAGAATCAAAACCAACTTAAAACTTACTTCGTTCCTGATTATTGGAGGAGGGCGTATTAATCCTTCTAGCGGTTTACCAGATGCCAAGCTTTCGTCTCATGCGGACTCCTCAGTCTTGCAAATTTGGGGTGGGCATCCTCTGCGCGGAAGCGTAAAAATTAGCGGTGCAAAGAATTCCGCACTAGTAATTATGGCTGGTGCGTTGCTTTGTTCTGGAGATTGTCGTATCCGTAATATTCCTGATTTGGCGGACATTAAGTCGATGGCTGAAGTAATATCAGCTTTTGGTGTTCCTTTAAAACTTGAAGGCGATACTTTAGATATTAATGCTCGTCATATTGCGACTTCAAAGGCGCCGTACGAACTCGTAACCCAACTCCGGGCAAGTTTTTTTGCTATTGGGTCAATTTTGGCACGGTTAGGAGTGGCGCAGATGCCTTTACCTGGTGGCTGCGCTATTGGGGCGAGACCTGTTGATTTGCATGTCCGAGGACTGCAATCGATGGGTGCTGAGGTGCAAATCGAACATGGGATTTGTAATGCCTATGTTCCTGGGAGTAATAATCGATTAAAAGGTGCCAAGATTTATTTAGATTTTCCTAGCGTTGGTGCTACGGAAACTTTGATGATGGCTGCGACTTTGGCAGATGGCGAAACGATTATTGATAATGCTGCGCGGGAACCGGAAGTGGTCGATTTGGCTAATTTCTGTAACGCGATGGGAGCAAAAATTCGCGGTGCGGGAAGCAGCACGATTACTATTGAAGGTGTTCGGGAGTTGCATTCGGTTGATTATCCGATTATTCCTGACCGAATCGAGGCTGGGACGTTTTTGGTAGCAGGTGCGATTACTCGTTCTGAAATTCTTTTGACATCGGTTGCTCCAGACCATCTGGAACCGCTAATTGCTAAGCTACGGGAAATTGGAGTGCCAATAATTCCAGAAGGGAATGACTGCTTGCGCGTTTTGCCAGCAGAAAAACTTATGGCTGCTGATATTGAAACATTGCCTCATCCAGGTTTTCCTACGGATATGCAAGCCCCATTTATGTCTTTGCTGGCTATGGCGGAAGGTGACAGTCTCATAAATGAAACTGTGTTTGAAAACCGCTTGCGTCATGCTTCTGAATTAAACCGTTTGGGTGCGGATATTCGTGTTAAGGGCAATATTGCTTTTGTGCGAGGAGTTCCGATGTTCTCTGGAGCACCTGTGTTGGCTACAGATTTACGCGCAGCCGCAGCTTTAGTAATTGCTGGACTCGCAGCCGAAGGACAAACCACAATTCAAGGGTTACGGCACTTGGATAGGGGTTACGATAGGCTGGATTTGAAGTTGCAGCAGTTGGGAGCTAAAATTTTGCGTGTTGGCAGCGAAGGTGAGGTTGCTTCTCCACCTGTTAGCGCTCATGCGGAAGTGTCTGTTTCTGGCTAAATAGTTTTGTTCCTCAGCTTGAATACCTAAAATTATATTTATCCATCTTGTGGGGTGGCATTCCGTGCCACCCATACCAACACAAGGTTTGTGATGGCAACCTCAGATAAACTAAAATTAATTATGCAGTTTAAATATGTTTTAACTTAGTACAGAAAATGTTGTAGAGAGGTAAGGATGGTCAGCATCAAAGAACTTATTGACGAGCCAGAACTACGACATATTGACAACCCCGATATAGAGGAGAGGTTTACTAGAAGCGGTGTGAGTTGGGAAACTTATGAAGCGCTATTAGGCAAACTAGAGGATAATTATCATTATCGTGTAACTTATTTGGATGGAATATTAGAAATAGTGTCTCCTTCTATTAGACATGAGAATTTTAAAACAAATGTGGGTACGCTGCTAGAACGTTTTTTTTACAGCAAACGTATTCGTTATGTGCCTATGGGGAGTTCCATCTTTAGAAATAAAGCCAAAAAAGCTGGGGCAGAACCAGATGAATGTTACTGCATAGGAGAAGCGAAGAAGGTTCCCGACTTAGCTATAGAAGTAATTGTTACTAGCGGTGATGTTAGTAAGCTGGAAATTTACAGACGTTTAGGAGTCACAGAGGTTTGGTTCTGGAAGCAAAATCAGCTATTTCTTTACCACCTTAGAGATAATTCGCTTCAGGAAACAGCTTCTGTTTTTACTAAGACTCACGGTTACGAGCAAATAACTACAAGCGAGTTACTTCCCGAATTGGACATTTTATTGTTGGAGAGATGTATTTTAATTACAGATTCAATCCAAGCTGTGGATGAGTTTGAGCAGGGTCTAAAATAATTCGCAATTCGCAATTCGCAGTTCGCAGTTCGCAGTTCGCAATGGGGCAGAATATGGCGATTTGGTAAAAATGCTATAATCATTACAGTTATTTTGATTATTTTTTATTCTTTAAAGCCTCTACACCATGTCCTTCCTCAAAACTCAGTTGATTGGTCTCAAGGCAGATTCTTTTCGCCACCCCTTAGATTTGCAGGCTACCAAAGCACTGAAGCAGATTCCAGGGATAGATATGATGGTGCGAAATCTTTTGGGACCTGTGGCGGAACAAGTTTTTTATGTAGAAAATATTGCTTCTAGTGTGCTGGTCGGGGAACAACAACTTCCTGATATACATAAGTTGTTGTTGGATGCTTGTCAGATTTTGGATATGGAACCGCCTCAGCTTTATATCCGTCAGCATCCTGCGCCTAATGCTTATACTTTTGCGATGCGGGGTAAACAACCTTTTGTTGTGCTGCATACCTCGTTGGTTGATATGCTTACTCCTGAGGAAATTCAAGCTGTAATTGCTCACGAGTTGGGACATCTTAAGTGCGACCACAGTGTTTATTTGACCCCGGTGAATTTATTGATTTTAGCGGCTACGATTGTTCCTAATGTTGGTGCGTTGTTGGCTCAAAGTATTCAATCACAGCTTTTAGAATGGGTTCGTTGTGCGGAATTTACTTGTGACCGCGCTGCGTTGTTAGTTAGCCAAGACCCAAGGGTGGTGATGTCGGTGTTGATGAAACTGGCTGGGGGTTCTCCCACTTTGTCGAAACAACTCAATTTGGATGCTTTTATCGCTCAGGCTCGCGCTTACGATGATATTAGCAAGACGGAAATGGGGGAAATGGTTAAGGTCGCTCGCACTGCTCAACTCTCACACCCTGTGCCAGTACTGCGTGCTAGAGAAATTGACCGCTGGGCTGCAAGTAAAGATTTTGAGGGGTTGCTAAAAAATAATCCTATAGAGTATAATGATGTAGTTGCACCCAAGGGCGGGTGGCGAAACTGGTAGACGCAGTAGACTCAAAATCTACCGCCCTTATAAGGCATGAGAGTTCGATTCTCTCCTCGCCCACTATAATTAATGTAGAGACGCGATTAATCGCGTCTCTACTTTTGTTTTTAGGAATTACCAATTTTTAATTAATTTGCTGGAAAATAATATGATACCTAGCAATATCAAAAAAAGGGGTAAAGTCACTACCAAAATCACTATTACCAACCAAATTGACCAAACTCTGGCAGAAAGAGGATTCATCCCAACAGAACAAATACGCTCAATTACTTTAGATGATGTTTTAGTTGACACGGGAGCAACAAGGCTTTGTTTGCCTAAACATATTATTCTTGATTTGGGATTACCTTTTCAGGGAGAGGTAGATGTAAAAATAGCAACTGGATTACAAAAGGTTCGTGTTTTTAAAATGTTAAATCTTTCGGTTGAAGGGAGAGAAGGGGTATTTAATTGTATTGAATTACCTGAAGGTTCAGACCCTTTGTTGGGGTTAATACCTTTGGAAGATTTAGGTTTAGAGCCTGATTTACAAAATCAAAAATTGCGAGTTTTACCACTGGAAGGAAAAGATACTTATTTGATGGTTTTGTAATTACAGCAAATTTCAAGTTAGTGAAATACACAGGGGCGGGGCAAGAGAAAGCCCACCCCACAAGAGTTTGATATTAACTCTATGTACCTCATTTAGCTACAAACTGCTGTAAAGTCGCATCATGATTTTCTACAACGAGTTCTCTTAACTCTACGGATGCATTTGTCAGATGACTAAACTGCGGCTTACCCCGCTTTTTAGGTTGTAAATTTCCATCATTTTGTTGTTGCTTTACCAGCTTTTGGACTAAGCTTTTACTGACAGCAAATCTGATTGCCACTTGACGAATTGATATTTTCTCCTGAATATGTGCTAAAACTATTTTTTCTCGTAGGTCTATTGAATATGCTTTCATAAGAAGATAATATTTGTATCCTTAGTGTACCTCATAACAGCCGGAAGTGCTGTATCTCCTAAAACTGCTACTGATACAACGAACTTGTCATACTTATTGAAAATACGACTGTTATAAATGTAAATCCTTTTTGGGAAGTCAGTCTCCTCTTGACTCTGAACTTCCACATGTACAAGTATCCAATCCTCCTTTCCGCTATGTCGGTAAATCTTGACTAATTTATCTGCGAATCGCGTTCCAAGTTTTGCATCTCGCACTATGGAAAGTAGTTCTTTATCAAGAAATTCTGGCTTTCGAGTCCAATCAATTTCTTGATGTTCTTGTGGGAAGAAAAACAAGATGAAATCCTCAAAGTACTGTTCTAAAATATCTTTCCAAGGAGAGTCATATTGTGTTTGAGGATTTGGTGATTCTGATTCTGTCTGAGGATTTAATGATTCTGGCTCTATTTGTGGGTTATCCGTCATATGTTTAAACTCTGGATTTTTACGCAGAATGTTGAGGGCTAAAAGTTACTGCTTAAGCTTGAACCGATTTGACGGCTTTTGAGCTAGGTATTATTCACCCGTCACGTTTAATTATAATATGTATGTGTGTAGGTATGTATATATGTAGCTGTATAGATTTGTAAATTGGTGTTGAGATATTGATGTGTGTATAGAAATAGTGCCAAGACCAAAACGAACAGAAAAAGATAAATACGGTGAAACGAAGCTGCGCTATCAAATCATGTTGACCGAAACAGCTTCGGAGGAGTTAGATAAAGTCTCGGAAGAAATGGGTATTACCAGGAGTGAGTTAATCGAACGAGTGATTAGGCAAGGGTTGTTGAGGGTTGTTAAAAATGAGGAGTAATGGGGAGATATTAATACGATGAGTAACTATCAACAATTAACAGAAGCTAAGTTAAGAAATTATGTAAAACAACACCCCAACGATGAGGAGGCGTTTCAACATTATCTCACAATTGTTAGAGCAAGACCGGGCATTGTGGTTAGTACAGGTGAACAATTAGAAGAAGAATTAAAAAAGAGAATAGAAGCGGAATCAAAGCCCTAACCTCCAGGCGTAGAGACGTTACATGTAACGTCTCTACATTATGGATTATGGCTTTTGCGATTCCTGTAGTTGTGGGCTTGATTGCCCTCTGCCAAGGGGTTTTAGCTCTGACAAAATCGGTTCAAATTTGCAGTAACAGACTACAATTTCTTGTTTTGATGAGTCGTGATTGGCTGCTGGGTAGTGTTCAACCTTAGTGATTACCCAATCCCCGTCTCGTGCGTGGGTTGAGCTTTCTGGAAATTGGGGGTCTACAAATTCTTTTATTTGTAGAAACTGCCGGAAGCGCTCTCCAACTTGCGATATTGTATCGCTTCCTGTAAAGTCCCATTGCTCGCTCAGTATTCCTGTTAAACCACCCATTGGGAGTTTACGATTTTCCCAGCCTGGTTGGTTTGGTTCTGCATGAAAAATAATCCATCTTTCAGTCATCGTTTTTCTCCTTGGGTGCAAAGCTTGTCTGTTCCCCTTCAAAAATACAGTCTACTTTAAGAATTGCAGTACCATTAGGTTCAACATAAAGCAATTTCCATCCATTGAGTTGAGCCATCTTTTTGCACTGCTCTACATCTGTGTTTTATGTGTCTTGCAACGGTTTTTTTGCAACCGTCTGAGCTTCAGCCAGAGACAATTTTGGTTGATGAGCCTGAATTGGGTCTCCATCCTTATGCAATAACTGTTCTGGCATCATTGATACGGACTGCTGAAAAACAAGTAATTGTTTCAACTCAGTCTGTGGAACTGCTTAACGAATTTGATGTTGAAGATGTTATTGTTGTTGACCGTATGCAGGGG
Organism: Scytonematopsis contorta HA4267-MV1; assembly: GCA_019359035.1. Lineage (GTDB taxonomy): Bacteria > Cyanobacteriota > Cyanobacteriia > Cyanobacteriales > Nostocaceae > Scytonematopsis > Scytonematopsis contorta. The sequence continues at coordinate 75,908 of JAHHIC010000061.1, read as the reverse complement.
AATTCGTCGCTTCGCCGATTAGGACGGCAGGAGTTGGAGGGATGGCTTGAGGATTATAGCTTGGGTGAGTTGTGGAAGAAGAACGTCCTGGGGGGGAGACCTTTACGATGATTCGAGTTAATGTGTTTGTTGAGGGGCAAACCGAGGAAACTTTTGTAAGGGAGCTGCTCTACGGTTATTTTCTGGAGAAAAATATATACCTCAACCCGCATCGCCAGAATTTTTAGCCTTAAGTACCTATAATTTAATAACCCACAACGTGGGTTATTATATAGTTACACACGTAATTACAGTCATCTAGAGTGGTTGATTAAAGTCATGCCAACCGCAACCGCAACCGCAACAATTAATTTTGCCAACCCTCCAAAAAAACTACCTTTTTTGGAATCAATCTGTTGGCAAACCGCAGACGTATATCGCTTTACACCAGAAGAAATGCTGAGTCGTTATGAACGTGGTTGGCGATATCTCAGTATGTTCAGCAATCTTGAGGGTGAAGAATTATATTTTCTTAAAGAACTCGCCAGATATCATAAATCATGGTTAATAGCTGATTTATGAATTTTAGATTAGATAACCACAACAAAATTTTGACAATATTACAATCTTTAAATTGTAATTTATTTGAGAATGGTTTTGCTTACTTTGGAGGCGGAACCATTCTTGCTTTAGATTTTGATGAATATAGATGGAGTAAAGACATTGATTTTATATCATCTGTTAATACAGAAGGTTATAAATATTTACGTACACTAGTATTTGAAAATGGGCATGAAGCATTATTTAGTGATTTAAGTAGAATTCAGATAGGGCGTGGAACTACTGACCAATACGGAATTAGGATAATTGTGCTTATTGATGGCACGCCTATTAAAATAGAAATCATTGCCGAAGCTCGTTTTCAACTAGACCCGCCAAGATACCCTAGTTGGTCGCCTGTTCCATGTTTAAGTTTAAACGATTGTTTTACATCTAAACTGCTAGCAAATTCCGACCGATTTAATGATAATTCTATAGAATCTAGAGACTTAATTGATTTAGCTGTTCTCAGATTACAATCTCCAATTCCTCAATCAGCAATTGAAAAAGCTGAAAGAGCTTACGAAGTTATACGACCTTTAAAAAAAGCAATTGAACTCTTTCAGAAAAGGGATGAATATAGACAAAAATGTTATGAAGGACTACAAATAAATCAAAGTTGGATACCTAAAATTATTGATGGTGTTGACTTACTTTCCTCAGATTTTGATTTACCTAACACCCAAAGGGTTTTTAAAGAACAACACGATATATTTAGTGATTAAGAAAAAATGCCTGGGACTATCTTCCTGGGAAGTATAAAAATCTTGCCATCCTCTGTGTGAATAAAGACCGTTGAACTTATAAATAAATGCAAAGTATTCTATGATACTTCATAGGTTTCAAAAGGATTGCTCTTTGTATTGTATTTCTACATACATAATTGTGAAATATCTACGCCGCAAGGCTTATAACAATTTTATGGTTTACTGGCTTGTGTGCCTTCTGGATGATTGGGTGTTACAGAATTTGGAGCTTGCTGCTGCCAAGTAGTAATATGCTTTAGTCGCTGGCTGAGAATATTACTACTTTAAGAATTGCAGTACCATTAAAAAAGAAGAGGTAACTATGACATTAACAAGAGATTTTAAAGAAACAGTTAATGCGCGAGTCCAACGAGATTCTGAATTTGCAGCATGTTTACTTAATGAAGCTGTTTCACTTTTCCTTAACGGCGAACCAGAAACTGCAAAGCTTATATTGAGAGACCTTGTAAATGCAACTGTAGGTTTTGAAGAACTTGCAATTGAAACATCTAAACCGAGCAAGAGTCTTCATCGGATGTTATCTGCAAAAGGTAATCCAACAATGGATAATCTTACTGCTATCTTTAATGTTCTTCGTAAAAAACTTCATGTAGATATCAAAGTTCAGACTGTTTCTTGTGCCTTGGCAACGTCGGTACAGAAAACCAGCGCGTAGAGACGTTACATGTCACGTCTCTACATTGGTCTAGAGGCAAACAATCCGGACTGCCGCTTGCCCGAATGAGAGGCATTCAGGTAAACGAATGGAACGCTTTACACCAGTGATTACCTACTCAATGACCCGATACTGCGCGAATCGGTTGTACGCTCAAGCGGTAGCCGAGATTATGGAGGATAAGACTAATGGTTCGCAGTTCAGGGTTTCCTTCGGGTGACAAAGCCCGATAGAGGTTTTGGCGGTTCAAACCTGTTTTTTCCGCAAGGAGAGTCATCCCCGACTGTGCCTCCACCACGTTCCGTAGTGCTTCCAGAAAAAATGCCAACTCCCCATCCTGCTCGTACTCTTCAAGGGCAACCTCCAGGTAAGCCTGAGCCATGGACGGGTTCTGTAGTTGTTCCAACACGACCTCGTCGTGGTTTCTAAGTTTCTTGCTCATATTGTTCCTCCTGGTAAGCCTGCCAATATTCTTTCGCTTTTTCTATATCCTTGTCCTGGCTATCCTTATCCCCGCCACACAAAAGAATCACCACATTATCTGCGGCCTTCCCCAATGTAGACGCGGTAGCCACTGCCAAAGAAAAAACGGAGTTCCAGCACCCCTGAGCCAACGCAATACTTGTCGGTTAAGCCCAAAAACAGGAAAATGCGTAGGTTGGGTTGAGGAACGAAACCCAACATTTTCGGTGGTTTGTTGGGTTTCCCAAAGCCTCAACCCAACCTACAAAAATCCTTAACCGAGCAGTATTGTGAGCCAACGGACTTGCAATCTCCGTAGTTGCCCTGCTTAAGACGCTCCAGTCTTCTGAGTATTCGGGCACGAATTGTATAGTCCTTCAGACTTTCCAACCATTCCGTGTACGGCTCTTTGCCGTCGAGAGTTTGATAAACTTTCAGAGTTTTTGGACGAGTAATACCAGCCATAGCCCTGGAGTGTAGCTTAAAAGCGACAAATAGTCAAGGCCGATACGCTGGCTATCAGCACGTTGCATAGAGATGGGTTACGTTACCCATCTGTTAACATCTACAGATAACCCATCCCCTACACCTCAATACTGCTCGGTTAAGACCAAAAATCCAAAAATACGTAGGTTGGGTTGAGGAACGTTCACGCCCCGGTGGAGCGGAGCGCTTAACCCAACAAATACAACGAAATGTTGGGTTTCCCAAAGCCTCAACCCAACCTACAAAATCCTTAACCGAGCAGTATTGCGCTACACCCACTCGTCATCCGTTGCCAAAGATTGTGTGGTTTTATTCCGGAAAGTTACCAATAGATAATGAAGATACATATTGACTGGGTTAAAAACTCAGTTCCAAGAGAATTTTTTATCTGGAGGTAGGTGCTATAAAACAAATTGTATTTCTATACTGAATAGATTACTCTATGAATTGCAAAAATAATACTATTGATAGATGCCAATTACGTAAGCTATGGTTTCTAACCTTTAGAATAGCAAGTAAAAGAAGGTAATTCCTAACGAAGATTTTTATTTTAGTATTGCTTAAAATAAGGCTTATAAAGTTTGCTTTAGAGCATAACCAATACTACTAGACAAGATTTATTTTATGCATTATAATTGGCATATTAGTATAGATGTTAAGACAAAAATATAATTCCATTTTCCAGGAAGATATTTTTGATTTTTATCAGATTGTTGAAAATTACTAAATGAGGACTAGTAAATTATGCGACTCAAAAGATGGGAGTCTCCCCGCAAGCAAGGGCGGAATGACAAGGGTAAAGGTGGTTCTGCTAGGCAGCGACAGCTTAAAAAGCAACAGCAGATGCTACGCAAAAAACTCAAAGGAGACGAAAAAGTAAACGAAAAACCCGACAAAAACAAGCAAAACAATCAGGACAGGCGAATAAGAGAGAGGGACAAATTCCTTCTCTCTTATTTTTTATTATTTTTCCAGGATAAAAGCAGATTTAAGAATATGTAAACTGTGCAATCAGTAAGTAGCAGAGTATGTTAAAAATATTCGGTATTGATTTTGACGATTTAATTATTTATACGCAGAACATATTAAATATTGCCAGAATTTACTAAAATTTTAATATTTAGATAAAAACAACACTAAGTAATTATGAAGATAATACAAAGTTTACCAAAATCTTCTTGAATCAGGAAAAACTCACAGTAAAGTTAAATACAGTAGATTTACTAACTGCCAGGGAAGTAAATTAAGTTTTTGCGACAGCTACAGCATCTCCACAGATTAACTATTGACATATCCAAAAGCATCTGAAAATCAACAGTTATAGAAGCCGCAATTATTATATTGCATATGCTTTAGGTCAAATTGAGATTGAGAAATATTTAGTGAAAAACTAGGAGTGAATTATGGTAGGAAGAGGGTTTCTACCGATTAAACGAGTAATTGATTGCCCTATTACAGCCTTACGCTTTGACGACCAGATAGGGACAATACTGAGGTGGGCTGTAGCACGTGAGAGCAGAACCGTATGTGTAGCGAATGTACATATGCTGATTGAGGCGCACTCAAACCCAGATTTTGCAACCGTCTTGCACAACGCTGATATGGTAACTCCTGATGGTATGCCTTTGGTTTGGATGATGCGTAAAACTGGAGCGCGTTATCAAGACCGGGTTGCAGGTATGGATATTCTCCAAGCTTTGTGTGAGAAAGCCCAAAAGTTAGGTGTGAGTGTTTATTTTCTGGGTTCGCAACCAGAGATTCTGGCTAGAATGCAAGAAAGATTGTTGCAGGAGTATCCAGAATTGCAAGTGGCAGCAATGGAACCTCTGCCTTTTCGTCCTTTGACGGAAGCGGAAGATAAGATTCTTGTTCATAAAATTAATGAAAGTGGTGCAGGCTTGGTGTTTGTATCCTTGGGTTGTCCGAAACAAGAAAAGTTTATGGCTCAGCATAAGGATAAGATTCAAGCGGTGATGCTGGGACTGGGGGGAGTTTTTCCTGTTTATGCAGGGATTCATAAACGCGCACCTCGGATGGTTAGAGACTTGGGATTGGAATGGTTGTACCGATGGTTACAAGAACCTCGTCGTCTTTGGAGACGCTATACAGAAACAATTCCCCCGTTTATCTTGCTAGCTTTTAAGCAACTGCTTTCATCAAGCTCTTTTGGTACGCCATTTCATATTCGCGAACGCTATTTGGGGTGGAGACTTGAGTGATTGCTTTGTTGAAAAACTTCAACAAAGCAAATAGGAATTAGTGAGGAGTTTATATTTATCTACCATGACGGAAACTCCGCCACAAGCAACTATTTAGTATATCTAGCCATGCGCTAAATCTTTTAATTGTACTTCAATTGATTTCAATTAGGAACAGAAAATGAGTAAGCAAACAAATCTATTATTATTTCGTTATGTGTTAAATATTTACAGATTTTTCTTCTTAAGAAAAATTTTTTATACCCTTAATAAGCTACTCTTTAACTTAAGCTTAAGGGGTATGGGTATTCTCAACTTTGAAAATTATAAAGTTGGTGGAGAAGAATTTTTTATCACAAGAATCTCTCCACTTTTAAATGATTTTGTCACACTAGATGTCGGAGCAAATATAGGATATTACTCTGATGCTGTCATTCATGCTTCACCTAGGGCAAAAATTTATGCATTTGAGCCTCATCCAAAAACTTTCCAAAAATTAAAAACTCAAGCTGAAAAATATAATTTTGTAGCAATAAATAAAGCTTGCAGTGATATGGTAGGAAGTTTAAATCTTTATGATTATATGGATGAGGAAGTAGGCTCTCCTCTTGCTTCTCTTTATGAGGGTGTAGTGAATGCAAGTAAAGGAGTTAAAAAAAGTTGGGAAGTTGATGTCACTAAAATAGATGAGTTTGTTAATGATTATGATATCACAAGGATTAGACTTCTAAAAATAGATACAGAAGGTAACGAATTAAAAGTTTTGTATGGCGCTAAGGAGAGTATTACAAAACAATTAATTGACATCATTCAGTTTGAATTCAATGAATCGAACATTACTAGTAAAGTCTTTTTTAAAGATATTTATGATGTTCTCTCTGATTATGAATTTTATCGACTTCTTCCATATGGTTTGGTTCATCTTGGTGAATACAATCCTAGATATTGGGAAATATTTTCCTATCAAAATATTGTTGCTGTTCGTAAACCTTTTGTAAGTGAAGTAAAGAAATATTTGGATGTATTAAGTTGAACTGAAACGCATCTAATCCAGGTAATATCTATTTATAAAATTCTTGAGGGTGGGCGTCTCGTCCACTCATCTTTGTATGCAAACTATTTGGGGAACAGCTTAATGGTTAGGGCTTCACAATTACACTCATCCCATAGTTAGGTATCTGAGTTTGGGACGGAGGCGTGTTAGGAGCAGAACACCATTCTCTAGATAGTGTTCTTAAACTTTGTATTAAATGCTATTAAACTGGGGCGCTAGGATTCGAACCTAGGGATGTCGGGACCAAAACCCGATGCCTTACCACTTGGCGACGCCCCATTGCGTTCACAACACTTAATATAGCAGTGGAGGCTGGGGTTATGTCAAGTGGTTAAGAAAAAATTTTTGGTAAATTCCAAAAATAGGGACATCCGTATCACACTGAGCAGAAAAAGCGAGCGCTACTTGTAGCCAACAAAAAGAGGTATCAAAGTACCGTTACAGTTGCTTTTTAGCATATTACTTTGATTTATGTATCTAGTAGTGGTGTTTCGCCTATCGCTAATTAAAGTTGTAAAGGGATTGCCATTAAAATTGCATTCGCTGACGGTGAGCGACATCGAAGAATTATCACTCACGAATATGGGAGTAGTTTTTGGGACAGAAGTAGAATAAATAAACGCACCAGCAACTTCTGTTTTTCCACCTCTAGTAGTCTCTACCACAGTACCCTCTCGCTCGGTTTTCAGACCTAGTACCCAAAATGTGCTTCGGTTGTTAACTATTTTCGTTCCAGGGTTTTCGGGGTTAAGTTGTCTAGCCCATACTCTTTGGTTATTAAAATTCCAAGGACCACCAACAACATCTTCGATAAAAAGCTGACCACTAAGTCTACTAGAGTAGCTTGCTTCGCTACTAGTATTAGCCAACGCCATACTTCTTAAAACTAAAGTTCTATTTGAGGCATGTACAATACCACTTCCAAATCCATCAAACCTTTCGATAACCACTACTGGGGAATGACCGTTGATGAACTGAAACACTCCTTTACCTGTAATACTTGCTTCTAGCCCAATTATTCTTCTGATATTACCCCGAATAAAAACTGGGCGTTCAATAATGTATCTGCCATTGGGGAAATATAGCGTTGTTCTACCGGAATCAATCGCTGCTTGAATTGCTGCGCTGTCATCAAGATTATCATTTGGTTCTGCTCCAAACTGGGTCGGACTTACCCATTGGCTTAAAGCATCCCAAGGAACTTCTGGAGTATCCTTTACTGGTAAATTAAGTCCTCTGGATTGTGTTGTAAATAGGCTTGTAATCGGATGAGAAACAAATTCTACAACAGTTTGTCCAAAGACATTTTGGCGAGTACCATCGTTGTTTTGGATGGCGGTTTGATAACCAGAAGTGTTTATATTGCGTGCAAAGAGCGAAGCATTATTGATTATTGCTGGTTGATTGAATGCGATACCAACCCTAGATAAATTGGCGTTGAGTAGTGTCATTAAGCCATTCTTGTTGTAAACAGCTGGAACAGAATTTTGGCTAAATAAATTTCGGACACTAATGACTTGACCATCATTATGAAAACCAAATTCTCTCTGGTTTTGCAGCATGATATTTTCAAAAGTCTGGCTATTTACTTTATACCCAGTGGATATTCCTCGATTAAAGCCAGTGACTTGCAAATCTTTGATTAAGCAAGGTCCAATTTCATCGGTAAATCTCAAGTCTAGACCGATTACACCTTGCCCATCACCAGATTCTATATTGACATTGCGTATGCTACCCTGATTGCTTGCGTTATATTGAATACCAATTGCCCCTGAATTACCTGTCCCAGTATTTACAGTCAAATTACGAATTCCATTACGAAACCTCTGCGCGGGAAGGGCACCAGTCCAAATAACGGCTCTAGACCTAGCAGGGTTTGTGAAATTACTAGTGTTATCTTTTAACTTAATAATTGTTCGAGTGCTATTTTGACCCTGCAGAATGGTTCTTTTTTCTCTGATTGCTTCAATCCCACCCGGCCATCTTAATTGCTCGGAAACTAAATAAACACCATTTGGCAGGTAAATAATCTTATTGCCATTGGGATAATCACTTAGCGCTTTTTGAATTGCTTCAGTATCGTCTGTAACCCCGTCTCCCTTGGCTAAATAGGGAGCATTCTTAACATTGATTATACCTGCGTCATTTGGGAAGACTATATTCTCGTTGCCTGTTACTCTAAATGTTTGGGCTATAGCTGTGCCATTAAACAGTAACAACGGCATTTTCATTACATTGATAGCTACAATAAAGCTGATAATCGCAATAGTAGCCAATACACAATATTTTTTCATGGGTGAATAGAGATGGGTTGGTAAAACAATCAGACGGAGTAGTACAGGGTGTAATATTCTTTGTGTAAAAATAACACTTAAGTAAAGCGAGAAATTACTGTCAGCAATCCGGACGGAGATTCAGTGTGTACGTAATTAGTTACAGCAATGTAGCCACTAACCCTGACTAACTGCTACCGACAAGGGTTTTTTGCCACTCACCCTTATGAAAGATAGATGTTAGTCTAAAGCACCTAAGTAAATCCTAACTTAAATGGTTAAAAAAAATGTAATGATTAGATATTTTACTTAAAGAAAAAAAGGTTTTAATATTTCTTTACAATTATGAGTTTTCGTGGAAGTTAAATCTGAGGCGTACTTTACTATGAGCAATCATATGTTAAAGATACTAAAACTAACTAGATGATAAATGCGCTTATTGTATAAAATTTAGCTGGATTAAAATTGCATCTCTAAAACTTGTTCCAATACTTGTTGGTTAAGAAAATCTGATAAACCAAAAACCTTGTAGAGACGCGAAATTATGCCGAAGCGGCACGCTACGCGAACGTGTCTCTACATACCCGTAATTATCACAAAAAACTCTTAACCGAGCAGTATTCAAACTTCTTCTATAACTACTACTTGTTGTAAATAGTGCTAGGAAATAAAAATGCAAAACTACTTATCAAAGTTACTCTACATTTTGACAGCAAGTAAGAAAAAGTTATTTGTATTACTACTTGCTTTTACTTTTGTCTCTGTGGTCGAAGCATTGGGGATTGGGATGATTGGTCCATTCATTAACATTGCAACAGACCCAAGTATTGTTTCACAAAATGCGTTGTTAAAGTGGGCATATGCCCAGACAGGTTTAACCAGTATCAAGCAATTTATCGTTTTTATCGGAGTGGGAGTTATTGTTACTTTTTGTGTTAAATCTTACCTTAGTTGGCGAGTGCAAACATATGTGTTTATATTTAGCTATGAACAACAACATATATTAAGCAACAAGCTACTACATGCTTATTTGAATGCTCCCTATACTTTCCATTTAAATAAGAGTAGTTCCCACATTATTCAAAATATTGTCACGGAAACAAAATCATTTTCTCAACAAGTATTAATACCATTTTTGGTGTCTGTTTCCAATGCAATTATTACATTGTCGTTAGCTATATTGCTGGGTATTACTAACTTTTATACTGTGGCAATCACTTTAGGTACTTTACTTCCTGTAATTTTAATTTTAAATACTTTTAAAAATAAAATTGCTCGTTGGGGAAAAGATGCTTCTGATGCTGGCGAAGCGATGATTAAAGTTATTAACCATAGTTTAGGGGGAATCAAAGAAACTAAGGTAATTGGTTGCGGTTCTTATTTTGAAAAAGAAATAGATAAAGAAGGCAAAAAATACGTCAATGCTATGGGTGGTTTCTTTGCCTTTAAACTTTTACCACGCATTGTAGTAGAAACGTTCTTAATTGTATTTTTGGTCGGTTTTACATCAATTGCTTTATTGATGAATCAAGACTTCAATAAAATGACTGCGATTTTAAGTGTTTTCGCCTTATCTTCAATTCGCTTAATCCCTGCAATTAGTAACCTAGCGACTGGAGTCAGCACTTTAAAAAATTCTAGTTATACCCTTAAAAAACTGTACACTGATTTAAAAGAGCTAGAAAATATTAAGCCTGAGACATTACACTCTTCAGAAGCTTTCCCAGTATCGAGAAGTACGTTAAAATTGAACAATATACCTTTAAATAAAGGATTTTTCTTCAATAAAGAGGCAATTTTAGAAAACGTATCTTATCGCTATTCTAGTAATGATGAAAAAGCACTGCATAATATTTCTCTATCTCTAAAAAAAGGTCAATCAATAGCTTTTATTGGTAAATCTGGTTCTGGTAAAACAACATTGGTTGATGTCATTTTAGGCCTGTTGATTCCTGAAAGCGGTGACATCAAAGTTGATGGTCAATCGGTTTATAACGATTTACGCAAATGGCAAAATTTAATTGCTTATATTCCTCAGACTATTTTTCTTATCGAAGATACGATTGAAAAAAATATTGCCTTTGGTGTTCCAGAAAATTTAATCGACCAGAAAAGGTTAAATAATGCAATCAAAGCTGCACAATTAGAGGAATTAGTCGAAAGACTCCCTAAAGGTATTCAAACTATGGTTGGGGAGAGGGGAGTATTGTTATCTGGAGGTCAACGTCAACGTATAGGAATTGCGCGCGCTCTTTACCATGAAAGGGAAATTTTGATTCTTGATGAAGCAACTGCTGCGTTAGATAATGAAACCGAAGCGCTTGTTACTCAAGCGATGCAATCTTTGAGCGGACTCAAGACTTTGATTATTATTGCTCACCGACTCTCTACTATTGAACACTGTGATTGCATCTACGTGCTTGAAAGAGGTAGGGTCGTTAAGTCTGGTAATTATCAAGAAGTTGTTCAAAGCGCCCACTAATAGCAAATTTGAAAAATCTGGGTGGGTATCCACCCGACTCATTACTCAACTGAAAATCGCCATATATTATTAAGAAGGATGCTACCAATTATCTTGTAGCATCCTTAACTTCTTTTCTTTTACCAAAAATCCACATCCGGTAACTTTACTATGTACTTACTAATCATTTATACATCAAACAGTGAAAAAATATGATTTGATTGTAATGATTTAAACAACGCTTACATATATAATTTTTTAAGAGAAAATAAGCAATTAATAAAAGTTTAGAAAATGTAAAGCTATTTGTGTTTTTTTGATAAACCTTACTCAAACAGCGCTAGACGTGTGTATATTACAATAAATGCATACGTAAATAATTTTTCACTCAGTACGCTTGATTGAACTCAATTTACTACTGCTTAAAATAAAACTGTAATTCAAGTTTGCGAATATTTTGTACTAGGGCTGCGATTTTAAGGAATTTATTAAGACAATCTACCACTGTTAAACGAATGCAGTTACTTAAAGAAGATTGTAATTATTTTAACTTTTAAAACTGCTTCTACTTCTTCGTCAGAATGCAAGCTAACAGACTTTTAAAAGCCTGATTTTTTTCAGGAAATTAGGAATTTAGGAACGTGAATTTATTAACCTACAAATCTTGTTCTGAGGCTAACCTTAGTATTTAAAAGCCTTTAAACCAAGTTTTGCACTTTATTCAATCCACATTCCTTATTTAACTTCAAATCACCTTTGAACAAAAGCGATAAAATTCTTAAATTTTCTCCGGATTATTACTTAATTAACCTGAAAAAATATACAGCACACTCGAAAATTACACTAAGACTAGGTAACTTTAAAAGTATGAATTTACAACAAGTTGAACAAGCAATTTTAGAGTCATCTACAGTAGCAGCCACTGCTGGACAAATTTCTTCAGACCTTGGTGGTGAAACTGTAATCCTAAATATAAACACAGGCGTTTATCACAGCTTGAGTAATGTGGGAGTGCGTATTTGGGAATTAATTCAACAACCAAAGGCTGTGTCTGATATTAAAGAAGTACTTTTGCAAGAGTACGATGTTGAACCGTCAGTTTGTCTAAATGACCTAGTAGCATTACTTAGCAATTTACTTGCTGCTGGGCTAATTGAGGTTAGCCATGAGACAACTGCGTAAACTTGCTTGTCTACCGTGGTGCGAACGCCGTTTGCTGTTGGATGCTTTAGTTTTATTAGGAGCTATTAGACTTGGATTATGGTTACTGCCATTCCGAAAGTTGCTAAAACTGTTAACAAAAGCTACTCAGTCAAAGGTTAAATCGCAACAATTTTCTGTAAGCAAAATCGTCTGGGCTGTAAACGCAGCTAGCCGTTGTATGCCAGGTGTAAAATGTTTGGCTCGCGCCTTTACTTGCCAATTATTAATGAGTCACAATAACTACTCTTATTCACTACGTATCGGTGTTACTAAAGGTGAAAAAGACAACCTAGAAGCACACGCTTGGATTGAACATCGAGGACGGGTTGTAATTGGCAATCTCCCAGACCTTTATAAGTTTATCCCACTACCATCCCTCGAAGGAGTGAAACTATGAGCGGAATTATGGGAATTTACTATCTTGATGGTCGCCCTGTTACCGGGCAAGACTTGAGACGGATGGTAGATACCCTTGCACATCGGGGTCCAGACAGAGCTGACACTTGGGTTAATGGGTGTGTTGGTTTCGGACACCGGATGCTTTGGACTACCTCCGAATCATTTCTGGAAAAGTTGCCACTTGTTCATCCAAGTAAAAAGTTCGTGATTACTTCTGATGCTCGCATAGATAATCGCCAAGAATTAATCTCTGCGTTACAGTTGACAAACTTTCCATCTGAAAAAATAACGGATAGCCAACTGATATTAGGGGCTTATCTCAAGTGGGGTGAACGCTGTCCGGAGTATTTGTTGGGAGACTTTGCATTTACAATTTGGGATGAACGCGAGCAAAAGTTGTTTTGCGCCAGGGACCATTTTGGCATCAAACCATTCTACTATCATTACAGTAAGCAACTTTTCACTTTTGCTAGTGAAGTAAAAGCACTTTTATGTGTGCCAAAAGTACCGCGTTTACTAAATGAAGTTAGGGTGGGTGACTATTTGGCAAGCGAACTAGAAGATGAGGCTGTCACATTCTACCAAGATATTTTTCGACTTCCTGCTGCTTGCAGTATGGTAATCAATTCTGTAGGGTTAAAAATTAAGTGCTATTGGTCTTTGAACCCAGAACGCGAACTAATCCTGAAATCAGACCAAGAATACGCAGAGAAATTTCGGGAAATTTTTGCGGAAGCTGTACGTTGTCGTTTACGTAGTGCCTTTCCCATTGGCTCGATGTTAAGCGGTGGATTGGACTCATCTTCCATCACCTGTATGGCAAGAAAAATCCTCACCGAAAACGGGCAAAAACCTTTGCATAGTTACTCAGCTGTGTTTGATGAGGTTCCAAAATCAGACGAAAGAGCTTACATTCAGGCAGTTTTGGGACAGGGAGAAATTATTGGGCACTTCTTTCATGGAGATACAGTAAGTCCTCTATCCGATATAGACAAAGTATTTTGGCATCAAGATGAACCGATTTTAGGTTTTAACTCATATATTAATTGGAACATAAATCGTCTTGCCAAAAGTCATAATGTCCGCGTAATGCTCGATGGTTTTGATGGAGATAACGTAGTTTCACACGGTGTCGGTTATTTAGCAGAGCTAGCAGTTAAAGGACGATGGTTAAGCCTCTGTCAAGAAACTCATGGGTTTGCAAGAAATTTTGACTTTTCTTTCCGCCAAGCATTGTGGCCCTACGTCAAAAATTATGTGATACTTAAGCACGTTCGGAAACATCGTTCTCTCAGCTTCGCTTACAAATTGTGGCACGTTGCATCTCAAAAAGAAGCGCGCTCGAAAGTTAAAGAATCGTCCGAAAATCTAATATTCAACACCGCTTTCTTTAAGAAAATGGGCATCGAAGAGCGGTCTGAGGAGTTAATGTCTGGACGTAATGTTCCTTTGCTAAATCAAAGACACCATCATTATATAACTTTGACTTCTGGTGCTTTACCTTACACTCTGGAAATTCTTGACCGTAGCTCAGCAGCATTTGGCATTGAACAACGCTACCCATTTTGGGACAAACGATTGGTGGAATTTTGTTTATCTCTGCCCGCGAATCAGAAAATGTCTCAAGGATGGACTCGTGCAGTCTTGCGTCGCGGCATGGAAGGTATTCTACCACGTGAAATTCAATGGCGAGGTGGCAAAGCTAATTTAGCTCATAGCTTTGATTATGGAATGTTAAAGTTTGAGCGACAACGCTTAGAGAAAATTGTTACTTTTGGAGCAAATTCTATTGAAGAGTACGTACAGACGGAAGCTGTCAGTCAAGCTTGCCAAAGATTTATTGAAGAGAACGCTAATGATGATGATGCAATTATAACTTGGAAGGCTTTGAACTTAGCCCTATGGTTAAATTACACGGGTTTGCATTCTTAACCCTTGAGCGTTTGGGACAAAACCTTAGATGGTTGTCCTGTTGGAGAGTTTCACAAAAACATCCAACAGCACAGCTTGGCTAAAGGTTTCTTCCGCAAGGTAGAAATTCCAAAAGGCTGTATTGGGGAGTAAAAATCTCCCAAACAAACAAAAACAAGGAGAAAACGATGAAAGCTGACAAAAAAACCTACATTGCACCTGAACTCGTTGTTCACGGTTCCGTAGAAACCATTACCCAACAAGGTGGTCCCGCATTCCGCGTGGACGTACCTTTCGGTACACCCCTTGGTCCTAACGGTATCACCGACATTACCTCGTAGTTCGATAAGCTGTTCCGCATCTAAACTGCATAGTGTAAATTTATCTCACTCTTGTGGGGTGGCCATCCCGAACCGCCCGAACATGCAAATTAAATGTGGAACAGCTTAGCATTTGACGCTGACTAATCTGGAAGTAAAAACCTTCCCAACAAACAACTAAGCTTAAGGAGAAAACAATGAACGCTGACAAAAAAACTTACGTTGCACCTGAACTCGTTGTTCACGGTTCCGTAGAAACCATTACCCAACAAGGTGGTCCCGCATTCCGCGTGGACGTACCTTTCGGTACACCCCTTGGTCCTAACGGTATCACCGACATTACCTCATAGTTAAGTAATGTCCCGTTAAGTTCATCTCTGAATTACTTTACGTGTGTTTGAGGCAAGAATAAATTGACTTACATCTTGCCTTAACACAAAGCAGGTACACATACTAAGCGGGATGGGTCTCAATGTCCGCCCAGACATCAAGCCCGTCCGGCTTATTATATTCGTTAATTATGCATTTGCCACACTATAAATATTATTTCGTCAAAATTTATGCTGTATCTACCTATCTGGCTACGAAACTATTGATAAAAGTCAAAATTAAGAATTAACATAATATTCCTTATGAAGTTATATTCTAAATTCGCACAGATTATTTACCCCTATAGTACTGAAGTTTTTTTTCAAGAATATTGGGAAAATAAATATCTTTATATATCTAGAGAAGAAGATTTGTATTACAACGATATATTAAATGTTAATGATATAGACTTGTTTTTACAAAATAAAAATTTAATTGTAGACAATGAGAATATTTTCTTAGTCAAAGAAGGGCAAAAAGTCAAATCAGAACAATGGACAAAAAAATCTAATAACTCTAAGCAACTTATAGTTGATAATAATAAATTATTTAACTGCTTAAACCAATGTGTTACATTAGTCATTAATGGCGTACATAAATCTATTCCTAAATTAATAAATTTTTGTAACTACCTGGAAAATGAGTTCCAGTTTAAAGTCCAAACAAATATCTATATAACACCTCCAACCTCACAAGGATTGGAGGCTCATTTTGATGACCATGATGTTTTTATATTACAAATCGATGGGACTAAAATTTGGCGTTTATATGATTCTCCCGTAAAACTACCATGCAACAAAAATTATCAAATGACAGGATTTGAATCCTTGGGAGAACCAAAATTTGAGGTCGAGTTAAAGCCTGGAGACTTTTTATATATTCCTAGAGGGCTAATTCATCAAGCTTGTACTACAGATTCGACATCTATCCACATTGCATTGGGCTTAAATCCTATTTATGGATTTGAACTGCTAGGAGAAATTGTTACATTTGCTCAAGACAATGAAGCTTTTAGAAAAGCTATTCCTCACGGTTTTAGCGATGATGATGGCAAAAAGTTATTTAAAGACGAGTTTCGCAAACTTTGCCAATCTCTAATTGATAATTTAGATGTAGATGCTTTATTACAGAAAAAACATGATAAATTCAGAATAGACCAACGCTCGGAAGATGAAAATCGTTTTACTGATTGGCTACAAATTAACCAGATAAATTTGAATACTATATTGTCGCCAAGAAAAAGTATTACTTTCACAACAGAAAAAGATAATAATAATAATAATATATATATAAAATTTTATGATAAAGTGTTAAAGTTTCCGTTTTTTTTAGCTCCTTCATTAAGCACTATATTATCTAGTGATAATTTTATGGTTAAAGAAATAGCTGGACTGATAAATAATGAAGGAAAAATTAAGCTAGCTACCACATTTATACAGGAAGGCTTCCTAAAGATTGAAAGCATAAATACTGCTTTTCCTAATACTTTAGACAAGGAGGATAAAAAGAATGAAACTAACTGACGAGCTTAACTCTAAAAAGGTATTACCTGTCTTTGAGGGTATTAATTCCCAAATACAAGAAAAACTATACGGTTACAGTGCCTACGGGCTAAGAATTAATTCAGTACTACATCTGCCAGAATTACTAGTTAGTAATCATGCAGAAGCAGATGTAGTAATTCGCTATGGGAAATTAGAGCAAAGCCCATTAAAAGATAAATCCATCATACATAGTTACCAGCTAACAAATGATGGCATGTATTTATTTCTACGAGAAGTTGGAACTTTTCTCGTCCGTAATGGTAACGAAATTATTATTGAACCAGAACCAAATACGGATGAAAGCAAGATAAGGCTTCTGCTTTTAGGTGCAGCACTTGGAACTTTGCTCCATCAAAGAGGATACCTGACTCTTCATGCCAGTGCAGTTGCTATTAATGGTTCTGCTGTTGCTTTTATCGGCGATAAAGGATGGGGTAAATCTACAATAGCAGCAAATCTCCACGCACGAGGACACAATTTGATTGCTGATGATGTTGTTGCTGTTGACTTGCATAGCGAAGAATCCGCAGTAATTTTGCCTGGGTTTCCCCAACTTAAACTTTGGCCAGATGCGGTAACTACTTTGGGAAACAACCCCGAACAATTACCTCTATTAGTGCCTGGTATAGAAAAAAGAGATTTCCGACCAAATCAAGGTTTTATGCAATCAAGCAGACCTTTAAAGCAAATTTATGTGCTTGGACGAGGTGAAGCTTTAGAAATTAAACCTCTTCAACTCCAAGAAGTATTTACTTATCTAATTCGTAACTCTTATATGACCAGATTTGGTGACGAGTTACTAAAAGTAGACAGAGCAGCTTATTTCCGTCAGTTAACTCAACTAACAAAGCTCGTTTCAATTTATGAGTTGGTACGACCAAAAGAGCTTTCTTTGCTTGGTGAGACTGTAAGATTTGTAGAAGAAAATTTTGCTGCTCAAATGTAATTAAGTTTCGCTCTTGGCACTTTGATTAGCTAAGGAACTATTTAAAAATGCAAAAACTCTATAATCAGTCTGGCTACAGTGGTGTTGACAATAGTAGTAATCCAACAAAGTATATCAGCCGATTAGACAAGGTTGGAGAAAGTGCTCTTTGGCAAGGGATTAAAGCTGAAATGCTTTCTCTGCTAAAAGTTGAGCCAGGGAATTCGATAATTGACGTTGGGTGTGGTACCGGAGATGATGTGCGAGCGATCGCCAAAGTGATGGAATTCAAAGGTCGCTTTGTAGGCGTAGATAAAAGTAGCACGATGATTGAAGAGGCAAAGCAACGCTCTGCTGGATCGAAATTACCAGCAGAGTTTTATATATGTGATGCTGAAAATTTAGAATTTCCAGACAATAGCTTTGATTGTTGTCGAGTTGAGCGGGTACTACAGCATTTAGATAATCCACAAAAGGCGTTGGCAGAAATATTACGGATAACCAAACCAGGAGGGCGTATTGTAGTTGTAGAACCAGACTATGGGAGTGTAAAAATTCAAGGTAGTAGTCAACAGGTGACTTGTAAGCTGCTTGAACGGCGATGTAATCACTTTCGTAATGGTCGTATTGGAATGCATCTCATGCTTTTGTATAAACGCTTGGGACTTGTAAAAATTGCGATGAGAGTAATACAAGTAACTAATACTAATATTGATGCTCAGCATGAGAATTTTTTAGTGCGAAAATACATCGAACCTGCTGTAGAAATGGGTGTAATATCAGCACAAGAAGGTCATCGATGGTTAGAGGATTTGAAGAAAGCTGAAGAACGTGGAGATTATCAACATAGTATTAGTTTATTTCTCATTGGTGGGTGTAAGTTACAAAATTAAATTTTAATTTTAAGTATAAATACTTGAATACTATTATGTCTAAAAAATCCCAAAAGGGTAAAAGTATAGGTTCTAAGGTAAAAACTTTTTTTAGTCAATTATCATACTTACCACAAACGTTTGTACTGATTTGGTCAACATCGCGCAATTGGACTTTGGCTTGGATTTTATTGCTAGTCATTCAAGGGATGCTGCCAGCGGCAACAGTCTACTTGAGTCGGCTATTAGTTAATAGTTTAGTTGGAACTGTTGGTGCAGGGATTTCTGGAGAGACAATTAACAAAATATTAATACCTGTAGCTTTGATGGCAGGAGTTTTACTGCTAACTGAATTTCTACAAGGTGCAAATGAATGGGTTCGTACAGTTCAATCAGAATTGGTGCAAGACCATATTAGTAGTTTAATTCATAAACAGTCTGCTGTAATTGATTTTGCTTGCTATGAGTCACCAGAATATAATGATTATCTTGATAGAGCGCGTGATGGTGCTGCTAACCGTTCATTAACTTTGTTAGAAAATACTGGTAGTTTATTGCAAAGCAGTATCACATTATTTGCGATGGTCGCAATACTTATTCCCTATAGTATTTGGCTACCGTTTATTCTTTTTGTCAGCGCGCTGCCAGCTTTTTATGTTAGTTTGCGGTTAAATCTTCGTCAATATCAATGGTCGCAAAGAACAACAACAGACAGACGAAGATTACAGTATTACGAATTGCTGCTTACTAATAGCTGGGCTGCTGCAGAGCAGAGGATATTTAACTTTAGCCCTTACTTCCAGTCACTATATCAAAAAGTGCGTTATCGGCTACGCAATGAGCAGATGAAACTTATTAAAGAACAAAGTTTGAGTCGCCTTTTTGCTGGCTTTATAGCTTTGTTATTTACTGGTGTAGTTTTGGCTTGGATGGGTAAAGAAGTTTTACTAGGAATGTTGACATTAGGTGATTTAGCTCTATTCTATCAAGCTTTTAACAAAGGTCAAAGCATAGTTAAATCTTTATTGGGAAGTTTGGGACAAATTTACAAAAATAGTTTGTTTGTTGGTAATTTATTTGAGTTTTTGCGTTTGAAACCAGAAGTTGTTAGTCCACACAGTCCTGCACCAGTTCCTTCTCGTCTCAGTTCAGGAATTAATCTAAGTAAAGTTACGTTCCGCTATCCAGGTAGCGAAGAGCCTGTGTTAGAAAACTTTAATCTTAATATTCCTGCTGGTAAAGTCGTGGCAATCGTAGGTGATAACGGAGCAGGTAAAAGCACCTTAATCAAGCTTCTGTGTCGTTTTTATGACCCAGACTCTGGGAGTATAGAAGTAGATGGTGTGAATATTCGTAAATTTTCAGTTCAAGCACTGCGAGGATTGATAACAGTTTTGTTTCAGTTTCCTATCCCTTATTATGTTTCAGCAGAAGAAAATATTGCCTTAGGAGACTTATCAACAATACCAACTCGCAGTGAAATAGAAACTGCTGCTAAAGGAGCTGGTATTCATGATAAAATCGCGCAGTTACCTAATGGGTATAACACGCTACTTGGAAAATGGTTTCCTGGAGGAACTGACCTGAGCGGTGGACAATGGCAAAGATTAGCTTTAGCAAGAGCGTTTTACCGAAAAGCCGAAATTATCATCCTAGATGAACCTACTAGCGCAATGGACCCTTGGGCTGAAAACGATTGGCTGGAACGCTTCCGCACAATGGCAAATGGTCGTACAACTGTAGTTATCACCCACCGTTTTACTTTAGCAATGCGAGCTGACATTATCCACGTTATGCGCGCTGGGCGAATAGTTGAGTCTGGAACTCATTATGAATTACTGGCTCAAGGTGGACTTTATGCTCAATCTTGGAAATCACAAATGGAGTCCGCTTCTAGTTCAACCACTGTAAGTTGAGTTGGTTAGTAGTTAAGCAAATTTCCGGATAGCACAGGCTAATCTCGTAATAATACTTAAGTATTTTTTTAAACATACAACTTAGGTTAGAGGGAAATGCTTTATGTTTGCATATGAAGAGTTAAACGCACAGCAGCTAGTTAGCGAAAGAGACCCTTTCACAGAAGAACGTTACTGTCAATTTTATCGATTTTTTCCGGCTAACACCCGTAATGTACTAGATATTGGATGTAATACTGGCAGAGGTGGTCAAGTATTAAAACATCTCAATAAAAATCTGGAAATTTACGGTCTAGATTGCGTCAACGAAAGGTTAGCAAAACTGCCAAAGGAAGTTTACAAAGAAGGTATTTACGGTTTATCAACAGAAATTCCTTGCGAAGACCGTAAATTTGATGTAGTTGTAGCTGGAGAATTTATTGAGCATATTTACGCGATAGACGTTGATAAAACAATCGCGGAGATATTTCGCGTTCTCAAAATAGGTGGTAGATTATTACTAACAACCCCCAACCCTTTAGACATCAAGAAGAAATTTCGTGATGAAAGCGTTTTGAATGACGTTTGCCATGTTTCTCAGCATTTTCACGATGCTTTAAGTTTAAAACTGAAAATGATGGGCTTTTCAAATATTAAAGTCTATGGCAGTGGTAAAGTAACACGATATTTAGGCTACCATTTTCCTTTACTACATGTTTATGGTAGTTACCTGGCAATGGGAGATAAAAAATAATACAAGTCAAGAATTATTATTGAAAACTACACTAATAAGCGTCAAACACAAAGATGCATACTTTACTTGAATCAGGTACTGAAAAGCAGGAAATTAATTTTTGCTTGGAAATAGAACTACTTCTTTGTTGTGTTCGTACTCAGTTACAACCTTCAATAACCCAGCGTATCAAAACAATAGCTCAGCAAGATATTGACTGGGAATACCTAATAAAAATAGCAAATCGACATGGTGTCACACCACTTTTGTACTGGAGTCTAAAAATTACTTGTTCGGAGTCTGTACCCCAGACTCAATTAGATGTACTTCAAAACTCTTTTCAAGCCAATAGTTATAATAATCTCCTGCTAACTCAAGAACTAGTTAAGCTTCTGGATTTCTTTGAAAAAGAAAAAATCTCACTTCTTCCCTTCAAAGGACCGATTTTAGCAGCTACAGTTTATGGTAATCTTGGGCTACGTACGATTAGCGATTTAGATATATTAGTTCATCGACAAGATTTCCAAAAAGTTCTAGATTTGCTGATTCAGCGGGGGTATGAACAAATAATTAATGTACAGTGGGAATCTCATTTAATTCGTGAATCAGGCAAGTATAATATTGACCTTCATAGCGATATTATACCTAAACATCTTTCATGCTCTATCAGTGAAAATTATTGGTGGGAAAACACTCAACCTTTTTCTTTCGCAGGAGCAAAAGTACCTAATCTCTCACCTGAAGCTTGGTTTTTCCTAATATGCCTTAACGGAAATAAAGAATCTTGGAAACACCTTAATCGTATTTGTGATATTGCAGAGCTTATTCGTGCTTATCCTCAAATGGATTGGGAAGGAATTTTTGAAAAAGCTAACAAATTGCGATGTAAGCGACTAATTTCGCTTGCATTACTTTTAGCTGTTAAGCTACTGCAAGCTCCTCTTCCAGAGAACGTTTTAAAAAAATTACAGTCAGATTCAAAAATGCAATCTCTGATAAAAAAAGTAATTGAACAGCTTTTTTCCGAGAAGCAAGAGCGGCAAATAGAGGTTCATAGAACCTTATTTCATATTAAGACTAGGGAAAACTTAATAGATAAATTCCAAGTTTTTATGAGCTTAATGAATTATTCTGGTTGGTTACAACCAACCGAGAAAGATTTAAACTTTGTGCGTTTACCTAAATCACTGTATTTCCTATATTATTTAATTCGCCCAATTAGGATTTTTCACAAATATCAACAATCTTTATTGAATTATTTAGGTATTAATTAATTACTACCTGAATATAATTTTATCTGAAATCTGATTATTTTGTAGAGGTTAAATATGCAAATTTATACTGAAAATCTAGAAACTAACCATAATGT
Source organism: Scytonematopsis contorta HA4267-MV1 (assembly GCA_019359035.1). Taxonomy (GTDB): domain Bacteria; phylum Cyanobacteriota; class Cyanobacteriia; order Cyanobacteriales; family Nostocaceae; genus Scytonematopsis; species Scytonematopsis contorta. The sequence goes on along the minus strand of JAHHIC010000061.1, from coordinate 53,433 downwards.
AAATCAAGACTCGCTATCTCAGCGCCGTATCATGCTGTTTGAACTAAATATACGCGGACATTACGCTGTATATGTCCAACATTTAGTTAGATATTGGCAAGAACAAGAATTAGCTGGGCATTTGGATATTGTTGTGTCGCCCAAGTTTTTAGAGGAACATTCTAATATTGTAGATATTGCTTTAGAGTCTAAACAAAAAAATATTAGCTTTGTTGCGATTACCCCAGAAGAAGCAAAAGGTTTAATACCGAGAAAATCTCCTATCCATCGTGCATTACGCGCTTTACAAGAATGGCATTTAATGTGTAAATATGCCACTTTGCTAAAAACAACCGAATGTTTATTGATGTATTGCGATACATCGCAGACGCCATTGTCTTTAGGGATGAGAGCTACTTGTCCTGTTTCTGGTATTTATTTTAGACCTACATTTCATTATAGTGAACTGGGTCAAAACAAGTTTACTTTTAAAGAGCAAGTACAGCAATGGCGTGAAAGAATTATTGTTCCCCGTGTTTTAGCTAATAAAAGTATTAAAACTCTATTCTCTCTTGACCCGTTTGCTGTGAAACAAATGGAAAAGTTTCACGGTAAAGCAAAAATTATTCCTTTGTCAGACCCAATAAAAATATATAATAATGATGAATCAGAGGTAGAACAACTTAAGCAAACTTTGGGGATAGAATCCGGTAGACGAGTCTTTTTATTATTTGGGGTTATCAACGGACGTAAAGGTATTTACCAGGTTTTAGAATCTATTAAACTGCTACCTCCAGAGCTATGGGAAAAACTATGTCTTGTACTAGTTGGCTCTATTCACCTTCAAGAAAAAGAGAACATTCAGAGTCGTATTAATGAAATTTCCAATTCTGTGCCTGTCCAAGTGATTGTTTATGATAAATACATTGCCAACAAAGAAATTCAGTCATATTTTCTCTTATCAGATGTAATACTAGCACCTTACCAACGTCATGTTGGTGCAAGCTCAATATTAATTAGAGCGGCTGCTGCTTATAAACCTGTTTTATCTTCAGATTATGGTTTAATGGGAGAATGGACTCGGCACAATCATCTTGGATTAGCAGTAGATTCTACATCTCCAAGTGAAATTGCTAAGGGTATGACACGATTTTTACTTGAAGACCCCAGCCAATTTGCTAATCATGCTCTTATGCAGTCTTTTGTTGAAGAAAACTCAGTGGACAATTTCGCAAATACTATTTTCAGCCATATTTAATTGTTTGTTTTGAAAAATCAACTGAAAACAAGTTTATTTCTAGCCTCTCCTAATACTAGGAGAGGCTTTTATTGTTCTTAACCCACACCCACAATTTTCAACAGGCTAATAGTACTTATACGCAGTATCTTTAATGGTTTGGTAGTGAGGTCTATAGCCGAATTGCAAAAAAAAACTGCAAAGCCTTAGCTATTTTCGTTTACATAGTCTAGTTCTTGGGCTGTACTTTGACAAGCAAGCCATTCCTAAAGCTTTTGGAAGCGATAAGTCTCTTACCAATACTGCTCGGTTAAGAGATTTTGTAGGTTGGGTTGAAGCTTTGTGAAACCCAACAAAGTCCGCAAATGTTGGGTTTCGTTCCTCAACCCAACCTACGAGTTTTCGTATTTTCGAGCTTAACCAAGCAGTATTGAATCCCTTACTACAAACTTTTCAGTTTACTTATTAGTACTTGACTAAACCCGATTTCATGTGTAATCATAACCAAATCAATTAGATATTTTTTATTTTTTAGTATTTAATTAGTTATATATAAATTATTTAAAGTTTGTTTTAAACTTCCTAAAAAGTATAAAAATTTAGCTGAAAACTTTTATAAAAACAGAAGTATTTAAGAGAATTGTCTTGTCTTACTTTTGTTTTTTGGTTAGATTATGGTACATAAAATAATTTATAAAAATAATAATAAAGACCAAATATTTTGCAATATTAATAGCCACATAAAAACCAGCTTTAAGCTAAAATTATGGTTTAATAAGAGGAATTTTACGACGCTTCAACTTGGGTTAACTGTAAATTCTACTATCCCAGGAGAAATTGCTCAAGGATTGACCCGCTTGCTCTTAGAATCTCCTGAAAAATTTTCTAATCCAAATTAGATGAGTTTATTTATACCAAACATAATTAGAAAATTTTGTAATACTATAAATAATAGTGCTACAAGATTTTATGCTATCAATAATACATACGTAAGCAGGCTGGTATCAGGTGTAAGTAAAACAACGTTATCTAATAAATACTATCTAAAGATTTATGTCAGTTAAGCAGTCAGACGAAATAATCTGGGAATTCATCGACAAAGTTGGTATTAGCTTACAAAGAGCTAAGTTTAATTCTAAGAAACAAATATTCTCTCCTTTATTGTCTGCTTTACTGATAAAATTAAATGCTCCTAAGGCGTCTATAAAATTTTCAAGAAATTTAGACTTATCAATAGAGGAAGTATGTTATCTCTTTCCTCAGAGAATTCAAAGATTGTTTGCTAAGCTTGACCTTGAGCGCAAAGAATTAGAAATAGTCAAGGAGGCTGTATACAAAAAAGACTGGTCTACAGCTTGCGAAGCTTTAATTGCTTATTATCGAAATGGCGAAACTGCTTTGTGGCTGCGTAATACAACAGTGACACCTAGTTTTGCTCTTCAAGAACCAATTGAGGCAATACTTAATGATACTTTTACCTTTCAATTAGTAACGGGTAAAGTGCCACGCTATAACAATGGTTTTCTAAATTGGTGTTACCTGGGTCCCCAAAAAGATAAAGAATGGGCTTGGTTTCTAAATCGTCATTATCATTTACTAGATTTATGTGCTGCTTATCAAAAGACGGGTAATTTAGACTATGTTTATTGCATCAGCAATCATGTAATTGATTGGATTATCTCTAGTCCTTCCAAAACAAATCCACAAACTTGGGCTGCTTGGCGTGGTTTAGAAGTTGCTTTTCGTGTATCTCATTGGGCATGTGTGTTTTATGCTTTGCAACAGGTGGATGAGTTTAGTAATGCTGCTCGTATTTTAATGCTGTCAAGTATCTTTGAACACGCTTATTATCTCAAACATGTGCATACTTGGCGACCAAACTTGTTAATCAAAGAGATAAAAAGTTTGGCGATAGCGGCTTTATGTTGGCCAGAGTTTAAAGATGCCCAAAATTGGTTTGAATATGCTAGCTCTTCCTTAATCCATGAAAGCAAACAACAATTTTATCCTGACGGTGTTCACAAAGAACTTACAAGTCATTATCATTTGAGAACGCTACAGAATTGCGAAGGCTTTGCTCAACTGCTTTTTGAGTCAGGCTATGAAATTCCTTTTGAGTTCAAACAAAGACTGGAACGCATGTGGAACTACCTGGCTTACTCAATTCGCCCAGACGGACACAGTGTGCTTAATAATGATTCCGACCGGGATTATAATCGACCTTTGGTGCGGCTTGCTGCAACAACTTATGAACGCCCAGACTGGCTTTACATTGTGACTAACGGTAAACTAGGCGAAAAACCTGTTGGTGAGTCATCAGTTTTTTTTCCTTGGGCAGGTCAAATGATTATGCGAAGCGGTTGGGATGAGTCCGCTCATTGGGGGTTTTTTGATATTGGTCCTTTGGGTACTAGTTACCACGTACACTACGACAAGTTACACCTTTCCATCGCAGCTTATGGACGGGATTTATTGGTAGACAGTGGAAGATACCGTTATGTAAGAGATAAGTTTTGGCAATATTTCCGGAAGTCTGCTAGTCATAATGTAATTTTAATTGACGGTAAAGGTCAAAAAGCTGACATTAAGCAACTGCACCACCCTATAATCAATAAGAGTGTGATCGCACCGGAATTTGATTTTGCAATTGGTGAATTCAACCAGGGTTTTAATTACATCCAGGGAAAAACAGCTCACTCGCGAGCAGTTGCCTACCTACGGGGTAAATATTGGGTTGTTGTTGACCACATAACAACAAATCAACCGCGTACAGTAGAGACACTTTGGCACTTCCATCCAGATTGTACCGTTGCTATCCAAGGAGAATCGGTTAGCACAATTGATCCTGATGTTGGTAACTTGAAAATTGTCCCTGTTTCTTATTGTTCTTGGAAAGTAAATGTTGTTCAAGGACAAGAATCTCCCATACAAGGATGGTGGAGTCGAGAGTATAACCATAAAAGTCCTAATGCAACAGCAATTTATTCCACAAAAATTACAACATCTACCACTTTTGCTTGGATATTACTGCCAGCGAAAGGATTAGTTCCGGAAATCACAGTAAAAATTCTACCATCACCTCTAGGCTCCGTCGTTCTTACTATCAAAATTGAAGGTGAAAAAGAAGAGAAAATTGCAGTTCGTATTAAAGGAAATAAAGTAATTAACTTGGGTGAAGGCTTAAAGTTAAATGGCAATTTGGCTATTCTCCTTCCTGATAAAAAGCCACTTGTTGGTTTAGGGTGTATTACCTATACTCATGGCAATATTGTTGCCGAATAAAAAATTATGTAATATCAATCAAAAAAGTTATGAATAATCAAAAGGTCGCTTGGTTGTTAACAGCAGCACCTTATTACTGGCATCCTATCTTGAGTGAATTTACACGTCTATTTCCTCAGACAATTTTATTTACAGCTAAATGGTCAGCATTCGCAAAGGGTTACGAAAATTTATTCACCGTTGAAGTAGTAGGAAATCGTCAAGTTTTAAACCTAAGTTCTTCTACTACAGGATACGGCAATAACTTTATGTGTTTATCTCCAAGAATCATCGGTCAATTAGTCAAATTTAGACCAGATATAATTTTTACCGATGGTTTTTGTTTGTGGACTGTCTTTACATTACTTCTCAAATTGATGTTCCGGTGGTATGTTGTTATAGTGTACGATGGCAGTTCACCAAATGTTGATTACAAAAATTCAAGAATTAGAATTTTCTTGCGGCGGTTAATGGCTAGATATGTTGACGCTTGTATTACTAATAATAAAGCTGGTAAAGATTATTTAGTCAATTTCTTGAAGATTCAGGAAAACATTGTTTTCGTACAACCATATCTAGTTCCAGATAATAAAGCATTGCTACACAATTCACAACATCAAAAACAATCAATAAATAATCTTATAAAAGAATCTAACCAAAAACATCCTATTTTTTTATATGTTGGACAAATTATTCCGAGAAAAGGAGTACGTGAACTTTTAGAAGCTTGTTTAATTCTACAAAATCAAGGCTATTGTAACTATACTCTATTGATTGCTGGTGAAGGATGGCAGCGTCACGAATTAGAAAATTTTAGTCAAAGCCACAATTTAGGAGCTAATGTTAAGTGGCTAGGACAAGTAGAATATAGTGATTTAGGAAGCTATTTTCAACATACCGATGTTTTTGTATTTCCCACTTATGAAGATGTTTGGGGAATGGCATTAACTGAAGCAATGGTTATGGGTAAGGCTGTTATTGCTTCAAAATTAGCAGGTTCAGCCGAGCTTATAGTTGAGGAAAAAAATGGTTACTGTTTTGAACCAGATAATCCGGAAAAACTAGCAGAACTCATGAAATATTTTATTGAAGACCCCAAGCAAACTATAGCAATGGGCCTTTATTCAGAAAAGTTGATGAGTCAGTACACTCCAGAAACAGCCGCTGAATTTCTTAGTAATGTTATCAAGTATACATTAAATAATCATCGGGAACTATCTGCTCTATAAATTTAAGGATTCAGGACTTATAGAAATACTGGTATAAATAATACGAGGGTTTCGGAGCCATAAGTTTGCGTAATGACATTTTTTTAGATTTTTCTCTAAAAAAACATATTCACCTCCAATAGTGTGAAGAATTGGTTTGTTCAAATGTCGCTGATTACTTTTTATAGTGGTAACATCTGTAGTTTATTACCAAAACCCATGAAAATTATCATTTCTAACACAGTAACTTTAAATGGTGGAGATGCTGCTATTTTACTGTCAATAATTGACCTATTTCGTAATGCATTTGGCGATGATATTGACTTCGTTATTTATGACAGTCAGCCAGAAATAGCAAGTCGCTATTATCCCAACTTAGTATTTCGCGAGCTACTCTATTTCCAGCTTGGAAAAGCGCCCAAAATTAAATTTTTAGAAAAATTTTTTTCTTATGTACTGAGATTAATTAACTTGCCTCGTATATATTTGGGTGCTTGGTTGATACAACATAACCTAGGTTTAGTCTCAAAAATTCTCTTAAGTCAATCTGAATTAGAAGATATTAATCATTATAAATCAGCTGATATAGTTGTTAGCACAGGCGGTACTTACTTAGTAGAAAACTACGCGCTACTTCCACGGATATTTGACTATAAAGTAACACTTTTGATGCAGCGTCCTCTAGTATTTTATACACAATCTATGGGGCCTTTTTCACGACAAAGTAACCGCCAAATCTTATCTAATATTTTTGATAAAGCCCTACTAGTATTATTGCGCGATGAGCTATCGTACAAATACGTACAAGATTTAGACTTTAACTCAAGTAATGTTCAAGTCAGTTCAGATGTAGTATTCTCACTAGCCAACGAATTGGACTTAAAGCAAGCTTGTGAGCAAAGTTTTCCAAAAGGCTCTTGCTTAAAAATTGCAATCTCAGTCAGGTATTGGCCTCACTTTAAAAACTCCAATACCATCGATGGAATGACAAAATACAAACAAGCAATAAGTGCATTTACCACATATGTGGTTGACAAATACCAGGCTGAAGTGACTTATATTTCAACTTGTCAAGGAATTCCTGAGTACTGGGTTGATGATTCAAAAGTAGCTGAAGAAATTTTTGATTTGCTACCTGAGAATATTCAGAAATATGTGGAAGTTAATAATAATTTTCATACTCCGAAAATCCTATTAAACTTCCTGAAATCTCACGATTTAGTTGTTGCGACCAGAATGCATATGGCTATCTTGGCTTTATCAGCTGGAACGCCCGTACTTCCCATTGCCTACGAATTTAAAACGCAAGAACTCTTTAGAAGACTGGGACTTGGTAAATGGGTACAAGATATAGAAACTACAAATGCAGAGTCTATAACTAGTTTATTTGACTCATTTATCAGCGCATTACCAGAAAATAGACAGCAGCTTTTTGCTAAAGTAGCCCAGGAAAGGGAACAAGCTTTATCATCAATTACCTTTGTAAAAAAAGCTTTTTATGAGTGGAAAATTCAGAATAATTAAGCAGATATTCTGACTATTTTATATCAGTTTAAAAACCCTAACAATCTGTTTTTAATCAAAAAAATCTAGGTTTTAGGGTATTTACTTAATAGTCTACATGTAAAATTTATATCTATTACAGATACTACTATGACAAATTATCGTGTTGCTTGGTTATTAACCTCAGCTGTTTTCTACTGGCAACCAGCCATTGCGAACTTAGCTAAATTCTTTCCGATGACAACTGTATATACAACCCGTTGGCTAGGATTTGCTAAAGGACTAGAAAACTCATTCCAAGTCGAACTAGTTGGAGAGAGAAAGTTTTTGTCAGTTGAAAAATCCGAGACGGGGTATGGCAATAACTTTACCTATATGCCTTTAAAGATTATTAATCGCCTCCTCCAATTTAAGCCCCATATAATTTTTTCCAATGCCTTTGGCTTGTGGACTTTTTTAGCGCTACTTTTCAAGCCTCTAGGTAAATGGCGAGTTGTCATCGCTTATGAAGGTTGTTCACCAAGTGTGGACTTCCGTAATTCTCCACACCGTTTAGCCTTGCGACGAACAATGGTACAAGCGGCTGATGCTTTTATCACTAACAGTAATGCTGGCAAAGCCTACCTAACAGAATTTCTTAACGCTTCTGTGGAGCGTGTATTTGTGCAGCCTTATGAGGTTCCTGCTGCTAACACACTCTTTACAGAGGACGCGAACAAGCTAGTAATTCCTCAAACCAAACAACCTGTATTTATTTTTGTGGGCAAAGTAGCACCTAGAAAGGGTCTGCATTTGTTGCTAGAAGCCTGCGCTATATTAGCAAAACAAGGATGCTGTGATTATACATTGCAGATTGTTGGCGATGGGCAGCAACGACAGGAATTAGAAGAATTTTGTCAAAAAAATAATTTACAAGCAAGCGTGCAGTGGGTAGGACGAGTAGATTACGCTCGCTTAGGAGAATATTTTAGTAACGCCGACGTTTTTATTTTGCCAACTCTTGAAGACACTTGGGGGGTAGTTGTGCTTGAAGCAATGGTTTTGGGTAAAGCAATACTTTGCTCTAAGTTTGCTGGAGCTTCGGAATTGGTAGTTGAAGGTGAAAACGGTTATATATTTGACCCAAATAATCCTGAAAAAGTAGCTGAATTGATGCGTCATTTTATCAATAATCCAAATTTAGCTAAATCAATGGGCATTTCTTCCCAGCAGATTATGAATCAGTACACCCCAGAAGCAGCAGGAAAATTGTTGGCAGAAGTTACATATAAAGTGTTGGAGGCAAAATAAAATGAAGAAGCCCTTAAAAATTTTGGTATCAGCTTACGCTTGTAGACCACAAATGGGTTCAGAGCCAGGAGTCGGTTGGAACATGGTTCGAGAAATATCTCAACATTATGAGTCTGTATGGGTACTTACTCGTGAGAACAATCGACCAAGCATTGAAGCTGAATTTGCTAATAATCCAATTCCTGGACTTAATTTTGTTTATCATGATTTGCCTGCTTGGGCTAGATGGTGGAACCGAGGGCAAACAGCATTATACTTTCACTATTACTTTTGGCAGATTGGGGTATACTTCACAGCAAGTAAATTGCACCGCTCCCACCAGTTTGATTTAACACATCATATTACCTACGGCAGATACTGTTTTCCTAGTTTCCTTTCACTACTACCAATACCTTTTGTCTGGGGTCCTCTTGGAGGTGGAGAAACAGCACCCAAGTCGTTTTGGCGCGATTTTAATCTTAATGGCAGGATTTACGAAACTTTGCGCGATTGGAGCCGTTGGATTGGCGAACGCGACCCTTTTGTTCGTATAACAGCTAAACGTACTGCTGCTGCTATCGTTTGCACATCAGAAACTGCGGATTGTGTTAACGCTTTGGGTGTAAAAAATATAAAAGTTATCCCCGGACAAACAGGGGTGAATAAACAAGACCTTGACCAATTTGAAAAATGTGCAGTTTCACAATTAGAAACTCCCGTGCGGTTTATTAGCATGGGTCGTTTGTTGCATTGGAAAGGATTTCATCTCGGTTTGCGTGCCTTTGCAACTGCTGATTTGGAACAGGGCGAATACTGGATTATTGGTAATGGCCCAGAGCGCCAACGGTTAGAAGCTTTGGCTTCAGATTTAGGAATTTCTGACAAGGTACGTTTTTTTGGCAATTTACCAAGAGAAGAAGCATTACGCGCGTTGGGAGAATCTTGTGCTTTAGTTCACCCCAGTTTGCACGACTTCTCACCCACCGTATGCGTGGAAGCGATGGCTGCGGAACGACCAGTAATTTGTTTGAAATTGGGAGGGCCTGCTAACCAAGTTACAGATGAAACAGGCTTTAGGATTGCTGCTAATAACCCAGAGGAAGTTGTACAGGGAATGGCTTTTGCAATGAAGCAACTAGCCAATCATCCACAATTACGAATGCAAATGGGACAAGCAGGACAGCAGCGAGTAAAAGATGCTTACAGTTGGAACATCAAGGGAGAGTTCTTAACTCAACTTTACGAAGAAGTTCTCAGTCATGAAAAGCGTTTGGCATCTTCAGGTGCAGTTCAGCCATAGATTACTACAAACTAATAAAAATACTGTATGTCCAAACCTCCCGTAGTCATTTTTAACAGCCTACTGTTACCTTCTTCCCAAACTTTTATTCGTTCCTTGGGAGAACAACTACAATCATTTACAGCTTACTATGTAGGTTCGCGCCAAGTTCAAGGATTAGCCCTACCACCTGAACGTACTACAGTTTTGAATCAGGGTAATTTTTTTGGTCAATTTCAAGAGGGTATTTTCAAGCTAAACGGCTTTTCCCGCAAGTTGTCTGAGCGAATTAAACAAGTTAATCCAATTTTAATTAATGCTCAGTTTGGACTGAGTGGAGCGTTGATACTGCCTTTAGCGCGAAGCTTAAATATTCCCTTACTTGTTCACTACCGGGGTGCTGATGCCACAGTTAAAGAAGAATATGTCCGTTACTCATCTCTCAACCACTGGATCTATTATCAGCGTCGCGAGTCGCTTAAACAAGAAGCACGGCTATTTATTGCAGTATCTGATTTTATTAAGGGAAAGCTAAAAGAGCAAGGCTTTCCCGAAGAAAAAATTGTTACTCACTATGACGGTATAAATATTCATCAATTCCAACCAGACGACACCCTACTTCGCGAACCTGTAATTCTTTTTGTTGGTCGCTTGACAGAAAAAAAAGGTTGTGAATATTTAATCAAGGCAATGGCTAAGGTGCAAACTGTTCTTCCTGAAGTGCAATTAGTAATTATTGGGGGTGGTCCTTTACGCTCCTCCTTGGAGGTACTTGCAGCAAAGTTACTGCACAACTACCAATTTCTGGGTACTCAACCTTCCAACGTTGTCAAAAATTGGATGAACCGCGCTCGCTTACTCGCTGTACCTAGTGTTACCGCTTTTCAAGGAGATTCCGAAGGATTACCTACCGTTGTTCTTGAGGGTCAAGCGATGGCGCTTCCTGTAATTAGTACACTGCACGCAGGAATTCCAGAAGCGGTAATTCATGGACAAACAGGCTTTTTGGCAGCAGAGCGAGACGTAGAATCCCTTGCAGAATACAGTTTGCAGTTATTGAAAGACCCACAAATGTGGCAAAGCTTCAGTGAGCAAGCCCGTCAGCACGTACAAGCTAATTTTGACAGCGAAAAGCAAATGCAAATTTTGGAAGGAATTTACGAAATGGTTTCACGAGAGTAAATTTAAACTTCCGGATATATTTACTGTATTCTTGGAACATTGTAAGGGTGCATTTCCACGTAGACTTTGTAAGAAAATTATTTATTTAAAGTAAATCTGATACTGGCATTGTAAATTTTAACACGGTATATTTTATGCGTATACTTAGCATACATAATAACTACCAGATTCGTGGTGGCGAAGATGAGTCCCGCGAGTCAGAGGAACGCTTGTTACGGGAAATGGGTCACACCGTTGAGGTTTATCAAGAACACAACGACCGTGTTGCTGCGATTGGTGCAATGAAGACCGCAGTTAAAACCGTTTGGTCAGACGAATCTTACAAAATAGTTCAACAAAAACTTAGGGAATCAAACTGCGATTTAATTCACGTTCAGAATTTTTTCCCCTTAATTTCCCCTTCTGTTTATTATGCAGCCAAAGCTCAAGGTGTACCTGTAGTTCAAACCCTGCGAAATTACCGTTTATTATGCCCCAACGGTTTATTCTTTCGTGACGGTAAGGTTTGTGAAGATTGTATGGATAAGTTAGTTCCTTATCCAGGAGTAATGCACGGTTGTTACCGAGAAAATCGCCCAGCCAGCGCTGCTGTCGCAACGATGATAACTACACACCGTGCCATGCAAACTTGGTCAAAAATGGTAGATACATATATTACCTTAACTGAGTTTGCGCGCCAGAAATTCATTCAAGGTGGAATCAACCCAGAAAAGATTATTGTTAAACCCAATTTCATTCATCCCGACCCAGGAGTTGGGGAAGGTGCTGGCGGTTACGCACTTTTTGTCGGTAGGCTTTCAGTCGAAAAAGGCTTAGATACGCTACTTACCGCCTGGGAAAAGCTGGGTGATAAAATGCCCTTAAAAATTGTTGGAGATGGGCCATTAGCAAATCAAGTAGCAGATTTAGCTAAACGACTACCTCAAGTTGAGTGGTTGGGACGCCAGCCAATGTCAAAAGTTCATGCTTTGATGGGAGAAGCAAAGTTACTGATTTTCCCCTCTAAATGGTATGAAACCTTTGGACGGGTAGCAGTGGAAGCGTTCGCCAAAGGTACACCCGTAATTGCAGCAAATATTGGCGCGATCGCCGAATTAGTAGAACATGGTCGAACTGGGCTACACTTTGAGCCAGGTGATTCAACATCATTACTGCAACAAGTGGAATGGGTATTGCAGTATCCCGAAAAGTGGCAGCAAATGCGTTTTGCTGCGAGGGCTGAATATGAAGCTAAATATACTGCAGCAGAAAATTATCGTAGGTTAATGGATATTTATTCTTTAGTACACAAAGGAACTATAGTCTAGGGAATAAGGGTAATGAACACACGAATTATACTTCCACAGAAACGCAAAGGTTATATACTCCTTTCTTCGCTGTTGTTATTTAGTTTTTACACAGCCTTCTATCCCCGTGTTGTTACAGCTGTTGGAATTCCAGACATTCTCAATTTTTTACACCTTATATTAGTTCCTTTTGCTTGTGTTTTGACTTTAACCAAAACTCGTCTTAAAGACCGCAGACAAATTTTAGTTGCTAAAGAATTAATATTTGCTCTATTTCTCTTTTTCACAGTCGTTGTTGCTAGCGGCTATATTAACAAAGCAGGTATAATCAATATCTTTTTTGATTTTATACTTTTTTGTGAACATTTTTTACTATTACTGACAATTATCAGCATTGGGTTGTCTCCCGAAAAATTACGAAATTTTCGAGCGCATATAATAATAGCTGGTATTATCAATAGTTTTTTCGCTTATTTCCAGTTCTATGTTCTCCGTTTGCAAACACTTGGGGCTGCGGGAGCAGACAATATCAAAGGTGTTTTTATTGGACAAGGAGCGGGACACGTTGTAGGAGCTTCCGTTGCATTAACATTTGGCCTGTTCTATTTATTGGTTGCTAAAACAGTCCCATTTTGGATTCGCTTAGTTGTATTTTTAGTTACATTTTGGCACATGAATATGGCTGATGCCAAGCAAGTAATCTTGGTACTTGGTTTAGCATGGATAGTTTTGTTGCTAAGTAAAGTTCAAAATATTGGTAAATTTTTACAATATTTTATACCTGCTGTGGTTGTAGGTGTTGCATTTTATTGGGCAACACAAAATTTACCAGAATTCAGAGCTTTCAATATCTGGATTAGACCAGAAATATACGGACCTAATGGCGAAGCAACCTTACTAAAAACTTCAGTATTTCGTATTGTTCCAACATATTACCAATCATTTTTGAATCCATTATTTGGTCTTGGTCCAGGTCATACTATTGGACGTTTGGGTGGCTGGATGCTTAGAGAATACAATGAACTATTAGTCCCATTAGGTGCGAGTATACACCCAGCAAGTAATGCGATTTGGGATGCAGTGCGAGTTAGCTGGCTAGGTGACCAGTCAAGCATGTTTTCTCCTATGTTTGGTTGGGCTGCAATTTGGGGAGATTTAGGATTTGTTGGTTTAGTATCATTTACATATATTTGGTCTATAGTTTGGCGCAAGCTTTGTGTTGATGATATTTCTAAATACTTAGTCGTTTGCATTTTTCTTTTTGGTCTGGTTTTTTCTCAAATGGAAGAACCTGGATATATGCTATATGTCGCTGCAATTATCGGTATCCAGTATCAAGAGCATCAGAGCCAAAAATTAAATCATACGAGAACGCAACTTGAGCAAGCAAAGCCATTACGTCCCAAATCGCTTAAAAGCTGGATGCAACGATTACTTCTAATTAAATAAGCTGCTACCGTCTGATACTACCGTAGAAATTCGATATAAATTTCTAGGAGCCGCAAAGAACATACACTGCTCAACTCTTTTCCGGAGCAACCGTAGATTTACCTGTAATATGAATACAGATAGTGAGTATTACGTTATACTCTTATCACCCAAAATTTGTATTCATAGCTGTTATCCAAGGATAGCTTGGATAGCCACTTGTTTGCTCAAACAAAACTTATTAGTTCTTAGCCTAGCTGTATGACTTCTCTAAATCAAATCTTCACATACTTCATAAAAAGTATAAAACTTTTTCAGTATACTTTTATTTAATGCTACTCTAGCTGTATACAAACGAAGCATCTCCTTAAGTAAAAAAATACTTGAAAGACATTAGTCAGGGCAATTTATCCGTAACATACTTTTATAAGCATGTATAGATTAGCTGATTAGTAAGTAAATGTAATCAGTAAAAACCTTTAAGAATTTATTCAGGTGTGCTGCCGATTGAGTACGTTCAGTGAATCTAACTACGTTATAAAACATAAATTTAAATACCGTCAAAGTACCGAACAGCATCTTGGATAACAGTCATTCAGTTTACAAATACTATGGTTAAGTCAGATAAATATTTTCAACCTTTACCACCCGCCAATTCGATTCAGTTAAATGAAACCGATGAGGGTGGATTAAATGTAGGTCAAGTTGGAGCAGCTTTGCGTCGTCGAGGATTGTTAATTGCTGGAGTAACCAGTTTAGTAGCAACAGGGACAGTTTTAAAAGCAGAGCAAGACCCTTACGTGTATACTGGCTCACTGGAGATTTTAACAAAGCCAGTCACTGCTGAGAACCAGGTTGTAGCGAATGTTCCTCAAAGTCTTAGTAGTAATGAACAAGTAGCATCTCCAGAATCAACCCAAGAAATGGAGACTACAATTCGAGTCTTACAAAGCCCGAAGGTGCTGAATCCTGTTGTGGAATCGCTCCAAGCTAAATACCCAGAATTGGATTATGAGACGCTTACTAAAAATTTAGCGATTGGTACGGCCAGCAAGAAATCAACAATACTAAAAATCCAATACACATCTTTAGAGCAGAAGCAAGTGCGTGATGTCTTAAAAGCACTTGCTAATACTTATCTGAATTATAGTTTGGAAGAACGTCAAGTAGACGTTAAACAGGCAATTAAATTTGTGCAAGCACGTATTAACGAAAAAGGAGGACTCCAAGAAAAAGTTGAAGCTTGGCAAGAGCAACTACGAATTTTTCGCCAAACAAACCGCTTAGTTGACCCACAACAAAAAGCTCAGGAAGTTTCTACACAAATTGCAACTCTAACGCAACAAAATTTAGATACCCGCGTGCAACTAGAACAAATGGTATCTCGCTACCAGCAATTGCAAGTCGAGTTAGCGCAGCAGCCTTCTGAGCGAGCAGGAAATTCTGTGCTGACAGAAAATGCTCGTTACCAAAAAATACTTGACCAAATCCAAGAAGCTGACATTGAGATTAAAAAAAGGTCAGCGATATTTAGGGATGACGAGCCAACAATGATAACTTTGTGGGAAAGGAAAGATAACTTACTGCCAATACTGCAAGCAGAAGAACAGCGGGTTTTAAGGGATTTCCAAAGTCGTATCCGAGAATTACAAGCAAAGGATACTTCTCTGGGAGATAAAATCAAGTTTCTCAATCGACAATTACAAGAATTAGCAACTGATAGCCGCGATTACGACAGAATTCAACAACAATTAAAAATTGCTAACGATAACCTAACTCAATTTCTAGTTAAACGACAAGCTTTGCAGATTGAATTGTCGCAAAAGCAGCAACCTTGGAAATTACTCAACCCCACAGAAATTAAAGCAGAAGCTTTCACTGTGGAAGGCTTGTCAGCAAGTGCGAAGCAAAACTTAATATTAGGTATAGCTTTAGGAATGCTGCTGGGAACTGGCGCAGCTTTGCTTGTTGATAAACTTAGTAATGTTATCTACAGCACAAAAGACATCAAAGAAGCTACAGGGTTGCCATTATTGGGAGTTGTGCCCTTTAGTAAAGAGCTTACTGTTAAGTCAAAACAATCTCCAGGAAAAGCTCTGCCTTTGTTCTTTGAAGTATTTCGTTCCTTTTATACCAATATTCTTTTGCTCGGTTCAGATACTCCTATTCGCTCTTTAGTAATAAGTTCGCCAGGACAAGGTGACGGAAAGTCTACTGTCGCCATACAACTTGCACTTGCAGCAGCAGCAATGGGACAAAAAGTATTGCTCGTGGACGCGAATCTCCGTTTTCCTACCCTACACAAACGTCTGGGATTAATGAATATCCAAGGATTAACTGATGTTATTTCTCAAGACCTCGATTGGCAAAACGTAATAGAACGCTCTCCCCAAGAGGATAGCCTCTATGTAATGACGGCTGGACCTGTCCCTCCAGACTCCGTACGCTTGCTAGCTTCTTATAAAATGCAGGATTTAATGAGCGACCTACAAGCTTCTTACGATTTAGTCATTTATGACGCTCCACCTCACTTAGGATTTGCTGATGCTAACTTACTAGCTGCAAACACCAATGGCATGGTAATAGTCGCTGGATTAGGAAAGCTGAAGCGTACTGAGTTCCAACAAGCATTAGAGGAATTACAAGTAGCAGGTACTCCCGTTTTAGGTGTCGTCGCTAACAAGTCAAAAGATTATGCACCAGCTTCTTATAGCTACTATCAGCAGCATTATAGGCAGCATATGACTGCGGAAAGGGTTAACGATAATGTAGAAAACGAGAGAAATATTTCTCAGCGCAAATCTTCTGTAAAAAAATAATTAGCCAGCCCTACACAAAGAGGGTCAAGAAAAAAATAATTGATATTAAATTTAGGATGCTTTCTAACAAAGGAGGCATCTTAATTAGCCTAATTCTAACTCCCTATAGGTCAGGAAAAATCACCAACAAGACTTTTAAACAAAGACACAGAAATAATAGTTGTATTCACCAAACTTTGAGCTTCCGTAAAATCCGAATCTCCAGTAATCAAAAAATCAGCCTCCGCAGCTACCGCACAAGCCAAAAATTTAGCGTCCTTCCTATCTCTAGGAAAATCGATTTCCACATTCACATCAATAAGAGTAGGAAATGTATCGATAATTTCAAACCATTCTGCTTTAACTTCTTCGGTCAACTTAAATTTTTTACGGCTTAAAACTTCTTTATATTCCGCTATAATTTCTGCTGAAACAATCCACTCAAAATCTGGACTACTGACAATAAATTGAATAGCTGCCCTTGGTTCTCTACCTCTAAGAATAGCAGAAGCCAATATGTTTGTATCAATAATAACTTTCATTCGCCGCGACGGTAAGCCTCAATTTCTGCTGCAATTTCTTCTTCTGTAATATCTTGTACCTCCGGAAGAGCTTGTGTTTTATCAAATAAATCTTTAAGTTTTTGACTAATTTCATCTCTCGGATTATCGTCTGACAAAATAATTATTTCCACTCGTTGTCCAGCTTTAAAAGGTAAACCAGACAAAACTAGATGATTTGGGTCTTCTACGGTGATATATTTTTTGTAAGCATTCATGAGAATTACTCCAAGCTTTATCTTTAATCATATCCTGCCAGAGTCCTAGTCTAAATTCCTCACGAGAAAATGATGACAAGTAATTAAAACCGATAGTCCCTAGTTAGCACCTATGGGCTATCTTCCTTAAAATATGATATTTTTAATTATGACAAATTCTAACACATCTGTTGTTTGCCCTGTTTACTATCAAGTAATTCAGCGTAGGGGTAACGGTTGGGCTTTTAAGCATGGCGAACCGTTTATAAATTTATTTAATGCCCCAGATTTATCGCCAGAAGAAGACCAACTAGAAACATATTTAGCACGAATAAAAGCAGACTATGGATGGCTATGCATTTTCGACAGAAGTTCAAATGCACCTGCCTTTACTGACCGTTTACAAACCAAAAACGCCACAACCAAAAAAGGAGACGTAACGTAGTAATTATACGTGCCTAGGGGAGCCAGCCTAGGCTGTTGTCAATATTTTAGCTAATGGTCGCGAACCTGGGTTTCTCCGCCATGTAAAGCTGGAAAAAGCTTTTTGGATTCATGAGTTTAATTTACGGCAGATAGGCATTATTACTTGCCCATATACGCTAGACTGGGCAGTGTTACAGCAAATTTAGGCCCCATTGTTATGCCTCGTTGGTTCAACATATCAGGCCCGTGTAAACCTGAAAAGCACTACATGTTATCGGCTACTGTTCGGTTGCCTAGTTTAACGCGGTTAATTCAACAAGAAAGCTATTTTGTAATTCATGCACCACGTCAAACGGGTAAAACAACAGCAATGCTAGCGTTGGCTAAACAGCTAACCGAAAGCGGAAATTATACAGCAGCGTTGGTATCGGTGGAACTAGGTGCGCCTTTTAGCTATGACCCTTTCTTGGCAGAAACAACTATTCTTGATTCATGGCAAGCTAGTGCAAAATTTGATTTACCATCCGATTTACACCCTCCCAATAACTGGGATACCGCACAACCAGGAAGAAGAATCCAAGGAGCTTTGCAAGCTTGGGCACAAGCATCAAAACGACCATTAGTATTATTTATTGACGAAATTGACTCTTTAAGAGACGAAACACTAATCTCTATTTTACGACAATTGCGTGATGGTTATCGTGGTCGTCCCACAAATTTTCCCATCAGTCTTGGGTTAATAGGTTTACGAGATGTGCGAGATTATAAAGTTGCTTCCGGAGGGACTGGCCGCTTAAATACAGCCAGTCCTTTTAATATAAAAGACCGCTCTTTAACAATGAGAGATTTTAATGCTGTAGAGGTCGCACAATTATACCAGCAGCATACAGATGATACAGGACAAATTTTTACAAAAGAAGCATCACAAACGGCTTATGATTTAACTCAAGGACAACCTTGGTTAGTAAATGCTTTAGCAAAAGAAATTGTTGAAGAATTGGTAACAGATGCATCTGTAGCGATTACAGTAGAACATATTAATCAAGCAAAAGAAATACTAATTGCGCGTAAAGATACTCACCTTGATTCTCTTGCAGACAGGCTTACCGAATCAAGAATAAAAGTAATTATTGAACCAATGCTAGCAGGCACATCCCTTGGTAATGTACCCAATGATGATATTCAATTTGTTTTGGATTTGGGTTTGTGCAAAATGGAACCACAAGGAGGACTAGTAATTGCTAATCCAATTTATCGTGAAGTTTTACCAAGAATATTAACAGTAACTCCAATGGCAAGTTTGCCACAAATTTCACCTACTTGGTTAACGGTCAAAGGTGAGCTAGATGTTGATATTTTACTGGAGGCATTTATTACTTTTTGGCGTCAACATGGAGAGCCTTTACTAAGTGCTACATCATATCATGAAATTGCACCCCATATTGTGTTAATGTCATTTTTACACCGAGTAGTAAATGGGGATGGTACATTAGAGCGAGAATATGCAATTGGCAGCGGTCGCATGGATTTGTGTTTAAAATATAAAAAAGTAACTTTAGGAATTGAAATCAAAGTTTGGAGAGATAAAGTCAAAGACCCAGAAGAAGAAGGTTTAGACCAGCTAGATGGTTACTTGGAAAGAATAAAAGCAGATTACGGTTGGCTGTTTGTTTTTGACCGACGCAAAAATGCTCCACCTTTTATAGAGCGTCTGAAAACTAAAACAGCAATAACTAAAAAAGAACGCTCTGTTGTAGTTATACGTGCCTAGAAAACTTCTCAGAAATATGTCAACAAAAAGCGACCCGGCGATTAAAGAGACCCGGCGATTAAAATCGCGGCTACACAAGGAAAACCCACGGAGGTGGGTTTAAATAGTATAAATTGCCAACCTTATGTCGAAAAACTATATGTTGTTCTATTAAGCGGTTGTTCAAACTTATGCAGACGATTTTTAAGCTTTTCAACCCGCATAGGCGGGTTTTCCTTGTGTAGCCGCGATTTCAATCGCCCGGTGTAAATCTATGGGGTTCTATATTTAAGCCGTTCGCAGTATACTTGCCCATATGCGTTAGACTGGGCAGTGTTACAGTAAATTTAGGCTCTATTGTTATGCCTCGTTGGTTCAACATATCAGGCCCGTGCATACCTGAAAAGCACTACATGTTATCGGCTACTGTTCGGTTGCCTAACTTAACGCGGTTAATTCGACAAGAAAGTTATTTTGTAATTCACGCACCACGTCAAACGGGTAAAACTACAGCCATGCTAGCTTTAGCTGAACAGATAACTAGCATGGGAGAGTACTGTGCTGTTACTTTATCAGTAGAATTGGGAAATGCTTTTAAAGATGATATTGGAAGTGCCGAATCTGCGATTTTGGCAACATGGCGTCGTAAAATAACAAATAGGTTACCGTCCGAACTACAACCCCCTGATTGGGTAGAGGGGCCACCCGGACAGAGAATTCAAGCTAATCTTAGTCTTTGGGCACAACATTGTCCGCGACCGTTAGTATTATTTATTGATGAAATAGACTCATTAGAAAACCAAGTATTAATTTCTGTTTTGCGGCAGTTGCGTGATGGTTATTCTGAGCGTCCAAAAAACTTTCCTTCATCTGTAGGATTAGTTGGTATGCGAGACGTAAGAGATTATAAAGTCGCTTCCGGTGGCAAAGAGAGGTTAAACACAGCAAGTCCTTTCAATATTAAAGACCGCTCGCTAACAATGAGATATTTTAATGAGAAAGAAGTTGTTGAATTATATCAAGAGCATACAAAAGATACAGGACAAGTTTTTACGAATGAAGCTGCCCAAACTGCTTTTAATTTAACTCTGGGACAACCTTGGTTAATAAACGCTTTAGCCAAAGAAATTGTAGAAGAATTAGTAACCGATACACAAATAACTATTACAGCAGAACATATAAATCAAGCTAAAGAAATACTAATTGTGCGTAAAGATACTCACCTTGATTCTCTTGCAGATAGACTTACTGAAACAAGAATCAAAGCAATAATGGAACCAATGTTAGCTGGAGATACATTAGGTAATACACCTGATGATGACCGACAGTATTTAGTTGATTTGGGGTTATTACGTCGAGAACCAAATGGTGGATTAGTAATTGCAAACCCTATTTATCGAGAAGTTATTCCCCGTGTTTTAACTCAAGGTGCTTCTGACAGCTTGCCTAGCATTACTCCTACCTGGTTAAATAAAGATGGTGAATTAGACATTGATGCTTTACAAAACGCTTTTATGGACTTTTGGCGTCAGCATGGAGAACCACTGCTTAGTACTACATCATATCAAGAAATCGCACCCCATATAGTATTAATGTCATTTTTACATCGCGTCGTTAATGGAGGAGGAACATTGGAGCGGGAATACGCGATTGGAAACGGTCGTATGGACTTATGCTTAAAATATAAAAAAGTCACATTAGGTATTGAAGTAAAAACTTGGCGAGATAAAACAAAAGACCCAGAAGAAAAAGGGTTAGACCAACTAGAAACATATTTAGCACGAATAAAAGCAGACTATGGATGGTTATGCATTTTCGACAGACGTTCAAATGCACCTGCCTTTATTGACCGTTTACAAACCAGAAACGCCACAACCAAAAAAGGACGTAACGTAGTAATTATACGTGCTTAGCTCACATCTTGTACCTACCGAATAAACCCAGAAAAAACCAATTAATTCTGTCAACTATCAACCCTCAACATCCAACTTATTTATCTGGAGACTTAAGAGCCTTATCCAAAACCTCGCGAGCATTTTCAGCCTTAGACCGTGCATCTTGATAGCGTAAATTAGCCTGAGCGAAATTTTTCAGAACCTTAAAGCCATCCTTGAGACGGGTAACTTCTTCCTCTTGTACAAACTGGTCAGAAAAAAGGATATCAACCATCTTTCTAACTTCCAGCGCTTCCGAGCGTGACTCCTGAACTTTTAATTTAAGCGAAGCCAGATTACTGAGAACTTGAATCGCTTCCGAAACCGCATCCTCACCGCTCACATCCATTGGCTGCTCTTTCACCTCAATTAATTGCTGCGGACTAAAACCTTCTTCCAGTTCCGTAGGTAATTTACCTGCATCCATCAGTTCCATTAGTTCATCCATTGCCTTATCACGAGCCTTGGGTGAATCTTTCCCTGGAACATTAATAATAATATCTGGGCTTTGGGCGAGAGTATACCGAACCATATCTGGAAAAACCGCACTTAAATAATTGCCGGGAATTTTAATTCTACCACGAACTGATTAATGGGGAGTGGGGAGTTGGGAGTGGGGAGTGGGGGAAATTAGGGAGTATTTACTAGGAGCGTCTTTTTAGGAACATTCTGGAACTTTTCCATACATTTGTGCGACAATCAATAAAGATGTGAAGCATTGCTCCGTCTTAGACACAAGCAGACTTTAACTACGAAAGTTATGAATTGCTTGCACGGGATACAAACATATGCCACGGCGAGTTGTCACTGGATGCCCGATGTCGTAAAAACAAAAAACTAAGAGCCTTGAAGCTTGCTTTAAGGCGTTGTTGGATACACCTGCATTCAATTCGTTGGATGTTGTTATATCTAGGATAGCCAAGATGTCTAAGATGTCAAAATTTGTCTAGATTAAAAGTATCAGATGGGTTGCCATATGGGGATACAAAGTTAAATTAATTAAATCATGGATTAATTTATTTCTTCATCTTCCCCACTCCCCACTCCCCACTCCCCACTCCCCCAGAAAGATTTGTAATACTAGGAGTAGATAGACATAATTTTCAACAGGAGGCCAAAAGATGGCTCCCAATCCAGCCATTATCAAAGCAGTAGAACAGTTGGACTACCGCGTAACCGTTGGGGATGTGGCAAGCCAAGCAGGATTAAACATTAATCTAGCCAACCAAGGGCTACTAGTCCTTGCGACCGATGCTGGTGGACACATGCAGGTAGCGGAATCTGGTGATATTGTTTACCTTTTCCCCAAAAATTTTCGTGATATATTACGTCAAAAATATTTAAAGTTAAAGTTACAAGAAACTTGGCAAAAAGTTTGGGGTGTTTTATTTTACATAATTAGAATTTCATTCGGAATTTATTTAATATCTTCCATCCTCCTGATTTATGCTGCTATTATCGCCATAATGATTGCAGCCAACTCTGACCGGGACGACAGAAATGATAATTCTGGGGGTTTTAACTTTTTCTTTTTCCCCGACTTATTTTGGTATCTTAGCCCTAACTATGGCTCCCCTTATGGTGGGTCCTACGAGCATCAACGAAGAGAAAAGCGCAGAGAAAAAGGAAACTTAAACTTTTTTGAAGCAGTATTTTCCTTTTTGTTTGGCGACGGTAACCCCAATGCTAAATTAGAAGAACGCCGTTGGCAACAAATTGCAGCCGTAATTAGAAATAACGGAAACGCCGTAGTCGCACAACAAATTACTCCATATCTTGACGACATAGGCGAAACATATCAGCAAGAATATGAGGACTATATGTTGCCCGTATTAACCAAATTTAACGGACAACCAAAAGTCAGTGGAGATGGAGAAATTGTATACACCTTCCCAGAATTGCAGGTAACAGCAGGACAACAACTTCGTCAATCGCTCTCAGGATACCTACAGGAACTGCGTTATACCTTTAGTGCAGCCTCCGAAGGACAAAATATGCTGAGTGCAGGATTGGGAGCAGCCAATATTGTTGGTGCTATTGTCTTAGGAGGTTTATTGCGAGACGGTAGTGTAGCCGCTCAGTTAGGAGGTTTAGTAGCTTTTGTCCAAAGTATTTACTGGGTTTTATTGGCTTACGGTATAGGATTTTTGGGTGTACCATTAATACGTTACTTCTGGATTAAGCAACGTAATAGCAAAATTACTGAGCGCAACCGTACCCGTCAGCAACGAGCAGAGCTAACAGCTAACCCTGATATCTCTTTGCAAAAGAAAATTACCTTCGCTCGTGAGTTTGCCACAGAAAAAATTATCGACGAAAAAGATTCGGTCTACTCAACCGAGGAAGATTTGTTGGAACAGGATTTTAAACGACTTACAGATTAAAACTCGTTTCCAAACGAATATGCAAACCTAGAGACCGTAAATTTACGGTCTCTATATTCTATATTATGTGCTAACTTTACCAAAGAATATTGATTCCAGACGAAATTATTTTAGCGTCCCTACTAATTAGTGGTAAACCCATATGTTTTGCCGTAGCAGTAATTATCCTATCAGGCATATCTGGGACAGTATCGCGTGGGATTGTAGCTAATTCATCAACAACTCCAGCAGTTAAATTAACTCAAGCCAATCCACTAGTTTTAACAGCTAATGCTGTATCTAATTGAGATTTCATATTTGCTGAAATACGTCCTCTTTCCTGCAAGTAAACAATTTCTACTAGGCAAATAGTTGGGATATAAATTATAATCTCTCCTGCATCACATTTATCAAATGCTTGATTTGCTCTAGGACTTAGCCTTGGGCTGTCCTCCAAATACCAAATAAGAGCATGGGTATCTGTTACCAAATCTGACATTAAAAATCCTCACGTGGAAAATTACTCCAAACTTCTTGACGCATTTTAGCTATGTCTAATTCGCTAACATTACTGCCTTTCCACAATCCTCGCAATGACTCTCGTGGTTTTGGTGAAGAAGCGGCCAATTCACGCTCTATTTGTGGTGCAACTTGCTCAATTAAACGTACTTTATCTATTAATGAAAGCTGTTTAACTACTTCCATTGCGCCTTCAAGAGTAATTGTTCTGTCCATACCCTTTCTCTGCTCCCTTTTTTTGAATGTTTATTTTTATTTAGAAGCCATACATAAATGATTTAAATGCATCTGCAAGCCTTAATTTTATCATAAAGTAGGTTTACCGCTACGATTTATTAACCCACGGAGGTGGGTTTTCCTTGTGTAGCCGCGATTTCAATCGCCGGGTGTTTGTTTTTGCAGTATAGAAATGAGATAAAATTGTTAAAAAATATTAAGGCTTTATCTCAATGAGTTTGTTTTTTCCTGCACTGGGAATCATCCTTACACTACTGATACTCTTGCTAGCGTTATATTTAATTACTGCTCGCCGTTACCAATCATCTAACTCCGTAGCCAATTCCTATGACGAATGGACTGAGGACGGTATTTTAGAATTTTATTGGGGCGAACACATCCACTTAGGTCATTACGGCTCGCCACCACAACGAAAGGATTTTTTGCTTGCGAAATCCGACTTTGTGCATGAAATGGTACGTTGGGGTGGTTTAGACAAATTACCCCCAGGTACTACCGTCTTAGATGTTGGCTGTGGAATTGGTGGTAGCAGCCGCATTTTGGGAAAAGACTACGGGTTTGCAGTTACAGGTGTTACCATTAGCCCCCAACAAGTGCAACGTGCCCAAGAGTTAACCCCTAAAGAACTTGATGTGCAATTTCTTGTAGATGATGCGATGGCACTTTCTTTCCCTGATGCTAGTTTTGATGTAGTTTGGTCAATAGAAGCCGGACCACACATGCCAGATAAAGCCATTTTTGCCAGAGAGTTACTGAGGGTGCTAAAGCCAGGTGGAGTTTTGGTTGTAGCTGATTGGAATCAAAGGGACGACCGCCAAAATCCTCTCAATTTTTGGGAAAAACCAGTAATGCAGCAACTACTAGACCAGTGGTCTCATCCCGCTTTTTCCAGCATTGAAGGTTTTTCTGAGCTTTTAGAAGCAACGGGATTAGCCGAGGGAAAAGTCATAACAGCAAACTGGACGGAACAAACACTTCCTTCTTGGCTAGACTCCATTTGGCAAGGAATAATTCGACCTGAAGGACTAGTGCGTTTCGGTATATCTGGTTTTATTAAATCTTTGCGGGAAGTACCTACCCTTTTACTAATGCGGTTAGCATTCGGCACAGGTCTTTGTAGATTTGGGATGTTCCGCGCTTTACGTGCTAACTCGGAACACCCATAATGTAGAGACGTTACATGTAACGTCTCCTCACGCAAAGGAAGAAATAATTCCAATACAAACGAATTTTATATTTCCCATTTCCTTAACCGCAAAAACTCTCTGCTGATAAAGGGTCACTCTAACTTGCATTTCTTGCTTCAAATATTCAATTAATCTCTAATAAATCTTTTCTGAAACCACCGCATCAGCTTTTTGTAACGAACCACAATCAAATCATGAGGTCGATAACATCATGATTACATGTTATCTGCAATACATATTGATTATGTAGAGACAGCTCAGATAAACTCTCATTACATTATTGTAATAAACCCAAAAGTACAGTTTCTTTGGATTTTTAGCGCGTCAGACTTTATTTGTTATAAAACTCTGTTGACACTATGGCTTTGTCGTGGTTAGGATTTACTCTGGATTTGTATTAACTTTGGATTTCCTCCTCCAAACTGGTTCTATTATATTGACTTGTTTTGTCATCCTCACAATCCTTTATTTGACTCAACTTCTGGTAATTAGCCGTGTACAAACAAACATCATTTTTTTTAAGTTTTTTCTTAGTTGGAAGTCTCGCTATAAACTTTTCTTCCCCAGCTCATGCTCAGGTACTAACAGCACAAAATAGAGACAATTCAGAATTAAAACAACTACTCGATGAAGGTCATAGGCTGCTAGATACAGGTAATTATGATGCTGCAATTAATGTCTACCAACAGGCTGCTACTATACAGCCGAAAAATGCTTCAATACATTCTGGAATCGGTATAGTATATATCAAACAAGGTAATCTACAAGCAGCGCTAACAGCTTTTAGACGAGCAATTCAACTGAACCCAAATAACGCTGATTATCAATATGCTTTAGGATATGTAAGTTCTAATTTAGGCGATTATGTTACTGCGAAAGAAGCATACCGAAAAGCAGTTCAGACAAATCGTCGTCATGTTGATGCTTATATGGGACTAGCTGTAGCTCTAATGGGTTTAGGTGAAAGGGAAAATGCAATTTGGGCATATCAAGAAGCTGCTAAAATTGACCCTAATAATCCCTCCGTTGGTGAGTTTAGAAATAAGGTAATGATGCAGCGATAAAAAAAGCTTTGCGGTCGTGCTCTTTGAAGAGCAACTTAATCTTGTGCATCAAAGAACTCCTTATGTCGTTTAAAGGCATTACGGAGTTTTTTGTTTGGCTTTTCCCTATCTTCGATATTTTCCCAATGAATGCGGATGTTTCTATCCCTATCTTCTCGACTTTGTTCGTGCCATAGTCCCAAAGCGTGACCGATTTCGTGGATAGTAGAACCAGTACTGCAACCTTCAGCTAGACCGATTTCTTGCCTTCCTCCTTGCATACCAATATAAGACCAGCAACCATTTTCAGGTTTAAAGTAAATATAGTTTGGATACTGACTTGTATTGCTGCTTGTTCGCCATACGAACCTGATGCTAGTCTTTTCTTGCCAATGAGTGATAGCATCTGTGATTCGTTTTTGATTTGGCAAATTGGGGTCGATTTCATAAGGTACGATACCATTAGTCCAGCGAAACTTCTGTCCGGTTATGAATACACCCCGTGTTGTGTCACCATCTTCTTCAACTTCTTCTCCAGCGAGAATGGCAGCAGCTTTCTTCTCCATTTCCTCTACAGTACCGAGGACAATACAACCGCTGATAACCGCTGTAAACTTATGGAAAAAGAAAGCAAGTTAGTTGTACGTTCCGAAAAGTCTGACTTGTAAATATTATCCACCTCTTTGTTTGTTACTCCTTTGGTAAGTACTATTGCCTTGCCGTTAGCCTGAAAACCAATGCTTTGGAATTCAGATGTTAAACTGTCTTCGTCTTTTTTCAACTACTTGCCTTGAATGTTCCATAACCATAAATAGGTAGTCAAATTGTTAAACCAACCATATTTAGTAATTCGTGCCAATTAGCACCTAGCCATGCAATAATTTTAGTTAGGTGTGGCTGAAGTTTTTCTGAAGAGGACTAGAAACAGCGTTTTATTTTAAGTATAAATATTAAATAGATTAGAAACATATTTAGCGCGAATAGAAGCAGACTATAGATTGTTATGCATTTTTGACAGATGTTCAAATGCTCCTGCTTTTATTGACCGTTTAGAAACGAGAAACGCCACAATAAACAAAGAACATAATGTAGTAATTATACGTGCGTAGGGGGTCAACAGGGTGGGTTTTGACAAATTTATCGTTGTGGTTGATGAATTGTCTGTAACCTTTACCATCAGAAGTTTTTACGCAATTATAGAGATAATCATTGCCATTTAATATATTTCATGCAATAGACACAATCTTACCAACGTGCCTCTCTAACTAAACAGTTAAAATGAAAATGGAAAACTACTAAGACTCTCTAAACCGACAGATAGCAATAAACTTTGCCAATCGGCTTTAATAGATGTGTCATTAGGATTTGAGCGACTTAATTGTACTAATGTATTTATCGCATCAAACCAAATTCCATTGTCAGCATAAATAACAGCCTTCTGTTGAGGTTTTGCTGCTTCTAACTGTTGCAAAATAATAGTATTAAGCTTGATTCTCTGAATTCCACCTTCTACATAAATAGATACATTTGCTGCTTGTTGCTGGCTACAATTAACTTTAAAATACCAGTGATATGTTTGATTTTCTTGTAAAATAACATGTGCGGGGAGGGAAACAGCTACTACACTAGGTTTACTAGGAAGTGCAACCGGACTTGTATAAATTTTGTTGTCCGCACTATCATTTAAAGTGAATTGAGCATTTGCATTTGGTAAATTACTTGTGTAAGGAACGTAAAACAAAAATGTTGGTCGTTCGGAAATAGTTAGCCCACCTACGTCATTTTTTGGTAAAGATGGTACTAAGGCAGTTAGTTGAGTTGCAACGGCTGGGCAATTATCCCTACTCCCCATTCCTTGCCTGCGTCCAGTTACTGTACCCATTGTGGGGGAACCCTTGGGAAGTTTTAATGCTGGTCGTGAAGTATTGTTGTTTGTTTGTGTGAGCTTTTGAGTTTGAGCTATCGCTTGTATTGGATAGGGGATAGTATTGGTTAAAATTAAAGCAATTGTAAATATTAGTCTCATAAATTTTGCTTACTCTAACTTGGTAATAATTTTCTTAATTTTGTTTTTACAACCACTGAACGTAATCATACATTCATCAGGAGGAGTTTTACATACAACGACAGGCTCCCTATCTATAAGCTAACAATAGAAACCATTTTTCCATACCTTGGGACTCCACAAATATTCTTTACATTGAATAATATATTAAAGTATGTATCATTTGTATTAAAAAGTACAGTACAATAAGTAATATTTATCAGGTTTCGCCAATATAGGTTGCTAATGATTTTTCGTAAAAATATTACAGAAATGTTTTCTACCTTTGCTCTGTTAGAAGCAGGCAAATTCAGTAAATGGATAACCGATACCAAGTTACGTAGAAGTATTCAAAGTTACTTAAATAACTATCCTGAAGTTGCTGATTCCGAAGATTTTTGGGTGCTTTACTAGTATAAATACTGGCAAACAAAGTTATCAGATTTGGCAAAAATACACCTTTTAGCATATTTACAAGAACCTTTTTATTTGGTAAGACAAAAAATTGTTATATAAAACTCACTAATTTAAATCAATTGACAATAACCAAAAAATATAACCCTAGAATACCTATAAATAATACAAGACGATAATGATTATCCCTATGTTCACCGCAAACCTTTGTGAAAACTTGAATTTTACAAAGTGAATATGTCTTGGAAAATTTAAGCGCTACCTGATATCTTGCATCTCTAAAACTTAATGTCATAATCATAACTATATGTGTTTAGATACGGTTGCCCCTTTCCACGACTGCCAGGGAATAAATGATTCTGTTGGCGAATTCGTGGGGGGCGTGGGGGAGGTAGGGGAAGTAGGGGTGGTAGCGGGGGAGAGTAAGAGAAGTAAAAGGAGTATGGGGTGTAATTTATTACTATTCTTACCCACTCCCCCACTTATCTCCCCCTACTACCCCCACTACCGCTACTACCCCGACTCTGACCCCTCGTTAATTCGCCAACAGAATCATAAATTCCCTGTCTAAAAGCTAAAGTCCTCTTTAGAGGACTAGAAACAGCGTTTTGCCATGCGTATTATTTTTAAAACAATCAAAATTTTTAATTAGTTATTTATAGGTAAGGTGCAAGATATCAGCTACCTGTGCGGCTTGAATACATAGACTATTTTTTTTGTCAATGCGTAAGTCCTATAGTAGATACAAGTGGAGTCAATGCAGGGTCTATTCTTTTAAGATTTGTACCACTGGCAATAGTGTCACAACCAGTAACTAGTAATTTTGATATTACAGTATTTTTTTACCATGCGGTGGAAATCTGCCGCATCTACCATCTAAACTGGGGATATTAGCCTCAATATACTTGGAGGTGCTGCAATATGGTAAGGCAAATTACGCAACAACATACCGCTGATGATTTTGTCATCTATCCAGAGAGTGATGGAAAGCCAATGGCGGATAACACGATACAGTTTCGTTGGATTGTATACATAAAAGAAAATTTAGAAATCATGTACGCAGCAAACCCAGATGTATTTATCGCTGGGGACTTATTATGGTATCCAATTAAAGGAAGTGACCAAAAAAGATGTGCTCCTGATGCGATGGTCGTATTTGGTAGACCAAAGGGTGATAGGGGTTCTTATTTGCAGTGGGAAGAAGAAAATATACCTCCACAAGTAGTATTTGAAATACTATCACCTGGTAATACACGCCAAGAAATGGAGAATAAACTTGAGTTTTATGATAACAATGGAGTGGAAGAATACTACTTTTATGACCCGTATAAAAACGATTTGCAAGGCTGGTTGCGGTCAAACAAAGACTTAACAACAATCCAAAATATCAATGGTTGGGTAAGCCCTCGTTTAGGTATAACTTTTAGACTAACAGGCTCGACATTGGAAATATATCGTCCCGATGGTCGAAAATTTTTAACATCAGTTGAACTTGAAGAACGCGCTGAACTAGAGCGTCAGAGAGCAGATGCAGAAAAACTACGTGCTGATACCGAGCAACAACGTGCTGAGGATGAACAAAAACGTGCTGAGGCTGAAAAATTACGCGCTGATACCGAGCAACAACGTGCTGAGGATGAACAAAAACGTGCTGAGGCTGAAAAATTACGCGCTGATACCGAGCAACAACGTGCTGAGGCTGAAAAACAACGCGCTGAGGCTGAAAAACAACGTGCTGATAACGAACAACAACGCGCTGAGGTTGAACGACAGATAAGATTAAATGCAGTGACTCGCTTGCTGGCTGTGGGATTAAGCGTGGAAATTGTTGCTCAAACACTCGAATTGACAGTGGAAGAAGTAGAAAAAATCAGATGTAGTTAGATGTGTAATAGCTGCCCTTTGTCTCCAGCATAGCTGCCTTTTTAAAAAATCGATAAATAAAATCCGTAGAGACCGCGATTTATCGCGTCTCTATATCTGTGGATGTGAGAATCTTGAATTTAGCTGTGAGCATCTAAATTCACTGTAATTAGGGGATACAAGATAGTCTAACATTTGTATGCTAGTTCAAGAACTCTAGTTTATCGGGGAATTATATACAATCATCAAGCAACATTTACCGAGTGCGATCGCTTATCCCAAACCTAAATATTTTGTCGCTCTTGGTTAAAAACGATTATTTAGTTAACTGTTCCGGTGTTCGCTAGTTGTAGCGAGCAACCGTTGAAATAGAAAATCATCCCCCGAACCTTTTATTTTATCGGGTGGTATCCTTCGCAGTTGACGTTAAAATTCCCTCCCTTACAAATAATCCACACAAATATAGGGATTATCGTTATCATAAATTACTAAATCTATTGATATATAAGCATTATTATTTTAAATTGATTGACAATAATCAAAAAATATAACTCTGAAACGCCTATAGATTTTACAAAATGATAATGATTATCCCTACATTTGCTCACACTAAAATAAGGTATTTACCTAAATTTTACCAAGAATTCGGCAATCATCTCAATATCTACTCAAATCAGTAAAAATTATTATTGTTTCCGGAACAAGCCACGTCAGTCGAGTATTATTCAGTGTAAATTCGTAGAGGTAGTTGTATATTATAGACCTTTCTTATATATGGATTATGGGTTTCAGAATGATTTTGGGATGTGCAAGTTAGGAGCTAACTGAGAACACAGCACACTCTCCCACTCCCATCCATTATTATCTTAAAGCAGAATAACTTACGCAAGAATAACTTACGCAAAATGATGATTATAAATGTCATTATCTGCGATTAAATAAATATCTTTTTAAAGAATTTAATATTAAATAAAATAAGGTAAATATGTCAGAAGAATGGAAATGGTATCAAGATAACCCAAACGGTATTGCTCTCTTTATAAACTCTGACGTTGGGAGTTTATCATCTCTACATATAAAAGAGAATATTTATGATTTAAAAAATCAGCACAGTGAACACTTAAAAAAGGTCTAGTTTCATCTGTCAAAATAGATGAATCTTCTGGTCCTCTAACTCGTGTAGTTTGTCTTTCTTTTAAATGATTTAATATCAATGATAATACAACCTCATTTTCTTGGAGACAACCGTGAGTTTCCCCAATATTTATTGGTAACTTCCTACCCCATTCACGAGGAACAGCCGAAACACAGGGAACAGTATCATCACCATCATTTAGATACGAATTAACACTTGGAGGTAGAATTTTCTTGTCGCAAATTAATTTTCCTTGAGAGAAACTAGCTGACTGTAGAGTTTTTTGTCCCCTACCAACAATCGGTATAAAATCGTATTTCGTCTTAAAATATTGAGCATCATTCTCATGTGCTTCAACTGCGTTATCAATCTCTTGATAAAATTCAAGTGCTTTTTTAGCACGCTCACGGTCTATATTAGGTAACTCTAAGTCTGTTACTTTAAAATGGTTATTGATTACTTGATAGTTAGGTAATAGTTGATATGTAGATGTAAAGGAGCGAGCTAACTTTGTTAAGTTTTGTAGTCCTATCATCATCTTGTTAGATAAAAAATCTAACGATTGTACGGAGCCCAAGTGAGGTGTACCAAATGTAACAAGTAAAGAACATTTATCATATCCATTAAGGGCTTCAAGATAGTAACGAGATACTAGCCCACCCATACTATGAGCAAGTAAAATAACTTGAGCTTCCTTGTTTCCCGTAAAATCGCGCCATACTTGCAGTTTATGATTAATTAGTTTATCAAGTTTGCGTGCTGCAGAACGGATATCCCTTCGCCAATCATAAGGAAATTCAATAAAATTTGCAGGTGTTTCGTGTGTAATATCTGTATCACCTTCCTCAATATTGAATACCTCAGCTAATTTAGTTTTAATATTTTTATAAGTTCCCGTTTTAATAAGTCCAGTAATTATATCTGGTAAAGAACTTAACCCTGTAGCTTCTATACCATCACCCAAGTCATCAAGTTCGTAGTCATCTCCATTCATCATTAAAGCATCAAATGATATACCTGGCATAAAAGGTACAACACCCTTCACTACTTGCCTCCTGGCTGTCCACAAATTTTTACCATCTTTTTGTAGAACACTACCCATTATCCCAGGTACAACTATAACTAAATCCGTCATATCAGTTTTTCTAGGCATTTTTCTCTTTTACTCCAGTAATATTTTTAATAGCAATAAATTCTAAATAAGGTATAGAGAATGTTTTATAGGATACTTGTAAAATATTTACACTTCCCGCTCATACTTAATTTTTGGATTTATCCCTAGTTATTTACGTAGATTACTGAGTGTAAATCAGTGATTAATAGCCTTAAATTTAGTGATTAATATCACTGAGAAAACCATCTTCAAAAAAGATTTTATTAAAATAGCCTAAGCAAACAGTTAAAGTGAAAATAGAAAACTCTCTAAACCGACAGATAGCAATAAACTTTGCCAATCGGCTTTGATAGATGTGTCATTAGGATTTGAGCAACTAATGTATTTATCGAATCAAACCAAATTCCATTGTCAGCATAAATAACAGCCTTCTGTTGAGGTGTTGTTGCTTCTAACTGTTAGGCATATATAATTTGTATTAAAAAGTACAGTACAATAAGTAATATTTATCAGGTTTCGCCAATATAGGTTGCTAATGATTTTTCGTAAAAATATTACAGAAATGTTTTCTACCTTTGCTCTGTTAGAAGCAGGCAAATTCAGTAAATGGATAACCGATAGCAAGTTACGTAGAAGTATTCAAAGTTACTTAAATAACTATCCTGAAGTTGCTGATTCCGAAGATTTTTGGGCGCTTTACTGGTATAAATACTGGCAAACAAAGTTATCAGATTTGGCAAAAATACACCTTTTAGCATATTTACAAGAACCTTTTTATTTGGTATCTCAAAAAACAGTTGCTAAATACCAAAATTGTCAGTATGCGTTAGGTGACTACTTCCAAATAGTCAATGCAGAAGTGGAAATAATTATTAAGCATTTCAAAGCTGAAAAATCTTATGGCTTGAAAAATTATGCTATTGTTGCTGCTTCAAGTCGGCTGAGAGATATTTTACGCCAACGTCAAGAGGTGGATACTTGTACTGATAGACGGTTGTTGCGTAGAGTTAGTGTGAAGGCTTTTTCGGAAGCTCTGAGCGAAGCTGGGTTTTCACAGGCTGTTGTTGCTCAATATCGTTTAGCTTGGATGTGCTTTAAAGAATTATATGTTCATCATCCATATACAGCAAAACAACTACCAGAGCCAAATAATGAATTTTGGTTGGTAATCGCTAACCTCTACAATCGGGAAAGACTAATCCAGTTGGACTTTAATACAGAGGAATGTACAAGTGAAAAAATAAGGCTTTGGTTAACTCAATCAACTACTTGCTTACGCAGGTATTTTTTCCCACCTGTGAAGTCCCTAAATACTCTGAGAAAAGATTCCGAATCCGAAGATAAGTTGAATATACTTGAGCTATCTTCAGATTCATTCATGGTTGAGATGATAGCTCAAGAGGATATCGAGAGCCGAAAACAACAAATAGCTCAAATTTCAGATGTACTGTCAAATGCGCTACAAAGTTTAGAGACTAAGTATCAAGATGTACTGAAGCTTTATTATCAAGAGAGATTGACACAGCAGCAAATTATGCAGCAGTTGCAGATAAGCCAACCTACGGTGTCTCGTAGATTAGTTAAAGGTAGAAACTACTTGCTTGCTGCATTAGTTAAATGGCTTCAGGATTTAAACATGAATAATTCTGTAAAATCGACCCAAGTAGAAGATATGAGCGTTGCATTGGAAGAATATTTGGTAATCCACTATGGCTCCCTTAGGGTAGAACAGGAGACACCGAATATCCTAGTAATGCACGAATAATCCGCCCTAATGGCAGAATTTTTAAAGGTAAACAGTACTTTAAAGGGAGTAAAAAATGACATATACTTTCGCGGATACTAGAGAATGGTTGTTAGAAATAACACTTGAAGTACAGATGCTGCTATGGCAGAAAAGCCAATATTATAGTACTCCTAGTAGTCGTTGGCGTGCTTACGTAAATCAAATTTGTCTTCATGCTTTTTTAGATTGGGTTAATAATGAAGATTTTATACAGGCAAATTTTGAGCAGAATTGCGCCGATACGCTAGCTTCTTGGGAATTTGTTAATGGTACGGGTGTTCAAATTCCTGGTAGAAGAATTGTACTAATTCCCACTGAAGCAATTGATGATAATGAGTTAGAAGTCCCTCAGGAATGGGTAGATATTCCGAGTTGGGTGGGAGATTATTATTTAGCTGCACAAGTTGGAGAAAATGGGGATTTTGTTCGCATTTGGGGTTATATAAGTCATGCTGAACTGAAATCAAAAGGTAACTATGATTCATTAGAGAGAAAGTATTGTGTAGATAAACAATACTTAATCAAAGATTTTAGTGCTTTTTGGATTACTTATCTATTTTGTCAAGAAGAAGAAGTTAGAGCTACTGTGCCTTCATTACCCAAACTATCAGCTACTCAAGCAGAAAATTTAGTGCAGCAATTAAGTAATTATTCTGTAATTTTTCCGAGTCTATCAGTGTCATTTGCAACTTGGGGAGCCTTACTCGAAAATGAGCAATGGCGTCGGCAATTATATCAAAAGAGGTTACAACCACTATCGAGTCAAAAGATAATAAATCTTAATTACTGGTTAAAGGATATATATGATGACTTTTGGCAAAGTGTAGAGACGCTTTTTAGTCCGAGTATTGGCGACATTGCTGTTAACTTTAGGGATTCTCTGGATATAGAGCTAGAACCTGTTAAACGAGGTAAAGTGATATACTTAGGAACAGAAGCATCTTTAGCAGTAATTTTGATAATAAGTTTAAATTGGGAGGAGAACCAACAAATTTGCATTCGCGTACAGTTACATCCCTTCAATGGAAATTTTTACTTACCTAATAATATAAAGCTCGCTTTGCTTTTGGACTCAGGAGAAGTTCTTCAAGAAATACAAGCACGGGAACATGATAACTACATTCAATTGAATCGGTTTGCAGGGGAAGTGGGGGAAAGTTTTAAAATCCAAATTTCTTTTGATGATTATCAAATAACAGAGAATTTTATAATTTAGTTGAGGTTACATTTTTAACGACTTCCGCTCTTTCGAGTATCATTAATTTGCACTGACTTACTTGATAATCGTTAATATAAGGTGTAGTTAAGCACATGAGTAAGCTAGTTGTCATCAGCTTATTAGGGGGAGATTTAAACCAAGGGTTTCCTGTTGTTATAGCTCAGATTTGGAATAATAATCAATTTTATAAAATCAATGGAAGCTTGCCTGATGCACCGGAATTAAGCAAACTATATAAAAAATGGCAATTACTTTACAAAGCTGTCTATCAAGGTATCGGCAGCCATCAACGTATAAAAATATATCAAGAAGATGTTAATAATGTTTCAACAAATGATTTTGCTGATGTGTGCCAAAAAATACAATCTTCTCTTAATGCTTGGCTCAAGTACGAATCGTTCCAAAATATTGAGCGACAGTTACGAACTTTACTTAGCCAAGATGATGAAATCAGACTTGTGATTGAAACAAATACATTTTTACTACATGGTTTCCCTTGGCATTTGTGGAATTTTTTTGAGCATTATCCGAAAGCTGAGTTGGCTTTAAGTAATCATGAGTATGCATCCGTAAAAGTACAAGATAAATGTTCTACGGGTAAGGCTAAGATTTTAGCAATTTTAGGTAATAGTTCTAATATAAATATAGAACAAGACCAACATATTTTAGAACAATTAACAGATGCTCAAACTACTTTTCTGATTCAACCTACACGTGCAGACTTTGACGAACAATTATGGAATAAAAGTTGGGATATTTTGTTTTTTGCTGGTCATAGTGGTAGTGATATAGATAGGGATATAGGAAAATTTTATATTAATCAAACTGAAAGTTTAACTATTATTCAACTTCAAGAAGCCTTACGAGAAGCGATTAAACGTGGTTTAAAAATGGCAATTTTTAATTCTTGTGATGGAATTAGTCTGGCACGCAACTTAGCTACTTTGAATATACCACAAATAATTGTCATGCGCGAAATGGTGCCTGATTTGGTAGCGCAAAAATTTTTGCAAAACTTTTTACTCGCTTTTGCAGGTGGTAAATCATTTTATTTGGCTGTTAGAGAAGCACGCTCGAAACTTAAGGGGTTAGAAAATAATTTTCCTTGTGCTAGTTGGTTACCTGTTATTTACCAAAATCCGACAAATGTTCCTAGTACTTGGAAAGAATTATGTGGTGCGAATGCAAAAGCAACTGCTAAAAATAATCGAACAGCAAAACTATGGAAAATATTAGCTAGCACATTAATAGTAGCTACATCAGTCACGGGGTTAAGATACTTAGGTGTTTTAGAGAGAAGCGAACTACAGGCTTTTGACCAAATTCTGAACCTGCTACCATCAATGGAAACAACAAATTCAAGGGTGTTATTAGTTAAAGTCACAGATGAATATATTATAAATTCAGGAAAAAATGCAGAGAGTAATATTCGAGGAGTAAAATCTGTCTCGGATAGTATATTAGCTAAAATACTTCATAAATTACAGAAGTATAAAGCTTCGGTTATTGGCATAGATATTTATCGAGAGATTCCTGATTTTCCTAATGAATCAAATCCAATTAAGTTGGATGATGAATTGAATAAACCGAATGTTGTTGCTATTTGTAAAGGTAAAGATACTACTATTAACTCTTCAGGTATCAAACCTCCAGCATCAATAGATATAGGACAAGTAGGTTTTACTGATGCGGTACAAGACATAGATAATATAGTGCGACGCCACATTATGATGATGAATCAAGAACCTGCTTCTCCTTGTAAAACTGAGTACTCGTTTGCGTTGCAATTAGCTATTCGCTATTTATTTACTAATCATAAAATTACAAAGATTAATCCTCAATCAGATTATATTCAACTTGGTGATAGAGTATTTAAAGGATTAAAACCTGGTAGTAGTGGGGTTTATCAACAGCAAAACAATTTGAATGGTATTCAAATACCTATTAATTATTATCGTAATGAGGTTGAAAGTGTAACTATAGAAGATGTATTAAATAATGAAGTAGACCCTGATGATTTTCAAGGTAGGATAGTTGTTATTGGGGTGACAGCCAGAGAAAACAATCTTGGCGATACTTGGTTAACTCCTTACAGTGCTGCACAGTCAAATAATCATCAAGTGTATGGCGTAACTATACAGGCACAAAAAGTTAATCAAATTTTAGATGCGGTTTTAAATAATCGACCAATTCTTTGGTTTTTACCTTCCTGGGGTGATTTTCTTGTGATATGTGCTTTTTCATTAGCATCTGGCTTGATTATTTGGCGTTCACCTCAACGATATCGAGCAGTGGTTATATTTGCTAATGTTGTAGTTCTTTACGGGATTTGTGCGTTTTGTATATATATACAAGGCTTATGGTTACCATTTGTTCCTTCTACTTACGCTCTAGTTGCTAGTGGGCTTGTTGTATTATTTACTTGGAAATAAGAATAATTTTTTGTGTAAACTACTATCAAGGTGTCAAATGCTACGATTTTTTTATAAAAAGACGGTAGAAAAAATAGTTAAGATTACAGCAATCAACTTAACATTGTTTACTCTTGGTTTTTTTCTGATAATCATCCCCAGCACATTAGCTAAACAACCGATACAATCACAGTTACAACACTCAACTACTACAACCTTAGCAACACCACAGCAGTTACTCCAACAAGGAGAACAATTGTTTCAAGCAGGACGCTTTACTGATGCAGTCAAGGTGTTACAACAAGCGATTCGTATCTATCAAGAATCTGGGGATAATTTAGGACAAGCAGAAGCTTTAACAAATCTTTCGCTTGTACTTGAAAAACTAGGTTCATGGAAACAAGCTGACTATGCTATCAATACTAGTTTAAAATTACTGGGATGGGATAATACAAATTACAAACTAAAAGTCAATAATCCAAAGTTAGAATTAATAGAAATTTTAGCTCCGTCTTTAGATATTTTGACTGGACAGCAATTAACACAAGGAAATGCAGAAGCAGCTTTAGAAACAGCCAAACGTGCAGAGCTTTTTTGGCGTCAGTTAAGCGATAATAATGGAGTTACTCGCAGTCGGATAAATCAAGCACAAGCTCTACGATTTTCTGGTTTTAATCAGCGTGCGAACAAAATGTTAAAGTCCATTTCTCAAGATTTGGAAAAACAACCAGATTCGCTGATAAAAACGGCTGCTTTGCGTTCGTTGGGTAATGTTCAACAACAGTTGGGTGATTTAGAGGATTCTCAGAAAAATTTAAAGAAAAGCTTGGAAATTGCTCAACGTTTACAACTTCCACAAGAAATTAGCATAACAGAATTATCTCTTGCTAATACTACTAGATTAATAGGTAATAACGAAGATGCAATTATTCATTATGAAAATGCGGCAAAAGTTGCAGCAAATCCACTTATAAAAATTCAAGCTCAAATAAATCACCTTAGTTTGCTGATA
The DNA here is from genome assembly GCA_019359035.1 of Scytonematopsis contorta HA4267-MV1. Classification (GTDB taxonomy): domain Bacteria; phylum Cyanobacteriota; class Cyanobacteriia; order Cyanobacteriales; family Nostocaceae; genus Scytonematopsis; species Scytonematopsis contorta. Next base: position 13,789 of record JAHHIC010000061.1, on the reverse strand, counting down.
AAAACTAAAAAAACAACTAAAGTAACACAGTTGATTCCCATTATTAAATCTGATTTACCTAATTTACCTGCAAACAACCCAGGTATTTATGCTCGGATTAATTTTGCACGTACGATTACTAATTTTAATACAGACAAAAAATATATAGACAAAAAAGATATTGCGGAAATTTTAGCAACTGCTATACAGCAAGCTAAGGCAATAAATGACGAGCGTGCTGAGTCGGACGCTCTTGGAAGTTTAGCAGAAGTTTATGAACAGGATAAGCAAATACAGGTCGCAGAAGATTTAGCACGTAAAGCATGGACAATTTCTCAAAAAATCGATGCTAGTGATATTTCCTACCGTTGGGAATGGTTATTAGGACGCTTATCTAAAGCGCAGGGAAATATTGAAGATGCAGTAAAAGCTTACGATAAATCGGTACAAACTCTTCAATCATTACGTACAGATTTAGCGGGAGTAAACCGAGAAGCACAGTTTAATTTTCGTGATAGTGTAGAGCCTATTTATAGACAGTCAGTTGAACTGCTTTTGCAAGAACAAGGAGTAGGAAAACCCGATTTAGACAAAGTGCGTCAGCGAATAGAAGCTCTACAGTTAGCGGAGCTAGATAATTATTTTCGAGAAGCTTGCTTAAGTAATCAATTTGTGTTACTTGATAAGTTTGTTGACAAGGAAAATCCTAATACCGCCATATTTTACCCTATTATTCTGAGTAACCAACTGGAAGTCATCCTCAAAATTCCTGGGAAACCTTTAATACGCAAAACTTCTATAGTTAAACGCGAAAAGATAGAAGAAATAATTCAACAAATGCGAGATAATATAGTCCAACCGGATAATAACCGTCAATTTATGTCTGCTTCTACACAACTGTATAAGTGGTTAATTCAACCAGTTACAACTGAGCTTAAAAATAGTAAAGTTGAAAATTTGGTATTTATTCCAGACGGTTCGCTGGGTAATATTCCAATCGCTGCTTTATATGATGAAATTAATAAAGAATATTTAGTCCAAAAGTATGCAATTGCTATTAGTCCAGGTTTGCAGCTATTTACCCCCAAACCTCTAAAACGCCAAGCATTAAATACTCTTGCAGGAGGTCTATCAAATCCACCATTAGACACAAATTTTGCACCACTTCCTTATGTAAAATCAGAATTGGCTTCAATTGGGAAATTAGGCATACCGACAACTACGCTATATAATGAAAAATTCAAGAGTACAACTTTAGAGCAAACAATTAATCGCGAGCCTTTTCGAGTAGTTCACTTAGCAACTCACGGACAATTTAGCTCTAAAGCAAGTGAAACATTTATCTTAGCAGCAGATGGACGCATTAACCTCCCTCGACTTAATAATTTACTCAAAAGTCGAGAAGAACAACGAACAGAGCCTATCGAGCTACTTGTTCTGAGTGCTTGCGAAACGGCTAAAGGAGACAACCGTGCTACATTGGGGTTAGCTGGGATTGCTCTACGTGCGGGAGCTAGAAGTACATTAGCTTCTTTATGGCAGATTGGTGATGTCTCTACATCCCTATTTATTCAAAGCTTTTATCGTAATTTAGTTGATAACAAAAGTACGGCACAGGCTTTACGTCTTGCTCAACTAGAATTGCTTTGTAAAAATCCCCAATCGGGTTGCGATAATCGTTTTAGACGTCCTCTTTATTGGGCTTCGTATGTGTTAGTTGGTAGTTGGCTTTAAGTATTGCTTACCGTGTTGCACATAAAACCCAAAAGTATCACTAGTCCCAGTAAAGCAAACCCCACCCCCAACCCCCTCCCCGCAAGCGGGGAGGGGGCTACGAAAAATTAAAAGAAATAGTTGGTTTTTGTATTTTCGAGAGTGATTATTATTAATCGTAGCCCCCTCCCCGTAAACGGGGAGGGGGTTGGGGGTGGGGTTTCAGGTGCAGGGACGACCATATTGATAAGTATATTTTTTAACCGTTTTGAGCATAAATTAATTGGGGCAAAGATTTGGTTTGCTGGGGATGTGGTTTGCTTTGTTAATTGCGACTAAATGAATTTGACCGCGATTATCTACTAACCAATCGGTGGCTTCTACTATTGGTTGTGGGATAGGATTAGGTTGCGCTGATGACTGTTGTGATGACGGAATTGTTGATGGTTGCTCACTTTCCGGTTTTGGTTTTTTTGTTACCCAGGCTGCAATGGTGCTAGTATCCTGCAGTAGTTCGGTTGAGTTGGCTGGTATTCCCCCACGACCTGTAATAGTAAAATAATTACGATTTTGAGCAGTTCCGGGGACACAACTAGATGCAATTTGTCCGCTCGGGTCAACTAAATTAATCGGTATTTCCTTTAAAACACTACTAGGGTCGAGAGTGGTGTTAATATTAACAGTCCCGCTTAATGCTTGAGTTCGTCCACGAGCTGTAATGGCGCTGTCTGGACTTTGGAAAAGACCTTGGGCTTGAATATTAATTTTACCACCGCGCGCGTCTGTAGAATTGGCAGTAATGTTGCTCCTTTCTAGTAGAGCTAAATTTCCAGCTTTGATATTGATATCACCGCCAATAACATCAGAACCTGTAGCGTTGGTGGTAATTCTGCTACCGCGACGGAGGATTAAATCTGGTGAGTTAATGTTAATTATTGCTTGGTCAAGTCCATTGCTGCGGGTGTTGGCGGTGAGTAAGGCATTATCGTCTAAATTTATGGCGTTTTTGGCATTTATAGTTAAATTACCTGCGCTTCCTGTTCCGATACTAAGCGCACGTATGGACGCATTTCTGACTAACAATTGATCCGTTGTAATCTTCAATTCTCCACCTCGACCCGCACCAAGTGTATCAGCATTAATAGCTGCTCCATTCAATACTCGCAACAAAGGAGTGTTAATTATTACATTCCCTGCGTTACCTTTTGCTTCTTCACCTGGTTTATATTGTCCAGCAAACAAACCACTGGGAGATTTATTGATAGCATTCACACCAATTAATTCTACCAAAGATATTGCATTGATTGTTATATTTCCACCCTGTCCCTCAGCAAGTGTACTAGCATTTATAATTCCTCCATCTCGTACTATCAGCTCGCCCGTGTTGATAGTTAAATCTCCACCTCGACCTGCACCAAATGTCCGAACACTAACACCTGCTGCATTTAGCACTCGCAATAAAGGGGTATTAATTGTTAAATTACCTGCATTACCTGCATTACCTGTTGATGAAAATGAAGAAGTACTCAAAAAACTGTAGGGGATAACACTACCACCTTCAGGAACAGAACCATTGATTTCAACCCCTGAAGTCGCATTAACTGTTATATTTCCACCGTCACCCTCACCAATTGCCGCAGTAGCAGTTATAGTTCCTCGATCTCGTAATATCAGCTCGCCCGTGTTGATAGTCAAATCTCCACCTCGACCTGCACCTTGTGTACTAGTAGTAATGCTTCCTCTATTTAGTACTTGCAACAAAGGGGTATTAATTGTTAAATTACCTGCGTTGCCTTTTCCTCCTGAAATCGTGCCCACAGCACTCAAAAAGAACAAGTCTTCAACAGAAATCACTTCAACCCCTGAAGTGGCATTAATTGTCACTTCCCCCGCATTTCCTTCTCCGTCGGTTCGGCTAAGGACTCCCCCACCGACTTTAACACTCAAACGTCCTGTTTTGATGTTTATATTTCCTGCTGAACCGGAACTGAAAGGACTAGACCCCGTATACAGACCACTCAGAACAAAAATTGCTACTTCTGTTCCTGTTTCTGAGAACTCTATTGCTTGAGGGGCTGTAACTGTAATTTGTCCAGCATTACCAGAAGAATTAGTATAAGTTGATATGAAACTCCCACTTGTAGCTGTTAATTTTTGTGTATTGATAATGATATTACCCGAACTACCAGCACCTTGAGATTCTGTGAATAAGGTGCTTTCTCCAATTAATTCTACCAGTTTGGTTGTATTAACAACAATATCTCTTCCTGGTTGAGAACCTGTTGTAATCGATAAAACTGATGAATCATCTTTAATAGATAATCCTTGACTTTGTATTTGGATGGAACCTCCTCTCTCTCCACTAACATCGACAGAAGCTTTTTGAGATAGTTCAATGTTGCCAAATTTCTCTAACCCTAAATATCTAAAGGCTAAATCACTATCATTGACTCTAACTTCAACGAAATCAGGAGAGATAACACTTCCGAGAAATATTTTTCCTGATTCTGCATTTAAATTACCTCCTTTAATAAAAATATCACCCCCCACAAGAGCAAAAGTTTTTCCAGTCCGTACTCCCAGTGCTGGAACGTTATCTTGAATTGTTGTTCCGTTTTGAGTATCGTAAGCAAGTTCGTGACCGGAACCTCGCACTTCTATCGCTCCTGGGTTACGACCAAACTGTAATCCCACGGGAACGTTTACAGTTAATAACGGTGGTACATTGGGGTTTGTTGCGCTATATTCCCAGCCATTGTTAAATAGTAATGAATTTGCAGTAGTCCCAACAAAAGAACCGCCTATATCTAACCTTGCATTTTGACCAAATATTATCCCATTCGGGTTAATAAAAAATAAATTTGCAGAACCATTGGCTCTGATTATGCCATCTATATTAGAAATTGATTGACCTGTGACTCTTGTTATGATATTACGAATGTCTAAGGGGTTATTAAAGAATGCTTCGCTACCATTAATTACAGAAAATTCTCTCAAGCTGTGAAAAAGATTACCTTGTACCCTTGTTCCGGCTTCTAGAATACTAGTATTATTATTTACTCTGATATTAGTATTAATAGGTAAAGTCGCATCCGGGGTAATTTGAGCAACTGCTGGGTTAATATAGCTATGAATCAAGCTACTGACCGCAATGCAAGTGAGAAATTTTAAATAAAAATGTTTTTTTAAAGAGTAGTTCATGCTAGTCTCTGATAAAAAGGCATACAAGCTAAAATTTTAAAAATTTTATACAATATTGAAAATTTTCATGTATATTGCTGCATTTTATGTATACCACGTTCATAAGTATTTTTATATAAAAAAGTATAAACCTTGTCGATGATGAGAATTTTGAGCGAACGATGAAATATAGTTAATTGGGGCAAAGATTTGGTTTGCTGGGGATGTAGTTTGCTTCATTAGTCGCGACCAAATGAACTGAACAGTTAACTAAATAATCGATTTTAGCCAAGAGTGACAAAATATTTAGGTTTGGAATAAGCGATCGCACTCGGTAAATGTTGGGTTGATGATTGTACCTCGATGGTTGTAGCTGGTTTTTCTTCGTAAAATTCAAGTTTTCACAAGGGTTTGCGGTGAATATAGGAATAATCATTATCGTTTTGTAGTATTTACAGGTATTTCATGGTTATATCTTTTGGTTATCGTCAATTGATTTAAATTAGCGAGGCTTATATAACAATGTGTTGAGGTTTTTTAGATAATGATTATCCCTATATTTAGGTTCACGTAGTGGAGTGGAGCAGTGAAACTCTATATTTAAATTTGGATTTTAGCATCGTGGGGTACATAGGGTGTGTTTGCCAAGGGGGAAAAGTGATGAGATTTTTTTGGTCATAGCATTTCATAAATTTGATGTTAGTGTTAGTTTGTTGGAGTTAGATTTGAGAGCGAAGGTTTTCCAGATTTTGACGAACAATATTTGTATGAGGATGATTTTTACCTAATCGTCAATTTCTCGCAATCTAGTTGTGATTAAGACACGGAAGCGGTTATTTGTCGGTAAATACTCACCAAAATTTTCTAAATCAGTAACGTCATCAAATACTATTAATACTACCCCATCTGGTGGTTGCCAATTTACCCAACACCATTCTACTTGTTGTAAAGTCAGAGGTTGTTCTTGGAAGTCTTTTTGAGGTACTTCTAATTGCAGGTTATTTTTAGCAAAACTGATAATTTCTGTCGCAATATTAGAAGAACGAAGATTAAACCAGCAAACACCTCCGGGATAATCATTAATATGCTCTCTTGCGTATTTTACAGCTAACTCAGTCTTACCAACACCACCCATTCCCGTGACAGCTAAAATTGCAACTGTGTTATTTTTCTGGTTGAATTCCTCGTGAATAAGTGCGAGTTCGTTTTCTCGTCCGACGAAATGGGATGTTCCTTGATGGGGTATTCTGTTCGTGGGTTTTACGGGTTCCTTAGGTGGGTAATAATTTGGAATATGTACAGTGCTATCACCTATATTAATTGGTATTTCGTCGTCTTCTTTCGTCTGTGTAGATACTGTACTCGTAGGAGAGGTATTATTTTCACTAACAGGATTTGAAACTGGAATATTTTGTTCTATTCGTTCTGCAAATTCAGCATACGCACCACCACGTTGCTTTAAAACCTCAGCTTATTTCATCATTACAAGGAGTTACCTAACTTTATTTAATCATAAACTCTCTGGACACAGCAGAACTGACTACTTGTTCCCCTGTTGTCCACAAATCTTGACTATCTTTTTGTCGAATATTACCCATGCTGCAATGGTGCTGGTGTCTTGCAATACTTCGGTTGAGTTGGCTGGTATTCCCCCACGACCTGTAACGATAAAAGAATTACTGTTTTGAGCAGTTCCGGGGACACAACTAGATACAATTTGTCTGCTGGGGTCAACTAAATTAATTGGTATTTCTTTTAAAAGGCTATTAGGGTTGAGAGTGGAGTTAATATTAACTGTACCGCTTAATGCTTGAGTTGCTCCACGAGCTGTTATGGCGCTATCTTGAGTGTTAAAAAGACCTTGGGTTTGAATATTAATTTTACCACCGCGTGCGTCTGTGGAATTAGCAGTGATGTTGCTGTTTTCTAATAGAGCTAAATTTCCAGTGTTGATATTAATATTACCGCCAATAACATTAGAAGCATTTACATTGGTGTTAATGTCGTTACCGCGACGGAGGACTAAATCGGCAGAAACATTTGCATTGGTGGTAATGTTGCTACTGCGACGAAGAATTAAATCTGCGCTCGTAATGTTAATTGTTGCTTGGTTAGCTCCATTGCTGCGGGTGTTAGTGGTAATTAAGGCGTTATCTTCTAAATTGATGGAATTTTTGGCATTTATAGTTATATTACCTCCTGTTCCTGTCCATAAACTACGCGCACGTATTTGTGAATTTCTGACTAATAATTGGTCTGTTGTAATGTTTATATTTCCACCTCGACCTGGACCTCTTGAACCAGCACTAATAGCGGCTAAATCTAGAATTTGCAACAAAGGGGTGTTAACTGATAAATTTCCTGCGTCACCTGTTCCTGCTGGACCATTACGACTCTGTGTAACATACAAACCAGTGTTAACAAAACCATCAATAGGATTTGTACGAATTAATTTTACCGAAGATGTGGCATTAATTGTCAAATTTCCACCTTGACCTGCACCAAATGTAGCACCACGCACTTGTCCTCCATCTTGTGCTATCAACTCACCCGTATTAATGGTCAAATGTCCCGCATTTCCTGTTGCTGTTTGGTAAGTTTGAGCAGTTATACTACTAGCTGAAACAGCAGGAGCACTGTTTGCTACACCGATTATTTCGATTCTGCCATTGCCAGTATCAATATTCAAATCCCCAGCTCGACCAGCACCAAATGTACTAGCGCTAACATATGCTCCATCTAGCACTCGCAACAAAGGGGTGTTAATTGTTATATTTCCTGCGTTACCTTTTCCTGCTGAACCTTGGGTAACTTGTTCAGCAAACAAGCCACTGAAAAATTCCCAATTATCAACACGATTACCAATCAATTCAACCGAAGATGTGGCATTAACTATCAAATTTCCACCTTGACCCGCACCATATGTAATAGCACTAATTCTTGACCCCTCAGTTAATCTTAAGGTGTCAGTTTTGATATTAACATCACCTCCCTTTCCCAAGGCAAATTCCTGCATATTATTCAAAATTTCACTAGCCTGCTGGAGATTTATTTTTCCTGTTGTGTTAATATCAATATTTCCCCCAACACTTTTTTCTGAACCTAGTCCTTTCTCTATTCCAGCTAATATTTGACTTCTATTTGTCATCTGTAAATTACGAGCATGAATTGCGATACTTCCACCATTACCAGCACGCACATTTACCTTAGAAGCATTACTAAAGGAGATATCACCTCTATTTACTCCAGAAGGAAAATTTAAACTGTAATTATCACTATCAATATTTAAGTCAATCGTTCCTATTTCAGCCACACTTCCTAATTCTACCCTTCCACCAAAAGCGTATAAACCCCCATTATTGATATTAATATCGCCACCCACTAATAATAAACTTTTACCATCTACTACACGCAAACCTTTGATATCAAATGCATTTGATGGGTTTCTTCCAGCAGATGCAATTGAGTTACTTTCAATCTTTGCAATTCCAATTTGATTAATTTGATTAAACAAAAATGTTGAAGGATTGATAGTTAATAATGCTGTTGGTGCTTCTGGGTTTGTTGCGCTAAATGTTCCGTTATTTCCAAAGCCAATTGCGTTTGCTGTACTCCCAATAAAAGAACCACCTATATTTAATTGTGCATTTTTACCAAATATTATCCCGTTGGGGTTTATCAAAAATAAATTTGCGGAACCATTGGCTCTGATTCTGCCATTTATGTCTGAAGGTGATTGACCTGTTACTCTTGTTATGATATTCCGAATGTTTAAGGGGTTATTAAAGAATGCTTCGCGACTATTAATTACAGAGAATTCTCTCAAGCTGTGAAAAAGATTACCTTGTACTCTTGTTCCGGCTTCGATAATACTAGTGTTATTGTCTACTCTGATAGTAGTATTTATAGGTAAAGTCGTATCTGGGGTAATTTGAGCAATTGTTGGATAGGTATAGGCATAAATCAGGTTGCTTACCGCTATGCTGCTGAGCAATTTTAAGTAAAATTTTTTTGTTGAAGACTGGTTCATGCTAATTTTAGAGAAAAAAGGCATACAGCTCAAATATGTAAAATTTAATACAAGTTTATAATTTATATTGTTGTATTTATGGTTTTGGTTGTGTTTTATTAATACCGCGTTTATGAGTATTTTTGTATAAAAAAAGTATAAACCTTATCTTTCGCAAGAGGTTTACATTCTGCGCTTGGCTGTATCAATATTGGCTGTATCAATAAGGGAGCAAGATGCTCCCTATTCGTTGTAGAAGCTGCATCCCCAACCTCCCCATTAATCTTAGTTATGTAAAGACAGCCGTCAGATAAGTAACTGTCATTAGCGTAACTGGCAGAGGCACAACTAGTGGTGTGATATTGAACGATTTGGAAGCAGAGATTAATTCCTCTCACCCTGAAAAAATGAGCGAACGTACAGATAGAGGATGTTTATAAATAAAATATTAAGACATCATAGTCCTCTTTAGAGGACTTTAGCTTTCAGACAGGGAATTTATTCCCTGGCTTTTTGGGTATTTTGCAGCTTGAATTATGGGCAAACATTTACTTGAGGAAGCATGTAGTTTGCTTGATTAGTCGCGACCAAATGAATTTGACCGCGATTATCTACTAGCCAATCGGTAGCTTCTACTATTGGTTGTGGGATAGAATTAGGTTGCACTGATGACTGTTGTGATAACAGAATTGTTGTTAGTTGCTCGCTTTCTGGTTTTGGTTTTTTTGTTACCCAGGCTGCAATGGTGCTAGCATCGTGCAGTAGTTCGGTTGAGTTGACTGGGATTCCCCCACGACCTGTAATAGTAAAAGTATTAACGTCTTGAGCAATTCCGGGGACGCAAGTAGATGCAATTTGTCTGCCCAGGTCAACTAAATTAATCGGTATTTCCTTTAAAACACTACTGGGGTCTAGGGTAGAGTTAATATTAACAATGCCGCTTAATGCTTGAGTTGCTCCACGAGCTGTAATTGTGCTGTCTGGACTTTTAAAGTAACCTTGGGCTTGAATATTAATTTTACCACCGCGTGCGTCTGTTGAGTTAGCAGTAATGTCGCTCCTTTCTAATAGAGCTAAATTTCCAGTTTTGATATTAATATTACCTCCAGTAACATTAGAACCTGTAGCGTTGGTGGTAATTTGACTACCGCGACTCTGGATTAAATCTGCGCTCGTAATATTTATGGTTGCTTGGTCGAGTCCATTGCTGGGAGTGTTGGCTGTAAGTAAGGTATCTGAGTCTAAATTTATGGAGTTTGCATTTATAGTTAAATTACCTGCGCTTCCTGTTCCTAAACTCTGCACGCGTATGGACGCATTTCTGACTAACAATCGGTCAGTCGTAATCTTTAATTCTCCACCTCGACCTGCACCAAATGTACCAGCGTCAACAAATGCTCCATCTAGAACTCGTAACAAAGGGGTATTAATTATTAAATTACCTGCGTTACCAATTCCAATTTCACCTGAGGTCTGCTGTGCAGCAAGCAAACCACTGGGAAATCGACTATTAGCAGTATCTATACCAATTAATTCTACCGAAGATGTAGCATCAATTGTCAAATTTCCACCCTTACCTTGAGCGTATGTACTAGCAAGAATTTGCCCTCCGTCTTGTGCTATCAACTCACCTGTCTTGATGTTTAAATCTCCTGCACTTCCTTCTCCAGCAGTGCTGCTATAGACTGTCGCACCATTTTTAACAATCAAACGTCCCGTTTTGATGTTTAAATTTCCTGCTGAACCGGAACTGAAATCACTAGACCCAGTATATAAACCACTCGAAAAAGTTCTTTCATCTGACAACTCTATCGCTTGAGAGGCTATAACTGTAAGGTCTCCACCATTTCCAGACGAGCCGATAAAAGTTGATACATAAGCCCCACCTGTAGCTATCAATCTTTGTGTATTTATCGCCACACTACCCGAACTACCAGCACTTAGAGATTCTGTAAATAAGGAGCTATAATAGTTGTTATCCGCAGATTCTCCAGCTAATTCCACTAAACCGGTTGTATTAACAACAATATCTCTTCCTGGTTGAGAACCTGTTGTCATCGATAAAACTGATGAACCATCTCTAATGAAAAATCCTTGACTTTGTATTTGGATGAAACCTCCTCCTTCTCCACTGACATCAACAGAAGCTTTTTGAGATAGTTCGATGTTGCCAAATTTCTCTACCCCTGAATATTCAAAAGCTAAATCAGTATTATTGATTGTGAGACGAACTAAATCAGGAGAGTTAACACTTCCTAGAAATATTTTTCCTGATTCTGCATTTAAATTACCTCCTTTAATAAAAATATCACCTCCCACAAGAGCAAGAGTTTTTCCTGTTTGTACTCCCATTGCTGGAACGTTATCTTGAATTGTTGTTCCTATTGGAGCATAAAGAAGTCCGTGGCCGGAACCTCGCACTTCTATCGCTCCTGGATTGCGACCAAACTGTAGTCCCACGGGAACGTTTACGGTTAATAATGGTGGTGAATTGGGGTTAGTTGCGTTATATTCCCAGCCATTGTCAAATAGTAATGAGTTTGCAGTACTCCCAACAAAAGAACCGCCAATATCAAGACGTGCGTTTTCACCAAATATTATCCCATTCGGGTTAATCAAAAATAAATTCGCGGAACCATTGGCTCTGATTATGCCATTTATATCTGAAGGTGATTGACCTGTGACTCTTGTTATGATATTCCGAATGTCTAAGGGGTTGTTAAAGAGTGCTTCGCTACCATTTATTATGGAAAATTCTCTGAAGCTGTGAAATAAATTACCTTGTACTCTTGTTCCACTTTCGATAATACTGGTATTATTATCTAGTCTAATAGTCGTATTTATGGGTAAATTCGTATCTGGGATAATTTGAGAAACTGCTGGGTAGATGTAGCTATAAATCAAGCTACTGACCACTATGCAACCGATAAATTTTAAGTAAAATTGCTTTGTTGAAGAATAGTTTATGCATATACTTGAGAAAAAAAGCATACAAGCTAAAACTTTGAAAATTTTATACAATATTGAAAATTTTATGTATATTACTGTACCTTATTAATACCACGTTTATGAATTTTTTTATATAAAGAAAGATAAATCTTGTCTTTTGCAAGAAATTAGCTTAACCAGTAAGAAGCCCCGCACCATACACTCCGTGTTGGTGTCGGGATGAATTACAAGACAAAAACGATACGTACTTTAATTAATTTTTACCGCAGGTAAAAGAAATTAAAGTACAGTTGAGTTTTTGTTGATGTCTGGTGTTGCTAACAAATCAATCTATTCTTCAAGCATAATTTTAACAGTTTTATATTTACTTGCAGCTTCATATTCTAAGTTAATTAATTATTAACAGTACATAATTGCAAAATAGCAGTAATAAATTTTCCTGTTTCCTGTAGAAAATTCACCAGTTTATGTTATTATTCATCTGTGATGACAAAGCCTAAATTGCTGGTCACATACCGCACCTTGATAACTGAAAATATGGGGTTTTATAGGGAAGTGCGACATTGTATGTTGCTGCCTCCTGTATGTAAAATTTTCAAGGAAGTAGGTTTAATCTTGGAATCCTCGGATGCCGAGAGTGGGGCAGGACACGTCCTCACTAAAAGTGCGATTCGTTCAGTCGAAACCTAGTAATAGGAGGATGACTGGTATCGGTGGAGTAACCCTCAGGGTAGATACGCACTTTAATCCTTTACCGATAACAACTTGACAACCATATAGGTGAAAGGAAGTATCCTAGAAACCTCAATTCCTATCCTGCAAACACAGCGGTGAAAGCACTTCCCCTACGGTAGCGAATAGTCATCAATCCGTAACGCGGGGATGAAAGGTTAAAGTAGCAGGTAGCCTAAAACCTGTGAGACTGAGCAAGTTCATATGGATAACACCAAGCGAAGGTACGTTTGAACCATCTCAAGAGGAACCCAGTGAAATAAGGCTGATACACTGGCAGACCCAAAAGGGCAAAAACTAAGGGTATTAACAGTATTTATAACTAGTTGATTTGTGTTACCCGGTAATAACGGTGGATAGTACCATCCTAAATGAACAAAATAATGGTTGTCCGGAACGAAGTAACCCAACCGAATTCTCTGTTAAAAGGTCGATTTTAATAGCAGTCAGCTAAGACGCAATATCTGGGTAAAATCCAGGAAACGGATGGGAAAGATTTAGTCTCAAGCAAAAGCTCTGGGTAATGCCAGGGATAGGCTGACAGACTTACGGCAAAATGGAAGATATAGCTATGAGTAGCAATGAATACGACTAAAGCCGAACCAAAGTTCAGGATAGTATGGGAATCCGATATACCTATCTGCATAGGGGTAGAACGTAACCTACAATGGTCTGAGATACCCTGGAAGCAAGTGGAGAAACGGGTTTATAAGTTGCAAAAACGGATATATCAAGCGTCTAGTCGTGGTGATGTCAAAACTGTCCGAGGACTCCAAAGACTTTTGATGAAATCCTGGAGTGCTAAAACACTCGCCATTAGAAGAGTTTCTCAGGATAATCAAGGAAAAAACACTGCTGGGGTTGATGGAGTCAAATCTCTAACACCCAAACAACGTATAAACTTGGTAACTAATCTCAAAATCGGGGTTAAGGCTAAACCGACCATCCGGGTATGGATTCCCAAACCCGGAAGTGAGGAAAGAAGACCCCTAGGTATACCTACCATAGAACAAAGGGCACTACAAGCTCTTGTCAAATTGGGGTTAGAACCGGAATGGGAAGCACGCTTTGAACCCAATAGTTACGGGTTCAGACCAGGAGTGCGATTCGTTGGGTATAAACTAACCCTGAAAAGGGTGGAGGACTACCCGCAAAGTTACTTAGTAGCTTTGACAATTTGATAGTCATATGGGTGAGGTTTCGACCTAAGTCCCATCCTCCAGGTGC
>JAHHIC010000060.1 GCA_019359035.1 Scytonematopsis contorta HA4267-MV1 | reverse complement strand
GAGTAGTCAGCAGTGACCAAAGTCGGGTAGCTTCCAAGTCGAATGACGCTTCCGTTCAGTCTTTGTAAGTTATACCGTGGACTTGGATGGGTAAAACTAGATTTTACCAGGTTTTTAGAAGCGGTACATTTTAACTTTACTTGCGAAAATGTAAAAGCTCTCCTTTCTTAACTTTGCGTTATGCAGCGCCTTTGCGGTTCGTTACTATATATGTTGGGTTCCGCGCTCAGGGAAACCCAACCTACGTATTTTGCGTGTTTTATTTTTTGATGTTAGTTGCAAATAACACTAATATTATATCTGGTTGATTTTCTAAATAAGGCACCAATTAACAAAAATTAAGGGCACCGCAGTGGAGAAGTTGTCAGTCGTATTGGCTTTACAAGTGGATTTTTCTAGGCAAAGCCATTCGACGCAACAATTTAAGCTTTCTTCAAGTTCGCACTTTATCATAAGAATATGATAAATCATAGTAAGAATCTGAAAGAAGTTGAGCATTGGAATTTAGTACACTTTCGGTATAAAGAATCAGGATAATCCCATACAAACTGCCTTTTCCTTTGCTCTTAGCGATTTGCCAGATTTAGCTCTGAGCAAGAAGTGCGGCAATGGTTAGAGCAACGACACTACGATCACTAAACACGGGTCACTTTGCACTTGAGACTCATGCTCAGGAATTGCTACACAAATCAAAAACTTTCTTGATCGCCCGCCCAAAAAGAGAAGTTCTTTGACTAATAGAACGAAATGCTATAGGCTCACTAGAGGTAACACAGTATGAATGTCTTAATTGTTTTCGCGCATCCTGAATCGAAATCGTTGAACGGTTCGCTAAAAGCTCTGGCAGTATCTGTTCTCAGCCAACAAGGACACACGGTTCAAGTTTCTGCTCTTTATCAAATGAACTGGAAAGCGATCGCGGACGAGCGAGATTTCCAATACCTGCAAGGAACTGAACGCTTCAGTTACGCTCGTGAATCGAAGCAGGCTTTTGTGGATCATACCCAGTCGCTGGATATTGAGGCAGAACAAGCAAAATTATTATGGGCAGATGCTGTCATTTTTCAGTTTCCAATGTGGTGGTTCTCCATGCCTGCCATTCTCAAAGGTTGGTTTGAGCGAGTGTATGCCTATGGTTTAGCGTATGGTGTGGGTCAACATGAGGGTACTCGCTGGGGCGATCGCTATGGAGAAGGCAAATTCATGGGGCGACGAGCCATGCTTTCAATCACGGTTGGGGGTCGGTTGCCACACTATACAGAACGTGGTGTGAATGGAGCAATGGAAGATTTGCTATTTCCCATTCAGCATGGAATGCTTTGGTATCCCGGCATGGACGTATTGCCGCCCTTTGTTGTTTATCAAGCCGATCGTCTCACTCCGGAACAGTACGATGTCGTTGCTCACGACTATCAACAACGCCTTGAACATTTATTTGATGAATCTCCGATTCCCTACCGTAGTCAGAATGGCGGACACTACGACGAGCAACAAGTCTTGAAACCAGAGTTTGGGACGAATCAAAGCGGATTGCGCTTACATCTCTTCCAATCTGGAGAAGCAGCTGACAACCGTCCAGTATTAATATCACAAAATTTCTAGTCAGGCGGGAGAGCAGGATATGAAAATTGGAATTGTTGGAACGGGTAATATGGGGCGATCGCTCAAATCGGAAACAGTATAAAGCGTAAGAATCTGAAAGAAATCAAGCATTGGAACTGAATACACTCTAAATAGATAGAACCAGGAAAATATAACATGGTCAACAAACAAACTGTAGACGAACAAGCAAATAGAAAGGCAACCACCAACTTAACACCAGCCCAAGAGTTTTTGCAAGAACTCTGGGAAGAGCATTTGCGGCACGAGTTTGAGACTCACAACACTGACGATACCCTCGCCACGATGGTTGAAGATGCTTATGTTAACCACATTCCGGTCATGACTGGGGGAGTAGGAAAACCAGCACTGCGCGAGTTTTATTCCAAATACTTCATTCCACAGATGCCAGAAGACCTGGAGCTGACACCAATCTCACGCACGATCGGAAGCGATCAGCTTGTCGATGAAATGATGGCTAAGTTCACTCATACCATCCGAATGGACTGGATGCTACCTGGCATTGCTCCGACTTTTAAACGGGTTGAAGTAGCAGTGGTAACGATCATTCAATTCCGTGACGACAAGCTAGCCCACGAACACATCTACTGGGATCAAGCGAGTGTTTTGGTTCAACTCGGTTTGCTCGATCCTGGTACGTTACCCGTTGTGGGCGTTGACAGCGCGCGAAAAGCACTCGATCCGAACTTGCCTTCAAACGCACTAAGAGTAGTCCAAGAAATAAATTATCCCGTAGGATAATTTTGGGGCATTTTTTTAATTGGTTTATTCTAATGGCGCCGTCATTCAACAAACAATGACCCTCAAAGGAGAAATCATGACAACTACATACCATCACAGTGCTGCTTTTGATTATATTGTGATTGGCGCCGGTTCAGCAGGCTGCGTTGTTGCCAACCGTCTTACAGAAGACCCTAATACTAAAGTATTGCTGCTCGAAGCGGGTAGTCCTGATACCAAGCCAGAACTTCAAGTTCCGAGCTTGTGGCCTACTACACTCTTAGGCTCGGAAGTGGACTGGGCATACTTAACTGAAGGGGAACCTTACTTAAATAACCGCAAAATTTTATCTTCACGCGGTAAAGTCTTGGGCGGCAGCAGTTCGATTAATGGCATGATTTATATACGAGGCAATCAGCGCGACTACGATAGCTGGCAAGCGTTAGGTAATATTGGTTGGAGTTATCAGGATGTCTTGCCTTACTTCAAGAAATCGGAAAACCAGCAGCGGGGAGCATCGTTATTTCACGGGGTTGATGGACCACTTAGCATCACAGATCCACTCAAAGCTGCAAAAGTGTCGCAACGCTTTGTGGAAGCCGCTATCGCACAGGGCTATGAGCAAAATCCCGACTTTAATGGCGTACAGCAGGAAGGTGCAGGACTTTACCAAGTGACCGTTCTAGATGGCAAGCGCCAAAGTACAGCAGTGGCATTTCTGCGTCCAATTAAAGATCGCCCCAACTTGACCATTCAAACAGGAGCATTGGTGACTCGTTTACTCTTTGAGGGAAAGCGTGCGGTAGGGGTAGTGTATGTTCAAAACGGAACGGAGTATACTGTTAGGGTCAACTCCGAAGTGATTTTGAGTGCTGGCGCCTTCGATTCTCCTAAACTGCTCATGCTTTCTGGAATTGGATCAGCTGAACATCTGCGGGCATTAGGTATTCCTGTAGTTGTTGATTTGCCGGGTGTCGGCCAGAATCTTCAAGATCACCCACTTGCTGTTATTGCCTACCAGTCTACTACTGACGTGCCCCTTGCGCCAAGTAGTAATGGGGGAGAGGCTGGGTTATTTCTGCATGTCAATAATAATTTAGATGCGGCGCCTAATTTGCAATTTACAATTGTTCCGATTTTATATGTCGGTCCTGCCTATGCACGTGAAGGTCCGGCATTCACCCTTCCCTTTTACATCACCCGTCCCGAAAGTCGTGGTAGTGTAACACTACGTTCCTCCTCCCCCTTTGACCCACCGTTGATTCGGGTCAACTATCTTCAGAAAGAATCTGATATGCAACTGATGGTTGAAGGACTTAAAATTTTGCGTCAAATTGTGTACTCCGATGCGTTTAATGAGTTTCGGGGCGAGGAAATTGCTCCAGGGAGTTCCGTGCATAGCGACAAAGCAATCGAAGATTATATTCGGCAAACGTGCGGTACGGCATGGCATCCTGTTGGGACGTGCAAAATGGGTATTGATCAAATGGCGGTTGTCGATCCTCAACTCAAGGTACGGGGGATTGAAGGGTTACGAGTTGTTGATGCATCGATTATGCCAACTATGATCACAGGAAACACAAATGCATCGGCAATTATGATTGGAGAAAAGGCTGCCGATTTGATAAAAGTTGTCACAAAATTGCCTCAATAATGGTTAAGAACATTCACAATTACAGGAGATTCAAATGACAATTTTAACTCAAACATCTTCAACTCTAGGCTCAAATCCTCTGAGTTCGATGCAAATCGATCATGTTTGCTTGAATGTCCCGAATTATGAGGAAACGCTTCAGTGGTATCAAGAAAAGCTAGATGCGACGATCAAGCGAGAATGGACATTTGATGTCTTCCCCAACCTGAAACTAGCTTATCTGCAAGTCTATGGATTTCGGATCGAAATTATCGGCAGCACTCAGTCACGCTCTGGGATGCCCGAAGCTAAAGACCTTGGTGAAGGATTACGCACGAGCGGCATTGGACATTTTTGTTTCCGTGTTGATGACGTGGATGCGTTACTGGCTGAATTGAATCGACGTGGTGTGCCAACCTTTGTTGAATTGGGCAGCTACCCTGGTCCTGGAATTCGGCTCTGTTTAGTGAAGGACAATAACGGCAATCTCATTGAATTTGTCACTCCTTTGAAAGATTCTGCACGGTAATTCCTGGAGAAAATCCATCATGGCTCATGAGTCTACAAAACCTGCGATTGCCAATACCACTGAAAAGGAGAAATCATGACAACTACATACCATCACAGTGCTACTTTCAACAATCTCGCAACACTGCTCACAGGACAGCTTGTTCTCCCTCAAGATGCTGATTATGAACAGGTGCGTCAACTCTGGAATGGTAAGGTGAAGACACAACCCGCTGCGATTGCTCGTTGTTTAACTGTACAAGATGTGATTCATACCGTTCGTTGGACACGATCACATAATCTACCTCTCTCGGTTCGAGGTGCTGGACATGAGATTTTCGGAGGATCGCTGATCGAGAATGGTGTGGTGATCGATCTGTCCCAGATGCGAGCCGTCACCATTGACCCGGATAAGCGCACAGCTCAGATTCAAGCTGGAGCAACGGCTGGCGACCTGATCGAGGCAGCACAGCAATACGGGTTAGCAACCGTCACAGGAACAATATCCAGCGTTGGTATGATCGGACTGACTCTGGGGGGCGGCTATGGTGCTCTAAACGGTGCCTACGGACTGGCTGCTGATAATTTGCTGTCGGCACAACTGGTCACTGCTGATGGGCAGCTTATCACCGCAAACGCCGAGGAAAACGCCGACCTACTTTGGGGACTGCGCGGCGGTGGTGGCAATTTTGGCATCGTTGTTTCCCTAGAGTTTCGCCTGCATCCGCTTACAACTGTGTTATCGGGTTTACTGCTCTATCCTTTGGATCAAGCCAGAACTGTATTACACCGTCTTAACGATTTCATCGCCACCGCTCCTGATAAATTGACGATTCGGTCTGGATTTCTTCAGATACCTGATGGTCTGACGGTGCTGTTTCTCTCACCGACTTATTGTGGCTCCCATGAAATGGGTGAGCAGATGATCGCACCTCTGCGGACTTTTGGTACAGTGCTGGTCGATCAGATGCAACCTATTCCTTATCACGAATTGATTCAGAGTAGCGATGCGTTCACTCCAAAGGGTCGTCACTACTACCTCCAAACTCAGTCACTTAAGAGACTCCAGACTGAGACGATCGAGGCACTGATTGAACAGGGACTGCCATTGCCCTCTCCATTTTCAGCGATTAACCTCCATCACTTTCATGGAGCCGCAAGTCGGGTAGGTGTGTCCGAGACTGCTTTTGCGCTGCGTCAGGATCATCTGATGGTTGAGCTAATTGCAGCTTGGGAGCCACAGGACGACGAGCAGCGGCATCTTCAATGGGCACAGAACCTCTCACAAGCACTAGCACCCTATGCTTTGAAAGGGGGATACATCAATCTCCTTTCGGAGCAAGAACAGGAGCGTGTTCGGCTTGCTTTTGGGTCGAACTATGAGCGCTTGCTTGACCTTAAGCAGAAATACGATCCAGATGATGTGTTTCGATCAACGATCGGACATCTCGCACCCCATTCGCTCACACAGTAAGACTCTGACAATTCATCGTCGTTCATAACAGGTGAAACAGTGATGTTAGAGGGTGGGTTTGTAGCGCAGTAGTCGATCAACTGTTTATTGATTAAAACAGGAGAAACAGGATGATACTTCAGGATAAAGTGGCGTTAGTCACTGGAGGAACAACGGGAATTGGCAGAGCAACCGTGATCGCATTCGGTGCTGCTGGAGCAAAGGTAGTATTCTCAGGCAGACGCGATGCAGAAGGTGAAAAAACTGCCAAACTGATTCATGAAACAGGCGCTGAATGTTTATATGTTCATTCAGATGCCTCGAATGAGGAAGAGATCCAGGGCAAACGCATCTAAATTCTAGGTGCCTTGTCTAGTAAAGGTTTCAGATTTTAGTAACAAAACTAAACAATAGATAAAAGCTTTGTTCAGTACCTCAAACAAACTGATTGATGGCGCCAGCAATTGTGACTAAGTATAACAACCAGCTTTCTATTCCTACTCAAAGGATTGGTATAAAACAAAGGGTGCAAGCAATTTAAATTCCAAGTAGATTATGATGTTTTAATTCCCCCTAACTATCGTGAGTTAGGGGTATTTAGGTCAAGTTTCCCTAGTATTTTTAAATTTGGGCTTAAATTTGGGCACCAGTGTTTCTGCTTCTGAAGTGTCTAACTCAAAATTGATACTTCCCGGTTTAAACGATTATAAAAATGGTGATTTCTAAAGGCGCCATTTCTAAGTGGAAAGGTGTTGTAAATAATCTTAGTCATGGTGATAAGATAACTGTATGGAAATATTTAGTACGGGCATATTAGCAAGTTGGTCAAGTAGAAAATGCAATTACAACTCTTAATCAACTTGTCGCGTACTATAAAAAAACAGACACCCATAGTATTGTAGCCCACATTCCGCACTTCAACTTGTAATATAAAAAGATTACGGGCAAGAGAAAAGCAAAAAATAATGTATATGAGCGTTTTGTAAAAAGCCTGAAACCTGGTATTTATAAGCTTGATAAACCTACTACTTACTTCGTAACATGGGTGTATTTTACCCAGCCCTTTCAACCTGAACAATAGTACTAAAAAATTACCTAAAATACATGTTCAATTAACTTCCCAATAATAAGCTTTGCGGGATATCGTTCAAAAAATGAACAATACATACGGTGCCATCTTGACCAAAATTCATATGCTCTCGTGAGTAAATTAGGCAGATGACTAAAAAGCCTAATTTTTAGGTAACGTAAGAATGGAGGTTTCAGATGCCGACGTACACCTCAGACTGGTTCTCTTCGCGACTCCTCAGTTAATCATGCCCTGATTGGCACGGAGTTTTTAACTAGTCTGGAAATTATAGCGCTTGTTTCTCTTATACGAAAAAACCTTAATTCTACAAGCGTTCATACTACGTTCTGACTCATAAATCTGGCGAAGGTATTGTTAGGAGAAATAGCTTTATGAACATTGCAATTATTGGAGGTGGGATTGGTGGTTTGGCTACCGCGAATGCACTATTCAAGAAGGGATTTAATGTGCAAGTCTATGAGCGAGCAAAAGTTTTGCGACCGATTGGTGCAGGTCTAAGCTTAACTCCAAACGGTTTGAATAGCCTCAATGCAGTTCAACCAGGGATAGCTGAGTTATTAATAAAAGCAGGCAGCCCAATCAAGACTATGACCTTGAAACGCAGCACTGGAGAGACAATCGCGTCAAAGCCAATGGAGGAAATAATGCAGAAATATGGACAGCCCATGTTAAGCATTCAGTGGTCAAAGCTGCAAGCTATTCTTGTATTGGTACTGCCGCCCGAAATCATTCATCTCCAGCATCGCTGTGTTGGCTTTGAGCAGCAGGACAACTGTGTTAAAGCCTATTTTGCCGGTGAAAAAACAGTCCAGGTAGACTTGCTGATTGGTGCAGATGGGATCAATTCTGTCGTTAGGCAGGGTTTAATAGGAGATAAGTTTCCTAGCTATGCAGGGCGAATGTCTTGGCGTGGTGTCACCCAATATTTTCACAAGCAATTGTCTCCCAACGCAACAACTTTAATAACAGCACCCGATGGTAAAAATTTCATGCTGATGGATGTAGGTGAGGGGTTTACCTTTTGGGGTGCAGGTGCATTATCGGCGGACGATTATGTTTATGAACGGACAACCGATGCTAAGATGCGCGTTCTAGAGACATTTGCAGAGTGGGCAGAGCCTGTAGAAGCAATAATCGCAGCCACACCCGAAGCAGACATTGTAGAGCGCCCTATTTGCGACCGACCGCCTTTAGAACATTGGAGTCAAGGCAGAGTGACGCTCTTGGGAGATGCGGCTCATCCTGTTGTGCCCTCTCTAGGACAAGGCGCAAATATGGCGTTTGAAGATGCTTACGAATTGGCGGAGTGTCTTTTTGTCGCACCAAATATAGAGGCAGCACTTAACGCTTACGAAAACAGCCGCATTCCTCGTACAGCAGTTATTTACGATTGCAGTGCTACTCAGGGTTATAGGGCTTATCAACCTGATAGTGAAACCACATTCAGTAAAATGATGAAACCATCTCAAATGAGTCAAAATGACTTTGAAGCATGGCTCTATAGCTATAACCAATACCAATCATCATAAAGCCTGATTTGCTTAAATCTAAAGTTGGATATATGTATTTTGTCATGGTAGGCGCATCCGAGCTATTAAACTATTGCTACTCGGTAATCCTACCTTTTTTTTGAACATTTTTAATAAAGTATGGTCACTTCCGTCATATACGCTGCAACTACCGCATTTTTGAGTTTATAATTTTTGATTCAAGGCGCCCGTGCGCTCGACATGGCTACGCTATGCCCTCGCTTTTTAAAGTGTTTTTTAGTAATTTTATATTATTTTGTATATTCATGTAATTAAGCCTTTTGTATTTTATAGTTATATAGTAAAATCATTTTATGTTTGAGCTTCATTCAGTATTAATACTGTTTATAGTGTATTAAATCAAATTTTATACTAAAAATAATTTTTTGCATGTACCAACTCTTGGGCTAATTTAACAAAATCGCATTGCTACCGTTTTCAACCCATAACATCATTAAGAATTTGACAAATTGTTGTAAGAATCTGAAAGAAGTTGAGCATTGGAATTTAGTACACTTTCGGTATAAAGAATCAGGAGAATCCCATATAAACTTCCTCACATGTAACGCAAATTTTCATCCCTAAACTCAACCAGGAAAACACTATGTCACAAAAACTCTCAGGAAAAGTTGCGCTTGTCACCGGAGGCACCAGTGGCATCGGTCTTGCCACAGCCAAGCGATTTGTCGCTGAAGGTGCTTATGTCTTTATTACGGGTCGTCGTCAGACTGAACTTGATGCTGCTGTAAACGAGATTGGTAAGAACGTTACTGGCATTCAGGGCGATGTCTCAAATCTGGCAGACCTTGATCGTCTTTACGCCACGATTGAGCAAGAGCAAGGTCGCCTGGATGTCATCTTCGCCAATGCTGGCATTGGCCAACCCATCCCGCTCGGATCGATCACCGAAGAACACTTTGACAAAACATTCAACACCAATGTCAAGGGTCTACTTTTCACTGTGCAGAAGGCACTGCCGCTGATACCAGAGGGTGCTGCCATCATCCTGAATGCCTCAACTTCTTCTATCGTTGGTACAAAGGCTTTCAGCGTGTATGGCGCCACCAAAGCTGCCGTGCGATCGTTTGCCCGCGACTGGACACTCGACCTTAAAGAACGCAAAATCCGGGTGAATGCTATTAGTCCTGGCACGGTTCCGACTCCTGGTTACGATCAATTTGGATTCAGTGAAGAGCAGGCGAAAGAATTTGTGGAGAGCCAAGCTAAAAATATTCCATTGGGACGAGTCGGCACACCCGACGAAATCGCCAAAGCCGTTGTCTTTCTCGCTTCCGATGACAGCAGCTTTGTCAACGGCATCGAGTTGTTTGTGGATGGCGGCATGGCGCAAATCTAAATGGGTGCTGTGTCATTCTTCAGCCAGCTAACCATTCAAATTCAGCATTCATAGGAGATTGCAATGCCTTCTTCAGGGGTGATTATCTATCGAGTCCTTTATTGCTAAAAGGGTTCTAATATGTTTTTTAGACTGATGATAGCGGTTGCAACCATAGTGCTAACGATTGTGACCTCTTGTCTTTTTCCAGCGGTATCACTGAGCAAAAGTGCGATCGCTCAAGTGCCGGGTATTTATCCATTCAAGTTAGGTGATTTCACAATTACAGTCCTGAGCGACGGCACACTCCCCCAGGATCTACATACGCTGCTGTCGAATACGAACCCAACAGAAACTGACCGCCTGCTTCAGAAAAACTTTCTGACTAATCCTGTCGAGGCATCGATTAATGCTTTCTTGATCGACACTGGAGATCAACAAGTACTCGTGGACACGGGAGCCGGAACCTTTTTTGGTCCAAAACTGGGCGGCAAGCTTCAAACATCGTTAAAGGCAGCAGGCTACACGCCTAACGAAATTGATGCAATTCTTCTGACTCATATTCATACCGATCATAGTGGGGGGCTGGTCGAACAGGGGAAACGGGTGTTTCCTGCCGCCACGCTTTATGTCGGCAAGCCAGATGTCGATTTCTGGTTTGATCGAGCGAATGCCACGCGATTCAACGTTGCTGAAAAGTACTTTGACGAAGCCGCGAAAACTGTCAAACCTTATTTAGATGCAGGCAAGGTGAAATCGTTTTCTGGCAAGACAGCCCTGCTACCGGGAATCACCGCGCATCCCACACCCGGACACACTCCTGGTCATAGCTGCTATGTGGCAGCAAGCAAGGGCGAGAGTATCGAGTTTTGGGGCGATATTGTTCACTTTGCTTCGGTGCAATTTCCCAAACCAGAAATTACAGTTGCTTATGATGTCGATGCCAATGCTGCTGCGGCACAACGCAAAAAACAGTTTGCGAGAGCGGAAGCATCCCGAATTTTGATAGCAGGCGCACATTTGCCCTTTCCTGGCGTTGGACACATAATGGCAGCAGATCAAGGTTATGCCTGGGTGCCAGTGGATTACCGCTGGCGTGAACCCTAAAGAATTCATAGCAATGTGAAATGGGCGCTGAATGTTTATACGTCCATTCAGAGGTCAGTAGTGAAGCAGATATTAAAGCGTTAGTAGAGAAGACGATTGCTACTTATGGCAAACTCGATTGAGTCAAACGTACTACACCAAGGAACACCATGAATCAGCCCAAGTTTTTTGTTACTCCCGGTTATGGCGAATACATGCTGAATGAATTGCATTACTCGCAAGCGGTAAAAATTGGTGATCGAGTGGAGACATCCGGTCAAGGTGGCTGGGATGACAATCTGCAAATTCCTGAATCACTCGCAGACGAGATTGCTCAGGCGTTTCGGAACGTAGAGCGAACCTTGGCAACTGCTGGTGCGGGTTGGGAGCATGTTGTCCACATTAATTCTTACCATGTTGGCGGGTTTCCCCCAGAGGTTAACGATGAGATGGTCAAGCTATTTCGTCATTACATGCCCAACCATGCCCCCATTTGGACAGAGGTAGGAGTTGCAGCTCTTGGACTTCCAACAATGCGTATTGAGATCCGCGTTACTGCAATCACGAGCTAAAACCTATGGAGAGATTCCCAGTGCCAGGTATCGAAATCTTGTTGTTGCCGTTGCAACCAAGGCTGAACCGATTAATATGTTTCCATATATTGCTCCGCTTCAGATTGATATATATATCCCTCTCAAGGAGGTTTTCTAACATTTCTACTTTACTTATAAAGTTGCGAGAGACGCGATAAATGGAGACGCGATAAATGGAGACGCGATAAATGGAGACGCGATAAATGGAGACGCGATAAATCGCGTCTCTACATACCTGGATTAATCTATTTTCTACCTAAGGAAAGATTCTAATTCGGAACGTAAACCATTTATATCTGCTACCCGACCCACTAGTAAGCTATCTCTTCCAGCATCGCTCAAACGTTCTCTCCAATAGAAAACACTCTCCGGATTATTCATCCAAAAGCGAACAACCGAATCTACCACCTCATCCTGATTCCAACCACATTTTGTGGGTACTTCTTCCAGCGACTCCAAAAGACCATCCAAAGTACATTTGTAAGTGCCGATATATTCCACCCCAGTTTGCTGGGGTTTTTCTTGGTTAGAGTATTGATGATTGAAAAAATCTAAAATTGGAGATACACCTACAATGTTAAAACTGTAATTCATATCGTCTCCCAATTTTTTCATATTTTTGCCCTACTTTTATTATGAAATAAGTTTTCCCAAAAAAAGGTATCAAATTCACACCTGACAAAAATAGAAATGTTATCTATTTCTTAGATGTTAAACTTTCGACAAAAATTAGCACTTACAACCTTAGAGTGCTTAGCAATCAATAAGCGAGAGTGCTAAATATTATTAACTTGTTTGATATATTATGAAATAGTTTCTAACGTGAAAAAAGGGGTGTACAAAATTTTTAATATTTTATTAATTTCTTCACTATATTTCCCGCTTGCAACTATCCAAGGTGAGATAGCAGCACTATCTGCAGCATTACTTTGGTCTATTGCTTCTATACTGTATGGCTCTCTGGGACAAAGCATCCCACCATTACAACTGAATTTCCTCAAAGGAATAATCGCTGTTATCCTGCTGGTGATTACACTCATCATCCGTGGTGAACTTATCTCAGGTATTTCTCCTCTTCCACTATTCCTATTTTTGCTAAGTGGAATTATTGGTATTGGTTTGGGTGATGTAGCTTTTTTAGCTGCGATAAACGCTTTAGGGGCACGTCGTGTCTTACTTATTGGCACCCTCACTCCACCAATCACAGCAATTCTAGCAACAATTTTTCTTCAAGAAAGATTAAATTTGAGTGCATGGTGTGGTATTTTAATCACTATTATTGGGGTCGCTTGGGTAGTAACTGAACGCACGCCTGACACAAATGATAATCAAAATAAAGTCACTAATAAAGCCACAAGTCTCTTACAAGGTGTAGGTTTGGGTCTATTATACGCAATTTTCGGGGGAGTCGGAGCGGTCCTTTCTCGTGCAGCATTTGCATCTGCAAATATTTCACCGTTATGGGCAGCATTATTGCGGTTAAGCTCAGCTGTAATATTTTTGCTAGGATGGGCATGGTTGCGAACACTCAAAGGTGTGGCGTTTTCTTTTGAAAGCTTGAGTTCTTCACGGCCTTTAGGGAAAACTATAATGACGGCTATTTTTGCGTCTTTCTGCGGAACCTTTTTGGGAATTTGGTTACAACAAACAGCAATAAAATTAACTGCTGTGGGTATTGCTTCGACTTTGTTGCAAACTAGTCCTTTGTTTGTTATTCCATTAGCGATTTGGATGGGTGAAAAAGTTACTTTGAGAGCGATTGCGGGTGTGCTTGTGGCAATTTTGGGGATAGGATTGTTGTTTTATTTTAGGGGTTAGTACTAACAAATAATTTAGCTATTTTTTAGCTGCAATACAATCATATCCTCCAGGTGCAAAACTTATTTTTTCACTCGCTTTCTTCCCGTTGTCGCCTTATGTTGGGTTGACTTTTTCTTCTTAGTTTTCCCTGCATCTACTGTTTCCACTGGAATTGCTTCTACCGTGATAATTTCCGCTTCATTGATATCTACATCAGGAGTAGCTCTTTTTTTCTTGGGTTTTATGACATTTGTCCGTTCAACCTTAGTACCCGTAGGTTTGGGTGGACGACAACGTTCGCAGTACAGTGGTTGAGAAGGAAAACAAATACGTTCAGAAACTTGGTTACACAATTTGCATACGAAACGGTAACTCTTCTGACGAATGATACGAACGTGGGCTTTAACGAATATCTCTTTACTTTGTAATACGTTACTCATTATTTAATTGCTGATGGTTGTGGATAACTATAATTCGGTAACACAAAATTGACAATTGGGAACAGTGACTAAATTCAATACAGTATATTTTTACTCGCAGTGAACATTTTTCAGCAAGTATTAATATAACTTAAAGATTAAAAGATTAATACACAAAAACTATAGCTGAAATACCTAAGTCAATAATTATTAAAACAAACAATCGTAGGGAGCATCCCAATTTTGCAAAAATAATTTGTAGTGGGAGCATCTTGCTCCCTATTCTTCCTAGAAGCGGGCTGGAAGCCCGCACTACAAAAACGGTAAATTTACACATTTGGGATGCTCCCCAATCGTAGGGAGCATCCCAATTTTGCAAAAATAATTTGTAGTGGGAGCATCTTGCTCCCTATTCTTCCTAGAAGCGGGCTGGAAGCCCGCACTACAAAAACGGTAAATTTACACATTTGGGATGCTCCCCAATCGTAGCCCCCTCCCCGTTTACGGGGTAGGGGGTTGGGGGTGGGGTTTTTTATTTCGCAAATTGCAATCGCGCAATCACTGGAAGATGGTCAGAACCACCCCCAGAACCGACATAAGCATCCACAGCATTAAGTTCTTTTGTATACCAAACATAATCAATCCGACCGATGGAAACAAACGACCCTTGTGTTGTACGCCCAAAGCCCCATCCTACATCATAAAAACTATCATTCATGACATCGCGCATCCCTGTATAAGTTTCTGATGTATCAGTAAAATTACAGTCACAAAGCATAATACTAGCTGCTTTTCGTTCTCTGACCAAGTTTTTTACATAGGACACCTGTTCTGCACGTAAGTCATACCATCCCTGTGCCAGCTTTACGAGTTCATTAGCGGGATAATTTGGTACAAAATGCGCCACAATAACCTTTAAAGCATGTTCATTATCTACACTCACTGTTGCTTGAAGCGCACGTGGAAAGGGAGGATTTGGCAACAAGCTGACATCTTTTATAGGAAAACGACTTAAAATAGCAACATTATGGGACTCTTCGACAGGACGAAAAGCATGGTAAGGATAGGATGAGCCAAAAATTTGTTTTAATATATCCTCAGTGTTAGGTGGAACTTCCTGTAAACCAATGATATCCGGATTGTTTGCAGCCACCATTTTGACTATGGAATTATAATCCTTGTTGCTAAAAAGCATATTAAATGTCATCGCTGTAATTGATGGGCCTTTGTGCGTTACTGGTGTTGAGAAGGCTGGAAGAAAAAAAGGACTATAAAATGCGATGAAGACACCGAAAGGAAAAGCCAGTCCAGTTAGTAACTTCCACTGACGACATAAAAGAGCAATAGGCAGGAAGACAAGCAGTGGAATAAATAGATACTGAGCAAATGTATTAATTAACGCTAACCACCAGAATTCATCGAAAAATACCAAACGCAGCAGAATCCAGAGACTGAAGAGGAGAACATATCCCCATACAATAAAGGAGATGAATTTGGGTAAGCGCATGAGAATTTTTTAAATGAGTCTATACTTATTGGAGGATGCAATTAAATCTGAATTTACGGACATATATAATTATTCAGTAGCACTAGCCTCAATTCCTGAATTATTTTACAAGTAAACCGTTGCGTATCCGGCTATCGGACGCTGTACAACATGACTTATTCCCACTATAGGGTGTTTATAAAGAGAACATTAAGCATCATTTATATCACAAGCCAGCCAGCCAGCCAGTGACTAAAGTCACTGTCTAAAAGCTGAAGTCCTCTAAAGAGGACTATAGATATAAGATTTTTAGGAGTATATTACATCTTGTCAAATATTCCTTTTGAATAAGTCATTCAGTCCTCTTTTAGAGGACTTTAGCTTTTAGACAGTGACTAAAGTCACTGGCTAGTTGCATATTGCAAGGAAAAGTTAGTGATGTCCAGTTGGTCTTCCTCCGTCCAAGTATCACTTACATCTACTACAGACGAATCCTGCTGTGCTAAATCGTTAAGAATGAGAGTTGCTAAATGTAGGCGTTCATTTGGTGGTAAGGTGCGGATAACTCTAATATAAATTTCTTGCGCTGTATTTGACATAGTAAATCCGCAGCTAATTTTCTTAACTCTAATTATATATTCTACCTAACTCGCATTGCGCCAAAAAAATAAATGTAGTATTATACTACATAGGTAGCTGAAAGCCCAACTAAAGCGTACAATTCATCTGTTAACCCAAACAGAAAACCAAAGGCATCAGGTTGTCAAAACAGCCAATTTATTATGAACGCTACACAAGAGCAACTTAAAGTAAAATTACAACAAGCGATGGGAGTCGCATTTGGCCAAGAATACGCCGAAGCAGACCCTATTTTAGTAACTACGAATAATCCTAAATTTGGTGATTATCAGTCCAACGTATCTTTATCTTTAGCAAAAAAGTTAGGACAACAGCCTCGTGCAGTAGCTACCGCTATTGTTGATAAACTAGATGTATCAGGACTTTGTGAAGCTCCAGAAATAGCAGGCCCTGGTTTTATCAACTTGCGCTTAAAAACAGAATATCTAGAAGCGCAGCTGAACGCAATTCAAACCGACCCACGCTTAGGAGTACCCCTAGCAAAGAATCCCAAGCGGGAAATAGTGGACTTTTCTGCTCCTAATATAGCCAAAGAAATGCATGTTGGGCACTTGCGTTCGACTATTATTGGGGATAGCATCGCCAGAATTTTGGAATTCAAAGGACATGACGTACTACGTTTAAATCATGTTGGTGATTGGGGTACGCAATTTGGGATGTTAATTGTGTATCTACGGGAAATGTATCCAGATGCACTGACAACAGCTAATGCATTAGACATTGGTGACTTGGTAGAATTTTACAAAAAAGCTAAGAAACGGTTTGATGAGGACGAAAATTTCAAAGAAACAGCACGGTTAGAAGTAGTAAAATTACAGTCAGGAGCAGAAGATACACTACACGCTTGGAAGTTACTTTGCGAACAATCACGGCGTGAATTTCAAGTAATTTATAATTTGCTAGATATCACAATCACCGAACGGGGTGAGTCTTTTTATAATCCTTTACTTTCTGGAGTCGCGGAAGATTTAGCAAAATTGGGTTTACTTGTAGAAGACCAAGGAGCAAAAGTTGTATTTTTAGAAGGGTTTACTAATAAAGAAGGCGAACCTTTACCCTTAATTGTGCAAAAATCTGATGGTGGTTATAATTATGCGACAACCGATTTAGCCGCTATCTGTTACCGGACACAAAAAGATGAAGCAAAACGGATAGTTTATGTGACTGACTCTGGACAAGCGAACCACTTTGCGGGAGTATTTCAAGTAGCGCGTCGAGCTGGATGGATTCCGGATGATGTGGAAATGGTTCATGTTCCTTTTGGTTTAGTGCTGGGGGAAGATGGCAAAAAATTCAAAACTCGTTCCGGGGATACAGTGCGGTTGCGAGATTTATTGGATGAAGCAGTGACTCGTACCCGTGCTGATTTGGAAGCGAGATTACAAGAAGACGGACGGGAAGAAACGGAAGAGTTTAAAGCTAATGTCTCCCAAGTGGTTGGTATTAGTGCGGTTAAGTATGCAGATTTAAGTCAAAACCGTACGACCGATTATAAGTTTAGCTTTGACCGGATGCTTTCACTTAAGGGGAATACCGCTCCTTATATGCTTTATTCTTATGCACGGGTTAAAAGTATTGGTCGTAAAGGTAATATTGATTTTGCTAACTTGGGAGCAGATGTTAAAATTATGCTCAGGGAGGAAGCAGAATTTACTTTGGCTAAGCATATTCTACAGTTGGGTGAAGTAATTGCTACTGTTGAACAAGAATTACTACCTAATCGTTTGTGTGAGTATTTATATGATTTAAGTCAAAAATTTAACCAGTTTTTTGAGAATTGCCCAGTTCTTCAGTCGGAGGAACCAGTACGGACTTCACGGTTAGCTTTGTCCGATTTGACTGCACGGACTTTGAAGTTGGGGTTGTCTTTACTGGGAATCCAGGTGTTAGAGCGGATGTAGATGGAGTCTGGCAATAAATTTGAATCCCATAAAGATTTAGCCTAGAAATAAATTTCTGGCTAAAAGCTGAAACCCGTTGAAACGGGTTGTAATCCAAATACAATAAAGTTTTTAGTCTATTTACCCTTGGGTAAAGCTTGGTTAACAACTGAATTCTGCTTTTAGCCGGAACTTTAGTTCAAATTAAATGCACGACTCATTAGGTTTTTCCAAGCTTCGTCTTCCTCTTTGTTAAGCCAATACTCACTTAGTGCAGGTTCACTGATTTTCATGAAATCTTGCATGAGAGTATCATTGTAATCATCAGGCAGAATTTTACTTTCGTGTTTGTTTCGATTCGATTTTTCTTGCAACTGTTCTTTTTCGAGTAATGCTTGAAAAGCTGCATTAATCACCTCCAAAGCATTAGCATATTCTCCTTTTTCCAATTGAGATTTAATAAATTTCTCGTGTTCGGGATTAAGTGAAATATTCATGCAATAGTATCTATGTCATTTTATTCATTTTACTATATATTTCTCAAGCAAGACAAGCCATGATTATTTCCTCTAAGAGGATTTTGGGAAGTATCAATATTAACTAACAACCTAGTTCAGTACGGCGGAAATAAACTTACCATTATCAATCACTAAAAAGATTTTATCATAAGCTTTTGCGCCTTCTGCCTTCATGTACTAGCCCCTAGTCCCTTTCCTCATAGCACACCTTCGGAATATTTAGGCTATCATTTGGGTGTTTTGTGCGATAATCCGAATCGCATACCCAAAATTCAGCCTTTACAAACATCTTTAAAATAGGATAAGTGGGAGCCAATAGTGAGGAGCAGTAACAAATATGGTCTGTGTTGATTGAATACTAAATTTATCAAACCGATACTGATGTGAGGAAAGTTTAATTTTGGTTATAATTTTGATGTAGAAATTAACTACACTCATGTCAAGTAAAAATTGTCACAACATGAGGGCTTCTACCAAAGGTTAAATAAATTGAAATGGCTCAGTACAAGCACGACCGATTCTTCAAGTTTTATATCCAGTCTTTATATAAAACCAAAGGGAAGACTCTACAAAATATTCAAGTTCGTAATGATGAAGACCTGGAAATCGATTTGATGTTTATGGTCGAGCGAGAAAATGTTGAGTGGCTTTCAGAGAATTTAGGTTTATTCGATACATTAATGCAATCACATCCGACTCTGGTTATCGAACATTATAGCTCGTATTTAGAAGGTGCGGATATTTTAAAATCGATTACTAGAAAAAATCTGTATTGGGAGCGAAAACAGAAAGAACTGGTAGAGAACACCAAAACCAAACTGGAGTTAACAAGTTCTCAAAGATTATCAAAAGAGGCAAAAAAACAAATTGAAAATCAAAATCCATTTACCTGGATTCTCACGGTTAATTGCAGTGAAAAACTATTGGCATCATGTTACGCTCAACCAGCAACAGAATTAGGTACAGGTGTATATCGACTTCCACCAATCTTGCGGATGGGAATTGTGATTATTGAGCAACTGGTAGATAGTCCAGAAACAATGTGGTTGAAAATGTTGGGAGATAAACATTCTGCGACTAGTGCTTTTGAATTAATCAAGCAGTTATCTCCAGAGCGCAGGGAAAAAAATGATATAATAAGTGCATGTATAAAATACTGTGTTTATCTGAAAGGCATACCTACTGATAGCTTAACTCCAGAAGAGGAAGATTTTATGAAAACGATGGAAGAAATTGATGCTTGGTATGAAGCTGAAATTAACAAGGCTAGGTTAGAAGGCAAACTGGAAGGCAAACTGGAAGGCAAACTAGAAGGGGAATTTTTAGGTAAGCTAAAGTCGGCAAGCACTATAATTAGAGCTAAATTTGGTGCCGAGTTTCTCACGCCACAAATAGTTAGCCAACTCGAACAGTTAAATGACGAGCAACTTGATAATTTCATAGTACACATGTTTAATTGGCAACAACCTCTTGAGATGCAAGAATGGCTTTCCGGAGTCGAAAAAGCCTGAACGCGAACATTGTGCTAAACTCCTTCAGTGGATAAAATAGAAACACGGTAACCCAACTTAGCACACCAAAATCGTCATCTGGAATGGTAAAATCTTGGGAAGCATTACCCGATGATTTCCAGTTAACTGAAAAAAATAAATAGCTAGGCAACTTGCTAGGCAAAAGCAAGCTGGAAGATTGCACTACAAAATACGTAGATTTCACATTTGGGATACTCGCGTTAGTCATTGGCAATTAACTATCTGTTAAAATTATAGTGAATCGATGGGTGCAGTTGTGTATAAAAATATCGTGCTACTATCTGTAAATCCACAATCAGTAGTGTGAAATTGTCATACATGTTCAAAACTGGCTATAAGTATCACATCCGTACCCGTCAATTCTCACCTACTACAGGTCGAGCATTGGGATTTTCTGCATCAACTCCTCGGTCAGCTATCGGGGGTGTTGTGCAATAGTTTGTAGTCGCGCTCTAAAAGAAAATTTGATTAATTTAATAATTAAAATCATAGATAAAAACAATGCAACTTACTGGAAACCAATGTAAACAATTAAGTGAAGCTTTAATACACGCATTTCCCAAAAAAACAAATTTAGAAAGAATGTTACTCTATGAATTAGATAAAAATATTAATGAAATTTCTACAGATGATACATATACAACAATTGTTTTTGAGATAATCCAATATTTTCAATCTCAAGGACAAATTGAGAACTTTATTAAAGCTGCACTTCGAGATAATCCGAATAATCCTAAATTAATAAGTTTTAATTCTTATTATTCATATAGGAATAATTTAAAAGATATTTTAGAGAAAATAAATTTCGATATACTTAAATCAGCTTACCAGAAAACTTTACCTATAGGTTCTCTAACTGATAATCCCGAATTAAATAATCCTCAAAGCATAGATAGTATTATATCTATTTTATCTGATAAGTATCCAACAACAAGTACGAATATCCCTAGTATATTAGAATTTTCTAAACAAATTGCCAGCAGATTGCAAGGACATACGATTGAATATCAAAATTTAGAGAGTTGGTGTCAGCAATTAGCAGCAAGGCTAAAAATTACGATAGATATCTCTCCAGAATCAGATAATGAAATTAAAACGGCTTACTGTAATGCTTACTTATTAGTAGTTGTTTATCCAGAAGGTAATCAATTTCGTCTGGAATCTGAATATATTTTTGATACAGGACAAAAATCTAAATCACAACCTTTAGATTTACAGGTGTTATTAAATATTTCTTCTGAAGATAGCCATGATGGCAAAGGAATTATATGTGATTCCTTTGAAGGGATTGCTAAACGGCTAGGAGAAATATTGAAAAAATTTATCTCTAAGTTTCCGGAAGAAACTTTAAATTTAACTTTGGAGATATTTTTACCGTATAAATATATGGGAGAAAATATAGACGATAAATGGCGTATCCAAAATGATTTTGAGGAATATGTTCCCATAGTCACAGAAAATGTTTATATGATAATACATCCTCTGGAACGTATCACTGGGGCTTTGATATCTCGCAGTTTTAGACAAGGTTGGACGAGATTAATGGAAACTCTCAACACAAGTGTCAGTTCCAATTGTATCTTGACACAATTGGAAAAAATTCAAAGCATTGATAGTCGTAATTATCAGAAAATTTCTAATAGCTTAAAAAATAAAATAGGGTTGAAATTAACTGCTCCTCTTTCCGAAAATAGCAGAGAACAAGAAATATTTTGGCGAACAATTCTCGGTGGAGGTGTTCCAATCGCTTTTTGGACTAGATGTGAAACTCCTGAGCATCTAAGTTTAGAGGAAATTGATTGTCACTTGACGATTGAATCTCTTAAAAATGATTTACAGAAATTAATTGAGAAAACTTGTGATATTCGTCGAGATGCTTATGTTGAAGAAAGTCCATCAAAGTATTTAGGCTATCATTTGGGTGTTTTGTGCGATAATCCTAATCGCATACCAAAAATTGAGCGTTTACAAGAATTTAAAATGGGGTAATACCATTTCACAAAATGCCTGATACAAATAAAATCTGTAGAGACGGCGATTTATCGCGTCTCTTATCTGGGGATTTGCATCAAAGTTTAAGTGGAAGGGTATAAGCGAGGGTTAATCAGTGAGGAGCAGTAGCATATTATGAAAGAATGGCGATATTTTTATGGTGATGGCAAAATCCATAGTGATATAAAAATTGAGCAGCTTCCTCCTTCTCCCCCTTGGAGACAGTTTCGAGACTTTGAGAAAATGGCTTCGTCAGAAAAAACAGAAATCGACGAACGTTGGAAGAAAATTCGAGAATTAGCTGACTCCGAAGAAAATCAGCGGGGTTATCAGCAGGTTTTATTAATTGACGAAATCGACAAAAGCGATATTAATTTACCCAACGACCTCTTAGATATTTTTGAGGAAGGTGCTTTTAATATTCGCGAATTAACTCGTAGAGCGGATAATTCCCAAACCGAAAGGGTCAAAGTTTGCACCGAAGACCGAGATATAAAGGCTGATATTTATCGGGGACGGGTACGCTGTGCAGCTTTTCCCATTGTTATCATGACCAGTAATGGGGAACGGGAATTTCCACCCGCGTTTTTGCGACGCTGTTTGCGAGTAAAAATGCCTGACCCCCAAACTGAAGCTCTCAAAGCTATCGTCAAGGCTCATTTTGGGGAAGTAGCCTTTAAAAAAGCTGAAACGGAAGTCTCAAAACTGATTACCGAATTTCTTAAGGAAGGCGATCGCTCGACTGACCAGTTGCTAAATACCGTTTATTTGCTGACAAACCACGTTAGTCCGGATGCTCTTGATAGAGACGCGCTTCAGGCTTTGCTTTTCAAACGGTTATCTACCAGCGATGAGCTTTAGTGGTAATTGGTAATTGGCAATTAGACATCTACAGAAAAGAATGTAGAGACCGTAAATTTACGGTCTCTACTTTGAAGATAAGGCGTTTTTTCCAGGTAGCGAGCAAGATGCTCGCACTACGTCATAAAAGACACATTTAAATTCAAAATTTTTCTACCCTATAAACTCAAATCGGAATTTGTACTAAAATAATAACTCAGAAACACAAAAGTGATTATGACACTTGAGCAAATAGAAGCAGCCATTCTCAAACTTTCCCCCGATGATTATCAGAAACTCTTAGAATGGTTTTCTGAGTTAGGGATTTACAAAAAAATTGGGATATTTTTTACTTGGAAGTCCCTGACACCTCCTTGTTTCGATAATCGCGAGGTTTGCGTAAGTTTTGATATGGTAACAGCAAAATCTCGCCAATAACCCCACTTTCCCTTATGATTTCCAATAGGGACAGAGAGCAAACCTCAAAGCATGACCAATGAACCATCAGAAAAACTAGAAAAATTAATTGTAGCCTTACAGGAATTGCAACTGACAGGCACAGAAATTGCTGATATTCTATGGTTAGCGCAACATAGACAACAATTTGGGCAAGAATTTGGGCAAGAATCTGAAGAAATAACCCCCACAGTCACCCCCGAAGAAACAAAATCTGAAGAAAACACAACACCAACCCCCACAAAAAACAGTCCTCCCCCCACCCTCCAATCAAAAATTGACCTCACAGTTCCCGAACCAACCACAGCGACCGCAGAAGTTTATTCAAAATCCAGCAATTCCACCTCCACATCAACAAATACTCTTTCCATAAAAGTCCCCGACGCTTCCGCATTACCTCAACCTCTAAAATTATCCAGAGCGTTACGTCCCTTAATGCAAAAAATCCCCTCAGGGACAGAAATAATATTAGACGAAGAAGCCACTGCAAACAGAATCGCAGAAGAACGTATCCGTATTCCCGTCTTGAAGTCATCCTTAGAACCAGCCTTTGATTTAGCGTTGCTCGTGGATGAAAGCAACACCATGATTTTTTGGCGTAAAACTATAGAAGAATTGAAACAACTCCTGGAAACACATGGTGCATTTAGAGACGTGCAAACCTGGGGAATGGTCACCAACGAACAAGGAGAAATTCGTCTACAAAGGGGAACAGGTAAAAAAGCTACCAATCGTCGTCTCCACAAACCTCGTGAAATCATTGACCCTAGCGGTAAGCGTATAATTTGGATAGTTAGTGATTGCGTATGCGATATTTGGCGTAATGGCAAAGCAGCATCTGTAATAAAGACTTGGGGACAACAAAATCCCACTGCTATTGTTCAAATGTTACCCCAATGGTTGTGGTTAAGAACCGGATTGAGCTTGGGTGCAACAGTTCAACTAGGAAGTCTAACCCCAAGAATAGCAAATCAAGGCTTATTAATTAAAGAAATTTTACTGTGGGATGATATCGATTTTGCTACAGGGGTAAAAATTCCCGTACTGACTCTGGAACCAGAACTCGCAAAAAGTTGGAGTGAGATGGTCGCAGGAAAAAGCTACGCTAGAGCAGTAGGGTTTGTTTTTCCTTCCGAACAGTCATCATTTGAACTAATTGCAGACTATCAAAAAGAAAATCAAGCAGATTATCAAAAAGAAAACCAATCAGAAAATCAGGATACTCAGGAAATTGTCTCCAGTTTTCGTCTGACAGCTTCCCCAGCAGCACGAAAATTAGCGAGTTTATTATCTGCTGCACCCATTATTACCCTACCCATCGTCCGTTTAATACAAAAAAATATGCTTTCAGAATCGCAACAGCAACAAGTCCATGTTGCAGAAGTATTTCTGGGGGGAATATTTAAACCTAAGGGAAAAATCACATCTGAAACAAATCCCGACGATATAGAATTTACTTTTATCAACGAAGAAGCACGGGATAGTTTTCTGAGTGCAGCACCCACTGACAGTTCTTTAGAAGTGCTTGATGCTATCTCTAAATATTTCGCGAAAAGGCTTAACAAGACCCTCAAAGAATTTAATGCTTTGCTGCGAAAGCCAGAGCAAACGCAAGTTGAAGGTGTTGATATCAAACCTTTTGCGATTGTAACAGCTAAAGTTTTGAAACGATTGGGGGGAGATTACGTCCGTTTTGCTGAGGAATTAGAAGAAAAGTGGACGCAAACAGAAAAAGAACCCGACGAAATCGAAATTCCTCTGGAAACTTTTGAGTTTAATATTGCGACAATTAAGGTAGAAAAACCATCATTTTGGCGCAGAACACCTAAGGTTACCATTAATTATACTCCCGGTAAAGCTCAATACTTCACGGAAAAACTTGCCGATAATGTCACCCTGGAAATGGTCTCTATCCCTGGTGATACATTTTTGATGGGTTCTCCTAAAGCAGAAGAGGGAAGTGACGATAATGAACGACCCCAGCATGAGGTTACTGTTCAACCATTTTTCATGGGAAAATATACTATTACCCAAGCACAATGGAAAGTGGTTGCTGGGATGGAGCAATTTAGGACTAATCGTGAACTAAATCCTGACCCATCCAGATTTAAAGGAGATAATTTACCAGTTGAATGTGTTTCGTGGTATGATGCAGTAGAATTCTGTGACAGAATATCAAAATACACCAGAAAAAAATATCGACTCCCTAGCGAAGCTGAGTGGGAATATGCTTGCCGAGGTGGCACGACAACACCATTTCACTTCGGTGAAACAATTACGCCTGAATTGGCTAATTATAACGGCAATTATGTATATGGCTCAGGAAAAAAGGGAGAATATCTAGAAAAAACAACGCATGTCGGTAGCTTTAAAGTAGCTAATTCTTTTGGTTTATACGATATGCACGGAAATGTCTGGGAATGGTGTATTGATAAGCGTGATTACAGTATCAAATCTCGCGAATGCTATCCGTCCCAGGGTGCAACCGATAATGATAATCAAATAAAGTCGTTGCGTGGTGGCTGCTGGAGCAACATCCCAGACATTTGCCGCTCGGCGTCTCGCGGTGGCTACCCCGACGTTGGCGACAGCGTCGTCGGTTTCCGGGTGGTGTTTGTGGGTTACCCGAGGAGGACTCTTTAATTCTCCACACTTTATTCTCTTCTCTTTTGCCCTTTTCCTGGTTTAGCCGCTACAGGCTTCCTAATTTATTTTAGCACTTATACTGAAATTCATTAAAATAGAGTGAAAGCATCAGTCTAATTAAAATGGTTCAAACAGTTGGAATTACCAAAGCAATTACAAATTTAAACGAAGCTCACGCTAAATTTAATTTAAGCCAAACTGCTGACAGCGAATTTTTTACAGAATGGTTTAATAATTTACCATCACTCATAGATACAGAAAAAGAGTCATTAAATCGTCTGAAAAATCGCTACTTATATTATGCTGCCGATGGTGCAATAACCGAAGGCACAGTTAACATTATTATATTATCTCCTTTATTAGAATTAATAGGACTATGCGACCCTCCCTTTAAAATTCGTAGCGAGCAACTAGTAAAAGTCGCAATAGAAAATGGAAGTGAGGAAGAAACTATATTAGAAGGCTTTATTGATACTTTAGTAGTGCAAAATAAATTATGGGTAGTATTAATTGAATCCAAGCATTATGGTTTTAGTGTGTTGCAGGCACTACCGCAAACCTTAGCTTATATGATGGCAAACCCTAACTCAGAAACACCAGTTTTTGGCATGATAAGCAACGGGGAAGACTATATTTTCGTGAAACTATCCCAACAGCAAAGACAGTATGCGTTGTCAAAAAAATTTACTTTATCTAATCCTCAGAAGAAC
The DNA here is from genome assembly GCA_019359035.1 of Scytonematopsis contorta HA4267-MV1. Classification (GTDB taxonomy): domain Bacteria; phylum Cyanobacteriota; class Cyanobacteriia; order Cyanobacteriales; family Nostocaceae; genus Scytonematopsis; species Scytonematopsis contorta. The sequence continues at coordinate 125,214 of JAHHIC010000060.1, read as the reverse complement.
GAATTGTTTGAAGTTACACAAGTAATCAAGCAAATTATTAGCCGAATTTTATAAACATTCCCGGAAATAAAAAAGGACTCTCTCCAAACCTTCCTCATAGGCTACGCTGTACACACAAGTCAAAAGTGAACTGTCATTGCGAGGAGGAACGACGAAGCAATCTCATGCACCTGTTGTAAACTATGAATATAGTACACATAGATATTTCGTGGGATTCAGAGTTGTTGGGGTTGCTTCGTCGTTCCTCCTCGCAATGACAGAAAAGGCTCCTCGCAATCACAAAAAAAGCTCCTCGCAATGACAGAAAAGGCTCCTCGCAATGACAGAAAAAGCTCCTCGCAATGACAGAAAAAGCTCCTCGCAATCACAACCTTGTTCCAACTTGTGTGTACCCAGCATAGCCCTTAGCAAAGAGATGCTTCTTTTATTCCCCCCCCTTCCCTAGTAGGGAAGGGGGGTAGGGGGGTTAGGTCTCTTAAACAACACGTGCAGTTTCAGTCAAAATCTGTCGAATTTGAGCATGAGTCAAATAAGGATTAGCACTCAGCATCAAAGCAACCACACCAGCCACATAAGGTGTAGCCATAGAAGTACCAGAACTGAACCCATAATTATTACCAGGTGTCGTAGAATAAACACTAACACCAGGAGCAACAAGATGCTGCATTCTGCTATCGCTACCTGCACGGTTAGAGAAACTAGCAATAGTTCTATTTATGTCTACCGCACCCACAGAAATACCGTAGTCAGTAGCATATTGAGCAGGATTACCAGGAGAAGAAGAAGACTCATTCCCAGCAGCACTAACCGTAATTACATTTCTATTAGCAGCATAAGCAAGAGCATCTCGTAATTCAGGTGAATCAGACCAACCCAAACTCATATTTATGACCCTAGCACCATTATCTACAGCATAGCGAATAGCCTCAGCTAAACTTCCTGCATTAGTAAAACTACCTTGATTATTTGTATCTCCCAATCTGAGAGCCATAATTCTGGAATTATAAGCAACTCCAGTTACGCCATTATTATCGTTCATAGCTGAAATTGTGCCAGCTACATGAGTTCCATGAAACTGACGGGGACTACTCGTACCAGGAAGCACATTTCCATTGTATTGACCGACACCAAAATTCCAACCATTAACGTCATCTATATATCCATTACCATCATCATCAATACCGTTACCCGCAATCTCAGCATAATTCTGCCAAATATTATCTCTCAAATCTTGGTGGTTAATATCAACACCAGAGTCAATCACCGCTACAGTAATTCCTTGACCAGTAAATCCCCTATTCCAAACTTCCGGAGCATTTACCATATCATTACCCCAGTTATTTCCTCCTAAGTCTGAGACATCAGTGAACCTAGATTGTCCAATTGCTCTAGCAACAGCAGCAGCACTATCTACCAAACCATATCCATAAGTGGAGTTAAAAGCCGGGTTAACAGTAACAGAAGATAAATTAAGATTGTAGCTAGTAGTAGCACCCAAGTAGGCATAAACCCTAATATAATAAGTACCACTCGCTAGTTGAATATTAATATTTTCTTCGCTGTTCGTAGAATTCGTAGAACGACCGATTATATTACCATCAAGATTTAAAAGTTGTATATCTGCATCCGCACTTAAACCATTGAGATTGATTCTAAAACTAGTATTACTACTCAAAGTGAAACGGTAATAATCGTTGGAGTCACTAGTAATGCTAACAAAATCAGAGAAGCTCTGATTACCATTCAAAACACCTAAATTAGAAGCTTGTGCAAGAGAATTATTTGCCTCTCGATAAACTCTTCGAGTAGAAACCATTTCCCAGTTAAGGTCAGGTACTAGTGTTGTATATACTCCCTGTCCCTGGTTAAGAGTAGTACCATCCATTAACCAGATAGCATTTTCCCCAGTCCGATAATTACGCCAAATAATATCGCTTTTACCATCATTATTAAAATCACCAGCACCTTCCATTCTCCAACTCATGTCATGTACTGGTGTTGTATATACTCCCTGTCCCTGATTAAGAGTAGTACCATTCATTAACCAAATAGCATTTTCTCCAGTCCGATAATTACGCCAAATAATATCACTTTTACCATCAGCATTAAAATCACCAGCACCCTCCATTCTCCAACTCAGGTCATGTACTGGTGTTGTGTATACACCTTGTCCTTGATTCAAAGTAGTGCCATCCATCAACCAAATAGCATTCTCCCCAGTCCGATAATTACGCCAAATAATATCGCTTTTACCGTCATTATTAAAATCACCAGCACCCTCCATTCTCCAACTCAAATCAGATACTGGTGTTATATATACACCCTGAATTAGAGTCGCATTATCCATTAACCAAATAGCATTTTCTCCAGTTCGATAATTACGCCAAATAATATCGCTTTTACCATCGTTATTAAAATCACCACTACCCTCCATTCTCCAACTTAGGTCATATACTGGTGCGATATATACTGCCTCCTCAAGAGTAGTACCACTCATTGACCAAAAAGCATCTTGACCGTTACCGTAGTGACGCCAAAGTATATCCGAACTAAAATTATTTGCTATTGATAAATTGTTTTGAGTCAGAGGTTGCTCATCTAACAAACTACCGGGAGCAACATTGTTACTACGATTAGCAAAAGTGGAATCATAGCTATCACTATTATCTAAAGAATTAACATATTTTGTAGATACTTGAGTCGAAAGAGCGGTATTTGAACTTATACTTGTAGGCGAGTTGTTATTTGAATTACCAAAAAACATAAGTAATTTTAACCTTAGTAATTAATGTTTTTGGAAAACACACCGCGTAAAACCTAGTATTTCGACTTAAACTTAAATCCAGACTCAATCAACACAGTCAAACCCTCTAGTTTTAAATACAACAGCATCTAACCCATTTCCGTAGAACCACCAGCGAAACAGATTTATTCGATACAAAGAGTTTACGTATACAAAAAATGTAGAGAGACCTAACCCCCTACCCCCTTCCCTTATAGGGAAGGTGGGTTTGAAGCCTTTCTTCGCTAGCCATCAGCGTCCGTTTACGGATACGAGGAGAGGTTTAATTTTCCCCCTTCCCTCCTAGGGAAGGGGGGTAGGGGGGTTAGGTCATTATTTTGGTCACATGAGCAAGTGTCACAAAGAGAACCAAAATATACTTGCGAATCCTTGATGATAAAACAAGAGGTAATTCTTTACCTCCGATTCACATATTTAATATTTAACTTAATTTCATTAGGGGCTGTAGCTTATGTCACAAAACCCAGAACGCCCACCAAATATACCAATAAGGCTACCATCATCACATCCCCAGGTATTACAGGGACTTAGTACCCTATTAGAATTAGGTTTAATATCCGACGCTCATGTACGGCAAATATGCTTAGATTATCTTACTTGCGCTGTTGTATTGGAAACACAAGCTCAAACCGATTCTAAGAAAACTCCAGTACCTTCCTATACTACTCTCCCTGGAATAGCAGAGCTAGAAGAACCCCCAGTTCCCTCACGATTAGCCAATAAAGGAAAAATAACAGAGAAAATAACAAAACCAACACCAGTCAAAGAACAAGCAAAACCAAGCGTGCTAGCAGGGATGTTACAGTCTTTGATGGCAGAATTAAGCGTTCGGTGGCTTTTATTTTTGGGTATGTTCCTCGTAGTTGTTTCCTCCGGGGTACTTGCAGCAAGTCAATGGGACAGATTCCCAGTTGCAGGACAATACGGAATATTATTTTCCTACACCTTAAGTTTTTGGGGATTTAGTTTTTGGACAGGTAAACAGCCCAATTTAAGATTAACAACTCAATCATTGTTGATAGTTACGCTGTTGCTCGTTCCCGTCAACTTTTGGGCAATGGACAGCTTCGGGTTATTGCTGAGTCCCATTAGCTCTTTTATTAATTGGCTTGTAGTAGCAATTGCAGCCATCACCCTGTTATCTATTACAGTTTTAATCTCTGACAGCCGTCAATTTGTTGCCAATTTGCCGAATCGCAAACTACGTTTAATAAATATTTTGGCACTGAGCTTTTTACATTGGGGTTGGAAAATTCCGGCATTCCCCATAATCGCTCTATATATAGCAATGGTAGGAACCAGTTTCCTCACACTTTATCAAACACGTTTAGCAGTAAGACAACAAAACCAGCAAAATCAATTTAATATCAGCTTACCAACCGCGATAGTTATTTATGCCCTGTTATTATTACTTTACCGAGGTATATTCGTAGTCGGTTTAGAAATCACCCAACTAGGTTTAGCCATAGGGATTTGCGGTTGGTTAGTAACCTGGCTAGCACAAAATTTAACCCCATACCCTTCATCTTCCTCACTCTGTACAGACGCGATTAATCGCGTCTGTACCAACTCCCTACTCCGTAGAGACGCGATTAATCGCGTCTCTACCAACTCCCTACTCCGTACAGACGCGATTAATCGCGTCTCTACCAACTCCCCACTCCGTACAGACGCGATTAATCGCGTCTCTACCAACTCCCTACTCCGTACAGACGCGATTAATCGCGTCTCTACCAACTCCCCACTCCGTACAGACGCGATTAATCGCGTCTCTACCAACTCCCCACTCCCGCACCTGTGGGAACTCTCAGGAGGTATCTTATTATTCCTCGGTTGGGTGGTTACAGTTGGAACTCGTCCAGAGCAAGCTTTAAGTGTTAGTGCTTTGGCTTTATTATTTTTCTATCGTCGCTTACAGTCGCATAGTTTACAAGGTGATTTTACTGCTATTTTCTTTATCGGGTTACAGTCAATTTGGTTAACTTGGAGATTAGTACCTGTTGGTTTCAGAGAAGTGTTAATTGCGACCACAGCTAAACTAATTAACTCCCAATATGAACCTTGGGCATTATTGAGCGTTGCTTTATTTCCCTACGTAATTTTAATGGTAGTCTTTACCCAAATTTTGCGTAGCCAAGGTAAACGAAAAGTTGCGAATTATGGTGAACAGTTAACCTTAGCATTTGGTGCAGTACTAACTACCCTTTCCTTAGTAAATCCCGCTCTCCGTTCCATTAACCTGCTACTATCCACTCTCGTCCTAGCTTTCATAACCACTAAATCCTCCTCATCTTCCTCATCTTCCCCATCCCCTCACTCCCCACTCCCCTACTTAACTCATATCACTGGATTATTAACCCTTTGTGCCGGGATTGATTGGTTATTACCACTTCTTACAACACAAATATGGACAGTAATATTACTTGGTTTAATGGTCGCAGAGTGGTTATTTAGTACCACAGGCTCTGGTGTATGGCAGAGTAGTGCGCGGTATATCGGCTTTGCGCTAGCGTTTTTTAGTTACATTTTGTTATGGGTAAATGCAGCACCTTTTTGGACTAGCTACAGTATTAAAGTTGACTATTGGGGGTTAATTTGGCTGGTTACACCTTTGACGCTCACAATTGTTGCTAGTCGCGTCCCACCGCAACGTAACACAAACAGTCTTTTTAGTATTGCTGCATTAATTGTTGCTCAGTTACTAGTTTTACCAATACCGGGAGCGAGATTAATCGCTTTGGGTGTTGGTTTCGGCTTAATGTTGGTTAATACTAACTACTTAAGGAACATTGAATCTGCGCTAATTACGGAAGGATTTGCCCTTAGTTTATTGGGAGTTACGCTTTGGGAATTGCGTTTGGGGGTAGAGGTTTGGTTTATTGTTGGTTCTCTCACGGTTCTTGGTTTATGGGTTGCTCGTGGATTCAATAGGAGACCTAACCCCCCTACCCCCCTTCCCTATGAGGGAAGGGGGGAATCCAGGAATAATATAGGTAGTTTGTATGCAAGCGCTGCTGATTGGTGGGCAATTATAATTTGTGGGGTGGAGTTATTGAGCTTAACGGCGCACTCGTTATTGCTCTACAATCAGGTTACGACACCAGGGTTATTATATGTTGTGGCAACAGCTATAACTTTAGGAGCAATATTATTCCGCAGTTGGCAACAACCTAATGATTGGGCATTTTATAGCATCGGTTGGACTTTGGAATTATTAGTTGCTCAATTGCTAGGGTTTAGTACACGCTCGCTTATTAACATCACAGTCGCGAATATAGCCTTAGGTTTGGCAACCCAACTATTTGGTGAATGGTGGAAACGACGACACGGGTTAGAAAAATTTCCTGGTAGCTTGCATATCCTACCGTTACTCTATGGTGGATTTAGTGTATTACTACGCTTAAATACTTTTACTAGTTGGACAGGACTATATACCTTAGGGGTAGCTTTAATTGTCATTAGCATTGGTAGGAGACACCGAGACTTAAAGCCTTTAGTATATTTAGGACTAATTGGTATCTCCATCGGAAGCTATGAACTATTGCTGTATCAAATGTTGCAAGCGCGGGGTGGAGCTTTTGGAGATGGTCTAATAGCTATGTCCGCACTGGGTACAAGTATAATGTATGCATACAGAATACTTACCCCCTGGTTAATTCAATATTTACGCCTTACTCCCCAAGAAATCACAGCAGTTGCTCATTTTCATTGGATTTGGAGTAGTGGTTTATTAATAGCATCAATTTCTTCCCCCATCCAAGTTAACCGCTTGCTGGGATTAGGGACGGGAGCATTTTTAATTCGCTACGCTATATTTCAAGGTAGGAGACCTAACCCCCCTACCCCCTTCCCTACGAGGGAAGGGGGGGAAGAGGAAGCAAGAAGAAAACAAGCTATTTTTTCTTTGGAACTTGACCAAGGAGAACTTTGGGTTTATTTGGGTTTGCTGCAATTCCTGTTTATGCGGATATTTTGGAGAGAAACAGCAGTAGGACAATTTATCACTGGGCCATTACGTCCTTGGAATGCAGCAATTGCCTGTATAGTTGCCTATTTTCTCTATATCCTACCTTGGGAGAGATGGGGTTGGTCAAAAAGACCTTGGCAAATAGCCGCATATATTGCACCAGTAATGGTTTTGTGGGAAACATGGCAACTCACTTATCCTATCACCATAATAATAACCGCTCTTTTCTATACCTTCCTCGCAAAACTGAATCAAAACTGGCGTTTTACATATATTAGTGTAGCCTTAGTTGATTGGGCACTTTTGCGGTGGTTTAATAGTTTGGGACTAACAGATAGCTTATGGTATGTCACACCAATTGGTTTATCACTTTTATACATAGCCCAAATAGACCCCGAATTTATAGACCCAAAATTAAAACCAGAATTTAAACCGACTCGTCACATACTCAGAATTTTAGGCTCCGGTTTAATTTGTGGAATGGCTGTTGTATTGCATATAGATACCCCAATAATACCAGGAGTGTTAAGCTTGATTGCTATTTTCGCTGGATTAGCCCTGCGAGTGCGAGCTTATTTATATGTTGGGACTGGTGCATTTTTAATAACTAGTATTTATCAACTAGTAATATTAAGCTTGCGATATCCATTTTTGAAATGGGTTATTGGGTTAGTCATGGGGATAATTTTAATTTCCATCGCAGCTAACTTTGAAACTCGAAGGGAACAATTAAGCTCATTATTGAGAAATACCGATAATGATGAGTGGGAGTAAAACGCCTTAGAGAATAGAGACGTTACATGAGACGTTACATGTAACGTCTCTACTATTAAATTAGATAATACATCATCTCAGTGGCTTATTACCAATAAATATTAAGTATATTTTTATATTTAAACCCTATAATTTATCTTTGGGATATGTATGTTAATTTGGTAATTATTACTGATAATTTATTTTTGAAAGGTGTGAATAAGAAAGTGCAAAAAAATTCTTCTTCTTCGGAATTTAACCGTGACCCAGGTGAACATGTCGAGCATGGGTTATTAAAAGTGCTTAATCGTCTTCGTGTGACTATTGAGCGAGATGCACTCGTTAAAGAAACAATTCACCATCTGCGAGAATCACTCAAAGTTGACCGTGTGGTTTTATATTATTTTTACGATGAGTGGCATGGGCAGGTAACTTGCGAGGCTTTGAGTTCTAATGTGTATTCAATTTTGGGTTCGACTGGTCCAGATGAATGTTTTAATGGTGAGTACGCTGAACTGTACTTAGCAGGAAGAACACGCGCAATTACCGATATCGAAACCGAAACTATTGCACCTTGTCACCGCGACTTTCTTCGTAGTTTGCAAGTTCGTGCCAACTTAGTTGTACCAGTTCTCGTACCCAAAGGATTATGGGGTTTACTTGTCGCACATAATTGTCAAGCACCACGCAATTGGCAAGAATCTGATTTTGAAGCAATGCAACAAAGTGTGAATATTCTTGCAACTGCACCTTGTATTTTAAATAGTTAAAATAAATTAAATATTTATTCTTGGTTAGTTATCTTTGAACAAAATTATATATTTATCTTTAATTTCGATAGTATCGCAGGCTATTAGTAGTATTTAAGACTTTGTAGAACAAAGCTTTTGTCCTTTTAAATACCGTTTAATTATATTTTCTTTTATTATCTATCTAGATTAGTATTGACAATCATGCCTACATAAGCATAGGTTAATTGCAGTGCTCAATTTATTGTGTCAGCCTATAGAAAAAGTATTCCGAAAAACTTCGATTTGTTATTGGCTACAAGCAGTTAAATTGAGGTAAACAAATGAAAAATGTTGTTGTTACTGGCGTATCTAGTGGTATTGGTTGGGGTACAGTAAAAGTTTTGACGAAGAAAGGCTTCCATGTGTTTGGTAGCGTTCGCAAAGAAGAAGACGCTAAACGTTTATCAGCCGAATTCGGAGATGCTTTTACACCTTTATTATTTGACGTTACAGATGAAGCAGCAGTAAGTGAAGCAGCATCCTTAGTAAGTTCCCATCTCGATGGTAAGACTTTAGACGGATTGGTGAATAATGCAGGAATTGCCGTACCCGGACCCTTGATGCATCAACCCATTAAAGATTTCCGGTCACAAATTGAGGTCAATCTCATTTCTGTCTTAATCGTCACTCAATCATTTCTACCCTTACTAGGTACAGACCGCTTTCTTTCTGGAAAGCCAGGACGAATTGTCAATATTAGCTCTGTGGGAGGTCAAGTAGCTGGTCCATTTATTGGTGGTTACCATGCATCAAAATTTGCATTGGAAGGTCTTTCCGATAGTTTGCGCCGCGAGTTAATGCTATATGATATCGATGTGATTGTAGTTGGACCGGGAGCTGTAGCTACACCTATTTGGGATAAAGCTGAAAATACAGAATGGTCGCTATATCAACATACAGAATACGCAGAAGCTGGTGAAAAATATTTCAACTATTCGGTAACAGAAGGACGCAAAGGTTCTTCCCCTGAAGTTGTTGGTGAAGTAATTTGGAAAGCTCTCTCTACTCCTAATCCCCCTGTCCGCTATGCTACTGTTCACAAACACTTTTTGAATTGGACACTTCCTAGACTTCTTCCTAAGCGAATGGTAGACAAAATTATTGCTAAAAGTCTTGGTTTAATAAACTCGTAAGAAATTCGCAATTCGCAATTCGCAATTCGCAATAAGCCGAGACGGCACGCTATTCCCGAAGGACGGGAAGACTCCGTGTTCGCGTAGCGTCCGCTTCGGATACACGAACGCAATTAATTAAGAAATTAATCGATTGGTAAATTAGGGTACAAGCCCTAATTTTAATTATGGAATCAAAGTTAGGACAATAAAATTAAGCCCGGTATTTATACTTAGGTTTAATAGCGAATTGCGAATTGTTTTTATTTGATGAAGCTAATATAAGAATGCCAGATTTTTAATTAACTATTCGCGACTAAAGATGTAAATTTGTAACAATATGTTTGAGTATTGAAATATTTAGGTTTTTTTTATAATTCCCAACTTAAGATTTTCTTTAGATTTGTCTAACCAACGCAAATACATAAGCCTCAATACTATATTGGGGCTTTTTACTCTTCGTTTATATAAGTTTTATCAATAGAGACTAAACATCTTTAGTCTCTACATTAGGGAAAAATAATTTGTGGTAGCACGTCCATTGTTACGAAAGTTACTGTAAAACTAATGGAGTCATATTTGTATCGATTAAAAGGAACACAAAAATGGGAATGACACTATTACAAGGTAGCTTCCGAATTATCAAATCGGCTCCAGACGGAGATTCTATCCGTTTTTACGCAAAAAACACAAATATCTGGAAGAAATTACCAACACCCGTACGACCAAATGCTACAGGGGGTGTACAATTACGCTTAGATAGTATTGATGCCTTAGAAACCCACTTCCAAGCTAGGGTTGGTAGTCTTGGAACACAACACCAACCCTTAAAATTCGCTCATGCTGCAGGTGACGAATTGCTGAAATACTTAGGATTCAAGAACTTTACCCGCAATAAGAATGAAGTAATTACAAAAGCTGAACCAGAAGAAGTCCCTGGCTTTATTCTTACCAGATTTGCAGACCAGTACGGACGAGGTGTCGCTTTTGTCTTTAAAGGTAAGTCAGAAAAAGAAGATGGTAGTGATGTATACTTAGATGAAGCTTTACTGAAAAAAAGCGCTAATTACCATTTATTAGAAACAGGATTAGTGTACCCGACGTTTTATTCCAAGTTATTTCCCGACTTGCGTAAGGTGTTAACTGCTGCTAGCCAAAAAGCCCGTAAAGATAAAAAGGGTTTGTGGGAGTTAGATAAAACGAATGAAGGATTTAACTTAGAAAATGTGGAAACTATTACTGATGACGTTGTGATTTTACCAAAGCTATTTCGTCGGTTGATTTCTTACTTAGCTATTAATGACGGAAGTGCTTCTCTAAAAGGTTTTCCCGCTTACCTGGAATCTAACAACGATAAAGTAATTATCCTTCCAGACGGTCATGTTACTGGATTTGACTACGTAGTGGAAGTAAACGAGCAAAATATTAAATTAAAAGAATTACCTGAAAATTTGGTATTCATAGAAAAATAGGGGAGTGGGGAATGGGGAATGGGAAGTGGGGAATACCTTTATAAAGGTGCTTATTTGACATAATTAGTAATTCGTAATCTTTCGAGGGTTAAAATTTTTATCACAAAATATAACTGCGAATTACTAATTATGAATCACTTTAATTCTCTCTACTAACAAATCAGCCTAATAAACGCTTAAGTTGCTTATATACTTCATCATCATTGCGCTTTCCGACCAAAATCACCTCAACTAAATCCGCATCAACATCAAAACGGTAAACAATACGATATTCTCCGGAATCCACGCGATAATATCCAGTATAACCCGTTAATTCTTTATAGTCTGCAGGTAAAGGCTCAACATTTAGTGACATTACTTTTTTGGCTATCTGAGCAGCAATTTTAGGCTGTAAACCTTTGAGAAAATCAAGAACTGTCTCAAGACCATCGAGTTTCGCCATACTATAAACTATTATCATCAAGCGCAGCCAAACGCTTGAGTTCTGCCATAAAATTCTCAGTACCGACCATCCGTGAGTTGGAAAGCGCGGTTTCTGCTTGTTGACCTATAATCAAATCTTCTAGTTGGGTAAGTCTATTTATCAATTGCTCGTAGTTTTCCACTGACATAATTACATAGCTAGGTTGTGATTCCTCTGTCAGTAGAACAGGCTCAACAGCAGCTTGATTTAATATTTCACTATGGGTATTTTGGATTTCTTTAACAGAAAAACGCTGCATATTCGCAATTTTCCCACTAACTTTAATCATATTATACTTTATCAATCGCTTTTTCGACTTTAACAAAGCAATAATTGGAAGCAGGGAGTGAGAGAGGAACTTTGACCGTAGTCCCTCATCTCCCTCATCCTCCCCACTCCCCACTCCCCACTCCCTACTCCCACTCTTCACAACAAAAAGCTTCCAACAAATCAACACAATTAGCAATCGCTCCCAAATGAGCAATTTCATAACCGTGGGTATTCTGTGTGGGAAAAGCTAAACAAGCAGCACGAGCTACGTGACCAAACTTCATGGCTATTGAAGCATCACTACCAAATCCACTGATTGTTGCTATTTGTACGGGTATATTCGACTGCTCAGCACATTGTCGCAACTGTCCATTTAAATTTTCATCATAAATTCCATATCCATCCTGAGACAAAATCACCGGACTGCTACCGTCTTCAATAGGATATTCTTTGGAAAGAGGACAAATTTCTAAAGCAATTAAAGCATCTACGTGCTGTTTTTGCGTAAAAAATAATGCACCAACAGCCCCAACTTCTTCTTTCGCTGATGCTACTAAATATACATCTACTGGTGGTTTTTTTACCTTCTCTGCTAATGCCAACAAAATAGCAACCGAAGCTTTATTATCCAAAGTATAACTACCAATATGGTCTTTTAATCGAATTGGGTGCTTTCGATGTTTACCAATTACCATTCTCGTTCCCGGTCTAACTCCAGATGCTTCTAATTCCTCAGTAGTTAGCTTGGTTTCAATCCAAGCATTTTCCCACTTAACAGATGTATCCTCCTGTTGTACTTTTTGTGGGGACTCATGGGAAACATGACGGGAACCAAAACAAAGAATTCCACTAATAGTTTCCTTATCTCCCAATAAATCTACAACACCTTCCCCATATACCCAGGGGTAAGAACCACCCAGACGACGAACTTCGACACGTCCTTCTTCGCCTATACTTTTGACAATCCCCCCAATTTCGTCTTTATGGGCAGTAATCGCTATAGCCCTACTAGCATTATCGGGGTGCTTACCAGGAATTTTAGCAATAATATTATCAGCACGGTCTAGCCAAACTTCCACACCCAAAGCAGTAAATTCCTGCATCAAGTACTGATTAATTTCCCCTTCTGCACCACTAGGAGAATGGAGCATCACTAATTTTTCAATATTTTTGAATAACTGGTCGTAATCCGACATCTATAATTTGGCCAGATAATAAAATAATCATCATAATACTCCAATTCAGGTAAGATGGGTTAGGCGCATTTGTAAAACTTGATTGCATGTATTTTAAGTTATATAAAGCGCCGTAACCCATCATTTCCGGAGACTTAAGATTTACTTTATAAATCATTTATAATTGTTGAGTCTGTTTCTTGAATAAAAACACTTAAAAATTAACACCTGAATCACAAACGCAACTACAATGTTATATTTTTCCACCTAAAAATCTCTTAATTGCGAATTGTTATCCTAACCCACCTAAATTTAAATTAAAGGTGGGGACTACCTTTTAAAATTACTTGGTAGAAGATAAAAGTTGTTTACGTTTGAGAGCAAAAGCTCCTAAAGCGCCTAAAGCTAACAAACTCAACACAGAAGAAGATTCCGGAATAGATTTACCCGCAATACTAGCAAGAGTTGCTTTAGCGATTAAATCATGAACCTTTGTTGTTGGGTGAACAGCATCAAAAAATAGAAAATCATCTGGGTTGCTACAAGCACTTATAACGTTTGTCGTGTCACCAATCACGCAAGAATTTGTCACATCTTTAAAGCCAAATCTTGTGGGATTCCCTTTTACTAGGTCAAACAAAGAATTAATATCAACAGAAGTAAGATTCACATTAGGATTAGTTGAACGTAAACCTTGCAAGGCTACAGCCAATTGTGTATTATGCTGCTTTGTTAAATTATTTAATTGTTGCGAAGTTCCTCTCACTCTTGAAAAAGGGATATCACCCAAATTTGGCAGATTTAACACAACAATATTTTTCGCTCCAGCTTGAGTAAGTGACCCCACCGCAACCGATAAATTCTGAACTACTTGATTAACATCAGGATTAGGATTGAATATATAATCATTTCCACCTGCAAAAACTGCATAAAGAGCATTAGGGTCAGCCACAGGAAAATTTTGGCGAAATAATCCAACTTGACTCAACACTCCAGGAATATTAAATTGAGTACCAGGAAAAGTACTTTGAAAACCAGTTTCGGCTCCACCAATAGCAAAGTTAACACCTTGAAGAGGAATAGTACCTGTTTGGGTAGCAGCAGATGGAATTGGGTTTAATTTGAGTTTCTCTCCTGCATAATCCACCCACACTTTACCGTTAGAAAAACGACCAGGAGCATAAGGTGGACTGGGAGGAATGGCTTTTTGCGGATTCGTTAAGCCACCAGTAGCAGTAAATACATTTCCCGTATCCGAGAGACTATCACCAAAAATAAAAAACTGACTAAAACTTGCAGCAAAAGCTTTTGTTGGGATTCCTAAAGAAACGAGAAAAAAGCCTGCTGCTAAAAGTTGTTTTTTCATGCGTATGAATTAATTACTAAGGTACTCTGAGCAAATATTTACCTAACTTACGTAGATGCACTCACAATACTATAGATAATAAATTATGGCTCACAGAAAAATTACTGTCAGCACTGATGTTTATTAAATTTTCTAAATATGGCATTATCTGACGAAGAAAGAATAAAGAAGGTTTGTAGTAGCGCTTTAGCGCCAAATATATATCGGATGGGCTGAAGCCCAACTACAAACCTTTACCGCTTGAGCTTTGATGCCTCAGTAGCTGATATTCCCTCACCTTGAGTCCCAAAAAACCATAATGTAGCTGCGGCTTCCCCACGAGTTGCGGGCTTTTTGGGTTGAAAAAGCGTAGTAAAACCAAATACACGTCTAATATTTGCCTGTTCGCCATTTTGATGGTCAGCTAAAATCGCTCGTAGCGCTCTAGGGTCTATTTTGCCAGCATCCTGGAAGCCCCAAGTTTGTTTAACTGCTTCCAAATTAGCCGCAGGTAGAGCTTGACGAGTATCTAAGGGAACTTTCCATAAAATCAATTGTTCTCGCGTTAAAGGAGCATCGGGACGAAATAAAACTGATGTGGAGTCACCCGACAACGGACTGGGTATTAAACCAGCTTCTGCGAGTCCTTGAATTACTGGAAAATCTGAATCTTTTGATGGGACATCTGTAAAAGCAGGTTGATTGCTAGATGATGCTAAGCGAATTTGCTTTGCTGGGTTATTTGCGTACATCGCATTATTAGCTGAGACCAACCAGCGTGCATATTCCCGACGAGTAATATTTTTACCGGGTTGAAATTGGTTGTTTGGCGTGGCTGTATTACTTTTCGCTGTATTATTATCAACAGATAAAACTCCCAGCGCTGCTAAGTCTTGGATATATTGCCGCAGTTGTGGGGGTGCGCTATTGATGTCACTAAATTGTTGTCCAGATGTAGAACTTGTCCCGTTGGAAGCTGTTGGGTTGGAAGTTGTTGGGGTGGAAGTCTGTGTCGGAGTCGCTGTTGAATTTGGAGTTGGAGGAGTTCCTTGTGTTGGTGGTACAGGTCCAATAAATTGGGGGTCACCTGGTTGGGGAACATCGCTAGGAGTCGGGGAATTTGGAGTAGAAGAATTTGGAGTAGAAGTCCCTAAAGCGGTAGGGGAGGGATTGCGTGTATACCCCATTAAAATTTCTGTTGCTGTTTGCGGTTGATTGGGTTTTGCATTCGCATTACCAACAACAGTTTTTGGTTGAATTGTTAGTTTTAGTTGCAAGTCATTGCGTCGTGCTTGTAAAACGGGAACTGTTTCATCGGTTGGTCGTTGTACAATGTTCCAGTTATTTTTCTGAAATTCCCCAAGATAAAAACTTGTAATAAAATTGCTGGGGTCGGAACTTTGCCAGCGAAGAGAGTTATTACCAACAGAACCATTTGCGGGTGTAAATTCCTGTAGTTCAGCGTTAGGATATTTAGGTATTTCTGGAGGAAAATCCGCTGGTAATTGAGCACCAACTGGGGTTGGCTGCGCTGGAGACTGGTTTTGGTTCGCAGTTCCAAACACCGTAGGATTTTCTTTTAGCTTAGAATCTGCAGCCAAAGACTGTTCTAAATTTCTGGCAACCGGACTCGTGGAACAGGCTGTTAGGGAATTTAAAATAACAACCAAACTCAGAAAAATAATTGGACTTTTACACACAACCGCAAAAAAATTACAACATAATATGCAACTCCTACCCTAGCGCAGAGGGGACTATATATGTTGTATTAGAACCCCCAACCCCACATAAGAGATTAGGGAGATGAGGGGTCATCCGTTACATCCGTTTATAATCCGTTGCCAATCCGCTCACCATCCCTAGTTCGCAAATGTTCGTGTAAATCCTCAATTTGTGGTGCATCCAGTTGATTAATAATTCGCCAAATGATGGTGTAACTACCGTCATTACGACGACGTACGGGTCGAAAAGCCACAATCGTATCACTACTCTGCATTTTCAGTAATTCATCAATATCGCGACGCTCTTGCGGAGAAATCGGACTTTGGCTTAAAACTGCGGATGGTAGCTGAAACTGGAATTTTCGCAACAAATAAGTTTGATTCAAGGCTATAGGAGTACTGCTCATTGCTGGTATACCAGCGTGCGGTTGGTTCTTGCCAGTGAAAAAGCGTTTACGTTCAATTTGTAAACGACTAAGTTGTTTTGGTGGCTGGTAATTGAGGAAAAATTCTCGTGTTTGTGGCGAAACTTTAGCTAGGGTGGGTTCTAATTTTTCTATTGGCATATCCCCTAAATTTGCCATAAATCCATAATTTATTCCTTGCTGCACTATTTGAAATTTATCGGCATCTATCACAAGTGTTAAGCTGGGGGTAAAACCGTCTTTTGTTTGTGCCAGGGTGGGAAATGGATAACGTTGGCTGACGCTTGGTTGCAAGCGATTCTTTTGAGTATTTAACTGACGGTGGTAAGCTGAATGTGGTAGTACGCGAAAAATCCCTGTATTGGGCATCGCCAGAAACTTGACGTAAGTTTGCGGCTCTTTTGCGTCGATGTCGTAAGCAAAACGGTCAAGTGCTGCTATTGTTTCTTGGGGTTCTATGAATTTAGTTCCTTTCGGAAATGCAGTTTTGGCTGTTTCCAATATTTGTTTTGCAACTGCCAATGTTGCTAGAGCATCTGTATCAGGTGTTATCGCAGGTTGTATCGGTGGTAAATAATCAGCTATGGCTGTTTTTGCATCCGGTCTAACAATTGGTAGTAAACTCAAGGGTAAATTGGGTTCAGTTGAAGCAAATGGTGCGGCTTTTTTGGATAACTCAGGACGTTGCACTCCTCCGATAGAAAGTACTGGGTGTGATTGTCGCTCACCACTGACTATTGGCAACTCGCGCACTAATGCTAATTCACCGCGTCGAGACAACAGTCTATCGATTGCTGGAGTAAGTTTGAGTAGTTCCTGACTCGAAAAATACAAGGGACACCATATCTTAGCTTGTGTATCGGCGGCTTGAGCTTCAGTTAATTGTTTTTTAAGAAGAGTGAGGTTACCAGATGCATTGGCAAAAGTTCGACACAAATTTTTCGCAGGAATTTCTTGAAATTTCAAAAAGCCTTCGATTGATTTAGTGTGAACGGTCAATTGTCCCCGCACTGCTCGCAGTCGATTGGGGTCGGGTTCCACAAATGCTCGTTCCATACGAGCAATTAAGTTGATTTGTTCTTGTACAAAAAAACTTGCTTTGGTATAAAAGGTATCTGCCTTACCTGACTGTTTCGGCGAATTTTGCGAAAAATGCGGTTGAGATTCAGCCCCAAAAGACCTTGAGGGTGTGAAAGCAACCAAAAAAGGCAGCAAAAAACCAAGAGCTATATTTCGCATATTAAAAAGATACGTTATGAGAAATCTAAAATGGTTATTAAATCGATATTAAATTCAAAAAATTGGAACGACCATCCCCTCGACAGATAGTCATTAGACATTCGTCAAGGAATTTCTGATTTGGATTTTGATTTTTAGATTTCTTCCATAGTTTCAACTATGGTATTTGTGTGTAATGATACAATCCTTAATCTAAATACTCAAATCATTTAGTTAGTCAATTTCACTCTTTTCAAAGCATCGTCGGTTTGTTACCAGTGCTGAAACAACATTACATGCAAGCGTCCCAGCCACAGCAAAATTTAGAGGCCCCACTTCAATTGTTACTGTTTGTCGATGAACGGCCTAAGTCCCGACAAAAAGTACAACAAATACGTGCGTATTTAGAGAAGTTACATGCAGATTACCAATTTGACCTAGAAATAGTTGATGTTGGGGAGAAACCTTATTTAGCTGAAGAGTTTAAACTGGTCGCAACACCTGCATTAATCAAAATACACCCTGAACCCAAGCAAGTTTTGGCTGGTAGTAATATAATTACTCAGTTAAAAGATTGGTGGCCTAAGTGGCAAGATTCCGCAGCTGAATACGTACAATCACTTAATTCGTTACAACCAGTTGAAGATTCGCAAAATGGCAATGTAGAATCGCAAAATGTTTCTATCCGTTCAGTTGCGGCTTCTGCGGAATTAATAAAACTTTCTGATGAAATTTTTCGCCTCAAACAAGAGAAAGAGAAACTAGAAGAACAATTACAGTTTAAAGATAGAGTAATTGCAATGTTAGCTCATGACCTGCGTAATCCATTAACTGCTGCTGTGATTGCCATAGACACTCTATTAAATAACTATAATTCCGAAACCGGAGCATTTGACCGTCTCAAGCCAAATTTAACCTCGTATTTATTACAACAAGCCCGTACTCAAACCCAAAATATCAATCGAATGGTCACCGACTTGTTGCAGGTGGCTCGTGGCAAAGACGCAGAAGTTTGGATTACACCCGAAAAAATGGATATCAGACCCCTCTGCGAACAAGTTCTAGAGGAGATGCGTGTCCGTTACAAAGCGAAATATCACAAAATACAAAGAGATATTCCCAACGACTTACCCAAAGTTTATGCCGACCCAGAGCGCATTCGACAAGTACTGGTGAACCTGGTAGATAATGCCATAAAATATACTCCTGAAGGTGGTACGATTACTATTGTGGCATTACACCGCACCACTCAAAAAATTCAATTTAGTATCGGTGACACAGGACCCGGTATTCCCGAAGAAAATCGTGATCGCATTTTTGAAAATCACTTCCGTCTGGAAAGGGATGAAGAAAAAGACGGATATGGAATTGGTCTAAGTTTATGTCAACGTATAATCAGAGCACACTACGGTCAAATATGGGTCAGTCCAAATTCCGGTGGTGGAGCCTGGTTTCACTTTACATTGCCAGTCTATCCAAAGTAGGGAGACTCCCAACTCCCCACTCCCAGTTGCCAATCTTCCAAAGCGCGAATAATTTGAGTATTAGCTTCGGGAAAGGTAAAATTATACAACTCATCTAAGCTCACCCAGCGTACTTCATCGCATTCAAGCGGTTGAGGAACTCCCTCCACATGGTGACAGTGATGAACTGTCAAAGTAACACGCAAGTGGGTATAAGTATGGTCAATACTAATTAAATGTTCCCCCACTTTAATTTCAATTCCCAATTCTTCTTTAATTTCCCGCTTAATACATTCAGACACTGTTTCACCGGGTTCAATTTTACCCCCTGGAAATTCCCATAAACCTCCCATTGTTCCCCCTGGAAGACGACGGTCAATCAAAATTTGTTTTTGGTCGTTCCAGATAACAGCAACACCAATAATTTTATGAGGTGGGGTAGAATTGCTTTGGCTCATTAGTTCGGGAAACTATATTAACGAGTAAAACATTATCACAAACCCAACACAATGTAGAGACGTTACATGTAACGTCTCTACGTCTAACGTCTCTAGTCGTGGGGGTTTAGCTCAATATTACCGATAATTATGAATATTATTTAGAATAATAAATTTAAAAATACAAAACCATTCCCCCTCCCTGGAGAGGGAACCAGAACAATGAGTCGAAACACAAAACAACACTTGTGCTGTTATTAGCACCCTTTAAGCTAAAATATATCATTGTCCATCAGCTACTGGTCACCATTACTACTTTCGGTATTAACAGCCTCAACACCTTGCAAAGAGATTTCAAAGTTCATTCTTTGTTCCGCATTACGCAAAAAATAACCACTAATCATAGCAGAAGCTAAAAGCCGTCCCAAACTCTCACGGTTGGTAGTAATGGTCACACCAAAGTGTTCAGAAGGGAGATTCCCCAATAATCCAACAATGTTGCGCTCTATTACCTGAAAAACTTCAGTAGAAGTAGGCTTAGATAACTGATTAACAGTCTCAGGACTTAAAGACCTAACATACTGCCATAATAAATTACTAGTTTCAGGTTCGCTATCAAAAAATTCCGATACTCGATTGGATTGGTTACTCACTTTGTACCTCCTTTAGAAACCACAAGTGTTGTTGGGTGAATTCAATTTTAGACCCCTGTGGAGTGTATTGACAAAGCTAGTACCGTTCGTATTCGTCAAAAGTCAAACTTTAAAAGTCGGAAAACTCTTATTTTTAAACTTTTGAGCCGTTTTTGCTCCGGGTTGATTTTACACCCGCTGTACTAGTCTCTGTTATTAGTTTATGCAAACTAATGTAACAATCTACTAATTTAGATGACAGTCGTTGTAACCGTACCAACAAGCACGGATTTTTCACCTATTTGTTGACGGTTGACGGTTGACACTCACCAGTCAACAGTCAACAGTTAACTAACTAGCCAAATATTCATTCATATCGGCTTTAGATTTACGAAGCTTAGTTAATGCCTCCCGTTCAATTTGTCTTACACGTTCCCGACTGATATTTAATTGTTCCCCTATTTTTGCTAGAGTCATGGCTTGTCCATTATTCAAACCAAAACGTAGCGATATTACTTCTTTTTGTTGTGGAGTCAAATGTGCCATCATTCGCTCTAAGTCTTTAGATAAAGCGTCTTGCACCACGAATTCCTCCGGACAAGCACCTGGGTCTTCTAACATTTCCCCTAATTCGGTGTCGTAGTTATCTCCCAGTCTTAAATCTAAAGATAATGGTAAACGAGCTTTTTCCAAATACTCTCGCACTTGTTTAGGAGTTAAATCTAATTCTTGTGCTAATTCTCCAACAGAGGGTGCATGTCCCAAAGTTTGAGATAAAGAGCGCTGGGCTTTTTTAATTTTATTTAGCTTTTCTGTAATATGAATTGGTAAACGAATAGTACGGCCTTTCTCCGCTATAGCACGAGTTATTGCTTGGCGAATCCACCAATAGGCATAGGTTGAGAATCTATATCCTTTGGTAGGGTCAAACTTTTCTACACCACGTTGCATACCAATGCTACCTTCTTGGATTAAGTCTAAGAGGTCAACATTGCGCTTTATATATTTTTTGGCAACAGATACAACCAGTCGCAAATTGGCTTCGACCATCTTGCGCTTGGCTATTTCCCCTTCTGCAATAACTTCGTTCAGTTCCGCTAGCTCAATATTGGCGGATGTTGCCCATTCTTGGAGCGTAGGTTCTTTGTTTAATGCGATAGTAAGAGATTCTCTCACCTCGTTTAACTGCGCCAGACGTTGGACTTGTTTCCCAAAAAAGATTTCCTCTTCGTGAGTTAACAATGGGACTTTGCCAATTTCACGCAGGTATGTCCGCACGAGGTCTGTAGCTGTCTGAGCGGTCTTCATGGCGCTTATCTTCTGCTATGGGTGGGTTTGATGGTAGGCTGTGAAACTTGATAGATGCCTGCAGGGGATACCTCCCAGATGAACTGGGAACCCAGGTTGCAATTGCAACTGCAATACCGATATTCTCGGTGTTTGGGTGTCAAACTTTGTGACTAATTAAGTGAGCTTACTGTTCTTCCTCCTTTTCGCACAAGTATCTTGAGTTAGATAAAAGGTTATTAGTTAAACATTCCTTCTTGTTATCTTTGTTAAAAATTGTAACATTTATGAGAGGCATTGCACTACCCGCTACGATAGATTTTTTTAGTTTTCACTTTTTGAACTTATGCAGTAGATAGTACTTAGATATTACAATACAAGAGGCAATAAATTAATTACCTCTAAGGCAAGTACAAATCCTGGGAACTGTGTCAAGAGCTAAAAGGAAGAATACTTGTGGCATATTGAATGACTTTTTTAACTGTCAGAGGGTTTTGGCTGCAACAGCAGTTAATAAAAGACTATCTATGAAGTTATGAAAATTGATGCATCTAGGAAAACAAAATTTAGCAAACATTTCTGAAGATTTGTAATGATTTCTATAGATTTTTCTGACTCTCCTTATGAAAAACACTGATTTTCTCATAATCGATTATCTTTTTATACATTTGTTTTTATAAAACTTGAATCCTGGAACTCAAGTTACTTAAGCTACATTATCTCACGATTAAAAAGGCATATCAAGACTCCAGTATAAATAATTACAATTGCTTAACAAAAATTTGATTTAGTGGGTTGGTAATTGGTAATTGGTAATTGGTAGTTGGTAATTGGTAATTGGTAATTGGTAATTGGTAATTGGTAATTGGTAATTGGTAATTGGTAATTGGTAATTGCTGACTACTCCCCATTCCCCATTCCCCACCCCCCATTCCCCATTCCCCATTACCCATTACCCATTACCCATTACCCATTACCCATTACCCATTACCCATTACCCATTGACACTATATTCCTGAATGATTTTCACATCCAAGGTTGTGTGCTGTAACGACTTGATAGCAGCAGCAGTTGCTTTAGCACCAGCGATAGTGGTGATAGTGGGAATTTTATAAGATAGTGCAGTCCTACGAATTAATCGTGCATCACTTTGCGCTTCTTCTCCGGAGGGGGAGTTGACAATAAGTTGGATTTTACGATTTTTGATGGCATCGAGAACGTGAGGACGACCTTCGTGAAGCTTTAGGATTAACTCTACATCCAAACCATGTTCTTTTAAACTGCGACGAGTGCCTTCTGTTGCAATTACGGAAAAGCCCATGTTGATAAATTCCTGGGTCACAGCGACAACAGCAGTTTTATCCCGGTCATTCATAGATACAAATACTGTTCCCGTCATTGGTAAAATTTCCCCAGCAGCTAATTCCGCTTTGGCAAAAGCTCGTCCAAAGTCGGTGTCAATTCCCATTACTTCCCCTGTTGACCGCATTTCAGGACCCAAAATAGTATCTGTACCAGGGAATTTATTAAAGGGTAATACAGCTTCCTTGACTGCGATGTGGGTTGGGATGACTTCTTTGGTAAATTTCAACTCTTCTAAAGTTTTACCTGACATAATTAAAGCAGCCATTTTTGCTAGGGGTATGCCAGTAGCTTTAGATACAAAGGGTACGGTGCGGGATGCACGGGGATTGGCTTCCAAAATGTATACCTGGGGAGATTTGCTAGCAAGACCCACGACTGCAAATTGAATATTCATCAACCCGATGACTTTTAAAGATTTGGCTAGCTGTTCTGTCCAGGTTCTAATTTGACTTAAAACCTCAGGTGACAAAGAAATGGAAGGAAGCACGCAAGCTGAGTCACCTGAGTGAATACCTGCTTGTTCAATATGTTCCATAATGCCACCAATTACCACTTGTCCGGTTTGGTCAGCAATAGCATCAACATCCACTTCTATGGCATTTTCCAAGAATTTATCGATTAAAATCGGGTGTTCTGGTTCAACCTGCACCGCAAAAGTCATGTATCTTTCTAATTCTGTATCGGAGTAGACTATTTCCATAGCACGTCCACCTAATACATAGCTAGGACGCACCACTACAGGATAACCGATACGTTTTGCAACAATTAGCGCATCTTCATAAGTGCGAGCAATTCCATTGGGTGGTTGAGCAATGTTTAACTCTTGGAGTATTTTCTCAAACCGCTCTCGGTTTTCTGCAGCGTCGATGGAGTCTGGAGAAGTACCCCAAATTTTAGTAATACTTTCCTCCTGATTTCCCGTTCCCTGCAAATATTCATATAAAGGGACTGATAATTTTAATGGAGTTTGTCCACCAAATTGGATAATGACACCGACTGGATTTTCTGCCTCTATAATATTGAGGACATCTTCTTTTGTTAAGGGTTCAAAATAAAGTCGGTCGCTGGTGTCGTAGTCTGTGGAAACAGTTTCCGGGTTAGAGTTCACCATGATTGTTTCATAACCTGCACCTCTAAGTGCGTATGCAGCATGACAACAGCAATAGTCAAACTCGATTCCCTGTCCAATACGATTAGGACCACCTCCTAAAATCATCACTTTGGGTTTTGTGGTGGCTGTGATTTCGGTTACGTCTTCGTAGGTAGAGTAGTGATAAGGGGTAAATGCCTCAAATTCAGCCGCACAGGTATCTACTGTTTTGTAAACTGGGATAACACCAAGTTGTTTGCGGAAAGCTCTAACTTCATCTTCTTTGGTTTTGGTCGCGTAAGCTATTTGCTTGTCACTAAAACCTTCTCGCTTGATTTCATACATTTTTTGCGAGGTTATTTGCTGCAACGGAGTTCGTTTGAGGAATTTTTCTACATCCAATAGTTGCTGCAATTTATCAAGGAACCAGGGGTCAATACCTGTAAGTTCATAAATTTCTTCGCTACTCATACCCAGTAACATCGCATGACGCACTGCGAAAATACGTTCCGGGTTTGGTGTTCGTAATTGGGGACGTATTTGTTCACCACTGGGAAGTTTTTCTGGTTTATCGCATCCCCACCCAGCACGTCCAGTTTCTAAGGAACGTAAGGCTTTTTGAAAAGATTCGTTAAATGTACGACCGATAGACATTGCTTCACCGACCGACTTCATTTGTGTGGTCAGTACAGCTTCCGAACCAGGGAATTTTTCAAAAGCAAAGCGAGGGACTTTGGTGACTACATAATCAATTGTTGGTTCAAAAGAAGCGGGTGTTTTCTTGGTGATGTCGTTTCTAATTTCATCCAAAGAATAACCTACAGCTAATTTTGCTGCAATTTTTGCTATTGGGAAGCCTGTGGCTTTGGAAGCTAAAGCCGAACTGCGGGAAACACGGGGGTTCATCTCGATAACTACTACATCCCCATTCATCGGGTTGACCGCGAATTGAATGTTGGAACCACCCGTTTCTACACCAATTTCCCGAATAATTTTTATCGACATATCCCGCAGACGCTGGTATTCTTTGTCTGTTAGGGTTTGGGCTGGAGCTACGGTTATAGAGTCACCGGTGTGGATACCCATTGGGTCGAGGTTTTCGATGGAGCAAATAATTACGACGTTATCTACTAAGTCGCGCATTACTTCTAGCTCATATTCCTTCCAACCTAATAGTGACTGGTCGATAAGAATTTGCGAAACAGGGCTAGCATCTATACCCCCTTGTGCCATCTCGCTAAATTCCTCTTCATTATAGGCAATACCACCACCTGTACCACCCATCGTAAATGCGGGACGAATAATTAAAGGGTAAGTACCAATTTTTTGGGCAATGCCTTTTGCTTCTTCCAGTGTCGAAGCAGTTCCACTAGGACAAACATTTACCCCAATACGAGCCATAGCCTCGTTAAACAACTTCCGGTCTTCCGCTTTTTCTATAGCGGGTAGTTTTGCGCCAATTAATTCTACATTGTACTTGTCTAAAACCCCATTTTTCGCCAGAGCAACAGCAATATTTAGGGCTGTTTGTCCCCCCATTGTCGGCAATAAAGCGTCTGGACGTTCTTTTTCGATAATTTTTTCGACTATTTCTGGTGTCAGCGGTTCAATATAAGTCCGTTCCGCAGTTTCCGGGTCGGTCATGATGGTAGCAGGATTCGAGTTAGCTAGTACTACCTCATAACCTTCTTCACGTAAGGATTTACAGGCTTGTGTACCAGAATAGTCAAATTCACAGGCTTGTCCGATAACAATGGGACCAGAGCCTAGCAGCAAAATCTTTTTCAGGTCGGAGCGACGAGGCATAGTAGTAGAGTAGGCTTTTAGTAGGAGAATACGAACCGTGATTTATTTTAAGGTTCTTTAACGCCATAAAAACATTCAATGTGTAAATTACGAACCGCCAAGAAGCCAAGGTAGCCAAGGGAAGAGAGAGTTTAAGTTAATTGGAATCAGTTAAATAATCGCGTAATCCCACGACTTCCCCAACTACGATTACCGCTGGCGATAATGATTCCCCTTCTATTTTCTCTAATATATTTCCTAAATTTCCGCTCCAAATTTTTTGCTCTGATGTACCTGCCCATCGAATTATAGCTATGGGTGTGGTTAAGGTTTTGCCGTGACGTTTGAGACGGTATATAATTTCTGGGAAATTTTTTCCACCCATTAATATTACTAGAGTTTCTAATCTGGATAGGGCTTCCCAGTCCAACACGTCAGGGTCGTGAGCGGTCAGGACGGCAAAACATCGACTCATCACCGGGTCAGTCAGAGGAATTCCCGCAAAAGTTGGTGCTGCTGTGGCTGAAGAAATTCCTGGTACAACTTCAAATTCGCAAGAGTTTGCTTTTAGTGCTTCTATTTCTGCGCTTACTCGTCCGAATATAAAGGGGTCTCCTGATTTTAATCTAATAACTAGTTTGCCCTGGTTAGCGTATTGCACCAACAAGTTATTAATTTCAGCTTGGGGTGTGCTGGGTTTACCCCCACGTTTACCCATGTCTAAGTTTAAACAGTCTGTTGGGACTAGAGACAATAACTGAGCATCGACTAAAGCATCGTAAATCAATACCTCAGCTTTCTTTAAAAGATTATAGGCTTTGACGCTCAGGTAATCTATATCTCCTGGTCCGGCTCCTATTAAATATACTTTGCCTTGTTTGGTCATCAAATTTAAGTCAATTTTAGATTTAAATGATGGGTCAAACCTTCTAAAATTCCTTCTGCACAGGATGATTTTGCGTAATATATATAATCACTTTTATTATTGTTATACCACTCGCGCAATTCAGGGAGGGCATTTCCTACAATGATTCCTCTGACTCTTTCTCCTCCTAAGCTAAACAAAGAAATATCATTCCCTGAGTCACCACATACTACTGTTTTTTCATCAGCAGAAATATTCCATTTTTCTTGTAAGTATTTAACTGCTGAGCCTTTATCTGCATTTTCTGGTAGGACATCTAAGTCTTTGCTACCACTATAGATTAATTTGAATTTAATATTTTTATTTTCGAGTAAGTCGTTGAGTTTGGGTAATAATCTTTCTGCTGTTTCTTCTTTCAGAAAGCAACTAACTTTAAAAAGACCTTGCTCAGATTTGGGTTGAAACTTTAATTTTCCTGTAACAATTTCTTCTGCAAAATTTTTATTTATTATTTCTGCGACATCATCGCGATTCCAACCACGTTTTAATATGTCTGACCATTCTGGGTCAGGTGTTTCATAACTCGAATCAAAATATATTTCAGTTCCGACTGAAGTAATTAACGCATCAGGGTTTAACAGTTCCTTTTCGGCGGCTAACTGCTTATATAATGTTAATGAACGCCCTGTTGAATAAACTATCTTCGTTTCACCCTTATTTCTGCGCTTGCTTAATTCTAGATTCAGCTTTTCTAGAGCTTCATCTTTTCCTTCAATTTTATGGTTTACAAGTGTATGGTCTAAATCTGTTACGAAAATTCTCATAAAGATTAATTTATTATTTACCAAAATATAATTACAAGAAGATTTTGTGTTTGAAACAGCAAAAACTGTGTAACTATACCTAAAATACCATAAATGCTACAAAGTATAAATTTTATTTGCTACTTAAACTATAGATAATTCTTATAACATTTCAGAAAGTAGGCTATTCTCGTACCATTTTTTCTAGAAGTGAGTTGATTTGTTCTGCTTTTTGTGGTTGACGTTGTTTTTTGAATAAATCTCTAGCTGTTTGCAAATTATTGATAGCGTCTTCACGTTTTTCTTGTTGCATCAAAATTCCTGATAAGCGTAAATAAGCATCTGGATTTTTAGGACTGCGACGTATTACATCTGTAAACATTTCTGTCGCTTCATCGATTTTGTTTTGCTGAATAAAAATATCACCCAATAGTAAGCGCACTACGTCGTTTGTACTATTAATCGAAATAACTTTACGAAATGCTTCTTCTGCACCTGAGTAATCTTTTTTTTGATATAAAGCGACACCTTTTTGGAAAAAATTATTAGTAGTTAAAGTTTTCCAAGAAAAATAACTAATAATGGTAAGGCTGGTGATAACAACGCTAGCAGCAAAAATAGAAGCAGGGGTAAGATTTTCTAGCATAAAATTAAAAATTAGTAAATTAAAATTATATCATTCAATGAAACACATACCGTGGATTTCAAATGAATAAAGTACAAGCGGATTTCAAATGAATAAAGTACAAGCGGATTTTACGTGAATGAAGAATAAGCGGATTTTACATGAATGAAGAATAAGCGGGCGGGCAAGGATGCCCACCCCACAAGAGTAGCCCACAAGAGTAGCCCACAAGAGTAGCCCACAAGAGTAGCCCACAAGAGTATTGAGGAAGTTTATGTTAAAAGGCAGGCTGTGGGGAATAATAGGTATTCTAGGAAGAACAATTTCCAAATAAATTGGTAGAAACTGGCGATACTATTTTTATCTTCCAAATCTATTTTCCGACTGCGACGCCACAATAACAATAAGGTGACTATATGAGCGACAACCAGAAATATTGAGTTGGCTTCCGCAAGTCTGAACAACCCAACTAAAATTATTCCTAAATAACAAAAAGTAATTACCCAACGTGCGAGATTAAAGATTGCTTGTTTACCAAGTTGAATTGTAAAAGTAGTAATATTATATTGCAGGTCTCCTTCCATATCAGGGATATCTTTAAAAATGGCTATTGCGAAGGTGTATACCAAAATAAATAGTGTTAACACCCAAACCACAAAGGGAATTCCTAGATTTAGCTGAAGTAACCAGCTGTAGTGTAAGAATAATCCTAAATTAACTATTGCTCCCCGGACAGAAAAAATACAGAGTGCTGCCCAAAAAGGATATCGTTTTAAGCGGATGGGTGGTAAAGAGTAAGCTGTTCCTATAGCTAAGCTAATTAAAACCATCCAAAATAAATAGGGCCCAGATAGGAATGCAGTAACTAGGGCTAAAATAGCAGTAACAACAACTATTATTTGTCCTTGCTCTCGTGAAAATTCTCCTGATGCGAGCGGTAAATGTGGTTTATTAATTTTGTCTATTGCCACATCTTCAAGTTGATTTAACCCCACAATATAAATATTTCCGCTAATACAAGCAACCCAAGCTGCGAATAATTGCCCAAGATAAGAAAATGGGGATTCGGGAGTAGGGAGTAGAGATATGGCAATTAAATATAGTCCCAACACACTTAAAGTAGTACCAATAATTGTGTGGGGACGCGAAAATTTCCATAAAGAATAGAACCAATTACCCTGAAATCTTTGTCCAAAAACTCTACTCATAATTCTGTCGGTAGACTGTTGACTGTTGACTGTTGACTGTTGACTGTTGACTGTTAACTTACCCATCTCCCTCATCCTCCTCATCTCCCCTCATCCTCCTCATCCCCCTCATCCCCCCTACTCCCCACTCCCTACTTATTCCCACATAAAAGTCCAAATTTAATTAACCCTCGTTCATAACCACGACGCATTAATCCTAAAGACAATGCACCTTGTATCGTACTCCAACCGGAACGCAATAAACCCCAAATAGCTTTGGGTGTAAACGCGGAATCGATTACCACATTCCAAAATGGTGCTACTGCTTCCGACCAGTCTGCTGTGCGGATATTTTTTAGCGGTAACTCGCGGGCAATGGTCTCGTATTCTGGTAGAGAAATTACATAGGGTAAACAGTAAACGCGATAAATGTCTTCTAAATTCTTTTGCTCCTCCTGGGTCAAGGGTGAGGTATCAGTGGGACGATGACACCAAGTCACCATTATCAAAGTTCCACCGGGTTTAAGGACGCGATAGCACTGTTGCATGTACTTAACTTTATCTGGCATATGCTCGCCACTTTCTAAAGCCCATACTAAATCAAAGGTATCGTCTGCAAATGGCATATCTAGCGCGTTCGCTACTAAAAATTCCGTTCGCTCGCTTAAAGATGCGGACTGTGCGCGTTGTTTAGCTCTTTCTGCTTGTACTGGACTCAAGGTAATTCCTGTTGTGTTAGCATTAAACTTTTGAGCTAAGTATAAAGAACTACCTCCTATCCCACAACCGACATCAAGGATATTTTTGGCTTCAGTGACTTGAGACCACTTAAGTAGCTCTTCAATCAAATCAATCTGCGCTTGACGCCTTTCTTTGGGTAAACTTCCATCAGCACCATAATATCCATGATGCATGTGTTCGCCCCAGATATCTTCCCAAAGTTCGGAGGAAGCATCGTAGAATTGCTGAATTTGCTTGTAAAGTGTTGCACTCATACGTAAATCAGTGTTAAGAAAGCAGAAGTTAGTGACAATACCTTCGCCATTTTACGAGAAATAAAGCTTTCACCCTCCACCGTTGATTAGGCGTTTCCGTTTTTTTAGCTTTGTTGAAAGCTGTATTAACATCGTCCAGATTTTTCGGGAAGGGGTTTTATTTAAATTCCTGTGGCATCAAGGGTTTCAGCTTTTGCCGTCGGCTGAAAATAAAACCCTTATTTTTTCACGAGTCGTGGGATTTTGCCCGGTTTCTGTGATACTCCATTTTGGCGAAGGTATTGTAGTGAGTTAATAGTTAACAGTTAATTGACGACTGTTATCAGTTAGCAGTCAGCAGTTAGCAGTTAACAGCCAACAAACTACATAAGAAAAAAAAGAATACATAATGGTTAAGTTACCATATGTGTTTTTAATTAAATTAGGGTCGTTTTGCTTCTAGGCTGGTCAACCCTAGCGGAACCCCCGTTCATACCACCTGGAAAAACCTGACTTCTACCGAATATGACAGTTTCTCGGACAATTTGCTTGGGATTTCTTGGGGTCATCCTAACAGGAGCATTCCTCTTAACACTACCGTTTTCTATTAGCAATGGTACGTGGGGAGACCCAATTGTGGCGCTTTTTACATCAACTAGTGCAGTATGCGTGACAGGCTTGGCAGTAGTTGATACTGGTACGTATTTTTCATTTTGGGGTCAGTTTTTTGTGGCTTTGCTAGCTCAAATCGGTGGTTTGGGCTATATGACAGTAACCACATTTCTGATTTTGTTGATTGGACGTAAGTTTGATTTGCGACAAAAGATAGCAATTCAACAAGCTTTAGACCGTCCGGGAATTAGTGGAAGTAGCCAAATTATTCGCTCGATTATTGCTACGACCCTAGTTTTTGAGCTAACTGGGGCGTTTTTATTGATGATAGTCTTTGTTCCCCAATATGGATGGAATAATGGGATTTGGCAGGCTATATTTCATAGCGTTAGTGCTTGGAATAATGCTGGCTTTAGTTTGTTTAAAGACAACTTGATTGGATACCAATCTTCTTTTATCGTCGTATTCACTATCACGGGATTAATTATCTTTGGTGGGATTGGTTACGGGGTGATTTTAGAGGGTTATGTTTGGTTGCGTGACCGTTTGTTGAAAAAACACAACAAACTAGTATTTTCCCTTGATTTTAAAGTAGCGACTAGTACAACTGTTGTTTTATTAGTTGTGGGGACAGTAGCTTTATTTGCTATTGAGCTAAGAAACCCAGATACTTTTGGAAATCTCAGCATTTTTGATAAATTTTTGGTCGCATGGTTCCAATCGGTAACTCCTCGAACCGCTGGTTTTAATACCGTAGATATTGGTAAAATGACAACAGCGGGATTATTTGTGATAATTGCTTTGATGTTTATTGGTGCAAGTCCAGGTGGTACTGGTGGGGGAATAAAAACTACCACAATTAGAGTGCTTACCAGCTGTACTAGAGCTATTTTAGAAGGAAAAGAGGAAGTTACTTTATATAGACGAAGAATACCTGTTTCTTTAATAGTGAAAGCCGTGGGAGTATTAATAGGTTCTTCCGCAACAGTAATTGCGTCCACAGTCTTAATTTCTCTAACTGACCCTAAGTTGGAGTTTATTCAGATTTTCTTTGAAGTTGTTTCAGCTTTCGCAACAGTAGGACTTTCCACTGGTATCACTCCCATTGTTACCACCGCAGCTAAATTGATTTTAGTTGGAACGATGTATATCGGAAGGGTGGGAATTTTACTGCTAATGTCTGCTATGCTAGGTGACCCCAAAGCAAATGCTATTCATTATCCGGAAGAGAATTTACTTGTTGGCTAAAGAGACCTAACCCCCCTACCCCCCTTCCCTAATAGGGAAGGGGGGAGGAATAAGAGAAAAGGGTGGTTTAGGTTTTGGATATTCACTTTTGTATTGAGAAAATAGAGAAGGGTAAAATCGTGAATCTTTCAGCATTAGGGTTTTTTAACGGCTTGAAAAAAAAAGATAATCGTCAATATGCGGTTATTGGTTTAGGTCGTTTTGGTCGTGCAGTTTGTTCGACTTTACAAAGTTTAGGGTATGATGTGCTCGCAACAGATTTGGATGAAAAACGTGTTGCAGATGCTTTAGGCTCAGAAATCACGACTCATGCAATACAATTAGATTCAACAGACTGTGCTGCACTTAAACAAGCAGGCATTTTTGAGTTTGATACTGTAATTGTTGCGATTGGTAATTATATCCAAGAAAGTATTGTCACTACCCTCAATTTGAAAGAAGGAAATGTTCCTCATGTTGTTGCTAAAGCATCTAATGAGGTTCATGGTAAACTATTAAAGCGAGTTGGTGCTGACCATGTAGTTTATCCTGAACATCAAGCGGGTTGTTCATTAGCAAGAAGTCTGACTAAACCTGCTATTTTAGACCGCTTTGACCTCGACCCCGATAATAGTATTGTAGAAGTGATTATCCCGGATGATTTTCATGGCAAAACTATCGCTGATTTGCAACTGCGTAATCGCTTTGGTTTAAACTTGCTGGCTGTGAGCGAAAAAAATGGCAAGTTTTTAATTAATCCTGAACCTGATAAGCGTTTGGAAGGAGGTTCGGCAATGGTGGTTATTGGTTGTAATAAAGATATTAACCGTTTGCCAATTTAAATAAAAGAAAACCCCACACCTAAAGAGAACCCCACCCCCAACCCCCAAAGAGAACCCCACCCCCAACCCCCAAAGAGAACCCCACCCCCAACCCCCAAAGAGAACCCCACCCCCAACCCCCTCCCCGTTTACGGGGAGGGGGTTACGATTAATAGTAAATATTCTTTAAAATACAAAAAAACTATATCGTCTATTTTTTCGTAGCCCCCTCCCCGCGTGCGGGGAGGGGGTTGGGGGTGGGGTTTCTTATACTGGGACGAGAAATATGTAAGTGCTTCTGTTTGAGGTGAAAGTTTAAATCTATTTTTTCTATTTCCCAAACATTCTCTAAAATTATAGCAAGTGAGAGGTTTGCTAGTATAAGCTTAAATACAGTAATATACAAGCATCAATAAAAGTAAATGACGAAAAAAATAGGGGACGGAAGTTAATAGAAAATATTTGGACAGGAATAGTGACTATGCCAATTGTAGAATTTAATATTATTAAATAGTTTTTTGAAAAAGTAGAGGTACACCGATTTGATATCCAACCTCTTGTGGGGTGGGCATCCTTGCCCGCTCGATTATGATTAACTAACTTGATATTTGCTATATGTACTTATGTACAGGCATAAGTACATATGTTTGTTTATCTATATATAGGGGCTATAGCGGCTTTTCGTTGGTAATTGCATAAAGGAAATTTGACCCCCCCTATGTAAAAACGTAAGCAATTAATCGCTTGCTTAAACAACAATAAACAACAGCCAACTACCATCAGGAGTCAAAAAAATGTCTATTACCAACAAAATCACTGTTCAGATTGAGGAATTTGCAAATGAAGATTTATCTTATGTCTCTGATGAAGAAGTAAAAGAATCTACTTTTGAAATCTTCACTAATACAGCAACACAAGAGTTTTACTGTCAACGGTTCCTAGAGAGAACTCTACTAGATTATACGATGGCGGGTCATCCATCAATTGCTCGCTGGGTCATCAATTCTATCAAAGTTGATGACAGTGAAAACGACACACACTTCTTATTTGTTTCGTCTGGTGAAGTTACCCTAAAAAGCAATAATGGAGAATTTTTATTACGAGAAAACAGCTTTGCCGCAGTTCCAGGGAACTTTTCTTTAGATGGTTCTGGAAAAGTTTTGGTCGCAACGCTCCTCAATTACACTGGACTTTTTACAATTGGGGGTCCAATTGAATCTAGAGGACGACTCAATTATATTGATGGCTGCTCCTCGACAGTTCTAATTAATCCTTTAAGACGTGGAGAACCCTGCTTAAATTTCCTCTATGTTCCACCAGGAATATCGCAAACTCCTCATACTCACCCCTCATTAAGGATTGGGCTTGTTGCGTCTGGTAGTGGGACTTGTAAGGTAGATGAAGGAACCTTTGAAATGGAGGCTGGGACGGTATTCTGTCTTCCAGAAAACAAGTTACATAGTTTCTCTGCAATTGATAACTCCTTGAGCATCATTATCTATCATCCAGACTCTGATGTCGGTCCGACTAATGA
The DNA here is from genome assembly GCA_019359035.1 of Scytonematopsis contorta HA4267-MV1. GTDB lineage: Bacteria > Cyanobacteriota > Cyanobacteriia > Cyanobacteriales > Nostocaceae > Scytonematopsis > Scytonematopsis contorta. The sequence goes on along the minus strand of JAHHIC010000060.1, from coordinate 90,992 downwards.
TTCCCACACCATGCTAAATAATACTTTTGTTGGGAAAAAGTCAGCCAAAGTTTTGGATGCGATTAGAACTAGATAACGAGTAACGACCTAACCCCCCTACCCCCCTTCCCTGCAAGGGAAGGGGGGAAGAAAAGAAAAATAACTAACAAACCAAAATTAAGTCAAAAAATTAACTTAAAAAAAGCTATAGTGAGGAGCTTATTAATTATGACTGCTCATAACAAATTATCAAACAGTGTTTATCCTTATCAAAAAAGCTGGTCTGTTCTCAAAAAAGCTTGGGAAACTTTAGTTGAAGATTATGCGGTTGTTATGAGACGTGACCCGGCTGCTAAGCACTGGTTAGAAGTTTTGTTCCTCTACCCTGGTCCTCAAGCAATAATACTCTATCGCATAGCCCATTTGCTTTATAAGAGCGGCATTTTCTTTTTGCCTCGTCTTATTTCCCATATCGCTCGCGGGCTGACAGGGATTGAAATTCACCCAGGTGCGGTTATTGGTAAAGGCGTATTTATCGACCACGGTATGGGAGTGGTTATTGGTGAAACCGCAGTGCTAGGAGATTATTGTTTGCTTTATCAGGGTGTAACCCTCGGTGGAACAGGTAAAGAAAGTGGTAAACGTCATCCCACCTTAGGTTGTAATGTTACTGTTGGCGCAGGAGCAAAAATTCTTGGCAATATTAATATTGGTAATAACGTCCGTGTTGGTGCTGTTAGCGTGGTTCTAAAAAATATACCGCCAAACTCTACAGTAGTCGGCATACCTGGTCGCATTATTTCCAACCTCGCAAATTAATACAACTGAAAACAATTATATAGTTACTATCACAGGAGTAGTTATGATTTTATTGACCAGCGATACTGAAACAAAGCCGACACAAGCGATGCGACAAGCAATTGCCAATGCAGAAGTTGGAGATGAGCAAAAAGGAGAAGACCCAACCGTTAACAAATTGCTGGAAAGGGTTGCAGATTTGCTAGGCAAAGAAGCCGCTCTTTTTTTTGCGTGTGGAACCATTTGCAACTTTGTGTCAATCAAAACCCATACTCGTCCTGCTGATGTGGTGCTAGCAGAACATATGTCACACATTATTCGAGCTGAATGTGGTGGTGCAGCACTTAGTTCCGGTGTATTAATGGAGCCAATTGCCAGCGAGCGAGGAATTTTTACAATCGATGCAGTAGAGCAAGCACTTGGAAGAGTTACGACTGCTCCTTACCTTTACTCTGCAATTCCGCGCTTATTGTGTGTTGAGCAAAGTCACAATTTTGCAGGAGGTTCGGTTTGGCAGCTCCCGGAACTACGTGAGGTTTGCGATTTCTCCCGTCAAAAAGGTTTAGCCACCCACATGGACGGAGCAAGACTTTTAAATGCTGTTGTCGCAACTCAAACTACAGCCAAGGATTTTGCTAATTGTGTTGATTCTGTCTGGATTGACTTTACTAAGGGACTGGGCGCACCAATGGGTGCTGTTCTTGCGGGTACACGGGAGTTCATCTCTGAAGCACGTCGATATAAACACATGTTCGGTGGTGCGATGCGTCAAGCTGGCATTGTTGCTGCAGGTTGTCTCTATGCACTTGACCATCATGTTGAACGTTTACAAGAAGACCATGACAGCGCAAGTTATCTGGCTCGACGACTGAGTGAAATCGAAGGAGTTACTGTTCGAGACACAAAACCGGATACAAACATTGTTTTTTTTGATGTTTCCAAACTAGGACTCAACAAAGGTATGTTTCTAACTCTGTTACAAGAACACGGTGTGAAAATGGGAGCCGTTGGTCAATCAATTCGGGCAGTAACCCATTTAGATGTTTCGCGGTCTGATATTGATTTTGCGGTTGATACTGTTGCTAAAGTGACGAAATTCCTCGGTAGTGCGGTTATTAAAGCCGAGCGTCAAGATATCTACAAATTGGAAAACGTTGTTAATTTTGCTATCAGTAGTCGCTGAAACCTTAAACTATATAAAACCTCAAGTGCTAGCATATATTTATACGCTAGCAAACTCGGCAATTAGCGAATGAGTTATATAATACATACTTAAATTAAAATGATTGCTTTTTAGTATGTATAAATACTGTTCAAGCTTATTTGAAAGTATTTTATATATTGTGGTTATTAACTTTTAACAAAATTATAATTTTAGGTTTATTAGCGTTGTGGCTCAAGCATTCCAATCCCCAGTTCCATTAGTTTTGCTCGAATATCTTCAAAGCTTTCACCGCAATAATAATATTTTTTATCTGCTATATTAGCTAAGTAATAGCCAGTTTTACCATTGTTAATTTGAAGTAGCTTAGCTGCTACTTTAACCGGAGTTGTAGCAAACAGATGAAAAGTATCTTCTAAAGAAAGATTGGGTAAATTTAGGGGATTCCAAAAAACCTCACCGTGAACAAACTCCCAGTGTTGGTTTTTTCTAATCAGGAACATATGGGCGGGCATAGCAAAACAACTATCAATATTTGACATATAATACAAATTATGAAGGTTAAAGGTTAATAGATAAACACCGACTTGCAGTGCTGTGCAAGTCGATGCCCAACTAACTAGCGATTAGTTTAGTTGTCTGTATCATCGGTTTGGTCGAGCTTATCTTCTAGCTCTTCCTTGGCTTTTTCGGCATCGATGATTGTTATGTTTTTTGTTAGTACATTATTCATTTCCCACTTATCGCGGAAAAGACGAATAAGTATTAACAGCGGGTCAAACAATCCTCGACGACTTTTGCCGTTACCGTTGTCAGACATCTATTCACCTCCTTAAAATTAGTGAAAGTACAAAGATAGAGAGATAAAAATCTCTCTATTTTTATTATATTAATAAATGAAAAAATATACAATCCATTGATTATAATTATAAATAAACTATTTTGACTCCATATACTATACTAGTATTTGTTATCAATAATTAAAACATTAATTAGAAATTTCCATCAGTTAGATGATGCTAAACACTAAATAGACTCTCTTTTCATAAGCACTACATTTAAATATACAAAGTATATCATATTTAATTAAGTCAAGGCAGGAGCACGACAATATTTTATTAGCTATAAATATCGATTGGAATACTAATTAAAAACTCCGCTCCTTCCCCCGGAGAAGAAATTACATCAATACTTCCTTTATGTTTCTCCACAATAATTTGACGAGCAATAGCCAATCCCAAACCCGTACCTTTACCCACAGCCTTAGTAGTAAATAAATGTTCAAAAATATTTTGTTTAACTTGCTCACTCATCCCCGGTCCATTATCTTTAATACTAATAACAACATTTTCTTCGTTTACACAATTAGTAGAAACGATAATACAATTAGGGTTAGCTTGAATTTCCGCAAAACTTCTTTGGCTATTAAATTCTTCCAAAGCATCAATCGCATTAGCTAATAAATTCATAAATACCTGATTAAGTTGTCCAGGAAAGCAATTAATTTTAGGTAAATCGCCATAATTTTTCACAACTTCAATAGCAGGACGTGTGCTAGACGCTTTCAACCGATGCTTAAGAATTAAAAGTGTACTGTTAAGACCTTCGTGAATATCAAATAAAACTACTTTTTCTGTATCCGACCGAGAGAAAGTACGTAAACTCATGCTCAAATTAAAAATTCTATTTACACCTTCTTGCATAGAAGAAATTAATTTAGGTAAATCTTCGCGTACATAATCTAAATCAACCTTTTCAATTGTTTTCGTAATTTCTTGTTCTGGAATAGGATAATATTTTTGATACAGGTCAATAATATTAAACAAGTCTTTTACATATTCATTTGCAGGTTCTAAGTTACCGGAAATAAAAGCAATTGGGTTATTAATTTCATGTCCTATCCCGGAAACTAAATTACCTAAAGCTGACATTTTTTCACTTTGCACCAGTTGTAATTGCATTTCCTGGAGTTCGTGAAGAAAACATTCTAATTTTTTTGCATAATCCTGAGACTGTTGATATAGTTGAGAATTTTCTAAAGAGATAGCAGCTTGAGCGCAAATTAAATTCAGTATTTTGACACGCTCGCTAGTAAATGCTCCAGTAGTTATATTATTTTCTAAATACAAAACGCCGATGAATTTGCCCTGATAAAAAATTGGGGTACATAAAACTGATTTTGGTTGACAAGCTTCTATATAAACATCATATTTAGATATAGTATCATAAGTAGCATTATTCATGACTAAAATTTCCTGAGTTCTAGCAACATAATTTACCAAAGAAATGGGTACATCTTGGCTTTGACTCACAGGAACTGATTGCAGAACTACAGATAAATTGTCTTCATTTTTAATTCCTTCAATAAATAATTCATTTCCTTTTGATAAAATTAAACAAGCTTTTTGAGCCGCAGTGTTCTCAATAATAATACTTAAAAGTTTGTCTAATAACTTATCTAAAACTATTTCGCTGCTAATTGCTTGTGAAGCCTTAATAACAGTATCTAAATCAAAAGCATCATTGCTACTAATTGTTGTTTTCGTGAAAAGAGTTTTAGTTTGAGTAATAATTTTATTTAAATCTGTTTCTGGTTGTTGAATACTTTCGCAACGAATGATTAAATTAGGGTAACGTTTATCTAAATCTTCTACTTTTGCTATCGCTCCCCATTTTATATAACCATAGTATGCATCAGTCATATATATTTTGGCGATTTTTTCTTTCCCAATTTCTAAGTAAAAATTTGCTGCAAGTTCGTTTGCTAATGCTTCTTCTTGAATATAATTATTAGTCTTGGCTTCAGCAATAGCACTATCATACAAATCCATTGCTAAAGAACGTTTATTCAAGAATCGGGCTTTTTCAGCTTCAACAAGTTCATACTGATGTTTAAAATTAGCTGGTGCATAAATAGCTAATTTTTTCATGATTTTTTGATTGAGGTTAACCTGCTTTAAATACTGTTTCTTTTCATCATCAGAAACATACGCGAGATTGGATATGATTACCAAGGAATAATAAAAGTAATTAATATAGAAAAATACAAATCCTCCGTTAATTTTATGAAGTTCTGCGGTTTTTTGTGCATGTGGTAAAGCAGACTTATAATCGGAAAATAAATAATATAAAAATGATTTACAAAAATGATAATACCCTTGATAGGAAACATTATTCTCAACTAAATGCATCATTTTTGATTCATCAAAAGACTCACCTAATAACTCAGTAATATGTGATGTTCTTGCTTGTAAATTTAAAGATGTTTCTCTAAAAATACTCACACCAGCAACTAAAGCTTCCAGTTTTAATTTACGTGTACAATCAATATATCTAAGTAATTGTGTGTCTAACTCATCTAAATTAACACCATTAAAAAATAAATTTAATACTCGAACAGCAGCACAATAACTTCCAAATTCTATATCTCCGTTTTCTAACCCGCTATTCATTCCCTCTAATAAATCAGCGTTTGTATCTTTGAGATGGTCTTTAAGATGTCTAATCATCCCATTAAAGATAAAAAATACTTTAGATTTTAGAGAGTTATCATTTATTTTTAAAACTAAATCTACTGCTAATTGCCCAAATCTATAACCTGTTTCTATATCACCAAATTTATCGGATAAAATTGACCCATATACACCATAGGCAAATGCTGAAACTGGAGAATTACCATAATTAACTGATAATCGTACCATTGTTGAGACGCATAGTACAAACAATAAAGCATAACCTCCCTGAGAAGCAGCATTAGTAACAAACATTAAAATTGGCATAGCTGCTAATTTATAGGAATCAGTCATTTCTGGCAAAAGTACTAAATCTTCAATTTTTTTACCATCGAGTATTGAGTTGATTTCTATTAATGCATCTGAAACATTTCTTTTAGAAGGATTTTTTGGCAGTTTTACACCTAGCTTATCCAAAAAGTCTAACCCAATCTCTAAAACTTTTGGCATTTGATTTAATGCCATATATATTTGCATCTGAATAACATACACCCTGACTTTATCAAAAATATTATTTGCTCGTTGTAGGGTAACATCAACTAGATGACTTGATATTTCAAAATGACCAGTTAAAAATTCTGCTTCTGATGCTTCGGTATGTAAATTTAGTGATAACTGGTAATCTTGATTCCAACTTTCTTCTACTAAAAGTCCTAAACCTATATTTAAATATTTTGCAGATGCTTCATAAGCAGCAGCAAGTTTGGCTTTATTTCCAGCCATCAAGTTAAGTTTTGCTAAATCATATTTTTCTGATGAATTTGTAAGTAATTTTATACCGTAGTTAAATTGATTGACTATATCTAAAATATTTTCTTTAAGTAATTCTGGGGGAGTTTTATCTATAATTAACTTACCTATTTGCAGATGAGTTTGCTGTTTATGTTCTTCAGGAATTAAAGAGTAAGCTGCTTGTTGTACTCTATCATGTAAAAATTTGTAACCAATTTTTTTGGAGTCATACTGGAAACTAGCAAACTCTTCTTGATTAAAAGCTAAAGGAATTATATAATTTTCACTTAAAGGTAAAATTAAACCAGATTGTAAAGCGGGATAGAGCTTATTAGCAGTAGTTGCTGAAGATTCTTTACTAATAATAGATAATATATCTAGAGACAATCTATTACCTACACAAGCAGCCAGCTTTAATAATTCTTGTGTTGATTCAGGTAAATTGTTAATCCTAGCGGCAACTAGCTCCACTATGCTTTTGTCTGTGATACCAACAGCTTGTATTTCTTGTATATTCCACTGCCACAAAGCAGTTTTATAATCGAAAGTTAATAGTTTTTCTTGATGTAATGCTAAAAGTATTTGTGTTAAGAAAAATGGATTACCTCCAGTTTTGTTATAAATTAACTCTCCTAAACTATCAATCCTTTGAGTATTGTCTTTTAGTGTGTCAAGCAGGACTTGTTTAACATCCTCTAAAGCTAGCGGTTGCAAGTTAATATTACTAACGAATACTTGGCTTTCTTGGATTGCTTCTATTGTATTAATTAATGGATGAGTAGTATTTACTTCATTATCTCGATAAGCTCCAATCAAAAGTAAATATTTACTATCTGGGTTGCTCATCAAAAGTTGCATCAGCTTTAATGTTGCTGAGTCTGCCCATTGTAAATCATCTAGAAAAATTACTAGAGGATGTTCCTTTTTGCTAAAGACGCGGATAAAGTCGCAAAATACTCGATTAAAACGATTTTGTGATTCGGTGGGAATTAGTTGAGTTAATAAAGGTTGTTTTCCAATGATTAATTCTACTTCCGGAATGACATCAATAATTACTTGTCCATTTGCTCCCACAGCGGCTAAAATATTTTCGCGCCATTGTTGCAACTTAGAACTACTTTCTGTGAGTAATTGTCGCATTAATTGCGATAAAGCTTGAATTAATGAAGCATAGGGGATATCCCGTTGAAATTGGTCAAATTTACCGTTAATAAAGAACCCCGACGAACGAGTAATGGGTTTATTTACTTCGTTGACTACTGATGATTTCCCAATCCCCGAATACCCGGAAACTAATATTAATTCGCTATTTCCTTGACTAACTCTTTCAAACGCCTCCAATAGTAAATTAACTTGAGTTTCCCTACCATATAATTTTTGAGGGATAAGTAACTGGCTCAAAATATCTAAACGTCCAGGTATAAAATCAATGATTTCACCAGTAGTTTTTAACTGTTTTGCACAAAGTTCTAAATCAGCTAATAATCCTTCTGCTGTTTGATAGCGGTCTTCAGCATTTTTCGCCATCAATTTATAAACTATAGCTACGATTACTCCCTTAATTTCTGGATTTAATTGTTCTATGTCTTGTGGTTGCTTGGCGATATGACAGTACACTAGCTCTAGTGCATTTTCGCTTTGAAAAGGCAATTGTCCAGTCAATAGTTCATAAAAGGTAACACCTAAAGAATAAAAGTCTGTTCGGTAATCGAGTGCGCGATTCATTCTCCCCGTTTGTTCTGGAGAAATGTAAGCTAAAGTACCTTCTAGCTGGTTGAGGTTAGAGAGTTGAGGTATTTCTTTACTTAAACGTGAAGCAATACTGAAGTCAGTTAATTTTACAACTCCTGTTGAAGGATTGATAATGATATTACTTGGTTTAATATCTTTATGAATAATATGTTTAGCATGTACTGAGACTAGAGCTTTTGTAACTTGGATAGCAATACTCAGGAAACTACTTATTTCTAATTTATTATTGTTACTCAGTATGTTTTTTAATGACTTTCCACCAAAGTCCTCAAATACAAGTGCCAATCGATTCCCATAAGTTTCCAACCTAAGAAGCTTAACAACACCTTCTAAATCGAGATTTTGAATAATTTTATACTCGTGCTTCAAACGAGCAATTATATCTAAAGAGGGATACTCCTCCTTAACAACTTTCAAAATAACATTGCGTTGTTCTAATTGTGACTTCGCTCGACAACAAATGACTGCATTTTCTCCACGATGGATGATTTCAGTAATTTCGTAACCTGGAATCGAAAAAGATGTTACCATAGCATAACCATTTCTAGTAGATTAGATACCTTAGTGGGTATATAATTCCCAACTTTACTTATTTGCAAACAAGCAAAATCAAAGAAAAGCTTAATTTTTTAGGGAATGTTTCAATGTATCGCAATACTCCTTTCCTAGCGATATTTGTAGGTTGGGTTGTTCGCGTAGCGTGCCGCCTCGGTATGGCTTTGGGAAACCCAACAAACTGCTTGCTTAGCGATATTTGTAGGTTGGGTTGAGACTTTGGGAAACCCAACAAATGACCGCAGTTGTAGATGCATATCTCTTATGGTAGTGTCCGATTACGCATTCCGTGTATTTTTTTGATGAAGTTTTATTGTAGCTATAGAAAAAATACTTAGGCTAGAATATCTTGGGAAAAACATACATTTTTATACACAGGGAAAAGGAATGTTCTTTACACGTTCAGTATATCTACCAGTACTCGGAATATCACTATTGAGCTTGGGAACGAGTGCAGTTCCTGTAATGGCACAAAGCACAGTAAATATAAAAACCGATTATGATTTTTCTACCAGCGTAACTTTTCTGGAGAACAATCTTGCTCAGGGTATAGGTGAAGGTGTAACGAATAACGCACCATTTGGTTTGAACCGATTTAACAATACTATATTTTCTCGTTCATCAGAGCTTCTTTCTAGCTTGCAAACAGGTCGGGAATTTGCAGTTAATTCTGACCCACAAGCACTTGGTTTAACAGGTAAAGCGGGAGGAGTTACTTTTTTTGGTGAAAAGAACGACAAATTATTTGGTACTTTGAATGGTGTTAATACAATTAACCCTCAAACTTCAGTCATATCTTTGTTGGTGAATATCAATATAACTGGTGGTGAAGGTCGATTTAGTAACGCTACAGGTACAGGTGCTTTTTCTGGAACTGTTGCGTTAGACCCAACTCAACCAGTGAGTAGAGGAATATTAGGGTTAAATTTATCTGTAACTACTCCCAAAAGTGTTCCTGAATCAAATAATATTTCAGCCCTTGTTGCTGCTGCATTAAGTGTAGGCTTTTTCATAAAAAAATTCAGCTAGATACCTCCAAAAATAAAAAAATACCCGTCTTTTATTCCCCCCTTCCCTTCTAGGGAAGGGGGGTAGGGGGGTTAGGTTCGTATTTAAATTGGCAAAGATAAGGTTGTTGAGACACATGGTTTAGATACATCTCTCACAAAGTCAGGAAGATAGTGACGAATCAGAGCCTTGTCCATTTTGGGACACTTGATACCGCTTCCTGCAATGGCTTTAAAAGTGTTATCCATTCTAAAAGCAGGTGTTCGCTCGTGTACTTCCAAAATAGTGCTGCGATTTTGATATACCTTTTCCCGCAGAAATGAGTTCAAAGGATGCAAAGGGTTCTTAGGTTCAATTGCAGCAAGAGCATTTAACCAATTTTTGGGAGACATTTTTTGTAAGGGATAACCTAAATCAGCAATGACTTCAAATACTTCTCCAATAGGTATTTCATATTCTCGTGGAATTAGTACATTGTAATTTTTCCCTATATTATCTCCAGACATAGAAATATGAGCAATTACCTCAGCCACAAAATCAACTGGTACAGGGTCCCAATATTTTTCCGAGAAATCAGGGTACATTCCCATTTGCAAGCAACTACTGATATAGCGGTAAAACATATCATTAAAGTTCGCAATTCCAGGAATTTGGCTGTGTCCAGAAATAAAACCAGGACGATAAATAGAAACAGCTAATCCCATTTCTCTCGCAGAATATAGCATTCGTTCTGCAACCCATTTCGCTTTTACATAGCCAAATTCTACAGACATAATCGGTAGGCTACAGTTGATATCAAAATCTTCTGATAATTCATCAAAGCCTAATAGTGTGGCTGCAGCACCATAAATAATTAAACTTGATGTGTAATGTAGTGCTTTGTGACGACGATGTGCAGCAAATGCTATAAGATTTGCAGTCCCATCTACATTAGTCTTTTTGATTGTTGAATAGGGCTTGATAAAGTTTGTGTCCGCTGCTACATGGTAGATAACATCAACGTCATCAGCTAGCATGTTGTAAGTAGCGGTTGGTAATTGCAAGTATGTTTCTTGGATATCACCTGCGATTGCTTGTACTTGCCACAATTGGTTAGTTGGTAGCTGATATTGTGTTAAGGCTTTACAAAGTCTTTCCCAAGCTTCAGTATCATTTTTTGCTCGTATCAAACAGTAAATTTTTTTGTATTTTTGTTTGCGAAGTAGTTCGTATAAGAGGTGCGTCCCTAAGTAGCCTGTTACACCAGTAATTAAAGCACAACCATATTTATCTTGTGGTGGTGTCTGCCAAATTGAGGTATCTATATTAGTCGGGAGTTGCGCTTCTGCTAATAAGTCTAGATGTTCATCAACAACCACGTCTCTTGTTTGAGATAATTGTCCCAGTACTAGAGCTAAATGGGATGGTGTAGGGTATTCATAAATCAGTCGAGAAGGTACACTTACACCAAAATTACGTTCAATTGCACGCAATACATAAGCTACACAAAGTGAAGTACCACCCATATAAAAGAAATTACTACCAGGTTCACAAGTAAATGGTGGTAGCTGTAGAGCTTCATCAAAAATAGCAGCTATCTTCACCGCTATTTCAGTGGAAGAAACTCCCACGTATGAAGGTTGTGGTAAATCTGGTAATGCTTTTCGGTCTACTTTACTGCGGTTGGGCATTAAAGGCAATTCGTCTAAGAAAACAAGACGTGCAGGAATCATATAGCTTGGTAGTTCTTCCCTGAGAAGATTCCAAATATGATTCTCCGTAATAAATTTACCCGGACGAGCAACAACATAAGCGACAAGCATGTTCCAACCGTAGTTGTCTGGGAAGTCGGAAATTTTTTCTAAGATTTTTTCTAAGATTTTTTCTGAGATTTTTTCTGATATCTTTGACGCACTTGCTGTTCTAATTGCTTTAACTGCTGCTGCAAGTATATCTGCATGTTGCGTTAATACCCTTTCAATTGCTTCCAATTCTACACGATGACCACGAATTTTTATCTGATTATCAGCTCTACCAACAAAATATAACAATCCTGGGTGCTGAGGGTCTTCGTAAACAATGTCACCAGTCTTGTAGATTTTCCCAGAACCATAGGGATTGTCTAGAAAATGTGTTCTTGTTAAATCAGATTTGTTCCAGTATCCTTTTGCTACACCAACACCACCTACATATAATTCCCCCTTTTCACCCCTCGTACAAAGTTTCATGTCATCATCCAACACATAAACTTCCACATTGGGTAGAGCATAACCGATTGGAACGCTTGTATCTTCAGTATTAAAATTATACATAGTCCCGTAAATAGTTATTTCCGTGGGACCATACACATTGAAAAAACGAGTGTCTTCATCAACCCAAATCTTAGCAAGTGATAGCGGACAGGCCTCCCCACCAACAATAATAATTTTTAAATGAGATAATTGTTCTTTAAACTGTGTTAGCGTTGCCAATACAGAAGGTGAAAAAATTACCATATCAACTTCGTATTGGATTAAGAAATTTGCCAAAGGTTCACCAGGGAGTAATTCTTCCCTACTACCTAAAATCAAAGTTCCACCACTACATAGCGGTATCATTATTTCTGCCATTGCCGAATCAAAACTTAGAGAAGCAAACTGAAGCACTTTAAGATTTTTTTGTTTAGCATTATAGATATCACAACTAGCAAGAGTGTGATTCAATAAACCTCTATGAGCAATCATTACCCCTTTTGGTGTACCCGTAGAACCGGAAGTGTAAATAATATAGGCAAGTTGCTCAGAATTTAATTCTGGAAATTCTGGTGAAACAGTTTTAGTGAGTGGTAATTCAAGACTATTCCATAACTCCGGGGAGTCAAGAAAACACATTTGTATGTATTGACCACTTTGTCGGATTGCTGGACCGATATCAAAGATAAACTTATATGAAGTCAAAATGCTTGTAACCCCTGCATCCTTTATCATGTAGCTAATTCTTTGACATGGTAAATCGGGGTCTATAGGAACAAAAGCTGCACCTGCTTTGAGTATAGTGTAAATAGCAATCACCATTTCAAACCCTGCCTCTATACACAGCCCAATCAAGCTATTTGGTTTTAGCTGACCAGAGTAAGTTAAATAAGTATATAGTTGTTCTGTTTTTTGGTATAGTTCTCTATAAGTTAATTGTTTTTCCCCACACACTAATGCAATCGAATCAGGAAATTTTTCACAAATAGAGTCGAGCAAAGAGACTACTGTTTGATTGGTATTTAAATCTATACAACTCATATTTCTTTTTGTAGCTACAATGATTAAAAAAACAAAAGATATATTGAAAACACTAAGGAAGATATAGTAGTCAATTAGCGCATAAGCAGATTTGACAATATATACATATATTGCTTACCAGTTATTTATCTAGAGATTCTATAAATACCTTTTCTAAGAAAATAATTTTTTTCAGGTAGTTTTATGCAATCTTTAAGTAATCAATTTAACTATTAGCAATATGCATAAGATAAATATGAATTACAACAAAACAGTATTTATATTTAAAATACAACTAGTAATATTACTGAGATAAAGCAAATTATATTTAATAAATTTATAAACTGATATCCAAGACAATTGATTCTTTCCCCACTCCCCATTGCATAATCCCCCTATCTCCAGACGTATTAATGGTTAAGTAGTCAAAACTCAACACTTTGGGGTGATTTACATAACTATGAGTCCTTGAATCGGAGAAAATACTATGCATAAGCAGAATCATACCTTAGACAGATTTCACCACTTAATTCTCTGGGAAAAGTGGGTACTAGCAAATGCCGTAGCTTCTATTACTTGTTTATTTTTAATTGCCACACTTAGCAAGAATTCATATCAAGGTAATATAAATTCACACAGTATCTTACTTTTTATCGCTTCTTGCAATGGAATAATATTCGGGTTTGCACAATGGTTAGTACTGCGCTCTTACGTTCGTAATGCTTTGTGGTGGATACCAGCTACAATCTTAGGGACTTTAGTAAGCACTTTAGTAATAACCTTCTTAAGTTTTATTCTGGCTTTTGCAATTGGACTCCAACCAACATTGGTCAGCACTCAAAATTTGTATTTTTTTGTCGCTTCTATCGGAGCAATTGCAGGAGCAGTTTTAGGACTTCTTCAGGGAATAGTCTTGAAAGCTTTATTTAATACAACCATCAATCAAGTAGGCTGGTGGATAGTTGCTAATGCTTTTGCTTGGTCATTAGGAGTTTTGATTGCCTTTATCGGAGCGGGAATTCATAATCAAGAAGTTTTTAATCTCAACATAATCTTAATTTCCACTTCCACCGGAGCGACTGTAGGGAGCATTGTTGGAATTATTACGGCAATCGCTTTAATTTTTATACTCAAGGTCGTCGTATTTTCCAAAAATAACTAGAAGCCAGATTAGTAGTGATATGAGCCACAATTGGCACTAATAAATTACCACTAATCAGAGCGCTATACCCTAGTATTACCCCAACAATTGTTGCCCATATAACATAAGTCCATTGCTTAGGACTACTTAGATGTAATACACCAAAACAAATACTCGATACAAATACAGCTGGATGACTAGCACCGAAAGCCGACAACATAACACCGCGAAATAGCAATTCTTCACTTAACCCTGGTAGCAATCCTAACCAAATTAAGTCTAGAAAGGCTAAGGGTCTTAGTACTATTTCTAAGTAATAATCAGCACTTTGTCGATAACTATCCCAAACGCGGTAAGCGACTCCACTCAAACCCGTTATTACAAGTCCTAAACCTATTCCTTGAAAAAATTGTCTCTCATCCCATTCCCAAGGTAGAATGGCGAAATTACCCAGTTGCATCCAGACTTTTGCGACTATCCACAATATTATGGCAGTCACTCCCATAGCAATCAACACTTGGTAACGTGTTAAAACTGGAGTTTCCGGTTCCTGCTTTTGCTTTTCGGACATTGGGGATTGTTAATGGTTGACCGTTGACGGTTGACGGTTGACGGTTGACTGTTGACTGTTGACGGATGTAAGTTACTAATGGTTCGTAGTAGCGCTTTAGCGCAAAGTCTAACAATAAATGTGATTCACCTATTTTATATTTGTTTACATAATTTGGTTTATTCTTGCGTACCTTACTTAGATTATTTGGTTTAATTTTGGAATGTTTGTACTTAGGGCTTTAGGATTGACTCCTGCTTTATGAGCTGCTATCACTCCTACTGCTTCTAAATATGAGTGTACCTGAATTGTTTTTATCCCCAAAGGTTGGGCTGGTACTTGTATTAGCGTTGTATTTTCATTTACTGTAATAATTAAACATGGTTTTTCGCTTAAACTAAGTAAAGCGCAACTACCACAGGCATTTGCTGGCATTATTACCGCGTCCACTTGGTTTGTCCAAATGTCTCCTGGCTGTAATACCTCGTGTTCTGATTTAATTATAAATTGCGGCGCACGATTTAAACCTACAAGAACACTGGGCAAAAAAGTATATCCTAATTCTTCTGCTGCTGAACGAGGTGATAGATTTGCGTCTAAGGGTGGAGGAAAAAAAGCTGGTGCATGAGCACAGGGTATTTTAAACTGTCTTACTATTAAATGGCTTATTACTGCTTCTGCTCCCGCTATTGGGTCTACACCTTTTCCTTGACGATAATTTTGTTCTGCTTCTTCGTCCACTTCATCCGGAAATCTGGCAACCACCGCTATCGCTTCTGCCTTTGCTTTGTTGATTAATGTTTCTGCTCCCCTTAATAAACTATCTGGGTTGCCTATTGTTCCCCAGCTAACTCCTGTTGTTGAAGTACGTAATTCTACATTCAATGGTGAATCCGTTATTACATAGTCAGTTAAATTCATTCCCAGGGTAGCTCTCGCTGCATCCGCTGCTTGCAAATGTCTCAGGATTAATTCTGGCTCAATACTTTGGTCAAAAAGTAAACCTATACGATTTTGATGTACGGGACGTAAACCCCAACACCCAGCAGCAAATTTATCCAGTCCGTAACCCTCAACGTAAAAACTGTTGGGGATGTTCCAGTACAACGTTGCACCGTTCAGGACATTGGGGTGAGTTATAAGGCGATCGCAAATGGAAGCGATGGTTTTTGCAACAGGTAATGCGTCACCTGCATAACCACCAATTGCAGCTCCGACGCCAGTAGGTACAATTAAGATGGCTGTATATGGACGCACGGGAATGGGTAATGGGTAATGGGTAATTGGTAATTGGTAATTGGTAATTGGTAATTGGTAATAACGACTGTTAGGTTTGGATTAGCTTTGGGTCGTAACTACTGCTTCCACGATTGCTTTATCTTTGTCTTTGTCCACTGATGTGATAGCCCAACGTAAGGGTTCTCCTTGTTTTTTTAATTCAGCCTCGATTGCCTGTTGCAATTCTGAAGGAGTTTCTTGTAGGTCGATTTCCGCAGTTATAAAATGAGTAGTCATGATAATAAATCCCAATATCTTTAATAGACCATATTATCGCATTGTAAAGTTCTTTACGCCAAATACTAATCCCCAATTACCCATTACCAATTACCCATTACCAATTACCCATTACCCATTACCAATTACCCATTACCAATTACCCATTACCAATTACCCATTACCTACTTCCCAAACTGCAATTGATAAACAATGTCTTCTTGTTCAGTTTGAATTTTTAAATCGGAGCGGGGGTATGCAGCACAGAGCAAAGCATAACCTTGTGCTTGTAAATCTAGATTTACACCCATGACATCTTGCTCTACTTTGCCACCGTTGGTAATTTTAGCAGCGCAAGTTGTACAAACACCAGCATTACAGGAACTGGGTAAACCTAAACCGGCTTCGTCAGCGACTGAGAGAATAGTGCGGTCTTCGGGGACTTGTATAGAAATAGATTTTCCTTGATGGAGAAGTTCAACGTTGTACGTTTTAGACATATCAAAAAGTAGGTATGTTACTTGCAAATGAAAGACAAATTCAAAATAAATATTTTACACTATGACCACTTTACATAGACATAAAATAATAAATTTCGATAAAATAGTTATCTTAAAATTAATTGATTCATATTTATTCGAGATACAGTGGTAATTATGGGTCTGCTTGGGTGATGCCAAGTAACGGAGGAGTTTTCATCTGTTCATCCTACCAGAATAGCTGGTAAATTTAAAACACCCTGAAAAAGTCCAAAAGTAACGATAAACACGACAAAATTTATTTTTGTTATTTTGCTGAATTGTTGGAGAGAATAATGTTGGAATTATACCGCAAACACGTCGCAGAAAGAGCAGAATTAGGAATTCCTCCCTTACCTTTGGATGCAAAACAAACTTCTGAATTGTGCGAATTACTGAAAAATCCTCCTGTTGGGGAAGAAGAAACGCTGCTACATTTATTACGAGATAGAATTTCCCCAGGTGTTGACCCATCTGCATATGTAAAGGCTGGGTTTCTTACTGCGATTGCCAAAGAAGAAATAGCAAGCCCTTTAATTTCCCCCTTGTATGCAGTGGAATTACTGGGGACAATGTTAGGTGGTTACAACGTTACTTCTTTAATTGAGTTGCTCAAAAGTAGCGCGACGCAGCAAGCCGCAGCAAAAGCATTATCCCATATAGCCTTAGTTTACGACGCTTACCATGATATTTTGGAGCTGGCAAAAACTAACCCCGGAGCTCAACAAGTGGTAGAATCCTGGGCAAACGCGGAATGGTTTACCAGTCGTCCCAGTTTACCAGAAGCTGTAACTGTCACAGTATTTAAAGTCCCAGGGGAAACCAACACCGATGATTTATCCCCAGCTACTCATGCAACAACTCGTCCGGATATACCTTTACACGCTAATTCAATGTTAGAAACCCGTCAACCGGGAAGCTTACAAACCATTGCTGATTTAAAGAAAAAAGGACATCCCATTGCTTATGTTGGTGATGTAGTCGGTACAGGTTCTTCTCGAAAATCAGCTATAAACTCAGTATTATGGCATATTGGTAATGATATCCCTTTTGTTCCCAACAAACGTTCCAGCGGCTACGTTTTAGGTGGAACAATTGCACCAATTTTCTTCAACACAGCAGAAGATGCAGGTGCTTTGCCTATCGAATGCGACGTGAGCAAAATGGAAACAGGGATGGTAATTACAATCCATCCATATAAAGGAGAAATTACCAACGAAACGGGACAAGTAATTTCCACTTTTACACTCAGACCTGACACTATATTAGATGAAGTACGCGCAGGTGGACGTATTCCTCTACTTATAGGACGTACCCTCACCGATAAAACGCGCTCCGCATTGGGTTTGGAAAGCAGCAAAATATTTACCCGTCCCACACAACCAACGGACACAGGTAAAGGTTACACTCTTGCACAAAAAATGGTAGGGAAAGCTTGTGGGTTAACGGGTGTGCGTCCAGGAATGTCTTGCGAACCAATTATGACCACGGTTGGTTCCCAGGATACCACAGGGCCAATGACAAGAGATGAACTCAAAGAACTCGCTTGTTTAGGTTTCTCTGCTGACTTGGTGATGCAAAGTTTCTGTCATACATCTGCTTACCCCAAACCAGTTGATATCAAAACACACACAGAACTTCCTGATTTCATTTCATCTCGTGGTGGTGTCGCTTTACATCCTGGGGATGGTATTATTCACTCCTGGTTAAATCGGATGTTGTTACCCGACACTGTTGGAACAGGTGGTGACTCCCATACCCGTTTTCCTTTAGGTATTTCCTTCCCTGCTGGTTCCGGTTTAGTTGCATTTGCAGCAGCACTTGGTGTAATGCCTTTGGATATGCCAGAGTCGGTATTAGTCAGATTTAAAGGTGAATTACAACCAGGTGTAACTTTACGCGACTTAGTAAATGCTATCCCCTATGTGGCAATTCAAAAAGGATTATTGACAGTCGAGAAGAAAAATAAGAAAAATATCTTCGCTGGACGAATAATGGAAATTGAAGGTTTGCCAGATTTGAAATTAGAGCAAGCATTTGAATTAACCGACGCTTCCGCAGAACGTTCCTGCGCTGGATGTACAATTAAACTAAGTCCAGAAACTGTCTCTGAATATATCCGTTCCAATGTAGCCTTATTAAAAAACATGGTCGCACGGGGTTACGCTGATGCAAGAACTATTATGCGTCGTGTCGCAAAAATGGAAGGATGGCTGGCAAATCCGGTATTAATGGAAGCTGACTCGGATGCGGAATATGCGGAAATAATTGAAATTGATTTGAATGAAATCAAAGAACCGATAGTGGCTGCACCTAATGACCCCGATAATATTAAGTTACTGTCGGAAGTAGCAAATGACCCAGTGCAGGAAGTGTTTGTTGGTTCCTGTATGACAAATATCGGTCATTATCGTGCTGCTGCTAAAGTTTTGGAAGGTTCGGGACAAGTTAAAACTCGTCTGTGGATTGCACCTCCCACCCGGATGGATGAACAAAAATTGAAAGAAGAAGGATATTATGCTATCTTCGGGGCTGCTGGTGCGCGTACGGAAATGCCGGGATGTAGCCTATGTATGGGGAACCAAGCACGAGTTGCTGATGGGACTACGGTGTTCTCTACTTCTACCCGCAATTTTAATAACCGGATGGGTAAAGATGCACAAGTTTATCTGGGTTCTGCTGAGTTGGCTGCTGTTTGTGCGCTGTTAGGAAGAATTCCAAATGTACAGGAATATCTTGATATTGTGGCTCAGAAGATAAATCCTTTTGCTGATGATTTGTATAAGTACCTGAACTTTGACCAAATTGCTAATTTTCAAGATGAAGGTCGGGTGATTTCTAAGGAGGAGGAGAGGAAGATTTTGGAGGTTTCAATAAAATAAAAGAGACCTAACCCCCCTACCCCCCCTTCCCTAGGAGAGAAGGGGGGAATACGATTTATCGTGTTTGTAAAGGGATGAAAAGACCTAACCCCCCTACCCCCCTTCCCTAGGAGGGAAGGGGGAATACGATTTATCGTGTTGTAAGTGAGACTTTGACGCACGCAAAACTTAGCGGCTATTTATGCTAGCGGGGGAACCACATTGAAACCCCCCTTCCCTTGCAGGGAAGGGGGGAAGGGGGGTTAGGTCTCTTCGTCTCAAATCAGAAAATAGGACATTCAGCTATAGATGAGCCAAAATAGGGAAATAAAAATATATTTTGTTGGCTCAATGAACGAATCACAACCTCATAAATCATCGTTACGTAGTGAAGGAACCCGCAATATTGTTATAGGACAAAATATAAGCTCTATTAAATTACAACGTTCTAAAGAATTGCGTCGCAACATGACCCCAGAAGAGAAAATACTTTGGCAATGTTTACGCACAAATAGCTTAAATGGATTACATTTTCGGCGTCAACAAATTATAGATGGATTTTTAGCAGATTTCTACTGTCACTCTGCTGCATTAGTGGTAGAAGTGGATGGGAAAATTCATGAAAAGCAAATAGAATACGATGCTGAACGTGACAAAGTTTTTCTCACACGAGGATTGCGTCTATTGAGAATCAAAAATGAAGAAATAATAGACAACCTTGATAATGTTTTATTGCGTATAGCTAAAGCTTGTGAGACCTAACCCCTAACCCCTTCCCTACAAGGGAAGGGGAACAATAAAATACGGGTTTTAAAGCCTCTCTCCGCATCGGGGAGAGGTTTGGAGAGGGGGCTAGTGTATGTATTTAGACTTTTCAAACATCCTCTTAAAAATCCTACTATACAGTTGGTTTAAAAAAGTCTATCTTCCAAAAGTAGATTCTCTGTTCAAGAATGTGTTTTTATAGATATAAAATGGCTATATAAAAAATTAACAAAATATCGATAAGCTGAAAACACATTTATTAACTTTAGAAGATATTTTTGCAGAAACTCCTAATTTTGAAAGAGCAGTACTAGACCTTCCACCACTTCGTGATTTAAGCGATGGCTCATGGGCTAGGCTCAAATAAAGTGTAAACAGTAAGACACATGTATAATAATTGAGGACAGTATTTTCAGCTTGAAGCATGATGGAAAACGCAAACAGTATTTGGATTATGACTGATGAGACCCCTCAAATATCAGTTCCTGACGGTAAAAAAGGCGGAAATACCAGGAGTATAGGCTGGGGAGAAGAAACAATTCCTAACACAAAAGGTGTAGAAGCAGCGGTTCAAGTTGATGCTGAAAAATTAGAACAGGAAATGAGCCGTTTTCTGTTGGTTGTAGATAAAGTTTTTACTCGTGCTGAACAACAAACACAAGCTAAATCTGGGACAAAATCTGGAATGCAACTAGATGAAATTGAATTATCTGTAGAAATTAATGGCGAGGGACAAGTAAAATTACTTGGTAGCGGTACAAAAGCCGGAGGTAAAGGAGGAATCAAGCTCACATTTAGAAGAAAAACTGATAGTTAATCCAAAATCTAAAATCTAAAATGAGCAGATGGCAAAAAACTGGGCAATTACCATTGGTGTTAATCAATACGATTACCTGCAACCGTTAAAGTATGCCAAGCGGGATGCACAGTTAATACATGATTTTCTAGTTAATGAAGCCAGTTTTGAACGGGTTTATTTTTTCTCCGATGACTCCCCAGATATAGGTGGTAAATCGACACGTCCAAACCGAGCAAATTTGCGTCAAGTCTTGCGGGAATTATTTGAAACACCTTTCATGGGCGTCGGTGATAACTTTTGGTTTTTCTTTAGTGGACATGGAATGCGTTATGCTGACAGAGATTATCTCATGCCTTCCGATGGTAATCCTGATGATATCGAAGAAACGGCAATTCCTATTAATTTTGTCACCGAACGTTTGGGAAGATGTGGTGCAGATAATGTTGTCTTGATTTTAGATGCATGTCGTAATCAAGGAACTCGTGGTGAAGGATTGGGAAGACAAACAGCTGAAGTAGCTTGTCAAAAGGGAGTTATTAGTATTTTTGCTTGCAGTCCAAATGAATATTCTTATGAAATAGAAGCATTACAGCAGGGTGCTTTTACTAAGGCTTTCTTGGAAGGTTTAGGTATTCAAGGAAAATGCGCGACAGTTGAACGGTTAAATCAATATTTAAATTTTCGCGTACCAGAAATAGCACGTCACTATAATAAAGCAAAGCAAACACCATATATTATAGCTGAGCCTATTACTAAATCGCATTTTATCCTTGTTCCTAAATACGCTACACTTACAGATATTGCCACTATTAAAAATGATGCCTTTGAAGCTGAACTTAAGCAAGATTTAGATTTAGCTGAACAATTATGGATTCGTATTTTAGCGGCTTCTAGTGGTACATATTTTCAAGCAATCCAAGCGATTCAACGTATTGCAATTAATCGTTCAGCATTGGATAACTTAACTCCAAAACCACTTTATCCGCAAGATAAAAATATTTCTATTTTAGAACCTAAAGACGATAATAATCTTCCTCTCCCCTTATTAGAAGTTGTTGGAGATACTTCACAAAATGAACTAAGTAGCGAAAAAAGTCTCGACTACACGCAACTTGAAAATTTATTAAAAGCAGAAAATTGGAAAGAAGCTGATAAGGAAACAAAACAGATATTACTGAAATTGAGCAATCGAGAGACACAAGGTTATCTAAACTTTGAAAGCGCTTCAAAAATCTCTAATCAAGACTTGTATACTATAGATAAACTTTGGGTTGATTATAGTAGAGGACATTTTGGATTTAGTGTTCAAAAGCAGATTTGGCAAAGTATTGGTGGAAAAATCGGCGAATATAATGAAGAAATTTGGTTTAAGTTTGGAGAAATTGTAGGTTGGAGAAGTAAGCGGAAAAATCAAATTTTGTTTGTTGGTTGGACAACCAAAGAATGGTCTTGCTACTCTCAAATAAAATTTAGCCTTGATGCTCCAAAAGGTCATCTTCCACGCTTGTGGGATGAATGGAGAGACGGTATAGAACTAATAGTTATAACATCAAAAATTAAGTAACAATATAAAAAACTTAACTTTACTGTTGAAATATAGATTCCAAAATGATAAACACTACGTTCCAGTGCGTAAACATCTTACCGTTGGCGTAGTGTGCCTGAAGGGTATAAATATCTACTCTCCCTTCCCTTGGCTAACTTGGCTAACTTGGCGGTTCGTTGTTATGACTCTATTATAACTAAGGCGGGAATATTAACCGTAATTTGTTAAAATAGACAGAAAATTAAGTGAAAAAATAATCATGATTGAACAAAGTATAGTTAAAAACCAGCCTCCAAATAACCAAGCTGCCGCTCATAATGAAGTATCGATAATGGATATATTACAAGAACTTCAAGAAACCCCTAAAGAACACTGGTCAAATTTAGTTCAAATAATTCGCTTATTTCGTGAGAGTGTAACATCTAAAAATGAATTATCAAATTCTTCAGAACAAGAAAATCAAGAGAAAGAAGCTGGCCGACTCATCCAGCAACATCAAGCTCTTAGCAAATTAACCCAGGAATGGATAGAATCCGGAGACGAAAAAGAGCAAACAGAAACTTGGGAATATTTACATCAAAAGCTTGATGAAGACCGCCTCTCTAACCGACCACTGTCTTCATGAGTAAGATAGTAATATTGGATAGCGGCCCGCTAGGAATGGTCACAAATCCTAAAACAACTTCTACTGAATCTCAAGAATGTAAGCTGTGGCTAGATAATTTGCCTTTACGAGGCTACGAGGTAGCGTTACCTGAAATAGCAGATTATGAGGTGCGTCGCGAACTAATACGAGGTGGTAAACTAGCTGGCATTAAACGCCTTAACCAAATCAAAGTTGCTATTACTTATCTTCCAATTAGCACAGAAGTGATGTTGTTAGCTGCTCAGTTGTGGGCGGAAGCAAGACGTGCAGGGAAACCTACAGCAGACCCCAAAGCACTTGATGGAGATGTGATTTTAGCTGCACAAGCTAAATTAGAAGAAATCAAAGGTAATGAAGTAATAATTGCAACCACAAATGTTGGGCATTTGTCGCAGTTTGCAGATGCTCGTGAATGGCGCTTAATTTAATAGGGTGAAATATAATAACTTAGTAAAAGAGTTTAGTATTGGAAGTAGCAAAGTGATAATTCTTTATTCTTTGTACTTAATAATGACGGAGGTGTAGGAAAGACATAATCCCAAATAATAAGCACTATGTTCCATTGCCTACATACCGCCTCGGCATACATCTCTACTCTTCCTTCCCTCCAGCAAAACCCTAGATAAAATCTTTACTCTCTCAAACAAAAGCTGTTAAATTAGAAGAAAATAAAACATAAATAATAAATATGTCTGAACAAATTAAAGAGAAAGGATCCTTACAAGATAACTGGACAGAATCCTCTCAAGACTCTCTCGCATTAATAGTGCTAGAAATAGAGAAAATCCCTCAAGAGCATAGGTCAAATTTATTGCAAATTATTCGCCTTTTCCGTGAAAGCGTAACAATTAAAACACCAGTAGTAAATGCTACTTCAAAAGCAATAGACGAATTAACAAACCTAGACCCAATTGCTAAAGCTGCACGACAGCAAGCACTCTCTCAACTCCTAGAAACATGGGCAGAGAAAGGGGATGAAAAAGAGCACAAAGAAACCTGGGCAATTTTAAGTGAAGCTTTAGGTGTGAATAACAGTAGTATCTCCAGCTAATTGAGCCTTGTATGAGCAGATTTGTTTTAAATGATACTAAACTTCGGTTATTTATTATTTTTCAGTTTGATTTTCGCCTAAATGAGGTACAACCAAAAGTAGCCACCGCGAGTACTCCAAAAATCAAACTTGGTTCAGGAATAGCTAATGGTTTTTTTGCCAAATCTGCTCGGAAAATGCCTCTAGAACCATTGGTAAAATTGGCAAGAAAGGCAATCGCATTTCCACTCAAAGACTCGCGCTCCACAGACAGAGAAGATAAGGACTTACCATCAAGCAAATCCTTAAGGTCAATCACCTTAGTCAGTGTCCCACCTAAATTAGTATAAATTCCTTGTTGACCATTAGAGCCAATTGCAGA
Source organism: Scytonematopsis contorta HA4267-MV1 (assembly GCA_019359035.1). Classification (GTDB taxonomy): domain Bacteria; phylum Cyanobacteriota; class Cyanobacteriia; order Cyanobacteriales; family Nostocaceae; genus Scytonematopsis; species Scytonematopsis contorta. The sequence goes on along the minus strand of JAHHIC010000060.1, from coordinate 66,532 downwards.
AAAGGCTACATTGCCGTTGTCAAGGGAAGGATTATCAAAACGAAGAAAGTTACCATTGCCATCAGGAATATTAATGGTAGTATCTGCTACCAGGCTCAGCCTTCCAGAAAGGTTGGTATATATCCCTTGTTGATTATTAGCTCCTGTAGCAAAAAATGCTACACTACCGTTGTTAAGTGAAAAATTACCGAAGTCGCTAAAGTTACCAATACCATTAGGAATGCCATTAGTGTTTTCAACCACGGCTTTCAGTGTCTCTCCCTCTCTAATATAAATCCCTCGCCTATCGTTAGAGCCTGTGCCGTAAAATGCTATACTACCGTTGTTTAACGAAGGAAAAGAACCGAAACTGAAAAATCTACCACTGCCGTCAGGTAAAGGAGTAGCGACGACAGGGGCAGACCGAGCCACATTAGATAAGCCAGGAAGAGTAGAATTGATTTCTTGTCGTGGTTCTCGACGCGCAGCATTGAAATAATAGGTAACATTGCCCTTGTCAAGGGAGGGAGGACCTGCGAAAGACCCGAAAATCGCACTTTCAAAAGAATTTAGTTTCCCACCAATGTTGGTGTAAATTGAATCTCCCCCTCGGATGGCTTTATAAGCAGAGAAGGCTACATCACTTCTATCGATGGAAGGGTTGGTGAGAGTGAAGAACTCGTTATCAGACTGACCAAGAGAGTTGCGGTCAGCTATGCGTTTTAAAGTTCCTCCCTCAGAAATATAGATACCGTCTTGTCCGTTAGAACCTTTACCTCGGAATGCAACATTGCTACCGTCGATAGCAGGGGCGCCAAAATCAGTAAAGTTACCACTACCGTTAGTAACAAGTGTGGAAGTGTCAGCGATTTTGCTGAAGTTAAAACTAGCTGCATCAGCTTCACTCCCCACTAGTAAGCTTAGAACTGTGACACTTGCACCCACTACCAGTGTCCTCAAAAGATTTTTGGTCATAAAAAATACGGAATAAAATACTTAAATTATTTTCGGAAATTTGGTAATTTTTTAATATTGTTTACAATTATTCAAATTTGACATATTTGACATCATATTGTATCGCTTCCTTTTCATTCCGGCTTGTTGCGAATGTTAACTAATCCTAAAGCACACCCCAACGTGAGGAGTGTAGACTTTGGTTCAGGTATTTTACAGGATGAATATGTTAGTCAAACAATTATTTAGGGAACCATAAGTATAAAGCTTTAATGGAGGGAGATACGGTGATGAAGGTAACTTCTGTGTGCTTGGGTTTGGTTCGTGCAATATTGACAAGTCAAGCAGTCTTACAATTGGTGATAATACTACTTGCCTGTGCCTCTGCCAATGCTCAAGTTACTCCTAACGGAAGCCTCAATACTACCGTCTCCCAAAGTAACAATAACTTTACCATAACTAACGGGAATCGTATTGGGAACAACCTTTTCCACAGTTTTAGCCAATTCTCAGTTTCCACCAACGGCTCTGCATTTTTCAACAATGCTTCAGATATCCAAAATATTTTCAGCAGAGTCACTGGGGGCAATATTTCCAATATTGATGGTTTAATCAAAGCCAACGGCAGTGCTAATCTATTTTTACTTAACCCCAGTGGAATTATCTTTGGTGCAAATGCCAAACTGAATATAGGTGGCCAAAACAGCATCCGGGAATGGCGGCAACATCGGCTTACAAGTTGGGAATTTGTTGCTGCTGCGCGATAATAGCCAAATCACCGCAACAGCACAAGGTAATGGTAACGGGGGTAATATTAACATCAATGCACCCATCCTTGTGGGATTGGAAAACAGCGATATTATTGCCAATGCTGTGAAAGGAAAGGGTGGCAATATTACCATTACAACTCAAGGTATTATTGGTCTAGAATTTCGCAATACCCTGACTCCACGAGTTGACTTCACCAATGACATTACCGCTAGTTCCAAATTTAGTGTCAATGGCACGGTGCAAATTAACAACATTGGTGTTGATCCTAATTCTGGCTTAGTTGAATTACCCGCACTTGGTCTGATATCCGTGATATCTCTGCATATCGAAAAAATGGCGCAGTTACAGCACAAATACCAGAATTTCCAGAAGTTCTTGTGCAAGCGACTTCTTGGCATCGCAACGCCCAAGGAAAAATTGAGTTAGTTGGAGATAAATCTTCTGCTCGGGTGCAACCAGTCTTAAGCTGTGCTGCTGTTACCAAAAGTTAATGATAACATACCAAAGAATTTTCGCTTTCTGATAAAATTTATAGGAGGCCTTTATGAAAAAATTCGGACTTCTATTTTTTGCAATCCTCTTAAGCCTTGTTTTTTGCTTGTCAATCAACGCAGCACAGCCAAGCTCTAACCCAGAACTGTGGCAAGTTTATCAGCAGTCACTCAAAAAAGCTAAATACGTTGACCTCACCCATACAATTACCCCTAAAATCCCTGTATGGTCAGGGTTTGCCTCGTCTAAGTTTGCACCCACCGTCAACCCGAAAACAGGTCAGCCATACACCTACAAAAAAGATGGCTTTGAAGCGACCCATTACGACCTATCTACCGACCAGCTTGGCACTCAACTAGACCCACCAGCTCACTGGAACCCCGACTACCCAGCTATCGATGAACTACCCCCAACATTTGCTGTTCGTCCCTTAGTGGTAATTCCCATTCAAGATAAAGTAGCTAGCGACCCCAACTATCACCTGACTGTCAAGGATATCCAGGACTGGGAGCGCCGTTATGGTAAAATTCCTGAAGGTTCGGTTGTGTTTGTGCGTTCTGACTGGTCAAAAGAATGGCCTAACCCTGAACTAGCTACCAGAACTAAATTTCCTGGAGTGTCACTGGAAGCTCTCAAATTCCTACACTTGCAACGCAAAATCCTTTTCCACGGACATGAACCCCTCGATACGGATAGTACTCCGACCCTAGAAGGAGAGGCTTGGCTTTTGAACAACGGTTATACCCAAGCAGAGGGTGTCGCTAATCTCGACCAAGTACCCGAAACAGGTGCCCTCGTGACAATTGGGTATCCTAAATTTAAAGGTGGATTAGGAGGTTATGCACGCTATATCGCTATCTGCCCACCAAGCTGGAATTATGGCGTATCGGTGGGTCAAATTTCGGAATCTCCTCTGCAAAAAGCAGATAAACCACTCTACTGGGATAAAAATCTTGGTGTTAGAGTCCGGTAAAGCACATTTTTAACTCAGAATGAATTGAAGCTTAACTATATATAAATTGCTAATTTAACGCAGCCGCTAAAATACCATAAATAATAAATTTATACAACTACTTCCAGGTAGTTTCATTTACGCTGCTCGTAATTTACTATCTTTTACTAAACTTTAACTAAAAATAAAATTAAGATTTTTCACACTACATCTTTGATAAAATACTTGGGTTTAATTTCCTAAATTTTAATTCGGGAATTACTTAAGGTAAATCTAGCCATGCCGAAAAAAGGTATACCAGAAGTCATCTTGAAGAATAAGTTTCTACAGTCTTTGCTTAGCAAAGTAAAAGATTTGACATGGCAGCAAGCTCTTGGGTATATATTACTATGCTGTCTGGCAACTCAGTGTGTGCTAACCAAAACCCCCAAATCACACACTCAACAACTATCAAAGCCAAGATTACCTCCCCTAGCATTACAAGTCACCACTAAAACAGTATCAACTCCAACCCCACCAAAAAAATTAAAAGCATCAATCCCCTCAGGTCCACTTCCTGAATGGGCTAATGATAAATCGTTACCACTTCCTTCTCGTCTAAAGGGAAAAGAAAACTCGGAAGTTGTCTACAATCTTAAAAAACCTTTACACTTCAAGCAGAGTAAAAAGTTGCAAGCAATTATTAAGGATACTATTAAACTTGCAAAAGAGAATAATTTACCAGCAGACCCTTTATCAATCACTCTAATAGACACAAAAACAGGTGAAATTGCTGGACATAACCAAGACGTACCAAGGTATCCAGCTAGTGTTGTCAAGATGTTTTGGATGGTAGCTTTATACGGACAAATAGAAAACGGGATTTGGGCAGATTCTCAACATTTTAGCCCGTTTTTGGCGAAAATGATAAAAGAATCAGACAATGAAGCAGCTAGTTTTGTTCTCGACCAAGTGACAAATACTCGCTCTCAATCAAGACTTAGCGAGAAGAAATATAAAAATTGGCAAAACAAACGCTCGCAAGTTAACCGATTTTTCCAAAAAGCAGGCTATAAGAACATTAATGTTATCCAGAAAGCCTTCCCCGTCTACTATATAGAACAGTCAGAACCAAATGGAAGTGAATCACAGCTACTTGGTGAACCAATTACAAATTGGAATAAGATAAGTAGTAGACACGCAGCCAGACTGATGTATGAAATCTGCTATACAAAAAAGGCAGTTTCTCCCAAAGCCAGCCAAAGCATGTGTGAATTATTACACAGAGATTTGAATTCCGATGTATGGAAAAAGTTGCCATACGACTTTAACCCCGTACAAAATTTATTAGGTCAGTCATTACCTGATAAAGAGGTCGAATTCTACTCCAAAGCTGGTTGGACAAATGTTGTCAGAACAGAAGCTGCAATGGTGCATCTCAAAAAACAAAAATCAGACTATATTTTAGTTGTTTTTGGAGCAGACCCCGCGTATGCTAATGACGGACAAATTTTTCCCGATATATCTCGTTTGATTTATCAACGAATGTCGAAATAATTCATAATTAATAATTCATAATTCATTGGAGATAATCATGAATACAACAAAATTTTTATCAATGTTCTGCGTTGGTATAGGTTCTTTACTTTTTCTGCAACATTTCTATACAAAATCACAAATAAATTCACAAAATGTTATCGAACAAGCAAATATTCAACCGCAAACAGTCGCTTCAAAATCAACTCTTAAATCAACTCCCAAACCTCAAGAGTCGCAACCAAGAATTGACCAAGCTAAATCTAAAAAACTTACCGATACAGCAAAGTTTTTAGCTGGAATAAAAGTTGATAGCAATAGTACCTTAGCTAAATTTCAAAAAAGCGATAGTTGGTCTAGACACAACGAATTTTTTCAGAATTCCTGGTCAAAGTTAGAAAGCAGACAATTAAAAAAAGTGAGAAAATGGTCGCGACAGCAGTTAAAAGCAATTAATGCGACTAACCCAAAAATATTTTATCCATTTAGTGGTCCCGATATTCTCTATGCTTATTCTTTATTCCCTAAAGCCAAAGAATATGTGATGGTAGGATTAGAACCTGCTGGTGATGTGAGTGATTTAGCAAAATTATCTGACGGTCAAAGAGATTGGAAATTGCAAGAAGTTAGAGGGTCTCTCTATGCAATCTTACAATTTAGTTTTTTTATGACAAATAATATGAAAGTAGACTTTAAGAAAAACGGAGTTCTACCAATATTATACGTATTTTTGGCTCGCACTAATAATCGTATACTTGATGTGCAAAATATTGGCATGGATAAAAATGCTAACATTAAACCATTCCAAAAAGGAATGATTCGAGGAGTGAAAATAGCCTTTGCACCAGAAGGAGAATCTCAAGCACGTACATTATATTATTTCTCCACGGATTTATCCAACGACGGTTTGAAACAGCGTCCAGAATTTAGTAAGTTTATTAAAAATTCAGATAAAAAAGTTACTTACTTAAAAGCTGCATCTTATTTAATGCACTCAGGAAATTTTTCTGCAATCAGAAATTTAATTTTAGATGAAAGTACCCATATATTACAAGATGATTCGGGTATGCCACTAAAAGCTTTTGATAAATCAGAATGGAACTTAAAGTTTTTTGGTGCTTATGATGGTCCGATTGGTTTATTTTCCAATAGTTACCAAGGAGATTTGAAAAGCGTCTATCGAAAGGGTAAAAACATTAAACCTTTAAATTTCGGTATTGGTTACAAATTTGGTGTCAACGATTCCAATTTGATGTTAGCCGAAACAAAAAATCTTTCAACCTCCAGATAAAAATGTAGAGACGCGATATAGTATTTCCCCCCTTCCCTACTAGGGAAGGGGGGTAGGGGGGTTAGGTCAGCATTATTTAATATTGAATCATGCTTAAACCAAAAGCCGGATGTTCTCCACCGATAGCTTCTTTGACAATTTGATTACAAATTTTTAATCCATTTTGGCTATTCGTGAAAATAACAATCCCTGAACCAGATTCATGATTAGCCAGAGTAAAACTTTTGAAAGTAACTAAATCACCCCAATGCCAAAAAAATCTCTCATCTCCGACTTTTTCCAAACCCCAACCTAAACCCCAATCTAAAAATTGATTGATTTGAATTTGGGGTTGCAACATATTAGTTAAACTATCTTCCGTAAGCATTGGACTATCAATACTTCCCGGTTTCATCATCGCAATCATAAATTTAGCATAATCTTCCGCTGTAGTACGCAAACTTCCAGCAGCGCTCCCTAGCTTTGGTTTACCCATTGGTAAAGCTCTACCTTTACGGTTATGTCCATCACTAGCAGTCGCTTGAAATGCAGATTGCCAAATTAAACTACTATTTCTCATCTGCAAAGGTACTAAAAGAGAATCATTCAAATATTGATGCAAAGGTTGTTGAGTAATCTCTTCCACGACCTTCTGCAAATAAAGAAACCCTTCTCCAGAATAACTAAATTTTGTTCCTGGTTGAAACTTGATTGTTAAAGGGTCATCCCCGCTCCAATTAGGAAAACCAGTAGTGTGAGATAAAACTCTACGAATAGTAACAAGTTTTATTCTGGAGTCAGATATATAAGGTTTAGCAGTATATTGTGTCAGGGGAGCATCTAAATCGAGTTTTCCCTGCTCCACCAGCTTCAACACCGCATAAGCAAACAAAGGTTTATTTAAAGAAGCTGCTGCAAATATCGTATCTTTAGTTACAATTTTTTTATTAGATGTACTTCTTACCCCGAATCCTCGACTCCAATAAAGTTCACCACTTCTAATCACAGCAACAGCCAAACCAGGAATTAAGGCTGTTCGCATCAACCTTGGTATTTGTGCTTCCAAATTAGCAATCGCATCATTTGCAGCGGAAATAGAACTATTGCGATGTAAGCTAAGTAAACTAAAAGAAGAAAGACCAATTAAAGCTTGAAATCCCTGACGGAGTAGTTTTCTACGGGGTAAATTCTCGTACATCTCTAGTAATTACGAATCAATATTATCTCCCCTTAAAGGAGGGGAGAGATGCGACTTTGAACAAACTCAAAGTCATTTGAAATATAATGCAAAATTAAACAGCCGCTTCCTCTTTAGGACAGTCAAACACAATCATCAAAGTCTCACCAGGAGTCCGTCGTAGCAATAATTGCATGTGTCCGTCAGCATCTGAACGACTGCGAAAGCGAGCTACAACTTCTCTTGTCATATCTGGAAGCATACGAGCGATAGCCCATTTATTCAGGCGTGTTTTATAACCGTTGGTAGACTGGGTGTCTGAATTGGATTGGATGTAATCTGTAGTTTGTGGCATGATAAATGTTATGCTTATGTAATTTAGTCAAGAGCGTTAGTGTTTCTCTTGGCGGGGATGCGCTAACGCCTTTTTGTATCGCTGACACCTTGTTATCACAGTAAATTTTGAACGTCAAGGGAATCAGAAGACTTTTTTTCAAACTCAGGTGGAACGTCCTAGTTTCGTACTTCCGTGACATTCCAAACAAATCTGGAAGCTTTGAGATTTAGTGCAAGAAAATTAATTAGCTTGCTTTTATCTCAATACGGAATCAGTGACTGCATCCCAAAGTACATGATGATTTTGGAAATTTGGTAAGGTGTCTTACCCCTCATACTTTCTCTATTGGATACTGATTATAATCAATGAACCGCTAGGAACCTCCAAACCCAACATTTACAGCGGCCATTCTGTTTGATTTACTAAATTACAAGAGTCTAACTTTAATAAGTGTTATTCCTTAGGTGCTTGCCTATGGTATTTTACCATACCCTGTGGAAGTTTTTTTGTATCATCCGCGAAAATATAGCCTAAAAAAGGCTTGAAATGTCTTAGTAGTAGGCTATTCCGCTTTGCGAGCAAAAATATAAAAAGTTATAATAACCTTATTTGCACTATGTTTGGTACTTAAATTACATCTTGAGCTAAAGGCACTAACATCATATACTTTACCTCTGGTATTGTATTTTCTTACAGAGGCGACGCATCTAAAATGACCACAGACGAACAATTGGCTCTGGAAACTGCTGACTCTGGTCAATTCAACCCGGACGAATGGGTCATAGATAATAATGGCAAAACAGCCCTCTCAATTCGCATTAAAGGCGAATGTCTTTTCAAAGAAGTATCTCCCTATCAAACTGTAGAAGTATTTGATACTCATGATAGAGGGAAAATGCTGACTATTGACCGCATGGTTATGTGTACCGAAACTGATGAATTCTCCTATCATGAAATGATTGTCCATGTTCCAATGCTTACTAATCCTAGTATTAAAAATGTATTAGTAATCGGTGCTGGCGATGGTGGTACAATTCGAGAATTGGTGCGTCATCCAGGAATTGAGAGCATCACAATGGTAGAAATTGATGAGGTTGTAGTGCGAGCATCAAAGCAGTTTCTACCCACAATTTCCTCAGCTTTAGAAAATCCCAAATTAAATTTACTTATAGATGACGGCATCAAATTTGTTAAAGACGCAGCCGATGCAGCCTATGATTTAGTTATAATAGATTCTTCCGACCCCGTTGGACCATCTGAAGGATTGTTCACGAAATCATTTTACCAAGATGTTCATCGTTGTTTGCGTCCTGATGGAGTTGTAAGCATACAAAGCGAATCACCAAATTTTCATCCTAAAGCATTTGTTGAACTAAACCAATGTCTTAAGCAAGTTTTTGGGGTCGAGCAAGTTCATCCTTATTTAGTGTTTATTCCCATGTATCCTTCGGGATTGTGGAGTTTAACTTACTGTTCTAAAAATGCTGCTCATCCAATCAATAATTTGGATTACGATAAATCCGCAAAATTTGCTTCATTACATAATTTACGCTACTACAATGCTGATGTTCATCAAGCAGCCTTTGCTTTGCCCAATTATATTAGCAGTATGATAAATAATTCTTAAGCGCAATAAAATATGATGCAAGAATATAATCCTAGTGGTGTTGGTCAAGCAAATGGCAATTTGTTTGGCTTACCATTTACTTACGAGTCAGCGAACCTAATCGTTTTTTGCGTTCCGTGGGAAGTTACGGTTTCCTACGGAGCAGGAACAGCTAATGCTCCCCAAAGAATTTTGGATGCTTCACCTCAGTTGGATTTATTTGATTTTGATAATCCTGATGGATGGAAGCAGGGAATTTTTATGATGGAAATTCCCCAGGATATTTTAGAGAAAAATAAATATTACCGTGGTTTAGCTGCAAAAATTATCGAGCGTTTAGAGCAAGGTCAACCTTTGACAGACTCACCAGATTTAACACCTGTTCTGACAGAAATTAATCAAGCTGGTCAACAAGTAAATCAATGGTTATTTCAGCAGTGTCAGCAAGCAATTAATAATAACAAAAGAGTCGCAGTTATTGGTGGAGACCATAGTATACCTTTGGGGTATTTCCAAGCATTAGCTGTCAAATACCCAAGTTATGGTATTTTACATATAGACGCTCATGCTGATTTGCGCGATGCCTATGAAGGATTTAAGTTCTCCCATGCTTCAATCATGTTCAATGCCATGAAGCTACCGCAGATATCTAAATTAGTGCAGGTAGGTTTGCGGGACATTTGTCAGGATGAGGTGCAAATAATTGAACAATCAAACAGGAGAATTGTTGCTTATTACGACCCAGCGATTAAGCAAAAGCTTTATTCTGGGACAACTTGGATGGAATTATGTAAAGAAATTATCAGCGATTTACCTGAATTTGTTCATATTAGCTTTGATGTCGATGGTTTAGACCCCAAACTTTGTCCAAATACTGGTACTCCTGTTCCGGGTGGATTGGAACTGGAGCAAACTTTTTGTTTGTTTCGTGAATTAGTAAATAGCGGTCGGAAAATTATTGGCTTTGATATTTGTGAGGTTGGTGATGCTGAGTGGGATGGAAATGTTGGAGCAAGAATACTTTTGAAGTTGGCAAATTTGATGGATTTATCATTGCGACGATAATTTATCATTGCGGGGTTAATGTAGAGACGTTACATGTAACGTCTCTACAGGTGGAAATTTTCAGCGTTGGGTTGGAAATTTTAGCCAAGACCAGAAGGTACATTCATCCTTTTGGTCTTTTTGTTGGTCACATTTCTTTTGATTCACCTCAGTAGATGAGGCTTTGTTACTAAATATGGTATTCTTTAATACTAAATTCTGGATGCAGATGAAACTAGATATGAACATGCAATAATAAAGGATTTTTTTCATTTTTTCAGCACCAAATTCAATTGTCTGACCAGTACTTAAGTATTTTCACTTAATTTAGCACCCCTGTATCACAAGTGTAAAGATTCTTCAGGTTGAACTAGATACATTATCCCAAGCTACTCTGAATAAATTTTTCAGGAATATGTTGAGAAGATTTAAGGATACCCAGACCTTCCTGCAACAATTTGTAAAATCTTACATTTGAGAATTATTGTTACCATTAAGATAAGTGCTATGTTGTCAATTTAGTTACAGTATTAATACTAAGTTAATATATATTTTTGATGAATTTTTACCAGTTAAAATTTTAGTGTTCTCAGTATTTAAAATTTTATTAAATTTTCGATACACAGATGCCGTAAGATTATTCTTTATCTGGCATCTTACACTTAATATAACCTCATGCATTCCGATTATTTAGAAAGAATTCTGACTGCCCGTGTATACGATGTTGCTCAAGAAACGCCGTTAGAGTACGCACCTAATCTCTCAATGCGTTTGAATAATAAAGTTTTGTTGAAGCGGGAGGATATGCAGTCAGTGTTCTCTTTTAAACTACGGGGTGCTTACAACAAGATGGCGAACCTGCTACCAGATATGTTGGCACAGGGTGTTATTGCAGCTAGTGCTGGTAATCATGCTCAAGGAGTTGCCCTTGCTGCTAGTCGATTGGGAACACGAGCTGTTATTGTTATGCCTGTTACTACCCCCGGAGTGAAAGTTAATGCGGTGAAAGCACGGGGGGGTGAGGTAGTTTTGTTTGGTAATACTTATGATGATGCTTACGGTTATGCGCGTCAACTGGAAGCTGAAAAAGGTTTAACTTTTATCCACCCTTTTGATGACCCAGATGTCATTGCTGGACAGGGGACGATTGGAATGGAAATTTTACGGCAATGTCAGCAACCCATCCATGCTATTTTTGTCGCAATTGGGGGTGGGGGGTTGATATCTGGGATTGCTGCTTATATAAAACGGTTGCGTCCGGAGATTAAAATTATTGGCGTTGAACCAGTTGATGCTGATGCGATGTATCAATCGTTGCAAGCTGGAAAGCGGGTACGCTTACCTCAGGTTGGTTTATTTGCTGATGGGGTGGCTGTGCGAGAAGTTGGGGAAGAGACGTTTCGTTTGTGTCAGCAGTATGTTGATGACATTATCTTGGTTGACACTGATGATACTTGTGCTGCTATTAAAGATGTTTTTGAGGATACCCGCTCTATTGTAGAACCTGCTGGGGCTTTGGCTATAGCTGGTGCTAAAGCCTATGTCGAACGCGAGCAAATTCAAGACAAAAATTTAATTGCAATTTGTTGTGGAGCGAACATGAATTTTGACCGTTTGCGTTTTGTTGCGGAACGAGCAGAATTAGGGGAACGTCGGGAAGCGATTTTTGCGGTGACAATTCCAGAAGAAGCAGGTAGTCTCCGTAAATTTTGTGAATGTATGGGTAATCACAATTTGACGGAATTTAATTATCGGATTGCGAATGAAAACATTGCCCATATTTTTGTCGGTCTACAAATCCAAAACCGTGCCGACAGGTTGAATATGGCTAAAACTTTTGAAGGGTGCGGGTTTAAAACTCTTGATTTAACCGACGATGAACTGACAAAATTACATTTACGGCACATGGTGGGGGGACACTCTCCTCTCGCTCACAACGAATTACTCTACCGCTTTGAGTTTCCAGAACGTCCAGGAGCATTAATGAAGTTTGTCGGTTCCATGAGTCCCGATTGGAATATCAGTATGTTCCACTACCGCAATAATGGCTCAGATTACGGCAGAATTGTAGTCGGAATACAGGTTCCACCCCATGAGATGGATGATTGGCAAGCTTTTCTTGATACTCTGGGCTATCAGTATTGGGATGAAAATCAAAATCCTGCGTACAAGCTATTTTTGGGTTAAAAATTTCACTCTTCCAATCCGAAAGAACCCCACCCCCAACCCCCTCCCCGCAAGCGGGGAGGGGGCTACGATTTTTATGCAGCTTGTGGATAATCAAAAATCAACTATTTTTGTTAGTTTATCGTAGCCCCCTCTCCGTTTACGGGGAGGAGGTTGGGGGTGGGGTTTTCAGGTGTGCTGGGGAAACATCGAATAATAAATCTTGATAAATTCATCAGAGATGTAACTATCAAATATCTATTAACCGTTGCAAATAAATAAGTTTAGACCGATGAAAATGCAAGATTATGCGTACGTGAAATAACAGTGAATGTAGACTTTTCATAAAGAAATTTTCTCTAGAAAAAACAAATTTATAATATAGATATTGCGCTGTTCCGTTATTTTTTAGAGTCGTAATATGAATTCTAAAACTACAATTTTTTCGATTGATGACGGTAGCATTAAAGGCATTCTACGCTTATAACTAAGGTTTACCTAGTTATTGTCGCACATACAACAGATTAATATTCCCAAGAGAAAATTTTTCGTAAGTATTCTCTTCCTTTGGAATGTCTATATAACTGCTTACACAAGCGGTGAGAATTTGTTGTGTTAAGAATTTCCGTATTCATTTTTTCATTTTCATTTATTAATTCAACAAAGGGAATACTCAAATGGATAGACGAAAGTTTTTAACTACTGCTACTTGCGCTAGTCTAACATCACTAATTGCATCTAAATATTTCAATAGTAGTTTCTCTGCACAAGATATAGACACAATGTCATTAGGCTCTTCATTTTCAGACATTGGTAATCTTTTAAAACAGAATAAAATCAATACTCTTAAAGATGCTGCTCGTAGTGTGAATAAATTCTATGGAACATCTATATCAGAAACAATCATTGAGCAAGATAAAACTTATGCTGCTCTTGTTGCTCGTGAATGCTCTATAGCAGTCACTGAGGGAGCATTCAAATGGATTGTGATTCAACCATTACCAGGACAGTTTAATTTTGCGCTAGCAGATAAGGCAATTAATTTTTGTGCCCGCAATAACATGAAATTACGGGCACATACACTTTTGTGGCACATGGCTAGACCTAGCTGGTTACCATATCCAGCATCATTAGCTGATGTTCAACGTCATTTTAATGCAGTAATGGGACGTTATCGAAACAACACAACACTGTATTCATGGGACATTGTGAACGAAGTTATTGCCGACAGTCCAGCAGAAGCTGAAGACCAAGTTTATGGACTACGTAAGGGTGTTAAACCAGAATATATCCGTGATGTTTTTCAGATTGCACAGTCGATTGACAGTAGTAAAGAATTCGTAATCAATGACTATGGTTGTGAAGATGCAGGTTAGAAACAAGACAAATATCTGAACCTTATTAGGTATCTTAAAAATAGTGGTGTCAAACTAGATGCAGTAGGTTTGCAATCACATATGTGGTTCTCGACAGGTTATGCTTGGAATGAAACTGGATTTAGAAATTTCCTTACACAATTAAGAAATACAGGAGTCAAACCAATTGTTACTGAACTTGACGTAATTATTGATACCCCATTGCCAAGCACAATATCCGAACTAGATACAATGGTTGCAAATGGCTATAGAAGATATTTAAACGCTTGTTTCGCAGGTGGAGTTGATACAATTATTAATTGGGGATTAAGTGATAAATATTCCTGGCTAAGACATCCTGATTATATACCTTGGAAATTGCGTTCATCTCTAAATTTTATTAGACCATTGCCCTATGATGTCAATTTGAGAGCCAAGTCAGCAAGAAATGCAATTTTACAATCTTTCACTAACACAAGATAGATTTTGAAAATCTGTGTAGAGACGTTACATGTAACGTCTCTACATTTTATTGGGGATAATTATTAGCTAAAAAATCCTCGGCTTCATATCGGTTTTTTAGATTACCATCCAAAGTAGCTGCTAATAAATCATCTAACATTTTCTTAAAATTTGGGCTTGGTTTGTAACCCATTTTCTTCAAATCATTTCCATTTAAAATAGGCTGAACGTGACGTAGAATGGTAAAATAGTGCCAGATTTTTTGTCGGATTACTCGTTTCTGTTGTATAGCAATTAAAATTAATGTAGGTAAATCATATTGCTTTAATAACTGCACCACTTGACTGGGATATTGACAATTAGTTAATGACTCAATTACACGAGTAGAATCCACTAAATTTTCTAATCTAGCAATACTATCCTCCGGTAATTGCAAATTCCTTGCGACTTTTCCCCGATATTCTGGTGCAAGGTGAGCAATAATTGTATCTAAACGCATTTGCCAATGAATTATATTTAAATTTTGTTGCGGGTCAAAACGTCGCAAACAAAGTTCTAATAAACGTAATTGCCGTAATAATTCATCATCTAATTTCAGACTATGATGAACACACTTTAATGCTCCTAATTTTTCTAATAATTTTAAAGCCTCTTTCCAATAAGGAGTTTGGAGAATATATTTCAATTCAGCCTTCAACCGGGTCTGTAGTGCAGGAGTACGGTTATTTTCTTGTGCGGTGCGGTCATAAACGCCACTATTAATAGCATATCTAATATATTCTTCGGTCTGCTGTTCTATCTCAAACCCAAATCGCACAGCAAAACGCACACCCCGATATATACGGGTGGGGTCTTCAATAAAACTGTTTGCGTGCAACACCCGAATTTTTTTGGCTCGTAAATCTAATAAACCATTAAAAAAATCCAGTAATTCACCTGCACGAGGAGAAGTTAATCGCAATGCCATCGCATTTATGGTAAAATCTCTACGATATAAATCTTGACGGATAGAACTCGCTTCAACTTCCGGATTCGCTGCTGGATAAGGATAAAATTCCGTTCTGGCTGTGGCAATATCTACCCAAAGGGAATCTAGCTCTGGGTCTTTGTGCCACAATAAGGCTGCTGTCTGAAAAGCTCCGTGAATTTCTAAACGTGAAGACGGGTGAATTTTTTGGATTTCTTTTGCTAGTTCAACCCCAGCACCTACATCTGCTGAAGTCGCAAATCCATCGACTACTAAATCGATATCCTGTATCATCAAGCTTTTAACATCATCCGATGCCATCAATAAGTCACGCACTGCACCCCCAACTACATAAAGATTCCACCCACGTTTTTCTGCTGCTTGGGATGCTTGTGTTAGTAATTTCCACAAAGTTGGTGCAAGTCGTGCTTGTAATTCAGCTAAAGTGGGATGTCTAATATTTTCCCTGATTCCGCTTGTTTCTTCTTTGGATTTCCCTCGCATTTCTTCCTGATGTAACTCCCTTAATATATCGGTACGAGTCACAATACCAACTAAATGATTATTTTCTAGAACAGGTAACCGTCCAATATCATAAGCGACCATCAACGTCTCTATTTGTGGCATTGTGGTATCAGCAGTTATTGTTTTCAAGTTAGTTGTCATGTACCCTTTTACAGGAGCATGGCTAAAGCCGTGATGCAAAGCAATATCTAGGTCGCGTCGTGAAATAATACCATTAAGTTGTCCTTGAGCATCGACTACACATAAACCGGAATGTCCATAGCGTAATAGTATTCTTTGTGCTTCATCTATAGTAGTTTCTGGACGAATGCTGCGAACTGGAGATGACATTAAATCTCGTGCTGTCAGAGGATGAGGAATTTGTTTTTTCAGTTTTCCGACCAATTGCTCTAAAATTTCTTGTGAATTTACCCCCCGTAAACTCAATGATGCTGCTTGGGAATGACCCCCTCCCCCAAAAGGTTGAAATAACTCGTTTAAATTCACATTTTTGATTTGCGAACGTCCGATAATTGTTAAACGAGTCTTCTCATTTTCCGATTGGATTTCGTTAGCCAACAACAAAGCATCAATTTCGCTTAAAGAAACCAACTGGGAAGCCAAATTGGATAAACCAGGGACAAAATCATCTGTTTTTAAAATTACCCAAGCAAACGTATATCCACTCACATATAAATATTGGAGATTTTCTAAAGCCTGTTTCAAAAGTTGCTGTAACTGCGGCGATAAACCAGGGTCAAGATACTGATTAATCACAGGTAAACTAGCCCCCTGCTGCATCAACCAAGCCAAAGCCAAAGCATCTCGTGCTGTGCTAAGGTCAAAAGTAAGGGAGCCAGTGTCAACATGAATACCCAAAGCCATCACAGTAGACTCGGCAACAGAGAGTGTAATATGCTGCTTTTGTAATTCTTCTACAATTAAAGTCGTAGCCGCTCCCACAGAAGCAGTATGTACATGTGTTGCAGGAATATCAGAATTTTTTTCTAAGTGGTGGTCGTAAATAATTATTTCTTGAAGATGGGGTAAATCGAACCATTCAGCAGCCTTACCTAAACGGTCTCGTTGTTGAGCGTCTACCACAGTAAGGGAGCGAATTTTGTTGGGATTAACAGAACGTCTTTCAATAAGAGAGTATTCATCACGATGTAATGCCAAAAAATCTCTGACTGGGGGGTGAGCACCACCAGATAATACTATTTTACTACCAGGCTTTAAGCGCGTTAACCCCACCGCTGCTCCCAGAGCATCAAAATCAGCCGTAGTATGACAAAGTATTAAGTCCATAAATTTGTTGACAGTTGACGGTTGACGGTTGACGTTTTGCTTTTATTCATTTTTATTTTATTTAAAATATATGTATAAAGCCATCAGCCATAGGTCACCAGTCAACAGTCAACAGTCAGCAGTCAACAGTCAGCAGTCAACAGTCAACAGTCAGCAGTCAACAGTCAACAGTCAGCAGTCAACAGTCAACAGTCAGCAGTCAACAATTAACAAAAATGATGAATTTTCTGATACCTTAACAAATAAGGGAAAACAGTCAGTGTTGCCTTGTAAAATATCATAATCTTTAGTAATTCGCGGTCTTGGGAGAACGGAAAATGACCATAATATTCCAAATTGCTCTATTCGCTCTAGTTCTTACGTCTTTTGCGCTAGTAATTGGTGTACCAGTTGCTTATGCTACTCCCCAGAACTGGATTGAATCCAAAAAACTTCTTTGGGTTGGCTCTGGAGCTTGGTTCGCCTTGGTGATTTTAGTCGGTGTCTTAAACTTTTTTGTTGCCTAAGGACTCTTTCACTTAAATCTAAATCAATAGCACAGAAACAGAGTAACCAAACAGGAGCAGATTAGGGAAAGTCTTTTCTGCTCCTGTTTATTTGGATAAACAAATGTATATTAAGCAAAACCTATATTTGATTCAGAGGCATTCATGGCAGTTTTTGAGGGAAATTTTACTAATACACAACCTTTACGGTTTGCGCTGGTGATTGGTAGATTTAATGATTTGGTCACCACCAAATTGCTAGAAGCTTGTCAAGATTGTTTGAAACGCCACGGTGTAGATGTTAACCCACAAGGTACGCAAGTAGATTATGTTTGGGTTCCAGGTAGTTTTGAAGTACCTGTGGTGGCTCGTCAATTGGCAATTTCTAATCGTTACGATGCAATTGTTTGTTTAGGGGCTGTTATTCGGGGACAAACACCCCATTTTGATTATGTCTCTTCTGAGGTCGCTAAAGGTATTGCGGCTGCTAGCTTCCAAACAGGGGTTCCAGTTATTTTTGGTGTTTTGACAACCGATACAATGCAACAGGCTTTAGAACGGGCTGGTATAAAAGGAAATTTGGGGTGGGAGTACGCGATGACCGCTTTAGAAATGGGAAGCCTGATGAAGCAATTGCGGTCTAATCCAGCACAACAACATTCTGTAAATTCTTTACCAAACTCCGCTCTTAAAAGTGCGAATATTGGAGATTTTTCCCCAGAAGTTATGGAAGGGGGTACTTAAAACCAAACAAAACCACCCATAAATTCTTCTCTTCTCTTCTCTTTTCTTTTGTGGGGTGGGCATCCTTGCCCGCCCGTGTATGCCAAGAAAAAAGTTAAATGTGGGATAGCCTATACTCAACATTTTTTTAAGCTGCTTGTGTCATTTAGCAAAGACACTCAGTAAAACTGGTCCCATTATGTAATGGTGTCCCAAACATGATAATCCCACATCCGAACCTAAATTTTCGCGCTCCTGCTTGCTGTAAAACCTGACTTTAGCTATGGATAGGTAAGAACTTGGTAATGCTGAATCAACCAAGTAAAAGCGTCCACCTTTTTTTAGCACTCGCGCTACTTCGCTAAAAAACTGTTGTGGTTCTGGGTAATGCAAAAAACTAATGGTGTTAAAAACCGCATCAAATTGATTTTCAGCGAAAGGCAGAGACTCTGCTTTTCCTTCAATAAAAATTAAACGTGGGTGGTGGTTGTTTTTTTGTCGTGCAACACGTAGCATTTCGGGGGATAAATCTAACCCGAAACCGCGCATATCTGGGAAATTTGCAGCAAGTCGGTTAAGCAAGCGTCCGGTACCACAGCCAATATCCAGCACGTCGGATTTGGAGGGTAAGTCAACAAATTCCAGTAACCGCTTATGAACCGCTTGGTAAAAAATTGTCAGAAAGAAGAAGTCGTAGCTGGGTGCCCACAAGTCAAAAAGTCGTTTTTTGTTGCTGGTAAATTCGCTGGTCATCTAAAAATCTCCAGAGTTGTTGACTAGTAAACTGGGGTTGATTTTCTAGTTTAGTTCCTACTCAGGGCTTCTTGGTCGAGAAATAATGAAAAAAGGGTTGACAAAGCATGATTATTCTGCCAATATTAGTAATGTAATGAGTTTGCGGGTATAGCTCAGTGGTAGAGCGCAACCTTGCCAAGGTTGATGTCGCGCGTTCGAATCGCGTTACCCGCTTCTTAATCAAACTCCCTAAAACTAAGCGCTTTAAGCCTTTCAACGTTTAAAATACTTTTGAACTACAGTCTTTTTGATGTTGATTCAAAGTATTCTTTGGGTTAGTTTGGGTAGTTTTGGGATTAAATTGGGCGTAAATTGGGCGTAAAATTTAGGGCTAATTTTGGCTTAGGACTTAAGACAGAGTAAACGCACTTCGATTTCGGACGTCTTTCCTAGCAAGGTGTCAACTAATCAAACTCATCAAGTCCACATGCGTAGCTCTTTGACTGTAAGCATTTCAAAAAAAATGTAATTGTCATTGAGCAGGTAATTATTGGAACTGATGCAGGTAAACGACTTAGAAAAGGATTGAAGACTCAAGAACGGAGAAAATTTCCTTGTAACGATTCGCTGCAGTCACTACTAAAGTCAATAAAGCCTAGTGCTACCTCAAGAGTTTTTGCAACTAAAAGCTGGTGAATGTCCGTTAACTGTGCAGGAAGTTGAGGCAGTTAGATAGCATATATTTGCTGCGTGACGTTGGTTGTTTATACTAAACATCTTTGATAAAGAATGTAAGTTATAATAATTAACTTCCCTTTCTTTCTTTTGGAATAACTTCTAATAACGTACCCATATCGCACCCAAAAAAGTCGCACAATACGGCTAAGGTGTCCACATCGTAGCGCTTTGCGGAGTTGTCGCATAACCCTTTAATAGCTGCATTTGTTAAACCTGTTGCAGAAGCCAAACCTGTCCTAGTCATGCCTTGAGCATCAATTAAATCCTGTAAACGGCAACGAATCTTCACTTTGGACTGCTGTACAGCTTTCCTGTCGTCTCTTTTCGTGAATTTTGGTGGAATCGGAGAATTCATTAGCATCGTTGTCATTTATAACATATACCAACATTTTTATTGTCGATTAAAATTTCAGCAAATATTACGATATATGAATATGTAAACATATCGGCTAAACGGTATAATAAAACATATATAGAAGGCGACAGCAAGTTCTTGGCGGAATAACTATCGCCCTCTAACGAAGAGACCTTTATATGAGGTCGGCACTTAAGGTAAGGTGAGCATATTACTTTAAGCGTCAACATAAATATGGTTTTTTAAAACGTCAGGTTAATGGTGTTATATCTTCTGCAATTGGGAGAATAGACTCAGCTTCAGAATGTAGAGCAAATCATATAAAACAACTAGAAGGTAAACTTAAATCAGCATTAGA
Organism: Scytonematopsis contorta HA4267-MV1; assembly: GCA_019359035.1. Classification (GTDB taxonomy): domain Bacteria; phylum Cyanobacteriota; class Cyanobacteriia; order Cyanobacteriales; family Nostocaceae; genus Scytonematopsis; species Scytonematopsis contorta. The sequence goes on along the minus strand of JAHHIC010000060.1, from coordinate 46,279 downwards.
GTGGGTAAAGAAATCACTTAAAAAACTCTTGCTCGCCGAAAAATTTTACTTAAAACCCAACTGGATAAACTCAAAAACGGGATGTAATTATCCATTAAGTTGTTGGTTAAGTGATGGTCTGACTAATTGGCAAGCCTTGAGAAAAAATATTCATCATAAAAAAAGATATATTGCTAAACTTCAAAAACAAATTGCCCATTTAAAAAAAGCCCCACTAAGAGTAAAAGTGCCTAAAAGTGATATATTTCTTGTTGGGTCAAAAGATGAAACCTGTGGTAACCAAGTATGCCAATGGGATGGTGACTTAATTACTATTAGAGTACCCAAATGCTTAGAGTCTAATTTTGGAACCCATGTTCAATCAAGAATTGGTAATTTTGGGAGAAAAATTCTCGCTTACCTACATCTGGAGCAAAAACATGGCACTTTTATCGTAAAGATGCTAAGTGGACTGTTGCTGTACAATTTACTCCAATAAAAGTCAAAAAGCGTACTCTTGATATTAAGTGGGGAGCGATTGGAATTGATATTAATCCAAGTTCAATTGGCTGGGCTTATATTGATTACCAAGGAAATTTAAAACTACAGGGTTGAGAATTGATAATTATAATTAAGGAACGTGCGACAGGCGAGCAGGTCGAGCAAATGCTGGAAACTTTGAGAGTTTATATCAAGGTTGTAGTTGACATCGAACGTGGCATATTAGCAGGAGGAGGAGAAAAACACGCTTGGTGCGAGGCTGTATTACTAGAAGATGGTAGCAGGCAACGAGATATCTGGGGTGCCAATTGGACTCCATTTAATCAGTCGATTGATTATGAATCGATTATCAATATTCGTCCAAGTCAGAACAATCGCTCAATGATTATTCAAGACCCTGCGATAAAACAACGTGTAAAACGAATTACAGAGGATTTAATCGGTGGATATGAAATCGAATTTAGATGAAAAAAAAGCACGCTTCCAAAACGAAGATATTCCCCATCGTTTAGGACATATAGCTTCAAACTTAGCCCGGGTTCGTTCGTTTTTTAATAGTGCTTTCAAAAAAGGTGTAGAAGTTGTAATAGATGAGACAGAGTGGTTTATTGAGTGGATAGCAGCCGAAATTGAACCAGAGCAAGCAGAAGAATTAGTTAATATTCAAGTTCAACTCGTGCGCTGGCAAATAAATTTAGACCATATTTTGTTAGATGAACTTCGTCGAACGGAGACAGCCAAACAAGCAGAAAAATACTCACAAAGAGTTTTAGATATGTCAGGTTTACTTGATTCCGTGGCCTAATATTAACAAAAAAGGTAGAGGGCAAGAATCACTTATGCTTGCTGCTATGTATACAAGTATATTTCTTGCCCTGGCACACAGGTCAACACACAGTTGTTACGGGAGCAATGCGATTTTGTTAAATTTTAAATTTTGTACGCGAAGCGTTCCCGTAAACCGGAGGTTTTTCCGAAGGGTAGGGTATTTTGAATTTTGAATTTTGAATTGATGTAGTGTTTCCCTCACAAATCCAAGCTCCCCAGTAAAAATCAAAATCAGGGTCTGCTATGACCAATGGTACATCACCTAAACGCTGTGGCTGTATTTGGTTGCGTAAAATATCTCGTCCAACACCGAGGTAGTTAATGGTATATTCATCCATTAATAGATTTGTATTCGTTGCATCAAGAGGCAATATTTGAAATGGAACTAAGTTTAAGTTTGCATCTGGTGCAAAGATTAAATGTTTATACCCATTAATCAAATGACGGATAGGTTGAAAAAGCGCTTCGCTGAGTTGAATTGCTGTGCTTGAATCATATGGTTTAATTTGGAACTTAGGTAATTGTGCAGCTTTTTTCTGAAATCCTGTCGTTTCTTCTTCTTGATTATTATCAGAAGCTTGTAAGCGAAAAGATGAAATTAAATCATTAATAATTTGGGCTGAACCTAAATCTACCATTTCTACCGCATCCGGTTGTCCTGGAGGTAAAATAAATGCTACATAGCGGGAAGGAGACCATAATGAGTCTTCATTTGCATGAATCGCACGAAAGTTAAACACACCGAAGCAGACAAACTCAACTAAAATCGAATTTGGGGGTAGTGCGGATGCAACAGCTTTACGGTCAGCTATCTGCTGGGATAGACTAATTTCTGGTACTTGAGAAGCGAGTTGTTTTTGTAAACTATTATATTGCGCTTGTAATTGTGACAAGTTTTGTTGATGAGCAGTTAAGTCACTGACTTGAAAAGCTGATAAATTCAGGTGTATTAACTGTGTACTTAGGTCGCTCAGTTCGCGGAATTTTTCTGTAAGATGAGGATACCTTCCGCTGTAAAGAGCTTGGTTTTGAGCAGCAAGGGCTGATGCTGTTAGTGCTTTGCGTTTTAGTACTAAATCTAATGCTTCTTGTTTGGCTATAGTGGAGTCTGGTAGGTATGTGCAAACGAGGGAGAGAAATAAATCAAAATTAGCTCTGAATTCTTTGGAGAAAAGCAATACGGTCATTTTCCGAACTAAATGCAAAAGCTTGACTTATAATTTTGTCATTAATGAGGCTTGCTTGTACGCGATATGATAAAGCTTCTTCGGGACGATTGCTAGCGGTGAATACCGTCGCTAAATTGTTTAAACTACGTGCAACATCGGGGTGTGAATTACCCAAGAGACGTTTCCTAATTGACAAAACTTTTACATATATTTCTTGGGCTTCTTGATAGCGTCCTTGAGAAAAGTATACCTCGGCAAGATTATTTAATGATAGTGCAATATCAGGATGCTCTGTTCCTAAAAATCTTTCTCTAGTTTTCAATACTTCTAAAAGCATTTTTTCTGCTTCTTCGTAGCGTTCCAGACATCCGTATAAAGTTGCCAAATTATGCATACAGTTTGCTATTTCTGGATGCTCGGAACCAAATACATTTTGTGTAATTATCAGAGCTTCTATCAGTAAAGGCTCTGCTTGATTATATTCACGCTGAGCATCGTATAAAACAGCTAAAGAATTTAAGGTACGTGCAATATCAATATGTATATCTCCCAGTAGCCTTTTCCTCATAGAATAAGTTCCTAAGAGAATATTCTTTGCTTCTGTGTACCGTCCTTGAAAGCGATAAACCTCAGCAATACAAGCAAGACTATCAGCAATATCTGGATGTTCTGAACCTAGTATTTCTTTTTTTATTGCTAATGCTTGTAAATGTTTTTGTTCCGCTTCTGAATAACGTCCTTGCAAGCGATAAAGTTCAGCCAAATTATTTAAGCTGCAAGCAACATCAAGATGAGAGTCACCTAGCAAGTTTTTCCTCATAGCTAACGCTTTTAGATGTTTTTCTTCTGCTTCTGAATAACGTCCAATAGATGAATAAAGAGCAGCTAAACCATTTAAGCTACTTGCAACATCATGATGTTCATCTCCAAATAAAAGTTTTCTTAATTCTAAAGCTGCTAAAAAATTTGATTCTGATTCGGAATAACGTCCTTGTAGACGATATATTTCTGCTAAATTACCAAGACTCATGGCAATATCTGGATGTTCGGCTCCTAGTAGACGTTTTTTAATTGCTAAAGCTTCTAAATGTTTTTGTTCTGAAGAAGAAAAACGCCCTAGTTCTTTATAGACTTCCCCTAAATTATTTAAAATTTTGGCAATATGATGTTCCTCAATAAAATTTTGTAATATTGCTAAAGCTTGTAAATAATTTTCCTCCGCTTCTAAGTAACGTCCTTGGGAATGGTAGAGCGCTGCTAAATTATTTAGACTCTCAGCTATAGCGGGATGCTCGTTTTCAAAAATACTTTTTCTCATCTCCAAGGATTCTAAGTATGTTTGTTCGGATTCTTCTAACCTTCCTTGGGATTCGTATAGTGCTGCGATATTATTTAAGCTTTCTGCAATTTGTGGATGGGAATCTGAGAAAATTGCTTTTCTCATCGCTAAAGCTTTATCAAGTATTTTTTCTGCTTCTGGGTAACGTCCTTGTTGACGGTATAGCTCTCCCATACTACATAAAAGAGTTGCTATTTCCTGACGTGATTCTTCGTAGTGGGCTTTCCAGATTTTTAAGGCTTCTAGATATTTTTGCTCTGCGCGTATATTGCCCTTGGTGATAGTAAAAAGATGCCAAATTATTTAAGCTTTGTGCAATGTCTGGATGAGATTCTCCAAACAAGCTTTTTCTCATATTTAATGTTTTCACATACAATAATTCTGCTTCTATATATTGTCCTTGTATGCGATATAATTCAGCTAAATTATTTAAGCTATCTGCAATTATTTCATGCTCTTGTTGTAAAGTGTCTGCTATATTAACAGCTTGTTTGGCAATATTTAGTGCTGATTCCAGGTTCCCTTGTTCACAGAGTTGTACAACCTGTAGGTTAAGATTATTTAATTGGATTAAAATTTCTTCTATATTTTCCATATTTTTATACTTAAATGTATTATTTTGTTAAAGTATAATTTGTATAAAAAACTTTGCAAGTACCATTATTATTTATATGTTTTGTTAAGTCGTTTAGGTGATTTTCTTCTAATTGTAAGGGGTCATCACTTCCTTCGGGTAGCCAGTCAAATTTAGGTGGTTCGTTGAAAATTACTGCTAAAATTTCTTCTCGACCTGGCTCACCTTCTAAGGGGAAAGCTGTTATTGGAGAATCCTGCTGAGGTAAAATAGTTTTGCCATCATGCAAGTGAAATTGTGGAGCAAAGCAGGAGGGACAAAAACAATATACTTCTCCGGATGTATCTTTTTGCAGTAGGATTAAATATCCTGGGGTTGACAAATCAATTTTTACTTGGATGTAGCTGCCTAAGCGTACGGATTTCTCATATTTACTGGGTTTTTGCTTTCCCCATCCCAATGTTTGTTCTTTTACTACAACTAATCCCATTTCTTCCGTTGGAGAGCCGAGTGTTTGTAATTGTCGCCAAAGTTTGTCGAGTGGTTCTTCTCCTGGTGCTGCGGTTTCTTGCGGGTCTAAATTTAGTTCTTCACAAATCTGAAAAAATATCTCTCGCTCAACAGGTTTACCGTTAAAAAAATGGTTGATAGTTGACCAAGATGCTATTCCACGCACGTCAGCTAACGCTTTTTGAGATAGATTTTGGTGCTCTAAAGCACTTTTAGCCTTTTTGATACCCTCTGGTGATGCAATTAAGGAACGCTTTGGCATGATTTAACCCAAAAAGCTCTTATTTCTAAGTCATACACGAAGTCATATATCTACGTCAATAACTCATATAAAAAGTAATATACGCGCTTGCAACAATTAATTTAAAAGGTGAAATGTCAAAGAGATATTAGTTACACCAACTAAACATCAAAACTCTTGTGGGGTGGGCATCCCAAACCCCGTCAAGTTATATTTCACTCATTCACTCAAAATCCGCTGTAATTTTTAATGAAATCATGGATTTTTCTCTAGAACTACTTAAAGCTGCGTGGTTACAAGTCCGCGTGGGAACTAAGTCTGCGGGTGTGGATGGTATTTCTGTTGACTTATTTGAGTCGAGTGCTTCTGAGCAATTACGGAATATTCAACACCATCTCCACAACGAAACCTATATTGCTAGTCCTGCTAAGGGGTTTTATATAGCGAAGAAAAACGGTGGTAAGCGTTTAATTGGTATTCCTACTGTTCGGGACAGAATTGTGCAGCGTTTGCTACTTGATGAATTGTATTTTCCCTTAGAGGATACCTTTCTTGATTGTAGTTACGCTTATCGTCCGGGACATAATATTCAGCAAGCGGTACATAATTTACATCACTACTATCAGTATCAACCGAAGTGGATTATTAAAGCCGACATCGCAGATTTTTTCGACAATATTTGTTTGGCTTTGCTGTTAACTTTTTTAGAAAAACTACGGCTTGAACCTGTTTTAATCCGATTGCTGGAAGGACAACTCAAGTCGGGAATTGCTATTACTGGCAAAACCAATCGTCCTGGTAAAGGGTTGTTACAGGGTGGAATACTCTCTGGTGCGTTGGCTAATCTCTATCTTACCGACTTTGACAGACGGTGTTTGAGTCATGGAATAAACTTGGTCAGGTATGGAGATGATTTTGCGATCACCTGTGAAAGTGAGGCAGAAGCAAACAGGATTTTAGAAAAAATCAGCCTGTGGTTGGGAGAAGTCTACTTAAAGCTACAGCCAGACAAAACCCACACTTTTAGCCCCGACTCGGAGTTTACTTTTTTGGGTTACAGCTTTGCGAAGGGAAAGGTTTACGCACCTCCACCAGTGAAACCCGCACAATCCGGGGAGTGGGTAGTTAACGATTCGGGTACACCTTATTTCAGAAAAAAAAATCGCCCTGCGAAACCTGTTTCTCGTCCTCCTAAAGCTTGCAGCATCGATAAACCAATTAATTTCCCTAGAGCATCGATTTCTCATTATTGGCAGGAAAATATGTCAACTCTATATATTACCGACCAAGGTGCGTATCTGAGCATCAAAAATCAGCAATTTAATGTACTCTACCAAAATGAACTTAAGATAAAAATTCCAGCTAACCGTATCAGTCATGTTGTGGTATTTGGCTGCTGCACTGTTTCTAATGGGGTAATAAAAATCTTACTGAGATGTAGAATTCCTGTAATCTATCTTTCCCAGAAGGGAAGATATTATGGTAGGTTAGAAACCGATGGTTTGGCAAAAGTAAAATATTTAGCGCGTCAGATAGAGCGTTCTAAAGATTCGGAATTTGTCAAGAAACAAGCTGAAGCGATTGTTTGGGCAAAGTTACATAATTCGCGTGCATTACTTTTAAAATTAAATCGTCGTCATTCTTCTAAAATGGCTAGTTCTGCTATCGATTTAATCGCTGATTTGATGGATAATTTATGCCAAGCTGAATCAATCGAAATGTTGCAAGGTTATGAAGGAAAAGCTGCAACGCTTTATTTTCAAGCTTTAGGTTCTATGTTTACCGGAGAATTTGCATTTGACAGGCGTACAAAACGTCCACCAACTGACCCTATTAATGGTATGCTGAGCTTGGGTTACACTTTGTTAAATCAAAATATTTATTCCTTCATTCAAGCTGTGGGATTGCATACGCATTTTGGGAATTTACATGTACCGCGTAATAATCATCCTGCATTAGTATCATATGTTACAGAGGAGTTCCGCGCAGGTATAGTGGATTCACTAGTTGCTTATTTAGTTAATTCTCATGTTTTTACTATAGATGACTTTACAAACCCTGATGAAAAAGGTGGTGTGTATTTTCAACCACATGCACTGAAAAAGTTTCTCAAGCACTGGGAGGAAAAGTTACAATCAGAAATTACACACCCTTATACTGAACAAAGGTTACCTTTTCGTCGTGTTATTGAGCTACAGGTATGGGAGTATGTTGCTTGTTTGATGGGAGAAGTGGAGGTTTATCGACCGATGATTTGGAAGCTTTGAGAAGAAGGGGGAGTGATACCAATTCGCAATTCGCAATTCGCAATTCGCAATTCGCAATTGCGAAATCCAGCTTTGACAAGAGTTTCAGAATTTGGATTATGTTTCAAGATTTTCGTGAATTGGTATGAGGAGTAGGGGAATAGGGCGATTGATTAGTTAACTTTATCATTCTGCAGGTTATTGATAAGCATCTGAGGGATAGACGCAATGGCTGAAACCCCTATTATTTCGTTGTATCCCTCGGATGGCTTACTGGTTAAGGATTTTAGGAGGGTCGAAGGTGAGTTTGTTGAGAACTATTTCTATTTGTGGAGTGCTGGAGTTGACCCCTTCAGATTTAGGGCTGTATAATCCTTATAGAGTAAGGATTTCAAATGCTTACCCTTTTGGCTTTTTATAAGTCGATAAAAATGGAAACAAAAATTCCTCGATTAGTTGCCTACCTCTATCATACTCTTTTGGCTTTTTATAAGTCGATAAAAATGGAAACTTTTGCATAAAAATAACCGCTTCGATAGAACGAACCATCACCTTTTGGCTTTTTATAAGTCGATAAAAATGGAAACGATCAAGAAACTTCTGGGAATTTCCAACCCAGCTTCTTTTGGCTTTTTATAAGTCGATAAAAATGGAAACCTTCCTCGGATCTATACTCAACACCACATCTATAACTTTTGGCTTTTTATAAGTCGATAAAAATGGAAACTTTGAGAGGCATCAATATTTTGCAAACTCATAAGCTCGCTTTTGGCTTTTTATAAGTCGATAAAAATGGAAACTCTGCACACATTGGATGTTCCGGTTGTGCCATCCGCAATATGACATTGGTATCAATTAGAACAGTCAACTATAACTCCTCATCATCGTACATACTTTCTCTGCTAACAGCGTAATCTGATAAAAGGGGTTTATTGCGGTCATGGCTAGCACTCCATTCCCTCAATGCTGCTACCCATTCATCTGGTGTTGCAGTTTCATAAAAAGGGGGTTTTACTTCCGGTTCTACTAACTGTTCCAGCATAGCATTTAGGTGTGACTTTATTTTGTCTGGACTGCGGCTTGTTATGCGTACTAACACCTGAGTAATTGCCTCTATATCTTCTTTGTGGGTCTCTTCTAACTGACTAACAAAGGATTTGGGTTTATTATTCATCGCCATAACACCATTAATATTTAACAACTTTGCTCAATTACTAGATTAACAAGAAATTTTGACATTATACGTCTGAGAGCTTTTTCATTGTTAAAATCTAGAGACAACTCCTCCGATTTATTTAAAAGCTTCATCAGCTAATCTATCTAGCAATTCATATTGTTTAGTATTAAAATATTTTCCTGAAAATTGCGGAATAGCATTTGCAATTCCACGTGGATTGTCCACTTTACTCTGTAATTGTCCAATATGTTTCAATAAATGTTTATCTAGTATTACGTTGTACCTGAATTATACGTTAACATACTTATTTATAAGTGTTTAAAACATTTTCTTTCTCACGACTGATTTCGGATTACTATATTAAATCTTGTGTTGTTAATATATCTGAAGAATTTGCTCGTACTTGAATTATACGTTCACGTACTTGCGGGTGAACACGCTCGTAGAGGCTGAGATGCTCCGTATCCATCACGTAACAAGTCATTTTTCAGCCTCAAGAGAATCTACTTGTTGCCGATATGCTGCCATTTCTGCTTGAAAATCATCAAATGTCGGGTCTTCAGCAAAAATTCCCATATTCTCAATCCAGGGGTCCACTTTTTGTTTAGAGCGCCTAATATCTATATCAATTGTAATTAGTTCCCCATTTTCTAATTGCTGCTCTAAAGCATCTTTTACTCTGGTAATCGCTTCTTCCTTTGTATCACCTTCAACTATGCAGTTAGGAATACCAACAACAGAAGCGATAAATTTTTTGTCCGAACGGCTTTGGACGAAAACTTGATATTGCATGATGGACTTTTCTCAACTTATTGATGATTAGCCAACTTCTCCAGTGTAAGGGAAAAATGGAAGCCGACAAACGGGTATAAAAAATAATTTATCAACAGTTACTTTTGGCAGACAACCATTAATAGACTTGATATTAAGCGGGTTATGCTTCCGTTGCTAAGGTTTCCACTGCCTTCCCAGATATTTTTAACGTTGCTAGCTTGTAAAGAATGATTCATTAATAAATCTTATGATTATCCATACTATTGATAAGCATCTGAGGGATAGACACAATGGCTGAAACACCTATTATTTCGTTGTATCCCTCAGATAGCTGGTTAGATAAGGATTTGAGGAGGGTCTAATATGAACTTATTAAGAATAATTTCTATCTGTGAGATGCTGGAGTTGACCCCCTCAGATTGGAGGGTGTATAATCCTTATGGAGCAAGCGTTTCAAATGCTTGCCCTTTTGGCTTTTAGTAAGTCGATAAAAATGGAAACGCGATTGAAAAACCGCATAGTTATTTTCTTTTTGGTCTTTTGGCTTTTAGTAAGTCGATAAAAATGGAAACTTCGGAAGACGAGAAACAAATAATCGCGTTGTCACTCTTTTGGCTTTTAGTAAGTCGATAAAAATGGAAACTCTGTTGGAGCAGATAGGAAGTATTATCTGAAAGTCCTGCTTTTGGCTTTTAGTAAGTCGATAAAAATGGAAACAAGAATTTGTCCCAAAGGCTGTCCAAGCCTTTGTAACTTTTGGCTTTTAGTAAGTCGATAAAAATGGAAACCATAACCTGTAAAGTCTTTAACTTCTGGATCTTTAGGCTTTTGGCTTTTAGTAAGTCGATAAAAATGGAAACGCTTTGATATCCAACTTACTGCTTGGCGGAGGTGAACTTTAGTTAAGTTTTTAGGAAATGCAATTAGCGAAGTTTATATAGCATTCTGTTTAAGAGTTGTGTTAGCGAAGCTTGTCACCTCGGCATAAATCTCTACTCTTTCTTCCCTTGGCTATCTTGGCTACTTGGCGGTTCGTCGTTAATTCGTAATTTATGCCTATGCCTAAGCCCTCCCCCATTTGTAGGGAAGGGGCTACAATTTGGTTGAAGTAAAGGTGGAATCTTTTATTATTCAGAATCGTTAAGATTTAACCAATACAAAACTTGTTGAGGAATTTCTTCAAAATGCTCCAGCAAAAAATCTACCATCGCGAGGTTAAGCAAGTCATTACGATTAGGGTTACGTTTTTTGTCACTGTGTCTAAACCAACTCCTAACAGTTGAATCAGAACGGTTACAAATAATTGCGATTTGTTCATAATTGACAGCCCATTTTGTGTAAAACTCTACTGGTGTCATTCCAAATTGCCAATTGCTGTACAGTGTGATTAAGCGTAGTTCTCGTTTAGTTAAAGTCCGAGGCTTTGACATTGTTAACCCCTCCATAAATTAACGATTAATGTGAGCTTAAGCTAGTGACAATAATTATTTTTTCATCCAAATTTTCCTCCGATTGGCTCTGTTGTATGTATTCCCAGTAAAATCTTTTTGCCATCGAAGCTGATGAACCCCAAGTGTTACAACTTTTATGTTTATAACGATGGGTTCTTAAGCTTTTATAAATGGGGCCAGATTTTGCTAAGATATCGAAAGCTTTTTCGTATTGCTTGCGGTCTTTTTTAGGTAAAGCATCAAGTTGTTTCTCTGCTTTGGAACTAAAAATCAAGCGAAACAAAATAGGTTTCTCCGAAAGTTATTCTCCGAAAGTTAATTAGGCATCAGGTGAAAGACGCGAAGACGCGAAGACGCGATTTATCGCGTCTCTACATTCTTTTTTCGCGGATATTTAATGAAGATTTTTGGCGTTATTTTAGACGATGAATGCTGCATCATCTACCGAAAATTCCGGTTGTGTTCCCATAACTGCGACTTTGCAACGGTTATGTGCTGACATGGGGTAAAATCTGATTTGGTCTTCGCGTTTGTTGACTAGTCGTGTTAGATATTTAGATACGGTCGTAAATTGCTTTTCGTCCAACACGCACTCGAAAACGGATTTTTGTACGCGAAAACCGTAAGCTTCCAGAAGTTTCGAGACTTTACTCCGACGTGTGTCGCTTACTATGTCGTAACAAACTAAGTAGAACATTATCGCTTCACCAAGGTTAAGGGTACACGCTGGGGTGCGATCGCACTCGTAAAGTCGCTGGGTGAGGGATAGTATTTGAACGCTAAAGGACGATAAAATTCGACATCACCAAGCAAGTAAGCTATATATTCCTGAACTTGGAGTGCGATGCTGTGACGGTAGGTTGTTTCTCCTACTGTTGGGTGTAGTATCCCTGTTTTGAGTTTTGCTTCCCAGTGTTGCAGAAATGTTTTCAGAAAATTTTGGGAAAATTTCTTTCCGTTCCCATTTGTTTGGTTGGTATAGGTTTGCAGGAAGTTGAAAATTAAGTCATCAACGATAGCAACACTGAATTCTCCCATGAAATCCCAAGCTAAAGGAAATTCATGATGGGATTGGTGATGATAAATTCCATAGTTGGGGTGCAATCCTGAGTTACGTAAGAGGGTGTAAATATATTGATGCAGCAGTCGATAACCTAAGTTCAACATCAGACTAATTAACTTGGTCGCTGTTTGCGGACAACGATGATGGGAAGTAAGTAAATTCAGCAAGATTAGGTTATATGCTCGGTAATATAATTTGTTTGCTTCTTGTTCATATTCGCGTAATTCATTCAAATTTTGTGCGATTGGTAAATCATCTATCAGCAGTTTTAAATATTCGAGTGCTGTTTGGGTTTGATTGTGACAAAGATAGCGGCTCCATTTTTCTAAAAATAGGTGTTGGTTGTGCAGTTTTGCCCAAATCATACTTTCTGCTGTGGCACGTTGAAGTTCTGTAAATAGTAAACTTCGACGCTGGTAGTGGGTATATTTTGCTTGCAGTTGCGATGTGTTTTCTAATCTGCCTATAAATTCTCCTTCTTGAGTTAAGTATAAGGAGGGTATTTGATGCTTTTTGACTATTTGAATTACTGAAAATTTAAGAATAGATTGCTGGGCATATTTCTGTTCTATGGACGCTAGACCAAGAGCAAGCTGTTCGTCATCAAAAGTTGAAAGCAAAGACATATAACGATTTTGTACCATCTGCAAATATTTAGTTTTGGGAATTGCCAAAGGATACTCGACAAAATCTACCGTTACATGAAAACCAATTTTTGCAAGTAAGTTCGCAATATTATTATAATTGGGTTGAAGTTCTTCATATTTACGCAAAGCTTCACTAAATAACGGGTAATCAATTGTTGGCGGCAGAAGTATTAGTAGTAAAATACCACCATTGGTTAATCTTTGAAAGAGATTACCTAATAATAGGTCTGGCTCATTAATATGATGGATTAATTCTTTGATGATAATTTTATTGTATGTTCCAGACAAAGCCGAAAACTCTATTGCATCAATTTCTATGCATTCATACTTAATATTATTAGGAATTTGTTCCAGCATCTTTTTCGAGGAGTCTACACAGATAATCGGATTGTGTAATTGCAAAGAGTTGTTAATTTCTTTCGCATATATTCCTGTACCACATCCTAAATCTACAAGTACATCTGTATTTCTTAGGGATAAGTATTCAATTATTTTGTTAGTGATAAACTGAACAAAATCCTCTGAATAAAACCATAACTCTTCAAAAATACCTGCTAGTTTTTGATAATGATTATGAATAATTTCGCTCATATAATAAATAAATTAATCGATTAAAAAGTATTTGGGTTTTGGCAGAATTTCCGCTTGTTTTAGCACTCGCTTCGGTCTGCCAAATACAATAATATCATGGATGGTTATATTTCCTCCCTACTCGAACAATATATGGATAAGGGAAACAAAAATCGCTGGCTGAAAAACTGAAAATATAGCTTATTTCATTATAAAATCATATACAATTACGAATGCTACTGAGACAAATACAAAATATAAATTCACAAATATATAAATTATTTAAACATTATCATTTTAACTAAAACTACAGTGGTGATAAGAGATTTTTAGTTTATGCAAAAACTTGTGACTATTTACTTGGACAACGGTGCTTATGGCAAAGGCAAAATGATTGTGGGGTCTTACGACGATAAGCACAAATTGGTAGAAGAACATCTCCAAGAATATTTATCGAGTGGGTGGTCTATAATCTCAATGACAAGTTTTGGCGGCAATTCAGATGGATTAAGCGTGCGAGGTTGGCTTGCCGTTGTGCTAAATAAAAAATAATCTTTATATCATTTTAAATTCTTAAAAACGATGAAATAGATTACTGGCTGACAGAGAAGTAAATTATAAGCAGCTTGCTAACTTGACTGGAATGCATCAGGTCACTGTAAGTAAGCACAAAAACATGCGAGTTATGCCAGAAAGATTGGAGAGGGAAACATTGGAAAAATATTGCAAGGCTTTAAATTGTCAGCCTGGGGAACTACTGGTCTATATGCCTGACAAAGAATCTGATGATAAGCTGACAGCGTAACTTATAGAAAATTTTTTCTAATTAAGGCTAATTTATTACTAACAAATCTATTGTTAAAAGCTATAAATCCTTATGAATATGAAAAATTTGAGAACAAGAGCAGGTAAAAGAGCAGAAGAAATAGCTGTAGAGCTTGGCGTGGCTATCTCTACTATCCGAAACTGGGAACAGCTAAAAACCTCTCCCAGAATGACTCCTGTGAGATTTGAGAGACTGACGAAAGTGTACCAATGTACTTTTGAGGAGTTGATAACTGCTCAAAAGCAAGCAGGCATAATTGATGATTAATACTTGTGTAAACATTTACATTTAATGGCAAAACCATACTAAGCATCATTAACTTGCAGCTATGAAGATGAAAGTACGCAGAACAATAGATAGACAAACCCTTGGACTAGGACAAAAAATCAAGAAGGCACGGGAGGCTGACGCTAGGTCACTTGAAACCATCTGTGGCGAAGTTGGCATCTCGCGTGTATATTGCCGCATAATCTGATTTAAGCTACTCCAATAGGTAATACGGTAACGTTTCGCTTAATTGGGGGGTGTCTATGAAACTGGAATTTTTTCAAGCACTAGGAATTACCATAGGTAGTACAATTATTTTTACAAGTAATTGTGTACTCGCTCAAATTACCCCAGACGCTACATTACGCAATAATTCCCAGGTTAGATTACAAGATAATATAAGATTTATTGAAGGTGGAACCCAAGCTGGGAGTAACTTATTCCACAGTTTTAAAGAGTTTTCTGTTCCAACGAATAGTACAGCGCATTTTAATAACGCTAGGGATGTTCAAAATATACTTACACGGGTGACTGGTGGTTCAATATCAAATATTGATGGGTTGATTCGTGCAAATCATAATGCAAATTTATTTTTGATTAATCCGTCGGGAATTATATTTGGTCAAAATGCACGGTTGAATATTGGTGGTTCCTTCGTTGGGACTACAGCAAATGCTATTGGATTTGGGAACTTAGGAAATTTTAGCGCAACAAACCCAGAAGCACCATCACCTTTACTAACAATAAACCCAAATGCGTTGTTGTTTAATCAAATCAAAGGCGGTAGGATTGAAAGTAACTCAATTGCACCTGACGGTAGAAATCCATCAAATAATTTTGATATAAATGGTTTGCGTGTAGTAGATGGTAAAAGTTTGCTATTAGTTGGTGGTGATGTCAATATCAATGCTCTTGGAGCGGATTCTGGGGGAGGATTGTATGCTTTTGGCGGACGAGTGGAATTGGGGGGGTTAGCAGGTATAGGAACAGTTGGGTTAAATGTGGATGGTGATAATTTTAGTTTAAGTTTTCCTTCGGACGTACAAAGAAGCGATGTTTTCCTTAGTAATAATGCTAGGGTAAATGTGCGTGCTGGTAATGGTGGAAGTATTACTATTAATGCTCACGATTTACAGATGACTCTTGGAAGTCAGATATTAGCTGGAATAGAGAGTGGATTGGGTTCAGAGACAAGTATTGCGGGAAATATTGATATTAATGCGACAGGAAGAATAAATCTTCAGCAGGGTAGTAAAATTTTCAATTATGTGGGAGCGAATGCTTTAGGACAAGGGGGCGATATCAATATCAGAACTAACACCTTAAGATTAACTGAAGGGTCGCAAATTAGCACTAGTACATTAGGTGTTGGTCAAGGTGGAGATTTGAGGATTGATGCAACATCTTCAGTAGAATTAATTGGTAGAAATACTGTTAATAGTCGTTTCCCCAGTGGTTTGTTTACTCAACAGTCAACCTCAGGTGAATCAGGGAAAGGTAACGCAGGAAATTTAATAATTAATACCCCTTTGTTGCGAGTTTTAGATGGAGCGACTATTAGCGCTATTACATTCGGTGCGGGTCGAGGAGGAGATTTGAGTATTGATACTGGCAATGGTAGAGTAGAAGTAATTGGTACATCAAGAAGTGGTTCTGAGAGTAGTATAAATGCTGAAGCTGAATCAACGGCAACAGGAGCGGCAGGAAATTTGATTATTAAGACTGACCAGTTGATAGTACAAAATGGAGGACAAATTAGTGCTGGTACATCTGGTGCTGGTCAGGGTGGAAATTTAACAGTTACTGCTACTCGTTCAGTAGAATTGACTGGTAAAAATACTGTTGATAGTAATTTTCCCAGCGGCTTATTTGCTCAACAGGAGACCAAAGGCGCAACAGGAAGCGCAGGTAATTTAACAATTAATACTCCTTTGTTGCAAGTGCTTCAGGGAGCAAATGTTAGCGCTAGTACAAGAGGTGCGGGTCGAGGTGGAGATGTGAACATCAATACTGGTACTGGTATAATAGAAGTAATTGGTACATCAAGAAGTGTTTTTGATAGTAGAATATCTGCTGACTCAATCGCAAAAGGAGCAGCAGGAAACTTAACAATTAATACAGGTGAATTGATAGCACGAGATGGGGGACAAATTAGCGCTAATACATATGGTACTGGTCAGGGTGGAAATTTAACAGTTACTGCTACTCGTTCGATAGAATTGAATGGTGATTTTCCTACTGGTTTGTTTGCTCAACAGAATATCTCAGGTGCAACAGGAAACGCAGGTAATTTAACAATTAATACCCCTTTGTTGCAAGTGCTTCAGGGAGCTATTGTTAGCGCTAGTACAGGAGGTGCAGGTCGAGGTGGAGATGTGAACATCAATACTGGTACTGGGAGAATAGAAGTAATTGGTACATCAAACAGTCTTTTTGGTACTAGAATATCTGCTGACTCAACCGCAAAAAGAGCAGCAGGAAATTTGACAATTAATACAGGTGAATTGATAGCACGAGATGGGGGAGTTGTTAGTGCTGCTACATCTGGTGCTGGTCAAGGTGGAAATTTAACAGTTACTGCTACTCGTTCGGTAGAATTGACTGGTCAAAATGCTAATAACAACCCCAGTGGTTTGTTTACTCAACAGAATACTGAAAATGCAACAGGAAACGCAGGAAATCTGTCCATCAATACTGACCAGTTGCTAGTACGAGATGGAGCAACAATCGCTGTGCGTAGTTTAGGAACAGGAACTGCAGGTAATTTAACCATAAGTACCAAAAACTCCATCAATTTAGATAATGCCTTACTCACCGCCAACACCCGCAGCAATGGAGTTGACCAAGCAATAATTAACATTAACTCAGCCGACTTAATCCTACGTCGCGGTAGCGAAATTACCACCGATGCTTCTGGTTTTGATGTTACTGGCGGCAATATCAACATTAACACTAACAATTTAGCTCTATTAGAAAGAAGCAAAATTACTGCCAACTCTACAGACGCACGCGGTGGTAAAATCAATATAAACACTCAAGGTCTTTTTCAAAGTCTAGACAGCAGAATTACAGCTCGTGGAGCAACTCAAGAATTAAGCGGTACTGTTAATATTACTACCCTAGTAGACCCCAGCCGTGGAGTTGCTGAATTACCACAATATTTAATTAACGCTGCTGCTTTAATTAACCAACACTTCTGTGCCCGTGCATATAAAAGCAGTTTTACTATAACAGGACGTGGGGGTATAGCTCCTTCTCCTTATGATGTATTTGCTGGGGAAACAACCTGGGAAGATTGGCGAATGAACCCAATTTCCCAAGGAAGAGGAGAAGGGCAAAAAGTAACATCCGTCATGGATGAGAAAAAAGTTACAACCACCACTCAAAAAGAAGTTGTAGAAGCGCAGGGGTGGGTCGTCAATAAAAAAGGTCAGGTGGAACTTGTAGCTACGACACAAAACGTAACCCCTCACAGATTGCAAAGTGTGCCAGTTGAGTGCTTGATAAATACAGCTAATTGATAAGTTAGATAAACTATCCCTTTGATTATTTACCAGTGTAAATATTTACAACAATGCTAAAGCTATAGCCATTGTTATTAGTTTACAATTTAAATGGTGGGATTATGCTGAAACCAAGACTGAGAAGTACTTGTGCTGGCAACGAAATCAAGAAAGTAATCCTACACTAGTGGGCGATGCGGAAGCCGCCACTCCGTGTACGCTGCAACTTATCTGTGAAGTTTAGGAAATTTTAGTGCTACAAACCCAGAAGCACCAACGCCATTATTAACGATAAATCCGAATGCGTTGTTGTTTAATCAAATTCAAGGCGGTAGGATTGAAAGTCGGTCAATTGCACCTTCCAGTAGAAATCCATCAAATGATTTTGATGTAAATGGTTTGCGTGTAGTAGATGTAGAGGCTTGCAATTATAAATCACTCGGCTTACAAACAAGACAAATTTCGGCTCAAGTTATGGGTCTTGTCAACTTTTGGTGATGGTTTTACAACCGCTTTTGGCAGAAGGCAGCTGGCAGAGGGCAGAAGGAAGGAATAAGGATGAAGAAATTTAATAATATAAAAAAGTTAGTTTTATTATATTTGTTAATGAAAATAAAATATGAATTAGATTTATAATTTAATTGTATTATCAATAGCCATATTATATAAAAAAATATATTACTTTAAGAGTGAAATATGTTAGTTAATGACAGAAGCACAGTTAACTGTTAACTGTTATTAACCAACATTATTAAAGTATGCTTAGTTCTTAAGCTATTTTGTAGCTTTTGTATTTAGTTTATTTAAGGTTGCAACTAATATACTTTGCATTTCTTCCACCTCATTTACAATCTGAGTAAAAAGTTTTTTATTCTCAAGTAAATCTACTTCCTGAGCAATAATAAACTGGGTATCTAATTCACGTAATGAACCCAAAGCAATGTACAAAAATTTTATATATTCTTGCCTTGACTGCCTACCATAACCTTCTGCAATATTAGATGCAACTGATACTGCTGAACGTCGTATTTGACTTGTCAAACCATATAATTCATGTTTTGGAAATGCTTGAGTAAACTTATAGCAATGGATAGCTAGTTGTACTGCTCTTTTCCAGACAAATTGGTTTCGGTAACTCATAGTTAAGTTTGAAAGCAGATGATTTTGAAGATTTGAAGTACCACTAATTATCTTCTTTATATACTTGCTTGTTCCTTGAATATATTGATTAATTAATAAAGGTTATTGTATAGATAATAAAATTCATAAAAAGATAAATACAAGTATCATATTCTAAAATGTTTTATTTAAATTTGTAACAAAAAACGTCTATTTAGTAAATCTATTTTTGCACGACCATACATCTGTCGCTTTAGCATTTTAAGTCGATTAATTTGTCCTTCAACAGGTCCATTGCTCCAGGGTAGTGTCAAAGCAGCTTTGACCGCACTATAATCTTCAAGCAAGCTTTTGGCAAAGCGATGGAAAGGAGATAAAATACTGTTATAAGCTTGATTGAGCCAAGAATCTAAATCTTCTACCTTTCGTTTACAGATAAGAGATATAAAGTCAAGACCCAAGTCAATCGCGGATGCGAGACTAGTATTTTGTGCTTTTAATAGCGCGATGATTTCTTCTCGTCTAGACTCTGATATTTCCTTATCATAACTACCCATTATGAGCCATGTTAAACGATAAGGAGTAAGAGAAATAATAGGTAGCTTACTAACAAGTTTTATCTTTTTCCTTGAAGACTTTGGTATCTTTTTTAATCCTTGATCTTGAAGCAAACGCTTCATATAACGTGTTACGGTAGCATAGCTGCCTTTATACCCTTGCTGTTTAATTTCGTTGAATAATATCTTTGCTTCATGACAACCTTCATTCCATCGCTTCTGAATGTAATTTTGATAGAAATCTACTAAGCTTTGACCTTTATCCTTACGTCCTCTGCGTTCTATAAAAGTGGAATTACGAAGATAACGGAAAACTGTTGCACGACCAATACCAAGCTTTTTAGCAATTGCTTCTCCTGACCAGCCTCGACTACGCAATTCCCAAACTTGTTGATGATTTTCAAGCCGCCACATGCGACGTTTCTCTGCTTTCTCTTGTTGTAAAATTTGTGTTTGTGTTTTTTGGTTGGCACTATAAATGGCAATATTTTCTTCAGACTGAATTACAGAAGTTTTATTTTGTATTTGCTCAACAACTTTTACGTCTTGGCTATGTATTCCAAAGACTTCATAAAGCGTTTGAGCTAAATTTTGTAGCAAGTGAAAGCGGTCTGCAACTTGAATTGCGTCGGGTGCGCCTTCGTTAATTCCTTTTTCATAAGCTTTTGCCCTGTCCCGTGAAACAATTTTGATACCAGGATGTAATTTTAACCATTCACTTAAAGTTTCAGCAGAACGGTCTTTTAAGAGAGTAATAGGTCTATTTTTTTCTAAATCAACAATTATCGTGCCATAAGTTTTACATTTACGAAAACAAAAATCATCTACTCCTATAATTTTTAGAGAATCAAATAATGGTAATTCTACTCTACGAACTAAATTTAGTAGTGTATTACGACTGGTCTTCAAACCTAATCTTTGTGACAGTCGTACTCCTGCTGCACCACCCGAAGATAAACCAATAGCTGTTAATTGTGATGCTAATCTAATAGTTCGACGCGCCCAAGGCATAGTTATACCAGGTAAACGTTCTGTAAAAATACGTCTTTTACATTCAGTATTAATACAGAAAAATTTCCGGACACGCAACTCTAGGGAACAACTATAATTAGCCCAAGATAAGTCAGCTAATTTACGCTCATAACGGCTATGAATTTTATGTGTTGGAGAATTACATACTGGGCATGTCACTAATGTTTGAATTGAAGAAACAAGCACAATTACCGACCCTCGTTCTTCGTCAATATTACAACTTTCAAGCAGGAGAAGATTTTTATTTGGTAATAAGCTTTTTAGTAATTCCATATTATAATTTAATTAAACATATTAGTAGAAATATTTATTATTTTATTTTAAAACTAGAAAATTATACAGTCACTATTTTCTTCATCCTTATTCCTTCCTTCTGCCCTCTGCCAGCTGCCTTCTGCCAAAAGCGGTTGTAAAACCATCACCAAAAGTTGACAAGACCCATAACTTGAGCCGAAAATTGTCTTGTTTGTAAGCCGAGTGATTTATAATTGCAAGCCTCTACACATAATGTTTACCAATGAGTGGGTACATACTATGATATACACGGATAGCAGTAAGTTTGCTACCATGTATGTCACCCACAATGGCTACAGGTAAAGCAACAGGACTTACGCAACTGGCACAAAGAGCGGGCGGGCGAAGCCCGCCACGCGGTAATTTAAATTAGACCAAACACATATTAACGTCTGGTCGTTTTAGTTGTTGAATTAAATAATTGGAAAGCAATTTATGCTTTATTTTATAAACAGTTTGACCTGTTTGGTAGGCTAAATGTTTAAGACTAATCCAAACTAACATCGCACAAGCAATATGATTTCTTTGAAGACGTGCTTTACGGCATCTGCCTTGATTCAATACCAGTTAACTGCTTTATTTCTCGGTGGAACTCCTCTATTTTCCCTCCGTACTTGCACACCTGTTGTACAACATCCGTGGAACTTTGAGATAAATCATTAGTTGCGACATAATCCGTCCTATCGGTAGAGACAGTAACCCGGAATAGCTTCACCTTTTTCTCAGCAGGAAACGATTTCATTTTAATTATTTTACCATATTTTAATTCTTCATCACTCCATTCTAATGATTCAATGTTTTTATATTTTTCTCTACCCATTGTATCATCAACTAAACGATTTTCTTTCAAAGGGCAAAAATAAACTTTGTCTAGACTATCAATATAAAGCATTAAATTATTTACCGCGTACCACGTATCCATTAAAACAGTGTCAAAAGGTAAAAGCTTTTGATATACAAGGCTTTGCAGCATGTTTTTTACATGGTCGATTTTCGTTAATCCGTCGTTTTCAGGATTAAATATACGATAATCTACGACCCAAAAATTTTGACTTTTAGGGTTTACATATATGCAGTTAACGATGCCAATTCCTTTCACGACACCGTGCTCGTTTCCACTATACTGTCTCCGAACTATTTCTATTTCTTCGGAATATCTTTTATCTAAAACAGTATCATCAAATATAATATAAGCATCCTCATGAGGCACAATTAAATCTTTTACATTATCCCAAAGTAAGCGGGGAGTTAACTTTTCATTTTTTAAATAATTATTTATTTTATCATGACTAATATCTTCTAAGTGTTCTGCGTTCATTAGTAATAGTATAGTTAATTTGGCTACTCAATAGATATTGGCAGTAATCTAGCTTTGTAAATTTCATATCAAATATTCAATTAACAATTAAAAGATATTATTATTTTCTCATAGTCGGAAAAATAATAATATTTTTATTTCTTATGATGACGCTCCGTTGAAAATATATTTTTAAGTGTTGTAAAATATACATTGTGTAGTTGGGTTTTAAGCCTTACTTACAATACTTATATCAAGGCGCGGCTGCGCCGAGCCGAGACCGATTTGTGCCAGTTGCGTAAGTCCTGTATTTGTTACAATGGTTTTAGTTTGATGCATGATTCACTACTTGCTGTTTTCAATTTTAAAAGCGTTAGCAACAAGTAGTGATTTATAATGTTAAGGCAAAATCTAATTAAAGTTTTTTCTAAATTTACGCAAATCAATATTTTACTATTTCAATGGTGATGTTAATATATTTAATATAATTTTTGATTTATTTAAAGTTGATGGGTAAAAACAAGCTGATAGCTTTTGGCTGGTATGGCGGTAAATTCAGCCACCTGGATTGGCTTTTACCACTTTTACCAGAAGCTGTGCATTATTGCGAACCTTTTGGTGGTTCCGCTGCTGTATTGCTCAACCGCAAACCTTCCCCCGTAGAAACATATAACGACCTAGATGGGGAAGTAGTCAATTTTTTTCGCGTGTTACGGGATGAAAAGGAACGTCTCATCGAAGCTATTGGTTTAACTCCCTTTTCGCGGTCTGAATTTGAATTAGCAATTTCACCACTTACTCCAGACGTATCAGAATTTGAGCGGGCTAGACGATTTTTTACCAGAGCAAGACAAGTGAGAACAGGTTTAGCACAAACAGCAAGTTCTGGCAGATGGGCACATTGTAAATTAACTTCTCGTGCAGGAATGGCTGGTGCAGTTTCCAGATGGTTAGGTAGCGTGGAAGACTTACCAGAAATTGTCCAACGACTTTTGCGAGTGCAAATAGAACATGACTCAGCTATCAAACTAATTCAACGGTACGATAGCGAAGAAACTTTATTTTACTGCGACCCTCCTTATCCCCATGATTCGAGGGGAGATAGCCAAGCTTACGCTTACGAAATGACCGATGAGCAACATCGCGAATTAGCACTAGCGTTACATAATGTTAAGGGGAAAGTCGCAATTTCTGGTTATGAATGTTCTTTAATGTCCGAACTGTATGGGGATTGTAAAACAATTGCTGCACCTGCTAAAACTTGTCACTCTACAAAAGGATTACGAACGGAAATGTTGTGGGTTAACTATAATATTGATGATATTTCTAAACACAATTTAGATAAGATAAAATCACAACAAGCAGAAAATGAATGTCAACCCCAACAGCTATCCTTGATTTAGCATTTGAAAGAGTTACAAGTAATTTAACAAAACCAATCATCAAAGATAAGGCGATTTCTAAAAATGTAGAATTTGTCTGTCGTAATCCACAGAATCGCGCTGGTGTAAGGTTGCTACTTGCTTGTTTGTTAGCAAAAGTCCATAGAAATAATTTAGACATTCGCAAGCCTTACACGGAAATTGGCGGTGATGACTGCTATTCAGGTCGCACTTATGATGAAGCTTACGTCACAGCTTTTATTAACAAACACTCACTTCCATGCAAGCCAACAACCGCTTTTTTGACCCCAGCTTTACGTAATAGAAATATTATTTTAACACCGGAAGTTAATTTAGTTGGTAGACCTCCTATCCTTTATAAAACTGTTCTTGGTCTATTTAATGATGTTCATACTGGTCGGATTTTAGCATCTGACTTACTTGCAGAAGTTATTAGATATTTGATAATTGTTAGAGATGAAAAACAACAAAGGATAGCAAGTTTATTGTCAGATTTACAAACGTTAGCAGGGGGAATTCCGCTTTCTGCTGAAGCAATTATTAAATTGATTGAGCAGCATTTAAGTTGTCCTAATTCAAGTCGCTTACCTGTTTTAATTGTTGCAGCGGCTTATCAATCAGCTTCAGTTTATTTAGGACAGCGCTCCTTACCCCTCACCAGTCATAATGCGGCTGATGAGCAAACGGGAGCGCTTGGTGATGTTGAAATTACACTATTAAATCAAGAAAATGTGATAACTTGCTATGAAATGAAGATGAAGAAAGTGACTATTGATGATATTAATCGTGCTTTACAAAAGATTAGTAATTCAGTAAATAGAATTGACAACTATATTTTCATTACTACAGATGTAATTGAACCCACATCTGCTGAATATGCTCGCTCAATTTATGAGCAAACTGGTGGAATTGAAATCATAATTCTTGACTGCATAAGTTTTTTACGCCATTTTCTTCATCTATTTCATCGCTTGCGGATGAACTTTCTTGAAACTTATCAACAATTAGTACTTGCCGAACCAGAAAGTGCTGTCAGTCAACCTTTAAAGGAAGCTTTTTTGGCATTACGTCAAGTTGCGGAAAGTGGTAAAGGTGACGAATGAAAATACAGGAGTTAGTTAAAGCTAATTAAGATAGTTAGGAGGACGAAAACAAGCAAAAGACAGAGTAAGCGCATTGCACCAGGACTTATAAAGTTAAAATTTGTAAAAAAAGGGGCAAAATTATGATATGTACTATGAGTAGTTAGCCCTTACCTTTAAGACTTTTAAGGGCAAGCAGGAATTTGGATAATAAATTTTGTTCCATATCCTAAAGTTGAATCACACAAAAGTTGACCACCATGTTTAGATACGATAATTTGGTAGCTAACAAAAAGTCCTAATCCTGTACCTTGTCCAACTGCTTTTGTTGTAAAGAATGGGTCAAACAATTTTGTTTGAATATCTAAAGGGATACCATTACCATTATCACTTATTGAAATCATGATTTGGTTTAATTCTGTTAGTTGAGTGTAAATCCAAATAGTAGGCTGTTTGGTTGATTTATTAGTTATATCTGATACGGCATCAATTGCATTATTAAGAATATTTAAGAAAACTTGATTTAATTCGCTTGCATAACAATTAACTAATGGTAATGTACCGTACTCTTTAATAATGTTAATATGTAGAGAGTTATCATTTAAAGTTAAGCGATGCTGTAAAAGCATTAAAGTACTTTCGAGACCTTCGTGAATGTCAACCTCCTTAAATTCTGCTTCATCAAGCCTAGAAAAGTTACGAAGTAAAAGTACTATTTCTCGAATGCGTTGCGTACCTATCTGCATTGAATCAATAATTTTAATTAAATCTTGGGCGATAAAATTTGGGTCTGTTTCGTCAATTTGTTCTTGAATTTGAGGTAATGTGTTAGGATAATATTGTTGGTATAATTGTGTGAGATGCAGCAAATTATTACTATAATCGCGAACGTAAGTAAGATTTCCGTAAATAAAATTAACGGGGTTATTAATTTCATGGGCGATACCTGCAACTAATTGTCCTAGTGAAGACATTTTTTCTGCTTGAATTAGTTGAGATTGGGTTTGTTTTAATCTCAGTAAAGTTTCTTCTAATTGCTGTAGAGCTTCTGTTAAAGCTGTAGTTCGTAACTGAACTCTATTTTCTAATTCTTCATTTACAGTTGCTAGTTCCCTTTGTGAAGCAATACGTTCTTCTAAAACTGAAACTAATGTTAAAGTAGTTACTGCCGCAACACCCATAAAACTCTGTAATAATAGCAATGATTCGTGGAAAGATTCTCTAATAAATGGGCCTTTACCAAGTATTGTTCCCCACAAAGCTATACCAGAAACAATAACAACACCCGTTGTTGCTCCAAGATGCCCAAATCGAAACGTTATCCATAATAAAAAAGGTATAAATAAGTATTCAACTGGATAACCCAGCCCAAAAGCAATATACCCAAATGCTAACAATGTTACCACCCACAACATAACTTCACAAAGTTGTTGAAGTGTAAATTTGATATTTCGATACTGATAACAAGTTAACAGCAGTGGTGCAAAAACTATCAAACTAACGCTATTCCCAACTAAGCCATTATAAAAGAATGGTAAAAAATCAACCCATTTGGCAATTCCCAAAAGACACATACCAGTCAAGGCAATAATAATATTTATCGCAGGACAAGTTATAGCAATAAATATGAACTTACAAATATCCTGAGCATGATTAAAAGGATATTTATTTGCCAATTTATATAATAGCCAAACACCTAGAAAAGCTTCCAAACTAGCTCCAATAGCTGTAATACTACCAACAGTTAGAGATAAAGCTAGGTGGTGCGACGTTTCGATATAACCAGGTGTGTTTACTAAAATATCACCCAACCAAATACCTGGTAATACCCCATATCCAAACCAAACAACAGCAGCTAAAGCCACTGCAGAGGGAAGCCAAACAACTGTTACATTCCCAGGAGGTATTGGCAGCGCGAGTAAAAGCCCCAATTTACCAACACCGTAGTAAATAGCTGCTAAGGTAAGTATAATAGTAAACTGCTTTATTAAATCAGATAGATTATATGCTCGGTGTTTTGTAGATAGGTTTTTAGCTATAAACATCAAAAAATTCCTATTTTCGGTGAACAACTTGATTTTCGAGGTCAAACTCTTATCTCTTAGTATTCCCAAAAAAATAATCATGTTCTCATGCTGAGCTAAAACAAGGACGAAAAATCTAATCGCAAAAATTGTAATAGTATCCTATTGCTTTAAATAAAGGTTATAACGGGTTTTTAAGCAATTAAAAAAGCAATAGATTAGGGGTACTATTTTTATTGTTTACAAGAAAAAACAGTTTTTAAGAGTCTAAAAGAGTGAAACATAATGCAGTCTGCATGGAGAAAACTAAAATTAAATGTTAGCCAATAGTGATTCGGTAGAGACGGGATTAATCGCGTCTGTACAGAATCGTGCGTGGGTAGAGACGGGATTAATCGCGTCTGTACAGAATCGTGCGTGGGTAGAGACGCGATTAATCGCGTCTCTACAGAATTGGAAATTGGCATTACAAACCTTTCAGCCGTCAAGTCAGGTCTTCCCCAATAACCCCGTGCTACCCCAACACCACCAACGTAGAGTTCACCAGGAACACCTACAGGAACTGGTTGCATATGGTTATCAAGTAGGTAAATTTGTGTATTAGCTATTGGTTTACCAATGGGAACCGTATGTAACTCACTATCGGGGTTGACAGAAGTAACAATGTTATGCTCTGGTTGCTGGGATATTTGTAGCCAATCTTTATTTAAACATACAGTGTTATTGTTGGATAAAACCAGATTATTATTGGTTAAGATAACTGGTACTTGGGTTTCGCTAATTATATATTCTAACCTTTGAGCAGGATAATCTGGGTCAAGGGGAACATATGCTGCTCCTGCTTTCAGAATTCCTAAAATTCCAATGACCATTTCTAAAGAGCGTTCTAAACAAATACCTACTGGTGTTTCTGGTTGAACTCCCAAATTTTGTAAATAATGAGCTAATTGATTAGAACGCTGGTTTAATTCTTTGTAAGTAAGCTTTTGTTCTCTGAAAATTACAGCAATATTATCGGATGTGCGTTCTGCTTGTGCTTCAAACTGATGATGAATACATTCTTGGGGGTAATCTGTCTGGGTTTGATTCCATTGGGTGATTAATTCTAATTCCTGCTGTGTTAATAAAGGTAGGGTTGCTAAGTTTTGCTGGGAATTAGCTATCATTCCATCCAGTAAAATACATAAATGCTCTAGCAATCGGTTCATTGCTGCTGGTGTAAATTTATAGGAATCATATTTTAGTTCCAAAGATAATTGATTCCCGACGGATACTAATATACTGATGGGGAAATTTGTCTTTTCTATCAATTTAATATCAGCAATGCGTAAATCTTCCTGTCCCTTAACTGCTGATATATCAACAGGATAATTTTCAAACACCAAAATACTATCAAATAATGCGCTTCCCCTGCAAATGTAAACACACCTGTGGTAAATATACACCCGCTTGTGGTGTTAACAAAGTATGAAAAAGCATCCCCTGTTGCATGGGTGAAAGCGGTTGAAGAAGGCAGAAGGCAGATGGCATCCGTGCTGAAGGGGCAAACTAGTCCGTGGTTTCAGACCCCAACCGATTGCAAACACCGTGCAGACGGTGGGGTTTTATACCCCCGAAAGCTCCGGGCAGACGGAACAAAGTGTATTACTTGTTACCTTATATACTTATTCCTCCCTTCTGCCCTCTGCCCTCTGCCCTCTGCCTTTCCGCGATAAATATTTTCTATATTTTTGCGTTTGTCCACAGGTTGCATAATTATTTTTCTTTATACCTAGCAGATTAATTGTTTAGTTTTAATTTTTCTTTCTTATCTTGGCGCTCTTGGCATCTTGGCGGTTGGTCTACTAACTATTAATAACACCAAAGCAATCACCGCAAAAGCACTACCAGTAATAAAAGTAGCCTTTGGACTAAAATATTGCCACAAAATACCAGCCAAAATACTCGCAGGTAAAAGAGCTAAACCAGTTGCCAAATTCATCATGCCAAAAGCAGTACCCCGAAGATTTGCCGGAACTTTATCAGCAACTAATGCCAACAAAGTACCCTTAGTCATACCCTGATATACCCCATGTAACCCCAATAAAGCCCACATTTGCCAGTTTTTATCAGCAAATGCAAAACCGAGATATACGACCGCGTAGAGCAAAAATCCCCCAACTAACAGCCTTAACTTCCCAGTCCTGTCAGACACTAACCCCATAGGGTAAGCGCTGAGACAATACGTTAAATTCATCACCACTAAACTTAAAGGTACTAACTCAGCAGAAATTCCGATTTCCTTAGCTTGCAAGAGTAAAAAAGCATCGCTGAAATTACCCAAATTAAACACTAAAGCAACCGCTACCAACCACCAGTAACTCTGACCCAAACTTTTCAGTGCATCCCAACTGAGAGGATTTTTTCTAGGTTCAGTAACAGGAGTTTTTGGTTCTTGAATACCAATTGCTAACAAAATTACAGCTAAAATACCCGGAATTAATGCTATCCAGAAAACAAAACGGTAATTTTGCCCAGAGACAGACATCAAAACAATTGCCAGTAACGGTCCCGTAAATGCACCAATGGTATCCAACGATTGACGTAACCCATAAGCTGCTCCCCGATTAGCTGAATCAGTAACATCAGCCACAATAGCATCACGTGGAGCTACGCGAATACCCTTACCCACTCTGTCACCAAAACGCGCCATTAATACCCAACCAGAACTTGTGGCAATAGCAAACAAAGGTTTAACAAAAGTGGATAAACCATACCCAAACACAACTAATTGCTTGCGTTTACCAATACGGTCGCTCAAAGCACCAGAAAATATTTTTAATACAGAAGCAGTTGATTCAGCAATTCCCTCAATGTATCCAACTGTCAGCAAATTTGCTTTGAGTATAGAAATAAGAAACAAAGGTAGGATAGAATCAATCATCTTGGAGCTAATGTCCGTCAACAAACTGACAAACCCCAAAATCCAGACGCTACGGGAAATATCCTGAAAACCTTTCTTGTTTAAAATTTCTGGCTGAGAATTGCTCATAATCCTACTGGTAAATGGTTTGTAGTTGCGCTTTAGCTTTTAGGCTTGCAGTTGTACTAAGAAAGCGGGTACATTCTATGTACAAGGCTAATTGTTGCTAAAGAGGCGCTAAAGCGCAACTACGAACTTTGATATTACAATCCAAAAAATACTATAAATTTGCTAACAAATCATCAAGTTCATCTTGATTAAGTTGCATTTGCGGGAAATCAGAGGGAGTGAACCCACCCGTATCGACAGACAAACAATGTTGAATCAGCACTGAGTTTGGTACTCAAAGCTAATGGAGCACTTCCTGGTGGTGCTGTAGATGTTATTATCAACAGCGACATTTGATGAGATATATTGACAGAAGCTTGTTTTGTATGCGTTCGGCACGCTTCAAAGAATCTGTAGCCTCACCCTGTTCGTGTGGGGGAAAAATATTCGTGCAAAATTGGGATGCTCCCAACCAGGAGAAACACAACTTGATGTTTAATGAATAGACTATCCGCCAAAAATACAACTTCAGCAGATGATTCTAAAACTAAATCAAGAAAGAAGATTTGCTAAAATTTGCTCCTCTTTAAAATTATAAAACCAGATGATTCATGTGGGCTTAAATTAATTGCTTTCCCATCACGATTACAACCTACTTTAATAATAATAGCAAATTATATTTTCCTTTTTAAAGTAAATTTCAATTATGAAAATGTTTTATTTATATTAAAATAGGACGGGCTAAATACATACTATTTGTTTTCAAGTCTTACAATAATTACTGATAAAAAAGTCAATCAAGACTATAATTGGTCTTTTTGGGATAAAAATTTGCCGTTTTTGGATAGACTCAAAGCCTCAAAAACATTATAATTCGTTTTGTCTGTGTGATGGTGATTTAAATAACTTGTTTATTTAGATAAAGAAACTGACTCTTTGGAAAAATGTCACAAAAACCTCATCGCTTGTCAAAAAAACTTCCTCCTTTGCAACGCTTGCTCAACTACGGTAAAAAATACCGTCAGAGAATTTACTTTGCGACAATATTTTCTATTCTCAATACTATATTGGATTTAGCCCCACCTTGGTTAGTTGGTGTCGCTGTTGATATTTTAGTTCAACAACAGAACTCACTCTTTGCTAAGTTGGGAGTGAAAGATGTTTTATTACAATTTGCTCTACTTTCATTTTTGACTGTAGTTATCTGGGTGTTTGAATCACTAACTCAATACTTATATGATAGAATTTGGCGAAATTTAGCCCAAAGTATTCAGAATGATTTGCGTTTAGATGCTTACAACCATCTACAGGAATTAGAACTTGCTTATTTTGAAGACAGTAGCACGGGTAATTTACTCTCTATCCTTAATGATGACATCAATCAACTTGAAGATTTTTTAAATCGAGGTGCAAATGAAATTATTCAAGTTACTACTTCAGTAGTGATTCTGGTTGGTGGTGCAATATTTATGTTACCACCCATTATTACCTTCGTGTCAATGTTGCCGATACCATTTATACTTTGGGGTGCTTTAGCTTATCAAAAACGTCTAGAACCACGCTACGCTGATGTTCGGGAAAAGGTAGGTATTCTTAGTTCTCGGTTGGCAAATAATATCAGCGGTATTACCACAATAAAAAGCTTCACTGCTGAAAAATATGAAAGTGCTAGATTAGCGACCGAAAGTGAAGCTTATCGAAGAAGTAATAATAAAGCAATTAAACTTTCAGCTGCTTTTATTCCTGTTATTAGAATGTTAGTTCTGATTGGGTTTACTGCTCTGCTATTTTTAGGAGGAATGGCAGCTTATTATGGTAATTTATCTATTGGTAATTATAGTGTTTTATTGGTATTGATACAGCGTTTATTGTGGCCTTTCGTCTTTTTAGGGGAAACTTTTGATGAGTATCAAAGGGCTATGGCTTCCTGTAATCGGGTAATGGATTTATTGGATACTCCAATTACTATTAATACAGGTGATGTGGGTTTAGCTGTTGAAAAAATGCGCGGAGAAATTGAGTTTAATAATGTTATTTTTACTTATCGAAGTTTAGAAAAACTTTCTCCTAATCAGGCAAGCGCTTTAACAGATTCACCTTCCGTCACAGGAGATAGTGTTAGAGGATTAGGTCGGATAATCAGCAATTTATCTTTGCATATACCTGCAGGAAAAACTATCGCTATTGTTGGTTCCACTGGTTCAGGTAAAAGTACTTTAGTAAAATTACTATTACGTTTTTATGATATTTCTTCGGGAAAAATTACTATTGATGGTATTGAGATTCAAAAGTTAAATTTATATGATTTGCGTCGCAGTATTGGCTTAGTTAGTCAAGATGTATTTTTATTTCATGGGACGGTTGCTGAGAATATCGCCTATGGTACATTTGATGCTACAGGCGGAGAAATCATTAATGCAGCCAAAATTGCTGAAGCACACGATTTTATTATGCGACTTCCCCAAGCATACGACACAATAGTTGGGGAACGCGGACAAAAGTTATCTGGGGGACAGCGACAACGAATTGCAATTGCTAGAGCGGTTCTCAAAAATCCACCTATCTTAATTTTGGATGAGGCAACATCGGCAGTTGATAATGAAACAGAAGCTGCTATTCAGCGTTCTTTGGAGAAAATTACTGTTAATCGAACCACTATAGCTATAGCTCACCGTCTTTCCACTATCCGCAATGCTGATTGTATTTATGTCATGGAATCTGGACAATTGGTGGAAGCGGGGAGGCATGAGGAGTTGTTGGTGAAGGATGGGATTTATGCTGGTTTATGGCGAGTGCAGTCGGGGATTGCGTAGATATACTGACCCGTTGATTATCAAAAGCAAATAATGTATACTTGTTGCAAAATATTATTATCTGCTTGGCAAGGCATTTATAGTTCTGGGAAAAATATTGCATTCCCACGAAATCTGCTACGATGCTAATCTTTATACCTGTTTAGAATCGATAGAAAATTGAAAATGCATATATTAACAGAAGAAGAATCTGACAAACTTTGGGAAGAAAGTATCAAAGCGAATGGCAAGCTATTATTAAATCATGATGGTTTTGATGAAATTTGCCAATATGAAAATCAATTTCTTACAAGGTCTTGTTGCCAAGTTGAGCTACGCCCAGGATTGAGGTTGGGAATAGCAGATGAAATACAGCATCAAGAATTAAAATGTTGGAGTATTCATGATTATCCTTATCCGTTGATAGCAAAATTTCATGTTTCTGGTGATATGCGGACAATCACTCCAGGGATTAAAGAAATTTCTGATGATTATGTCGAACAAATAGGTAAAAACTATTTATTTTATCTACCGCAATTAGCTCCTATTTTGGAGAATGGGGATAAAAAGCAGACTCCACCGCGACTGAAGCCAGATACCATTGCTCGAATTTATCAGGCTAGGGACATTTTGTGATCGCGTTTGGATCTGCGATGGCACCTACTGTCGTATTAAATAATCCTGGTCCGCCTCCTCCCTGGCAAACACACTTGGAAGATATTGCCAATATTTTTGGTAAAGAACAAGAAAAAAAACAGTTAATAAATCAATACTGGCAACGAATTGAGAAAATTAAACAGGTATTGGGGGACAAACGGCATCAGATGCAGGTATCTGTCATCACTGTAAATCCTCCTTATGGGATATTTACTTATGGGAAAAAGCATCCGACTGGAAAATTATTGCACGATATCGGATTAAAGCGTCCACCGATGCAGACGGGAGATTTCTTCACAAAAGATAAAATTCCTCAGGAACTTTTATCTGAGGTAGATGGAGATGTTATTTTCCTTTCCTACAGAGGAGGAAAGGGGGCAAAAGAATCTCTAGGAAAGCTACAAAAAAATCCCTTGTGGCGTCAACTCAAAGCAGTACAACAAAATCGAGTTTATCTTGTAGACTCGGACAATTGGTACGCTTTTGATGTTTTAGCAATGAACGCTGTTCTAGATGACCTGGAAAAATACCTCCTCAATACGCCCTAAACCTATGACCAAAATCGTTTCAGAGCAGTAATCAATAGCTAACAATACAATGATAATCTAACGCACCATAATAAATCTATGGTTTGAATTGGTAAAATAAGATTAATACGCACTCAAGCTTAGGAAAATTTTTGAGTCATTTTTTTGAATTAATCTTGACAAGGTATTTTTCAATATCATCAAGAACAATATCAGCAGCTGGGAAAGTTGCTCCATTCCAGGGTAATGCATCTTTTATAAAATAAATTTGCCCCTGTTGAACTGCTTTAAGCTTTTTACCTAGAGGCTTTTTGATAATCTTCTCGAAAGCTTTTCTGTCTTCTTCTTTTCTTGTCAAAACAAACATAATGTTGCCGTCTATTATATCTAGCTGTTCTTCTGAGGTAAAAGAAATAAAGGATTAGACAGTGTGAAGATAAAATTATCGATGTGCTACTGTTTCTGAAATAATTCAAGTTAGCGCTGCACTAGGTATTGAAATAAACGGAGTGATTAAAGTTAATTTTGATGAAATCGAGGAAGGCAAAAAAACTGCTCTTGAACGAAATTTAAGACGAAGGGAAAGGATAAATGTACAATAATTAGCTGTGGAGCATCCAATAAATGGAACAAGCATAATTATTAGGCGCCCTTATACCCTACTTTCTACATCACTACATTAGATAGGCACCACCCATAATCATGATATTTTTCTTGTGGGATAGGCATCCTTGCCTGTCCCCCACTCACCCATTGAGAAAAAGGCAAAAACCATGTATACTATTGCAAATAATTATTATTTGCTTGTAAAACATTTGTTTTATTAAACTACCATGACAAGCCAAGCTTTACAATCAGATTACTCAAATCAATTTCCAACTGCGGAAGAAAATCAAATTACTGATGGGTTGAATGATTTTTCTGAAACATTCCTAGAGTATTCTCAAGAGCTTGGGCTAGGTTATATAAAAGATATTGAGCTAAATCTAGGCTTAACGCTTGCAATAAAAAATTATCAAAATCATCCAAACTATACTATAAGCGAAAATGCTACCGAACACGAGCATCCTTTGCAGTTTTATTTTAGACTTCAAGGCTACGTTCATAGTAATGTTGAATACGCCTCTGTTAAAGCTGGTGAAACAGCTTTGTGCGGTTGTGGAATGGCGCCAAAGATGTTGTTTAAGGAACCAATAGAAAATCAAGAGGTTGATATTCATATTCAGCCGGAATTATTTAAAACATTATTCGGTATACAAGATGGCGACATACCATCGCAATTTAAACACCTATTTCGCCAACCCGATGAGGAATATTCTGTACGTATAGGAACAATTACTGCTCAAATGCAGGTTGTATTACAGCAAATTTGGCAATGTCCCTTTGAAGGTTTAATTAAAAAAGTTTACTTAGAAGCGAAAGTACTGGAATTAATAGCTTTGCGACTGCAACAGGATATGACGGGGGAAATTATTCAATGTCGTACAGTTAAACCAAGACGGACTGTAGTTGAGCAAATTTACCAAGCTAAAGAGATTTTAGAAAGTCGTATAGATAACCCACCATCTTTTATTGAATTAGCAGAAGATGTGGGACTTACTCTGTATCAATTGAAGCAGGGTTTTCAGAAAGTATTTGGTCAAAGTGCTTTTCAATATTTACATCAATACCGTATGGAGCAAGCGCGACTTTTGCTGTATGAGGGTAATATGCGTGTAGCTGATGTAGCAAATTGTGTTGGATATTCCCACTTAGGACAATTTTCGGCAGCGTTTAAACGAATGTTTGGGATTAATCCGCGCGATTGTCTCAAAGGCAAAGCTTAATTATGCATTTTTAGATACAAACCGACTTTTTGGGATAATTAATCGTCATTTTTAGATAGACTCACACCCTGAGAAAATTTTAAACTCAGCATCAGTCCAATTGATAAGTTTTCTCTGTAATAGGCTAAATCTTTCCTGCGAGATGAAAGTCTAAATAAAATTATTAGGTGTGAGTGTTGTAAATGAAGCTACAAAAATTGCTATTAAAAGCTCTGTGTGTTTCGGGTTCTGTTTGGGTTGTAGCGATGACTGCAACTGCTCAGAAGGTAGAAGCAAGGCAGGTTAATGATTCCCAATTATCAAGTGGTGAGATTCCTCATTTAAACGAAGTAGAGTTACCGAATAAAAGTGCGTATCAGTTAGTACAATCTCCAACACCTGAGATTGTAACAATCACGGGGGTAAAAGCAAACCCCACCGATAAAGGTGTAGAGATAATTTTAGAAACAACCCAAGGAGATAAGCTGCAAGTTACAAACCGCAGTACTGGTAATAATTTTATCGCTGACGTAGCTGGCGGGCAGTTACGTTTACCATCTGGAGAGGCTTTTACATTTCGTTCCTCAAAACCGCTTGCGGGAATTACAGAAATAACAGTTACAAATGTTGATACTAATACTGTGCGGGTGACGGTGGCAGGTGAGAAAACTTTGCCCACGGTTGAGTTATTTGATGATAATGCAGGGTTAATTTTTGCAGTGGCGCCTGCAACAACTGCAACACAACCACCTCAACAAGAGGCACCCTTTACTACTGAAAAACCAGCGACTGAGGCGCCGCAAGAAAAACCATCAGCACAACAAGATGAACCAATTGAGTTGGTAGTGACAGGAGAGCAAGATGGGTATCGGGCGCCAGATGCCTCAGTGGGAACGAGAACAGATACACCATTGCGAGATATTCCTCAGTCGATTCAAGTCGTTCCACAACAGGTGCTACAAGACCGTCAAGCAAGAAGCATCAGAGACGGATTGGAAAATGTTAGTGGCGTAACCTCAATTGGGTATGGAAGTAATAGTACTAGAGAATATTTCATTATTCGAGGCTTTGAGTCTTTTGGCGCTCTTGTAAATGGACTTCCCGACCCACAAATCGCTAGCGATAGTACCTTTATCAATGTAGAACGGTTAGAAGTGTTGAAAGGTCCAGCCTCCGTTTTGTATGGAGACAGTGGATCAGGGGGTGGTCTTGGTGGAACTATTAACTTTGTTACTAAAAAACCATTGCGCGATCCATTTTACGAAATCAGCACGACTATTGGTAGTTTTAATGACTATGAGGGGGCAATCGACCTCTCTGGACCGCTAAATGAATCTAAAACGGCTCTTTACCGCTTTATTGCTGGTTATCGGAGTACTGAGAGTTTCATTGATTTTAATAATGCTAGAAGGTTTTCCATTGCTCCCAGCTTAAGCTTTAGCCTAGGTACAAATACAGACTTAGTTGTAGAAGGTGATGTTAACATTTTGGAAAGAAATGGACAGCAACCGAACGGATTGCCAGCAGTGGGTAGTGTATTACCAAATCCCAATGGAAAAGTAGGCCGTAGTTTTAGCCCAGTCGGGGAAGTAACTGACAACCTAACCATTGCTGGCAGAATTGGATATAGTTTAGAGCATCGATTTAATGAAAACTTGAAGTTGCGGAATGCCTTCCGTTATACGTTTTACGATGACGATGATCGTAATAATAAACCTGACTTTTATCCCACTAGTTTAGAGGCTGATAATCGCACACTCAATCGAGAGGGTATAATTGGCAGTCAATTTTACGACACCTACTATCTTGATACCAACTTACTGGGTAAATTCAATACTGGCTCCATCAATCATCAACTTCTATTTGGTTTTAGTTTGAGTCGAAATACAATTGATACCAGTTATGAATTTGGAATTTCTGCTGTCCCAGTAGACATTTTTAACCCGGTTTATGACCAAACCGTTGTTTCTACTGGTCGTAACTCTATTGAGTTTACAACCAAAGATATGCTTGGTATTTATCTTCAAGATCAAATTACTCTTGCCCAAAACTTGAAGTTTTTGCTAGGTGGACGAGTGGATATACTTGAGGAGCGCAAAACGGATCGACTTACAAATATAGAAACTAGTCAATCGGACACCGCATTTAGCCCAAGGGTGGGGATTGTTTATCAACCGATTCCACCGATTTCCCTGTATGCCAGTTATTCTAAATCTTTTAGCCCAACTATTGGCAGATCAGCTAGGGGACAAACACTCCAACCAGGACGTGGGACGCAGTATGAAGTTGGTATCAAAGCTGACTTAACCAA
Source organism: Scytonematopsis contorta HA4267-MV1 (assembly GCA_019359035.1). Classification (GTDB taxonomy): domain Bacteria; phylum Cyanobacteriota; class Cyanobacteriia; order Cyanobacteriales; family Nostocaceae; genus Scytonematopsis; species Scytonematopsis contorta. The sequence continues at coordinate 8,704 of JAHHIC010000060.1, read as the reverse complement.
CAAACTTTCTACTACTCTCGCTTTCTATGATTTAACCCGCTCCAATGTAACGACAACCGATCCTAATAATCCTAATTTTTCGGTTCAAACTGGAGAGCAAAGAAGTCAAGGAATTGAGCTAGATATTAATGGCGAAATTTTACCTGGGTGGAATATTATCGCAGGTTATGCCTACACCGATGCTAAAGTCAAGAAAGATAATGATATTCCAGTGGGAAATCGATTATACTCTGCTCCCGAACACTCATTCAACCTGTGGACAACCTACAGAATCCAAAAAGGTGATTTGCAAGGGCTAGGATTTGGATTAGGCTTCTACTATGTTGGTGAAATAGCAGCAGATTTAGCTAATACTTTAGAACTACCTAGTTACTTCCGCACAGATGCAGCAATTTTCTACGAACGCGAGCAATTCCGCGCCGCTTTAAATTTCCGTAATCTTTTTGATGTAGAGTATTATACAGCTTGGGGGTCTGGAGAAAATGTGTATCTAGGCAATCCTTTCACCGTTCAAGGAACGATTTCATGGAAGTTTTAGGTTGTTAGATGTACATGAATATTTCTTTGCGACGCCTCACCTATCCCATACTTTTAAGTATCTTAACAGTAATACTGGTTTCAGCTTGTAACACAACTCATGACACCAGTATTACTAGCTATAAACAGCCGCTTGAGAATTGCCGAACCGTGAAACATGTCATGGGTAACACCTGCATTCCTCGCAACCCTCAACGGGTAGTAGCTCTCGCAGGGGATAGTTTAGCTAATAGTTGGGCGTTAGGCATCCGTCCTATTGCATCGACTTATGTTCCGGGTTTTCCGATTCCAAAATATCTTCAAGGTAAAGTCGATATAGTAGAATCTGTTGGAGAATATAATAACCCAAACCTAGAAAAGATTTTGAGACTGAAACCAGACCTAATTATTTCTGGTTCTGAGTTGAAAGGTATTTACAAACAGTTGTCTTATATTGCGCCTACAGTAGTACTCAATACACCTTATCCTTCACCCCCTTGGACGGATATGTTAGAGGAACTAGCTGCTATTTTGGGCAAAGAAGAAGTTAGTAAGCAATTGATAAATAAGTATTGGCAACGGGTAGAAAAACTTAAGCAAGCTTTGGATATTGGCGCAGGCTCTCCAAAAGAGAATCGCCGCAAAACTATGGAGGTATCTATTGCAAATACATCTTCAGAATACGGCATTTGGTCTTATGGAGAAAAGCATTTTTCTGGGTCAATTTTGAGGGATATTGGTCTGCAACGCCCAAAATCACAGAGAGGAGATTTTTTCTATATAGAAAATATATCTAAAGAAAAAATATCTGATATTGATGGTGATGTTCTCTTCTTTGCATCTTGGGAAAGGGAAGATGATAAGAAGACTTTAAATAAACTTAAACAAAGTCCTTTGTGGGCGCAACTTGAAGTTTTAAAAAAAAATAAAGTTTATGTTGTAGGTATGCATTGGCATAGTTCAGATATTTTTGCGATTAATGCCATCCTTGATGACTTATTTAAGTACCTCGTTAACCAACGCTAATTCTATATGATTACTATTTTATTTTTGAAATATACTTGAAGATGAGGTAGCAAAAATTACAAGAATCTTCTAATGCCGTATTTAATATTCCAATTACTTTGAACTAATGCTTGATATATTAAAATAGTGTGTGAAGATATATTTAAGTTTTCACGCACTAAATTTATTAAATTAATTGTCGCAATTCATCCAAGGTGTTTATACTCTTAATCGCATTTTTAATCACTTTAAGCTTTTCTAAATCTTGAACCTCAAAAACAGATTCCATTAACTCCAATGCATCGGTGCCGAATTTTAACTCTAGCCCCAGCTCAATCGCAGCTAGGATACCGCGTTTTTCACCCTGCTGCTCACCTTCACTTAAAATTTGTTGATACCAAGGAGATTCTTGTAAAATTGCCATATCCAACCTCATAATGTTTTGAACTAACGCCTTATCTAACATAAAGCTAGCAAAAAAACCTAAAAGCGTGTCAAACTGCTCTAACTGCTCGGAGGTACGCATCACTCGCAGTGCTTGTGTAATTGTCGCTTCATTGACGCCGTTTTGAAGAACTGGCACAAATGGTAGTAAAGTGGGCACTTAGGTGTTTTATGTTTAGGACTTTGAGTATCAAAGATTTTTGCTAACTGCTATGTCATCAAAAAATACAAATCTCATGGTAAGCTGGAATAAGTTTAAAAAAGGTCAAAGATAAAAACTTTGACCGAAAAATTAACAATTTAAAGTTAAACTTTTGATTATCGATTTAACCAAGCCTCTAAATCAGAAATATTCGAGAAATTGATAAAATCTTCTCCTAACGCTTCAAGTTGTTCTGTTGTCAATGCTTGGATACGTTCAATAATTGATGAGTCGATGGTACCGAATTTTCGATTGAGTTGACGATTTAAAAAGCGAAAAGCCTCCTTTTGCTCACCTTCACTTAAAATTTGTTGATACCAAGGAGATTCTTGTAAAATTGCCATATCCAACCTCATAATATTTTAAACTAACGCCTTATCTAACATAAAGCTAGCAAAAAAACCTAAAAGCGTGTCAAACTGCTCTAACTGCTCGGAGGTACGCATCACTCGCAGTGCTTGTTTAATTGTCGCTTCATTAGCACCGTTTTGGAGAACTGGCACAAATGGTAATAAAGTAGGTACGTAACACTATGGTATGATATCCAAAATTTATTTAAAACCTACCCAAGACTTGCTCAACCTGCAAATAAAAATACAGCACTTTGCAGTTAAATAAAGTACTATGCTTAATCTTGAAGGTTAACATAAAGTAATATCTGATTGTCATACTAGTTCTCACACTCTGACATCCTAGTGTAAAAATATTCCATCATTTCCACATCTGGTTATCCAAAGTAAAGCAGGTTGAAATTGTTATGTAATTTTTAAAACTTTTCTTCAGTTAGTTTCCGCATTTGGTTTATTGATAGCGGTTCCTATGAAGTCCCACCAATTAAATTAACAGCATATGTCCAAAATCAAACAACACCCGGTTGGCAAAATCGCTTGCAAGCATTATATGTAGGAAATCGCGAGCACGCTTTTAAAGATGGTAGCGATAGGGCTGCGGGTATAGCAATGCTATATGTGATTTATGCTACTTGCATGTTTTTGGTCGGTTTGCTTGGATTTTGTTTTCCAGAACTGCGAAATGTGGAAAAGACATTACCAGACCACGATGCAGCTGTTTAAAGGCGAATGGGGACAGAGGACAGGAAACTCATTATTCAGTATTTGTCACCTCTGAAACAATATCTGTAACTCTTGACACTATATTTAATTTAAATTAATGATATTATTTCTCATCTATTTTTTAATAAATCCCAATCCAAAATCATATGACCCTTGTTTTACAAGAATCAGTAGATTGTCATCATTTATTACCAGCAAACCCATTAGATAATAACAGTCATTTTCAACTAAAAACTTACGAATATCAGATAAATGACCCCAAAGGGACGAGTCATGGTTATAGACGTTGGTTTCATTTGCGCCCAGGAATTTCTCTTTTGATAGATGATTATAAGTTGCAAGAAAATTTAGTTATCGAAACTGCCCAAACTCAACCTTGCACTTTTTTAGAATTAGGTTTTAGTATTTTGGGTCATAATGCTGGTGTAGATTTAAGAAAAGGTCAAAATTTTGTAGCACTCGAAGTAGATACTGGTGAAGGTGGTTGGAAGGAATGGCAAGCCCAAGAAAGAATTTTAAAATTGGATATTCATATTGAATATTCTTTATTTGAAAATTTGGTGTTATCCCATTTAGATAAATTACCTGTGAATTTTCGAGAAATCATTGAGCAAGCTAATAGCGATATAAATTACTTTGAAATCGGCAGGACAACACCGCAAATGCAAACAATATTGCAACAAATTTTGAATTGTCCCTATCAAGCTTTAACAAGGCAACTTTATTTAGAGGCTAAAGTATTAGAATTAATGGCGCTACGCTTGGAAGATTTGCAAGATTCCCGAACCATAGATGCAAATATTACTCTCAAACCGCAACAAATCGATAGTATTTATCAGGCAAGAGATATTCTCATTAGTAATTTTACTAATCCGCCCACATTAATAGCGTTAGCACGACAAGTAAAGCTGAATGATTGCACCTTGAAAAAGGGTTTTCAGCAAATATTTGGTACAACAGTCTTTGGTTATTTACATAACTACCGTATGGAAAGAGCGAAAGAATTACTTTTGGACGCAAAGTTAACAGTAAATCAAGTTGCTCAATCTGTAGGCTATGCTAGTCGCAGTGCTTTTATGACAGCTTTTCGTAAAAAGTTTGGCACGAGTCCCAGTGCTTATTCTCAAAAAAATTCCGTTTAAAGAACCGAAAAATTTCGTTTGGAGAACATTTCCAGCTTTAGTTTTCCCTCTAATTCCCGTAAACTTACTGACAAGACTTACTAATAAGACTATGGTTTGTTGCTTACGGGCAAGTAGCACTATATTCCACTGGGAAAATAAATGAAATTAGATAAATTGTTTCAGAGCCTACTGCTGACTAGCTCGCTGGCTTTTTTGCTCGTGACTCCCGCGACAGCAAAGGAAGTGGGAGAAGAGGAAATCAGTAAAAATATTCCTCTCCTGAGTGACATCGAAGTTCCTGTCACGAGCGCTCGAACTTTGGCACAAAGACCTACATTAAACCCCACCCAAGGGAATATTGCTCTAATTACGGTCGTCAAAGCAAATCCTACCGAGAAAGGAGTGGAGGTAATTTTAGAGACAAGCCTTGGGGATAAACTACGGGTTGCCAATCGCAGTACGGGTAATAATTTTATTGCCGATATCACAGGCGGGCAGTTGCGATTACCTAACGGAGATTCTTTTACATATCGCTCGGAAAAGCCTATATCGGGAATTACGGAAATAACAGTCACAAATATTGACGAAAATACTGTGCGGGTGACGGTAGTAGGTGAGAAAGCATTACCCACGGTTGAGCTATTTGATGATGATGCAGGATTAATTTTTGCAGTGACGGAAACACCACAAACCCAAACCCCATCGGAACAACCATCAGCAGAAGCGGACGAGCCAATTGAATTAGTCGTGACAGCAACGCGGACAGAGGAAACACTGGAAAATATCCCACGCTCTGTCACCGTAATTACCCGCGAACAGATTGAACAACAAGCACAGCTAACGCAGAACATCACAGATATTCTGCCACTATTGATTCCAGGAGCTGCTCCTCCCAATAGTCGTGTTGGTAGTATCAATTTGCGGGGACGGGAAGCTTCGATTTTGATTGACGGTGTTCCTCAAAATACTAATAACAATCAAACTTTTACTGCTCAACTAGCAGGTCTTGACCCAGAAAATATTGAGCGTATCGAAGTAATTAGTGGTGCTAATGCCATTTACGGAGGACAAGCAACGGGAGGATTAATTAATATCATCACCCGTAAACCGAGCAAGAATAAGCTAACCTCAACTGTTGAAATCGGCGCGAATACGTCTTTAACTAACTCTGAAAACAGCTTTGGTAGTAACTTGCTATACCAAATTGCTGGAGCTGAAGGTGATTTTGATTATATCGGTAGCTTTTCAATCGTAGGACAAGGCGCATTCTATGATGCAGTCGGCTCGCGTGTTGCTAATAACCAAGGCTACGACGATACCACAACTATTAATGCATTAGTTAATATCGGCGTAAATTTGAGCGAGCAACAACGTTTACAGTTAAGATTCAATCATTCCCGTTTGTCACAGGATACTAACTTTACCAGTGATGAAAGTACCTCTGAAATTCCTGGAATTCAAAAGGGGCGTTTGCGAAGAATACCTGAAGGAACCCAGATTATTGGCTATAAGGATGGGTTTGAATTCATTACTACCAACACTACTCTGAGTTATTCTCATGAGAATCTTTTGGGTAGTAAGCTACAGGGACAGCTTTTTTATCGCCAATTTTCCGCAGGGGGCTTTTTACCTTATGACAATCGTCTATTTGGTGGGACAACGATTTCCGACCAAAGTGGGGAAACTGAACAGTTCGGTGGACGACTCCAGATTGAAACACCGTTTAACCAGAATAAAACCTTTAGCCTACTTTGGGGTGTAGATTACGATTACCAACGTATTTTTCAAAATGCTTCGCTGTTTGATACGGTAGAATTTGATGCTAGTGGCGGACGGATTTTTCGTAAAATTGATGAAGTTACCTTCATACCACCCTATACCTTCTCTGATTTAGGTTTATTCGCTCAGTTGCAAACAAAATTGGGCGATAACTTTACTATCAATGGTGGCGTAAGGTATGTAAACTTGAATGCAAATGTCGCTGACTACGCAGCTTTTGACTTGTATAGCACCGAACCACCGAGAGATATTCAAGGTGGAAGTTTAACAGCTGATGATTTTTTGTTTAACTTTGGTGCTATTTACAATATTACTGATGAAGTCAGTGTTTTTGCTAGCTTTTCCCAAGGGTTCTCTTTCCCAGATATTGGTAGAATTCTACGAAATCCACCCGAAAATTTTGTCAGTCTCTCAAAAACAGATATTACCACTCCTGTAGATGTAGATAATTACGAAATTGGCATCCGAGGTAATTGGAATAATGTTCAGGCTTCTTTATCAGGATTTTATAGCAAGTCTGATTTAGGATTTGGGGTTGTATATAATAACGATGGAACACTGAGAAACGTTCGCTCACCTCAACGAACTTATGGTATTGAAGGTACTTTGGATTGGCAACCAACAAAAACGTTAAGACTGGGTAGTACAATTGGTTGGTTAGAGGGTGAAAACGACGAGGATGAGGATGGTAAGTTTCTTGCATTGGGTAGTGGTGTTGTCAATCCCCTCAAACTAACAGCCTACATTGAGCATCAAACAACACCAGGGTGGCGGAATCGTTTGCAATTTTTATATTCCGGAAACCGTAATCGCGCCTTCTTGGAAGGTGTGGATGGTAAAGAAATTAACGAATACCTGACGGTAGATTACATCGGTAGTATTAAAATAGGACAAGGAGAGTTACAACTTAGCATCCGAAACTTATTTAATAATTACTACTTCCCAGTTTCTTCGCAAGCTACTGCTCCCTTTTATGACCCATTAAATTATGCCGGAGAAGGCAGAACTTTTAGCGCTGCCTATCGAATTAGCTGGTGATACATCTCAACTCCTCCTGCTTCATCAGGAGGGGTAAATAATTCGATTTTTATAAATTCACAAATGAATTAGATATTAAAGCCGAATTTAATAATATAGGTGTATTACTCAAAATGAAATTCAAGTATATCAAAATTACACCTCAGTTCTATTTCATCTTAATGATGGTATTTTTGATAATAATTGGTTGTGGAATTAATCCTAAGCAAAATTTTACTCCAGATAGTAAAAATATACCCAGTTTGCAAACAATAAAGAATTTCCGCTTGGTGAAACATGCGATGGGAGAAACTTATGTTCCCCAAAAACCCCAACGTATTGTTGTTCTAGCTCACACTACCTTGGCAAATGTTATAGCATAATAGATTTACCGCAAAAAGTGGGATTAGTTACTCAGGATGTACAACTATTTCAAACTACAGTTCGTAACAATCTCACCTTTTTTAACCAGAATATCAACGACGAACGTATCTATGAGACCTTAGAAATATTGGGACTCTCAACATGGTTATATTCATTACCCCAAGGCTTAGATACAAATTTGGGACCAGATAGTAGCGGTTTATCTGCTGGACAGGCACAATTACTTGCTTTTACTCGCGTTTTTCTCAAAAACCCTGGGTTAGTGATTTTAGATGAAGCCTCTTCTCGCCTTGACCCCATAACAGACAAACTAATAGAAAAAGCTGTAGACAGGTTATTTACTGGGCGTACAGGTATTATTATTGCTCATCGTTTAGCTACTGTACAAAAGGCAAATCAAATCTTAATTTTAGAACAAGGTCGAGTTAGTGAATATGGTCAACGCGAAAAACTAGCTAAAAATCCTCAATCGCGTTTTTACCATTTATTGCAGGCTAGTTTAACAGATTATTAATTTATTTTGTTTTGAAAATGCTTAACTATTTCTTTGCGAAAAAAGGACAATATTGGAAATTATTATGGCAACTGATTTGTTACAAACCAAAATTATATATCCTTGATAGTATCTACTGGATTTTAATTATGGGCTTGCCTGTCATTCCTGGATTGATTATCCGAGAGTTTTTCAATAGTTTGACAAACAACGCAAAATTTGGGTTATCACCTCTAGCTTTAATTGCATTATTATTAGCATTGAATTTAGGACATATAGTAGTTTTATTTGCAGGACGAATTACCAAAACACAGCACCGCTTTCTCATGCGGTCGCTACTGCGACACAATTTGTTAGATAGCCTATTTCAAAATCCTACAGCACAGCCAAAGGTTGTTAATCAAGAGGCAGAAACAACCGTATCTCAGGGTGAAATTATTAGCTATTTTCGCGATGATGTCGAACAAATAGAAGACAATATTGCATGGATATCAGAAATATTAGGAGAAGGAATATTTGCTATTTTTTGTTTGGTGATTATATGTAACCGTTCACAGGATTTTTTTGGTTACCGCATCTAATAGGTACAAATTGGTGGTAGATTGAGAGGCATGGATACTCTGTGCATCTTTTACGGAATTGAGATTCCCAACTCGGATTGGGAAAA
>JAHHIC010000059.1 GCA_019359035.1 Scytonematopsis contorta HA4267-MV1 | reverse complement strand
TTTTCCCAATCCGAGTTGGGAATCTCAATTCCGTAAAAGATGCACAGAGTATCCATGCCTCTCAATCTACCACCAATTTGTACCTATTAGATGCGGTAACCAAAAAAATCCTGTGAACGGTTACATAATATACCAGCTTTCCAAGTATTATATGAAGCTTTAAATATTTATAGTCATGCAATCAAAACCCTTGATTACAGTCAGTCATTAAAAGCATTAGTAAATATTTTAAATGATTGTTTGCGAGGCTATGCAATCTTTCCCGGTTCTCATGGAAGACGTGAGTTATTTGACTGGTGGTTGCTAGATGTTGTACCAGCAAGTTGGTCTTTATTGCCCCCTAACTCCATCTATGTGATAAATGAGTTACCAAATCGGGAAGATACTATATCATTTGAAAGAGAAACACTAGAGCAAATTAGCTCTGGGATATGGTTTATCCTCCTAGAGGATGACAAAAACCGAGAAAAAATAAAATCAATCTTTTCAAAATCATAAATTGTAGGGTTGCATTATTTTCATAAAAGGATTATCAGTGCTAGGAAAGCCACTCGTCAGGAAAGGAGATTTTATGAAGAAGGAAATTAAAAACGAAATGGAAGATGAATTACGTTCTGAGTATGATTTTTCTCAGCTAAAAGGGGGTATAAGAGGTAAGTATGTTGAGCGTTACCAAAATGGAACAAACTTGGTTCTCCTAGACCCTGATGTAGCTGAAGCTTTTCCCAATGCTGAAGCTGTGAACGAGGCATTACGGTTATTAATTCAAATAGCTAAACGTCAGCAGGCAAGTGCCGCATCAGATTAAAAATATAAACAAACATTACAAAAAGATGATTGGTTAATTAATGCCTTTATAGAATAGAAAGACTAGAAAAGTATTGCCAAATAGTTTGTCAATGATAAAAATAGTGTTGCTTAAACCTAGGTGTAGTGGTTGACTATATTTGACCATGTAAACTGAAACTATGGAGTTGCGTAAAATGTTGATTAAAAGGGAGCATCCCAATTTTGTAAGAGTAGTGCGTTCTATAAGCGTGCCCATAAAGGCTTGCGTCTCGCTCGCGTTTTGTAAACAGTGAGACCTAAGCCGTAGGTTGGGTAGCTCCACTCAACCCAACAAGCGACCGAAATGTTGGGTTTCCCAAAGCCTCAACCCAACCTACGAAGTATTGGGATTCTACCTTTCGATAAATTTTGCTCACAAAAAGCAATAGAATAACTTAAGATACAAGACTCCCCATCTCCCGGAGGTTTTCAGATGACTGTTACAGTTCCATCCCCCAATCTCCCAAGATTGCCCGAATTGCCCGAAATAATTTCAGATTTACCCAATATTTGCGGTTGGGAAGCAGAAATAAGCTCAGTAACAAGTCACAGCGAGCCTATATTTTTAGGTACTACCTCAAATACCTTAACAACCAGTAATCTTAATTTAGCAAATATCTCAGCCGGATTTGCTTGTGCTCTCCACATGCATCAACCAACAATTCCCGCAGGTGCAAACGGGGAACTTATCAGTAATCTCCAGGCTATGTTTGAACATCCTCACGATGGAGACAATCATAACGCCAGTGTATTTGCTTGGTGCTACAGTCGTATGGGAGATTTTATCCCCGATTTAGTTTCCCAAGGTTGCAATCCCCGCATTATGCTCGATTATTCGGGTAATTTATTATGGGGTTTGCGTCATTTCGGACGGGAAGACATTATTAATAACCTCAAACGCATCACCTGCGACCCTAAATATCAAACCCATGTTGAATGGTTAGGAACAATGTGGAGCCATGCGGTTGTTCCTTCTACCCCAATTCCCGACATAAAACTACATATTCAAGCTTGGCAACATTATTTTGCAGCAATTTTTGGATACGATGCCTTAAAGCGGGTTAAAGGTTTTTCTCCCCCGGAAATGCATTTACCCAACCACCCCGATACACTATTTGAATATATCAAAGCATTAAAAGAATGCGGTTATAAGTGGTTGATGGTGCAAGAAAGTTCAGTAGAACGACTTGATGGCTCTGGGTTACATCACGAGCAAAAATACATTCCCAATAAATTAGTTGCTCGTAATTCTCACGGTGAAACTGTCAGCATTACCGCATTAATAAAAACCCAAGGTTCTGATACAAAATTAGTGGCGCAAATGCAGCCATATTTTGAAGCCAAAGGTAAAGGTAAGCAGCAAATTAGTAATGTTAATATACCTTCGTTAGTTACTCAAATTGCTGATGGAGAAAACGGAGGTGTGATGATGAATGAATATCCCCGCGATATATTTCGGGTGTATCATGAAATCCGCGATTCTGGGGGAAATAATTCTGGTACAGTGGCGATGAATGGAACTGAATATTTAGAATTAATTGAGGCTGGGGGTGTAAATCCTAATGATTATCCAGAAGTTCAAGCTGTGCAACAACATAAAATTTGGCAAAGAGTTAATTTAGATAATGTCACACAGGTAAATGTAGAAAATGCGATTAAAGAATTAAAGGAAACTGACCATCAATTTCATATCGATGGAGCTTCTTGGACTAATGATTTAAGTTGGGTGAGAGGCTATGAAAATGTCTTGGAACCTATGAATAAACTTAGCGCAATGTTTCACCAAAAGTATGACAATTTGGTACAGCAAGATGCTTCGGTAACTCAGCGTCAAGATTATAGAGAGGCTTTGTTATATAACTTATTGGTGCAAACTAGCTGTTTTCGTTATTGGGGACAGGGTACTTGGACTGATTATGCACGGGAGTTATATCGACGAGGGGAAGCGCTGTTAAAGTAGAGACGTTGCGTGTAACCTCTTTACACCAGGGCGGGCAAGGATGCCCACCCCACAAGAGTTAGATAAATTTAAATTATGCACTATAACAAGTTACGCCCGTATAATAACTACAAAATACTATTCAGTGTAGCGCATATTGTTAATTAGCTTCGCTGTTTCAGGAAAACAAGCTTTCTTCATCCGCATTTTGATTTTATTGGATGTAATAATGTCAACAGAAGAAAAGAGAAGAAAAAAGAAATTAAAGGTAAAAGATAATACAGACTACGTTAAGGACACTTCAGTTCACTACCCAATACTTGACCGACTCTCTAGTATTACTCTTACTTCTGTCGCTTTTTCCTGCAAGTCTAAATCTAGGTAGATTTGCAAACTTTCAGCTAAAAACTTAGTAGCTATATCCTCTGTACCGGGCTGATTTTGCTGAGTACGTTTTAGGTAAATTTCGCCCAACAATTTGCGAGCTGAGGCTTCTAATTTTCGACGGTGATACTCTTGGAAAATTCGGAGACATTCTTGGGCAATTTCTTCGCTAAGGTTAAGATTTTCGAGATATTCTACTTCTATGTAAACACGAGCGATATCGAGATATTTCTCAGCTTTATCTACTGTTTTTCCTAGTTCATGAAAATAGGTTAAACCTCTGTGATAATATTCTTTAAATAAAGCAATTTTTTCTTGAATTGATGTATCTTCGATAGGTAAGAAGCATATACGTTGTGAGTAGAGCAAGGCAAGAGTAGTATAGTCATATGCAAGGTTTTCTTTATATTCACTAGTTGTGTCTATTTCTATAGCTTGGCATAAATTTTCTTCCGCGTCTGTCATGAAGTCAGAGATTTCTGTTGAATTTAATGTATTTTTTGCTAATAAGCATTGACTATAAGCAAGTTGTCGATAACGGTCAGCTACACTCTTATCCTGAGCTAGTTTTTGGTGCAAATTAAGACTTTTTTGGTAATACTCAATCGCTTTCATATAGTCTTTTAATTCTCGATAGCAACTAGCCAGCCAGTAATACTGATTAGCTACATTGTTATCTTTACCTAATTGTTGATAAAAGTCGCGGCTTTGTTGATAGTAATTAACAGCCTGTTCGTATTTACCCCAATTTTGATAAATTCTCCCTAATCTCCAGTGCGCTAGTGCAATATTAACTTGGTTATCAAACTGCTGACGAATCGCTAAATCTTTATTTTCACACTCAATAGCTTGCTCGTATTTACCCCATTCTCGATAGCAATCACCCAACCAGTACCACAAGTCAGCTACATTGTTATCTTTACCTAATTGTTGATAAAGGTCGCGGCTTTGTTGATAGTAATTAACAGCCTGTTCGTATTTACCCCAATTTTGATAAATTCTTCCTAATCGAAAGTACGCTAGTGCAATATTAACTTGGTCATCCAACTGCTGACGAATCGCTAAATCTTTATTTTCACACTCAAGTGCTTGCTCATATTTACCCCATTCTCGATAGCAATCACCCAAGCAGTACCACTGGTTAGCTACATCCTTATCTTTACCTAATTGTTGATAAAGGTCGCGGCTTTGTTGATAGTAATTAATAGCTTGCTCATATTTACCCCAATTTTGATAAATTCTTCCTAATCGAAAGTACGCTAGCGCAATATTAACTTGGTCATCCAACTGCTGACGAATCGCTAAATCTTTATTTTCACACTCAATAGCTTGCTCGTATTTACCCCATTCTCGATAGCAATCACCCAACCAGTACCACTGGTTAGCTACATCCTTATCTTTACCTAATTGTTGATAAAGGTCGCGGCTTTGTTGATAGTAATTAACAGCCTGTTCGTATTTACTCCAATTTTGATAAATTCTTCCTAATTGAGAGTAAGCATCAGCAATATTAACTTGGTCATCCAACTGCTGACGAATCGCTAAATCTTTATTTTCACACTCAAGTGCTTGCTCATATTTACCCCATTCTCGATAGCAATCACCCAACCAGTACCACTGATTAGCTACGTTACTCTGTTTACCTAAATGTTGATAAAGGTCGCGGCTTTTTTGATAGTAATTAACAGCCTGTTCGTATTTACCCCAATTTTGATAAATTCGTCCTAATTGAGAGTAAGCATCAGCAATATTAACTTGGTCATCCAACTGCTGACGAATCGCTAAATCTTTATTTTCACACTCAAGTGCTTGCCCATATTTACCCAATTCTCGATAGCAAATACCCAAACTGTACCACTGATTAGCTACGTTACTCTGTTTACCTAAATGTTGATAAAGGTCGCAGCTTTGTTGATGATAATTAACAGCTTGTTCGTATTTACCCCAATTTTGATAAATTCTTCCTAATCGAAAGTACGCTAGTGCAATATTAACTTGGTCATCCAACTGCTGACGAATCGCTAAATCTTTATTTTCACACTCAATAGCTTGCTCGTATTTACCCCATTCTCGATAGCAATCACCCAACCAATACCACAAGTCAGCTACATTGTTATCTTTACTTAATTGTTGATAAAGGTCGCGGCTTTGTTGATAGTAATTAAAAGTCTGTTCGTATTTACCCCAATTTTGATAAATTCTTCCTAATTGAGAGTACGCTAGTGCAATATTAACTTGGTCTTCCAACTGCTGACGAATCGCTAACTCTTTATTTTCACACTCAATAGCTTGCTCGTATTTACCCCATTCTCGATAGCAATCACCCAACCAGTACCACAAGTCAGCTACATTGTTATCTTTACTTAATTGTTGATAAAGGTCGCGGCTTTGTTGATAGTAATTAAAAGTCTGTTCGTATTTACCCCAATTTTGATAAATTCTTCCTAATCTCCAATATGCTAGTGCAATATTAACTTGGTCTTCCAACTGCTGACGAATCGCTAACTCTTTATTTTCACACTCAATAGCTTGCTCGTATTTACCCCATTCTCGATAGCAATCACCCAACCAATACCACTGATTAGCGACGTTACTCTGTTTATTTAATTGTTGATAAAGGTCGCGGCTTTGTTGATAGTAATTAACAGCCTGTTCGTATTTACTCCAATTTTGATAAATTCTTCCTAATCGAAAGTACGCTACTGCAATATTAACTTGGTCATCTAACTGCTGACGAATCGCTAAATCTTTATTTTCACACTCAATAGCTTGCTCGTATTTACCCCATTCTTGATAGCAATCACCCAACCAATACCACTGATTAGCGACGTTACTCTGTTTATTTAATTGTTGATAAAGGTCGCGGCTTTGTTGATAGTAATTAACAGCCTGTTCGTATTTACTCCAATTTTGATAAATTCTTCCTAATCGAAAGTACGCTACTGCAATATTAACTTGGTCATCTAACTGCTGACGAATCGCTAAATCTTTATTTTCACACTCAATAGCTTGCTCGTATTTACCCCATTCTTGATAGCAATCACCCAACCAGTACCACAAGTCAGCTACATCCTTATCTTTACCTAAATGTTGATAAAGGTCGCGGCTTTGTTGATAGTAATTAACAGCCTGTTCGTATTTACCCCAATTTTGATAAATTCTTCCTAATCTCCAGTACGCTAGTGCAATATTAACTTGGTCATCCAACTGCTGACGAATCGCTAAATCTTTATTTTCACACTCAATAGCTTGCTCGTATTTACCCCATTCTTGATAGCAATCACCCAACCTGCACCACTGATTAGCGACGTTACTCTGTTTATTTAATTGTTGATAAAGGTCGCGGCTTTGTTGATAGTAATTAACAGCCTGTTCGTATTTACTCCAATTTTGATAAATTCTTCCTAATCGAAAGTACGCTACTGCAATATTAACTTGGTCATCTAACTGCTGACGAATCGCTAAATCTTTATTTTCACACTCAATAGCTTGCTCGTATTTACCCCATTCTTGATAGCAATCACCCAACCAGTACCACAAGTCAGCTACATCCTTATCTTTACCTAAATGTTGATAAAGGTCGCGGCTTTGTTGATAGTAATTAACAGCCTGTTCGTATTTACTCCAATTTTGATAAATTCTTCCTAATCTCCAGTACGCTAGTGCAATATTAACTTGGTCATCCAACTGCTGACGAATGGCTAAATCTTGGTTTTCACACTCAATAGCTTGCTCGTATTTACCCCATTCTCGATAGCAATCACCCAACCAATACCACTGATTAGCTACGTTACTCTGTTTACCTAAATGTTGATAAAGGTCGTGGCTTTGTTGATAGTAATTAACAGCCTGTTCGTATTTACTCCAATTTTGATAAATTCTTCCTAATCTCCAGTACGCTAGTGCAATATTAACTTGGTCATCTAACTGCTGACGAATCGCTAAATCTTTATTTTCACATTGAATAGCTTGCTCGTATTTACCCCATTCTCGATAGCAATCACCCAACTTGTACCACTGATTCGCTACGTTACTCTGCTTACCTAAATGTTGATAAAGGTCGAGGCTTTGTTGATAGTAATTAACAGCCTGTTCGTATTTATACCAATTTTGATATATCTCACCAATAACCTTTAGAACAATTGCTTTATATTTAAATTGATTAAATTTATCAAACAAAAATAATGCTTTACTACAAGATTCTAAAGCATTTTGGTATTTTTTATTTTCATAGTGGTAGTATCCTTCAGTCACCCAGAAAAAAGGACAATTTAAGAAATCATCATATGCTTTAGCTTTACAATAATAATTATTAGCTTTTTCATATTCTTCATTCTCTTGATAGCAAATTGCTAACCCCCAATCAATAAAATGTTTTAATACAGTGCTGGATTGTGTCTGAATATTTTTTAATATATAGATAGCTTTTTCATATGTATCTTTGCGAATATAAGATATTCCTGTAACAAAATTTATTGCTATATTAAATTCTTCGTCATTACTACCACATTGTCGTATAGCATCAAGAGTAGGTGTCATGTCTTGACCTAGATGGCGAATAAAAGCAAGAAAATAAAAAAATAGTAAAGGCTCTAATTGATTGACAAATCCTGTCACACAATCAACCAATCCTGTTGATTCACCACAAGCAACATAAAAAATAGCCGTTTTCGCTTTAACCCGAATTTCTTTGGACAAAGTTAAGTCATTTGCTGCTTGTTTCAATAAATCTATTACTTCACCTTTTTGATAAAAAACTTCAATTTTGCGTAACAGCCTCAGGATTTGCTTAGTTGTATTATCTTTAAAATTATCATCATCTATCCCAAGATAAGTAAGAACTAACTTTTGGATTGGCTTTTTACGAATATTAATACTATTAATCTCAACTTCCGCAATCACCTGTCCTGCAAACAGCAAATCTCTCAACTTGAATTCAACTTCTTTCAAGTTATTTGTTAATTCATCTTCTTTCAAATAGAGAATAACTACATCATCAGATGCAGGACTTTTAATTTTTAACTCACCATGTTGTAGCACGGGTTGATAATTGTTCAAATTAATAAACAATTTCTCTGTGAGTTTCTTAAATTGCGTCGAAAAATGACTTCCGTAATATCCCAAAGCCAGTAAAAGTGGCTCATTCCAGCGTGGTTCATAAAGATGTTTATTAATTAGTTGTAAAATCTCGCTTTGGTCATTATCTGCAATATAACGAGCAGCGAAATACTCTTCAAAAGTCAGGTGCATAAAGCCGTAAACACCAGGTGTTCGTTCCACAAATAAACCTGTTGTTTCCCGTACCTTCCGCAAAAACTCCTCTACTGCTTGACGTACGGACTCTGCATCAAAATCGGTATCATTTAATTCCGCTAATTTCTCTGCCAGTTTCTCTTCTACTTCCGCTTGTGTTATTAAACCTGAAGGCTTTTCCTCATGCATCCAGTAAGCTAGAGGTGCTAATAGTTCTACAACCTCACTTTCTTTTAACACCACCCTTGGTGCATCGGGTAATTTTTTACTGAGTTGCCAATCTGCCGTCAAAGTTTGCACAGCCAACTCATAAAGCTTCACCCGTTGGTTAGGTAGCCGTTCCCCGTTACGGTGAATCAAGGCTAAAATAGTCAGCAGTAAAGGGTTTGCGGTTAATCGCTGTACACCTGGATTATCTTTAACAGCCGCTAAAATATGTTGCGCTTGCTCGTCTCCTCTTTTTAGGCATTGCTCCTCGCTAGCATCTGGTTGTTGTGCTTTTTCGACTGTTCGACACCAACGATACAGAAATCGCTCTGCCTGCTCCTCGTCCATATCTTCTATGGTAAACTCATTAAATCGACTGCTGAGTTGCACATCGCGGTAGCCAGCAATACGGCTGGTAATGACGAATTTGTTGCGAGAAAACTCATCAACAAAGTGATTAATACGCTCAACAATTAATTTGCGGCTTTCTTGGTCAAATACCTCATCTAACCCATCCAGTAGCATCAAGCATTGTCCTTGTTCCATTGCATATAACAACAACTCTGCTACCTCGGTTCCCATTTCTCCATGCGCTTGAAAATGAGCTTCCCACTGACGGTAAAATTGACGCAGATATTCAAGTAAAGTTAACTCTGGTTGTTGTTTTAATTTCTCTGCATAATCAGCTATGCGGAAGAAAATGGGTAACAAAGTTTTACCCAATTCTTTATGTTTTTTATGCCCATCTGAATTATTATTTTTACTATTATTTATAGTGTCTAAATTATCTATACCATCATCATCAACAATAACTGCTTCTAAATTGTCTCTTTTTGCCGTTGCAAAATGTAGTGCTAAATAACGCAGCAGGGTTGTTTTACCAGCACCAGGAGCACCTAAAATTACGCTATAGTTATTTTCTCGTACAGTTTCTGATAAATCTACCTTTTGCGTAACCGTTTTAGTGGTAGAAAGCGTGACTGATATTGGTTCTTCGAGTAGTGGTTCATAATAACAGCGTTCATCCCAATCATCAGAAGCTATCTCCTTTAATCTACTACTGCTCCGAACTTGTTTTATATTCGCCACCTCAAGTTCGCGTTGGCCGCGTTCATTTGTATCTGTAACTTCTTGTCGCCATTGTGCTTGTAGGGAAACATAAATTTGGTCAAGAAAAATATCAACTTGGCGATTTACTTGCATCACTCCACTCATTTTTAGATAGGAATTTTCAGCAATTAACCAATCTAAATAAGCATAAAGTAAATTATTGCCAGTTTCAAATTCTACCACTTTTTCTCGCCAATCCCAAAAATCCGGAGCACGCTGACGAAACTCTTCTAGAAAATCGGCTTTATTCAGCCACAAGATTAGTGCTAAATTTCTCCCAAATAGCTCTTCTCTTCCCAAGTTTAACTGCTTCATTTCTTTCACTAAACGGGGTGTTGGTAATTGGTCAATTCCAAATGCCATCACCAATTTCCGTTCCGTTTCTAAATTCTGTTGCTGATTGTCATCTAAGCTATACAGAAAATTATGGAAAGAGCTTTGACTATAAAAAAAGTTATCAAATTCACATTGCTCGTCACTGGTTGCTAAAAATTCTTTGAGTTCTCTCACAACTGGATGCTGGGGACTACTCTCTGGTGCAATGGCAAAGATAATTGTTGTACCGCTAGAAATTTCTAATACGGTGACTAATTTCTTTAATTCTGCTTTGTCAGCTTCGCTTAGAGAGTAGGTAGAGTCGGGAGAAAGCATATACACAATACCAGCATCTAATTGATAATTATTTTTTGATGAAAAGTTAAACTCTAGTGTTATTCGCAGCTTGCCAGCGCTCCAAATCCTTTATCAAAATAGGATTAATATCAAACCAAGACTCCTGCCTAAAATTATAATAACCTAAAACTAATTTATTTTGTAAAAGTTCATCACAAATAATAAACCTTCCCTTACCAGGTAAGCTGTGTGTTTTAGTCGTTAATTCCCCAGTACGGTGTATGAAATCAAGTTCGGGATAGTGGTAATCGCTCAAATTATATTCTCTGCGGACTTCTTGTACTGCTTCTTGTGCTGTTTCTAAATCTATCAAGTTTAACTTATTTCGCAATCCAATCTCACATGCAGTACGTGCTAATCTTACTAAATCTCGCATTACTCCACCACTTTTTTCACAGATTAATTCCAGCGCATCATCTTTAAATAAACTCTTATAGCCCTCACCTAAACTGATAAGACGTTTGTTAATCACATTAATCAGAATATCCCGACCGTTTCGATTAGGATTACTAGTTGGACGTAAATTATCGTCACATTCAAAAACAGGAGGATTATTTAAATCCAAACATTTTTGGAAACTTTCCATTGGCTGACGAAAATTTGGAGAGTATCGTAAGGAAATAGGAATCGAATATATAATATGGCAATCTAGTTCTATTAAAAGGGGACTAGAAAACATTTCCAAAGCTGTTACTTGGTCGTGTCTGTCCAAACCATCAACAATAATTAGTAACTTTTGCTTTTTTTCTTTCTCCGCAGCTTTTATAATATTATTAACTCCCGTAATAATTTCACTCAGCAAAGGACGGACATTGACGGTTCTTGTAACTTCTCTGGTTAAACCACGTTTGAGAATTACTCCTGCCTTTTCGATAAATTCTGGCATTCCCAAGCCTTCCGCTTGACTCCCTTTGTCTTGATAAACTACTGTTTGCAAACTTTCTTGCAAAGCTTTTAATAATTTATCTTTGTTAAATAACCAATTAGATTGAATAGCCTGACGTACGATTTCGATACCAATTAAAACTACTACTTCTGCATAACCAATATTATATCTATCTAAAGCGGTTTGCGTATCAATCCAAACAACAGTATGATTTTTGCTTAATTTATGCTGTAGTCTTCGCAACTCAGTAGTTTTTTCCCCACCTCGATGACCTGCGAGTAAAAACTTTGCTGGGTCATCCTCCATATTTAGCAAGCTTATCAGCTTATCAACGGGACTATTATCTCTTTGGACGTAAAAATTTTTCAAGTCTTCAGAAGTGGTCAGAGGTTCTTCTGGTTTAAATAGCTGGTAAACAGTTCGCCAAAAGGTGGTATCATTCATGTTCACTGGGAAGGTTATGTAGTAAATAACACTTATCCCTATTAGTATATATAAAATACAATTTTAAAGGAATTTAATACCATTGGGATATGGAGTAAATTAATTAAAAAATATCTCCAATTTATTATAAATGAACGCAGCTTCCTTAACTATTAAAGAACTTACTAAAGCCGTTGGTTCCGGAATTTCCCCCCGCATGGTACGACATTACCATCAATTAGGCTTGCTACCACAACCAATGCGTTCAGCCAGTAATTATCGTCTTTACAATCAAAAAGATGTAATTAGGCTACAGCGCATCGTAGCACTAAAACAGCAAGGTTTTCATTTAAATCACATACGGCAAATTCTGGAAGTTGAACCTGAGGAAGCAGACGCAAACACGGTATTGATGGAGCAATTACAACAGCAATATCGGGTTGTTATCCAGCAAATAGCCCAACTGCGACAAACAGCATCCGCACTAGAAGGATTATTAGGACGCGACCATCATTGTCAACAAATGCAAGCAGAGGTTTTATCCTCCCTGAAAGTATTATCAGCCGAGACCCAAGTTGAAATTGAAGGGTTATCTTCGCTTTGGAGCGGCTTAGATGCCAAAGTGGATGCACACCCCGAAGATTTTCAAGAATCCTTAGAGCGTTTATTACCAGACCTTTCCCAACGCTCAGCAATAGAAAAAGAGTTAATTTCGCAATTAGTTTTAGCCTGTGGAGACGTAAGCTTAGCCTATGAAGTTCGCTTGGGAAATAGTGCGATCACAAATGCGAGAGAAGCGTTGAAATCGGGTTGTCAAGTAATTGCCGATATTTCTACTGTTGCAGCAGCTTTAGACAATACGCGATTGATTAACTTAGGTTGTCAAGTCAAAACTTTAATTGACAATCCCCATATTACGACAGCAGCAGAAGCAGAACAAGCATTCTGGGAACATCAAAAATGGCAAGAGAAATTGCAACAAATTAGCGAGGGTTGCATATTAGTAGTTGGCTACGCACCATCAGTATTATTAGCTATTTGTGAAGCTATTGTAAAGCAAAAAATTAAACCCGCCTTAGTAATTGGAATGCCAATAGGCTTTAGCCACGCTCCTGCAGCGAAACGGCAGTTAATGCAATTAGATGTACCTTTTATAACTATTCAAGGAACATTAGGAGGGGGATTATTAGCAGCTTGTGCGTTAAATTCCTTGCTAGAAACACTGATGGATAAGCCAGATTGCCATTGTTTTCTGTGTCACAATTAAGAGACCTAACCCCCCAACCCCCCTTCCCTGCAAGGGAAGGGGGGCTAAGATTAGATATTTTTTTTATTTTCCCCCTTCCCTCCTAGGGAAGGGGGGTAGGGGGGTTAGGTCTGTATGGAATTCTCCACTCCCTAATTCTTAAGGTCTAGATGTGGTAACCTGCGATTGGTCAAGATAGTTGTATACCATCCGAGAAACTTGTTGAATAAAAGTTCTAGCTCTCGTATCGTGGTGGGGTCTTCTAACAAGAATTCCAGCTAAATAACGTTTACCAGATGAAGTTTGAATAATTCCAGCATCCCCAAGAATAAATCTAAGAGTTCCAGTCTTATGAGCAATATTGGCTCCTGAACCCAGACCAGATGGAAGTAGTCTGCGATTTTGACAACGACGCATAATATCAATAACTCTGGAATGACTAGAATCTGAAAGCAATTGCTGATTCTCAATCAACGTGGATATCTTAACTAAATCTCTAGCGCTAGTAGTATTTGTTCCATTAAAATCACCCAACATATTTCTCATGACAGTCTTTTGCAGTCCCCAAGTTTGGAACCGTTCGTTCAAAACTTGTCTACCTCCAAGACGGTCAATAATCATGTTGGTAGCAGTATTGTCGCTAATAGTCATCATCCGGGTAGCAACTTCCAACAGATTGAACTTAGTTCCTGGTCGTCTAAATCGCATATTTCCGGAACCACCAACCATCTGTTGGCGACGCATTACCAGAGTTTCATCTAATCGAACTCTACCAGCATCAACTTCTTGGAATAAAGCAATTAGAATCGGATATTTGATAGTGCTAGCAGCAGGAAACGCCATATCACCATTAACATCCAGATAATCTCCTGTTTGCAAATCTAAGAAAAACATTCCTGGTTTTAGGAACTTGTAGCGAGCCATTAATGTCTGAACTTGAGCGCTTAATCGTGACATTTCATGACCTACTGGAATGTTTCCACCAGGTTTATTTTGGTTAACATTTTGATTGATATCTTGCTGTGGAATTGGTTCTTGCTGCTTAATATCGGGTAATTCAAATGTTGTTGGTTGTATTACAGAATTATTGCTGAGAGGGTTTGTATTTGCTGGAAATTCATAAGCTTTTGCCGGTTCTGAGAATGCAGTAATACTGACTAAACCAAGTAAGAATAAGCTAGATTTCATGCGTGTTTTTAACGAGGAGCTATAGAGGAACTTGCTAATTATTCTTTGTTTAATCGGTACATCCGGAAAAAACAAATCCTTTATAGAGTAATCTTTATTACCTGAAAATGGCAAGATATATAGATAACAGAATGATTTTTACTTATTTAAGATAAATTTTGTATAAGAATTCACGATTTGAAAACAAATAACAGTAGATATTACTAATTTTTACCATATGTAAATGTAATATTTAAATTGTTTATTTACCTTGACGATTTACCGAAAAATACGGTAGTCATTTTCCGAAATATAAAATTATATCTGGACGACTAAGGTTTCTTTTGCCATCTCTGAGAGCGTATAACAATAAATCTCATTAAAGAAAAATAAGTTTACAGTTTATTTTGGCGACTCCCCACAGGGGTATACATGGGAGACCAAGTATAAATCTTAATTATATTTACATTCCCAGAATTGCTTTCACCCTTTGAATTAAGCGTCTAAGTCAATGAGTTAATTTGCGTAGCATTTTGTATCAAAATCGCTGAAAGGCTTGGAAATGTAAAGTTTCCGGATATTTAAAGAAAAGATAAACTGTTGATTAATATTGTTTGAAGGCATTATATACTTAAAGGCAGCTGTACTTTAACATAAGTATCTCTAGTAACTTAAAAAACATATTAGAGGGATGTATAATTAGCCCGTCTTCTCCCACACATTTGGATTAGGACTGGCCGCCTTTGTGTTTCCTTCACCACTATAAGGGGCGTATGTGGCAAAAAGAAAAAAAATATAGTTCGATTGTAAGCTTAGCATTGTTGCTTGCTTTGGGTTCTTCCCCAGTGGCAACTATGTTCCTGTCCGAATCCGCACGGGCACAATCAACCTCTGGTGATACTCCGTCTTTCTCGCTACCGGAAACAGTGCCAACTGGTACAACGGTACGGATTGACGGCTCCAGCAGCATGGCTACAATTAACCAAAGTTTGAAACAAAGTTTTGAACAAAAGTTTCCTGGTAGCAAGGTTGAAGCTGCAAGTAATGGTGCGGAGTCGGCAATAAAAGCTTTGCAAGATGGAAAAATTGATTTAGTCGGTCTTGGTCGTGGTTTGACTCCTGAAGAAAAAGCTAAAGGACTCGAACAAATTCGCTTACACCGAGAAAAAATTGCCGTAGTAGTTGCATCTGATAATCCTTTCCAAGGAAGTTTGACTAGCGAGCAATTCGCTAAAATTTTTCGAGGAGAAATTACCGACTGGTCGAAAATAGGTGGTTCAGCAGGAAAAATTCGACTGATTGACCGCCCTTTAACTAGTGATACTCGCGAGGCTTTTCGCGGTTATCCAGTTTTTAAGACCAGGAAATTTGCAACTGGTGCTACTGCTAATCAGCTTTCAGACGATAACACTGCTGAAATTGTTAAGCAGTTAGGAAAGGATGGCATTGGCTATGTTGTTGCAAATCAGGTATCGAGTTTACCTGGTGTGAGAGTACTGTCCATGCACAAAACATTGCCAAGTGACCCAAAATATCCTTTCTCACAACCCTTTGTGTACGCTTACAAAAAAAATCCTAACCCTGCAGTTGCTGCTTTTCTAGGTTTGTCCACCGCACAACCTGGACAAGATGCAATTAAAACTGCTTTAGCTGCGGAAGCTGCTGCTGTAAAAGAAGGTAAAAATCCTATTAGTGCAACGCTCGCTTCTACAAGTACTGCTGCTGCACCTGCCACAACCAGTACAACTCCTGGTACGGATGCTGCGGGTTTAACTGCAACACCTGGTACTAATGCTGGTGCAACTGCAACACCTGGAACAGAAGTTGCAAGTAACGCTATCCCTACCCCTGTGACAGAAACTCCAAGTGTAAACGCGACTCCCTTAGCAGCAACGGATACAACAATTGGCACCGCGACACCTAGTCCAGAGGCTACTGCTACTGCACAAGTACCTTCTTCTGCGGTTAATGCAGCAAATTCGGGAATACCTTGGTGGTTTTGGTTGCTTTTATTTTTACCATTCCTGGGAATTGCCCTGTGGAGGTGGTTGAGTGGAAAACGCCGTGAAGAGGAAGCTGAGGAAATACCCACAGCTGTAGCATCTGCTGGAAGTGCTCCTTCTACTCCTTCTGCTCCTTCTACTTATTATCAAGACCGCGAAACAGCTCCTCCAACTTCACCCAACTTTACAGAGCGTTTGGAGACAGGAACATCTAACTTAGTCGATAGCGCTAGTACAACTACAGATAATGTAGTGCATAACGTTACCGATACTGCATCAAGTGTTGCAGATGGAACTGTAGCGGGTGGAACTACATCGACAGCATCGAATATTACAGAAAATATTACGAATACTGGTGGTGCTGCTTTAGCCGGTGGTGCGGCTCTGGCTGCGGGTGCAGGTGCTGCGGCTTGGTCTGTTTTGTCCGGTAAAGATTCGGAGCCGACAGAGCCAAAAGTAACAGTAGTAGATAATACAGATGTTGATGATTCTGCCCAAGATATAACCGTGGAACAGTCCGGTTATATTTCCAGTGCAGCAAATTCCTACCCCAATGTAACAACAGAAATACCCCAAGCCGAAGAAACGACTGATGTAAATTATTCCTATTGGGATAATTCAAGTACTGAGGTAACTACAGGCATTCCTGAAACTAATGCAACTGATGCAACTAATACAACTGATGTAAATTACTCCTATTGGGATAATTCCATCTCCGAAGTAACTACAGAACTTCCCCAAGTCGAAACAACTGAGGTAAATTCTTATTGGGATAATCCCACCACCGAGGTAACAGGAGAAATTCCCCAAACCGAAGTCCCCCAAACCGAAATTAACCAAGTTAATAGCGAATTGACAGCGGAAGAAACTGGAACACAACAGCCCACTTGGATAGACAATCTTACAGGACAAGGTGGTGCAGCACTAGCTGGTGGAGCCGCAGTTGCAGCAGGTACAGGAGCGGCTATTTGGTCGGCAATGTCTGGTAGAGAATCAGAGCCAGAAGTACAAGATGACACCACGACGGATAGTGGAAATACTGTAATACAGTCACAGCAACCCACTATAATACAGCCGCCATCCACCATACTACAGCCAACATCTGTGGAAGAAATTGCCACCCCAGAAGCTGTTAACCCAGAAGCTGTTACTCCAGAAGTTGTTACCTCGGAAGTTGTCACGAGCGAAGAACAACAACCAGAAGAACAAAACTGGAACTGGTTAAGAGAAGGAGAGGCTCAAGCAGAGCAAAATCCCACAAGGGAAGATGACTGGAACTGGCTATTACAAGAGGAGACTCCTGAGGAAACTCAACAGCAAGACTCCAATTGGTTACGAAACATCACTGACCAAGGTGGTGCTGCAATAGCTGGTGGAACTGCAGCGGCTGCAGGAGCAGGAGCTGTTTTGTGGTCAAAATTGTCTAGTGGTTCTGGTACAGAAGAAACCGAAGTTACTGAAGTTACTAATGATACTGAATTATCTAATGAAACTGTAGAAGTAAATTCAGTTAACATAACGGAACCAGTAGAAGTAACTTCTCCAGAAGTACCAGAAGACGATTGGAATTGGCTCAGCGAAGAGGAAGCTAGGGAAGAAACTCGACAACAAGACCCAAACTGGTTAAAAAATATCACAGACCGAGGTGGTGCAGCCATAGCGGGTGGAGCAGCAGTCGCAGCTGGAGCCGCGTTTTGGTCAAAATTATCTGGTGATGGTTCTGAACCCGAAGCGAATGACGAACAAACTTCTGAAGATATTAATGCATCTCTATCTCCTGCGATAGATGTAGAAGCTGTAGCATCTGATGTAAGCGAACCATCCATAGAAGAAGCGACGATACCAGAGCTAGCAGAATTGTACACAGAAGATTTGAATATTTTAGCCGATGCTGAGGAACTAGCAATATCTAACAATGATTTGCAACCAGCAACGAGCGATGAAACTATCGAATCATTAGTCTCAGAAATCACATCTGAAGTTTCTAGTGGCGAAAATGTTAATGATGTTGACACAACATTAACAGAAGTTGCACAACCAGTATCTGAGGTAGCGATACCTGAGTTTGTCACATCTGAGGCTCCAACTGTACTCCAATTTGAACAACCAACATCTCAGCCAATAGTTGAAGAAACCTTTAGCACACCAGAGGTAACAACAGCTGCGATATCTGACTCCCCAGAAGTCGTTTATCCAAGTGTCAACCCAGCAGTTGTAGCAGGTGGTGCTGCACTAGCAGGTGCTGCGGCTGTAATTGGTGCTGGTTTATCCTCTACTCCCAGCAGTCAAGAAAACACGGACACCGTAGTGCAAAATACTACAATTCGTGAAGAAGAAGTCCCACCCCAAGTCCCAGAAGCGCTGTCTGAGGAAAAAATTGTCCTAATCCCACGCACTCCTAAATGGGCTTATACTTCCTGGAAAATTTCCGAAGCTGAAAAACAAGCAGCACGAGAACAGGGTGGTAACTTATTAGAATTGCGATTGTACGATGTTACGGATATTGACCTGAGTTATCAGGCTCCAACTCTCGTACAAAAATACGAATGCGAGGAAATAACACACGACCGCTTTGTTGCAATTCCTACCAGCGACCGTGATTACATGACCGAAGTTGGTTATGTTACACAAGACGAACGTTGGTTACCACTAGAACGCTCGCAAGTGGTGAGAGTATTTAGCCGTCCCCAAGGAGAATTTTTCTTTGAAGCGGACGCGGAATTAATTATCCACGGTGCAGCAGAAGCTGGTTCAACAATTAAAGTTGCTGGACAACCAATAAAAGTTAAACCGGACGGTACTTTCCACCTACGTATTCCGTTCTCAGAAAATCTACTCAACTACGTAATGGAAGCAGTAGCACCAGACGGAGAACAAGCGAAAACAATAAACCTGAAATTTTTTCAGGAGAAACCGGAATAGGGGGAATGGGGAGTGGGGAATGGGGAGTGGGGAGTGGGGAATAGAAAAGTAATTCGTAATTTGCAATACCCTACGGGAAGACCAGAGGTCTACGCAATTCCCAATTCCCACTCCCTACTCCCAATTCCCACTCCCCACTCCCCACTCCCCACTCCCTACTCCCTACTCCCCGTGACTTCCAAATAAATATGCTCTAAACCTACGGGTTGACGAGCTATGGAATCGATAGAAATACCTTCAAAATGGGATAAAATTTCCTTTAGTGATAAATGCTCTGGTAACCAAAAAGCCAGAGCATTTCCATATCTACGTGGTGTGAAACCAATTTCTTGTCCACGTAATATAGCCCGCTCTTCTTCTGATGTTTGGATAAAAGCAATTTCTTTGGCTGGTATTCTTTTCCTTAATTCTTCTAAAGTTCCTTCTGCTAAAATTCTACCGTTTTTAAGAATGCCTATTCGCTGACAAAGACGCTCTGCTTCATCTAATAAGTGTGTGGTTAATAAAACTGTGATTCCTTGATTTTTTAGTTGTCGAATTAACTCCCAAATTTCGTATCGTGCTTCAATATCTAATCCTGTTGTTGGTTCGTCTAAAATAACTAGTTTCGGTTGATGGACAAGAGCAATTGCTATATTCAAACGTCTTTGCATTCCACCACTAAGGGTTTCCACTGGACTTTTTGCTCTGTCTAGTAAATTTACTGCTGCAAGATTTATTTTGACTTGCTCTTTCGTTGTCTTATTGTCTAATCCGTATATTTTGGCAAAGAAATAAAGATTTTCCTCGCAAGAAAGAGTTTTGTAGAGTAAATTTTCTTGGGGTGCAATACCTATTAACTTTTTTGTCGCTTCAGAAACAGGTAAGTTATTAATTTTAATTTGACCGCTATCTGCATTAAGTAAATTACAAATTATATTAATAGTAGTTGTTTTTCCTGCTCCATTCGCACCAAGTAAACCATATATTTCACCAGAAGCAATATCTAAAGTTAAATCTTCTAATACTTTTCGTTTTCCGTAAGATTTATTGATTTTATAAATCGTTAACATATTTTTACTGTATATGATGTATGTATTGCGAGCATCTTGCTCGCTATTAGCAACAAGCGAGCAAGATGCTCGCACTACTTTTGAAAATTGATTCCCCACTCCCTACTCCCTCACAATCTTTTTTCAATTGTTAACATTCTGCGATAAGATAACCAACCTGTTATTACCATGACGAAAGCAAATATTGCTAAAAATTGTAAGTGTGGTGCGATATCAGCAAATTCAGAATTCCTAGCAGAAACACCTAAAAGAGCTTCTGTCATGTGATAAATTGGATTAAATTGAGCAATATCTAATAATACTTTTGGAAATAATGAACTCGGCATAAATGCACCACCTAAAATTAATAACGGTACTCCAAAAGCTGCGACTAATGCATTCACATCCTCGGTTCTTCTTGCTAATTGCGTTCCCAAAATAAATCCTAATCCAACATAAGCAATAATACTCAAAATAATAATTGCTAGACCGAGAAAAATTGAACCTTTAAAACTCGCACCCCAAAAAGCAGCTGCGGTATAAATTAATAACGTTTGTCCAGCACCAATAAAACTATGAGCGAAAAAAATTCCTAAAAAGTAAGAAGTACCACTCAAAGGAGAAATAAATAAACGCTTAAGAGTTTGCTGTTCGCGTTCTGAAACTACCGTCGCAACGCTACCTCCCAAGCAGCTAAAGAATAAAGCAGCTCCAACTAAAGTGGGGGGAGCTGCATTATCGAAAGCAACAGCCATTGACAATTTCGCTCGTTCTGCAAAAATAAATCCGTTTAGTATTAACACTGAGATTGGAAATATACTCCAAAAAATAAGGCTGCGTCTGCGTCTTAATAACTCAGTTAAGATACGTTGAGTCACTGCCATTGTTTCCTGCCAATACTTCATTTTGTCAAGTAAATTAAGTAACAAATGAGTCAACAATTAAGTTCACCAGAAAATCCTATTATTTCCCGTCGTACGCTGCTAAAGTTATTTGGCGTTGGTACGGTTTTTGGAGTAACAGGTTACACAAGATTTACGAAGCCAAAGCCTGCAGTTTTTGGACAAGATACCTTAAACTTACCACGGCTTTTAAATCAAAAGAAAAGTGTGGTGGTAGTTGGTGCTGGTTTAGCTGGTTTAGCTTGTGCTTATGAACTAAGTCAGCGCGGATTTGAAGTAACTTTGTTGGAAAAATCGCCGCAACTTGGTGGTAAAATTGCTAGTTGGAAAGTGGAAGCCGCTGGTGAAACTTTTTTGATGGAGCATGGTTTTCATGGCTTTTTTCCACAATATTATAATCTTAATGGTTTAGTTGCGGAGCTTGGTATTCAGGATAATTTTCAATCTTTAAATTATTACTCTCTTGTATACCGCGATAAATATAAGCCAGAAGTATTTCGTCCTAGTAGTTCCTCATTTCCTTGGAATATTGTTGATTTAGCTGTCGCTTCTCCGAATCGTTTTAAATGGGGAATTAACTTAACCAAGCTAAAACATTTACAAGTTTTTCAAGCTATTGGTGGTTTTGAACGAGAACAGATTTACCGAAATTTAGATAATCTATCAGTTGCTGACTGGGTAGAGGTAGATTTTCCACAGGGATTATATGATTTATATTTTCTTCCTTTTGCTAAATCCAGTTTAAATGCTCCTGATGTAATGAGCGTTGCTGAATTATTGCAGTTCTTCCACTTTTATTTTTTTGGGAACCCAGAAGGATTAGCTTTTAATGGTACCGTAGATGATATGGGTACTTCTTTGGTACAACCTATTGCTCGGTCAATTAAAAGTAAAGGAAACCAAATTATCACTAGTGCAACAGTCAGCGAAATTCAAGCCAAAGAAGGTATTATTGATTCTGTTAGTTACTATGTAGGTGACAACACAAATAATGTTCCTTTCTGGGTAACACGCAATCCAATTGTTAGTGATAGTGACAATGCTAGTAGTTGGGAATATTATGGTGCAGCAGATAATGTATATGCCGTATTTAATGGTAGTAAAAAAGCTGTTTCCCTTACCTGTACTCACCAAGGTTGTACAGTAAAAATGTCAGAAGATGGCAAATTTCACTGTCCTTGTCATGGAGCAATGTTTGATGCCGATGGTAAAGTTTTAAAAGGACCAGCACAAAGAAATTTAGCTACTTTTGATATTGTCAGTAGTCAAGAACAAGATTTACAATTAGCCGCTGTTAATCCGAAAGAATCATTAGCAAAAACTATCAAAGCAGATTATTATGTTTTCGCTACAGATGTTCCAGGTGTACAACAATTATTTAAGCGCATAAATGGAGATGTAAATGCATCTTATAAGCAAAAAATTGAAGAATTAGCTGTGGCTGACCCATTTGCTGTCTGTCGTTTTTGGTTTGACCGCGATTTTCTTTGGGGACATAGTAATTTTACTTCTTTATCTGGCTATAAGTTAACTGACAGTATTACACTTTATCACCGCATTCAAACACAATTTATTGATTGGGCAACTCGTACAGGTGGTAGTGTGATAGAATTACATGCTTACTGCTATAAGGAAAAAGAATTTCCTACCCAAGAAGCTTTGTTAACAACTTTTGAGCAAGAACTCTATGAAATTGTTCCTGAGTTAAAGCAAGCAAAAGTTCTACATCGGGAACTAGTAAATCAAAAGAATTTTTCAGGATATCCACCTAATAGCTATGTTGATAGACCAGAAACTAATACCAGTATTGGAAATTTAATTTTTGCTGGTGACTGGGTAAAGATGCCTTTTCCATGCGGTTTAATGGAACGAGCAGTTAGTAGTGGAGTGTTGGCAGCAAATGAAATATTATACCGAGAGGGCTTGCAGCGACGAACGATTTTAACTGTGATGCCTGAGGGTTTGCTACAAATTTAACAAATAACTCCAGAACCCCCTCCCCCCTTGGGGGGAGGGGGCTACGATTTTTGGTTTTAATATAGAATTTAGGTAAGGGTTAATAACGTATTTATAATTATCTATAATCACTTATAGTCATCATTGGAATAAAGTATGGCACCACATATTAATACTATCTATGTAATGTTAATTCCTATATGGTTATATTTAATCATCAACTTGTTTTGGAGCCAAAAACAGGCTGGTGAATTATTGTTAAATCTTGGTGAAGATAAGAGGGTATTACAATTAAATTTAGGAATTTTTTTCGCTGCGGTTATGATATTTCCGGTAATTACATCTGTGGTTAACTCTCAAAGTTTTGGACGTGAAGAATTACTACAAACTATCTCATCTGTGTTAGGTGCTTGCTGGTTTTTTCTTTTTGGATTTACTAATAGACTTTCGCTTACAGAAAAAGGTATTTTAACTCCAATGGGATTAACGCGATGGAAGCAAATTCAGTCTTATAAGTGGAGCGATTCAACTTTAATTGTAAAGGTGAAAACATATTTTGGCGTTACTGCATTACGTTTCCCTATTAACCTAAACAGGAAACAAGATATAAATAATTTATTACTACGGTATTCGCGTATTTAGTAGTGTGGACTTCCAAACCGCTAAAAATGTGTTGCAAGTTGCAATTAATTTAGCAACCGAAAAAACAAATATTTAGTCACATTTTGACTTTAAATTTACGAAATCAAAGGCTACTGTGTTGTAGTAATAATCACCTGCTACTAGAACACATTAGGAGAAATTATGTTTCAAAAGCTAAATTCCTTGTTTCAAGCTATCGTCAAAAAGGATACGAAACAAAGCGAACGAGAAGCAGTGATTGAATTGATGATTATTACTATGTATAGTGATAAATCATTAAAGGTAGCAGAAGAGGATATGATTAATGAGTATTTAGATAATATAACTTGGGAATCAGGGGTATCAAAAGAGCAATTTTTAGCCAAAACATTTCCAAAAATTAGAAATGCAATTACTGATAAACAAAAAATCAGAGTATTATTAGAAGATATTAACAGTCGTATTGGAAGCGACGAAATGAAAAGTCAGCTTTTAAATACTTGTAGTGATTTAGCACTAGCTGATGGTGAAATTTCTGAAGAAGAAAAAGAATTTTTAGCTGAACTAGCTAAAATACTGCAAGCACCAAATTAGAATCGTAGTGCGAGCATCTTGCTCGCTATTTCAAAAGAGGTATAATTACAGTTACTATTTAGTCTTATTTTTTACCACTCCGTTATTTTTGTCAATTTGCAGATGATTAACACATGGGATTAAATAATTAAATTATTTACATTTAACTTAATAAGCTTATTTACCTCTGAAAAAAAAGCGGTCGGAAGTATACTAGAAATATAGTTATTTCACAAAAATATCTGAGTCTGAAGGCTATGTCACCAAAACCAGGTGAATTTATTTTCATCATGCTTAAGCCTGCTGCTGCTAATGATTTAGAACTGAGTAATTTTATTATTCAAGAGTTCGCACACTATGGTTATATTAAGCACAAGAGGAAATCTGTACTGATGCTTAAAAACAAAATATTAGAACACTACAAAGCCTCTAAAGCATCCCTATGGTATCCAATTATTACTAATTATTTTAAAAATAGACTTATGCAATGCTTTATACTGGAATACGAGTATGATATTAGCATTGATAAATATCAGTACTCTTTCGGTGACTTTTTGAAAAAAGAAGTAATCGGTCCATCAGATATTTGCAAAACTCAAAAACATCACATCAGAAGACTAGCCTTAAGAAAACCAACTTTTTTGTTAGATAATTTGGTTCACTCTTCGGATAACAGCAGAGAAGCTTTAGAGGAAATTCGTTTGTGGTATGAAGATGAGCCACAAGTGATTGCAGAATATGAGGTTAAAGCACTAGCCTTAAATGTTTTCACTGCTCCTTGAGTGAGTATTTGAACTTACCCATAAACTTACTCATAAACCTACCCATTTTTCCAGGATAAATACCACCCATCTTTCCGATGTCGTTAGTCGGGATAAAAAGCCACCATAAATTTACAGTCGAGACCGTAAATTTAAAGTCTTTACCCAATTGCGAATTGCGAATTGTTATTCCCTGGAGAAAAAAGAGAATGTCCTCCTTACTCGCTCTGTCCAACAATCTAGCCGAAATAGTAGAACAAACAGGAAACGCAGTAGTCGCTGTTAATGCTGGTAAACGTGTTTCACCTAGCGGTATTCACTGGCGTCAGGGTATCATTGTTACCTCAGACGAATCACTCCAAAGTTATGAAGATATAACTGTTACCATTGCGGATGGAAGTAATGTACCAGTAACCCTAGTCGGTCATGACTCCAGTACTGATGTTGCTGTTTTTCAATTACAAAATACAGATATATCTGGAGTAACTGTGGCAAACATTGGTGATGCGACAACACTTAAAGTCGGTCATTTAGTACTAGGATTAGCAAGAAGTAGTGAAGGTGACTTAAGAAGTGCGATGGGTGTGGTGAGCATAGTTACTGGTGCTTGGCGCAGCATGAGCGGTGGTAAAATAGACCAATTCATTCGTCCAGATATTACACTTTATCGAGGCTTTGCGGGAGGTTCCCTCGTAGATGCCGCAGGTAATGTTGTAGGTATGAACACAACCGGACGACGCGGTACAGCTTTGACGATACCAGCTTCCACTGTAAACCGAGTGGTTGACCAACTGCTCGCAAAAGGACGTATTACACGTGGTTATCTGGGGGTGGGGATGCAACCAGTACGTTTACCAAAAAATTTGCAAACCTCACTCAATTTAACTTCCAGTAACGGAGTTATCGTAGTCAACGTTGAGCCAAATAGTGCTGCAGATAATGCTGGTGTATTAATTGGTGATGTATTGGTAACTTTTGATAATGCACCTGTAAATGGCGTAGGTGATGTATTGATGCAACTCAACAGTGGAGAACTTGTAGGAAAAAGCGTAAACGTACAAGTTGTGCGAGGTGGTGCATTAGTCGAATTCACAATAGTCGTCGGTGAAAAACCCCTCAGAGAATAGGTTCATAAATGTAGAGACCGTATTAACCCGGTCTCTACAGGGTTATTTTATGTAGAAGATTTTATGATTCGGGTATTAATTGTTGCAACTTCTCCTGTTGTCCGCGCTGGTTTGTCAGCATTACTAACAAATTCTCAAATATCTCAAATAATAGTAGTAGGTAACACATCAAATTTAGATACCGGAGAAATTGAGCAACTACAGCCAGATGTAATCTTATTAGATTTAAGCGGTAACTCCCAAGCATCAGTTTGGGATAAATTGTTGCAACTACAACAAGAAGAATATTCGTCAAATATCATTTTACTAACTGATGAACTAGAAGACATACCTTTAGGTATCGCGTTACGTGCAGGTGTTAAAGGTATTTTGAAAGAAAGCAGCACAGAGTCAGAAATTATAGCAGCAATAGAAGCAGTAACTTCGGGTTTGATAGTTTTAGACCCCGATGCTATCGAGTACACACTTACTTTATTAGAAACAACAGGAAAGCAAAAAGTTTTAATTCCACCGACCGAAGCGTTGACACCACGAGAAATTGAAGTTTTAGAAATGCTTGGCTCTGGAATGGGAAATAAGTCAATCGCTAAAAGTTTAAATATTTCAGAGCATACTGTAAAATTTCATCTTTCTTCTGTTTTTCAAAAATTAAGTGTTTCTACGCGCACTGAAGCTGTTACTGTTGGTGTGCGATTGGGTTTAATCTTGCTTTAATTGCTTACAACAAAATATAGAAATTTCTGTAACAATTAGACCGTAAATATACTTCATATCTATTTATTTTGATAATTAAAAAAATTATTGCAAAAGGAAATTTTCTCACATATACTTCAGTTATAGTTAGAGTCAAATAATTATTTTTATTTTCATTAAAATCGCTTCATCCATGAAAAAAACATCTCTTCGCGTAGCCATTATTACAAGCTTATACGCTCCTTTTTTAGCAGGAGTTTCTATCGCAGTACATCAACGAGTACGTTGGTTATTAGAACAAGGACATGAAGTTTTTCTAATTCATCCGGAATTTAACGACAAATTTCCTAAAAAAGTAGCTAGTCGAGCAATGCCGGGATTAGATGAACTTAAGGCTTTTAGTAAATTTTCCTCATATCAATTCCCCACTGAACCCTTAATATTTTATAAATCTCTTCCTCAGCCTTTAAGTTATAAACATTGGAGTGATACTGAATTACTTGAACAGTTTAAACCTGATATTGTAGTTGTTGAAGAAGCTCCACAAATGCGAGGTGTTTACTCATGCTACTTACAAGGTTATGGTCGTCCTTTGGCTAGCGAATATGCTAAACTTACCGGAACACCAACAATATCTCTGTTTCATACTGATATTGTTTCTTACCTTAAATACTATTTAGGCAATCAAATATTTAGCCTTTTACGTCCTATTATTCCTGCTTTAGTTAAGCAGTCCAGCGAAGTTTATGATGTGAATTTTTTCCCTTCACGACAGCAACTTGCTAGATATCAAAGTTTAAATTCTCAGCGTAGCGAATACTTACCTTATCAAGGGATAGATTGCCAAAAATTTCATCCTAAAAATATTGCTCATAACCCAATTCCTAACGATAATCGACCAACTATTTTGTTTGTCGGACGTATCGCAGCAGAAAAGAGCGTTGTCGATTTGTTTGATGCATTTCCTCTCATCGCTGCAAAAATCCCCAATGTCCATTTAGTAATTGTTGGTGGGGGTCCCCAAGAAGAAGAAATTCGTCATCGAGCTAAAAAATTTGCATCCGATGTTACGGTTTGGGGAGAGTCTTATGGGAATGAATTGTTAGGTTGGTATGCTCAAGCTGATATATTTGTTAACCCTTCTGTCACAGAAAATTTCTGCACCACAACTAACGAAGCTTTAGCATCTGGAACTCCGGTTGTTGCTGTTAAAGCGACTTCTACTGTAGAACAGATAAGCCCTGGAGTGAATGGCTTTTTAGCAGAACCGAATAATCCGGCTGATTTTGCTGATAAAGTAGTTTCCATTTTGCAAAATCCCACTCTCAAGGCTGAAATGTCTCGACAAGCTCGCAATTTAATTATGGAATACGATTGGCCTGTTTGTATGCAAAAATTTGAAGACAAACTCTACGAAATCGTGGGAAGAACCTAACTCCTAACCCCTTCCCTACGAGGTAAGGGGAACAAGAGAAGAGAATTATTTTATTATTCCCCCCTTCCCTCTTTAATTTCCCCCCTTCCCGCTATAGGGAAGGGGGGTAGGGGGGTTAGGTTCATGATTTAGAGGCTTTCGCAATTTGTTGATTAAAATATTCTTGGTTATGGTTTAACTGGTTAGCTAATTCCAAACCTTTTTGAAAAGCTGTTAGTGCTTGTTGATTGTCTTTACGGTCTAAATATATTTGCCCTATCAGGTCATAAGCACTCATTAAACCATAAGAATTGGCTGCGAACTCTTCTGTTTTTAGTAAAATTTCGCTCGTTTGTAAAGCTTCCTGAATTTGTCCTTGGTTACGATACAGTGCAACAATTCTCCGTAAAGCTTCGCTAGAAGTTACGTATTGTTGTAATCCCCAAGCCATCTGG
The DNA here is from genome assembly GCA_019359035.1 of Scytonematopsis contorta HA4267-MV1. GTDB lineage: Bacteria > Cyanobacteriota > Cyanobacteriia > Cyanobacteriales > Nostocaceae > Scytonematopsis > Scytonematopsis contorta. The sequence continues at coordinate 75,980 of JAHHIC010000059.1, read as the reverse complement.
TATGCTTCTTGATAGCTTTTGAAAGCTTCTTGCAGTACATTAGGATTTTCTTTTCCCAACGCTTCGTAATCTAAGCCTATTTCTAATTTTAATGTTGCTAACTGAACTAAATTATTCTCTTTCAGATAAAAATCCGCTAACTTAGAGCGTACATTCACAGATTGCTGATGTTGTTTTGTTTGCGTGTAAATATAAGCTAGTTGTTGCAGGTAGTTTACCTGGCTAACACTATCAGAGCTAGAATTCGCTAAACTTAGCAATTGCTCATAAGCTACTGCAGCTTTGGGATAATCAAACCAATCCAAGTTTAATTTCGCAATAGCATTCAAAGCATCTAACTCACCTGCTGCATCCCGTGACGAACGAGCTATACCTAAAATTTGGTCGTAAACTTGTAGTGCTGGCTTAAGAGACCTAACTTTTTGGTAAGCTTGACCTAGAGCTTGCAGAAGTGGTAACTCAGGGATTTGTTGCGATTGTGCCGATTTTTGGATTTTTTCTAAACGCTGAGTAATATATTGCACCTGCTGCCGTTCGTTTTCTCTCCAAGCGATTTCACCTACTCTTGTCAGCGCTTGCACCTCAGCCAATGGTCCCAAAAACTTACGCAAGCGTAATTCTCGATTCCAAGTATCAAATGCTCCAGTTTTGTTACCAGATTGCAATTGAGTTGCAGCTTGTTGGTTCAATTCGTCCAGCGCTAACTGTAATCTTTGTCTTTCTTCGGGAGTTAATGGAGTTTTATCCTTGGGTGAACGTGGCAAAAGTTGGTCTGGAGTAGTAATTTCCAGTGGATTTGGAGGGAATTTATCAGGTTTAGTAGGCTTTTTGCTATCTGCTAACACCCCAGAACTACAGGCTAAGCACAAAATATAAGCAGTAAATATAATATTTAAACTTTTTAAACCCTTTCGCATCAGTAATATTCCTCGTTAGGTGACTGGTAACTGGTAATTGGTAATTGGTGACTTGTGACTGACTTGTGACTGTTTAATAACTCATAACTCTATAAATGATGACGTATGTCTGTAAAAAATTCTCCATAATAAAGAACAAGTACTCACCTAAAAACACTTGTGTAATAACATTTTTAATATGTAAAGATAAAAACAAGCTGCCAAACACTAGGTATTTAGTACCGGGTAGCTTAGTTCTATCAAATTAAAATCCAAAATTCTAAATCCAAAATTCGCTATAATGACACATTCTACAGATATAGCAACCTTAACTCGCTGGATGGCAGCAGATTTTAGCAATCAAGAGCAAGCATTTGAGAATCCCCCTTTCTTTGCTCATATTCGTGTGTGTATCCGACCTCTGCCTTTTGAAGTATTGTCTGGGGTAGGTTTATTTTTGGAACAGGCTTATGACTTTATGCTAAATCAACCATACCGAATGCGGGTAATGAAGTTGATGGTAGAGGAAGACCATATAGTTATCGAGCATTACACCCTAAAAGATGAACAAAAATACTATGGTGCATCTCGCGATACAGAACGCCTAAAAAATTTGACTGTTGACCAGTTGGAAAAAATGCCGGGATGCAACATGATTGTAGAGTGGACGGGTCAAAGTTTCAAGGGTCGAGTTGAACCAGGTAAATGCTGTATCGTTGTTCGTGATGGTGAAAACACCTATTTAGATAACGAATTTGAAATCGACGCAAATAAATTTTTAAGTCTCGACCGGGGTAGACACCCAGAAACCGATGAGCGTGTATGGGGTTCAATTGCTGGTCCATTCGAGTTTTCCCGAAGACAAAATTTTGCCCACGAAGTAAAGGTGGGTAGTGGGGAATGGGTAGTGGGGAATGGGTAGTGGGGAATGGGTAGTGGGGAATGGGTAGTGGGGAATGGGTAGTGGGGAATGGGTTGTGGGGAATGGGTTGTGGGGAATGGGTAGTGGGGAATGGGTTGTGGGGTGGGCATCCCTGCCCGCCCGATATATTTGAGTAGATTTCAAGTGAGTGTATATTAAAAGGGGAAGAATTGCAGTAATAGCGAACCCACACTACCAACAAAATCCATGAAACTTGGTTTTCCGACATCAACCGTAGCATCATAGGGTGTTTGTAACTCTTTCATAAAAGCCGTTGCTACCAGAGTTCCATCACCGTCATTTTGCATTTTATATAATCTTTCTGCCATTTGGGCATCCTTAAAAGCACCCTCTCGGTCTAATATTTGATAGCGAGCGACACCACGAGCTAGATACGCAGCCGCATAATCAGGTTTCATCGAAATCGCTTGGGTAAAATATTCAACCGCTGGTTGTTGATTGCCCTTTTGTGCTTCCGCAACTCCCAAAGCATAAAATTTTTCGGGATTAGCAAATCTTGTGGGTATCCCCGTTGCACCTTCGTAATTCGAGCCATTAAGGTCAACATCAGCCAAATCGGCATTAAACAAATAAGTATTTCTTAAATCAGTACCCAACAAAGTCGCCCCACTTAGCTTAGCACCACTGAGGTTTGCACCAAATAAACTCGCGCTGCTTAAATTAGCACCTCTTAAATCCGCACCAGTCAAATTAGCGCGACTGAGATTTGCTCCGACGAGATTTGCTCCAGCGAGATTCGCACCTGATAAATCAGCCAAAACCAAACCCGCACCACTTAAGTTACAGTTTTGACATTCTTTTGTTGCCAATAACTGTCGAACGTGTTCAGAATTACTTGCTAGTGCTGCTTGACCTAAGCTGATTGTCGTTAAAAATGCTGTCGTGGCTATAACTAGGCTTTTCATAGTTGGCTTGACTATATGTCTTACTTGATACTAAGTCTTGACTCAGCCACAGTTATAGCAAAGATAAAGGGGAGTGGGGAGTGGGGAGTGGGGAATAGGGGAGTGGAGAATAGGGTAGTGGGGAATTGGGAATAAAGAGGTTTTGAGTAAAAAGTTATGAAATTTAGCTTAAAAACAGTCAACAGTCAACAGTCAACAGTCAACAGTCAACAGTCAAGGCATTTTTGTGCCATTCAAGTTAGCACCGTCGAGTAAAGTGCGGTTTAAATTTGCTCCTGTGAGGTTGGCGTTTCCTAAATTAGCACCCCGCAAATCGGCTCCGCTTAAATTGGCGTTTCTCAAATTGGCTTTGGCTAGGTTTGCACCACCTAATTTTGCTCCACTCAAATCAACTCCACTCAAGTTAGCTGTTTCCAGATTTGCACCGCCTAAATCTACATTCCGTAAACTCATTCCCCGCAAATCTCTAGCTCGCCAATTTACTCCACCCAGATTTTTTTCTGGTTGGTATTTTTGGGTGCGAGGTTTTGCTACTACTTGAGAATCTTGTTGTGTTAATGATTCTGTTGCTGTTTGTTGTGGGGAAAGCTCTGTTGATGTTGGTGGTGCTAATGTTTCTACAGGTGCTTCGCTTGATATATCATTTTGTGTAACTTGTTTTTGTTGTGGTGTCTTAGCATTATCAACAGTGGTGCTATCAACGGTTTTTAATAATGTATATACTCCTACTCCCAGCAATAGTGTAGTCCCAGTCAGTACCGCAGCGAGTACAAAAAGCAACCCCTGTCGCTGTTGAGGTTGAATTGTTGTGCCAGTCTGGGGTAGTGTTTGGGATACCGTCTGAGGTGCTTGAATTTGCTGGGTAGGAATTTGCGAATATATTGGTTGATTTGACACAGGTGGATTGACGTTTCCAGTTCCTGTGACAGTTCCTGTGGTAATGGGTTGTTGTGAATTTTCGGAGTTGACTTCGGAAGATAATTTGGGGGAAGACAATCCGGGGTTGGTGGAGTTAGGAGACTGGTTCATGACAAAAAACAAAACCTATCCTCCCATTATGTACGGATTTTTTTGTTTTGTAATGTCGTTTATTTACCTTACGTAGCCTTATAAATTTAGCAATAAATTTCACGTAAAATTTAAACTCTTAGCCGATTTATAATTATTTCATATAGTAATAATTGAACCCAAAGAAAACCCCACCCCCAACCCCCTCCCCGTTTACGGGGAGGGGGCTACGAAAAAACGCAGAAATAGTCTATTTTTGTGTTCTAGCGAGTATTTTATTTATTTTTACACCAATCGTAGCCCCCTCCCCGCTTGCGGGGAGGGGGTTGGGGGTGGGGTTCTCTTTTGTTTGAGAGTGGGGTTTTCAGGTTTGCTACGGTCCAACTCAAGAAGATAAACTTTTATTTCATGTTTTCAGTAATTAATTGAAAATATGCTTTTAAACAATTAAATAATTCACAAAACTTAATTTACTCAATAGTAATAATATAGTTTTCTTGTAGCAAAGGAAACATATTTATGATATATTTATTTTGTTAATTGCCAGGTAATTCTTCTGTAGAATTCGCCGCTTTTTACTGCTTTTTATTACTTTGACTACCTTGCAACCACTTGTTTTGGTTGCCTACTAAATAGTCACCAAAAAGCGTACTCAAAAATAGCAACAGTACGTGCAAGATACTTCTCTTTCGTAAGCTTACAACATAATTATTACAATTACTTCCCGCAGAAAGTAAAGAATTGTAAATAATAAACTTGACTTTTAATCGCGCTTACAATTCCGAATTGTCTCCCTCTGCGGTAGTCTAGATCCAGTCAATTAATCTCCTGCTTTGACAAATAGTTTTATGACAGTAGCTGTGCCCACACCAACCCGTACCATTCGCATCGGTTCTCGCAAAAGCCAACTGGCTCTCGTTCAAACGTATTGGGTTAGAGAACAACTTCAGAAAAGTTTCCCTGATATTAATTTTGAAGTCCACACCATGGCCACCCAAGGAGACAAAATTTTGGATGTTGCCTTGGCGAAAATTGGTGATAAAGGGCTATTTACCAAAGAATTGGAAATGGGGATGCTTGAGCGGGAGATAGATTTTGCTGTTCACTCGCTAAAAGATTTGCCCACACGCTTACCATCTGGTTTGGTATTGGGAGTTGTTACCGAACGAGAAAACCCAGCGGATGCTTTGGTTCTTCATGAAAAATTCATCGGTCAGCAAATCGATACCTTACCACCAGGAGCGGTTGTTGGTACTTCTTCTTTGCGACGTTTAGCACAATTGAGACACCACTTCCCCCATCTCACTTTTAAAGACGTTCGGGGTAACCTTAACACTCGTCTAGCTAAGTTGGATGCAGGTGAATACGATGCTTTAATTCTAGCCGTCGCTGGTTTAGAGCGTTTGGGTATGGGTAACCGCGTTCATCAAGTATTACCCAAAGAAATTTCTCTCCATGCTGTTGGACAAGGAGCGCTGGGTATAGAATGCCGTGGTGACGACTTAGAATTAATATCCCTACTCAAAGTAATCGAACACGCACCAACCCGCGACCGTTGTCTAGCAGAGCGTTCTTTCCTACGAGAACTAGAAGGAGGTTGTCAAGTACCTATAGGTGTATTTACAGAATTAAACGGACTAAATTTGACATTAACAGGTATTGTTGCCAGTGTTGATGGTCAAAAAGTGGTAAAAGATATCGTTACTGGTACTGTTGCGGACGCGGAAGAAATAGGCAAGGAGTTGGCTCAACGAATGAAGAAAAAAGGAGCGCAGGAAATTTTGCAGCAAATCTTCGCTGAAGTTCGTCCTGTTGCTTAAAGATAGTGCGTTGGTAAATGTGCTTAAATAGAACCTGTTAACTAAGCTGTCAACATTGGGTTATTTGCTTTTATGTCAAACGATTTTGGATTTTTAACCTAAAACCTGAAATTGTTTCACCCAAAAGTTGATAACCTAATGTTGGCAGCTATTGAATTTCGTTGAAGCCAGATTCGGAAAAAAAGCCAGACAGGGAACACAAAAATACCATGCGAATTTTATTCGTTGCAGCGGAAGCAGCACCTATAGCCAAAGTTGGAGGAATGGGGGATGTGGTAGGAGCGCTACCCAAATTCCTGAGAAAAATGGGGCATGATGTCAGAATTTTTATGCCTTATTACGGCTTTTTACCTGACAAAATGGAAATTCCCCATGACCCTGTATGGCATGGATATGCAATGTTCCAGAATTTTGCTGTCTACGAATCTGTCTTACCAGGTACTGATGTTCCTCTGTATTTATTTGGACATCCTTCTTTTATGCCCCGTCGTATTTACTCAGGGGATGATGAAGATTGGCGCTTCACCTTATTTTCTAATGGAGCGGCTGAGTTTTGTTGGAATTACTGGAAGCCAGAGATTATTCATTGTCACGATTGGCACACAGGAATGCTACCTGTGTGGATGAATCAATCACCAGATATTACCACCGTATTTACAATTCATAACTTGGCATATCAAGGACCGTGGCGTTGGTTCCTAGAGAAAATTACTTGGTGTCCTTGGTATATGCAGGGACATAACACAATGGCAGCAGCAGTACAATATGCGGATAGAGTTAACACAGTTTCGCCTACTTATGCAGAACAAATAAAAACCCCAGCTTATGGCGAAAAATTAGAAGGGTTGATGTCTTTTATCAGCGGTAAATTATCAGGTATCATCAACGGTATCGACACAGAAGTTTATGACCCTGCAACCGATAAATATATAGCCCAAACATTTACTGTAGATACTTTAGAAAAACGTAAAGCTAATAAATCCGCATTACAAGAAGAAGTTGGTTTAGAAGTCAATAGCAATGCATTTTTAATAGGTATAGTCTCCCGGTTGGTGGAACAAAAAGGCATTGATTTGGTGATGAATATTCTCGATAGATTTTTATCATACACTGATGCTCAATTTGTCATATTGGGAACGGGAGATAGAAATTATGAAACTCAACTTTGGCAATTAGCATCGCGTTTTCCAGGACGTGTGGCAACTTATTTACTTTATAATGATTCCCTCGCTCGTCGTATCTACGCAGGTTCCGACGCTTTTTTAATGCCAAGTCGTTTTGAACCCTGCGGAATTAGTCAAATGCTAGCATTGCGTTATGGCTGTATCCCTGTTGTTCGTCGTACAGGGGGATTAGTGGATACCGTATTCCACCATGACCCGATGAATCACGCTGGTACTGGCTATTGTTTTGATAGGTACGAACCTTTAGATTTATATACCTGTTTAGTGCGAGCTTGGGAAGGCTTCCGTTATAAACCCCAGTGGGAAGAGTTACAAAAACGTGCTATGACTCAGGACTTTAGTTGGTATCAGTCAGCGAGACAATATGTTAAGTTGTATAACTCGATGTATGGTATCACTGAGGAACCTGAACTGTTAGCTGAGGAAGTTTCAGCAACAGTTTTACCACAGCAGGAAGAAATTAAATCGGAAGCTGTTGAGGAAACTCTAAAACAGGAAGAAGTTAAGCAGGAACTAGTAGAGGAAACTCCAAAACAGGAAGAAGCGAAACCGGAGAAAAAGCCGGAAACTGAATTAAAAAAACCGACCCCCAGATAAACCCCCAGATATCGCCATATATCCACCAGATAGCCCCCAAATAGCCAGGGATTAAAATCCCTGTCTAAAAGCTAAAGTCCTCTAAAGAGGACTAAAAATATATGAAAGAAAAAGTCAAATATATGTGGAGGTTGTAACTATGACAATTGCCCAAACACAAGCACAAGAACAAACCGAACCAAAACTATATACCTTCGATGAATTTATCGAATGGTATCCAGAAAACTCAGAATTCCGGTATGAATTGCATGATGGAGTAATTATCGAGATGCCTAAACCTAGGGGGAAGCATTCAAAATTAACAGGTTCTCTTGTTGAAAGATTACTTATAGCTATTAGAGAGATGGGGAAAGGCGACATTTGGACAATACCCAGAGAATCGATTGTAAAACCACACCGCGACAAGTCTGGGTACGAACCTGACATAATTGTTTTGGATGAAGAAACTATTGGTACTGAGACACGGTGGGAAGTTGAGTCAATTATCCAAAACGCGCTAACTGTCAAATTAATAGTAGAAGTTGTTAGTACCAATTGGCAGGACGACTATTACGATAAGCTAAGGGACTATGAAGGTATGGGAATACTTGAATACTGGATTGTAGATTATGCTGCTTTAGGAGGGCGTGATTTTATTGGCTATCCAAAACAACCCACTATCTTCGTATGCGAGCTAATTGACGGGGAATACGTAAAATCAACGTTTAGAGGGAATGATGTAGTTGTCTCCCCTACACTCCCTGGTTTTAATTTGACCGCACAACAGATTTTTGATTTGGCTTTGAAACCGGGAACTGCGTCCGCGTAAATTCACGCTATGTGACTCCCGGAGCGTTTTGAGGTAAACGGTGGGCATGGTTCCTCCCGTCTTCACAGCCTGTGAGGTAATTTTATTGGTATCCCCAAGTCTCAACCACCTATCTAGAGCAGAACATATAGTCTTCTCATAAAACTCGCTATTTAGTCAAACAAAAATCAGGAATTATTAAGCGAAAATTTCAATTAAGAAAAAATTTTATCTTGTTTCTTAATTCTTAAATTAAAATCCAATAAAATCAAGGGTTTACAAAGCTCCGACTGTGCATAGTTGCGCGTTTACTGATTTAACTACATGGGCAATAGGGGAAACCTGTCAAGAATCAGTTAATAAATTTAATATTGACCAGCTATATATGCCCCTATTTGAGTTGACTTTGAAACTTGTGTCCACCTGCTTCTAAAAGTAGCTTACCGGACTTCCACCCCAAATAAATTGGTGCAAGTGTTCCCGAATCACTTTGATAGACAGCGTAATGATTTTTCCAGTTGTGGTATTGTCCATTTCTCCAAACTTTGGGTAATCCCGTACCTGTATGTTGAAGTTTGACTTTGCCTGCAACACCTTGATACTCAACTATTCCACTGTTAATTTGGTTTAAAGAGACACGCGATTTTTTTATTACAGACTGTTTAAACTCTTCCCAATTACCGTGGGAAAGTTCTTCTCCAACTTCTAAAGCAAATCCGCTAACAGTTCCCCTTGTACCTGTTGCAGTTAAAATTTGGTCTGATGGGTAATGTTCTTTAATTTTTTGGGTTGCTTTCGTATTAATCCCCTCGACTGTTAAATTAATTGGTGTAAGCGCCAACCATGTTTTAGAGCAGCGAATGAAAGTTACACCATTTATGGTTTCTAATAGGGATGATTTGGGTAGAAAAAATTGAAAATTAGCTTGTGGTTTGTTGTTAAGCCAAATTACCAGATTGCGGTATTGGGCTACATTGTCACCACCTATAGAACTGGTTGATATTTTAGTTGGGTCATATCCCGTTGCAGCAATAAAATAATCAACACCGCGTTGCTGGTTGTATGCCATTAATTTAAAACCATTCCAGTCACCACCAGAACCTTTGGCTAATGTACCCAACTGGAAGGTATTACCAAAATATAGTGTTTCGTGGAACTGTGGTGCATCGTCACTACCTGGTTTCCAGTTTTCATAAGTTGGTTTGGAATTCAGCAATTCAACTGGTTTAGGAAAATCCTTTCTAGCTAATGCTACAACTGCTGCAGGTGGACGGTAACTGCTGGTAATTAGATGTACTACATCTGGAGAAGGTTTAGAATTTGTAATAGGTGAATCGCCAAAGTACAATCCTAATTCATGAGTAGCAAGTGAACACCAGACGCAGTTACCTTTACTTGAATCGCGCTTAGATGGTCCACCAAATGCACCACGCCAATATTTTAATGCGCCACTAGTAAATAACCAATCAAGTGCGTTTTTGGCAAGAGATTTTACTTCTGGGTCTAATGCAAAGTCATATAGATTTATGTAAGCAGTTATGGTGTGTCCCAAATAATTTTCAGAGTCCCATTCACCTTGTCCAATTTGGTAGAGGGTGCGGATATCACGTTGGAGTTTTTGTTTATAAATTAGGCGTGTCTGTTCGTTACCAGCTTCTTCTGCAAACAAATATACTGCAACATTCCGCATTGCTTTTAAATTATCGGTGTTGCGACAATCAACCCAGGTATTGCAGTTATCTTTTGACTGTTCCCAAAATTGGCGTGGTTGTGGAAAATGGCGAGTGAGCGGGTCTACTTCAGTCAAAATCCGCATTGCTTCCTTCATACGAAGGCGATAAGAGTTATCAAGATATTTACCAAAGTAGAAGTATTTGCGGATTTGATTTTTGAGAGTAAAGCTTGAATAAAAATCAATACCTAATGTATGACTGTTTCTACTTGCATCTGCATCGGGTGCAGTTAGGAATGCAATTGCTTTTTCTCGGTTGCCAGCAAGAAAATCAATCATTGCTTTGGGGTATGATTTTTTCTCATTCTCAAAAGCTGTGTTTCCGTAATTACTGCCTGCTCCTTTTGCAATCGCCTCGGCTGAGCGCTGTTTCCAATCTGCTTCCATTTGTGGTGTCCATTGTTGTGATTCTGCTTCAAAGCGCGTGCAGCTTGACAACAGAAATAGCGAGCATAGAACCGCAGCTAATTTAAGATGTGACTTTATCACGGACATTGGACACCCCATAGAAACTAAGTGCCCACCAAACTATATGAGTAAATTGGGCACACTCAAACCAGGTGAAAGTAAACACGAGATAGGCAACTACAACTGCCTCAATACCACGGTAAGGAGAATTGATAACTTGCCATATACAAAATCCTAACAGGGCAAGGTAGGCCACTAGCCCCAGTATTCCTACTGATAAAATTGTGTCTAAAATTAGATTATGCGCTTTAACCGTTATAAGAGTGTTGGTCTTAACTTCTCCCTCTTGGTCTAAATAATCAAAAGTAAAGTCATCTAAACGGGTAACTTTGGGTATGAATTTGCTACTCCGTATATGAGGATAAGCAGTGCCAAATCCATTCATACCCCACCCTAGTAAAGGACGGTGTTGAACTCCACGGGATGATATTTCCCACAAATGCACCCGGTCTGATGTAATTTGTTTAATTATGGGTAAGTTATTAAGTTGTCGAGTGGTAGTAGTAATAGTTATTACTAATATGCTCGCTAGGGCAGCAGGGATTAACAATTTATAATGCTTGCGACCTATTAAATAGGCAATACCCACTATTAGAGCGCCGAGTCCTGCTCTTGTTTGGGTAAACAGTAGTGCTGGAATAATTAAGATACCAGCAGTTGCTGCAAGACGTGTGTTTATCCACGAACGCTGCCAACCTACAAGAGTAATAACTGCCACTGCTGCTAGTACAAATGAAGAATGACCGCGATGGGAATACAAGCCAATTGGTTGATGTCCTTTGAAAATGGTACTAGCGTTTACATTCGATTGTAGTAGTTGACCCATTAAATTAAAACTTTTCTCGTATTGCTACCTGGTTTTGTTATTTCCTCAGCTAGATAAAGTTCCGCAATCCAATCATGATTCCAGCCAATATCAGTTCTTGCAGGAGCATCGTCAAATCTATAAGGAGTTTGTCGATTAAAGGATTCTACTTTTGAATAGTAAAACGGAGTTCCAGGGTCGTAAGGAAATCGTCCAGTACTTGTGATGTCAATGTCGATGATACTTTCTTTATCACCATGCCTGCCATTTACAGGATGGTTGCTTCTTACCCATTGAATCCATCGCACCCTACCACTATCTGGGTCGGGTTGTCTAGTGTTTGGGGAGAAGGTAAAGTTTGGCCTATAAGCCAAATTGAGTTTAGCTCCAACAGACCCTGTAGTTGAAAGTGAAGCACAATCACTGAAAGGGGGACACACTTTATACTCATCAATCAGAAAATCTCCATATACAGGAGTACCACTTCTACGAAAATCCCATCCAACAGGATAAGATGAATTCAAAGCTCGCCAAAACTTAGACCTCGTGTTTGGAGGAGCAATTTTTGTGAGAAAATCTCTTGTTAGGATTCCATCGTTACCTACATTGGTCTTGTAGTTAGCTATAGGTTGATAATTCGGAGAAGAAGGAAAAAGGTTTGTATAAACTAAGTTAATTGCGTCAGCAGGACGTGAAGTTAATAAAACTGGAAGTGGTGTTACTAGAAAACATACTAGCAAGTGTTTAATTCTCATATTTATTTTTTTCTTGTGTAATTTTCAAAAATGCACTGCATGAGTTGACTTTGGCAATAGAAATTTTAGTTGGTAGATTCGATAATCTTCTGATGTTTATCTAAGGCGTAATTTCGCCAATGGAGTAGTAATATTACCTGTCCAAAAATCGTTATATTCGGAGTCACCTATTGTATCTACATAAATCTTTCTGAATTGCTTGTGATTTTCGTATGTAAACCGAATTTGATATTTACTTGGCTTAAAGTTGTAAAACGACCAAATTCCTCCATAAAATCCATAACCAGAAAGACGAATACAATCCCTGCTGTACCAACTGAATTTGCCATCCATAAAATAATCCAAGTTTTTTCCAGGGCTAATTAATGGAATGTCATATTCTTCCGTACGCCTAGTAGCATTTCTAGCGAAATCTATTTGAATGGGTTTGCCATGTGGATTTAATATTTCTGGTTTAAACCGAGGTAATTCAAATCGGTAGGGCGTTGATGAGTTATTAGTAATGCGTACTCCAAATTGAATAGGGGTTTCTTCCTCATATTTTGGAAGGCGATACATTCGCTCTGGCACTAAAGTTTCAAAGCAAATTCCATCTACTTCAATTACATGACTATTGTTTGAGTTACAAGATGTCATACTGACTACCCCATTCACGTTTTTATTCGTAACCAATCCTTCGGATATGTGGCTTAGTGCTATTGTGCCGAAAAAACTAAAAAAACTAAACAACAATAAAATTATGCATGTGATGCTTACTGAACTTTTATAGCGACGATATAGAGAGCTTGGAAACATTTTGATAGGACTGTAAATTTTTCATTGAAGAAAACTTAAAAACAGGGTATTTAACGATACTTGACTAACCAAGCATCAACATTTCCAGCATTGCTTCCAGCCAAAGCACCAGAGGTATCTCCAGTAATGTAGACATTGCCAACACTGTCAACCGCGACACCATAGGAGTAGTCATTGCCCCCCGTCCGCTGCCTGAATCTACGGATGCGGTGAATTGGGAGCCGTTCATAAAACGAGAATACAAGAACGCGACCATACACCATAAACACTCAAGGCTGCTATTTATTCAAAATTGAAACCACATTAACAGCGAGTAAGATAGATTTCTTTACTGCTTTTTCAACCACTTTTATAGTGCATTTCTGTACAAAAATCGCTTGCCGACCACATTAATTGCATCTGGCTTATACAAGGCTTCTCAGTAGTTTTAGAAAAACAACCCCAAAACTGTCCAACTGTCCAAAAAATGAACTTTTAAGACAGTTTGGCTTTCAAGAAATAACAATCACCCAGATACAATTGCACGCTCTCGTCATTCATTTTCAACAAAATCAACAACCATCCACGTTTTCTTGCATAATCTCAGTCATCTCATCAAGCTATTTACGACACTCAGTATCTCTCTTTTCTTTGTAATCCATTACATCTTTTACTTTAATCCGACGATGGCTGCCTGTTTTTACATAAGGAATCTCATTATTGTCCAGCAGTTTTATCAGATAAGGGCGAGAAACATTAAGAATATCTGCTGCTTGTTGAGTAGTCATTTCAGCATCAGTTGGCGAAATCGTTACTGTTGTTCGACGCTTCTCCAGGGCTGGCACGATTTTCTTCAAAACTTGAAACACATCATCGGAAATGGGTAATTCTGTACCATCTGCTCCAACTAATTTGTGTTTACCTGTTTGGTAATTTTGCTCAAGCTTTTTCTTTAAATCACCAGAACAATTTACTTGAGAGTCAATAGTGATAAGCAAGTTCTTGGACATGGTTTTATACCTACTAAGAATTATTCAAAATACCCATCCTGTGATAAGCGCAAGACCCAAGAAACAGTCCATAAAATTCAAGTTTTTTCTCTGTTCTTACTATATATCGATAATCCAAAAATCGCAATATTCGCAAAAATCGCAATATTCGCAAAAAAAAAGAAACAATTGTCGATTTAACTTATATTTATAGGAAAGTAGCAATCGCTTAACTTTTACTGCAAATCCCGCTAAAACGGAAAATTTCAAGGCATATTCGTTTAAATTGCAAGGCTATTAAATTGCAAGGCTATATTTTAACCAAAAACAACTTCGGTACTGACAAAAAAGCGCAGGTAGAATAGAAGTAACGCGCTTTTCACCCCACGACTACCAATGACCTCAACCCTGCTGAAATCCCCTCGTCTTTGTGCCCCAAAGATATGTCACCTCCCCAACGGTTTGACAATTATAGCTGAGCAAATGCCAGTAGAAGCGGTAAACCTGAGTTTATGGGTTCCAGTAGGCTCAACTGCAGAATCCGATGATATTAATGGTATGGCTCACTTTTTAGAGCATATGATTTTCAAGGGGACTCAGCGTCTTGCGAGCGGAGAATTTGAAAGCCGCATAGAACAAAGAGGTGCTGTAACGAACGCAGCCACAAGCCAAGATTATACCCATTATTACATCACCACAGCTCCTGATGATTTTGCAAAGCTTGCGCCTTTACAAGTGGATGTGGTAATGAACGCAACTATTCCTGACGATGCCTTTGAACGGGAACGTTTGGTAGTATTAGAAGAAATTCGTCGTTCAGAAGACAATCCCCGTCGTCGCATTTTTACAAAAACGATGGAAACAGCATTTGAAAAATTACCTTATCGTCGCTCCGTTTTAGGACCCGAATCAGTAATTTCTCAACTCAAACCGCAACAAATGCGAGATTTCCACGCAACTTGGTATCAGCCAAAATCAATCACAGCTGTAGCGGTTGGTAACTTACCAGCAGAAGAACTAATCGAAATTATTGCTGAAGGATTTACAAGAAACTCAAGCAACCAGCAATTAACACCCCCTTTAGGAAAAATTCTTCATCCCGAACCAGCATTTACCGAAATTGTGCGACGGGAATTCACCGACGAAAGTCTTACCCAAGCACGTTTACTAATGCTGTGGAGAGTACCAGGATTAACCGAACTACCAGAAACTTACGCACTAGATGTACTATCTGGTATTTTAGGACAAGGGCGTACATCCAGGTTAATTAGAGATTTGCGGGAAGAAAGGGGATTAGTCAGTTCCATTTCCGTAAGCAATATGACAAACCTCCTACAAGGAACATTTTATATTGCAGCCAATTTACCAGTAGAAAATATCCCCGTAGTTGAAGAAGCAATCGCTGAACACATCCGACAATTCCAAACAGAGTTAGTCAAAAAATCAGAAATCACTCGTATGCAAAAGCGGGTAGCAAATAGATTTATTTTTGCTAACGAAACACCCAGCGACAGGGCCGGATTGTACGGTTACTATCATTCATTAGTCGGTGACTTAGAACCAGCATTTAATTACGCAACTACAATTCAAGCCATTGACGCAAACGACATTATATTAGCTGCACAAAAATATCTTTCCCCTGAAGCTTACGGTGTAGTTGTGATTAAACCGGGTAATGGGTAATGGGGAATGGGTAATGGGTAATGGGTAATGGGGAATGGGTAATTGGGAATGGGTAATAGGGAATGGATAATGGGGAATTGGGAATGGGGAATGGGTAATATACAATCCCCAATTACCAATTACCAATTACCAATTACCAATTACCAATTACCAGTTACCAATTACCAATTACCAATTACCAATTACCAATTACCAATTCAAAATCATGTGGAACGAAATTGACTCACATATTAGCCAAGTAACTGGTGATAAATTCCAATCTTCACGACAACGCAGTGTTGGTGGAGGTTGTATCAATCAAGGTTACCAAGTCTCTGATAATAAGCGCACTTACTTTGTCAAACTCAACCAAGCTTCACTCGTCAGCATGTTTGAAGCAGAAGCATTAGGTTTACAAGATATGTACGATACAGCTACTATCCGCGTACCTAAACCTATTTGTTGGGGAACAGCGGGTAGTTCCTGCTACATAGTTTTAGAATGGGTAGAATTTGGTTCTGGTAACAACAAATCATGGGAAGCGATGGGACGAAATTTAGCCATGATGCACAAAGCCAGCTCCAATTCGCAATTCCCCACTCCCCACTCTCCACTCCCCACTCCCCATTTTGGCTGGAGAATGAACAATACTATCGGTTCTACTCCACAAATTAACATTTGGACAGAAAATTGGGCAGAATTTTATGCTCAGCATCGCTTAGGTTACCAATTTCAACTCGCAAAAAAACGGGGTGGAAATTTTCCTCAGTCTCAAGAATTATTAGCTGCGATTCCGGAGCTTTTGGCAGGACATGATGTACAACCTTCTTTAGTTCATGGTGACTTGTGGGGAGGGAATGCAGCTTCTACTAAAGATGGTGAGCCTGTAATTTTTGACCCCGCAACTTATTATGGTGACAGAGAAGTTGATATTGCAATGACAGAACTTTTTGGTGGATTTGCACCAGGATTTTATCAAGGTTATAACGAAGTTTTCCCATTAGATGCTGGGTACGAACAACGCAAGACACTTTATAACTTGTATCACGTTGTTAATCATTTCAACTTATTTGGTGGTTCTTATGCTTCTCAAGCAAATAATATGATTGGAAAAATTTTGCGGTAAACGTCTGGAGACGTTAAATGTAACTTCTAGAAATGTAACTTTTTTACAGCTATTATTTTTCTCTGTCCAGAGTCATACTTATCAGTTTCTGCTTCTGAAAAAATATATTTTAAAGTTAATTGCGGGTAACGCAAAACATGAATTAAGGTGTAAGGATGAATTATGAAATAGCTTATAAATTAATCATTGACCAGACAATTTCCTCCGAGGAAAACCCGGATGCTTTGTTAATGCGACTCAGACAAGGTAAACCACCCGTTCCTGGTCAGATTACCTCAATATTGTTAGCTTTAAAAGTACTATTCGCTAGTCATCAAGACGCTACTGCTATTGACCGACAATTAGCTAACGCCTTATATCAGTTAACTATTAAGTCTCAACAATTATTCACAGCAGGACTTAGAGCAGGAGTTGACTGGCCACCCCTACTCAAGGAAGACCTACAACGAATTGCGATTGCATCTGAAGGAATTTTTTCCGGTCATTGGCAAAATATTCATTGAAGGCAGTGGGGAGTGGGGAATAGGGAGTGGGGAGTGGGGAATAGTCAACCGTCAACAGTCAAAAGTCAACCGTCAACAGTCAACTGTTAACCGTCAACTAGCGATTTCTTAATTCTCCTTCGAGTTTATCTAAATCGTTTTTAAGAAAAACCGTCATCTGACCAGTAAAAGACTTTCCATTCCGTGGTTTTGCTATTTCCATCCAGTAAGCGTAGCGTACACCAACACGTAGTTCTCCACGTAAAGCCTCTCGAATGGGAGTTCTAGCAAAGCGTGCTGAATTAATTGCACTTTGGTTAGGATAACTATATACCACTTGAGCGCGATTAAAATCTTGGTGAATATCTAACCCATATACTACTCGCAAAGATTCCGCAAGACGTTCAAATGTCATGCCGTTAATTGCATCGAACATAGAAATCTTTTCGCTGCGAATTTTACTGCGGTCGTTACTAAAGGTTACCCTTCCTGGGGGTAAGACCGACGCTTGAAAACTAAAACGTTGAGCTGCAGTATCTGTTTTTTGTACTAGAAATTTCTCACCACTGTTGGGACGCAAAGTTGGGTGTGCTTGAATCCAAGCTGCTACGTCCTCTGTACCTTGACCAGGTAAAGCTTTGGCTTTTGTATTCAAAAGAACTTCTAACCCCAACCAAGGAAGCAGGGAACAGGGTAAAATCACCAAGGAAAGCAGAGATTTTTTTAGCATTGGCTCTTGTTTCTATGAACTTGAGAAAATTCAGGTAATCATAGTCTTCCCTTTTTCATCAAATTAATTTCATTGGGAGTGGGGGGTGGGGAGTGGGGAATAGGGAATGGGGAATTGCGAATTGCGAATTGCGAATTGTTCTCCCCTATTTCGACCGAGGTAAATTCAGTTGGGCTACTATTGCTGATAGGTAGGGTTCAAAAGTGGTTAAATTTTCTAATTTTTCAAATTTTCCAGTTGTAGAGGCTCCATCAAAGGCTGTGGAAATTACGTAGAGTGCTTTACCGTCAAAAGCTGCATAACTAAAATGTTGTTCCTGTACACCACCTTGTTGCTTTACTCCTGCAAAACCATAACGAACCCCCTGAAGTTTACCAACTGGTATTTTTTGTATTGGGTAAGCGGAGAACGTAACTTGCTTCCCATAGCTGTTTTGACGCTCTTTGGATAAGGTCGCGTAATTATCAGTCACCCATTCATTAAGTGCTTTTGATACCTGAGGTTGGTACTTTTCGTAGTCCACTGGAGAGCCAGAAGGAACACCTGCTTTTTTTAAAATTTTTTGGAAATTAGGCTGCTTTTCTATAGAGTAAATACCTAGTTCCACTGTACCCAAGCGTTGTCCAGAAGATTCAACGCACAATAAAGGTATATTTCCTTCACAAGGTGCAACACTCCAACCAGTTGGTACTGTTTTACTTTTACCCAAGATACTCTTCCAAATATTCTCGTGAGTAGATGTACTTGTTTTTGGTTCCGTTTTTACTGTTTGGGTTTGTGAGTTCCTGTTACTGCTTTGCTGAGGAAAAACATATTTTGCTGCGACGGGTGCTACAGCGAGTAAAATAACAAAAAGCAATAAATGATAAAGTCGTAACATTTTTAGTCGTCCAGAAACAATAGCTGTGTCTATATCAGCAAAGCCTTATAGTATCTCAAAAAAAGATACACTGATTTTTAGAAAATTCCGTAAATAAAATTATCAATGGTGACACAGAAATGATTAGTTTAGTCAATTAGCCACTCCCCACTCCCCACTCTCTACTCCCCACTCCCCACTCCCCATAATGAACCCATCCCTAACTCCACAAGAAGTCCGTCTGCTTTGTCGTCAGGGTGAATTTAAATCCCCTACTCCTGGTTTTGCGTCTGGGTATACGCAAGCGAATTTGGTTGTTTTACCGAAATCTCTAGCGTTTGACTTTTTACTCTTTTGTCACCGTAATCCTAAACCTTGTCCTGTGTTGGATGTTACGGAAGTTGGCGACCCAGAACCCCGTATAGTTGCTCCTGGTGCAGATTTGAGAACCGATTTACCTCGTTACCATGTATTTAAACATGGGGAGTTAGTCGCGGAAGTTACTGATGTTAAAGAATTTTGGCGTGATGATTTTGTCGCATTTTTAATTGGTTGTTCTTTTTCCTTTGAAAGTGCGTTGATTAATGCAGACGTACCAGTAAGGCATATTGAGGAAAATAAAAATGTACCAATGTACAAAACAAATATTTCTTGTGTGTCTGCTGGGGTATTTTCTAGTCCTTTAGTTGTTTCCATGCGTCCTTTAACTCCCGGTGATGCGATTCGTGCAGTAGAAATTACCAGTCGTTTCCCCAAAGCGCATGGTACACCTGTATATTTGGGAGATAGCAGTCAAATCGGTATTGACGACATAAATTCCCCTGACTTTGGTGAGGCGATCGCAATTCGAGAAGGGGAGATTCCGGTATTTTGGGCTTGTGGGGTAACGACACAAACAGCCCTAAAGCAAGCAAAGCCAGAAATAGCCATTACTCATGCTCCTGGACATATGTTTATTACTGATATGGTTGACGGTTGACCGTCAACAGTCAACAGCCAACAGTCAACCGTCAACAGTCAACAAATGCCTAAATACTCCAAAGAAGTTCTGACAAAAATTGCACAAATCGAAACTATTTGTGGAACCGATGTTGGTAGAAACATTCAACCTTTGGTAGATGCTGCAAGGGGAGGGATTTTAGGTGCTGCTCGCTCTTTGGCTGAACATCCTTTACCCCATGTGGCAATAGTTACAGGTTTTTTTCTGCCTCATAATAACCCCCCTGCGGCTGAAACTGATGGAATTGTTGGTTGTGCTCAGTTAGCTGCTGGACTAAATAAATTAGGAATACCTGTCAGAATTGTGACTGGCTCTCCTTGTTTAGCAGCAGTAAAAAGTGCTGTTTTTGCAGCAGGAGTATCAACAGAAATTACATTTGATGTTGTACCTGTGAGTGAATCTCAAGAAAATCCCTCAGCAATAACTTCACTTTTAAAACTTTGGGAATCAATGAAACAACCTGTTTCTCATATAATTTCCATAGAAAGACCGGGACCTGGTGATGATGGTATTATCCGCAATATGCGGGGACAGGATATAACTGCTCATACTGCTCCTTTGCATTTATTATTTAATTCTTTAATTAATTCTCAAAAAATTACCTCTATAGGTATTGGTGATGGAGGGAATGAAATCGGGATGGGAAATATACCTAAACAAATAATTCGCGAAAGTATTCGTCATGGAGAAAAAATTGCTTGTTCCACGACTTGTGATTATTTAATAGTTTGCGGTGTTTCTAATTGGGGAGCGAATTGTTTGTTGGCTGCACTTTCTTTGTTACGTCCGGAATGGCAATCGGAAATTATTGCAGTGTTAAATCCAACTTTGGAATTAAAAATTTTAGAAACTATTGTATACCAAGGTCTTGCTGTTGATGGAGTTACGGGTTTGGCAAGCTTATCTGTTGATAACCTACCTTGGGAATTTCACGCTCGTATTTTGAATACTGTGACTCAGCTATTAATGACTTAGAAACATTAATTTAATATTTATTTGACTGCAGCTTATTGACTAAGTAGGTGAGTAGAAATAAACCAAACTATAGTAACGGAATCAAAAGTGAAACTAAAAGCTTGATTCAGCTTGAGTTAGAGCTTATTTATAAAACTAAACATAGTCGTGTTTTTAACGCTAACTTACTTAGTTATTACAGCATCTGTTATCGAAATTTTGGCTACAGCACCATAGAGTTCCAAAAAGCTTTCCCTGATTTCTTGCTCAATAAACTCTTGTTCGTCATCATAACTCAACCATTAATCCAAACTTTACCAAAGGCATCCCAATTTTGCAAAAGCATCTCGGAATAAAATGTCAGGACATAAATAGTGGAATTATGTCCTAGTCAGTTTTTTTATAACAGAATAATTATCAAGACTTACAGGCATTTTTTATCATAAAAACAATAGAGACATAATACCAGAGATTGCGTCCAATCGACTGTTATTAGCTATTGCTTCTTAACTTTAAATAGTCCAATATAGATTCAAGAGCTAAGCAAACAAAAGCTTAACTACAAAAAAGGAAAGAGGTATAAATATCATGACCAAAATTCAAATTACCGACTTGGAAATCAACTCTATTTCTTTTATTAACGAAGTTGCTGAAACCGAATCTGAAGCTGTAAACGGTGGTTTAGGTTTGCTAGATGCTTTTGTTTTGGGTTACGGTGGATTTGCACTAGAAATTTCTAAGATTTTACAAAACAGCTTTCTGAAAGGAACAGCAATGTTGGTAGCTTATGACTTGGCAAAATAATTTGCTTTCATAAGCATATTGCATAAGTCAAAATTCGGGAAAGCAAGCCGATATTATCAGCATTCGCTTTCCCAAATCATGATTTTTGTTCTATATCTGACAAATCAATTTTCATTGCAAGATAATACAAATTAGAGAGAGAAAATATCATGTCTAGAATTCAAATTGCTGATTTGGAAATGAACTCAAATTCTTTTATTAATGAACTAGCTGATACAGAATCAGAAGCTGTAAATGGCGGTATGGGTTTACTTGATGCTTTTGTTTTAGGCTATGGTGCATTCGTGGTACAAATCGCGAAGATTTTACAAGAAGGCTTCCTGAAAGGGACAGCAATGTTAATAGCTTATGAACTTGCAAAATAACATACATTAGCATTTAGCTCTGCCAAATAAAACTCACCAAAGTTTGTAGTTGGGCTTCAGCCCTCTTTTCAAAGTTTGTAGTTGGGCTTCAGCCCTCTTCGATTTGATATGTAATTAAGAGCGCTAAAGCGCAACTACAAACCTTACGTGTGAGAAAGCATGGGAGCATCCCGTGTAAATTTATCGTTTTCGTAGTACGCGGCGTAAGCCGCTTCTGGCACAAATAGGTCGCTTATGTGTCCCACTACAAATCATTTGTAAAAAATTGGGATGCTTCCGAAAGCATTAGTATTCCTTTAGTTATCTTAACCTAGCTTTAGAAGTTCTTGAACTGTTGGAATATAGGAATCTGATTCCATATGGGGAATAATTTCTATCTCGGACATTTTTTCTTTTAACCAATTAGAAAATAAATCAGCCATTATTTTCAAGCGTAAATTATCATCTAATTTTGGACGAACGATTTCTTCAACTAAAATCAAATGTACTCCTTTTGTGGTTGTAATAGGTTTTAACAACTGAGGAGGATTAGCAGCAAATACCGCAGGAGCTATTTCTGCTTTAAAATTGCTACGAAGTTTAATTCCTCGATATCCACCAGAGCGGCAGATTTCGGGGTTTTTTATGTGCTGACGGGCAATATCTTGGAAACTAATTTCACCTTCCGATAGAGCATAAAATATTTCCCAAGCAACATCTTCATCTTCTAAAACAACTTCATAGGTAGCTGCCGCAAAATAATCCAGTTGATGTTCGTAAAAGAATGGTTCAATTTTGTCTGCAAATAAATGATGAGCCAATTTAGCAGACAGAAGATTAATTTCTGCCAATTGCTCAAATTCTTCCAAGGTAAGATGATTTTTTTTCAACCAAGCCCACGTATCTTCTGCTTTAACTAGCTTGTTCGCAAGTCGCAGATTATCTGCTGTTTTTTGTAATTCTTGGTTATCAACTTTAATACCTGCTTTTTGGATAGCATCTGTAATAACTTTACGAGTAGCAACTGCATCTAATAACTGAGACATCTGGCAGTTTATTTTCAGTTGATACAATACATCTTCACGAGAAACATTGATAAATTCAGCCATGATACGATATTCCTCCTTTTTGGAAATGAAATAATTCAAATGATTAATTGCTGACAGTAGACCAATGACCCTAAAAATTCAAAATTAAAGATAGAATTACTAAAGTTCTAATCCTCCTTTTTGTAACTTCTTAAATGGGTCTAAAATAAAATCAATCAAACGTCTTTGACGCACAATTACCTCTGCTGTTGCAGTTTGACCTGGAGTGAGAGGAATACGTTTATTTCCAGATTGGATATATGGTTTATCAAGAGAAATATCTAACTCAAAAGTCTCTATTTTACCTTGAGAAGTTTCCACTAACTTGGAATCTGGTGAAACCCGAATCACTCGTCCTGAAAGTACTCCATAATCCTGAAATGGATAAGCATCAAATTTTATTTTAACTAGACTTCCTTGCTTTAAAAAACCGCTTTGTTGGCTTGGTATATTAGCTTTCAAAACTAACGGAATCTTTTTGGGCGCAATTTGAGCAATTACTTGACCTGGTTGAACAACCGTACCGGGTTTTTTGATAGGTAAATCAAAAACTACACCATCTACTGGCGAACGCACTATTCTTTGTCCTATTTGTAATAGTAAAGATTTAATTTGGCTTTTTGTTTGATTAATTTCTGATTTTACAGTCGTAATTTGTGCTTGTAAATCTTTGAGTTGTTCCTGGTTTTTTAAAATCGCCAATTCTCCTGTATGAACTAAACTTTTATAGCTACTTTCTTGCTCTTGAAGCCTCAATTTTGCTTGCTTAATATCTGCTTGGGCTTGACGCATAACTCCCTGATAACGGTTTCCTTCTTCTTGGAAGCGTAACTCTGCTTGTTTGATGTCAGCCTGCGCTTTAAAATATAATTGTTGGCTTTCTTCAGCAGCTTTTTCTAATTCCACAACTTTAACTTGCGGAACAGCACCATCCTGTTGTAGTTTTTGAAAACGTTTGACTTCTTTTAAATCTCTCTTCAAACTATTTGAAGCTATTTTACGGATAGTTTGAGTTGCATTTACATTTTGCTTAGCCTGTTCTACTAAAGCTTGTTTTTCCAATTTTTGTAAATTATAGGTGCTCTGTTTCGTATCCAAATTTTGCTGGACTTGATTTACTTGAGCCTGTTTTTCTAATTCCTGGGATTTATTTTGTTGCTCTTGAGTACGAACTGCTATCTGCAACTGATTTTTTAGTAAATCTAGCTGTGCTAAGCGATTTACCAATCCATCTAACTTCGCTTTTACTTGTTGCAAATCAGTTTGCAATACATCCCTGTCCAGTTCTACCAGCAATTGTCCTGCTTTGACCGCATCTCCTTCTTTTACCTTTACCCCCGTCACGTTTCCACTAACTTGAGCATCTAATCTTTGGGTCGCTCCCAAGGGTTCAATACGTCCTCTTGCACTTCCCGTCTCATCCACTCTAGAAAACATCACCCAAGGTAAGGCGACCGCACTAAAACAAATCAGTAAATACAGCAAAGAGCGCGTCCAACGCCTGGGTAAAGCATCTAGTAGTTCCTCAGTCCCGTATGACCAATCTTTAGCATCAGAAGAAGTCTTTACTGAATCTAAAATGTTACTTTCTTCACTTTGATTACTAGCGGTTAATGCCGACAGTGAATTACGATGATTATTTTGCATAATTTATCACCAAGTAAATACAAATCCCTCTGTAGAAACCATAGGAGTAGTCCAAGAAATAAATGCTCCAATGAGAGTGGGATGGGCTTCCAGCCCGTCCATATCAACCAAGGCGGGCAGGGATGCCCACCCCACAAGAGTGATTGGAGTGATTGGATAATTAAACAGCCTGCGCTAATTGTTGTTGATTTAGGTAATAATAATGACCTTTTTTGGCAATTAATTCTTCATGGTTACCGCTTTCAAGCAACACACCACGGTCTAAAACCAGAATTAAATCAGCATTGCGAACAGTTGAGAGACGATGGGCAATTATTAAACTGGTTCGTCCTTTAAGAATTGTTTTCAGATTATGTTGAATAATACGTTCCGATTCTGCATCCAAATGACTAGTCGCTTCATCAAAAATCAATAACCGGGGATTTCCTAACAAAGCACGAGCAATAGCAAGACGCTGACGTTGACCACCAGATAACATTCCTCCACCTTCACCTATTTGAGTCTCGTAACCCATTGGTAACTGGTGAATAAATTCCTCAGCACCAGCTAACCGTGCAGCTTCCATAATCTCTTGTAAAGTGGCTTCTGGATGAGCAATGCTGAGATTTTCCTGAATTGTACCACCAAACAAAAAGGTATCTTGGTCTACGACACCAACTTGCTGACGCAGGGAACGCAAAGAAATTCCAGTGATGTCATGACCATCAATCAACAATTTGCCGTCAGTTGGAGTGTATAAACCCAAAATTAGCTTAGAAAGAGTGGTTTTACCAGAACCGCTACGTCCTACAAGCGCGACTGTCTGTTCGGGTTTGATTTCAAAAGTGAGATTTTCCAGAACATTAATATCACTATCTGGGTGATAGCGAAAAGTGAGATTATCAAAGCGAACATGACCGCGCAAACTGGGTAAAGATTGACGCGGTTGACTATATAAATCCTCTTCCGGTTCTGCTTCTAAAACATCATTAATGCGTTCAGTGGAAATAATCACTTCTTGTATTTGATTCCACAGTACTGTTAGACGTTGAAAAGGACGAATAATATTGCCCAACAACATATTAAAAGCAACTAATTGTCCAATAGTAAGTCGATTTTGAATCACTAAATAAGCACCAAACCAAAGTAACCCTGTAGTTGCCAAAGATTCTATTATAGAACTAAAAAATTGTAGTTGGTTCCCAACCACCATACCGCCAAACATTTTTTTAATCAAATGATTCAGTTGTTCTTCCCAACGCCAACGTACCGTTTGTTCAATAGCCATTGAGCGAATTGAGCGAATACCTGTCAAAGCTTGAATTAAATAACTACTTTCTTTTGCATGAGCTCTAAAAACCTCACGGTTGATGCGACGGAAAAAGGGTGTAGCAAGCAGCGCCAAAATCACAAATAGCGGTACAACAGCTAAGCATAGTAACGCCATTTGCCAGCTATACCAAAACATCAAACCAACATAGATAAATACTGTCAGTAAATCCAAAATAATTGACAGTGCTTCCCCAGTCAGAAAACGCTGAATTTTTTGATTTTCTTGTACGCGAGAAACAATATCTCCGACATAACGAGATTCAAAAAATGTCAGAGGCAAACGAAAGGTATGTTTAATAAAACCCACCATTAGCGCTACTCCCACACGGTTTGCAGTATGGTCAAGCAAGTACTGTCTTAAGGTGTTCATCCCCACGCGGAACAAGCCAAAAATCAACAGACCGAAACCCACAGCGGTCAAGGTGAGGGTGCTACCTTGAACAATCACCCGGTCTAAGAGTAACTGTGTAAATAGTGGTGTTACCAGTCCAAAGACCTGAATAAACACTGAAGTAATTAACACCTCTACCAGCACTTGCCAATGAGGTTTGATTAATTCCCACAGTTGCCAAAATGGCGTACTAGCTTCTTCACTTTCTCTGAGATTGCTAGTAGGTTCCAGTAACAAAGCATACCCTGTCCATCCAGCTTTGAATTCAGAATGAGTAAAAGTGCGCTGACCAACAGCAGGGTCACCGACAATTACCTGTTTTTTGTTAACTTCATAGAGAACAATGTAATGCTTACCTTCCCAGTGAATAATAGCCGGTAAGGGTTGTTGTGCCAATTTATCAAAACTTGCTTTCACCGGACGACTAGCAAAACCAATGCTTTCTGCTGCACTGGCTAAACATCGCAGTGATGCACCTGCACGGTTCGTATTAGCTAAATCTCGCAATCTGTTAACACTGAAACGCTTACCCCAATAACGTCCAATCATTACAAGACAAGCAGCACCACAGTCGGAAGCACTTTGTTGCTCAAAAAAGGGATAGCGCTTAGTCACTCGTCCCCAAAAATGTGCAATTCCTTGTGTAGTCTTCAAGTGGGGAGTCGGAAATATTGCCTGTTGTCTTCGCTTCTGCTTTTTGGCAATCGAAGAAGGAAAAGGAATAACTTTCCCTGGGGTAGGGAGTGGAAAGCTTTTTCCTGCAAAGTCGTCAGCAATATTAGTTTGGATTTTATCAGTACTAATTAATTCCCCACTCATTAATTCCCTTAAATATGGCCAATATTGCAGCGCTGTTTGCCAATGGGTATTTTGTAGTTTATAAACAATAGTTGGTTGTGTTGCTTTCCAAACATCGCTTTTTGTCTGAGAATAGATTTCTTTAGAACTCAAACAGATACCCGATGAATTCCGCAGTTCTCCTTGGTGTAGTAACCACAGCTTAGTAGCCTCTGAAGATATATGAAAATCCTCGGATGTATTTAACGAATATCGCTCAAACAGAGATAAAGCTTGCAGTATTCCCGGACTAGAAGAATTGGGATATTGCTTTTGGCACCAAATAAGTAAATCCCAAAGCTCTGCACGTTTGTATAGACATTCTCCAATTGTTGGATATTTGTCCATCAAAATCTGTAAAGCTTCTTGGTTAAGATACGCCAGTTTCAAATTATGAGAAGCTCTAGCAACGTAAGAGCAAAAATTTTCTGTTGGGAATAGAGTTATTTCACCAAAGGATGACTCACTGGTAAGAGTCGAAATTAAATTACCAGAACTATCCAACAGTCTAACTTTACCAACAAGAATAAGATAAATTCCTGCTTTAGTATCGTCAGATTCCCAAAATAGTTTAGCATTCGGTGGTTCAATAATTTCCACTATTGCTGAGTAGTGCGCTAGCTCTTTTTGGGAAATTTGCTCACCCAAAATAGCGGTGAGTTTTTCTGCTAATTCTGGGAAATCTGATGCCATTCACTTACCTCCAAATGCGAGAATTATTTATGGATTTGCAGGAAATTAAATATAATTTTTGCAAAAATAAGGCCGTTCGCGCAGCGTCCGCTATGCCCATATAGGACACACACACTACGTGTTCACGAAGTGGAGTGTAGCGCTTACGGAAATAACCCAACCTAAAAATAGTTTTATTCTTCTAAAATTGACTTTTGGCAAAAATTGAATACCCAAGTAAAAGTAGGCTCAACGCTGGTTTTTAGGTCAGAAATTATAATACTAATATCTTCACTTTGTCCAGCTATTTTTACCTTGGACGCATCCAAGCATTTTGATTTTGTGGAAAGTCCCATTTTTTTTAGTAACCGATTGATATGACGCTGGCTAATTTTAATATCAAATTCTGTTGCTAAATGTTTACTTAACCATTCAGCCGTCCAATTTGTAAATGCATAGCCAAATTTGCGAGGACTATGAGCGACCAATTCTTTTAATCTTTCGATATATTGCTCATTTATAGTCCTTGGTCTACCGACTGCTATTTCCTGCCATTTATCCGTCATCCCAGCCTTAACAAAAGTGCTCCAGTATCGCGCCATTTCTCTTGAACAACCTAATATCTCACAAATTTGACTTTGAGACTTACCCATATCCGTCAGCAACATAATTTTCAATCTCCGACGGTATTCTGGTGGCAATTTTGTCTGCAAGTTTTTCAACAAAAGCTGCCGTTGATGAGAAGTCAAAAACTTACCATCAGCTATTTCTTCATTCTCAAAAATTTGGTTATCACCGGACATATTTCTCATCATTATGACCGTGTATCACGATTCAATACTAAACCAGCTTAAAAATTCCAATTGGCAATTAGCCATGAGCTATCTTTTACTAGCTATTAGCCATCGCTTCATTACCAATTAGTCATCCTTCTATTTTCTGCATCCTGGTACAAACAGTTCATTGTTAACTACTCAGTATTTTGTCAATATCGAAAATAGAGTCCACCGAAAGGGGATTTATTCGCTGCGTCGAGGACTTTCACAGTTTTAGTATGCAATTAGGCAAAACGTCAATATTTTTCGCAGCGATTATTACTCTTTTATTTTTAATTTATAAAATAGTCATTATTCCTAGGTGATAAAATTTTGTTTAGCTTTTAAATCAATTAAACATCTACCTTGAGATATATATTTATAAATACAGTCAATGAACATCTAATCAGTGAGTATATCCACTTACTCAGCAGACCAATCGAAGTCAACCCCAAGTTCGTCAATTTGAACTCTAAGGTACTTAAAAGCATTATTTGAACGAATCATTTTTGATACTGGGTAGGGAATAGCATTCGGTAAAATATTTAATATTTGCTTCACTCCTTTAGGGTGGAACTGGGGAAAGCTTTGAAAGTTGGTATTGTTTTGTAAAACCGTCGCTTTCGAGAGTCATTGGCAAGACTACAATCGATAGCTCTTCTCCGTAAACATCGAGTCCATAAGTAAGATTATCTTCAAAATGCAACTGCAATGCACCTGAGTTATAAGAGAAAAACTCAGCTTCGGTAAAATGTCCATCTTCAAGGAAAGATGGGAGGTCAATCCCAAAAAAACGGTCAATTTCTACCAAGCGGCGACCGATACATAAGCTAAGTAATTCTTTCTGTTTTAATGGTAGTAAAGCTAATAGTTCAGTATCTGTCAACATATTACTTACTTGTGGGGTGGGCATCCTTGCCCGCCCTTGCCTTTTGTACCGTCCCATATAGAATTACAAGGAGATTAAGCATTTCCCAGATGCCTTTACTCCTTAGCGAGCACACCATTAAGGAAAATATCAGCCAACCCTTCCGCCATTTGTTGCATTTCTAGTGGAGAAGCATCAGGCTCCATAATAGTCTCATGAGAAAAACCAGCAACGGCAAACATTCCCAAAAACACTTTTGCTACCAATTTAGCATCAGTTTTGCGGTATATACCCTTATCCATAGCACTTTGGAAAAAGGCTTCTGCGACATCCGTCATTTTATCTATCACTTCTTTTTGAATGCGGTCACGTAAATCTGGGTGAAATTGAGCCTCCATAAAACAGACACGCATAAGTTCGCTGTTTTTTTTGAAATTAAACATCCGACGGCGCATAACTTGGGCAACAGCTTTGTAGCTACCCATTTCACTAAGTTCTGTTAACAAATCAGTGAGTATATCCACCCACCCAGCAGTGGCAACTTCGACTAAAATGGCCTTTTTGTTAGGAAAATGGCGAAAGAGAGTTCCTTCGGCTACACCAGCAGCCTGTGCTAGGTCGCGGGTAGTAGTGCCATCAAAACCTTGACTTGCAAATAAACGCTGTGCCGCTTGTAAAATACGGTTGCGTGTTTGTGTTTCTGAAGAAGGAGGAGAATTAAAAACTCGCATATTTTGTTATGGTGTTATGTCTG
Organism: Scytonematopsis contorta HA4267-MV1; assembly: GCA_019359035.1. Classification (GTDB taxonomy): domain Bacteria; phylum Cyanobacteriota; class Cyanobacteriia; order Cyanobacteriales; family Nostocaceae; genus Scytonematopsis; species Scytonematopsis contorta. The sequence goes on along the minus strand of JAHHIC010000059.1, from coordinate 45,973 downwards.
GAACACTACCTGTAGCATTATTGTCTACTGCAAAAACCCTAAGCATCCAAAGCTTAATACAAGATTAACTTTCGATGCTGAAACTTTGTTTAGATGTAATTGGGATTCTACTGTAAATTTTGCTTATGAAACAAGTTAACTGTTTGCTCAATAATAGGTTAAGAAATATTACGACAGAAAACGGAAGAAGTAACAACGAAGAAGGCTCATCTAATCTTTTTTCTAATAGAGTTTTAATACTCAGACTTCTTCCTTCTAATTTCATTCGTAAAGTATTTCTAACCTTTCTTGTGGGCGTTATTTTTTGGTCAGGAATATTGCCAAGCGTAGCCTATGCCCAAAGAATGCCCACAGTTCCCAAGCCTTTGCCACCAAAGGTTGAAACAAATATTCAACCTTATTTAGACCAAGTAATTAAGAATTTAACGGAGTTTCGTCTTGACAATGGTATGAAGTTTATTGTCTTAGAAAGACGCCAAGCACCCGTTGTTTCTTTTCTAACTTATGCTGATGTTGGTGGTGTGGATGAGCCTGATGGAAAAACAGGTATATCGCACTTTTTGGAACATTTAGCATTCAAAGGTACAACTAGAATTGGTACTACAGATTACACTCAAGAAAAACCACTGTTAGACCGTTTGGAAGTATTGGATACTCAAATTAGAAGTGCTAAAGCAGCAGGAAAAAAAGATGAGGTTGCTAGGCTAGAAGCTGAATTTAGAAAAGTAGAAGCTGAAGCAAGCAAATTAGGAAGACAAAATGAACTGGGACGAATTGTAGAACAAGCGGGAGGTGTTGGTTTAAATGCTAATACTTCAGCTGAAGCAACTCGCTATTTTTATAGTTTTCCCAGCAATAAATTAGAACTCTGGATGTCGCTGGAGTCAGAGCGATTTTTAGAGCCTGTTTTTCGAGAATTTTACCAAGAGAAAAGTGTAATTTTGGAAGAACGGCGTTTGCGGGTGGATAATTCCCCTATCGGTATGATGATTGAGAAGTTTATCGATACCGCTTTTACGACTCATCCTTACAAACGTCCGGTGATAGGTTATGACCAAGATATCCGCAATTTGACCCCGAAAGATGTGCGCGATTTTTTTGACATACATTATGCACCAAGCAATTTGACTATTGCGGTTGTAGGTGATGTTAATCCAGCGGAGGTGAAACGATTAGCACAAATTTATTTTGGTCGATATAAAAATAGACCGAAAACTAAAACGCAAATACCTGTAGAACCACCGCAAAAGCAAACGCGCTCGATGACATTGGAGTTACCTTCGCAACCTTGGTATTTAGAAGGTTATCACCGTCCAGCGCTGACTCATCCGGATAATGCGGTATATGACATTATTGCAAGTTTATTAAGCAGTGGACGCACGTCGCGTTTGTATCGGTCTTTGGTAGAAAAACAAAGAGTAGCGCTTGCAGCACAAGGTTTTAGTGGTTTTCCTGGGGATAAGTATCCTAATTTAATGTTGTTTTACGCTTTAACATCTCCGGGACGTTCGGTAGATGATGTTGCGGCTGCTTTGCGTAAAGAAATTGACAGGTTAAGTACTGAACTTGTGTCTGCTAGGGAACTGGAGCGGGTGAAAAATCAAGCTAGGGCTGGTTTGTTACGCTCTTTGGACTCTAATTCGGGGATGGCTGAGCAGCTTCTGGAATATGAGGTGAAGACTGGTTCTTGGCGCAATTTGTTTAAGCAGTTGGAATTAATTGCGGCTGTTAAACCTTCTGATGTGCAGCGTGTAGCAAAAGCGACTTTCACACCTGAAAATCGTACTATTGGTAAGTTGTTATCGAAGAAAGCATGAGCATAAAGGAAGAAGAAACAAGGAGAAAAGAAATAGATGAAGTTTAGTACCAATATAAGGAAGGTAAAGGTGAGAAGGTTTGTTTTTTTGCTGGTGTTTACTTTTACCTTTTTGCTTTTGACTTTTAATTTTTCTAATGTGGCAATGGCGCAGGCTCGGCATTATACTGAGTTAAAATTTGCACCTTTGCCGAATATGAAGTTGCCTAAGTATGAACGCTATACTATGAAGAATGGTATGGTGGTTTATTTGATGGAAGACCATGAGTTACCATTGGTAGGTGGTACTGCATTGGTTAGAACTGGTAGTCGGTTTGAACCTGGTGATAAGGTTGGTTTGGCTGAAATAACTGGTGAGGTGATGCGGACTGGGGGAACTAAAAAGTATACTCCTGACCAGTTAAATGAAATTTTGGAACAAAGAGCGGCTTCGGTGGAAGCAGGCATTGGTGAAGCTTCTGGTAGTGCTAGTTTTGCTTCGCTAACTGAAGATGTGGATACGGTTTTTGAGTTGTTTACTGAGGTTTTGCGTCAGCCTGTGTTTGCTGCTGATAAACTGGAGTTGTCTAAAACTCAGCAAAGGGGCAATATTTCTCGTCGCAATGATAGTCCAGATAGTATTACTGGTAGGGAGTTTCGTAAGTTAATTTATGGTCAGCAAAGTCCCTATGCGCGAATTGAGGAGTATGGGACGTTAGATAAAATTTCTCGCGAGGATTTGGTGAGGTTTTATCAGCAGTATTTTTACCCTAACAATATAATTCTGGGAATTGTGGGGGATTTTGAACCAAAAAAAATGAAAGCGCTTATTGAAGCGAGGTTTGCTGATTGGAAACCAAGTCCTAAACCACTTAGACCTCAGTTACCCCAAGTCAACCAAGCGAATGCAGGTGGTGTGTTTTTTGTCAATCAACCCCAACTTACCCAAAGTAGTATTATGATTGGGCATTTGGGTGGGATGTTTAATAGTCCTGATTATCCGGAGTTAGATGTTTTGAATAACGTCTTAAATGGATTTGGTGGACGTTTGTTTAATGAAGTACGTTCGCGTCAAGGTTTAGCTTATTCGGTTTATGGTGTTTGGAGTCCTCGTCATGATTATCCGGGGATTTTTGTTGCTGGAGGACAAACTCGTTCTGATGCAACAGTGCAGTTTGTTCGGGCTGTAAAGGAAGAAATCAAACGTATGCAGTCTCAACCTGTTTCGGCAAAGGAATTGGCTTTCGCGAAGGAGTCTACTATTAACTCGTTTGTTTTCAATTTTGAAGACCCAAGTCAAACTCTTTCACGGTTGATGCGTTATGAATATTTCGGCTATCCCGCAGATTTCTTATTCCGCTATCGCAAAGAAGTGGAAGTTACTAGTGCCGCAGATGTGCAACGGGTAGCGAAACAATACCTGAAGCCTGAAAACTTAGTAACTTTGGTGGTGGGTAACCAAAAAGCTATTAATCCACCACTGACGCAACTGGCAACAAAAGTAACGCCAATTGATATAACTATACCTGCTTCTCCGACTTCTCCAACTTCTCCAACTTCTCCAACTTCTCCAAAACCACAGGTAACTAATTAGACATCTAAATTCTATACCTCGTTTCCACGTAGAGGATGGAAACGAGGAATGATAATTTTATATTTTATGTCTCTGGATAATTGAAAAAAATATTTTTATTTAGTAAGGATACTAATTTAAACAAAATCTGGCTAATTTGTTAAATAAAAAACATCGAGAATATAGACAATAACCAAAATGCAACATATCAAATACTTGCCAGCAATGAATTCCAGCTTCTCAAGTATTTATGTCCAAAAAAGTGATAAAAATTACCTAAAACTTTATGTTTTTTTTACATAAAAGTTTTGCAGAGGGCGCTTTATTTGTTATTCTTAATAATTGAACATCCCTTGAATAATTTAGAGGATTGTCGCATGATTATTGCTGACTTAGATTTTGTTTCTGATATTGCAGGATTTGGAGACAGAATTATCGGTGGAGCAAAAACTTCTACATATGCAGAAACTTCTGTTGGTCCAGGATATTCTGGAGCCAAAGGTGGCGCAACTGCTGTTGGAGAAAGAACTAGCACAAATGTTGATAATAGAGCAAGCGCCAAAGAAACTGACTATTCCTACGTAGGTAAAGCATCCTCAAGTGCTACTGCTTATGCTCAAGACCGTCATTCTTCGTCTCGCGATAGCAGTCGTAGTATTGGTGTTTATGTTGCTTCTGGACGTCCATAAAAGTATCTTGTTGATTGCTTATTAGCCTAGTATGTCTTGGAAATGGTTCTGGGTAGTTTTAAAAATGGATTACTAGACTTTTACTGTTACAAAGCTCTCAATTTTAAAAATCCCTTGTTCAATAGAATAACAAGGGATTATTTTTATAAGCTAATAGTAACTAAATAGTTTTTTAGTTGAAAAAATAGCTCGAAACAAGAAAATAAACATATTATTTATTCCCTAATACCCTTTTACTTAAACTTTGGTACAAATCTCCGAATAAGAGACGCGATTTATCGCGTCTATACGAATTTTATTTATATCCGGCGTTTTGTGAAATGGTATCACTCCCCACTCCCTTTTAAGAAAGTAAAACATCTGCAATTGCTTGGGAGATAGGAAAGTGAGGTGGGCAACATTCCAACCAAAAGAACTCCCCAACAGGGTTAATTTCAAGAAATACGTAGCGACCATCAGGTGTAAAAATTACATCAATAGCTCCGTAGTTTAAACCAAAGTAAGCCATAAGTTTAAACAACTTTTGCTCCACATCTTCGGGTAGGTCATAAGGTTCCCAAGAATTGATTAAACTAACTCCTTCTCGTCGCCAATCGTCCTTAGCTCTTTGACAACGCTGAGAGTCAATTGCAGCAGTAAATACACGTTCGCCAACAATAGTTATTCGTAATTCCAGCGCCTTTGGCACTTTTTCTTGAAATGTCATTGGACAAAAGCGCAGTCCATCAAGATATTCAAGGTCTGATGTAGTAACTGGATTGGTAAAAACAACTTGTTCTTGCCCCTGTTTATCATAAATGGCAAAGGAAGAAAGCATCTTGGTAACCATACCCTGTTCACACTCATCCGCAAATTCTTTCACCGTTTGTGGATTGTTTGTAATTAAGGTGCGCGGGGTATCCAAACCAATTTCTCGTGCCACTTGCAGTTGTAGTTGCTTATTATCAGCTAAACGAATACTTGGTAATCGGTCGAGGTGGAATCCTTTGACACTAGCAATCATTCCCTTTATGGTCACCTCAGATTCTTTGACTGAGGCTTCTCTAAATTGGGATTCCATAGCCCTAGGAATTCTTGCCCCAATAGCTATCCGCCGATACCAAACTGAGGATACCTCTGTTAAATCTAACTTTTGTTCGCCAGCACTTAAAATTTGTCGTTTGCGACCATTGGTATAGTATATATCCAGACTTACTTCAGTGGGGAATCGGTCAGTATCAAATCTAAATGCTTGCCCCCCTTGAGCTTCAATTGCTTTCATTACTAGGGGTATGCTTTCGTTATCTTGGCTATGAGTAATTATTAAAACGGTCATAATAGTTTTGAGTTTTAAATTTTGAGTTTTAAATTTTGAATTTTCTGCTCCCCACTCCCCACTCCCCCACTAACAAAGCAGAGCATTTGCAATAGCTTCGGAAATTGGATAACCTAATTCGTGTTCCAGCATCCCCCATTCCCCTGTGGGATTAACTTCTAAAAACACATATTCTCCTGTAGGTGTTTGGATAAAATCAAAAGCTCCAAATGTCAATCCAAACTTTTCCATAAAAGCTTGCAAGCAATCCATAACGGGTAAGGGTAATTCGTGGGGTTGCCATGTGCAAGTATCTGAATTAACTCGACGCCAATCTACTGTTGATGATGCATATGCAGATGCATCTAATGCCCCCACAAAAAACTTCCCATCTACAAACACAACCCTCAGTTCACATAACTTAGGAATTTGCTCTTGAAAAACCATTGGACTATGGCGCAACGACTCTGCATCTTGCAAGTCTTCTTCTCTTACTGTGGTTGTATACAGGAAAAACTGAGAACCTTTCATGCTCTGGGAAAGAGGTGTCAACAATTTGGCAACCATTTTCCCCTTTACTTGCAAAAAAAACTCTCGCACTTGTTCGGGAATGTTAGTTACAAGTGTCTGTGGAATTGTAAGACCAACAGACTTAGCCACCTTTAATTGACGCAGTTTATTATCCGCTACATTTATCCGCTGCAAATCGTCCACCCATTTAGCTTCCGCAAGACTATCCCAAAATCCCTCCAAGGCTGCTAGCGACTCCCTAGCACAAGCTGCTTGCAACTTTCGCGGCAAGCTTTCACTTAACTGAGGATGCCAAATACGGCGCATCCATACTGCTTGTACCTGCTGAACATCCATGTCGCAATCTCCATATTGCAGGTGATGATTACTTATGCAATTTCCCAGTTGCGCCTGTAAACCTACAACGAGTGGAAATTTATCAGTATCTAAGCGAAATGGTCGTGCCCCACGTTTTGATAAAGCTTGCGCTACTTTATCTACTGTGAAGAAATCACCACTGTGAGTAATTAGTAATACAACATCACGCGGTAGATGCATATCAAATAAAGGGATAAGAATGAAAAATCGTAAAGGCGAAAAGTTAAAGTTGGGTGGAATATGTAGATTCAGGATATCAACTGAAATCAATGTGAATCATCTACTACAATATCTTTAGGGTATTTCCCACGAATATGGTCGTCACCATCAGATGGATATTTCTTTGTATAGCCAGGAAAGTGAGGAGGAAGTTTTATTGGACTACCATCTTCCTTGTCAGAAGGATATTTCAGCGTCGTAACTGTCCCCCCATCCCAATGGTCAGAATAAGGCTTCTTGGCAATTGTCAAGCCACCTTGTACTTCTTCCATTTCCTCTGATGACAAATCTTCACAGAATTGCCCTTCTAGATAACGGACAAAAAATGGTAATGATTTTGAATTCAAATCTTGCTGTTTACTATCAGACATATACTTCTGCTCCTTGAGACAATTTAAGACAGTTTCAGTAAGACAATTTCAAGACTTACGCAAAATACCTTCAAGCTTTTATTTCTTAGTGTTCTTAGTGTCCTTTGCGGTTTAATTTACTCCTTGGCAGCAAAAAGAACATCATCATCACCATCAGATGGATACTTGTGTGTCACATAAACATGGTCATCACCATCCGATGGATATTTTTCGGTAACAGCACCTTCATCATGGTCGGATGGATATTTTTTAGTTAACGAAACAATATCAGAAGGATGTTTATAAGTTACAGGTGGTTTAGGATTTGCAGGTCTGAAACCCCCCTGCACTTCTTGCATTTCTTCTTCGGACAAGTCTTCACAGAACTGTCCTTCTAGATAACGGGCAAAAAATGGTAATTCTTGAAAACTAAAATTTTGCTGTTTACTGTCAGACATGGTATTTCCTTTTGAAACTATGTTGTACTACTACAAACAATAGGAGTTATTAACTACTCGAACTTGAACATGAGCCAGAACTGGAGCTTGAACTGGAACCAGAACTCGAACTTGAACTTGCTCTTACGTAACTACTTGAACTACTACCGCTGGTAGTTGTTACCGAAACACTTTGATTAATCTCACTCTCGTTATCGTCAGATGCCATAACTACACTTTTCGCCTCTGCGATAACCTTACCATCAGGCGAAACTATCCGCTTTACCACTACTCGATAGTTCGACATAATTTCACTCTCTTTTATCCTTATTTGAAAAAACAGCAACCGCTCTAATGCAATTGCTTTACAAAAAATGTTAAGTCAGTCGGCGTCAAAAAATCAACCTGTGCAATGAAATGTAAAATCATTAGATACCTTAGAAATAGGTAATTCTTCAGTTTTTACAAAATTAAACACAAATGAGTTTTATCATGCCGACTCACTTAAATGCGGAAAAAGCACTAGTGTTAGCTTTTAACACGTGCATAAGAAGTGGCAATGTTTGCATCACCTTTCTTACCTGCAAATCCACCTATAAACTTTTTCCCATCTTTACTGTAAATTCGGTATCCTAACTTACCTGCTTTACTTAACTCTTGCTCACTTAAGAATTCCTTAGGAAAGGTTCCGCTAGTAAAAGTCTCGTCCCCACCAGCCGTATCAAACACCTTGGAATAAGATAAAGATGAAACGATAGGACCGTTAGTAGTTGGTGGACTATATCCACCTTGGACTTGTTCGTTATTAGCAGATTCGCAAAAACTGAGGTCGTTAACTTGTAATTCGCTCATAACCAACCTTTCAAAACTTGATTAATCGCTGAAAGATTTTGCAAACTTTCAGCGATTATTTTAATTTATGGAGTGTTCCATTCTAGCTCTCAACTCGTCATAGCCTAGGTGAAGGAGCTAGACAATTAACCTACTCCATAGAGGTTACAAAAGTGGCATTTAGTGACCCTTGCCACCACCACCGGTAACCGCAATTGCACCACCATGAGAGCTAGAGCTACCAGGTGTTGTCTTAACTCTAACGTAACCATCAGTAAAGGTGTCACGACCGAATGCATCTGCGCCGAAGTCACCGCTAGCAGTATTTCCTTCAATGTCAGCTCTGGTTTTTACAGAGTTGTTAATGCGGGTGTCGAAGCTTCTATCCACTTTCACGCTACCGCTTGGCTTACCACTACCACCAATAACTGCAGCACCTTCAACGGATTCCATTACGTTCAAATCGTTAATAATCATGTGACATTCTCCTGGGAATTGATAATTGATTTTGTCGGTTCTGGGAATTTTCTCTGCAACCAATTTGTTTTCTCTTGGCTACATTTCTAATATACCTCAACCACAAAAAAAAGCAATACCTTTTTCAAAAAAAATGCATTAATATAGCTGATAATTCAAGCTAATTATGTTTAGCTTTGCTAATGTTTTATCTATTAGTAAAAATGCCATAAATCTGAGCAGTAAATTTTCGTTTACTACCCAGATTTTCTGTAGATAATATTCATTTTTAACCAGCGTTTATGCCCAAATGTCAATCGAAAAAATTAAAGGGCAAGCAAATAAGTAAACAAGTAAATTAGCCTTATATAAATAATTTCAAGGAAAAACTTAAGACTTAAGCTTGCTTCCGAATATCATCCTGTGCTTGCACATTTGTATCTGACTCTAGTTGAGTAATAATTTCCGTCCGCTCAACTTGTTGCTTTAGCCAATCTGCAAACAATTCATTAATGATTTGTTCCCGTAACTGTTCATCTAACTGTGGTTGAATAATTTCTTCAACCCAAATTAAATACACCCCTTTTGGAGTAGTAATCGGCTTAAGCAGTTGTGGGGGTGAAGCCGCAAATACAGATGCCACAATATCTGGGCGAAAATCTTTGCGGTGTCGAACTCCTTGATATCCACCAGCACGACGGAGTTCTGGTTCGGATATATATTGCCGAGCAATTTCGTGAAAAGTGATTTCGTCTTCTTCCAGTGCATAAAAAAGTTCTAGTGCTAAGTCCCTATTATCAAAAACAACTTCATAAGTTGCAGCAATAACATAATCTAGCTGACGTTCATAAAAAAACTTTTCTACATGAGGTGAAAATAAATGCTTCGCAAGTTTTTGAGAAAGTATATTGTTACGAACTAATTCTTCCAGTTCATCCAAAGATAAATGATATTTTTTCAGCCATGCCCAAGTCTCTTTAGCTTTTACAAGTTTGTGAGTTAATCGTAAGTTATCTCCCTCTTTTTGTATTTCTTCTGAGGTAGCTGTAATATCTAACTCACGAGCCGTTTCGGCAATTATTTTTTGAGATGTAATCGCCTCCGTCATCTCAGGTATTTGACATGAGAGTTTTAGCTTGTGAATAATATCAGAACTAGAAATTGTTACATGGTTAAGCATTATGAACTAAATCTCCATACCACCCTTATTGAGCTTCTTGAATGGGTCTAACACAAAGTCAATTATGCGACGCTGACGAATAATTACTTCTGCGGTGGCTGTTTGACCTGCGGTTAAAGCAACACGTTTATTACCGTTTTGAATATAATCCTGTTTTAAGGCTATTTCTAATTCAAAGGTTTCTATATTTCCTTGACCTGCTTGGCTAACTTTGGTATTTGGAGAAATCCAAGTCAACTTTCCTTCGACAATGCCATGTTCTTGGAAAGGATAAGCGTCAAACTTTATTTTCACAGGCATTCCCACTTTCAAAAATCCACTATGCTCGCTTGGTATATTGGCTTTGAGTATGAAACCTGCATTTTTTGGTGCAACTTGAGCTATTCTTTGACCTGGTTGTACTACTGCTCCCGGTTTGGTTACTGGTAACTCAAAAATCACCCCATCAACTGGTGACTTGACTATTCTTTGCTGTAACTGAAGCTTTAAAGATGCTATTTGACTGCGAGTTTGACCAATTTGAGATTTGAGTGCAGTGATTTGTGTAAGCATGTTTTTAAGTTGTTCTTGACTTCTTAGCACAGCTAACTTACCTGCATTGACAACTGTTTTATAACCACTTTGCTCTTGTTCTAGTAAAAGTTTTGCTTGTTCAATATCAGCACGAGCTTGATTGATAATTGCTTGATAGCGATTTTGTTCCTCTTTCAGTCGCAGTTGCGATTGTTGAATATTAGATTGAGCTTCGGAGTAAAGAATCCGGCTTTGTTCGGCTTCTTTTTCCAATTCCACAACTTTGATTTGAGGAATTGCTCCCACCTGCAAAAGTTCACGAAAACGGTTGACCTCTGATACATCCCGACCTAAGCGACTATTGACCAACTTATAGTTAGTCTGACTTTGTTTAATATTTTGCTTTGCTTGGTCAACGAGAGCTTGTTTTTCTAATTTTTGTAAATTATAGTTACTTTGCTTAGTTATTAAACCTTGCTGAGCTTGGCTAATTTGAGCAATTTTTTCTAACTCTTGAGATTGATTTTGCTGTTCGGTGACTCCAGTAGCTAATTGGATTTGATTTTCAAGCATCTCCAATTGAGCCTTTTGATTAACTTGTCCAGATAACTGTGTTTGGGCTTGCTGGAGTTCTGTGCGTAGAATATTAGATTCTATTTCAACTAGAACCTGACCTGCTCTAACAGTTTCCCCTTCTTTGACCTTAACAGCAGTGACACTTCCAGACACTTGAGAATCCAATTTTTGGGTTGCTCCCTTTGGCTCGATGCGTCCCCTAGCGCTTCCCATTTCATCTACTTTTGACAGAATTGCCCAAGGTAGAACCAACGTAGCAAAACCAACTAAAACATACAATGTTCCTCGTGTCCAACTTTGAGGTAGAGCATCGAGCAACTCGTGGGTTCCAAAGTGAAAATCCTTTTCTTTCTCTTGCTCTTTTTGTTTTTCTTGTTCTGGACTGACTCCAGTATATTCCTTCGCTTCCATATATTTTATACCCTGCTATAGGCATCAGCAATATGTAGAGACGCGATTTATCGCGTCTTTACTTTGGGGTGGGTAGACGCGATTTATCGCGTCTTTACTTTGGGGTGGGTAGACGCGATTTATCGCGTCTTTACTTTAGGGTGGGTAGACGCGATAAATCGCGTCTCTACTTTGGGGTGGGTAGACGCGATTTATCGCGTCTCTACTTTGGGGTGGGTAGACGCGATTTATCGCGTCTCTACATTTGTTTTGTTGAATGGTCAAATGTACTTCTCACCCGGCTTCAGCTAGTTGCTGTTGGTTGAGGTAATAATAATGTCCTTTTTTGGCGATTAATTCTTCGTGGCTACCGCTTTCTACCAGCAATCCTCGGTCTAAAACTATGATTAAATCGGCATTACGCACAGTAGAAAGTCTGTGGGCAATTATTACGCTTGTACGTCCTTTTAAAATTGTTTTGAGATTGTTTTGAATAATTCGTTCTGATTCTGTGTCTAGATGACTGGTTGCTTCGTCAAAAAGCAATAAGCGGGGGTTTCCTAGCAATGCACGGGCAATAGCTAGACGCTGGCGTTGTCCACCAGATAGCATTCCGCCACCTTCACCTATTTGGGTTTCGTAACCCATTGGTAATAATTGAATGAATTCGTCTGCACCTGCTAATCGTGCAGCTTCGATAATTTCCTCTAAAGGAGCTTCGGGGTGGGCAATGCAAAGATTTTCTCGGATGGTGCCACCAAATAGAAAAGTATCTTGGTCAACAACACCAACTTGGGAACGAAGGGAGCGCAGATTGACTCCAGATATATCATGCCCATCTATTAAGACTTTACCATCCTTCGGAGGATATAAACCCAAAATTAATTTTGTTAAAGTTGTTTTTCCGGAACCACTACGTCCTACGACTGCGACCATTTGCTCTGGTTGAATGTCAAAGGTGATATTTTCCAAAATATTAGTGTCGCTTTCTGGGTGATAGCGAAAGGTCACATTATGAAAGTGTATATGACCACGAAGTTCATCCAAAAATCTGCGGGGTTTATTTAGCAAGTCTTCTTCTGGTTCTGCTTCGAGGACATCATTAATGCGTTCAGAGGAGATTATAATTTCCTGCAATTCGTTCCACAAGGTCGAAAGCCTTTGAAAAGGACTGATGACATTACCCACCAGCATATTAAAGGCGATTAATTGCCCAACGGTAAGTTCTCCTTGGATGACTAACATTGCTCCAAACCAAAGTAATGCTGTATTTACAAAGGTTTCAATTACACCGCTGATTATAGAGAGACGGTTGCCAATTATCTGAGCGCTAAAGGATTTTTTAACTAGCTTATTCAATAGTTCCTCCCAACGCCAACGTACTGTTTGCTCAATTGCTAAGGAACGAACGGTACGAATCCCTGTTAAAGATTGAATTAGATAGCTATTTTCCTCAGCTCCTGCATTAAAAATTTCTCTGGAAATGCGCTGCAAAATACTTGTACTAGCGAGTGCCAAGATAAAAAATGGTGGTACAGTAACCAGTACAAATAATGCCATACGCCAGCTATACCAAAACATCATGCCCAGATAAATGACTAATGTCAGCAAATCGAGCAAGATTGAGAGTGTTTCCCCGGTTAGGAAGCGTTGAATTTTTTGGTTTTCTTGAATACGAGAAACAATATCTCCTACATAACGGGACTCAAAATAAGCAAGGGGTAAACGGAAGGTATGTTTAATAAAACCAACTAAGAGAGATATACTGACACGGTTAGCTGTGTGGTCTAACAAATATTGCCGCACTCCACTCATGGCAATACGGAATAAACCAAAAATAATCATCCCCAAAGATACAGCGTGCAAGGTTGCGACACTACGTTGCACCAGTACTCGGTCAAGTAGCAATTGGGTAAATATTGGTGTCACCAGTCCAAAAATTTGAATCAGTACCGAGGATACAAATATTTCCAGCATTACCCAGTAGTGGGGTTTGATTAACTCAAAAAACTTCCATAAGCCTTTATTATCAGCTTCTTTAGCTTTTTGTAGTAGGCTTGTTGGTTGCAATAATAAAGCATAACCAGTCCAACCTGCTTTAAAGTCATCAGTACTCAGGGTTATTTGACCAATACCAGGGTCACCAACGATTACTCCTTTTTTGGTAATTTCATAGACAACAATAAAATGTTTGCCTTCCCAGTGTGCGACGGCTGGTAGAGATTGCTGTGCGAACTTATCAAGACTCGCTTTTACTGGACGTGTAGCAAAACCCAAGCTTTCTGCTGTGGATGCGAGCGCGCGCAACGAAGCTCCGCTGCGGCTGGCATTAGTCATATCCCGCAGACGACTTACACTAAAATGTTTACCCCAATAATTTCCAATCATTACCAAGCAAGCAGCACCACAGTCAGAAGCACTTTGCTGAGCATAAAAGGGGTAGGAATGAGTTATCTTTCCCCACCAATGCCCTAATTTTGTTTTCGGGCCAGGAAAGTAAGGCTGTTGTTTTTTTGGTTTTTGTTTCTCCTGAGTCTCTCGTGCTGGAAACGGAATAACATTTACTGGAGTGTCTGAGTATTCTTTAGCATATGCTGTACGTCCTGGAGAGACTTTTCTTCGCGGCCGTCCTGGTTCACTGTTACCACTATTATTACTATTTCCAATTCTTTCATCGCTGCTGGCAATAAACACAAATTCCCGACAGTCAGCAAGTGCAGTTTGCCAATTGATATTTTTGAGAATATAAACAATTGTTGGTCGTGTTGCTTGCCATATTCCCTTTTTTGGGTCTCCACAAATAACACCTGGTGTTAACTTACTACCCTGGGAATGTAAAAGTTCTCCTGTTCGCAGCACCCATAATTTAGAATCTTGAAGGGTTGGTAGTTTTTCTTCTGGCTTTAAATCGCATCGCTCAAATAAAGATAAAGCTTTAAGCATTCCCGGTGCTTGTGATTTATGGGATGGGAACTGACTATTTTGACGACACAGTAGTAGCAAATCCAAAATTTCTGCTTTTTTGTGTAAATTTTCGCGGATTTTAGCATTATTTAGCAAAGGCTCTAAAATTTCGCGATTAAGATAGCAGAGTTTTAAATTATGAGAAGCTCTGGCTCCATAGTCCGCATAGTTCGCATAGTCCTTAAAATTACCTGCAAACAGAGTTGTTTCACCAAATGATGCTCCCACATCAAGAGTAATAACTAAGTTTTCAAAGTTATCTAAAAGACGGACTTTACCCTCTAAAACAATATAGATACCATATACATCTTCTGTTGATTGCCAAAAAGGCATTGCTACAGATGGTTCAATTATTTGAGCCGCTTTTAGACAGCTTTGTAAATCTTTTTCTTCGAGGGTATTATCGAATGCGTTAGTAATTTTTTGACTCAGTTCTTCTATGGAAAACATTGGTGGCATAACTTTTACTTTTATTAAGTGCGTATACCAGAAAGTACCCAGCTGCTAACGACTAACAGCTAATTGCTAATTGCTAATTGCAATTATGACTATGGCAATCCTAATGTAGCTGATAAAAACACAGCATCAGCAGCTTTTTGTGTTTTTTTTGCTACTCTAAAGGAAAACCTGCGGCTTACAACTGAAACTTTTATTACCAGAATTGTAGTTGTGAATTTTTGTGTCGATTAGCAAATTGAACCTTTCTTCCAAAATATTCTAAAAAATTGCCATAAAAAAGCTGATTATGCTCAAAAGATTCTCGTCGTAGAGCTTGTGATTTTGGGTCAAAATATGACATAATTTCTCCATGTTGCCTTTAGCTAAAAATGTGGATGAAATACTCTGCAGCAGTTGTTATCCCCGCCAAGGTATCTACAACTGCAGTATCTAAATAAGCCTTTGAAAAGCTGCTTAGCTAATCAAAAGATGTGCAACTACACCGGGTATCTCTCCTTAGCTCTTTGCCGGTCTAAGGAGTTATTCCCCGGATTAAGCACAAAGAATTATCTTCAACAAAAAAATGTCGCGATTTTGTAATGCTACCGAAGCCTTTACACTTCAATAACTTTACTGCGAGAATTTTATTGCGAGTTAAAAACACTCCGCACAAGTAGAAAATGTTACTGGAAATTTTCAAAAACTCCAAGTGGCTTTAAATTATTTTTACTGAACTTAGCCTCGCCACTTTACATGTTAACCCTTAATCGCTAAGATGGGTTATTTTTTTTCTTCAGGGAAAAAATTTAATTGATTTATAAATTTGATTCTGTCAGATGGTAGAAAATAATTACCTATAGGGTTAGCATATAGGTCTTTTTCTGCCGCAAACCTTGTACATATATCACAAGGCTATAACTGACACTTACTGACAGATTGTTCTGATTGCTGTAAGTTCATAACATAGAATTGCAATCACTCACAGCTAAAACTAATCTTAATCAATGACGTCAATAGGGACACACCGAAGCCATAGCTATTAAGACTGACAACCCGAATTAGTAAAGGGAAATTAAAAAACCTACATTATTTAACTGGCTCTACATCTTATGTTTATGGCTTTAACCACAGTTACAAGAAATAAGCACATTTATAATGATAGTCTTTTTTTGAACTTTCGCTTACTAATATCTAAGATTTTTTTTCCAATAAAGGAAAATATCTAGAAAATTTTTTCCAAAATTGGAAAATAGGTAAAACATTCCAACAATCGGAGCAGCTTACCATCAACTCTTTTGTATTTTTAACAAACTGGAGGGTTTTGTCAATACATTTTGACAATCTTCACATTTACTTTATGCTAAATTTTTATTTAATAATAGTAATTTATCTTTTATACAAAACATAATTGCTCGTGTGTATATATTTAAACAATAATAATGTTATCAGGCGCGACAATAATTGTGGTTATGTTAAAGAAATAATGTATTTGAAAAGCGCAAGTATTGTTTAAGACTGTATCATCATTATATACAAGCAAGTAAGTGGTATATTTTGTTTCTGTAGAAACTAAAAATTCAGGATGCATTTAAATCTCAAACTTTTTATACCTTAGAGGGTGGTTTATAAAGAGAACATTAAGCATCATTTATATTATAAGTCAGTGACTAAAGTCACTGTCTAAAAGCTGAAGTCCTCTAAAAGAGGACTGAATAATACATCAAAAATAAATATTTTACAAAATTTAAGATATTCCCAAAAATCTTATTTCTTATTAGTCCTCTTCAGAGGACTTTAGCTTTTAGACAGTGACTTTAGTCACTGGCTGGCTGACTGGCTGGCTGACTGACTGACTGACTCGCTGACTGACCGACTGACTGACTGACCGACTGGCTGGCTGACTGACTGACCGACTGGCTGGCTGACTGACTGACTGACTGGCTGACTGACTGACCTACTGACTGACCGACTGACCGACTGACCGACTGACCGACTGGCTGACTGACCGACTGACTGACCGACTGACTGACTGACCGACTGACCGACTGACTGACCGACTGACCGACTGGCTGACTGACCGACTGACCGACTGACCGACTGGCTGACTGACCGACTGACTGACCGACTGACTGGCTGACTGACCGACTGGCTGGCTGGCTGACCGACTGACTGGCTGACCGACTGACTGGCTGACCGACTGACTGGCTGGCTGACTGACCGACTGACTGGCTGACCGACTGACCGACTGACCGACTGACTGGCTGACCGACTGACTGACCGACTGACCGACTGGCTGACTGACTTGTGCTTTAAACAATCTTTAAAATCAATTTATATCAACTTCATATTAGGTTTATTATTATACATCAAATGTTTAAAATTTTTATCCGCCAAAAGTAGCAGTAAAGTAAAAGTTATCTTATTATTAAATAATAGCTTTCATAATACAGGGAAAGAAAGTCACAGATATATAAACCTTATTACTAGTGCGAATAACTATACAAAATACGTAGAAATTATCTCTATCAAAAGTAAGAATTGACATTGAAATTTCTATCGGTTAATAGTGGTAATTTATAATAATAAGGCTATTGACTTATGTCATAAGAGATACCAAAATATACATATGGATGTAGAAAATTTAGACATAAATTTTACATCCAAAATTGACTGACAGCAAAACGTTTTTAGAGAGGATTCTCTTATGACTAGTATCAGAGTGCTTAATTTGCCAATGCTTATTGATTCCGAGATGAATAACGCCGTTGGTGGTGGTGGTTATAAATATTACGACTACTGCGACTATTACGACTGCTACGATTACAAAAAATATTACAAGCCCAAAAAAGAAGAACCCAAAAAAGAAGAACCCAAAAAGTACGAACCCAAAAAGTACTACCACTGCTAAATTTAACTAAAAAGGCAATGGTTAAATAGTTTAAAAAAAAGCTAACCTGGCTATAAAGTGTACAGGTTAGCTTTTTTTATTTAACATTTAGATTCAGTCAATTGGGATGTTATCCCATAAATCCTAGTGATATGATTTGAAAAAATCCGACAAAAATTTATGTAAGTCAGAAATACTAAAGCTAGGAATTTTCAAATCATAAGTTTTCAAACTAGGGACTTTCCCACTTGGGCTTGAGATTTTATAATCGTACCAACTAGAAGTCCCATTGCTAACATGTACTGATTGCGAGTAGTACGCTGATTGTGTAACTTCAGTACCACCACAAATTATAGATATTTCGTTCGCAACCCGTAAGCAGCTTAAGTCAGAAATACTAATCATTATTTTCTCCTTTGTAAAGTGAAAACTATAATATCCTTCTTCAGAAAGATATTAGAGGTTAAGAAATGACGCTAACATTAGCCTTTACTTAACTTTTATAATCAGTTCACATCGGGTAAAAATTGAATAAATTATGCGACTTCAGTGGTAACACAAAAGTAAACATAATCTGTCTGGTAAATATTTTTATTTTGTATAATGCACCCGATGGTTTTATAAAAATACGTTTGTTATACGAATAATATTAATTCCAAATGCTATAGCAGTGCCACCATTAGAAGTTGCATTTATATTCTGTGTAGCATTAATAAATTGACTAATTATACTGACTTGAGGTTTACTACTATATCGGTTAGTAGTACGTCTGTTGTCATTACCTCCATAAATATTTGAAACTTCAGTTGCTGTTTCCAAACAGTTCAAGTCACGAATATTAATCATTTTTTTCTTTTTCGGTTACTAAGTGGAAAAAACGACTAAAGAATTGATTATTTTCAATCCTTCATGTCTAAGTTCATTGCTATAAATAACATTGCTTGCTATAAATAGTAATGAGCTTAGACATGAAGATTCAAAGTTGAATTAGACTATCTTGTGTGAACAATGATGTGATAATATCAGCTGTTTTTAGCTGGTCATCATATACAGTAGTCGTTGACAGTTCCACAGTTGATGTTTTAGTCACTTGACCGCCATAAATTTTAGACGATGAAGATGTAATCTCTAAATACTTAAGGTCTGAAATAACAATCATTACCTTACCCTCATTTCATGATTAAAAATTAGTTAAATTACTAACTTTTTATGACTTTTCCAAGTCTATGATAATCACTCAATAATTATCTCTGACTTGGAATTAATAATACTTTACCCCAATCGCTAGGGAGCATCTCTATTTTGCAAAGTTTGAGATGCTCCAGACAGCGACTCTATAATTTTACATTGATTACAGGAGCAACAATAGTAGAAACGTTAATAACTGTTGCGACCGCAGCAAACTTAGCAGCAGCAAAAGCTAAACCTGCTTGAGTAGCACTATTACGAGGAGTTGCACCACCATAAACTTGTGATGCTTTAGCAGTTTCTAAATAGTTTAAGTCTGAAATTTGAACCATGTTTATTCTCCAGTATTAAATTCAAAAAAATTCTGATGTAAAAGGAACGAGCTCCGCTAATTCCTTTTACTTGTCTCGAAAAATACTTACGAAAAGTCTGAGAATCTCACCTTAATCTGGTTATCAAGTTAGAACTTGAACAATAGAAATGTTGGTCTGAAATCTACTGCTTTTGCATCAATCTTAGAAACGTTAACAACCGTAGCTTTACCAAAGAGTGCAACAGCAGTTCCTTCTTGCTTAACAGTAATATTGTTGGTAGCACTACCACCATGTACTTTAGATGCTTCGTTGGATACTTCTAAGTAGTTGAGGTTAGAAATCTTAATCATTGTCTTTCTCCTGAAAATTGTTTTGTTACTTGTTGTTTAGTGTTCTCAAAACTTACTGACGTAAAGAATGAGACTTGAGACAGAATCAACTAATCCGATTAGTAAAAAAGGAACTTTATAACTGTGGGTCGGAAATCTATAGCTTTCGCATCAATTTTTGAAGTATTAATAACGGTAGCTTTTCCAACTAATCCAACAGCGGTTCCTTCTTGTTTAACAGTAATATTATTAGTGGCATCTCCACCATAAAGTTTAGCTGCTTCGTTTGTTGATTCTAAGTGGTTGAGGTTGGAAATCTTAATCATTGTCTTACTCCGATGAATTGTTTCTTGAACTCGCTTTAAACTCTCTTTGAGTTGTTATTAATAATATAAAACAGATAATTTTTTTTTGGGGGCTTTTTTACGAATTATGCTGCCAGATTGGCAGTTTGATTTCAACTTATTTATTTATTAAAAAATGCAATATTTTAACACTCATATATAATTTTACAATCGCTAATTGATGATTAACTTGCCAGTTTGGCAGAAACTTTTCTTGATATTAATTGTTTCCAAAATCGGTTATTTTATCATTATCTTTGTCTAACTAACTACTTGATTGCAATGTATGTTGCCATTTTGGCAGGATTTTTTAATTTAGTGCCTGTTAAAAAAAATATAACGCTAAAAAGCTATTACACATTTAATATCAAATCCATTTTTATCGGAATTATTTCTTCCTTTGCGTCTTTGCGACTTTGCGTGAGTATATAGCGGTTCCCAGTGTAGTAAAGTACATATTAAATTAGTAAAGTATTGTGGGGTCCCTGCCCGCCCTTGTGTGCCTCACCAGAGTAGGAATTGCTATATAAAAAAACACCCAACCAGTTGGGTGTCTGAAAAAATTGTTATCTAAAATTGAACGATGTTTTCAGTCTCAATATGCTTTCCAACTTAAAATTGGAATCCAACGTAGAGTTGACTAACTAAAATTCCAAAGACCCGAAGGTACTTTACTTCCAAGAGTCGGTTCTTCTGAATTAGGTTTCGTGTCATTACCAGCAGCACCACCGTAAATTTGGGATGGTTCAGTTACGACTTCCAAACATTTAAGGTCGCAAATCTTAATCACTACTTTTCTCTTCATAAAATTCTCTTATTTCATATCTCGCAGAATTTCTAACAATTTGGCGTAGATGCAAGGTATGAATTATTATACTATAAGCACGGGTATTTATGCTTACTTCGGCATTATTTTAAAAAATAAACTTTCTACTTGACCCATAAAATTCTGATCAGATTTTTCTCTGAAAGTTTAATATTCTTCCAAAAATTACGTAAGTTACCACCCCGAAGACTCACTTCTTTTTTGTCCATAGTTTCTACGAAAGCAAGGTCTTTAATTTGAGTTGACTTACCTAATGAATTGGTATTTACAGATTGAGCATTTCTGTCATCTCTCTGAGGAGATATTTCATTGGGTATATTGATGCTATCTGTATCGTCTTTTCGATTTTCTTTAACTAATCGGTTGTAAGTTCGATAAGGAATATAGCGAAGTGGGTTGTAACCGGAAAACCACAAAAGCAATACACAAGCCCATGAGTATTTGCCAGCAGCTATAGCTTCAACAACCTGCTTGAACTGTTCATATCTCATGGCTTTATAGAAATTTGCGCTTGAGCTAGCAACTTGCTGAGTCATGGAATGCATCTCCAAAGTAATTGAGTGAAGGCGATAGTAAAAAAGCTATAAAAAAGCTATGCTGTAATCTTTATCTGGCTATTTGTGCTAATAGCGGCTATCACAAAGTTATTTGCAGGAGTTTACAATTTTTAATGCACTTGGTACGTATACTGCGAAGTTTTGCTGAAAAAGAGATAATACATAGCTTTGAAATGTTGGGTTTCAGTTATTCCTTAACCTAAGCTACAAGTTCTGAGTTACTTTATATCTTTAGGGGTAGAAGCTCCTGTATTATGCATGAGGGTACTAATAAAATAGAAAACCTTAACTTGCGATTAAAGAAAAATTTGGTGAAACCACAATTTCCAGTTGCGCTACTTGTTGCTGCAACCAAGCTGCAAACATATCTCCCAAAATTTTCACGCGCAATTTTTCGTCTAACTCCGGTTGGATAATTTCCTCAACCCAAATTAAATGAATCTCTTTGGATATAGTAATTGGTTTCAGAATTTGCGGTGGGTTTGCGGCAAATACTGCGGCTGCAATTTCTGGTCTTAAATCGTTACGGCTACAAATTCCTTGATACCCTCCAGCACGACGGATTTCTGGGTCTTGGATATATTCGCGTGCAACTTCTTGGAAACTAATTTCGCCTTCTTGTAATGCATAAAATAGTTCCATTGATAAATCTTCATCATCTAGAGTTAGTTCGTAGATAGCAGCAGCAGAATAATTTAACTGGTTTTCATAAAAGAAATGTTCTACTTTGTCAGCAAATAAACTATGGGCTAATTTTTCTGAGAGTAAATTTAATTCTATTACTTCTTCAAACTCCTCTATCGATAAATGGTGTGCATTTAACCAAGCCCAAGTTTCATCTGCTTTGTGGAGTTTATTTTCAGTACGTAACTTATCGGCAGCCTCTTGCATTTGTTCTGCTTCAAGTTTGATATCTAATTTTTTTGCCGCTTCCGCAATTACTTTACGAGTTGCAATTCCTTCGAGTACACTTGGAATTTGGCAAGTAAGTTTTAATTGTTGAATAATATCTTCTGCCGATACATTAATTACGTTTGACATAATAATAAAACTCTTTTCACTCACTCGATAAAATTATTAGTCATCTGCCACTATATAATATTATAGTTTGTTGGCTAATAAATGAGATAAAAACAAAGTAAGTATTAAAAAATTACTCGTGACTTCAAAAATTCAAAACTTAAAGGTCTAAGCCTCCTTTTTGTAACTGCTTAAATGGGTCTAACATAAAATCAATAATTCGACGCTGACGAACAATTACTTCTGCTGTAGCAGACTGACCAGGGGTGATAGCTACTTTTTTATTACCCGATTGAAGATAAGGTTTATCTAGGGCAACTTCTAATTCAAAATATTCTGCTTTACCCTGAATAGTTTCCTCCTCTTTTGAGTTTGGTGAAACAGAAGCGACCTGACCAGTCATTATTCCGTATTCTTGGAACGGATAAGCGTCAAATTTCATCTTCACTGGCATTCCTTTTCTCAGGAAAGCACTTTCGCTAACGGGCATTTTGGCTTTTAGAATAAAGTTACTGTCCGAGCGTGCTATTTGGGCAACTTTTTGACCCTGTTGCAGTACTTGTCCAGGTTTATCAACAGGTATTTCATAAATCATTCCATCAACTGTTGAGCGTACTACTCTTTGTCCTAGTTGAAGTTTAAATGATGCTATTTGACCTCTGGTTTGATTAATTTCTGAATCTATATTACTTATTTGTCTATTTATTTCCTTTAATTGTTCCTGAGTTTTTAGCAGAGCTAGCTCACCTGTTTTCAACAATGTTTGATAGCTAGTTTTTTCTTCTTCTAGTTTAAGCTTAGCTTGCTCAATCTCAGCTTGCATTTGATTCACTGTTGCTTGGAATTTATTACTCTCTTCCGCTAAACGTAACTCTGATTGCTGAATATCTGATTGAGCTTTCTGATAAAGACGTTTGCTTTCTTGCTCCTCTTTTCTTAATTGTTCAACTTGGTTTATAGAAACAGCACCATCACCCACCAGTTTATTAAAGCGCTCAAGTATTTTGGAATCTATACTCAAACGACTTTGAGCCGACTTTTCTTCATTTTTACCGCTAATAATTTGGTTCTTGACTTGATTGACTAATGCTTGTTTCTCTAGCTTTTGTACATTATAAACATTTTGCTTGGCATCTAAAGCTTGTTTTGCTTGGTTAACTTGAGACTGTTTTTCTAAAGCTTGGGATTTGCTTTGTTGCTCTTGAACTCCCAGAGTCATTTGTAGTTGTTTCGTCAATAAATCCAACTGTCCTCGTTGATTTTGTAATCCTGTCAACTTTGCTTGGATTTGTTGGAGTTCCGTTTGCTGAATATTAGAGTCAAGTTGTAATAGAACCTGTCCAGTTTTTACTTTGTCACCTACTTTTACTTTTACTGCGGTAACATTGCCACTCACTTGGCTATCTATTCTATCGGTTGCACCCTTTGGCTCGATTCTACCTTTTGCACTTCCTGTTTGGTCTATTTTAGAAAGCATTGCCCAAGGTAAACCAATGACTGCAAAAGCCATGAGAAAATAAAGTAATGAGCGTGTCCAGACTTTTGGTAAGCCGTCTAGCAATTCTTCCGTACCATAAGACCATTCGCTAGTGCTTTTGGCTACTGATTGAGATTTTACTTTTCTGTCATATGTAGCATTAGTATCCTGTTGATTCTCATTCTTTTCTGTTGCTGCTTGGGAATTACGCAGATTAAGAGGCATAATTTTTTACCAAAAAAAGTTGAAGTCAGTTTTTAAACAATTTAATACTACTCCACATGAGCCAACTGCTGTTGATTCAAGTGATAGTAATGACCCTTCTTAGCGATTAACTCATTATGAGTTCCGCTCTCTACTAAAACACCACGGTCTAAAACCAAAATCAGGTCAGCATTACGTACAGTAGAAAGACGATGAGCAATAATTAAACTCGTCCGTCCTTTGAGAATGGTTTTCAAATTGTTTTGAATAATACGTTCAGACTCAGAATCTAGGTGGCTTGTAGCTTCATCAAATATTACAAACCGAGGATTTCCTAACAACGCACGAGCAATAGCTAAGCGTTGCCTTTGTCCACCCGATAGCATTCCCCCACCTTCACCTATTTGGCTTTCATAACCCATTGGCATTTGTTTAATAAATTCATCCGCACCTGCGAAACGCGCTGCTTCTATAATTTCTTCCAAGTCTGCTTCTGGATGAGCGATGCTAAGATTTTCCCTTATTGTACCCCCAAACAAAAACGTGTCCTGGTCTACTACCCCAACTTGCGATCGCAATGAATGTAATGAAATACTATTTATCTCCTTACCATCAATCAAGACTTTGCCATCTGTCGTTGGATATAAACCTAAAATCAACTTAGAAAGAGTCGTCTTTCCAGAACCACTGCGTCCAACAACGGCTACAGTTTGCTCAGGTAAAATTTCAAAGCTAAGGTTCTCTAGTACATTGGTGTCACTTTCGGGATGGTAACGGAAAGTAACTCGGTCAAAAATAATGTGACCACGAAGCCTAGATAAAGTTTGACGAGGTGAGTCGTGTAAATCTTCCTCCGGTTTAGCTTGTAGGACATCATTAATCCGCTCGGTGGAAACAATAACTTCCTGAAATTCAGTCCACAACATGGAAATTCTTTGAAAAGGAGTAATAACATTACCCAACAACATATTAAAAGCCACCAATTGTCCAACAGTCAGTTGACGTTGAATAACTAAGTGCGCTCCAAACCATAACAACCCAGTACTTATGAGCATTTCAATACTGGTGCTAATAAGTTGCAACTGGTTACCAACTACCTGTCCAGAAAAGCCCTTTTTAGTCAACTGATTGAGCAGTCCTTCCCAATGCCAACGCACAGTTTGCTCAACACCCATCGAGCGGATAGAACGAATACCTGACAAAGCTTCTATCAAATAACTATTCTCTTTAGCAACAGCAGTAAAAATTTCTTTAGAAATACGACGCAACAAAGGAGTAGTTATCAAAGCCAGTAAAAAGAACGCTGGAACAAACGCCAAGCATAACAGTGCGAGTTGCCAGTTATACCAAAACATCAACCCCGCATAAATTATAACCGTCAGTAAATCTAAAATAATCGAGAGCGCTTCCCCCGTCAAAAAACGCTGAATTTTTTCATTCTCTTGAACGCGAGAAAGAATATCACCAACAAAGCGTGACTCAAAAAACGACAAAGGTAAACGGAAAGTATGCTGAATAAAACCTACCAACATTGCTACACTGACTCGCTTAGCCGTGTGGTCTAGCAAATATTGCCGTAAAGCGCTGAGAGCAATGCGAAATATACCAAAAATTATTAAACCGAAACCGACAGCATTTAAAGTTACAGAGCTACCCTGTACAATCACTTGGTCGAGTAGAAACTGAGTAAATAAAGGGGTTACCAACCCAAACACCTGAATAAAAACCGAAGTTAAGAACACTTCCAGCAAAACACCAGTATGTGGCTTAACTAAATCCACAAAATGCCAAAAAGATGCACCAGCTTCCTCAGTTTTTTTCAGTTCTGCTGTTGGTTCCAACAACAACGCATAACCAGTCCAGCCTTTTTCAAATTGAGCAGTAGTTAGATTTCTTTGACCAATCGCAGGGTCACCAACAATCACTCGTTTTTTAGTAATTTCATAAACAACAATATAGTGATTACCTTCCCAGTGAACAATAGCAGGTAAAGTTTGCTCAGCCAATTTATCCAAACTAGCTTTAACCGGACGAGTCGCAAAACCGATGCTTTCCGCAGCAACAGCAACACTACGCATAGATGCGCCACTACGTCCAGTGTTTGCAATTTCTCTTAACCTATTGACACTAAAATTCTTACCCCAATATCGTCCAATCATGACTAAACAAGCCGCTCCACAATCGGAAGCACTGTGCTGCTCAAAAATGGGATACCGTTTAGTGAAATGTCCCCACCATCGTCCTACCGTGACTTTAGGACTAGGAAAATAAGGTCTATGCTTTTGTTTTTTCTCTTGTTTTTTTGCTTCTGTACCAGGTTGTCTAAAGGGAATTACTTTGTTACTTTTATCTAAATTTTTATTAAATCGTTCTTTCAGGTCGCGACGTTCCCGTACTTTAGCATTTGCTGAAGAAACATTAACCTCAGCAGTCGCAGATGTTTTTGCTTCTTCAGCAATCAACTGCGATACCTCAGGAAATAACTCCACAGCCTTCTGCCAATCAGATTCTTTCAAAGCGTAAACAACAGCGGGTTGAGTTACCTGCTGATTATCCAAGTATTTCTTAGTATAAATTTGACCCTGCTTCAATAAATCATCCGCAGAATCTTGTATTTCTCCGTGCAAAAACATCCAAAGCTTAGTATCTTTATGAACAGATTGAGGCAAAGGAGAGATTTCACCAGTTTCATCCAAATCCAAGTAGTGTCGTTTAAATAGCGATAAAGCTTGGAGAATCTGCTCACAATTCGTACTACAATTAGCAAATTGCTGCCGACATAACAACATTAAATCCCAGCGTTCGGCTTGTTGTAATAGACGTTCGCGAATCTGGGGGTACTTAGACATTAAACCTTGCAACACATCACTTGGAAAGTAGGCTAGCTTTAAAGAAGTAGAAGCTCTAGCGGCTATTGGTTGAAATTCCTCTCTCTCAAACAGAGTCACTTCCCCGAAACAGCTCCAAGTCGAAAGAGTCGTAATTAAATTATCAGAAATATCCAGCAGCCTAACCTTACCCTTCAGGACAACGTACACACCTGATTGAGAGTCTGTTGATTGCCAAAATTTCTTCGCTGGAGGGGGTTCTAAAATTTCGCTTGACGATAGTAACTTAGAAAGCTCATCTTCCGAAAGCACCTCTCCAAATATTTGGGTAAGTTGTTCACCCAAGCTCGTTGGTGAAGACATATTTGACCTCTGTAAAAAATATGACTAAAGCCATTTATTACTTGCCATCTATCATTATTTTAATTTAAAGACCAATGGCCAAATGACCAATAGCGACCTGTAAATAGAAGTACTAAAATCCTTGTTTATCGATTTTTGTATGATTCTCAAGGCTTTGTTTAGCATATTAAACCGTAGTTATAATACTGAATCGCCTTATCTCCGATAAATCTTGGAATAATGCTTTTAAGAGAAAAAGTGTTAAAAATTCCACATGACTGAGGTCGTAACTCTCAAAATTTCTATATTTCAGTAGTTGTGTTTCTGGGTAGTAATGTGACATAATTTTACACAAGTTGCTTTTTACCAAAACCTAGGATATACCCCGGTACAAAATATATTTTGGTGTCAACTACCAGGATTTAATCGGCTAAGTATTATCGATGAATGTGGGCTAACTAAGTCCACGACAACTGTCCTTATCCGCCAAGATGTTACAGTTGTATGGTAATTTGCCAAAATGTAACCATAGCTAGGTATTTTCCCTCTTTTCTTACATGAACTAGAGGGGATTTCCCCTGGTTAAGTACAAAAAGCTCATCACCAATATTTTTAGCGTTTGGGATATATGAACCAATAGTAGTCATATTGCGATACTCGATATACACAACATCAGCTACTTTATTTTGCGAGCAAAGCAAAATCTGGCTTGGTTTTTTTCAGTCCAATATGGGGGCGAACGGTCAGCTTTGCGGTTGCAAAAAGAAATGATTTTTCTGGTAGATGTGTAAAACATAGACTTTAACCCCGACAAAAATAAACTAACTTTTGAGAAATTATCTTGAACATGGAGACTAGGTATTGTAAGCCTCTATTGACTAGAACTCACCTCCAAAATGCTGATGATAAATGTGTAAGCATTTTAAAGGCTTGTAATTAAAGCAATCAGACTGATGCTTAAGTAATTTTCATGATCCCTAATGAAAATTTTATATCTTAAACCCACACTTTGTTTTCCACGTCAGGAAAAATTAAACCTAAAACTGACATCGATAAAATAAGCAAGAGGTTTTAATTTGTAATACCAAAGCTAAGCCATAAAAGGGGTAGCATATCGTATCTTTTCTAGTTTTGACCGCGAAACCTTGGCTTTCAGGTACAAAATTTTATCAACCAGGCTTAACTGCACAGGGGAAACAACTAGATAAATAACCAACTTTACCTCAGTCAAATCAACACCCATATAGATTTACGTTACCTAAATACTTAAAACTAAGTGGCTAAGTGCTGTCAATCATTCTGGACAAATTTAATACTTTTTTCACACATAAGCATACAAGTTTTATGAAAACTTCACGGAAATTCAGTGTTGTTCTTGCATACTGCGTTTGTAAATCTAAGATTTTTCAATAATTTCTTAATAATTCAAGTCGATGTTATTTAACAATATAATTTTGGATAAATAAATTTTAGTTAAAAATATTTAATATAATACCTACATTAAATAGTAATTTAGACATCTTCCATAAGATATAAATTAATATAGTTATTCCCAATTTCCCATTCCCATCACGGACTACTCCTCATTCCCCACTCCAATTCAGCGCTGAGCCACTGTTGAAACATGTTATTGAGTATTTCTTGGTATCTTTGGGGTGTTAATTCTGCGGGTATTAATTCTTCTACTAAAAATAAATGATAACCTTTATCTGTTTTCAATGGACCGATTAATTCCTTTGGGGAACTGCCAAATATGGTTGCAGCGATATGTGGCTCAAAAGCCCAACGGTGTATCTTACCTTCATAACCACATTTTTGCCGACGGGCTTCGTTAATATCGTAAAGATGAGCAGCATCATAAAAGCTGACCTCGCTTTCTTCTATCTGAAAATAAAGCTCTTGCGCGAGTTTTTCATCATTTACAGTAATTTGATAGAGGATAGCTTGCTCAAACTCTACTCGGTTTTGAATAAAAAATCTCTCCACTTCTGCACCAAACAGAGCCAATCGCAATTTATGCATCAAGAGATGATTGCGGATTCCTATTTCCCAATCATCTATAGTTACTAACTGTTCCGATAACCAAGCTACAGTATCAGAAGCTTTCTCTAAACCTTTATCACGTCGCTGACGCTCAGCCTCAGCTTCGATTTCCTCGCTTGTAACAATTATTCCTCGTTCTGCTGCGGCTTGGCTGATTAATCTTTGAAATAAAATACTTTGATAGATGTCTTTCCAATTCATTTCGGTTTTCAAGAACTGGATAACCTCTTCCGCTTCAGGTTCTATTTTAGGTAAGTTATACATAATTAATTTTAATATATTACATTTTGTTATACCCCAAAGCTAGTAAACCTCAATTGTAGGAAATACGGAAAAATATATAACAGTTTCAAGGATTTTACAGCGTATACTTAATGTAAAGACCACGCCACGCAAACATCTTTCTTGTCCCAACATAAGGAACCCCAGCACCCAACCCCCTCCCCGCTTGCGGGGCTACTGTGTACACACAAGTCTTCAAATAACCTTAAAGTTCCCTGAGATACCCCTTCACGCTTCGTGAAGGGGTTTATTGAACTTGTGTGTACACGGTAGGCTTGCAAGCGGGGAGGGGGTTGGGTGCTGGGGTTTTCTTCGCAACTCAATTTTTTCAAAAATGACTAAAAGAATATATTTTTATGAAAATTAGAAATAGAAAATATCATAAACATTGTATCTTTTTTACAAATTTTATCTAAAAAATATATGTACGTTCTGGATGAATCTGGTAATATTATAAACAGAACATATCTTCAACAATTTAGAGGTTTATCACATGATAATTGCTGATTTAAATTTAATTTCTGACACCACAGAATTTGAAGAACTAATTATTGGTGGTGCAAGCACTTCTACATATACAGAAACCAATGCTAGTCCAAATTCAGCTTTAGCAATAAGTAATGCAAATGCTTCAGGAAATAACACTTTCACAAATACAGAAACTCTTTTGACTTACAGAGAAATCAACAATAATTCCCTAATAAAAGTATATGCAAAAGCTGAAGCTTATGCTCAAGACCCGAATTCTTTTGCCTACAGTCGTAGCCGTAGTACTGAGGTTTACTTAGGCACGAAGTAAATATAAAAGTATCTGTTTGATTACTTGCTAGGCAAGTATAGTTCTTATTAATAATGTAGAGACGTGTAAAGTTACGTCTCTACTATCTGATTTATAGAGGTTTTATAACTCATGCTAACTTCTCACACGTGCGGACACTCTAATAAAATTTGTGTCGCCTTTATTACTTACAATTCCAAATATAACTTTTTTCCCATCTTCACTTTCAATTCGATATCCTATGTTACCTTCTTGAGCTAGCTCTTTTTCACTTAATCCTTTAAAAAGAGATTCGTCGAAACTGTCAAAATTGTCGAAGCTGTCCCAATCGTATATCTCAAAGTCAGAAAAAGATGAAACAACCAATTTGTTATAATTTTTTAGATACGAAAATCCGCCTTGCACTTGATTGTCATTAGCAGACTCGCAAAAATCGAGGTCGTTAATTTGTAATTTACCCATAACCAACCCTTTAAGACTAAATTAACCAATTAATCGTTGATAATCGCTGATAAATTTAGCGAAAAATTTCAGCGATTATTTTATTTTTTCAAATGTTCTATTCAGCTTTCAATTTTTCATAGCCTAAGTGAAGTAAATGGATAATTAACTTACTTCTTCATAGGTTATAGAAATGGTATTAACTGTTATTTATTGGAGCTATTTATTACTAGCTGCAATAGCACTACCGGAGGAGATAGAACTACCAGATGTAACCCGAGCTATAGCATAACCATCAGTAAAGGTATTATTACCTAATGCCACAGCTTCAAATGAAGAAGTAGCATAGTTTCCGGACAAATTAATTCGACTCTTTAAATAGTCTTGATATTGTGTAGAATTGCCAGCACCACCAATAACATTAGTACCTGCAACTAATTCAATCACGTCTAAGTCTGAGATAATCACCGACATTCTCCTATGAATTAATATTGATTTTGTTGTTTTGCACACCTTTTCAAGATGCTAGTCCAAGATGCTAGCCATTGTTGTAGGGCTACGACATTGTCGCAACCCTACCATGTACAGAACAGAGATTAGAATCTCAACTGAGGAAATAAAGATACTATTTTGATGGCTCAACTTTCCGGATTAGTCGAGTTTAGATAAAGTATCGAGACTTACCTCAATCTGTACTAGCTTCTGGCTGCCTTTATTTCTAGTGATAAATCTCAATCAACTAGTTATTTCCAGCAGAAATGGCAGTAGAAGAATTTAGACCAGGCTCAACTAAACTAGTAGCTTGAGTCAAGCTGTTTTTGTAACCGACTACGTTTGCTTGAGCAGTACCAAGGTTTCCTTTCACTATGGCGTTAGACTTAACATTTTTGTCAATCTTAAATTTCTCATTGATGTCAATATCGACATTTTCTGAGCGTTTTACATTTGGCACAAGTAAGAAACCACCCAAGACTTCTTCGTTAGTACCTTCTAAGTAGTTTAAGTCAGAAATAATCATCATTTCCTCCTAAAAAGAGCTTCACCGATTTGACGTTTTTTTTTGATGAGCTTTTTTCTTTGCTCATATTTTTAATATAGACTAATTTCTTGCAAAAAACAATATTTTGATTTGTTTTTTCTGATAAAAATATTTAATATTTTATGAAATAAATTAGGAGGTTAATAATTCGCATCTAGCGAAAGACACAGTAAGACCTTGCAGTAAAATGTTATTTCTTACCGCAAACAACAATAGACAAGTAATTAATATGTGAAAAAAAATTATAAATCTACCTTAAGCAGGAAGATTAACAGCAACACAAATTTTCTAAAATTAAATTAACTTTTTGTAATTATTTAAAACTGCATTAAGCATGATTTAGCACTTCCTTCTGTAATTCAATGACATCTGTATCAAACTGAGTATCTATTTCTAGATATTCAATTTCTTTCTTTAACCAATTACTAAACAATTCGTCCATAATTTTTTCGCGCAATTGTTCATCTAATTGGGGTTGAATGATTTCTTCCACCCAAATTAAATACACTCCTTTTTGTGTCGTAATTGGTTTGAGAATCTGAGGTGGAGTTGCGGCAAATATAGCCGCAGCAATTTCTGGACGAAATTCTTTGCGGTGTCTGGCTCCTCGATATCCACCAGCACGACGAAGTTCTGGCTCTTTAATATATAAACGAGCAATCTCTGCCCATGTTATTTCGTATTCTTGCAGCGCATAAAACAATTCCAGAGCTAAGCCTCTATCCTCGAAAGTGACTTCGTAGATAACAGCGGTATCATAATTTAACCGATGTTCATAAAAGAACTTTTCGACTTGACCCGAAAACAGATGATTCGCTAACTTCCTGGAAAGAACTTTATTGTGGACTAATTCTTCAAATTGAGTCACAGACAGATGGTTTTTTTCTAACCATGTCCAGGTGTCTTTAGCTTTAACGAGTTTTTTCTCGAACCGGATTTTATCTCCTTGTTCCTGTAATTCTTCTTCCTCAACCTTAATACCTGCTTCTTGGGCTGCTTGAGCAATAATACTTTGAGATGTAATTGCTTCTACAACATCAGGAATCTGACAGGATAGTTTAAGGTGGTGGATAACGTCTAAACAGGAAATGGTCAAATTTTTGGTCATGATGCACACCTAAGAAGGAATTTTGGGGAGTGGGGAATTGGGAATTGGGAATTGGGAATTGGGGATTGCGAATTGCGAATTGCGTTCGCGCAGCGTGCCGCTTCGGCATATTGCGAATTGATTACCAGCCGCCTTTTTGTAGTTTCTTGAAGGGGTCTAAAACATAGTCAATTACGCGCCGTTGGCGAATAATTACTTCCGCGTTTGCTGTCTGACCGGCGCTTAATTTAATCCGTTTATCACCATTTTGGACATACTGCTTGTCTAAGGCGATTTCTAACTCAAAGGTTTCTATATTTCCTTGGGGTGTTTGGCTAACTTTGGAGTCGGGAGAAATTTTAGTAACCTTCCCTTGGGTGATGCCATATTCCTGGAAGGGGTAAGCGTCAAACTTGATTTTGACTGGCATTCCTACTTTCAAAAAGCCGCTATCCTGAGTCGGTATCTGAGCTTTGAGTACGAAGCCAGCGTTTTTGGGCGCAATTTGGGCAATTCTCTGACCGGGTTGTACCACTGCTCCTGGTTTGGTTACTGGCAACTCAAAAATTACCCCATCCACAGGTGACCGCACTATTCGTTGTTGAATTTGAAGTTTGATAGACATGATTTGGCTTCCGACCTGACCAATTTGGGATTTGAGGGTGTTGACCTGTCCTTGCAAATCTTTGAGTTGTTGCTGATTTTTCAAAAGTGCCAATTGACCGTTTCGCAGTAAGCTTTGATAGCTGTTTTCCTCTTCTTGCAACCGGAGTTTTGCTTGCTTAATATCAGACTCTAACTGATTGGCTGTTGTTTGGTAGCGGTTCTGTTCTTCTTGCAGTCGCAGTGTTGCTTGTTTGATGTCCGATTGGGCTTTTTTGTAGAGTCGCTTGCTTTCTCGTTCTTCTTTTCTGAGTTGGTCAACTTGGTTTGCAGAAATTGCACCATCTTTCACAAGTCGATTAAACCGTCCCACTTGTCTTGAATCTATATCCCAACGCTCTTGAGCGGACTTCTGGTCTTCTTGAGTGGTGTTAATTTGCTGGATAGCCTGGTTAACTAATGCCTGTTTTTCTAATTTTTGTAAGTTATAAGTACTTTGTTTAGCATCCAGGTTTTGCTTTGCCTGGTTAACTTGGGACACCTTTTCCAAGGCTTGGGATTGGTTTTGTTGCTCCTGAACTCCAATGGTTAACTGCAATTGTTTTTGGAGTACATCCAGTTGCCTCAATTGATTTTGCAGTTCAGATTGCTTTTGCTTAGCCTGTTGTAATTCCGTTTGCAAAATATCAGACTCTAGTTCAAGCAGAACTTGCCCTTTGGAAACGCTGTCACCTTCTTTTACCCTAACAGCTTTGACGCTCCCGCCAGTGGGAGTGTCCAATTTTTGCGTTGCGCCTTTAGGCTCTATACGTCCTCTGGCATTACCTGTTTCATCCACCTTAGAGATGGTTGCCCAGGGTAATGCGATGACAGCAAAGCCAACCAACACATACAGCACACCACGAGTCCAAAGCCGAGGTAAGGCATCCAGCAGTTCTTCGATGCCGTAATGTAAGTCTTGGGTATCACCTTCGTTATTTAACCCATTAAAATTAGTCGTTTCTGATAGAGTGTTGTAACTTTTGGTGTTGTAACTTCTATAGTCATCCGGTTCATCTTTCGCAAATGCAGAGGAATCGGGAGATGTATAAGGCATAGTGATATTTCCCAATAATATTTCCCAATAATATTTCTCAATAATATTTCTCAAAATTGAGATGCGGGAGAAGAGTTACAAGCCTCCCTAGCCTGCTTGAGCTATTTGTTGTTGATTTAAATAGTAATAATGACCTTTTTTGGTGATTAATTCATCATGGATACCGCTTTCTACTAATATGCCCCGGTCTAAAACCAAAATTAAGTCAGCGTTGCGGACAGTAGAAAGACGGTGGGCAATGATTACACTAGTTCGCCCTTTGAGAATTGTTTTTAAATTGTTCTGAATAATCCTTTCAGATTCAGAGTCCAGGTTACTAGTGGCTTCATCAAAAAGTAATAAACGGGGATTTCCCATCAAAGCACGGGCAATAGCTAGACGCTGGCGTTGTCCACCAGAGAGAATACCACCACCTTCACCAATTTGGGATTCATAACCCATTGGCAGTTTCTGAATAAATTCATCAGCTCCTGCAAATTTTGCTGCTTGAATAACT
Source organism: Scytonematopsis contorta HA4267-MV1 (assembly GCA_019359035.1). Lineage (GTDB taxonomy): Bacteria > Cyanobacteriota > Cyanobacteriia > Cyanobacteriales > Nostocaceae > Scytonematopsis > Scytonematopsis contorta. Next base: position 11,199 of record JAHHIC010000059.1, on the reverse strand, counting down.
TCCTCTAAAGAGGCTTCTGGGTGCGCTATAGAAATGTTCTGACGAATTGTACCACCAAATAGGAAGGTATCTTGGTCAACAACACCCACTTGAGAACGAAGTGATTTCAATGACACACTACTGGTATCATGACCATCAATTAATACTTTACCATCTGTCGGAGGGTATAAACCTAAAATCAACTTACTGAGTGTTGTTTTACCCGAACCACTACGTCCCACAACTGCTACCATTTGCTCGGTTTGGATTTCAAAGCTGAGATTTTCCAGCACGTTAGTCCCACTTTCTGGGTGATAGCGGAAGGTAACATTTTGAAAGCGGATGTTACCATCAATTCGACCTAAGGTCTTTCTAGGTTTATTATGTAAGTCTTCTTCCGGTTCCGCTTCTAGGACATCATTAATGCGTTCCGTGGAAATAACAATTTCTTGCAATTCATTCCACAGCAGCGACAGCCGTTGAAAAGGACTCAAAACGTTACCCACTAACATATTGAAGGCAATTAATTGTCCAACGGTGAGTTCCCCTTGAATCACTTGCCATGCTCCAAACCACATCAGTCCCGTATTTACAAAAGTTTGAATTACGCCACTGATAATTTGCAAGCGGTTGCCTATTATCTGAGCATTAAAACTTTTTCTAACCAAATTATTCAGTAATTCTTCCCAACGCCAGCGCACGTTCTGTTCAATTGCTAATGAGCGGATTGTGCGAATTCCTGTTAAAGACTCTATCAAATAACTGTTTTCTTCAGCTCCAGCATTAAAAATCTCTCTGGAAATGCGGCGCAAAATATTTGTACTAGCCAGCGCTAATATAAAAAATGGCGGTACAGTCACTAACACAAATAATGCCATGCGCCAGCTATAAGAAAACATCATCGCCAGATAAATGACCAATGTCAGCATATCCAGCATAATCGAGAGTGTTTGACCAGTTAGGAAACGTTGAATTTTTTGGTTTTCTTGAATACGAGAAATAATATCCCCAACATACCGCGACTCAAAATAAGAGAGGGGCAAACGGAAGGTATGTTTGATAAAACCTACCAATAGAGAGATGCTAACACGGTTGGCTGTATGGTCAAGCAGATATTGCCGTACTCCATTCATGGCAATACTAAACAAGCCAAAAACTATCATCCCCATACCAACAGCGTTTAACGTGGGAACGCTGCGTTGTACAAGCACTCTGTCTAGCAACAATTGGGTGAATACAGGGGTTACCAGTCCAAATAGCTGCATCAGCACGCTTGCCAGAAAAATTTCTATCAGTACCTTATAGTGAGGTTTAACTAACTCAAAAAACTTCCAAAAGCCTGTACTTTCAGCTTTGGCATCTTTGAGTAGTGATGTAGGTTGCAGTAACAAAGCATATCCACTCCAAGCAGCCTCAAATTGGCTTCTTGTCAGACTGCGTTGACCAATGGCGGGGTCACAGACTATCACGCGCTTTTTCGTAATTGCATAGACTACAATGAAATGCTTGCCAGACCAGTGGGCAATTGCCGGCAGTGATTGCTCTGCAAATTTATCAAAAGTCGCTTTGACGGGCCGGGTGGCAAAACCAAGGCTTTCTGCTGCTGTTGCTAAGGCACGTAAAGACGCACCATTACGGTTCACGTTGGTCATATCCCGCAGGCGATTGACACTAAAGTGCTTGCCCCAATAGTTACCAATCATCACTAAGCAAGCAGAACCGCAATCTGAGGCACTTTGTTGGGCGTAGAAGGGATATTGCTTTGTTAGTCGTCCCCACCAATGCCCCACTCGCACTTTCGGACTGGGAAAGAAAGAAAGTGTTTTTTTTGGCTTTTGTTTTGACTGGGAATCTCGCTGGGGAAAGGGAATGATTTTAGCACTAGATTCAAAAGTACTAGAGTTAAAAGCATCAGAGTTAAAAGCACCAGAATCAAAACGCTCAACACTTTTACTGCTCTTTCGTGGCTTTCGCTCTTGGGCTGCCACTGGAGGCTCTTGGTCAGGTACAAATGAACCTAATTCAGACCAATGTTCTAGTGCTGTTTGCCAGTCGGAATTTTTTAGAATGTAAGCGACTGTAGGTTGCTCAGTATGCCAATTACCCCCTTTTGAAATCACATTTGAACCTACATAGATGTTGCCAGGAGTCAAAGAGTTACCTTCATCCGATAGCAATCGACCCCGGAGCAAAACCCACATGCGGCAATCTTGAAATACTGTTGCTGGCACAGAGCCAATTTCCAGATTGTGCCGCGAAAAATAGGATAAAGCTTTGAGCGCCCCCGGAACTTGGGATGCATATAAGGGAAGTTGCGAATTTTGGCGACACAATAGCAGCAAATCCCAAAGCTCTGCACGGGCTTTTAGATGATGACGTACACTCTCGTCAAAGCTAAACACCTCAGCCAAAACCTCTTCTTTGAGATAGCCAAGCTTTAAATTCACCGAAGCTCTAGCAGTGTAAGGCTGAAATTCCTCGGAAGCAAACAGAGTCAGTTCACCAAATGATGCACCCACCGAGAGAGTAGCAATCAAATTCTCTGAGCTATCCAGCAGTCTGCTTTTACCTGCAAGCACAATATAAATTCCAGCCTTAGCCTCTGCTGATTGCCAGAACTCTTTTGCGACCTGCGGTTCCAATATTTCTATTGCAGCCAAGCACCTGTTAAGGGATTTATCCGAAAGCGTTTCACCCAAGATTTGGGTGATGTATTGACGTAGATGTTGCTGTGAAAACACAGTTTCCCCCTACAAATTCCATCAGTAAATAATGGCGATTTCATTGCCAAGCAAACTTTATCTTTTTGATTTACTCCAAGCTATCAACTCAAAAGCTCTGGACAGATATACAAAAAAGCAAGAATCCAAATTTTCTTTGCTAAAACAATCTTTCCAACGCAGCTACGTCTCAAGTCAAGGTAATAGGATGCCAAGGTTTCCCAAATTAATCAATATTGTTTAGCGGAGTGTTCCAGGTTGCGGACTCCCCATAGCTACAGATATTTTTCTCTCACCAGAGTCATATAAGCGTGCTAAATACCTTTCTCAGCCTTGCTGAAAACTTCACTTCTTAAATTTGGGTATTGTTCCCCATATCAGGGAAATTTCGTTCAAGAGAGTAAATTAATCACAAGCCAAAGACCGTAGACAAATAAGAATTTACCTAACTCGACTGAAGTAAATAGCAATAAGGGTTACTACTATTCAATGTTTAGAACAATTCTTGATGTATTGTCAATCATTTTTCGACATTTTTATACTTATTTCACACAGACAGTATAATCTTTACATAATCTTTATAAAGATTTTCTGTTATGCTTGCAATTTTTACCCTGAACTTCAGTTGGATTATGAATTTAAAACAATTGCCACAAGTTGGATAGGTCGTATCAGTTAAATCAGTGAAATAACTTTTTGTTGATATTTTTTATACTAAGATTTTTTATTGGCAAAAATACATAGTGATAATATTTACATGTGTAAGAGTAAAATTAAAATAAATCACTTTACTACACAGAAAAGCTCACAGTATCATTTGTCCCAACCAGGCGAACCCCACCCCCAACGGTGACTCCCCGTACACGGTAGCCCGTGTACACACAAATCTCCTCCCCCCACCCTTCTAGGGTGAGGGAAAAAAATTGGGAAAATAAAAAAATGGAAGCTACAAAAAATAGCTTCCACTGATAACCCGAAGATTCAGATAATTGTAGAACTGCGATGTTCTAAGGTTGGAGGATTCGCAATTACGCTTGAAAAAAGAAGCAACCTGATTATAAGTTTTTAGCAATAGCTAAAATAGCTAACAACTGTTTTCAGCGACGCTTTTCTTTTTCTCCGTTAGACAAAGAATCGAGAACATCATCATTTTGAGTCTGGCTAAAACTCAAAATATATTGTTCACAGTAATTACTAACCATAAATTAACTTGTAAGTATTTTCATGAGGGGGAGGAACCTCATAAATGACTACCAAGAAATTTGTATGTAATAATTTTCTCGTGAATGATGTTACGTCTTAACTTAAGCTGAACCCACATGTACATGTGCATAGAGCTTTGGCAAGCTTACAGATTCAAGTGCTTTAATCTATTTAATTTTAGAGAAAAAGAACCACCAATAGTGACGCTGAGACAATCTAACTTTAGTCGCAATCTGTTTGTTATTTTTTCATGGTTAAAAAATAACCATCGGTTTTCTCCTATTTAAGCGAAATGAATTATTTTCACCCTAGATATTTAATTTCTTATCTACTAATGTATAAGAATGTATCGGCTAATGTTTGCCAATTTGGCAGAATTGTATAAAAGAAGGAAGAAGGCTGAGGTTCCTCCTTCCAAATTCTTCCTTAATTAAAATTCGAGTTAAATTCCCGAATTTTATCCGACCACCAAGGGTCTAAATGGCCTCCACCACGTACTTCTGTTTTTTGCTTAGCAACTACTTCCAGATAAGCAAGGTCTTTGATTTTCTTACCCAAGCAGTTTGCCGGAACGTTACTGTCTGGTCTTTTGGCTACAGATGGCTTACCCATGATGCTATTGTCGATTTGCTGTTGTTGAGATTTATTTTCTGGAGGGTTTTCTTTCAACAACCTGTTGTAAGTACGATAGGGAATATAATGTAGAGGATTGTAGCCGGCAAAACGTAGCATTAGTACACAAGCCCAGGAGTACTTTCCGGCAAGAATCGCTTCCACTACCTGGTCAAATTGTTCATTGTTAATTTCTTTGTCTAAATTACTACTAATGCCGGAAACGTCTTGATTCATGGTGTCCATTGTTTTATATAAAGTAAATCGGTAGTTAAGCTTCCGTGGTTATTTTTGGGTAAATCAAAAATTCTTTACTCTAGCCTTCGCTTGTTTACTTGAATGACTCAAGTAATATATCCGCAACACGACGTTTACGGGTAATTTCTGCTATTCCTGTCTGACCTGCTGTCAGCTTGATGCTTTGTCCCCCTTGTGTTAAGTAATTGTTCTCCACAACTACTGCAACCTGGTAAAAATGAGCGTTATTTTCCGGTTTTTTACGTTCTTTGGTGATAGACACAACTCTTCCTGGTACTTTGCCCACATTATGTTCAGCATCCAGTTTGATTTGTAATTTATCTCCTTCGGTGATAAACGCAGCATAATCCAGAGGCAATGTAGCCATTAAAACAAAAGATGTACTTAAGGGTACAGAACAGGAATTTAAGGAACACACAATGCTTGATAGCGGGTCGTTAGGAACACTTTTTATTGGATTTGTCTTGGCTGTTTTAGCTATCCTGCTTCTAATGGAATTTATGGACACAGCCAACAGCTGAATTCTTTGCCGGATTTCTGGTTCAATAGCTTTTTTTGCAAATCGTCCTTTTTGTCCTTGTCCTTCTAAAGGTTTGATTTTACCTTGCAAAACTTCTTTAGGGTCAAGAGGATGCACTTTGCTGTATGAGTTGTCTATATCGTTAGCCAAAGCAGACTCACCATTATTTGGGTTATCTGTCAAAGACTGAGACAACAATGTTTTGTTAGTTTTGTTATTTTGGTTATGAAGTTTTGCCACCTGCTTGGTAGGTACAAACTGCAAGCGAAGATAAGCAACTTCTTCTATCTTACCCGTACAAGCCCAAACCAAAGCTATCGCAAAAAAAGCTATGCTGCTCAAAATAACTAGATAGGGAACCGCTGAAGGTTGTTCTTCTAGAAACTTTTGTAAAAATATGGACTGATTCTCAGCTTTCTGAATTTTTCCCTCACTGCTTTGCTCTGTAAAATTTGAGGTTACAGTATTTCCACTCCCAGACATTAATGCCGTTTCCACAACTTTATAGTTTGGAGTATGGCTTTTTTGGGTCTGGTCTCGGATATGGTTCGGGGTATGGCTTGAGGTTTCGACTGCATTTAACCTGATGATTCTTTCCATGAGCTGACCTATATTCAAACGCCTGACTTTCGCAAATCAAGTCTGTATAGCTTGGAAGCACAATTATTTGTTCCAATAAGCTACAGCTTTGACATTGCTGTGAATAAAAAGCAAATTGTTACCTTTTGCCATTAACAATGAGCAATCGGAAACGTTTTGCACTTGGCTCTTGGTAGATGCAGTTTTCTTCCTCTTGAAATTTTGCCAACTCCTAATGCAATTTAATGCAATACTTTGCCCCTAATGATTAAAATGTATTTAAAATTACCGTCTGCTTAGGAGTTATTATGTGAATACACATATTTGACAATACTAACAAATAAAAATTTCTTATCCTCCTTAATTAATTACAACATTTGTACTTATACTCTTTTTTGCCCTTAATGTCATCTGCCAATTTGGCAGATAGATATGTTCAATTTACTGAATATGTGGCGATATCTACTTACGTATTGTGCAACTTTCCATTTTGTCATACTTAAATAATTAAATGTGGGGTCATACCCCTCAACATCTGTTGTTTTTACCCAGGCTTACAATATCCTAATTTAGCTCAAGAATTTAGTCTTATAGCTAAATTGACAAAAACTACGTATTGTTCTATTACTGGTCATTTTCATATTTCCTTTACCAATCATAAGTTTTTATAAATATTACAAAATATAAACTGTAGCAGATGTTTCTTTTTGAGCTAATTTCCTTATTTGACTGACTTTTGACTTGTTCATACTATTTTTAGTTTACAGTAAATTGGTCGTAAATTTTGCATGAAATCAGCAAGTAGCTGTACGCATCAGTTTGTTTGAGTGCAGAATCATGATATAATACCGTAAAAATTTATTTTAGATTTTGGATTTTGGATTTTAGATTTTAGGTTCAGAGGAATAAGCTTATGTACTGGTATTAAGAATTTTAGATAATTCCACAGCATGAAACTTAAGTACTTGGGTTTGAACATTAAATCCAAAATCAAAAATCTAAAATACTTTGGTATTTTTCAGATGGTCTTTTTCAGAAAATATTTGCAATTATGATAAATTTTTAATTTCCTATATCCGTAACACTACATATAGATTTGTTGTTGAATTAGATGGTAATAAAGTCCCCTAATTGCAATTAATTCTTGATGAGTTCCTTGCTCAACAATGATACCTCGGTCAAGTACAAGAATATGGTTAGCACAACGAATAGTGTTCATGCGATGAGCTACGATAAACGTTGTGCGATAAGAATTAAAGCGAGCTAAGTTCTTTTGAAAGCTACGCTCTGACTCGGTGTCTTGGGAACTTGTGGCTTCATCCAAAATCAAAATGCGTGGGTTCCTCAGTAATGCACGAGCAATTGCAATTTTTTGCCCTTGTCCACCACTAAGCATCGAACCCCTTTCTCCCACTGGGGTGTTGTATTTTAAAGGAAGAGTTTGGATAAAACTGTCAGCTTGGGCTAGTTTTGCAACCGCTATAGCTTGTTTTTCGGTATATTCAGAACTCCATAAGGTAATATTTTCCAGGATGGTTCCAGAAAAGAGAAAACATTCTTGCGGTACTATACCCATTTGAGTACGTAATGCAGTGGGGGATACGGTAGCAATATCATATCCGTCAATTAAGATTCTCCCACTTTGGGGATGGTATAGTCCCGCAAGTAAATTAACTAAGGTGCTTTTACCAGAACCACTCGGGCCAATAATTGCAACAGTTTGTCCCGCTTTGACCGCAAAGGTGATATTTTGCAGGGTATTACGTTCAGCGTTGTGGTTGTAACGGAAGGTAACGTTTTCAAACCGGACTTCACCTTGTATCGGTGGCATTATTACCAGAGGTTTTTGGGGATTTTCTTCTACGTCTGTACTAAACACATCATTTAAGCGTTCCAAAGAAATCAGTATTTGTTGGAATTCTTCGTATAACCCAACCATTGCCAAAATTGGTTTAATACCGTGAGGGATGAACATATTAAAAGCAACAAACTGACCAATTGATAGATGTTGTTGCATTACCAGTGTTGCTCCGTACCAAAACACCCCGGTATAAGCGATGTGATTAAGTAAACTATTGATAAATTGCAGGTTATTCTCCAGCTTGTGAGACCTAAATCGAGCCTGAATCAGACTGGCAAAGCGTTCCTCCCAGCGCCAACGCATTACCCGCTCGGCAGATGCTGTTTTTACGGTGGTAATACCTGTGATAATTTCTACTATTGCTGAGTTTTGTGCGGTTTTTTCTTGAAAGATTTCCCGCGATACTTTTTGACGCAGTGAGTTGCTTGAGAAAGTAAGAATGGCAATGGGGGACATTAGAACCAGCACTAATAGGGTTAGTTGTAGGTTGTAATAAGCCATTAACCCTAAATAAATCAAAGCCATCAAAGCATCTAATAGAGTATTTACCCCATGTCGTGTCACAAATAACTGGATTTTTTGATTCTCATGAACGCGACTCAGAATATCCCCGACTTGACGAGAGGCAAAAAATTGTAAGGGTAATTTTGCTGTGTGGTTAATAAACCTTCCAGTTAAAGATAGTTCCACACGTGTCCCAATATAATCAAGCAAGTATTGGCGTACCGCAACCAAGCTCAAACGCCAAATACCAAAAATTAGAAAACCCAAAGCAAAGATGTTCAGCGTTAAGAAGCTTTTTTCCGGTAGAACAATATCAAGCACAACCTGAGTCACCACAGGAGTGAAGAGTGCAAAAACTTGCAACAACACCGAAGCAAGAACAATTTGTAACAGTAACCTTGGGTAACGCCAAAATGGTGCAAAAGCATTAATGTAAGAAATTTTCTCGCTCGGTCTCTGGAATAAGCGTTCTGTTGGTTCTAAAAGAAGAGCAAACCCAGTCCAGCTTGCTTCAAAATCTGAACGTGATAGCTGACGTTTACCAATAGCAGGGTCAGAAATTAACACATTATTTCCTTTGACTTGCCAAACAACCACATAGTGAGACGCTTGCCAATGAGCAATCCAAGGGTTACTTTGCTCCTCTAATTTACTCAAAGAACCCCGTACCGCTAGAGTATGGAACCCTAAACTTTCACAAGCTTCTGCTAATCCCCCTAATGACGCACCTGTTCGGTCTACTTGCGCTAAAGAACGCAAAGTATTGATGCTAAAACGCTTTCCCCAATATTGACAAATCATCGTCAAGCAAGCTGCACCACAATCTGAAGAGCTTTGTTGCTGTATGAAGGGGAGTGGGGAGTGGGGAGTGGGGAGTGGGGAGTGGGGAGTGGGGAGTGGGGAGTTGGGAAGAGGGAGGGGGGGAGGGGATGGGGGAGGGGATGGGAGAGAGGGGGGTGTTTTGGTGAATAGAATTGGCATAATTTCGGCTGCTAGAGAACAACCTTCCTCTGATAGGTAGTACAAAAATGAATCTGTTTGAGCTATCAGACCCGCTTGAATTTCATTCGGATACTCTCCCTTTATCTTCCCACTCCCCATTCCCAACTCCCCATTCCCAACTCCCCACTCCCCACTCCCTACTCCCAACTCCCTACTCACCACATAAGGTAACAGCCGTTTTATTGTCTGACTTTTTTGCGATCGCAATTTGGTACGAGTTTTTAAGAACGTCATCATCTGTCGTTCTAGTGCAGAAGGTTGAAGCTGTTCTTTGAGTTGTGGGATTTTTTTTAGGCATATCTCCAATTGATGTCGCTTAATTTTAGCAATTAGACACTCACTTGCAGCTACTGCACGATAGAATAAAACCTCAGAGCAAAATAAGTCATCTGCTCCAAAAGTATGTGTTGCTGATAACAAGCTAGTTGAGACTTCTCTTCCCAGAGTGGTGTCGAATCCCAAAAGCCTTACTTTTCCACTGCAAACCAAATATAAGCCGTCACTAGTATCTTGTTTGTGACTACCTTGTTTGTGACTATGTTGCGTTTCTGCATTTAAATGGTAGTTCAATAATTCGTCACCCAGTTGAAACTCTCTGATTTCAAAAAGCTGGCTTAACTCAACTGCGAGACTCGTATCCCCTACTACCACCCCCAAAAGGTTGAGGATAGTCACATCAGTTGCGGGAGATTCTGACTGCTGTGTATCTTTCGGCTCTCCCTGAACTCTAAATGACTTTCTTGAGTTCATGCGTTAACTTCTGCTTTGTAGGTAAAATTATTGACTTTAACTAAACTGATAAATTGGATTAACAACAATTTTTAATGTTTGCTCGTACTTTCGATAACCAGTTTCCCATTGCTCTCATTGCTTTTATGTAGCGTTTTTATGGTGTTTAAAATAACCACTAATCTGGCTATAACTTTTCAGTAGCTTTGCGGGAGGGTGAAAGTTTTCTATAGAACATCATAACGTGAAACACAGTTGATTTTACTCGATTATAAATTACACCATGTCGCATTATTACAAAATATTGACGTTTTTTGCCAAAGTACTCATAACACTTTACCAAAAATTTACTCCTTCTTTAAGCTGAATTGACTAAACATCATTAAATTAATCCTGTTGACGTAAGTTTACATAAATTTTCCATGAAATTTTTCTCCTTTAGCGAATAGGTATAATTAACCAAGCCCCTTAACATTAGGTAAATACAAGCAATTGGACGAAATTAAAAGAATATTCAAGCCCGGTAGTTATAAAACAGGAATTTTCCTTATTTTCCCTGAAAATAAAAATCAAGCAAGTATCCTTATAGATAATTAATACAGATGATTATTAGCTGTATATTAGCTTGATTAAAAAAGATTAAAAAAAAATTTCATGAAGATACGACCCTAATGAAGGTAGATTTCACCTAATATTCTTGGCTCAGACTTTGATAAAAGTTAATACAAATATTTAGAATAATTATAAATGCTTTGGGTAAGGTAAAAAGTAGCGAACATGGCAATTTTGTTCAAACACTGGTTGATTTTAAATCCTACACCTACCCCCAATAAACGTAGAGATGCGATTAATCGCGTCTCTACACTGTGGCAATCTCCTAAAAACCATCGGTTGATTTTAAATCCTACACCTACCTCCAATAAACGTAGAGACGCGATTAATCGCGTCTCTACACTGTGGCAATCTCCTAAAAACCATCGGTTGATTTTAAATCCTACACCTACCCCCAATAAACGTAGAGACGCGATTAATCGCGTCTCTACACTGTGGTAATCTCCTAAAAACCATCGGTTGATTTTAAATCCTACACCTACCCCCAATAAACGTAGAGACGCGATTAATCGCGTCTCTACACTGTGGCAATCTCCTAAAAACCATCGGTTGATTTTAAATCCTACACCTACCCCCAATAAATGTAGAGACGCGATTAATCGCGTCTCTACACTGTGGCA
>JAHHIC010000058.1 GCA_019359035.1 Scytonematopsis contorta HA4267-MV1 | reverse complement strand
TCGGTTGATTTTAAATCCTACACCTACCCCCAATAAACGTAGAGACGCGATTAATCGCGTCTCTACACTGTGGTAATCTCCTAAAAACCATCGGTTGATTTTAAATCCTACACCTACCCCCAATAAATGTAGAGACGCGATTAATCGCGTCTCTACACTGTGGCAATCTCCTAAAAACCATCGGTTGATTTTAAATCCTACACCTACCCCCAATAAATGTAGAGACGCGATTAATCGCGTCTCTACACTGTGGCAATTTCCTAAAAACATCGGTTGATTTTAAATCCCACACCTACCCCCAATAAATGTAGAGACCGTAAATTTACGGTCTCTACAGGTAACCTAGGGTTTGTTAACTAGATGAATTGCCCAAATAGCCATAGCACGCAGATAGGTGCTAGCTCGAAAGGTGGCAACAGCGGTGATAGCTTCGGGTGTGCGGAATTGTAGCCCGTTATCGTAAATTTGTCTGACTACAGCTTCGGTGAGTTTAAATCCTTCTTCTTTCATCCCCATCACCACGAGAAATGCTGCAATACCAAAGTTGATACCAGTCCATACTTCCAAGGGGTGAGTTGCTTTAGGATTTTCTGGGGAACCGTCGGGACGTAAACCATTTGCGGCACCAAATTTACCATCATGGAATTTAAGGAAACATGCATCATACACAGTTCTTAAAGCTGAAAGTGTACGCTCGTTAGGTACAATATCCGGTAATCCTAAAAGGCGAGCATAAAATTGCCCGCAAAGCTGGTCAGCCATTACGACATCGGAATTGCTTTCGCTATCGAGTCGATAATATTGCCCATTCCAAAGTTTAGCCTCATACACGCTCAAAGATTGCTGTAACCAACCTTCATAAATAGATTTTTGCTGTAATAGTTCCTGAGCTTTCTCTTGAGCGTCTTCCGGGGTTTTGTTGTGGGTGATTAACACGTCAATAATAGCAATTGCCGCATATAAAGCCGCTAACCATAAACCACCACAATAAGCACTAACACCTAGTAAACGCCAATCATCAAAAGTTTGGTCAGGGGCACCAGAATTTTCCGGAATACCATCCCCATCAATGTCAAATGTTTTTAGATAATTGAGAGTTTCTACGATGGAATCCCAACATGAGGCCAAAAATTCGACATCATCCCCACCTGTCAACAGAAAATCCCGGTATACCTGTAACACAAAATCGCTGCCTAAATCCTTCCATAGGTTGCAATCTTGATAACTTGTGTAATTAGTCCTTTCCCAGACGTGTTCGTTTGGTGCGCCTAAGTCATGAGGTGTTGCACCAGCCGCTTTACGCACTGCTTCAGGACTTTCAGCGCCAATAGTATAATAGTAGCCAATTATGCGAGTTCTTTCATCACTACTAGGAATTGCTCGCGCAAACGCACGCATTACAGCTTTTTCTAATTCTGGGAACAACATTAATAACCCAAAGGAGCCGTAAAGACGTACATCAAGGCTTTCGTACCAACGATAATCTAAACATTCCAACACCGCAAACTGTCCAATTGGGTCGCGTTCTGTGGCTGCACTCCATAAAGTACCACCAGCAGTGAGGTCATAAAGCTCGTTAAACAAAGCCATCTTAAACCAATCAGGTAAGTCTTCGCGGTTGAGTATCGGTTGTTGCCATAATTCAATTTGCGAGCGCCAATTTTGGTAATGCTCTAAAGAGGTTGCTGCTATAGCCCATGCATTTTTTGCATCTCGACCAAAAAAGTCAGTATATCTGCGGTAGTAGTTAATTCCCTGAGCAAATTCTGTTACCGGAAAATCCCAACTGAGAACAAAAGGAAGTCCTAAAGTTTCACCCGGTTGCAAAGTAAAACGTACAGCCAACGCAGCACCTATTTGCTCACCTGCGGATGCTGGGGTCGCATCCATATAATTAGATAAAGAGCCGTCTTGGTTAAAACTTTGCCATATATCTTCACCCGTACCTACCGGATTCCAACGGGAATTATAAAAAACTTCTAAATTACTTAGTCCTTTAGTGGCAATACACCACTGTCCTTCCCCTTCCTGCACGGGTTCAGAAAGTTGAGAAATACTACTACCACCCATGACACAGCCAATATAACCAGATTTTTCTACTATTTCGTTATAATTACCTGCGCTCTCTCCCATACGGGGCTGATACTCATAAACCGGACTACCATCATCCCGAACTTTAACTTCTGGAGATTTTGAGGAATTAGTAAACCAGCCTACCATATTTTCCCAAGTGAGCATGATGCTGAGGGTAAGAGGCTTGTTGGTGGGATTGTGTGCCTTCCAAACAAATATTCCCACGGGGTAGCTAGTTTCTTGATAATTTTTTTCCCAAATCGGGGAAAATTGCTCACAAGTTAACTGCGCTTGATACACACCATCGTAAACAAACCAACTGCGGGGGTATAGCGCGTGGTAAGAATTGGGAGTGGGGAGTGGGGAGTGGGGAGTGGGGGAGGGGGAGAGGGGGGGAATGGTGGGGTAGTATTTCCAGGCTGTTAGGGTGTTGTCTTCGGGGGGTTGGGTACACATCGCATAGGCTTGAGATGATGTACCGTCGGACTCAAAGACGCTAAATTGACAACCACCGATGTGTTTAAAAATATGCTCTCCACCGTCGATGTGCCATAAGTTAAAATCTCCACGAGAAGAACGACCGATACAACCAGCACCAAATCCTCCTAAGGGCATTCCGTGCCAGGGTCCATCGTCGATATTACTTGCGTAGCGTACAGTGTAAGGTTTATCCCAGCCTAAACCGATGGGACGATTCCAGGCACAATTCGGGATTGTTGAGTTGGTATGATTTGACTGGGGTTGATTTGACTGGGGTTGATTTGCCATTGCTTGATATTGACCGCGCTAAATTTCCGCTACAGAAGAGTAGCGCGATGTGTAATTTTTCTCAAGTGACTAATATTGCTTTTTATTACTACACCTTCTTAGTTTGCACGCTACAAAATTACTTATCCCTCTTCTTATTGACTACTTTGGTAGTTTGGCATCTTAATTTACAAAAAATATGTCCCTATTGCATAAATCTATTTACATTATCCTAATAAGGTCTATAACAAAACCTCTCAGTTTAACTTAAGTTAAACAATTTATTTTATCCGTATTATTCTTTGAGGGAGGTTAATTTAGTTACATTAATACGCAAACCGAATTAACATAACCTTGATTCATAAAAATTCACTGTAAATTTAATTATTGCTGTTCTGTTTATCTTATCAATTACTGCTGAATTTAAAATTTGAATCTCAAATTTGAATCTCAAAAAATTGCCAAAAAACACCTTAAAAAAGCAGAGAGAAAAAGATGAATAATATGAGCATGATTGAAACTTTCATATTTCCTTCAATTCCCCAGCTAAGTAGCGTTTTTGAGTTCATAAAAGCGAATTATCATCAGCCAATTAGATTAAAAGAAGTAGCAAAAGAAGTTGGATACTCAGCAGCGTATTTAACCGACCAAGTACACCGTTTAACGGGAAAAACGGTAAACAATTGGATTATAGAGTATAGGTTAGCTGTCGCACGAAGTTTACTTTTACAAACAGACAAATCAGCAAATCAAATAGCTTTGAACGTTGGTTATCAAAATATCAATCATTTCTATCGGCAGTTTCGCGAACATCATAAAACGACTCCTCAAGTTTGGAGAAAAACCCAACGTTCTGATAATTTAATTCAAGATTTTCAACAAATAAATTATCCAATTTTTTGGGCTGAGTCGTACTACTCGCAATATTACTTACCTCAAAAAGAAAATCATGATTATCTTCTGAAAAAATAATTTTAGGTTTAGGATTTTATGAAGCGCTTAAATAGCTTGCTCAACCCCGGAGAATGGTCAATAGCAGGAAAAATATCAGCAGCGCTGCTTTCTGTCGCAATTTTACCAATGAGTTTCACAGCTTACTATAATTTGCGTCAAAGCTGGAAAAGCGCAGAAGCGAGTGAGTACAGGAAGTTAGAATTATCTGCGACCAGTACTGCTAGTCGTCTTGACCAATTAATAATGGACATTCAAACAGTTGTCGTGCAAGTAAGTCGGGATGCTGATGTGGTAAATTTTCTCACCAATATATCCGCAAACGATAAATTACAAACCAACCTTTTAAATGTCAGAAATTCTCACCCAGACTTTGATGCTGTCTTTATTTTGGACGCACAAGGAAGATGTCTTGTATCCACAGACCGAACCTTTATTGGTCAAAACTATCGTTTTCGTGAATACTTTCAAAAAGCAATTCAAGGACGTCCTTATGTTTCTAGTATCTTAGTGGGTGAAACGAGTAAGCGACCTGGATTGTTTTTTTCTCACCCTGTAATATCTAACAAAGGTCAAATTCTGGGGGTTACAGTTCTAAAAATAGAAGGAGAAAAAATTTGGAATATAGTAAATAATCAATCACGAGGAGTCTCTCGAAGCAATGCTTTCTTAGTTGACCAACATGGAGTAATTATCAGTCATAGTAATCAATCCTTGCTCTACAAAAGCCTTACTCCTTTACCAAAGCAAACATTAAAACAGGTTGTCGAAGATAGGCGTTACGGTCGTGACGAGATTAAAAGCTTAAATATTCCAGAATTGAAACCAATGGTAAGTGCAACAGAAACAGGTCACGCTAGCTATCACCTTCCTGATGAAGTAACACCTAGAATAGTAGGCTTTGCACCCTTAGAAAAACAATCTTGGGTATTAGGAGTTAGCCAACCTAAGACAGAATTTATCCTTCCTTTACAGCATCTAATTTGGCAGCAAATAAGTAACATCTTACTAGTAGCGGGAATTAGCACAATCATTGCCCTGATACTAGCAAAAAATATTTCTCGACCAATTCGTACACTTATAGCAGCAGCCAAAGATTTACAAGTAGGAAATTTTAATCCAGAGGAAATAGCTGAAGTTTCTCGTGCTCAAGATGACATGGGAGAATTAGTACGTGTTTTCTTGCATATGGCTTGGCAAATAAAAGCTAGAGAACAAAAACTAAAACAGCAAGTTACTCAATTACGAGTCGAAATTGACGAAACAAAAAGAGCTAATCATGTTGCAGAAATTACAGAAAATGAGCATTTTTTACAGTTACAAAGAAGAATTCAAAAGCTTCGACAGCAAGCTGTAAGTGTTGGAGAGTCAGAAACAGATTACTATGAGCGATTGCAAAAACAAGTGCAATCTCTTAAAGAAACAGCTAGTTAAATGTTGACTGGTGACTGTTGACTGTCATTGTGAGTTTATTTCTTATGCGTAATCCTCTGGAACGATGAAGCAACCCATCAACTATCAACCGTCAACCATCAACCATCAACCCTCTGCAGTCAACTGTCAACTGTCAACCGTCAACAATTTATGGATGAATTAATTTCTCGTGAAGAAGTGTTAGCGGGTCTACCTGCTAAACGTGCAAATACTTTGTTGTTTTTGATAGAAAATCGAACAATGCAGGTAGCAATGTCACAACGGGTGGAGTTTTGTTTAACGGAAGTAGCAACTCATGAGCGAGATTTAGCTTTTTTTGAGGCTTTTGCTTTAGGGAATACTCCACCTTTACGTCCCACTATTCAACAATTGGAACGTTATGGCCTCTACTGGAGAAGCCTTGTCCCAGACAATCCCAGAATTAAAGCCGCTCTTGCTCATGCTTTGAGTCAAAAGTACAGTTTTACTTATTTGGCTATACCCAATATTAGAAATGCTTTGAGTTTAGATTCTGATGCTGCTGTACAGAAGGCTTATTCACGCTTGTACAAAAAATCTCTGGAGACAATTTTTGTACCCAAACTCACGCTAACTGAAAAATTACGTTGGAATTCTGCTGCAATTGCTCAAAGTTTAGAGTCTTTACCTCCTTTTTGGTTGGCTTCTTTAATAACGATAGCTCTGGGTTTACCTCAAGCATTCTTAGCTTTACCTATTGCTTGTGCTTCTATTGGGCCTTTGGCAACTGTTGGTTTTTTACTGGTTATCGGTACTATCAATATTGTGACTATGGCTTGTATGGCTGAAGCTATTGGTCGTAGTGGTGATTTTCGTTATGGTAGCCCTTTTATTAAACAGCTAGTTGCTAATTATTTAGGAAGTACGGGTTCTTTTATACTGTCCATTGCTGTTGGTATTCGTGTATTTCTCATTGCTTTGGCTTGTTATATTGGCTTGTCGGTAGCTATGGCAAACTTTACTCAGATTCCAGCAGCGCTTTGGGCAATGTTATTGTTCACTGTTGGTTTATATTTACTATCCCGAAAATCTCTGAATTTTACGATTGCGGTGATGGTGTTGCTGGCTGGAATTAATGTGAGCTTGCTGTTTATTCTGTCATTGTTAGCTTTTAAGCACGCACAACCGGAGTATTTACTGTATGTAAATTTACCTTTTTTTAATCATCATTCTCCCCCAGCTAGAATGCTACAACAGCTTCTGGGGGTGAGTTTAATGCTTTACTTTGGACATGTATATGTGGGTGAATGTGCGAAACTTATACTCCCTCGTGACAAGAGCGCCTCCTCATTAATTTGGGGTAGTGTGGCGGGTACTGCTTTTTTAACTTTAATGTTTTGTATCTGGGTATTGGCTGTTAACGGAGCAATTTCACCAACGTTACTAGCTGGATACCCTGGAACTGTTTTAGAACCTTTAACTACGGTTGTCGGTCCAGTAGTGACAATCTTAGGAACAGTTTTAGTAACTTTATTGTTAGGAATGGCTTGGTTACGTAGTTCTAGCTTGTTACTTAACTTAGCTAAAGAATGGTTTCCGGCTCAAATTCGCCCTGTTTTAATTCTTCCACGTCAACAGGAGAGAGTCATATTACATCCTAATGGCGACCCGAATCACATCCCTTATATTGGTATTAGTTACTTAGGGTTGGAAAAGACTAAACCAAAATTCCATCTAGATATTCAATTAGATGGCAAAATCCATCATACAGAAATCACTTTTGATGAGGTTTGGGAGATTCAAAAAATACTGGTTAATTACCCAGAATTACGTAATTGGAACACTTATCTCAGATTGGATATAAAGTCTGTAAATGATGAAAGTGTCTGCCTACAAATTACCTCTCCTATGCTTTTGTCATATTCTTCGGGTCTGAAATTTGAGACTCAAAATCAACCATCTAAGCAGGAGAAACAACAATTACTTACAACCCTATTAAGCAAACGAAACTACATTCTATCCATTAGTCCGCTTATCCTAGTGTTTTTAGTAACCGAGTGGTTATTTCTCAGTGGTGTAGAATCCTTTACAAACATACTTGCATTTGCTGGTGTATTAGGAAACAGTCTCGTAGGTGGGGTTTTCCCGATTTTATTGTTGATTTCTAGTAGACGCAAGGGTGAGTTAGTCCCTGGAGTTGTCTTTAAGATTCTCAATCATCCTGTTGTTAGTATCGGTATATACAGCTTATTCTTAACAATTCTCTTTGTTCACGGGCTGTTCATTTGGAAAAATATAGTAGCAAGGATAAGTGCTTTATGTATCGGTTTATTACTATTGGGAGCAACTTTGGTAATGAAACAATATGGAGCCTTTGTATCTCGTGTGGTAGTAGAACTGCGAGAAGAACAAGCAGGAAAACCTCCAGTATTTGCAATTGCAGTTGGTGGAAAACCAAAAGTGGCAGAAGTATTGCTGGGGTATGAGCAAGGAGAAGAATACGCAAAGTCGGACACAGTGGAGATAGCAACTTGGGAATCTTTGGGGTATATCATTTTTAACTTACCCATAAAGAAAGAAAAAGAATTGAGGGTTTGGATGCATACAAGCAATTTAAGTAATGAGCAAAAAAATTCTCAAGCTATAAGCTCTCGACTTGCACTAGTAGAAATCGACAATGGAAACAAAAAAATGCAGTTTGATTTAAAGCTATGTAATGGACGGGTTTTGTTACCTATTTCTGGTGATATTTGCTCGTTGAAGTTTAGTTTTTGTTGACGGGTGACTGTTGACGGATGACGGTGGGATGATATTTTTTTAACCGGTGATTAATTAATTGGAGATAAATTATGTCACAGATTGTTTCTATTCATTCATTTCGTGGTGGCACTGGAAAATCTAATACGGTGGCTAATGTCGCTGCTACTATGGCACGTAGCGGTTTAAGAGTAGGTATTATTGATGCGGATATCCAGTCCCCAGGAATACATGTTCTCTTTGGTTTTAATGAGGAGAAAATTAAATATTCTCTCAATGACTATCTGTGGGGACGTTGTGATATTCAAGATACTGCTCATGATGTTAGCGATACTCTTGTAAGCACACAGGATAAAACCAGCGAAATTAAAGGGAAGCTTTTTTTAATTCCTTCTAGTATTAAAGCGGGTGAAATAGCTAGAGTTTTGCGGGAGGGTTATGATGTAGTTAGACTCAATGAAGGCTTTCAAGAATTAATTCGCTGTCTAAATTTGGACTATTTATTTATAGATACTCACCCTGGTTTGAATGAGGAAACTTTACTTTCTATCGGGATTTCTAATATTCTTATTGTTGTGTTGCGTCCAGATAGTCAAGATTTTCAGGGTACTGCTGTTACTGTTGATGTCGCTCGTAGATTACAAGTTCCCAAAATGATGTTAGTTGTAAATAAAGCATTACCAAGTTTTGATTTTGTTGATTTGCGACAACAAATGGAAACTGCTTATAAAGCTCCAGTGGCGGCTATTTTACCCTTATCTGAAGAAATGATGCAGTTAGGAAGTAAAGGAGTTTTTTGTTTGCATTATCCACAACATCAAATCAGTCAAAAAATTCAAACAATTGTTGAACAAATTACTAATTTAGTCCCCAGCTATTAAGAGACCTAACCCCCCTACCCCCCTTCCCTAATAGGGAAGGGGGGGGAAGATACAACAGAATATTTATTGCTTCTCTGATAATTGCGTCTCTGAGAGGGTGTTTGAAAAGTCTAAAAGTATACAGAAAACCCCTCTCCAAACCTCTATTTTCTTGTTCCCCTTCCCTTGTAGGGAAGGGGTTAGGGGTTAGGTTCTTGGTTAACATTGATACTTTTCAAACATCCTCTAAGAATCGCTTCTCTAACAATTGCGTCTCTAACATAAAGTTAATTAGATAGGGAGTATAAACAATGACGGAAGTTTTATTAAAAGAATTAAGCAGCAATGACATTGATTGGATAGTTTCTACGGGTAACCAAAGAGAAATTACAGATGGAACTATACTCATCCAGGAGGGACAAAATACAGATGAATTACATATCCTATTGGATGGTATGTTATCCGTCATTGTCGAACAAGCTGATAATAGTCCATTAGCTCGTGCTTATGCTGCAATTGATGGTGGAGATAGTTTGGGTTGGGAGATTGCAAGATTATCAAATGGTGAGGTAGTAGGAGAAATTCCTTTTGTTAGTACTCATGTGACTTCCAGTACTATCAGGTCTGTAGGAAATTCTTTAGTAGTGTCTCTTCCGGTAAATCAATTAGCGACGAAATTGCAACAAGACGTGGGTTTTGCAGCAAGATTTTATCGAGCAATCGCGATAATGTTGTCTGACAGATTGCAAAGTATAATTAAGCGATTTGGTCGTAATAATATTGCTCAAGGTCAGCCACTAAAAGATGTGTTGTTTGTACTCGGTGAATTACACGATAGTGACATTGATTGGATAATGGCTTGTGGGTTTCAGCACCAAATTCCAGATGATACAGTAATTATCCAGCAGTCCGGAACTGTAGATGGGTTGTATATTTTGCTAAATGGGATTATGTCGCTTTCGATTGCTTTTGATGAGCGAAATCCTTTAGCGCGTGCTTTTGCTGCAATTGAAGAAAAGGAAATTACTGGCCGGGAAATTGCAAGAGTTTCAAAAGGGGAAATTCTGGGGGAAACTCCGTTTATTGATGGTCGTTTGCCTGCTGCAACTGTAAGAACTCTAGAAGAATGTCTTGTGCTGTTTATTCCTAGACAAATATTAGCAGCAAAATTACAGCAGGATGTTGGTTTTGCTTCTCGATTTTATCGGGTGATTGCGACATTACTTTCTAGTCGGTCACAGGGAATGTTAAGCAGAATGGGATATGGTAAACGAGTTTATACAAGAGGAGAGCCATTGAATCGTAATGTTCAATATGGGGATGAATTAGATTTTAGTGTGTTAGATAAAATGGCGCTTGCTGGTCAAAGATTCGATTGGATTAGAAAAAGATTAAAAGTTAGTTAATTTCTTTCTGCGGCTTTGCGGTTCTGCATGATAAATTGTCTCACGCAAAAGCGCGAAGACGCAAAAAATATTAGGAGAAAATAACTTTTATTAAAGTAAATTTTGATTAAGGTGAAATAATATGTCTATTTTTAATGATAATTACAAAGAACAAGTATCTTTATCTGAGTCAGAGAGTATATTAGTCGAAAAAGTTTTAGATAGCTATAAAATGGGTTGTGCTAAGCTTATAAATACAACACCAGAAATAATTGGCGAACAGTTGAATAAAAAATTAGGTGAAAAACTATTTGAAAGAATGAAAATTAGCTTGTCGAATAGGGAAATATCGCTGTTAAATCAAGCAGTAAAAGTACGTTACCAATCTTTAAATGCTGCTCGTAGTAGCGACTTGATAACAGCTGATAAATTGATGGAAGAAGCACGTATTATTGGAAGTTATCGTCAACTGTCACCTGAGGGAAATTTGCTTTACAAGGCTTTTCAAGAACCTGCGGAAGCTTATCTAGATTACCGTCGTGGTGATTTTGACAAAGCTTGGTTACGTATTTCTGATGCATTAGCAACAGATGCGCTTTTAGAAACAGAATGCGGATATAAATGTTTGTTTGCACACCGTCTTCATCTAATAGAAATTCTTATCCGTTCTGAAGCAAAGAGTACCAGAAAATGGAGAGCGATGGAATTAGCTGGTCAACTTCTTTCTTATCTTCAAGGAACTTCAGAATCTTTACCATTTCCAATTGCATGGGGTTCTGAGTTAGTGGCAAATCAACCATTGGAAATTATTTCTGCTACATTCGCACTTGTAACTGGTCAAATCGCCATCATTTTAGCAGAAGAAAAATGTCATCAAGGACGTGATTTGTTTGCGATTCTTGATAGTTATCTAACATTACAAGTTGATAATACTCTTCATCCTTGCTCTCAAGCGCTCAATTGGTTAAGAATTAAGCGAGCATTTTTGAATAACGATATGACTGATTTCCTAGAACTTGCATCTCAATTTTTAGTAGTAGGACGTGATAGTACTCCCGTCCTATGGTATGCGACCGTAGTTGATACTCTTGAACTACTGCGGCAAACTAATTTCCAAAATTATCATTTAGTTAAACAAGAAATCGCCAAAAATGCTGTTAATTGGGAATTTTTTCCAAAACAGTTTTTACTTGTATTAAATAGCTGATAAATACTCTCAATACTTACGCAAGACCCTTCCGAAACTCTTATTTCTTCGTGTTCTTTGCGTTCTTCGTGGTTTTACAGATTTCAATTTATTTATTCTCAGCTAAAAATATGTAACTACTACCAAAAAGTACGTAATTGTTTTTGACATTTTTACGATTTATTATAAAAACATAGAGCAGTAAACGAAATAAAGTTGAAATCGAATTTAAAGATTGTTAATATTTTAAATTTTTCAACTTTTTATTTTATTTACTGTGACTATAAACGATAAATTGCCAACTTTACTATCAATTGAATTGGAGAATAACATGTCTCAAGCAAAAACCCGTGAAGATATTGCATCAACAATTATTGCTCGCTCTTTGGAAGATGGTGCATACCGTCAAGAATTGCTGAATAATCCTGCTGCAGTTAAGGAAGAAATTGAAAAAGCAATGGGTCAAACACTTCCTAATAACTTCCAAGTGCGCGTAGTTGAAGAAACCAGTAATATGGTTTATTTGGTACTACCTCCTGCAATCAACTCTGATGAACAATTATCTGAAGAGCAGTTAGAAGCTGTAGCAGGTGGTTGGACACTTCCATGTATGTTTGGTTCCAGAACTATACACATCTAATCGCTGAAAAAATATATCTTCAAGATAGATAGCTACTTGTAATTAACAACTAGTATCTATTTATTTTTAAGATATTAAGGTGACTTGAGAATGCCAAAATACTTCTCAAGTCGCCTATCTCAATAACAACATAATTAGCTAAAATATTATTTCTTTCCTGGGAGTAACCCTGTTTCATAAAAGTAGTGCAACATATAGCGAGATAATTACCAATGGAAATATATTCAGAATATTTAAAAAAAATTGTAGAAAAATCAAGCTCTATAGCTGAGCGCTTGGGAGATAATTTTATATTAAAAAATACACCAATTAAAAATGACCAATACAACCCTAGGATTAAAAATTGGTGCAATACTGTAGCAGATGGAAGGCAAGATATATTTGAAAAACGTCTTGCTTGGGATGGTCTAAATTTAAATAATATAAGCCATATTTTTGAGTTTACGTATATAGCAGATGAGAAAAATTTACCAGATTGGACAAAAACTTTAAAATTAATTTTAGAAAAAACTGCATTAATTGATGCTCAAGCATTAGAAAATGACATTGTACAAGATATCTCTCAACGTGACAGTGTTTTAAATTCCCAAGAAACTTTACCTTTTGAAGAGCTATTTTTACCCTTTATTATCGTTGCTAGAGAAAAATTAAATTCTCAAGTAATCGATAAATTTTTTCTGCTTGATGATAACTGTTATCTTAGCTTTGAGCGCTCTTTACTAAAGTCACTAACTTCTCTTTTTTCTCAGACTTTAGCACTTAAATTTCAGATGTTTAGACTTTATGAGCAACCAAGTTTAATTAGTGGAATAGCACAATTAAAAAAATCCTATTCGCGGGAATATTATAGTAAGTTTATCAGTAAAATGTTATCGGGAGGACTACTTTTATTTTTACAAGAGTATAGTGTTTTAGCTCGTTTAGCCGCAACAACCATAGACTTTTGGGTGAATAATACCTGTGAATTTATTCAGCGATTAGCCTCAGATTGGTTAGATATTCAAAAAACTTTTCAAGATAATGTAGAACTGGAAAAAGTTGTTGAAATAAAACTTGGTCTCTCTGACCTGCATCAAGAAGGACGCTCAGTTATTGAATTGACTTTTGATTCCGGTTTAAAACTAATTTATAAACCCAAATCTTTGGGTTTAGAGGTGGCTTATTTTGAATTGCTTAATTGGTTAAATGACAAGGATGTGCCTCATCAGTTGAAAGTTCTAAAAATAATCAATCGCTCCAACTATGGTTGGGTTGAGTATGTAGAACATTTGCCATTAAAAGATAAACAAGCTGCTGTTAGATATTATCAACGAGCAGGAATGTTGTTATGTCTATTATATATACTCTCAGGCACAGACTTTCACGACGAAAATGTTATTGCCTCTGGAGAACAACCAGTCCTGATTGACATGGAAATGCTTATGTCTGGTCGAGTCCGGAAAGAGGGAAGTTCTGATATTAATGCAGATGCTTCGTATCTGGTTTCGGAACAATTTAGTTATTCTGTACTTAATACTTACTTTTTACCAAAGTGGGAGTTAGGGTCAGATGGACTAGCTTATGATGTCAGCGGATTGAGCGGAAATGAAGGACAAGCAACTCATTTTCGCGCTCAGAAATGGCAACATATGAACACAGATGACATGACTTTGGGTTACGAATATATTAAAACAGGTGCTAGTAGCAATTTACCAGTTCTTGATGGTGTCCATTTATCAGCAAGTGATTATGTACAAGAACTGGTTGATGGTTTCCGCGAAATGTACCAGTTTTTTCTCATAAATAGAGACGAGTTTTTGACTGCAAGTAGTTCTTTAGCAAGTAGTCCTTTAGCGAGATTAGCTCATCAACGAGTCCGTACTATATTCCGTCCTTCTCAAGTATATGCTTCGCTTCTTAAGCAAACACAGCAGCCTAAATATCTCCGGGATGGTATCGAGCGTAGTATTGCATTTGATGTTCTGTGTAAACCACTATTAAAATATGAAAATAAGCCACATTGGTGGGAAATTATCGCTGTAGAACAACAAGCATTACAGCAGTTAGATATTCCTTTGTTTAGTTCTTATTCCGATAGCTATGATTTAAAAATAAATTCACATCAAACTATCCAAAAATATTTTATCGAACCTAGCTATGATTTTGTAACTAGCCGCTTGAGTCAGCTAAATAAAGATGATTTAGAACTACAAATTGGTTTGATTCGTAGTTCTCTTTATAGTCGTATTATTAGCAAAGATGAATCTGTTTCATCACAGTCTAAGCAACCTGTTTTAAATATTGATGCTATTTCCCCTCTCTCTAAAGAAATATTGGTACAGCAATCATTAGAAATCGCTCAGGAATTACAAAAACGTTCTGTACGTGCAACCGATGGTAGTGTTTGTTGGATGGGGATGGAATATATACCTGAAACCGGACGATTACAACCAAGCGCAATGAGCTATGACTTTTATGATGGTAGTTCTGGGGTGGCTCTTTTTTTGGCTGCACTGGCAAAAGTTACTAACAGTCGCTGGCTTCATGATTTGGCTTTGGATGCGCTAAAACCTACACGTAGTCTTTTACAGAATTTAGACTCCTTGCGTGAGCGAGAGATTATTAAAAAAATCGGTATTGGTGGTGGTAAGGGTTTTGGTTCAATTATCTACACTTTAGTAAAAAGTAGTTTGTTTCTCAAAGAACCTATACTTCTGGAGGATGCTCGACAAGTAGCTTCTTTAATAACTGAAAAAACTATTACTAATGATGATAAATATGATATTATATCTGGAACTTCTGGCACAATCTTAGGGTTATTAGCTTTATATCAAGCTACAAGTAATTCTGATATTTTAGAGTTAGCAAAAAACTGCGGTTATCATCTTCTAAATCATCGTGTAAATAGTAATAGCGGGTATCTCACTTGGGCTACTGTTGGTGGGAAATGTTTAACAGGTTTGTCTCATGGTGCGGCTGGTATCGCTTACGCATTGCTGAGGTTATACGCTGTTGCTTGTGACCCAGTTTTTCTGGAAGCTGCCGAAGAAGCCATTGCTTACGAGCGGAGTGTTTTCTCCCCAAAAGTGCAAAACTGGCCAGATTTAAGAAGCGAAAAGCCTATGTTTGGCATGAGTTGGTGTCATGGTGCTCCTGGTATTGCTTTGGCTCGTCTGGGTTGCTTGCCAATTTTAGATACTAGCGAAATTCGTCAAGAAATCGAGACTGCTTTGCAAACTATGCAAAAATATGCTTTGCAGGAAATTGACCATCTCTGTTGCGGTAACTTTGGTCGTATCGATGTTTTGTTAGTCGCAGCCCAAAATCTATGCATTCCAGAATTATTAGAGACTGCTCAAAAGCAGGCTGCTTATTGTGTACAAAAAGCAGAAAATAACGGCTATTTTCAAATATCTGTGGGTAATTTTAAAGGAATTTATAATCCGGCTTTTTTCCAAGGGACTGCAGGAATTGGCTATGAATTATTAAGATTGGCTTACCCAGATTTACTGCCATCTGTACTACTGTGGGAATAGGGAGTGGGGAGTGGGGAATGGGGAGAGGACAAATAATTAAAATAAAATATTTTATTGATGGAGGTAGTAAATATGTCTATTTTTCCGCAAGCTATAAGTAGTGATGTAAATAGTAAATCTACAGAGATAGATTTGCCGTTTTATCGTAAATTTGGACGGACTGATTTAACCGTTAGTTGTCTAGGTTTGGGTGGTGGTGGTGGTATTTCCAGTGAAGATACTCTTTATGCTTTTGACCAAGGCATGAACTACTTTTTCTATTCTACTGATTTACACCACTCTACCTACAGTTCCATGTCTAATGGACTCCAGCAATTATGTAAACGTGGTTCTTCTGTACGCGATAAAGTTGTGTTAGCTACTGTTACTTATATAAAAAGTCCAGAAGCTATTGTTGCTATTTTATTTGACCAATTTAAAGAACTAGGAATTGATTATATTGATGTATTTTTTTGGGGATGGGTCGGTCGAAATGATAAGCAATCTATAAATGACTGCTTACAACTATCTCCTTCTTTAAGAGGCTGTAATAGTGATTATCAAAAAATTGTAGAAGAAATGTTTGGTGCATCAGAACTCATGAAAAAGATGGGTATTGTCCGTTATATAGGTGCATCATTTCATGACATTAATCTTGCTAAAGAGTGCTTGCATAGTCCACTATTAGATGTAGTCATGGTCAGGAGTAATGTAACTCATCGTTATGCTCAAAGCCAGATTTTTAACCAACTCAATCCTGATGACCCACAAAGACCGGGAATTGTTAACTTTAAGTCTACTAGTTGTAGTTCTGGTTTACTTTGGGATGCTCCCGTAAATTTACCCGCAGGATGTTGGATACCTAAAGCACCTGATTTGTATCGCTATTGTTTGAGTCAAAATTCTATGGATGTTTGCTTGACTGGATTACAAAATCGAGCACAAATTGATGCTGCAATTGCAGGTGTAAAGAAAGGAAAATTAACTCCAGCAGAAATAAATTATCTTAACCTTTACGGTGATTTATATAATAATCCTTGGAAAATTATAGGTGTTTCTCAAGAAAACTTAATTTATCGTGATTAGAAATTACTGAAAATTTTTATGAGTACTGCAATTAAGCATATGAATCACACCATTGATAAATATCTAAAGGCTGTCACATCTGACCTTCCTTATCAATTAATTTCTCCACAAAATTTATCACATATTAATAAAATTGCTCGTTTGCTCCCTAGCGAAATAGCGTCTATTTTTGGGTTTGAATGTCGATTAGGAGAAATCACACCAAAAGCGGACTTTTTTATATCTACTAATGCATCTATGGGAGGTCGTGATGTTTTAGCAGGTAAACATGACTTTATTAATTTACCAGAAGAACTGTTCACAAACTCTGTTTGGCAAAAGATTCGCGATTTTAGCCTTTGTTGGGCAAATCCAGAATCACAACTTTATGATAATGCAGATAATATCTGGCTAGAATTTGACGTTGATGGTAAACCCCCTGATATCCCAATACCTAGCTTATTTTTTGGAGTCAAAAAGCTTATGTTCCCCCCAAAAAAGCATTTTAGATTAGGGGAATCAGCTCATCTTTTTCAATGGAGAACTGAAACAGCTTTAAAATTACTGGGTGCAAACAGTTCATTTAAATCTTATGACAATATATGTCATTGCTTTAATTTATTACCACCAGGTGCAGAAGTTTTTACAATTGGGGTAATGCTTTCCAGACAATCTGAATCAGTAAGGCTTTGTATATGTGGTATTCCGACAGAAAATATAGTGGATTATCTCATAAATATTGGCTGGACAGGTTCATATAAGATAATTAAAGAACTGATTACAAATTTATCTAAATTTGTAAATGTGATTAACATCGCTTTTGATGTAGGTAATATTATTTATCCAAAGATTGGTTTTGAATGTCCTGTTGGTACTTGTAAACCCAATGATGCTATTTTGCAAAAATTTTTAGATTACCTTATTGAAGCTGAAATGTGCTTACCTAATAAGCGTGATGCTCTTCTAAGTTATCCTGGATTTTGTGATGAAATATCCAATTCGGAGTTATGGCCAACTAATCTTATTAATATGTCAAATTTTCTGGGTTCTCAACAATTAAGTACGTTTCTGAAAACTGTGAACCATATAAAAATTGTCTATGAGCCAGAAAAAGCATTAGAAGCAAAAGCATACTTGTTTTTTGAACATGGATGGGTATCAACCTCTGCATTTAATAATTTTAAACAAAAACAGAAAAATTTAAATTCAACTATTAATTATTAACCAAGTATTTGTAATAGTATATGTTAAAGAAAAAACCTGACATGTTTCGGCAAAAATCTATTGAGCGTCTATCTTCACCTGAAAGGTTAGACCAACTCATGAAGATAGTTAGCCCCAAAAGCTGGCTACCTTTATTTGCTTTTGGTTCAATAGTAGCCGTTGGTCTTACTTGGAGTATTTATGGAAAAATTCCTGTTACTGTTGACGGTAAAGGAGTATTAATTTATCCCAAAAAAGTTGTACCTTTAGAATCTAAAACTCCTGGACAATTACTAGCTTTAAATATTAAAGTTGGAGATATGGTAACTAAGGGACAAGTTTTAGCAACAATTGACCAAAGCGAACTTAGAAAACAATTACAACAGCAACAAACTAAGCTCAAGGAATTAGATTCGCAAAACAATGCTGTTGGTTCATTACAAGGACAAAGGTTAGAACAAGAAAAAATTTCAATGTTACAGCAAAAGTCATCTCTTCAGCAACGTATCGGACAATTACAAGCTATGACACCTTTATTAAAAGTAAAAAATAAAGACTCTATTAAACAGCAACGCATAGTTTTAAGGCAACGTATTCAACAAGCTCAAGCTTTGGCTCCTGTTTATCAACAAAGATGGTCACTTCGCAAAGAATTATCTAAACAAAGAGCTATTTCCAGCGATTTGGCTCTTAGCTCAGAACAAGAATACATACAAAACCAACAAAAAATTTCTGAACTCCAATCACAGTTCAAAGATTTGGAAGTAAGAGAGGCTGAACAAGAAAAGGCTTATCGAGAAAACATAAGTAGTATTTCTGATTTACAATCTCAACTAAAACAAATTGATAGTAGACAAGCAAGTATAGCTCAACAAGATTTAGAAAGTTCTACTGTTCGTAAAAGAGAAATGCAAGAAGTCCGACGAGAAATTGCTAGGTTAGAATTACAATTAAGTAATAACAGCCAAATTATCAGCCAACATAACGGACGTATTTTAGAACTTACCGTTTCCCCTGGACAAGTTGTTAATGCTGGAACTCGCTTGGGGAGTATCAATGAGCAAAACGCCGATACCAAGTTAGTAGGTATAAGTTATTTTCCTGTTGCTGAAGGTAAAAAAGTTCAGCCCGGTATGCAAATTCAAATCACTCCCCAGACCGTAAAACGAGAACGCTTCGGTGGAATTGTTGGAAGTGTTACGAATATTTCCCAATTTCCTATCACTAAAGAGGGTGCAAATAACATTGTGGGTAATTCCGAACTTGTGGAAGGCTTGATATCTAAAAATCAGGAAGGGGTAATGCAAGTATTTGCAGAGCTAGAAGTAAATTCAGCTACACCCACAGGTTACAAGTGGTCTTCCTCTACCGGACCAGTGATGAAAATCTCTTCTGGAACAACTACAACAGTGCGTGTCAAGGTCGAAGAACGCGCTCCTATTACTTTCCTTTTACCTATCTTGAGGGAATTCAGTGGTATCTATTAATCCCAGTTCAATTACTGCTAATCCTAGGCAATATTTAAAGCAACATTTACAAAAATTCTTCCCTGAAACACTTTTCCAGCGTCGTACCAAAACTCCAACTCTTTTACAGATGGAAGCTGTAGAATGTGGTGCAGCGGCTTTAGGTATTATTCTCGGTTATCACGGTCGAATTGTTCCACTTCCAGAATTGCGTCGAGAGTGTGGTGTTTCTCGTGATGGTAGCAAGGCGTCTAATGTATTAAAAGCGTCTGCACGTTACGGGATGGATGCAAAGGGCTTTAAAAAAGAAATAAAGCAACTGCAAAAATTACGTCCTCCTTACATTGTATTTTGGAATTTTTGTCATTTTTTAGTAGTAGAGGGTTTTGGCAAAAACCGGGTTTATTTAAATGACCCCGCTTCTGGTCCCCGTGTAGTGTCCACGGACGAATTTGACGAGGGATATACTGGAGTGGTTCTGGTGTTGGAACCAGCAAAAGAATTCACTAAAGGTGGTCGCAAACCCAGCATGATTTCATCCCTATGGGAAAGATTGCAAGTTGCTGTGGGAGCGTTAGTTTACTGCTTGGTAGCGGGATTATTTTTAACTGCTATTGGCTTAGCTATACCAGTATTTAGCCAGGTTTTTGTTGATGAAATTTTAGTACAAAATCGCCAAGACTGGCTCCGTCCCTTACTTGTGGTGATGGCTATTGCTCTTGTGGTGCAAGGAGGATTAACGCTACTACGGTTACGCTATTTACGTCGTTTAAAAGTCAAACTTTCTATTGGAATGTCCAGTCGCTTTATTTGGCATACCCTGCGTTTACCAGTTAGTTTTTATGCTCAACGTTTTGCCGGAGAAATTAGTAATCGTAGTAATTTAAATGACCAAGTTGCTGATGTTCTCTCTGGAAAGTTGGCAACTACTGTTATTGATGTAGTGATGGTGCTTTTTTATGCTCTGGTAATGTTCCAGTATGATTGGGTTTTAACTTTGATTGTAGCTAGCTTTGCGGCTGTGAATATTATCACCTTACGGTTTATTTCTAGAAAAAGGGTAGATACTAATCAAAAATTGATACAAGACTATGGAAAAGCCTCTGGTGCGTCAATTTCTGCACTACAAAGCATTGAAAGTCTAAAAGCATCGGGATTAGAGTCAGATTTCTTTTCCCGTTGGTCTGGTTATTATACAAAAGCAATCGATTCTCAACAAGAGTTGGGAATAACAAATCAGACGTTCACAATATTACCAACACTTTTGTCTGCTCTTTCTTCGATGTTGCTATTAGTCGTAGGTGGTTTACGGGTAATGGATGGACATCTAAGTATTGGGATGTTAGTCGGCTTCCAAAGTTTGATGAACAGTTTTCAAACACCTGTAAATAATTTAGTGAGTTTTGGTAGTACTTTGCAAGAGTTAGAAGGAAATTTAATTCGTTTAGATGACGTTTTAGATAACCCCGTATCTGAAACAGAAAATAACAACAGTTCTCCCTCACCTCTTGTTTTTCCCTCTGCTTCTTCTAAGTTACAGGGATATGTAGAATTAAGGGATATTTCTTTTGGTTATAGTCGTTTAGAAGCACCATTAATTGAAAATTTTAGCCTATCAATTCAACCTGGACACCGAGTAGCCTTAGTTGGTGGAAGTGGTTCAGGTAAGTCTACAATTTCCAAAGTAGTCAGCGGTCTTTATCAACCTTGGTCCGGGGAAATACTTTTTGATGGTGTATCCACTAAACAAATTCCTAAAGATTTATTAACCAACTCTGTCGGAATGGTAGAGCAAGATATTCTACTTTTTGGCGGTACTATTAGAGATAATTTAACACTTTGGGATTCCACAATACCAGATAAAAATATTATTCAAGCTTGTAGAGATGCAGCTATTGAGGATGTAATACTTTCAATGCCTTCCGGATACGACGCAGAACTAATTGAAGGTGCAGCAAACTTAAGTGGTGGTCAACGTCAGCGGTTAGAAATTGCTCGCGCTCTGGTTAATAATCCTTCTATTTTAATTATGGATGAAGCTACCAGCGCTTTAGATACGGAAACCGAAAAAATTATTGATGAAAATTTACGAAGACGAGGATGCACTTGCATTATTGTTGCACATCGTTTAAGTACTATCCGCGATTGCGACGAAATTATTGTTTTGGAACGTGGAAAAGTTGTACAACGAGGAACTCACAAACAAATGTGGCAAATCGATGGTCCTTATTCGCGACTAATTCGTACCGAATAATAACAGACAACAATCTAAAAACGCAATATATAGACGCGATGTAGAGACGCGATTAATCGCGTCTCTACGGGATAGGTGAAATATTTAAATTTAAAATTATGTTAGACGGACAAATTTACGAAATTAATGGCAATGAACCGATACTACTAAATGACCCTTCTCAAGTCTGGGTGATTCAGTCTGGTTCAATGACTTTGTTTGCTGTCACTGTTAAAGATGGTGTTATTGAAGGTAATCGTCGTTATTTATGTACTGTTGGTGAAGGTGGAGCGCTTTTTGGTAGTAACAAAAATTCTTTGTTGCACCACCGTCAAATTTTGGCTGTCCCGATGGGTGAGGCTCAATTATTACAATTAAACCCAGAATGCTTTGCTGATTTAGTGGCTAATGAGGATATAAAAATCGTAACTTGGGTAGAAGATTGGTTACACCTATTGGAGGCTAGCTTATCTGAAATTACTATGCCGACTATACAAATAAAGGCTAGGGAAGAGGGGAATTTTTCTCTGAATGCTGGTCAAACTTTTCAACCAGAAGAAGGTGTTTTTTGGGTACAGTTAACTCAAGGAACTATTCGCTTTTTAGGTTTTGAAGAACTCGCTGTTACAAATACTGTGAGAGCTTTTCCCTTAACTAATAAAATGTGGCTAGAAGCGCAAGAAGGGGTACAGCTTGTTACTAGAAATGTTTCCCAAATCAACAATTCTGATACTATCCTTGCAGGACTTTGCCAATTTCATGCTTTTTTACTATATTGTATTCATCTTCTAGACGAACGCTCAGCCCAAGAAGAATTGCAACGACTGCACGACCGTCAACGTCAAAATCGTCAAGTTACTGCTGAGGCTTTGGGTGAACTGGCTTCTGCGCTCAATTTCCAAGATGGGGACTTTTTCCTAGAAGGTACACCCCTTTTAGTTGCTGCGGGTGCGGTTGGTCGAGCTATGGGTATAAAAATTTCTCCTCCTCCTCGTTCTATTGACCTCAAACGGGTCAAGGAACCTTTAGAGGCTATTGTTCGAGCTTCCCGTATCCGGATGCGACGGGTATTATTACGTGATGATTGGTGGTGCAAAGATTGTGGCCCTTTGGTAGTTTACACCCAAGAAGATAATCGACCAATGGCACTACTACCAATTTCTAAGAATCATTACAAACTTTTTGACCCTGTTAACCAAAGTCGCATAGCTGTAGATGAGCAAGTCGCTGCAACTCTCTCTCCTACCGCTTATATGTTTTATCGTTCTTTGCCTGATAAGACTCTTAAAGCTTTGGAACTCTTGCAATTTGCCCTCAGGGGACTAAGAGGAGATATAATTCTCATTATCATCGCTAGCATTAGCGTCACACTATTGGGAATGCTCACACCCCAAGCGACTGCCATTATTATGGATAGCGCAATTCCTGATAGTGATAAGGGTTTGCTACTACAAATTGGTGTTGGATTGCTGACTGCTGCTTTGGTAACAGCTGTATTTCAATTAGCTCAGGGGATGGCTTTGTTACGGGTAGAAACTGCCTCCGACGCTTCAACTCAAGCTGCTGTTTGGGATAGATTATTAAACTTACCTGTATCATTTTTCCGTAAGTACACGACAGGTGATTTACTATCTCGCGTTTCCTCGGTTAGCACTATTCGTCGTCAGCTTAGCGGCAGAACTCTGATAAATATTATTACCAGTCTTTTTGCGCTTTTTTATTTGGGTCAATTATTTTTCTACAACTTTCAATTAGCTCTGATAGCTCTGGCTGTGGGGGTTGTTACATTTATTTTCACTACTATCTGTGGTATATTATACGTCCGCAGAACTCGCCCTTTGTTGGAATTACAAGGAAGTATTTTTGGGCAGACAGTACAGCTAATTAATGGTATTTCTAAATTACATGTAGCTGGCGCTCAGGAACGAGCCTTTGCAAACTGGAGTAAAAACTATAGCCAACAAAGTAAGTTGATACTTAGTACTCAACAAGTTGAAGATGCTGTGGTGTTTTTCAACACAATCATGCCCACCTTGACAAACGGTATACTCTTCTGGGCTGCTATCAACTTGTTACAAAATCCACAAAGTCCCACAGGAGTAGGGCTATCTTTGGGTACTTTCTTAGCTTTTAACGCAGCCTTTAATAGCTTTATTAAAGGAGCTACAGATTTAAGCAATACAGTCACA
This sequence comes from Scytonematopsis contorta HA4267-MV1, assembly GCA_019359035.1. Taxonomy (GTDB): domain Bacteria; phylum Cyanobacteriota; class Cyanobacteriia; order Cyanobacteriales; family Nostocaceae; genus Scytonematopsis; species Scytonematopsis contorta. The sequence goes on along the minus strand of JAHHIC010000058.1, from coordinate 28,937 downwards.
GATACCTTGAAAGTTATCCCAGAATGGAAACGCACTCAGCCAATTTTGCAAACCATACCCGAAGTAGACACAAGTAAAGCTGACCCAGGTAGACTCATTGGTAAAATTGTTGTAGACAGGGTTAACTTCCGCTACCACAACGATGGACCATTGACGCTAGATGAAGTCAGTATTTCCGCTGAGCCTGGTGAATTTATTGCCCTAGTTGGAGGTTCCGGAAGCGGTAAATCAACGTTATTTCGCTTATTGCTGGGATTTGACACCCCTGAAGACGGTAGTATTTATTACGACGGACAAGATTTATCGGGCTTAAATGTGGATGCTGTGCGACGACAGTTAGGAGTCGTATTGCAAAATGGCAAATTACAATCAGCACCCATTTTTGAGAACATAGCAGGAGGTGCGAATATTTCCTTAGAAGAAGCTTGGGAAGCTGCACGGATGTCAGGATTTGCTGATGATGTGGAAGCTATGCCGATGGGAATGCATACAGTGGTCAGCGAAGGTGGGGGTAATCTTTCCGGAGGACAAAGACAGCGATTGTTAATTGCTCGTGCTTTAGCATTGAAACCTCGCATACTACTATTCGATGAAGCCACAAGCGCATTAGATAACAAAACCCAAGCAATAGTCAGCCAAAGTCTGGAAAAAATGCAAGTCACTCGAATTGCGATCGCCCACCGTTTGAGTACGGTTAGAAATGCAGACAGAATATATGTACTGCAAACAGGGAGGATAGTACAGAAAGGAGGCTTTGATGAGTTGGCTGCTCAACCAGGGTTATTTTCACAGTTAATGAAAAGACAAGTAGGATAATTGCTTACCCCGTTATTAAATACCAATATCAAGAAAATATATGAATATTGAAGATGTTCTAAACTTTACTGACTCCTTAGTATTCGCGAAAAAGGGTATACACCTAACTGACCTGCAACGGACGATAATTCAGGCTGCTTCGTCCGGGTTACGTCATGGTTATGAGGAGATAGCACAAGCAAACGGTTATTCCCCTAATTACCTCAAACAAGATGTAGGACCCAAGTTATGGCAACTGCTTTCAGATGTTTTTGGGGAAAAGATAAAAAAAAATAATTTTCGCACGACTGTCGAACGACAAGTGAGTCTATTAGAAACTCCAAGACCTAACTTAGTAGAGAAATCCGATAAAGACAGTATTAATCATCAAGAAAAAATCTGTTTGGTTAACCAATGGCAAGATTGGGGTGATGCACCAGACGTTTCTATTTTCTATGACCGTACCGAGGAACTAGCTCAACTAGAACAATGGATTATCAACGCAGGCTGTCGTATAGTCGGACTTGTAGGTATGGGGGGAATTGGCAAAACCCATCTGTCCGCTAAGTTAGCCGAACAAATTCAAGAGCAATTTGATTATGTCATTTGGCGTTCGCTGTGTAATGCTCCATCTCCACAACAGATTCTCGACTGTTGGCTCCAGTTTATAGCTAAAAGTCAAGGGACTGATTTACCTGAAATCGCCAATGATAAACTCTCAGTATTGATTGATTATTTACGAAAGCATCGATGTTTACTAATACTCGATGATGTTGAGACAGTTCTTTGTGACGGAGATTCTACGGGCTTTTATAAACAAAGTTACGAATACTATGGCGAAATATTAAAGCGTCTGGGTGAATGCCGTCATAACAGTTGCTTATTACTCATTAGCCGGGAAAAACCGAAAGAAATAGCTTTAATGCAGGGAGAAACTCTACCAGTTCGCTGCCTCAATTTACGTGGCTTAAGTGTTTCAGCTGGACTAAAAATACTCCAACTAAAAGACTGTTATTGTAACTCAGAAGCTGAATGTAGAGTTTTAATTGAACAATATTCTGGTAATCCTCTAGCATTAAAAATGGTAGCAGCCGAAATTCGAGAATTATTCGAGGGTGACGTAGCTGAGTTTCTTAAATATAATACCTTAGTCATTGAAGAAATTAGACCTTTTTTAGAGCAACATTTAATTCGCTTATCAGAGCTAGGTAAAACTATTTTTTACTGGTTAGCAATTAATAGAAAACCTGTTTCTATCAATGAATTACAATCAGATATTTATCCCTACATTTCTCAACAAGCATTAATCAAAAGCATCAAATCTCTAGTCCAAAGCTCATTGATTGAAACAAAGGACAATCAATTTTATTTACAGCAAGTACTAGTAGAATATGTAAGTAGCCTTTTGATTGAAAGGGTTTGTGAAGAAATTGAGACAGGTGAACTATTTTTTCTGAAAAATTATGCTTTGCTAAAAACCGAAGCTGAAAAACATATCAGAAAGGCTCAAATTAGTTTTATAGTTGAACCAGTCATAGAAAAATTGTTAGTTGTTTTTCAAAATAAAAGTAATTTACTTGTTCATCTCAAAGAGATTATCTCAAAAGAGCAAGCAAACCTTTCAGAAGAGTCTGGCTACGTTGTAGGAAATATTCAAAATCTTCTTTGCCAACTTCTGTAGATAGAGTAGATAGAGACGTTACATTTAACATCTTTACAGGGACTTCCCATCTCCATGTGAATAAAGCCTCTCCCGTCAATAGGGAGAGGTTTAAGGGGTGTCTTCTGTTACCTAACAAAGTTTTTGTGAGAGTCTATTAGGTCAGTAGGAAAGGGATAAAAATGCAGTCTGCTAGAGCCAGCAAACTTTGGTGATATATTCTTTTTACTTTGCAGCAGCAGCACCAACAATACCACCAAACGCTGCGATAAGCCAGGGAGTGAAACCACCAGATACGGCTTCTAGTTCTTCTTCATTGAGTGCTCCATCAGCTTGTCGTTGTTCAAATTGGCTCTGACGCTCCTGAAGTTCTGCCCAAAGTTCATCGTCTGTAAACTTATAACCATGTTTTGCAGCTAAATTAGTAGCAGCTTGCTTATGGTTGTCACCCTTAAGAGCTTTAGTTAACTCTTCTTGAAGTTTTGAATCTTCAGTGACGTTTTGCAAGAACTTATTAACAGCTTCCTTACTCATTGTCTTAATCTCCATGAATGTTTATTTTAAACAGAAATAGTGTGTCCAGAGTTAATCAGGAGTTTGACTATTTAGCAAACATTTTGATTGCATCTCTTGAACGCTATTCATATATTTAATTTAATCAAACTTCGAGAAAGCGTCAATCAATAAAAGTTCAGTTTTATTCAGTGATTTGAATAGATACATAATCAGTAAGTGTAATAATAATTAATACAAGCCAAGATTAATTCAGGAATTAATATAAAATACTAAAATCATGAGATTTACTATCTAATAATTTATAAACTAGAGTATGTATATCATAAAGTTAAGTCCGGTAAGTTAGATTTTCAATAAATTCTAAAATTTGAAACTAAAGCATATGTTATTACCACATCAAGATACCTTAGATATCACCTCAATTGTCGCGAAAGCAAGTACTTTAGCGGAACGTTTAAACAGTTCTTTTATTTCTAAGTTTGCGAACAAAGATGAAACACAGATTTCAGAACGTTTAGAGCAATGGTGTCAGGTCGTAGCTGAAGGTAAATTAGCCAAATTTCAAAGGCGTTTAGCTTGGTCAGGATTAGATATTGAGACTATTCGCCCCCTCTTGGCTGATACTTACTTTAACGAACAGCAACCTCTACCTGTATGGGCAATTACTTTGGAACAGATAATCCAAACAGCCAGCACTCTTTCAAGCAAGGATTTGTTTTATCCTTATCTTTATTTGAACTCAGAAAAGCCGGTTCCTTTTGAGTCTGTCTATGTTCCTTGTTTGCAAGTTGCTCGCGAAAAACTTTTAACACAAGCAGGTAAACACTTAAAATTACTAACGGATACTGCAATAGCAGCCTTAGAACGTAAGCTTTTGCAACAGCTTGGTGACTTATGCTCCTGGACTCTAATGGAAGAATTTTCAGCATTTCGCTCATCAGGTGACGCTGTACGGGACTTCTTTTTGCTCAGTATTGGCAATTGCAAAAGTCAGGAAAAGTATCATGCTTTTATCCAAAAACTATTTAAAGATGGCTTATTGTCTCTGTTTTTGGAATACAGCGTCCTTGGACGACTGGTAGCCACTGCGATTGATTTCTGGGTAGAAGCTACCGCTGAGTTTCTCAACAGGTTGGCAACAGACTGGTCTGAAATTGAGCAATGCTTTGGAGATGACATGCTCTTAAAGCAAGTTATAGATATTAAAGCAGGCTTGTCAGACTCCCACAATCGGGGACGGTCTGTGATGACACTAACTTTTGACACAGGGATGCAATTAGTTTACAAGCCCAAAGACCTTAGTTTAGATATTGCCTTTTATCAGTTCATAAATTGGTGCAACAATCATGCTACCCCACAACCCCTAAAAGTCCTTCAAATTGTCAACCATTCCAGTCATGGTTGGATGGAATATGTGGAAGCTCTCCCTTGTGAAGATGAAACAGCAGTTCGACGCTTCTACCAACGTTCGGGAATGTTACTGTCCTTAATCCATACCTTAGAAGGAACAGATTGCCACTATGAAAACTTAATTGCTAATGGAGAACAGCCAGTATTAGTGGATATCGAGACTCTGTTGCATCATCGGAATAAAAGTATAGAAATAGACAAGTCTGATGCTCAAATGTTGGTAGAAAAGCACCTAGGAGAATCTGTATTACGTACCACACTTCTACCTCAGTGGGGGATAACCCATAACGACCAGCTAACAGTTGACCTCAGTGGCTTTGGGGGAACTGAGGAACAAAAAATATTGGCTACTAGGTTAGAGAATATCAACACAGATGTTATGAATGTGGGCTATGAAACAATTGTTCTCAAAGAAGCCAATATGCCTACATTAAATGGAATTACCATTTGCCCAAACGATTACTTAGAAGACCTAGTTGCGGGATTTGAGCAAATGTACCGTCTTCTTTTTTCTTATCAAGCGCTTCTTTTAGCCCCAACGAGTCCCTTGATGGCTTTTGCTCAACAAAAAGTTCGGTATGTGTTTCGGTCTACAAGAATTTATCACTGGATTTTGCAAAACTCTTATAAGCCAAGTTTTTTGCGCTCAGGTATTGACCGTAGCATCGCTCTTGATTTTTTGAGCCGAGGATTTGTGGCTACGGAAGAAAAGCCGATGTTTTGGCCAATGCTAGCAGCTGAATTACAGGCTATGGAACAATTAGATATTCCCTTTTTTACTGTTTTATCTTCAAGTGATAGCCTTGGACTACCTACAGGTTTAGTTATTCCAGAATTGTTTGAAAAGCCCAGCTTTGACCAAGTGCTTTTGCGTCTCCAAAGTTTAAGTGAAACTGACCTGAATCAGCAAATAGAAATTATCCGGGGTTCTTTTTACTCGCGTTTTTTTAAGCAACCAAATCCTGTTTCTTGTGAGGTGCTTAGTAAAGTTGCCGCAAAAGAAATAAAAGAAGTACAAGAAGTGAGTACTACACCTTTTACTTCAGATTTATTAATTCAACAGGCAATAAAAATAGCTACTGAACTCCAACAACACGCTATTCACGCAAACGATGGAAGCATTTCCTGGATTAGCCCCACCTACAGACCCAACACCCAAGGTTTTCAGCTTTGCAGCTTAGGAAGTAATCTATACGATGGTAGTTCTGGTGTTGCTTTATTCCTTGCTGCACTAGCAAAAATTACGGCTGTCCCTCAGTGGTATGACCTAGCTCTTAGAACTTTACAGCCTATGAGGAAAATTCTTAATGATTCTGATTTAGACAAAGTAACAAAATTGACAAGACAATTGGGCATTAGTGGTGCTACAGGGTTAGCTTCCATTGCTTACGCTTTAATGCAAATAAGTCAACTTCTGCAAGAACCAGAACTACTGAAAGATGCCTTATTCGCTGCTTCCTTAATTACTCCAGAATTGATTGCCACAGACCAAACTTTCGATATTATGGGGGGAGCAGCAGGGACAATCTTAGGTCTTTTAGCATCACCAGCACCAACTTTTTTGGAACTTGCGGTTATCTGTGGTGAGCATCTCCTCAAAAATCAAACTAGCATTGATAAGCGTCCCAAAGCTTGGAAAAATAAGACGGGTAAACAACTAACTGGATTTTCCCAAGGTGCAGCAGGAATTGCCTATGCCCTTTTGCGATTATTTGCCGTGACCCAAGATTTCCGATTTCTTGATGCTGCACATGAAGCAATCGCTTATGAGCAAAGTGTTTTTTCCGCTAAGGCTGAAAACTGGCCAGATTTTAGGTCTGAGGGACTAGATTTTCAAGTTAGTTGGGCACATGGTGCTGCTGGGATTGGTTTAGGCCGATTGGGAGGATTATCTATTCTCGATACCCCAGAGATTCGTCAGGAAATTACTATTGCTTTACAAACCACTCAAAAATTCGCTGTTTGGGGTGTAGACCATCTTTGTTGGGGTAGCCTTGGTCGGATAGAAACTTTGCTGGTAGCAGCTAAAACCCTAAAGCAACCAGAAATTTTGGATTTTGTGAATCAAGCAACTAGCCAGCTAGTCGCCCAAGCGCAAGCTCAAGGTCGATTTACTCTTTTCGCTGATTTAAAACACTCGGTTTACAACCCTGGCTTTTTTCATGGAACTACTGGCATTGGTTACGAACTTTTGCGAATTGCCTATCCTAATGTTTTACCTTCTGTGTTGTTATGGGAGAGTGCGATGTAAGTTTTTTGATTAATTAAATCTCTTTATCTCGCAGCACAATTTATATCTTTCATTTAATAAAAGATATAATGTAAAAAAGAAAGCCATAAATGTTATGACAGTTGCGAAAGAGTCACAAGACGAAGCAAAAGTAGATAATAACACTAGTTCAAAGGATATAATCTTTTCACAGTTAGAGTTGTGGAGTGATGAACCGCCTTTGGAAAGTGATTTGCATCAAGAACAAATGATACTTTTGCTTAACTGTATAAAATGGTATTGGCGAGAGCGTAATAATTTTTACGCCAGTGGAAATCTGACGATATATTTCAGCGAAACAGAAAAGACAACAGAAGATTTTAGAGGACCGGACTTTTTTGTTGTCAAAGGATGTGAAAATCGTCCGCGTAAAAGCTGGATGTTATGGCGAGAAAATTACCAATATCCCAATGTAATTACAGAATTACTTTCTAACAAAACCGCAAAAGTAGATAGAGAAACCAAAAAAGAAATATATCAAAATACTTTCCAAACTCCGGAATATTTTTGGTTTCACCCTGACACATTGGAATTCAAAGGTTTTCGTTTGTCTGATAGTAAGTATCAGCCTTTACAAGCAAATGAGGAAGGTTGGCTTTGGAGCGAAGAACTAGAATTATTTTTAGGAATTTACCAATCCCAATTAAGATTTTTCAGTCGGGATAAACAGTTAATACCTACCCCAGAAGAAGCAGAACGAAAAGAAAAAGAAGCAGCACAACGTCAAGTAGAAAAACTGAAAGCGAGGTTAAAAGCTTTGGGTATTGACCCAGACGAAGTAGAATAATTTACATCAAATTAGTAAAAATCTTGTGGGGTGGGCTTTATCTTGCCCGCCCATGTACTTCCAGCATACGAGTAATTGCTGTAAGCATATTGGAAGTAAAGTTTTCTACTCAATGCTTAAACACTAAACTCCGCCACATCATCCTCATTCAAGTTAACATTATTAAAAGCCGCAGTAGGTTTAAAATCCTTACCATGAATTAAATCACTAAAAGACATCTGAGGATTCTGATAAATCACATTCATCACACTAATAAAATCGCGAACTATTTCCCCAGGAGTCAACAAAGCCTCAGCCCCCAAACGACCAACAATTTCCTTAACAAACTCCTGTAACTGCGAGCCTTTAAGTGGTTTATCATAAGCATAATTCGTCGCATGAATATCCGATAATCTTTGTAAAAGCTCAGTAATCTCCGACTCAGACAAAGGATTTAAGCGCATCACCGGACCAAACCATTCTTCCACTCCAGCTTTAGCAACAAATCGGCTTTCCTGGGTTCTTCTTTTCCAAGCTTGGTCAGAAAAAAGTCCGCGATTTGGGTCTTCTAAAAATTTTGTTGTCCCACCAATAACAATACCGAGATGTTCAGCTTTGCACTGCATAGTATCATTAAACATCGCCAGCAACTTATTATAATTTTTTTCTCTTGTTACCGTAGCAGGTATTTGATATAAATTGACAGCTTCATCTAACAAAAGCAAAAGACCTTTATAACCAATTTCCGCAATAAACTTTGCCCAAAGTTTTATATAATCATACCAACTCTCATCATCTATTATTACCCGCACACCCAAAGCTGTTTTCGCTTCTGTTTTTGTGGCATATTCTCCCCTTAACCAACGCAAAGAAGCTTGTTTTAAATTTTCGTCATCCAATCTATAAGCACGCCAATAAGCTACAATAACACTACCAAAATCAAAGCCATGTACTAAATCTTCAATATATTGAACAACTTCGCGAATTTTTGCTTCTACTTTGTCGTCAAAACCTTCATCATTGGGACGCATTTCATTATATGAAGCGACTTCTTGTTGAATTTTGTTAATCCAACCTTCCAAAATAGAAACCAAAGCACCACCATCAGGACGGGTCTTTGTGGCTAAACTACTCATTAATTCTCGATAAGTCGCTAAACCCTCATTATTAGTCCCTGCTAATCGTCTTTCCGTAGATAAATCAGCGTCCGCAACTACAAAGCCTTGTTCTATAGCATGATTTCGCAGCAGTTGCAACATAAAACTTTTACCAGAACCGTAGTTACCGATGACAAAACGGAATGCAGCTGCTCCTTCTGAAATATCATTAAGATTTTGCAAGAGGCTGTTGAGTTCCTTGTCCCGACCAACTGCAATATGCTCGACCCCCATTCTTGGTACTACACCAGCACCAAGGGAGTTGATTAACGCGGTTGTGACTTTTTTCGAGAGTTTGAGCTTTACCATTTATTTTGCCTCAGTTTATTTATAGCTGATAAACCCTGAAATAAATTTAGGGCTAAAAGCTTAAACCCGTTGAAACGGGTTAAAATAGTTATTCTAATTAGGTTTCGGTCTTCACGACTAAATTAAATGATAGCTAATTTCTTTATCTTGCCAATTTCTGAGAGTAGATGGCAATTAATTGTCTCAAGTTGCTGATATGCTCTTGATAAATTTGTGGTTTTCCATCGTTTGGTTCAATAATTAGTTCACCTAGTGTGTTACTGGCAACTTCATTTATAGAATCAATTAATAGATTGGGCATTGTTATATTGGCTTCTGCTATTTTTTTAATGGTAGGGTTGGGATTATCTTGTTCTAATATTGCTTTTATTACCTGAATTTCATAGCTTGGTAACTGCTGTAAAAATCTAGTCCATTCTTCAGGTAAGTTTTCTTCAGAATCAGATATATAATTAACTGGCTGTTGCTCTAAGCTATCAAGTATGTCCGAAAAAGGGAATAACTCTAAATTATCGTTACCTTCATGATTATTTCTTGGTAATAAGTCTGGATTTATTGCTTCAATTTGTTGAAGCAAATCCCAAACTTGACTTTGTACTTGGTCACGTTCTTGCTGTAATAGTATAACTTGTGTTTTGACATTTTCTAATTCTGTTTTCTTGGTTATTATTTCTGTTTTGAGGGAATTTAAGGTAAAAACTGTACTTTCTCTTTCTGTTTGTTTATCAAATAAAAATTTATTTTTCTGGCTAATTTCTTTTTCTAATTTTTCAATTTCACTCCGCAACTCATGTGTTTTTTCTTCCAGGGGTTGTTTCAGGCGATTTAGTAATATAATACTACCATCTACTTCTTCTTTCTTTTGTTGTAATTCATTAATTTGATTTTGTAGTTGTATTGCTTCGGCTTTTGAAACATTAAAATTTAACTCCAAACGGCGTTTTTCTCCGTTTAAAGTAGAGATAGATTTGTCTAATTCTATTTTACTACTCTCTAGAGTTTTTACTTGATTATATAATTGATTAGCTTGTGTTTCTAGCTGCCTTTTTTGCACAGTATAAGAGTTTAATTCGCGGTTTAAACTATCCCTTTGTTGCCTCCTTTCCTGTACCTGGTTATTTAGTAGGCTTGACTCTTGATATAGACCGACTTGGTGAACTTCTAATTGATTAATTTCATTAAGAAAACGAGCTTTTACATTTTCGAGTTCTCTAATTTGCCTCTGCAAAGAAGTACGCATTAGCATTTGATTATTCTTATGTCGTTTTTCTACTACAAAAGCTGCTACGTAGGTAGCAATTATAGTCAAAACGGCTGTCCCACAAGATTTTCCTAAGTCCCATCCAGTGAAGACGAAACTAAGAACAAAACTCACCGAAAAGGCAACTATACCCAAATAAAATCTATTACTAGCCATAGAAAATTACATATAGCTTGTGTTGAGCTTTGTCAAGCTGTTAAATATAAATTTTTTTTAAAGTTAAGGAAAATACAAGGTGGGTGAAGGAACCAGACCCAACGAACAACCAAAAAAAGTTGGGTTTCCGTTATTCCTCAACCCAACCTACGAATATACTGCACTGAGCTTTATGGGGTTGAATGTTACCTCTCCTTGTAAGTACTGTAGATAAGACTGTATCTTAAAATTAACAAAAAAAGGAAATAATAAGCAATTGTCCTGATTACACTTCAGAGTTTTCCTCAGGCAAACCAAAAACTGCATTATTGGCTCCTAAGTAATCTATAAATTGCCTTGCTGTTCGTCCAGAACGACCGTTATGTCTTGTCGCCCATTGTAGCGCTTGATACTCCAGGTCTTTCTGAGTCATATTTATACCTATTCCTGCTGCTAAATGTCGAACTATTTCTAAATAAGTTTTCTGGTCTGCTGGCTCAAAAGTCAAGGTCAAACCGAAACGGTCGCTAAAAGAAAGTTTTTCCTGCATCGTATCCCAAGCATGAACTTCGTCATTATCTTTGGGAGCGGGTCTATCAGCAAAAAATTCCCGAACTAAGTGCCGACGGTTGGAAGTTGCACAAACGACAACGTTTTGTGCTCTCGCAGTTAAATTCCCTTCTAATACAACTTTCAAGGCTTTAAAGGCATCATCGTCTTCTTCAAAGGAGAGGTCATCTACAAAGACAATGAATTTTTGTGGCTGGGAGCGTAACTTTTCCACAATTTCAGGTAAGTCTTTTAAACCCGCTTTCCCTAACTCTAACAAACGTAAATTACGGTGAGCATATTCATTTAACAAAGCTTTAACTAAAGACGACTTCCCCGAACCGCGACTACCATAAAGTAATATGTGCAGTGCGGACTGTCCGGCTAACAAAAATTCTGTATTTTTCAACAAAGCTTCTTTTTGTGCTTCGTAACCCACAAGTTCTTCTAGCTTCACCGAGTCGGGATGTTTAATACCAATAAATTCTCCTTCTAACCAACGAAAAGCTTGATACTCAGCAAATAAACCCGCACCAAATTGGATATGATAATTAGCCAAGTGTTCGACAGCATCAGCCCAATTTTCCAACTGTTGTATTTTCGTGATTAAAGCTAATTCCCGATTTGTCGCAACCACATCCTGCTCTAGATACCAGATGACAGGGGACATCGGTAAACGCGCTACCCCTTGTACCCATTCACTCAATTCAGCACTGCTGCATTCATAGAGGCTTTGCAAAACTTGTAAATCATGTTGCACTGCGGCAATTAAAGCTGGGGGCAAATTTTCTAATTTTTGCTGCTGCGCGATTCTAGTAAAAGGATTATCTGCCCGGAGTATACGTATAATTAAATACTCTTCCCAGTTTTGATTGGCTGTGGCTAAAGCTTTGAAATAATTACCATAAGCTTGTAGACAGCTACGTGTATCTGTGTGAGTAGATAGTATAGTTTGCAATAGCAATAAAAATTTTTCCCCGACTTCACCCTCGAAGACAGATTGGTAAAGTAGAAGAGACGCAGTTTGACGTTGCAAAAATTGAACCTTCGCGATTATTTGATTATCCATCAAGCACCTGAGTCAAAGAAAAATTGTGATTTAGCGTTCATAGCTATGGTAAATTGTCAGCTGAAGCAGGCAACAAAATCAAATTTTAAACAGGATTAAACGATGACTTTTAGTACTATCGCCGTTCTCGTTTATGGTATTTTAGCGTTAGTTGGTGGCATTATCGGCTACCAAAACGCTGGTAGCAAAATGTCACTGATTAGTGGGACTATTACAGGCTTACTGCTGATTTTAGCTTCTGTTATCTTATTTCAGGGACAAGCTTGGGGTTTCACACTAGGGTTAGCTGTTACTGGTTTACTAGTTGTAGTTTTCGCTATTAGGTTAGTAAAAACACGCAAGTTTATGCCTGCTGGCTTGATGAGTATCTTTGGTCTGGTTACTTTGGCTGTAATGTTAACCACCAATTAGAGATGATACATAGGTATTCTCCATTACCACCTTCAGGTGGTAATGAAGAGTAAAAATATATTTAATAAAAAATTTAGATATTTGTAGTCAAATTAACTTGTTTGTTAGTGAAATGTAATATGAGTAGCTTTTCTATTTATTTAAAATGATATTTATGAGAATTGTATGAGAATTTTCTCATGATTTGAAATCATATTCACGTATAAGTTAACGTAAGTATTGATGAGTTTGCTAAAATAATTAAAAATCACAAAATATCTCAATTTATTCATTATTTAATAATGTTAAGAAATATGTCAAATTTGGATGGTGATTAATGAAGTGAGTTAAATTTCTCTTTTGGGATGACAATAAAAATGTTACAGCAGTTACAAATTATTGCTTATTCGGTGGTATTTGACAGGAGATTAGCTTCAAAGTAATTAGACACAGGGAGAAATACTTTGAGTTCCAAATACCATTGGGTTGTTTTGCCTATGAATTAGTTTATCAGGTATTTTCGCGGTACAGGAAAAATAATCAAATTTTATCCGGACAATAATTAATAAGTGCTGTACGTATTGGTGTAACTGAAAAAATTCGTAGTTAGATTAGTGTTTTTTATAGTCTAAATTTTGAACTGAATTGTGGTGAAAAATTTATGAACGTACTTGCGTATAGAAATCACAAATTATCTACCTTAAGTAAGTTTACTTATTAATTTAAAAACTTTACTATGTATGAGAGCCAAATTTAAAGTAAGAATAAAGGTAAGATTGCCATTTTGGCAAGTATTTACGGGGAATATCGGATATTACTATATAAGACAACTCGTTATAGATACAGCAGCAATTGTTGCTATCTAACGAAAAATACTGCTGAAGCTAGGCAAATTTTGAGTTAGCTTTTTTTTTTAAGCAATCAACGACCTAGGAAACTATACATGATTTCTTCACTATCTTCTCAAAACGTTATCCAGTATCTACAAGATACGGGCCTGCGTAGCTCGGAAGATGGAGCGTTTGCCAAAGTAGAGTTGCTAAAAAGCAGCAATAATCTAAATTTACTGGTTTCGGCAGACAATCACAGGCTACTTGTTAAGCAGGGAGGTTACCCAGACAACGAGGGAACCCCACAACAACTATTTAAAGAGTGGCTATTTCATCAATTGCTATGTAATGAGCCAGTTCTTAGCAACATTGCTGCGATTAACTCGTTGGTAGTGCATTTTGATGAGGATAATAACATACTTGTCCGCAACTACCTAACGGAGTATTTAGAGTTAGGTTATTTTTACAAAAAAAATAATATTTTCCCAAGGGAAATTGCCAGCACTATAGGTACGACTCTAGCAACATTACATCGTGCTACCTTTAATTGTAGGGAATACCGAAATTTTATAGCGGCAACTCCCAAGGGTGTGTTTGGCTATCAATTTTATAATCCAGCACAGACGATTGGGTTAGTTGGTCCAGAAATTTTTGGCAACGTTCCGACAGAAGCGTTAAAATTTTATTTTCTCTATCAACATTACGATAGTTTGGAAGCGGCTATTGCGGAGTTAGCTTCAGACTGGAAGCCTTGCTGCTTAACCCATAATGACTTGAAATTAGAGAATATATTACTGCACTCACGTTTTGAGTCCCTAGACAATCCAGTAGTCAGAATTATTGACTGGGAAGCTTGTGCTTGGGGAGACCCAGCTTACGAGTTGGGTACTTTAGTGGCAAATTATTTGAAAATATGGTTGTCGAGTCTTGTGGTAGACCCGACTCTTGATTTTGAAGAATCTTTACTTTTAGCGGTAACACCACTCGAAGATATTCAACCATCAATACTAGCTTTGATTAAAGCTTATCTAAAGACTTTTCCAGCAATTTTAGAATATCGACAAGATTTGCTATTAAGAGTTGTTCAGTTTGCTGGCTTAGCACTATTTAATCATATTAAAGACAATTTCAACTGTAATAAAATCTTTAATAATACACATATTTGTATGCTGCAAGTAGCTAAGCTTTTACTGACAATTCCCCAGCAATCGGTACAGACTATTTTTGGAGCTTCTGAATCAGAAATTACAAGACCATTTACTAAGATGACTAAAGTGGTCATACGGGATAAAGGTAATAATTTGATGCCAATTTATCACCATAAAACACGTTTACGTGGTTGTTAATAACTCTTCCCCCCACTCCCTACTCCAAATACAGTTCGCAATTAGTTAAATAATTATTCAACTAATTGCGAATTGCGAATTGCGAATTGCGAATTGTTTCTCCCACTCCCCACTCCCCAATACAATGCTAGATACTTTCGTTAAACAACCACTATTTTCTTTACAGGATATTGCTAGTAATATCCATATAGAATCTAACTTTTGTATTTATCATCCTAATTTTCAACCTTTTGCGTTACCAGCTACGGTTGCACAAAGGTTTCAACAAACTTCGACAACATTAAAACGGAAATACCTTAGTTTGTTGCTACGAAATTTTTTGTTTGGCATTTATTACAGCGGTTCTTTACAAAGTTTTTTAGCAGTTAATGAGGAGAATATAGATTATCAATTACACCAAAACTTAGAAAATAACTCTACTTTTGGGATTGATTGGCAATTTTACGAACAACTAAATGAACATAATCACGGGACTGGTTATTTTGACTGTGATTGGGAAGTTTTGAGAAAAGAAGTTGATGGTAGTTTAGCTGTTTGTAAAGGAGGCTTAACATTACATTTGGAAAGAGATTTACATCTCCAACCACATCACAAAAATGCTGGAGTTGGGAAGTCCGTTGAAATTTGGATGCCTAAAAATCGCTTACAAAATGGCTACTATGTAGCTGTGAGCAATGTGGGTCAAGAACAGCAAAATCCAGATGTAAATTTGGGAATAGGACGTATTTATTTAAATATTACTCCTTCTGGTGCAGTTGCTTTGATGGATATTCTTACCAGAGAGTTAAATGTTGCGGAAATACCCTTTAGCTTTCATGTTTTATATAACCCTTATGCTTACGGTCGTTATGACTCTGGTGTACTCTATTTTGAAAGAGAAAACTATCAAATAATTAGAGATGTATTACAAGAAATTTATATCAAAAATCACTTTTACTTCCAACCAGAAATTCCATTATTTACTAAATTTTTAGCCCCAGGATTGAGTGTAGCCGAAGAACCAAGTCAAAAATTTGCTGCTCAAGAAAGTTTTGGGATGAATCGTTGTCAAATAGTTGCTAATGCTTTGTTGTCAGCTTGGGAAAAAGGTGAAAATTCTACCCAGCAAAGATTAACAGAAATTGGTAAACATTTTGCTCAGTATTCTATTGATTTACAACGTCCTTATTTAAATCCTGATTCGGAGGATATATACTACCCATTTAATTAATATTGGGGACATAATTAAGGAAGAAGGCTTTTTCCCTCTTCCTTCATTTAATTATGACGTTTACTTATCACCGTACGGTTAGGTTTCAAGACACAGATGCTGCTGGAGTAGTATATTTCGCTAATATTTTAGCAATATGTCATGAAGCCTATGAAGAATCTATTGCTTCAGTAGGGATTAATCTTAAAGAATTTTTTACCCATCCACCTATTGCTTTTCCTATCATACATGCCAATGTGGATTTTTTCCGTCCTATATCTTGTGGTGATAAGTTAGTTGTCAGTTTAATTCCTTACAAGCAAGGTGTTGATAAATTTGAGATAGCTTATGAAATTTTAGTCGATTTATTTGTGGTGGCTAAAGCTCAAACTAGGCATGTTTGTATTGATACTAGTACTAGAAATAAAAGAGAATTTCCTGACGAAATATCTGAGTGGTTAGAAACTAATCGCAAAGACAGGGAGGAAGCTCTAAGGAGAAAATCTAGGGAAGTTATGTAGTGCAGAAAGGATTTTCTTATACTAGGTTTATTTCCAGGAAATTTGTTGCAATTTCCTGTAGTTGTTGACGGTTAATTTTACCTTGGCTGTTACGGGGTAAATTTTCCATTGGAATCCAATGTTTGGGAATTTTAAATTTGCTGAGTTTATTTTTAAGTAATTTTTCTATTTCTACGGTACAAAAATTTTGGGCAATATATTGAGGAATATAAATTGCAGTGACAGCTTGTCCCCAATATTTATCTGGAATACCAATTACACAAACATCTTTCACCATTTCGGTTGTTCTAATAGCCGCTTCAACCTCTATTGGATAAACATTCTCACCACCCGTAATAATTTTGTCGCTGTTACGTCCAACTATATTTAAATATCCCTCTGTGTCAATAAATCCTAAATCATCGACTTGCAAGTAATCTTCTTCTTGTGTTTTTTCGTGTGTATCTTTATAATAACCAAGTGTTAAAGAATTAGCTTTAATAGTAATATTTCCGATTTGGTTTGCATTAATAATTTCCCCTGCATCATTACGAATAATCACTTGTGCATGTGGAAGTACTTGACCAGAATTAGCCTTTCCTTTGAGAAAATCATCTGGCTTTAGGGTAGCAATTTGGGAGGCTGTTTCTGTCATACCATAAGTTGGTGCTAGCCTAATTTCGTAATATCTTACTTTCTCGAAAAGTTCTTCCCAAGCAGGAGCTCCTCCCAATAGTACAGTTTTAAATTTCCTTAACCAATTAATGGAATCGCAATTTTGCAGCAAACCTTGTAGCTGAGTCGGAACAAGAGAGATAAAAAAATCTTCTGGTTTTATATTCTCTTTATCTCCAGTTAGTAACTCCTTGAATGGTATTACCACTAGTTTTCCACCAGTAGTAAATGAGCGCATAAATTGCATCAACCCACTGACATGGTACAGAGGTAAAACACAAAATGAATTAACTTCTTGTAACTGAAAATATTGTGTAAATCCATACACAGACGCCATCAAAGTATCCCAAGTGTGGACAGCGAACTTAATTTTCCCAGAAGAACCACCGGTGGGAATCATTATTTTTGGGGAGTGGGGAATGGGGAGTTGGGAGTGGGGGAAGAAAGGAGGGGGAGAGGGGGGGAGGGGGGGAAGAAGGGGGGAAGAGGGGGTTCCGCAAATAATATCTGGTTGAATTAGGTGAAAAACTTGATACCATTCTTGTGTTCCCCAATCGGGATTACATAAAAAAACTGGACAATTTGCTGCACAAGCAGCGGTAAAAGTAGCTAAAAATTGTACGGGTTCGCGTTCTGCTAAAACTATTGCTGGATATTTTTCAAATTCAGCGATATATCTTAATAAGTATGAATATAATTTTTCGACTCTTTGCGAAAATAGATAACCTTCATGGCTAATTAGCTCAAAAGAATTTTGTTGTCCAAGAAAATCTAAAACTTTATTCATAAATCCCAGTCATAAACAATAGCTGATTATTCCCCACTCCCCACTCCCCATTCCCAATTATTAATTGCGAATTGCGAATTGCGAATTGCGAATTGTTATCCCCACTCCCTAAAATACAAATCCCAAGCCAAATAATAAACAGCACCAAAAATGTACAGCAACAGCAATAAATTTAGAGTTACTGACTTTTTCTGGTTGATTATGAAATTCTTGGACGTGACGACATAGCTTAAAGGCAAAAGGTAAACTTCCGAAGCTCATTAGTGTCCACACAGGAAAAATACCCAACAGGACAAACGCAAAGTTTATCGCATAAATACTAGCCGTAAACCAAGTCAAAATATTTGCACCTGTAGCAGTTCCAAGACGAACTATGGGAGAAAGTTTTCCAGCAGCTAAATCATCTTTAACTTGATGAAAGTGGGAGCAAAATAATATTAAACTTGTAGCAATACCGACTATGATTGAAGCTGCTAAACTATGCCATGACCAACTCTGGGTTTGACTGTAGTATACTGCTGATATTCCTACAGGTCCGAAAGCAAAAAAACAAAGAATTTCTCCTAAACCCCTATACCCTAAACGGAAAGGGGGCCCTTGGTAACAATAACCTAAAGCACAGCATAACGATATTAATCCTAACACCGTTAAATCTTGTTGCCACCATGCAATGGCTAATATCCCTAATAAACCCAGCAACAAAAAAATATTTCCCAGCCAAAATACTAAAAATTTGTTACCAGTTAAATTTACTAACGAATGATGTTTGTTTTCATCAATACCCGTTTCTGAGTCAAAAACATCATTACTGATATTTTCCCATGCCAAAATTAGAATTGCCGCTCCTAAAAAAGTTGTAAAAATTGTAGCATTAAAATTTTGGGTCTCGGCAAATGCGATAGCTGTTCCCACACAGATGGGCATAATAGCTACACTATACATTGGCGGTTTAATTGCCGCTAGCCATAATTTGGTATTGGGGTATGAAATCAGTTTTGTAGTCATAGGTTACGATTAATTGAATCACAAGAATCTGATTAACAAGTATGAATTTTTTTGAACAAAAAAACAATTCAAGCTAAAATGTGCATCCTCACTTTTTATACTTCACCTTGAGACTTTAAGTTGTTACCTTAATACTTTATCCTTTTAATTTAGGCAAACAAAATCAGCAAGTTTTGATGCTTTTAATTTCAAACCTCCCTGGAGACAAAGGACAACGATATATTGCGATTGATTGACAAAAACACAGACTACTGCATAGAGAAGGCTCCGTTATTCCTTCTTCCTTCTTACTTCCTAAAGAGCAACAGTTCGTGTTACTTGTAGAAATACGACCATAATTTATTGCCCTTTAGGAAGATAACTTAAAAAAAATTTACTATTCTTTAGAGGCTCATGACAGTTTCAACATGTCGCAACAACTTTTTGGTTTATAATGAGGAGTTAGACAAATTTCTTTCCGCAGTTCAGGAGAAATGCCTGAAAACCAATTCCACGCGAATAGTCAGCATTTCACTGGATATTGACTTGGTTGACCCGCTAGTTGTATTTGAGAAGCTAGCGCAGCAAGACGACCTAAATTTTTATTGGGAAAACAAAAGCAAGGGGGAAGTAATAGCAGGAATTGGAAGCGCAGCAAAATTTGAAACTTCCGGTAAACAGCGATTTACTGAGGTAGAAGAATTCACCAGATTTTGTCTGGAAAATATTACAAATTATGGAAATACCAATCCATCTTTTGCTAAACCATACTTTTTTTACAGCTTTGGTTTCTTTAATGAAAACACTCAAGTCAATTATCCATTCCCAGCAGCAAGTGTATTCCTTCCACGCTGGCAAATTGTTGTAAAAAACGAACGCAGTGTACTGGTTGCCAATGTAATTATTAACGGTTGCGTCAATATTAGAAGATTATTGCAAGTCCTAAGCCATAAAGTAGAAGTTATATATTCTTTGGAATATTATCCGCGAAATATTAATTATGCTCAAGATAAATTTAGTAAAAAAAATGTTATTAATACAGAAAAGTTTAAACAGTCAGTTGTTTCAGCATTAGAAAAAATAAGTACTCAGCAATTAACTAAAGTAGTATTAGCAGATGTTTTAGATGTAACTTCAAGCAATAATTTTAACTTGTGCCAATCGTTAGATAATTTACGACAATTGCATCCCAACTGTTGTACTTTTTTAACCAGTAACGGCAAAGGACAAAACTTTATTGGGGCTAGTCCAGAACGATTAATTAGCATTAATAAACAGCAATTAATTACCGATGCTTTAGCAGGTTCAGCACCACGAGGTCAAACACCGGAAGAAGATGCAGCAAATGCAAACCGTTTACTTAGCAGCCAAAAAGAAAGACACGAACATACGTTAGTAACCGAATTTATTACTCAACGTCTTTCTCAATTAGGTTTATTACCCCAAGTACTGACACCTCGTTTGCGGCAATTATCTAATATTCAACACTTGTGGACGCCTATTAATGCAAAAGTACCAGCTAACGTTCACCCTTTACAGATAGTAGCTCAATTGCATCCGACACCCGCAGTTGCAGGAGCAGAACCAGAAATTGCCTGTAATGAAATTCGTTTCTGTGAAAGCTTTGAAAGGGGGTTATATGCTGCTCCCTTAGGTTGGATAGATTCAGATGGAAATTGTGAATTTATTGTTGGTATTCGGTCAGCATTAATAGATGGTAAACGAGCTAGACTTTATGCTGGTGCTGGTATCGTCGCTGGTTCTGACCCAGACAAAGAACTCGCAGAAGTTCAACTTAAACTTCAAGCTTTACTCAAGGCTTTAGTTTAGGGAGTGGGGAGTGGGGAGTGGGGAGTGGGAATAAGGGAGATGGGGAAGATAAGGGGGATGAGGAAGTCAATAGTCAGCAGTCAGCAGTCACCAGTCAACCATCAACCATCAACTTCTATGTATAAATATTGGTTGTTCAATAGGTCTTACTGTCATAATTCTGTCGATTACTTCCTTTGAAGGACAAATCACAGGAGTAGTTGATTGCTGCTTTATAAGTTCACAGATTGCTTCATCTTCTCTCGATAAAGTTTCCCGTTCTACCTTCAAGACTTCTTTGTCATTACGCTTAATAAAAAATTCTTTGACCTTATGTAAAGGATTTACAGACATATATATTTCCTATCCCGGATACCTACAGCATCAAAAAAATCAATCAAAATTAACTAGAATTTGATTTTAAGCTCCCTGATGCATAAACAAACCCAAGCATAAATTATTAACCGAAATCAGCAATTTGTTATAGTCAAAGCTTTTCGCTTTTGACTATATTTCTAGCTATTTTATCATTCTATGGAACAATATTCCCCTGAAGATAAATAATTGAATACGAAATGTACCATTCCTATTTGGCAACATTTCTATTCCATAGCTTGAATTAAACGCAATTCAGCATGAAACCGAGATGCTTGAGCTTGGTAAAATATGGTAGATGGCTTATTACTAAACTGTTAACATTTGTAAACACTACTTATCTCTAGCATTGGAGTGGAAGAGATAATATTATTAGATGCTTTAACAATATTCCAATAACGCAAACGCACACCTTTTTGATTGGCGTTATCCATACGTAATATTTACGGACTTAGCGTGTAATGTAGCGATTTATCGGATTTTTGTCAAGATGTATTTATATAGATTTGGAATCAAGCCAACCTTATGTATACAAACCATAGGCACTCCATTTAGATACATGGGACAGTAAATATTAACGAAACAAGTTAAAAGCTAAAAGCGAAAATTAAAACTATAAAACACAATTTAAATTTATTTCACCACAGCATAAAAATCAAAACTAAGTTTAAATTATTTATAACTAGAATAATACAATATTTTCCTTTCTAGGTAAAATTTATGTGAAAAATCGTACTCACTAATTTCTCGGAAGCTTTACATAACTCTGCCAAAGTGGCAACTGAGTAAATTTTATTTAGATTATCGTTTTAAATAACATACTTAGTTTGCTTATTCAGGGTGTCTACTTAAATACTGTCTATCTACCTTTTTTTGATTGTATTTATGTGATGTTGTTTTGACAGAGAAATAGTCATAAACATGCACTATTTCTCTTTTTATGTTTCTTCCAAGCACCAATTAATCTAGACAATTTCCCATCATTTAGTCTTTCATAGCGCACAAGTTATGAGTAAGGATTGCTCGAAGAAATATTCTCCTCTATCTTATATTTCTTGTTCCTTACTCTTAACTATTTTCTTAAAAATATTACCCCACACCAAAATAAAACCCTACCCTCAAAGAGAATCCCACCCCCAACCCCCTCACCGTTTACAGGGATGGGGCTACGATTATCTATTATGTGAAGTTAAATTAAATCTTTTATATTTTTAACCAGGGTGGTGCAAATCTCATCTACTGGTAAATCATTAGCATCATTACCAAAAGGGTCTTGAATTTGATTGGCAATCTCTTCAACAGCAATCAAAATAAAACTAATTAAAGTAACAATCGGTGCTGTCCACCAATCTAAATTTTGTACAAGTTGAAAAGGTAATATTACACAATATATTAATAATAAACGTTTAAGATAAATAGCATAAGCTAATGGCATCGGAGTTTTCTTAATTCGCTCGCAACCCACTAAGGCTTCTACCATACTATTAAGCAAGCCATTCATTACTAAAAACTCATCCATACTTAAACGGTTATTCACTTGCTGCTGCTTTAAATAATCTCCTATCCATAAAGAAATTTTTAGAGGAATATTTTTCACTTCTTTGAACTCTAAAAATTGTGATGGGGTAACTAAAGGTTCCAACTCACTGTTCACAGGTTGAGAGCGTAAATGTAATTTAGTTGCAACTGCAAAAGCTCCCAGCAATTTTAATGCATCTGCTTTTTGTTCTTTATCTATTTGCTCAGCTTCTACTACAGATAATTTAAGATTTCGTCCTATATTTAGGGTATTTATAACTATTCCACCCCAAGTTTTACGTCCTTCCCAATACCTATCGTAGGCTGTATTTGTCCGAAAAACTAATAATAAACCTAATACAAGATTATAGGCAACATTACCAGTCACAGCACCAAAAATTTGTTCCGGCAAAGAATATCCAAAATAGTGAAACAGGGAAACAATAAATGCGAATACCGCACAAAAGACAATTCTCGGAAAGACAGTTGGAATCACTGAACCTTTAACGCTCAAAGCCATCTGAAACCAGTTGGGTTTTTCTCCTGTCATAAAAATTCCTCACTTACTTAGCAAAAAAACACCTTTTTCGGGTGTAATTTTACCGTTTTTACAATAGAGTATGTGAGGATGTTTTACACCAAATAGTTATAGCAAATCTCTATATCAAATCTCTATGAGTAAAAAATTTAGCGTTTGCTCCCGTGTAAGTAGCTGCAATATGACCGTCACCAATCACTTGATATTTATATGTCACCAATCCTTCCAAACCAACCGGACCACGAGGAGGCATTTGTTGGGTACTAATTCCAACTTCTGCACCAAGACCATAGCGAAAACCATCAGCAAAACGAGTCGAGCAGTTATGATAAACTCCTGCTGCATTTACCATTGCTAAAAAAGTATTAGCGGCTTCTGAGTCTTCTGTTACGATAGCGTCGGTATGACGAGAGCCATAATCATTAATATGACTAATCGCTGATTCTAAAGATTCTACAACTTTTATTGACAAAATCAAATCGCTGTACTCAGTTTGCCAATCACTTTCTGTTGCAAGAGTAATGTCAGTATCAGCTAAAATTTTCCGACTATGTTCATCTCCTCGAAGGGACACACCTTGAGACTGTAAAGCATCCGCAACTTGTGGCAAAAACCTCTGAGCAATTGCTTGATGAACTAACAAAGTTTCAATAGCATTACAAGCAGCAGGATAATGAGTTTTTGCATCTACCGTAATTGCAACTGCTTTTTTTATATCTGCTGCCGAGTCTATATAAAGATGACAAATACCATCAGCGTGACCTAGAACAGGAATACGAGTATTTTCTTGCACAAAACGCACAAAAGAATTGGAACCTCTGGGAATAATTAAATCAACGTATTTATCTAACTTTAAAAGTTCCAATGTTTCTTCTCGTGTCGTCAACAACTGCACTACATCAGAGCTAACACAGGAAAGCGATAATCCCTTTTTAATTGCCTTAACTATAGCTTCACAGGAACGAACCGCTTCTCGTCCACATTTAAGAATTACTCCGTTTCCCGACTTAATTGCCAAAGAAGCAATTTGAATCGCTGCTTCTGGTCTGGCTTCAAAAATTACACCCAACACTCCTAATGGGCAAACAATCCGCTTCAGAATTAAGCCTGTGTCTAGTTCACGGTGAATTTGCACGTCTCCCACTGGGTCGGAAAGTTTACCAACATCCCGTACCCCAGTTATCGCATCCCTTAATTTATGCTCGTCCAACTGCAACCGCTTATAAAGAGGTTTTGCTATACCCTCTGCCGTAGCTACTTCACAATCTTTTATGTTAGCTTGCAGAATTTCATCTTTAGCCAATTCTAAAGCAAGAGCTACAGCTTCGATGGCTTGATTTTTGGATTCTGTTGATAAAATCGCTAGTTTTTGTGCAGCTAGTCGCGTACGATTAGCAACATCAGTTAAAGATTGAGTAGCAACTTCGGTAGCAGTCATAATTCTAGGGGAGTGGGAAAATTATGTGGGAAACATATATTTTAACGTAAAATTATATTATCAAATGTATACAAGCCAGGGAATACAAGCCAGGGTATACAAGCCAGGGAATACAAGCCAGGGAATACAAGCCAGGGAATAAATTCCCTGTCTAAAAGCTAAAGTCCTCTGAAGAGGACTGGATAGTACATCAAAAAAACAATATTCCCAAAAAACCTTATTCCGTATTAGTCCTCTTCAGAGGACTTCAGCTTTTAGACAGGGAATTTATTCCCTGGCTTGTGGTCTGGCTTGTGGTCTGGCTTGTGGTCTGGCTTGTGGTCTGGCTTGTGGTCTGGCTTGTGGTCTGCCTTGTGGTCTGGCTTGTGGTCTGGCTTGTGGTCTGCCTTGTGGTCTGGCTTGTGGTCTGGCTTGTGGTCTGGCTTGTGGTCTGCCTTGTGGTCTGCCTTGTGGCCTAACTGATACTTAATATTTTATTTATAAACACCCTCGTAGGCTTGCGCGTCGGCCAAATGTTTTAATAGTGTAGATTGTGGTAGAGGTCCTTCCAGGTGATTCCAAGGAAGTACTTGTTCCGGTAACCAATTAGCATGAACATAAAAATCTAAATTAGGAATTTTTCCTTTTAATTCTTTAAAAGCACGCTTATAACTACCTAAGGAATCACCAAAATCACGAGTCATTTCTAAAAGTGGAAAAAGTCTTCTATCACCTCTGGACAATAATGCTTGAATAATTGACCAATTGTAACTTTCTGGACGAAACTCGATACCTTTTGGCTTTAATTGTTTTTGTAAAAATTGCAAGCGTTTTTCTGCTTGAGGATTCACCCCTAACCATTGAAAAGGAGTATGAGCCTTAGGAACAAAAGTACTACATCCCAACGTTAATCGCAAACCAGGCACAGATTTTTTAATATCCAACATCATCTTGACTGTAGCGTCTAAATCTTCGGATTCTTCACCAGGAATTCCTACCATCCCGTAGAGTTTTAAACTGCTTAATCCACCAGCTTTAGCATTTATACCTGCTTTAATAATGTCTTCTTGTTCCAATTTTTTATTAACAATTTTTCTGATTCTTTCTGAACCGCTTTCAACAGCAATAGTCAAAGATTTAGTATCGCGTTTTGCCAAAGTTTCCGCTAATTGTTTCGTAACTGTATTTGTTCTAACTGAGGCAATACTTAAACGAATATCATCATATTGTGGTTTACTTAAATAATCTAATAAATCTTCAAATTCTGGGTGTTGAGTCACAGATGCACCTAGTAAACCCAAACGGTTTGTAACTTTTAGACCCCGTTCAATTGCCGGAATTAATGAGCCTTCAAAACTGGCAGTTCTAAATGGTAAAGTGAGATAACTTGCCAAACAGAAGCGACACATTTCTGGGCAACTTCTAACAACTTCCACCATAAAAATATTTTCCCAAGCGGCTTTTTCTGTTACTACCGTGGAAGCCGAAAGGGTATTTCCACGATAAGTTTGTTTTTTAACTGTCGCGGGTATTTCTGATGAAATTGGATGAATTGATTTTATTGCACCATCATTGGAATGATACTCTACTTGATATAAACAAGGGACATAAATACCCGGTACTTGAGCAAGAGCTTTTAACTTAGTTCCCCTTGGTGCGTTTCTAACCTCTTTATAAGCATCTATAAAATTACCCAACAAATCTTCCCCATCACCCAACAAAATCACATCAAAAAAATCAGCAAATGGTTCAGGGTTTGCAGTTAATACCGGACCCCCACCAAAAACTAGGGGGTGATTGTCATTTCGTTCAGATGTCCTGATGGGTATTTCTAAATTTTCCAATAGGTTCCAAATATTTACATAATCCAACTCCCAAGACATAGAAAAACCCAATATTTCTGGATTCCTGGGAAGTTGTTCCTGAGTGTCAGTAAATAAACGGCTTACCTGCAAATCCTTACGTACTGCCAAAGTAGCCCATACTACCTGATATCCCAGACTTGTAATTCCCACAGTGTACTCGTTAGGAAAAGCAAAAATCAGGGGTATCGCGTTAGATTCGGGAGTTGCGGGTGTAAATAAAAGGCGTTCAGCAGCAAATAGAGATGATGTCACAGGTGTTTTCTAGAAAAATTTCGGCTATATCTTATTTTAAGTGATAGATTAATGACGTGAAAAATCTTTTAACCACTAATAAATTATTATAAGATTTGAAACCAATACAAAAAACGACACAACGAAACCTTAAAAAACTATTTATTGTCGGTTGCACTATCCCTTTATTGGGTTTTGCGGGGACTCAAATATATGGTTATGTTCGCTATGCAATTTTTCCCTTTAATCCAATATTTATCATTACCCCGATACCCAGTAGCTATTTTTTAGAAAAGACCCTCTCTGGTCATGCTGATAAAATCCATGCTGTCGTACTTAGTCCTGATGGAAAAACTTTAATCAGTGGGAGTGAGGACAAAACCATCAAAATCTGGGATATACAAACTGGTGATTTAAAATCTACTATCACTGGACATAATGATTCAGTTTTTGCCATTGCTATCAGTCCAGATGGAAAAACTTTAATTAGTGGAAGTTTGGACAAGTCTATTAAAATTTGGGATTTACAAACGAGTAAGTTACAATCTACTCTAGTGGGTCATAAGTTTTCAGTTCGTTGTCTTGCTATTAGCCCAGATGGAAAAACTTTGGTTAGCGGGGGGAGCGATGACACTATCAAGATTTGGAATTTACAAACAGGTGAGTTGAAATTTACCCTAACTGGACATTCTGACTTAGTTAGTTCCGTTGCTATTAGTCCAGATGGAGAGACTTTGGTGAGTGGAAGTTACGATAAAACTATTAAAGTTTGGCATTTAAAAACAGGTAAATTAAAATCTACTCTTACAGGACATACGGTGTGGGTTCATTCTGTTGCTATTAGTCCAGATGGCAAAACTTTGGTAAGTACCGCTGATGACATCAAAATTTGGAATCTGTTTACCAATAAGTTACAACACACAAATAATGAACATACTCACCATGTTTATTCCAGCGCTATTAGTCCAGACGGGAAAACTCTAGTTAGCGGAAGCGATGATAAGACAATTAAAATTTGGAATTTGTCAACAGGTAAGCTGAAGTTGACTTTTACCGGACATAAAGATTCTGTTTTTGCTATCACTATTAGCAAGGATGGCAAAACTTTAGTTAGCGGAAGTTACGACAATAATATAAAAATTTGGCGTTTACCCCCTGAGTGAAAAAGACCTAACCCCCCTACCCCCTTCCCTATGAGGGAAGGGGGGAGTTGAAGGACGGAAGGGGTGGAGTTGAAGTCTTTATTTTCTTGTTCCCCCTTCCCTTGCAGGGAAGGGGGTTAGGGGGTTAGGTTCTTAGTACCTCACACTGTCCCTTTTGTCGCAACAAATGGTCGCACAAAACCAAAGCCACCATTGCTTCCACCATCGGTACAGCCCGTGATAATACGCAAGGGTCATGTCTTCCTTTTGCTGCCAATAAAGTCTCTTCGCCCTCATTAGTCACAGTTTTCTGTTCTTTTCTAATTGTCGCCGTAGGTTTAAATGCTACACGCAAAATAATATTTTCTCCGTTAGAAATTCCCCCTTGAATTCCACCAGAGCGGTTTGTTACGGTGCGAATTTCCCCATGTTCATCAATATAAAATTCGTCGTTATGTTCAAACCCGCTTAATAAAGTCCCACCAAAACCGGAACCAATCTCAAAGCCTTTACTTGCAGGCAAAGACATCACACCTTTGGCAATATCTGCTTCCAATTTATCAAAAACCGGGTCACCCAAACCTTTAGGAACATTTCGAGCAACACATTCGACAACACCACCGATGGAATTTCCATCTTTTCGGAATTGTTCGATTAATTCAATCATTTTTTCCGCACAATCACTATCTGGACAGCGGACTATATTACTTTCGACTTGTTCTAAAGTAACGGTTGCGGGGTCAACTACACCTTCTAAATCTTTGATGCGTTTGACATAACCAATTATCTCCACACCCGCAACTTGACGCAGAATTTTTTTTGCGATCGCACCCGCAGCAACTCGACCAATAGTCTCTCTAGCACTCGACCGACCCCCACCTTGCCAATTTCTGATGCCATATTTAGCATCATAAGTAGCATCCGCATGGGAAGGACGATATTTTACTGCCATTTCATCGTAATCTTGCGAACGGGCATCCTTATTTCTCACCAAAATAGATATCGGTGTCCCCAAAGTCTTGCCTTCAAACACCCCCGACAAAATTTCACATTTATCTTCTTCCTTGCGGGGTGTCGTAATTTTACTTTGTCCCGGTCGCCTTCTATCTAACTCAAATTGAATTTCCTCAAGAGAAATTTCCAGACGTGGAGGACAACCGTCTATCACAACCCCCACCCCACCTCCGTGAGATTCGCCGAAAGTGGTAACGCGAAATAAATGCCCAAAAGTGTTGCCCATGATAATTGCGGAAGCACCAAGATTCTTTATTCTACCTTTTTACACGAAAGCGAGAATATCAAATTTTTTGTTATATCCTTAAACCCACATTCCGCACCCTAGCTGTCACAGGTTCATTAGTACTTAAGCAATTATCGTTAGATAGTACTATCAAACTATCGCTTTAAGTTATATTCTCAAATATTTTAAAGCTTAATAATAATTA
>JAHHIC010000057.1 GCA_019359035.1 Scytonematopsis contorta HA4267-MV1 | reverse complement strand
CTCTCCTCAAAATGCAATTACCATTGTCATAAAAAGTACTCGTAGTTCTTCTTTTGAACTACATCTTGTACTAACTTTTTTTGAAGTATATCGTGACCGTTTGGTCAAATTATGGTTCAAATCACAGATGCAAATCTACAATATTGGGTATATTGGGTTTGCGTTTAAATCAGGAGATTTTGCAGCAGCAGGACGTTTACTTGAAAATGGTCAGGTAACTGTTGATGAGGTATCACCGAAAAAATATGGGAATAACAACAACTATATATATGAGACAGACAGGGACGGGAACCGAACAAAACGGGTTTTAGATTTGGGACCTTACCCGTTTGAGAAAGAATCTTGGTATGCTGACACAGCTCGTTTAGGTAAATCAATGTGGAGTTCGGTTTACCAATGGCAAATTCCACCATATACTTTATCGGTTTCAGCGAATCGTCCCGTATACGATAAAAATAAAAATTTGATTGGAGTAATAGGGGTAGACCAGCGTTTAACGCAAATTAGTGATTTTCTGAATACTCTGAAAGTAAGTTCATCGGGAAGAATTTTTATTTTAGAGCAAGATGGATTGGTTATAGCTACCAACAGTGGTGAAAAGCCTTTTAGTTTAGTAGATAAACAACCCAAGAGAATCAAAGGGGATGAGAGTACAGATATATTAACTCAAAAGACATCTCAATATTTGAAAAACAGATTTGGGAGTTTTAATCGGGTTAATTCCAGTGAACCATTGGAATTTTTTGTGAAAGGTGAACGTCAGTTTGTGAAGGTTAAACCTTGGAAGGACGACTGGGGGTTGAATTGGTTAGTGGTGGTTGCTATTCCGGAATCGGATTTTATGGCACAAATTAATGATAACAACCGCATTACTATTCTTCTTTGTTTTGCTGCATTTGTAATTGCAGCAGTATTAGGGATATATACATCTCGTTGGATTACCGAACCAATTCGACGATTACAGCAAGCACTTGTTGCTGTTGCTGATGGAAATATGGATAGACAAATTCAAGTTAAGGGAATTTATGAGTTAGAGTCTTTAGCTTACTCCTTCAATAAAATGGCAGAGCAGTTACGGTTGTCTTTTACTACTTTAGAAAAAGCAAATACGGAATTAGAAGAGCGGGTAGAAGAACGTACAGCAGAAATGAAAGCAGCGAAAGAAGTTGCTGACACCGCAAATCAAGCGAAGAGTGAATTTTTAGCTAATATGAGTCATGAATTAAGGACACCCCTTAATGGTGTTCTTGGTTACGCACAAATTCTCCAGCGTAATGAACCATTAACTGATTCCGGACGTAAGGGGATAGAGGTTATTCATCAATGTGCTTCTCATTTACTGACTTTAATTAACGATATTTTGGATTTATCTAAAATAGAAGCTCGCAAAATGGAGTTATACCCCACAGACTTTCATTTTCCTTCTATTTTGCAAGGAGTTGTAGAAATTTGTCGAATTCGAGCAGAACAAAAAGGAATAGACTTCAAGTATCAAGCTGATGACCAGCTAGCGCATGGTATCTACGCTGATGAAAAACGATTACGTCAAATTTTGATTAATTTATTGGGTAATGCAATTAAATTCACAGACAAAGGGAGTGTCACTTTCGGGGTTGAGGTTATTGAGGTAAGAGAGAATCAGCACAAAATTCGTTTTCGAGTAGAAGATACCGGAGTGGGGATGGTTCCAGAGCAATTAGAGAAAATATTTCTCCCATTTGAACAAGTTGGAGATAAGAAGAAGCAGACAGAAGGAAGTGGGTTGGGGTTAGCGATAAGTCAGCAAATAGCAATTTTGATGGGTAGTACCTTGGAAGTTGAGAGTAAATTGGGTAAAGGTAGTGTATTTTGGTTCGATGTTGAATTCACAGTATCACAGCAATGGTCAGAAAGTTCTAGAGTGTTACAGAAGGGGAGAGTTATAGGTTATCAAGGAGGTAAGCGTCGAATTTTGGTAGTGGACGACAAGTGGGAAAATCGCTCGGTAATTGTTAATTTATTGCAACCAGTTGGGTTTGAGATGATGGAAGCGGTTAATGGGAAAGAAGGTTTGGATAGTATTATAGCGAATCAACCTGATTTGATAATTACTGATTTGCTAATGCCAATAATGGACGGTTATACTTTGATGGAGAAGTTAAGCGAGTCTGTGGAATATAAAGATATTCCTGTAGTGGCATCTTCAGCAAGCGTGTTTGAAACCGACCGATATAAAAGTTTGAATGCTGGAGCAATTGCTTTTTTACCCAAACCCATACCTGCTGACAGTCTTTTTGAATTATTGCGAGTTCATCTCCAGTTGGAATGGATTTATGAGGAAGTTTCCCAGGAGTCACCCAACAATAGTAAAAATCCTAAGGAGATTATACTCCCGGAAAAAGAAGTTTTGAGAAATCTTTGTGATTTAGCGAAAGAAGGAGATACAGACGGAATTATAAGTGTGATGGACGAATTAAAGCTTCAAAATTCCGAATTTATCGCTTTTGCAGCTACGGTGGTTGAACTAGCTGAGAATTTTCAACTTAAGAAGCTCCGAGAGATGCTAAATCAAGCAATAAGCGATTCTTAATGTCTGAGAGGGTATTTTAAATAAGATATCCAGTTTCATTTATATCATAAGCCAGGGATTCAAATCCCTGTCTAAAAGCTAAACTCCTCTGAAGAGGAGTAATAATGGAGTTTAGACATTTGACGCAAACAATCCTCAGTCAAAGCAAGCTAAAAATTCCGCGATCGCAATTTCCAAAACAGCATTCCCACCAAAAACGGAACCATTCCTCCCCTGTGACTTGAACAAGAAAATGGACACCGTGTCCATTTTCTTAGTCCAAAAAAGACACATAATTTCACACAACAGTTATATAACTTAACATAGTCAGCTAAGAAGCCATAATTAGGCATTTTCTTTTTTATTACTACTTTAATTAACAAAATTTATTTATCAAAGCCTAATTCCCGTCTTACCTGTGCTAAATAATCTCGTATTTTCTTATTTTTCATATGTCCTTTCCAATTTAAATGGTTTTGGACTTTTGAATCACTAGGATAAATACCAAGGTTTGCTAATTCAATAGCAGCACTTTTAGCTTGCTCATAAAGTGTTTCTATCTTTTTTTCGCTTAGGTAGTGTCTATATTTTTTAGACTTAATTGCTATCGAACGACAAATTTCTGGAAAAAATCGATATAAATCTCGTATATTCTGACCAACTTCTTGTGCCACTTTCTCCATAGGAATTGGTGGTGATTTATCTACATAATCTAGTAACAATGCTTTAATTTCATCAAATGGTAAATAATGATTCATTTTTGAACATTGAGTAGGATTCAAGTCATTAATATTATGTATATCGATATCATAAATATTACTAGTTAATAAATTAAATAAGGAAATATTTAAACAATAACATATTTTCAAAAGAGCAAGAATCTGAGGAAAACTATTTCCTTCATACCAGTTAAAGATAGTTTGTTTTGCCGAGTTAATGAGTTTAGCAAATGCTTGTTTATTTCCACTTGTTGTCAAATCGATACAACGTTTGAGATTTTGAAAAATATCTTGTTTGTAAGGTATTTTCAATAAATATGGTGTTGATGCTAAGACTGACCCTACATTATTAGTTACAAAAACTTGCCACGTCAATTCATCAGGTGTCATATTTTCTTGTGACAGATGTAAAGTCCCTAACCATTGATGACATTTAGAGCAATAACCAGGTTTAGAGCGGGAGCTTAAATGAGAGATAATTTGTTGGCAATGAGGGCATTTTGAAGATAAAAAAACTTGATGATGAGAACAAGTTGTAATGATTTTGAATTTCCAAATAAGAGGTTCATAAATTGTGAGATTTTTCTCTTTCCATTCTTCATAACACATAGGACACCAAGCACTGTGAGGGCGAAGTAAACCTCTATCATGTAAAATACCACTCCAGCTAAGTAGAGTTAGAAATTTTAGTTCTGGTCGAAAAGTTAATTGTTCGATAGCTAATAATAAAGAGCTAGCTATTAAACCGACCCCATTTGCAGCGCCTGAATTTCTATCTATTAATTTAGAAAATATTATTTTCGTATCTATGTTAGATTGATGAGGTAATAATAAACTTATCAAAGGTGCTATTTGATAAATCAATAAAATTCCTGTTGTAACTTGATGGGAATCAGCT
Organism: Scytonematopsis contorta HA4267-MV1; assembly: GCA_019359035.1. GTDB lineage: Bacteria > Cyanobacteriota > Cyanobacteriia > Cyanobacteriales > Nostocaceae > Scytonematopsis > Scytonematopsis contorta. The sequence goes on along the minus strand of JAHHIC010000057.1, from coordinate 165,497 downwards.
AACCTGGCAACATAGGAGGTCAAACTTTCAACATCCGAACTTCCTACTCCAATAGGAGCTAATGAGTGGAGAGTGCTACGAGGTAAAATGTCAGGTGGAGTTAAATCCCATTTATCATAAATTAATAAATCATTTTCCATTTTCCGAATCTCCAACTGGATATCTTTGAGGTGATGCTTGACCAACTTTTTTACGCTTGCGTTTTACTTGATTATTTTTCTCAGCATATTCTTGATTGTCTGCTGCATATAAAGTTTCATCATATCGTTCCGCAGGTAAACCTAAAGCTTTCCTCAACTGCGATAATTCTGTTATATCTGGTAAAAGTTTCTTTTCACCTTGTTGAATTACTTTTAATATTTTGAGGCACTGACTTGTAGGACGAGCATGACGTTCTAAATCTGATAAAGTAATAGTTGTAGGATTTTTACGATTTGATAAAACATCAATAAGAGTTTCTGTTAACCAGTCTTTACACATTCCTACACAACCAAGTGTATGTTCATAAATAAATTCCCAATTTGATACTAAATCAGGTGTTTCATTTATAGGTAAATTATTTTGAAAAGTTTGTAAAACACTTTTAAATTCCGTTAACTCCCCTGAATTATCTACGCGATAGCGAGCAAAATGAATAGTTTTACTTCGCCGACATAATTGTTCGCCTAAGTCGATTAAAGGTAAAAGTTCGTATGTACCTGTAGGAATGATTTTAATTTTAGCTATATTCGCAATTGATTTCAGTACTTCCGGCTGTTCTTTTAATTTTCGTCCACTTGGTAACATCGCTAAATGATGAGCTTCATCAATATAAAAAGCATCTGGATGGCGATTAATTAAAGCTGACTCAACTGCTTGCCGCCAACAAGATGTTGAGTTCTGATATTTTATTTTCACTTCTACAAAGGGGTCTTGCAAAGCTTTTAGCAAGCGAATATAAAAATCTTTCCAATTAAATTGGCTAAATTCTGGAGAGGTTGCTTCAAATCCAAAAATTGGTATTTGACCTCTATCTAATTCTAATTCTGATATCTTGTCTGAAGTCAATTTCTGGACTAAGCGTTGTAAAAGGGTTGTTTTCCCGACACCTGTAGGACCAACAACAAATATCAAAGAAGTTCCTGGTGATTGATAAATAGCCTGCTGTAATTCTTTAAATGCCGCTATTAAATGTGGATGTGCCATTGTATAATTCACAAAATAATTTATCTTGTGCTGAGTAGTTTTCTGAAGCAATTCTGAGTTAAATTCATTGTTTTCCATTTGCTAAAAAGCTTCATAATTTGATAAATTTTCTTGTTCATTAGTTAAGGTATCTAGTTTGTTTGCTGATATATTAATATCAGATGCATCAAGAGAGTTATTAACTTTATTTAATAATTTAGTTGAGGATTCTTTGACTGATAATAAGTCTAGTATTGTGCGATTTTCTAGTGCTTGAAGTCGTTGTTTTAATAATTCTCCTTCCATCGCGTAAGCAGAGTGTAGATGCTCAACTAATTCGGAATCAGAAATCTCAACTCGTTTTGCGTGACCTAACTTACGTCGTCTCAAATCTGCACTAATGACTTTAAGCTCTTTTTCTGTACGTCCCTCTAAATATGAGTAATGGTCGCTTAAGCATTGATGCCAAAATCCTTTGACGTAAGAATAAGCGATACTCACGTTAAAGGGGTCTTCTTTAATATCAACAGCTGTTTTTTCTACTTCTGGGTCACGAAAAGCATCACACCAATACCAGATATTTCCTATTTTTACACCTCTACCAGGCTGAACAATTCTGGTTGTATTATTAGCAGAAGATGGTAGGGTTAAAATTAAAAAATTATCGTCATATTCAATATGTCTTATTTCTCTCATTCCTCCTAGCGCAATCCCAGCATTATATGCAAGCTCCGGAGTAGTACCAAGAGATGAATGTTCTCGTTTATTATAAATAGAATAAGCCCAATATTCTAGAGATTGGTAAAGTTCTCCTATTGTCCAAACTGCTTGCATTTTTGGATTAACAGATTTAGTAACTTGACGATTATTTTTTTTAATTTGTGTATTACCTCTTAATTCATGTATCCATAATGTATTTGTTGTTCCAAAAACTCTTTCAACTGGATTTCCGTAGCGAGGTTCTCCTGGTGGTCGATATTTGTGAGTACAGTTATAGTATGCAAGCAACTGCTTAAAGTAAATGCTATGAAATTCTTTACCATTATCAGTAACAATTGCCTGCGGAAGTCGCGACCATTTTTGTACACAAATACGGATGACCATCATGCAACTTCTATAACTAGGCTCTTCAAAAGAAAGGTAGACTGCGAGGATACGTTTGCAGTAGCTGTCAACCATTATAGAAGCCCAACAACGACCAAGATGAATATCGCTTTGAGTTAAAGCAGAACTTGTGTTACAGGTTGCAAGAGAGAGCAAAGAACTAACTAGCTCAATATCGACCAACGTATGGTCAATGTGAGCGCTTTCCCACGGAAGTTCTCCGTGACGAGGCAGTCCAGGTGTTGTATAAAAAGGTTTGCTTTGTTTTGCCCCACGGCTACCAATTCGAGCGCAATTTAATTTATAGTTATTAGATTTGCGTTTAATTTGAAGGCGAAAATATTTTTCACAAGGTACATCAAAACTAGGCTCATGATTTTGACAAGCCTGTTTAAAATCTCTATAAACTGCACTAATACGTCTGTTTTTTGGTGTGAAGTAATTTTCTTCAATAAATTTATCCATGAAATCAAATAATTCTGGATTTAACTTAGAATGATGACCTTTATCTAAATGTTTAGGGAGTAAACCAACATAACCATTTCCTTTTCCATAAATCTTTTCTGCTTGAAAGTATTTATCTCGCCAACGTCGTAATGTTCGCCCAGCTTTTGTGATAGGTTCATTATTCTCTAAATATGGTCGAATGGCTGAATATCTTTCATTTGCGGTTTGAATATCTTTTGGTCTAGCACGACTAAAAATTTGTTTCATATGACTATTAATATCAAATTCTGTTTGCTGTTCAACTCCTACAATATCCCCTGTTTCAAACAAACGATAAAATTCGTCGATTTTTATACTTACTATTTTGTCATCTGAACTTTCAAGATATACTTTATGGCTTCCTAAGTTTGTTATAGACCATGTTTTCTCATCCCAATAAACTAAAGTCCCAATATCAACATTAAGTACTCTCAACCCTTGTATCGTTTTAGGTTTATCTATTATCTTTATATTATTTTGGTAAGCTGTTAATAGTTCTTGGTTACCAAACAGTTTTACTTTGTCGGGTGATTATAATGGTGCTACATCAAGATTTACATATATTTCTGATATGGCTATTAAAGAATTAATGTCATCTGGCTTAATGTCAGAATTAAGATTGAGTAATTCTGCTACAGTTATACCTGGATTTGCCTTTATAATTTGTATAATTAAAGATTTATTTTGTGAGTTTACTAATAAGTTTTTCGTTTGAAAATAAGGTTCTAACCAAATCCAGTTTCTTAACCTTATTGGATTAATATCTGCATCAGAACATACATGATAGCCTAGCCCATATCTTTGGGCATAATTTTCCCCTGGTGGGCATCTCCAATGAGCTGAGTCAGATTGGATATAGCGACCTGGCTTTTTTTGAGATTGCTTTATTAACTCTTCTTTTGTTTTAAATTCTGACCAAAAAGCACCATTTGTTGTAATCACAAAAAAGTCTGGTGTATGGTTACAACGAACGTTATTACCATTTTTACTCTTATAAATTAGTTCAATTGGTGTCGGTTGGTCATAGTACTCCAAAACTTCTCTACCATGTTCTAAAAAATCAATAATATGACCAAGTTCGCCTCTATGTGATTCAAACTGAATTGTCACCCCCATTTTTTGACTGGGGTAAGTACCACACACATTACTCCTAGCTCCTTGGACTGAACGAGAAGGTTGTGATGAACGAATATGACTTATTATTTGTTGAGTATCTTTGTTTAAATTGAGTTGAAGGCACCACGCCTCGAACTCTGATGTCGAGAGCATTTTATTAAACCTTAAACTAAATATTATTTTAGGATAGAATATTTACTTAAAGGCTTTTCGTTTTGCTTAACAAAAATTACTTAAAGTTAATTATTGTTAATGATTCTCGATAAATTCAGCTACTAGTCAATGTACGATTGTCCATCTTCTTGTGCCAAAAATGAACGATTGTCCACTTTCTTGTTCCAATATTTAGATAACAACTTGAAAACTTTTCACGCGTTCAACGGCTGTGTAAGGCTTTGAGGTGTCCATTTTCTTGTTCAAGTCACAACTTCAAAATACAAAGATTTTTTTAAAATAATTCGTATATATCTCTATGGCTATATAGCGATGCATAATTAGACTGATATTGAAATAATATTCTTGTTCCCAATAAAGAGAAAGCAAATGAGCAAATGAAATAGTTTTCTTTGTTTTGGGAATAATAAAGATGTGCAGTCCTTTCGATATGATTTGCGAAAAATAAATCAACCGTCAACAGTTAACGTTCCCAATATGTCAAATACAGATTTTATTCTTATAGTTGACGACAATCCTACAAACCTCTCAATTTTATCCCAAGCTCTCAAAAGTGCAGGATTCCTTGTTCGGGTTGCAGAAGATGGTGAAAGTGCCATAGAATTAGTTCAATATAAAATTCCTGCATTAATTTTACTAGATGTACAAATGCCAGGAATCGATGGATTTGAAACTTGTCGTCGTCTTAAAGCTGACCCTGCTACTCAAAATATACCCGTAATTTTCATGACTGCTTTAGCAGACAGGGAAAGTAAAATCCAAGGATTTTCAGTAGGAGCAGTTGATTATATCCCCAAACCATTTGAGCAAGAAGAAGTAATTGCGAGAGTAAAAGTACATTTACAATTAAAACAATTAAATGATAGTTTAGAACAACAAGTAAAAGAGCGAACAGAAAATTTACAGCAAGCACAGGTGAAACTAGTACAGCAAGAAAAGCTTTCAATGTTAGGAGAATTAGTTGCTGGTATTGCTCATGAAATGAATAATCCATTGGGATGTATTGCAAGTAATATCGCTCCTGCTAAGGAGTATGTAACAGATATCAGCAAAGTTCTTCAATTATGTAATGATAATCTTACTCAATTACCATTAGTAATTCAAGAAGCAATAAAGACATATGACTTAGAATTTATTCTTGAAGATATGCCAAATCTCCTAGGTACGATGGAATTAAGTACAGAAAGAATTAAAGATATTTCTGTTTCTTTAAGAAATTTCGCTCGCTCTGACACATCAGTCAAAGTAAAAGCTGATGTTCACGAAGGATTAGAAAGCACTTTACTGATTTTACGTCATCGTTTAAAAGCTGTAAATGGGAGACCTGAAATAGAAGCAGTTAAACAATATGAAAAATTACCTTTAGTGGAGTGTTATCCAGGACAACTAAACCAAGTTTTCATGAATATTCTCGCAAATGCTATTGATACCTTAGATGAAGCTTGGCAAGAGCAGAAGTCAGAAAATAAACATCCCAAGATAAATATTACCACAGAACATTTGAAATCTGAACATGTTGTGGTTCGTATTGCTGATAACGGTATGGGGATGAACGAATTAGTCAAACAACAAATTTTTGATAGCTTATTTACCACTAAAGCAGTTGGACAAGGAACCGGGTTAGGATTGGCTATTGTACATCAAATTATTGTGGAAAAACATGGGGGTAAAATATATTGTGATTCCACTCCGGGACGGGGGACAGAATTTGTTGTGGAAATACCCTGAAATTAAGGTAGCTTTTACACCCATAATAAACCTTATAGGCTATAAAGTCTACTAGTTGAATGTTTATCGTTCTTTCGCTCTTCTTTCACAATTATACTAAAAACAGTAGTGTAGTTCAACCGCTAAAATAAATATACAAATATTAAATGCATTAATCTTGCCATGTCTATAACCAAAGAGCTAGAAATTTCTGAAAATACTATCCAAGATATCGAAAAAAATGTTATTCTTCCTCCAAGTAATTTATACAGCGATGAGCCACCCTTGGAAACGGAACTACATTTAGAGGAAATAATCCTTTTACTAAAATGTTTAAAATGGTTATGGCGAGATAGAACAGATTTCTATGCTGCTGGTAACTTGACAATTTATTACAGTTTAAAGAAAAGCAAATCAGAAGATTTTAGAGGGCCAGATTTTTTTGTCGTACTAGACGCTGAACGCAAAACTCGCAAAAGTTGGACGGTTTGGGAAGAAGACGGAAAATACCCGAATTTTATATTAGAAATATTATCGCCAACAACAGCAAATACAGATAAAAACCTAAAGAAAACACTATATCAAAATACTTTCCGTACACCAGATTATTTTTGGTTCGACCCAGAAACTTTGGAATTTGCAGGGTTCCATTTAGTAGACGGGAAATATCAGCCTTTACAAGCAAATGCAGAAGGACATTTATGGAGTGAACAATTAGGGTTGTATTTGGGAATTTATCAGGGATTAGTGCGATTTTTTACAGCAGGTGGGCAACTAGTTCCAACACCTGAAGAAAGTGCCGAAAAAGAAGCTCAACGAGCTGAACGATTGGCTGCTAAACTACGGGAATTAAATATTGACCCAGATACGATTTAACAATGAATTTTCTTTTCCCTTAAGTCAAAGCCAATTTCCAACCAAAACATAAGGTGCCCAATATACTGGATGTTCTTGGGAGTGCAAAACATATAATTGAGCTTGACGTAGAGCTTCCGCTTTACTAATTTGTGGATTCTTGCTTAATTGCTCATAAAATTTACCCATCAACACAGCAGTAGATTTGTCATTAATACGCCACAAAGAAGCAAGAGTACTGCGTGCTCCAGAACGCACAGCAATACCAGCTAAACCTAACGCAGCTCGTCTATCTCCGGTAGCAGTTTCACAAGCGCTTAATACGAGTAATTCAATAGGTCGAGGAGCAGGGTTACCCCGTCGTCTAGCAACGGCTTCTCTAGTTTGTAGTATTTCTTGTAATTGTTTGACGTTTATTTTATCATCCCAAGCAAGGATAAAAGTATCTTCAAAATTAGAACTAAATTTACCGTGAGTTGCTAAATGAACTATAGAAAATTCTGCAGAAGTAACTTGAGTTTCAAGATTTGTACCAGTAAAATTTTCATCGATAAGTTGTTTACTAGGGAAAAGCAACTGAATTTTCTTCAATTCAGTTTCCACATGAGGTAAATCTGTAGTCAATCCTGCTATTAATACTGTAAATTTCTCTCGTTTTATAGGAGGTGCTATCAGTTGCAAACCGGAAGACAGAGCAGTACTATATTTTTCAATAAGATATTTCTTGGTGTCACCATCATAAAGAGCAGCCATAGGAATATTTCGTAATTCTCCATCTAAAACAAATACTAAATTTTTAACTTTATTTTGTTCTAAGTCTTGTTCAGCAGGTTTAATTATCCAATTATATACTTTTTTAGACAGTTCCAAACGGTCATGAAAAGTGTATGAATTTTCTAATTTAATTCGCAGATTTTTTAAAGTTTCTTCTACTTGATTTTTTTGTTGATATGTAGTGTAACGTTTTAATTCACTAATGTTTGGTAGTTTGACAAGAGTTTCAATCTTATCTGATAAAATAATCGGATAGAAAATTGCCGTCTCTGGTTTAGTATCATCAACTATTTTATCAATAAATATTGGCTTAATAGTAATACAATCATCGCGAAAAAAGTTATCAAACTCAGCAATTTGTAATGCTTCAATCACATCACGAGCTTTTAATAAATTTTCCGCATTAACTTTCCCTTGTTGTTGAGAAATAGAAGAAGTTTGTAACAATAAAGCTGCATACTGTCGGTATACAGGTTCAACTTCATCCCGAAAATCAAACTGGATATCAGGGTTAAGTGAAACCAAATCACTACGTATCGATTTTAAAGATTCTACTGCTTTGGAGTAAGTAGCAATAGCAGCTTTTGTATTTCCTTGAGATGAAAATAGTCTTCCTAATTGCCATTGCCATTGATAAATTATATCTTCAGATTGAATTATTTGTGCTTGGATTAAAGCATAATTTGTATATTTAATAGCTAAAGAGTATTGCTGTAAAAATTCATATAATTGACCAAGATTTCCCCAAGCATAAGATTCAGCACGGATATCCTTAATGGTTCTTGCTTGTTCGATAGCAGTACTCAATTGTTGAAAAGCCTGATTTTGGATTTCTATTCTCATCGACTCTTTAATTGGAGCAAGGCAAAGCAAATTCTGAGCAAAGTTAACTCTAGCATAAACAGATGCACGACTGGGAGACAAATTTGCTAATCCTGAATTTATAGTTTGTAATTCTTTGGCTCTTGGTTGTTGCTGTAGGGAATGTAATATGTTTAGACGATTAATTTGTGCTTGAACTTTAGTAATTGTTAAGGGAGATTTATTGATGCTTTGAGTATAGAAGTCAATCGCTTGTCGGTATGCATTTACAACTTTTGTATCAGATATTGTTTGATATTTACAACGTGATATAAAAGGATTATCATCGCTGGTACTTGCTTTTCGTAATTCGCGTTTACCAAAAGAAGAATTTAAATTACCTAAACTCAGTAAAATAGCACTTTCTTCTTGAGAATTTTGTATTCTTTTTGCGACATATAAACTTTGAAGTAAAACTTTTTCTGATTCATCTAATCTACCACTATTTAATAAAATATTTCCGACATTTCGTAATCCTGCTATTTTAATATCAGAATTTGGCTGTTTTTCTAAATTTTCTTGTATTTCCTGATATATTTTGTTAGTGCTACGGTAAAGTCCTAAATATTGATATGCTGTTGCTTGGTTAATTAAACCACCTATATATCCGGCTTTATTATCAATATCTGTGTATATTTCAGTTACTTGTTTCCATGACTGTAAAGCATTTTCAGCTTGTCCTTGAGATAATTGTAAAGACCCTTGGGTATTCAAAACAAGAGCTAAAAGATGCTTTTTATTACTAGTATTAATTTTAAATTTGTTTAGTAAACTTAGACTAGTTGTAATGGCTGTTGTGGCTTTCTCCCATTGACCCATTTTCTGTAAGGATAGCGAGAGATAATTTAATGCTAAGGCTTGATTAAGTTCGTCTTGTTGCAATTCATATGTTTTTGCTGCTTGTTGAAAGATTTGCGCTGCTTGGTAAAAACGTCCTGATTGATATAAGATTTTTCCTTGTTTGAGGGGTGTTTCTGTATCTGTAGCAGCGTGAAATAATTGTTTTTCATTCCAAGGGATTTCGGAGTCTTTAATATTAAATATGTTTGAGGAAGGTATAGAATGAACAGGAATTAAAAAAGTAATTAGCGTGCAAATTAATATAGATATTAGTATTAAAAAATAATTTATTGATTTCAAAAATAGCAAATTTTTGATTGTAAAACGAAGCTGTTTTTTTGGCATATTTATCTTTAGCTCGCTATGGGTTTACAGGATGACATCTATTAGATAAATTATTAAAGCTAGGGACTCCTAGATTGGGTTTATAAGCCACAAGCTCTATTTGACCTTTAACATTTTTTATCCATCCTTGAGCTTCTACAAGGGGAGGGGGAGAAACAGAGAAAATATTACCCCTTTGTTTTCTGTCTCTACCCTCTTCCCTAGCTATTTCTGACAATTGCCAATCTTCCCAAATGACATCAGTGCTGAGTTTATCACTTGGTGAAGGTGGTACACCTCCACCTATAGTATTTGTAAAACTACTTTTGGCTATCGTAAAGCAAATGTTATCGTCTACTAAACGGTTAACATCGATAATATTTGTAGTTAAAGGGAATAATCCTTGAATGGGGTCAATGGATGTGTCAATTAGAATCGTTGCGGCATTAATCGTAATACTACCTGCAAGAGCATCATTTGTTCCGAAACTTCTTTCAATACCAGCAGAAAACCTACTTCTACCAGCAGAAAGGCTACTTCCACCAGCAGAAAGTCTACTTCCTGATAAAATATCTAAATTACGAGCATTGATAGCAATATTCCCACCAGCAGCATCTACATATACCCCTGCATTATTACTGAGACGCACATCTGCCAGTGGGAGGTTTTTAGGAAAGTTTAAACTTAAATTATTACTATCTACCAGAAGCTGTATGTTCCCAGGAGCAGCTAATCCTCCCAACTCAATTCTCCCACCATAAGCATTTAATCGTCCTCGATTCATGGTAATGTTACCACCCACTAGCAGCAAGCTCTTTCCATCTGGAACTCGTAAACCAAAAGCATTGAAACCAGCAGGGTCTTTCCCTACCGCTGCAACTGAGTTGTTTTCAATCTTAGCAGTAGGTGTAATTTGGCTAAAAAGCAATGCTGAAGGATTAATAGTTAGTAAAGGTGGTGCTTGGGGGTTTGTAGCACTAAAGATTCCTTGATTTCCAAACTGTACACCATTTGCCGTTGTTCCCAAAAAAGAACCCCGCACATCTAATTGTGCATTTGAACCAAATATAATCCCATTGGGATTAATTAAAAACAAGTTTGCCTCAGAACGATTGGAACGAATCAAGCCATCAATCTTAGACGCTGACCCTCCTGTAACTCTTGTCAAAATATTCTGAATATCTGAAGAATTATTAAAAAAAGCTGTACTGTTATTTGGAACAGAAAATTCTTGAAAACTGTGGAATAAATTGCTACCAGATTGTGTTCCACCTTCAATAAATCTAGTATTTCCTTGCTCTCGAACGGTAGAATTGTTAAGCAATGTAGTGTCTGGAACAATTTGTGCTAAGGCTTGGCTTGCTGTAAAAAATACCACACTACTAATGGTAATTCCTAATTGTGGCAACCATATTAAACCCATAAGCACCCCGACATCACACTTTTTAGATATTACAATACAATTGTCGGGAAATTTAGAAATAGAGACGTTACATGTAACGTCTCTACAGTTCTATAGATTTATCTAACAGGTTTATTATTTGTGTTTCCAGATGACGGAGATTCAATGATTGGGGCAGAATTAAAAATATCATTTTTATTTAACTTAACAAAATTACCGCTCACCCAACCCTCAGCACCAGACTTGACTGATTTAACTTGATACCAGGTTTTTCCCTTATCGTCCTGTTTTTCACCAAGGATTTTAACTGGGTCACCCGCAAAACCGTAATTTTTAGCCTTTGCACTAGTAGAAGCAGCATCACGAATATTAATGCGAGAAGTTGCTTTAGTAGAAGTCAAAGTTGCTTGCTTAGCTGAAACAGAGCTTGACTTTTGTAAATTTGGAGAACTTACAACCGATGAGGTAGGTTTTACTTCGGTTGACTCAAGCTGAGTATCATTACTTCGTGGAGTTTCGGGAGTTGAGGTGGATTGAGCAGATTGAGCAGTAGTAGTTGTATGTATCGGAGCGGTGCTTTCTACTTTGGGTTGTGAGCAACCTGTAGCTGCAAGCATAAGTATAATTGTGATTTCTTTCCTCATGTGCATACTTATAGAGATACCTTTGATAGAAGCTAATACAAAGGGTTTTCAAGCTTTTCAGGAAAGATTTAAATTTATAAGCAGCATGTATGAATAAAAAGCTAAAAGGCATTGCGTTTCATCAATTTTGGAAATCAATGAATTTCTTCAACAAAACGAAGACCTGCAAGATTTTTACGACAAATAACTGTATTAGGATGATTTTCGCCTAATTTTTGTTCAAAAAGTTCCAAAGCTTTGACATACAAGGCTTCGGCTTCTTTATAGCGTCCCTGAGATTTGTACAGTACTGCAAGGTTATTGAGGCTAGAAGCGACATCCGGGTGTTGCTCTCCCAAAAGACGTTTTCTCATGTCCAAAGCTTGGATATACAAAGGTTCGGCTTCGTTATAGCGTCCTTGAGATTTGTAAAGTACTGCGAGGTTATTGAGGCTAGAAGCGAAATCTGGGTGTTGTTCTCCCAAGAGACGTTTTCTCATATCCAAAGCTTGGATATACAAGGGTTCGGCTTCACTATAGCGTCCTTGAGATTTGTAAAGTACTGCGAGGCTATTGAGGCTAGAAGGGACATCTGGGTGTTGTTCTCCCAAAAAGCGTTTTCTCATTTCCAAAGCTCGGAGGAACAAGGGTTCGGCTTCGCTATATCTTCCTTGAGATTTGTGAAGAAAAGCCAGGTTGTTAAGGCTAGTAGCAACATCAGGATGTTCTTCTCTAAAGAGACGTTTTTTCGCATTTAAAGCTTGAATATACAACTATATTCTGCCAATTTTGCTTTGTCATATCAGCACAAAACAATTTGCGTTCGCGCTCTGACGTTATAATCCCATGTCCTGCCCAAACACAAAGTGTATGGTGTGGGGCTTCTTACTGGTTAAGCTAAAGTAGCTCCGAATTCATCACCCCAAAGACAAGATTCAACAGTAACATCGGGCCGCTTGTATTCAACTTTAATTTTTTCTTTAATAATTTCAAAAGTTTCTTCATAAGTAAGTTTTCGTACACCTGTACCATGTACAAAGATTACAGTTGTCATGTATTTTACTTGTACTTTACTAGGTAAAATAACACAAGACAAACAAAAGAACGAAGCCAAACCATGACCAATAACTCATTAATTTAACCCACGAAGGTGGGTTTTCCTTGTGTAACCGCGATTTCTAATCGCCTGATGTGGTCATCATATAATATGTCTTATAGCATCACCACACCAAATTATATAGTTCTGATGTTCTCAACAAAATAGGATGCAAAAACGATGTCCAGTCTTAGTGATGGAATCGACGCAATCGATTATTGGGTTTTGGAGGATGGTAATACACCCAATTCTGATATATTTGGCGAAGAACTTTCCTACGACGAACAACGCGATCGCATTTCCTTAGAGAGGCAAATTGAGCGAGCGTTTTACGAAGCGGGTTGGGCTTTACGGGAATTAAGGAACAGAAGACTCTACCGTTCAACCCACAAAAGCTTTGAAGAATACTGCAAAGACAGGTTTGGTTTCACCCATCGTCATGCAAACTACCTGATAGCAGGTGCCGAAGTAGTAGAAAATTTAATGTCCGGAATTAATACACAAGTTTTAATTCCCGGAGAAATATCCCAAAATGCTTCCCAACATCATAACCAAATATCCACAAATACTTATCAAACATCAATTTCCCCAGAAATAGTCAGCAATTGTGAAATAATACTCCCAACAACCGAACGACAAGTCCGTCCCCTAGTCTCCTTTGAACCGGAAGAACAACGCTTTTATTGGCAAAAAGCAGTCGAAGCAGCAGGAGGAAAGCTACCATCGGGTCGAATAGTAAAAGATGTCGTAGAGCAAATACGAGAACGACCCAAAACACCAAACCCTTATCGCTTAGGAGAAGTCTGTATTTTAATTCCCAAAGACAACCCAGAACTAAGAGGTAAAAGTGGTTGTTGGGGTATCGTCACAAAAATTGGTGAATATTCCTGCACAATAAAAACCTGGGATGGAGAATATATCGTCAGCATAGAACATTTATCGTCCCTGGAACTATCTACTACTGATTGTAAATTCATGCGAAAACTATGTTCACGATTACAACAATTACATCAGTTACCTAACCGAGATTCCACAGTTGACTGTTTAATAGCATTTCTAGGAAAACAGCCAGAACCCCATATTACAGCAGTACAAGAAAAATTACTCGCAACAGTAGAACGTTTTTACGGTATCAAATATATCTATAAATAAACCAAGTAAAAAATCAAGTTAATGAATATTATTACAATTTATTTTACATGAATACATATAGTTCAATAATTATTATTAAAACTACGGAGAATAATTAAATTTTTAGAATATTTTCGATACCACACATATATATAAATATAAAGTATCAATTAACCTCTATTCAATTCAGAGAATACTCTGGTAATAAATCATGAAAAAGTTAATAGTTTTTACCCTAGGAGCAACTTTAGCACTTAGTCCTATTGGCTGTAGTTCCCCTAAAGATAGCGCAATAAACAACAACACAAGAACAAATACTAAACTTGCATCGAATAATACCTCCAGTAATTCCCAAACATCTCAAGCACTTGTTGCATCAGGTATAAACTTTGATACAAATCTTCAACAAGAGTTAACAACAGGGAAAAACCGTAATAATGACTCCTTTGTACTCAAAGTCAGAAGCAACAATCCTATTCTCAAAGATAGCAAAATAGAAGGACATATCGAAAATGTCACCAAAGCAGCTAAAGGTAAAAAAGCAAAAATGAATTTGGTGTTTGACGAGATTGTCCTTAAAAATGGCAACAAGCTACCAATAAATGCAAGCTTAGTAAATACTCAAATAGAAAGCAAAACCAAAGGTAAATTTCTACAAAACGTAGGAATTATTCTTGGTGGTACAGTAGCAGGTAAATTTGTGGGCAATAAAGCCAACTTTAAACATGGAGGAACAGCAGGTGCAGCTGCTGCTACAGCTTACGTATTATCTAGTCCAGGTGGGGAAGTAGTATTAAAAAGAGGAACAAACGTGAAGCTGAAATTAAACACACCATTGAGAAGCTCGTAATATCTAATCATGTAGAGACGTTACATGTAACGTCTCTTAATACATATCCTCATTAACGGGTTACTCTTGCGTATATTCAGCAATAATCTGGCTATACTCTAATACAGCATCATATTAGTCAGCTATGCGTGAATACAGAGCAATTAATTCTAAATCTAAATCAGGTAGCAAAACACTACTATTTACTTTTATAGCAAAGTTAAATAAGGTATCAATACACACTTGTCCTCAATAATGTATAACAGTTAAAGTACTTTATCGAATAGCCTGTATTTAATGACGAGGTATTAATGCAAGTTGTAGAACAAACAGCAAACAGATTGAAATTCCAAAGGATATCTGTATCAGCATTAATTTGTTTTGTCGTCATGGGTAGTGTTGGAATTACCAGCTTTTATTTTGCACTCAATAGTTTTTTCCGACCATATACTAGCAGCTTAACTTGTAATCGGCTTGAATCAACAAACGGTAATTGTAAGTTGACAAAAGCAAGCTTAGTCTGGTCTGAATCACAAGAAATTCCCCTTAAAGAATTACAGGGAGCGAAAGTAGCAGTATCAGAATCCACAAATAGCGACAAAGGTATAACTAGCAACAATTATTTTAGTATAATCTTAACCAGTAACGGTGAAATACCCCTCAGTCTTTCAAAAAGCGATGATAGCAAAAAAATACGAGAACTGGTATTTGAAATCAATAATTTTGTTAAAAACCCTGAACAGAAATCTTTACAAGTTCAGCAACATGAATGGTCACTCATTACTAAAATGCTAATAGGGTTTTTAACCAGCATCACAGCAGCTTATTGTCTGCTATTTTGTATTTTCGTGTTGAGAAAAAGCGCTTACTATATATATACATTCGATAAAAATTTAAGCAGTTTTATCATTCAGCGAAAGGGATTATCAAAAAAAGAAGTAACAGTCACCCAACATCAATTACAACAAATCACACAAGTTCGAGTCGAAGAAGTTGACAATTGTTATCGAGTCAACATTTTGATGAGTAACGGAGAACGTTTATCTATAACAGATAACTTTAATTCAGGTTTAGAAAACAAGCAAGAAATAGCCCGTCGTATTCGTAAATTTCTTAATCCTTAGAAGGTTGATTGAACAAGAAAATCACAAGCGAGAATAATTTACTTAGCATTTAAATGTTTAGATTTTAAAACATTTGAAAATTTAAATGCTAGATATAACAGCGAGTCTTTATTTCAACTTATTATTTAAGCAATCTGTCAATGGGTGCGTGAGTCCTAGTTTAAGTATGACAAATTCAACCGCAACACTACTAATTTCTTGTCCCGACCAAAAAGGTCTTGTGGCAAAAATAGCCAATTTTATATACTCCAATGGTGGTAACATAATTCATGCAGACCAGCATACAGATTTTGCGGCTGGGTTGTTTTTAACCCGTTTAGAATGGCAATTAGAAGGGTTTAACCTACCGCGTAATTTAATTGCACCAGCATTTAATGCAATTGCTCAGCCATTAGGGGCAAAATGGGAGTTACATTTTTCGGATGCAGTACCGCGTATTGCAATTTGGGTGAGCAAGCAAAATCATTGCCTTTACGATTTAATTTGGCGACATCGAGCGAAAGAATTTGCAGCAGAAATACCTATTATAATAAGCAATCATCCGGATTTAAAACCAATAGCAGAACAGTTTGGAATTGAGTATCATCATATTCCCGTAACGAAAGAAGATAAACTAGAACAAGAAGCAAAACAACTGGAAGTACTGCAACAAAACAACATAGATTTAGTAATTTTGGCGAAATATATGCAAGTGCTGAGTGCTAATTTTGTCACCAAGTTCCCGCAAGTGATTAATATTCACCATTCATTTTTACCTGCATTTGTTGGTGCAAACCCTTATCACAAAGCCTTTGAACGGGGTGTAAAAATCATTGGTGCGACAGCGCATTATGTTACATCCGACTTGGATGCGGGCCCGATAATTGAGCAAGATGTGGTGAGGGTGAGTCACCGTGACGAAGTGGAAGACTTGATTAGGAAAGGCAAAGATTTGGAGCGGGTTGTCCTCGCTAGAGCAGTGCGATCGCATTTGCAAAATCGCGTTTTAGTATATGGGAACAGAACAGTAGTATTTGAATAACCTCAACAATTCAAAATTCAAAATTCAAAATTCAAAATTGAAGAGAAAATAGTAATTTTGAATTAATCAATTAAGGTACAAATTTTGAATTGATTTGACATTATAGGTGACGGGGGATTGTATATACATCGTAGCCCCCTCCCCGTTTACGGGGTAGGGGGTAGGGGGTAGGGGGTAGGGGGTGGGGTTCTTATATTTAACCCAACAATTCACCCAACTGATGCTTAATCAAAATCTCCTTAAACCGCTCATTCTCCTCTCTAAGAGCAGAATTTTCCACTTCTAACTGCTGAATGCGCTCCTGCATAGCTTCCTTAGTAGAACCCCGTCCATCGAGAACAACCTCTTTATAAATCTCTAAATTCGCATCCTCATTCATCCAGCGTTGGTAAGTGCGAGTATGCTCCTGCACCGTATGTCCCATATAATCGGACATAGTTTTAATGGGAATTCTCAAACGGTGACCTCTTAAAGCATAAGCATGACGCAAATCATAAGGTCTAAAACCGATATTAGTATTTCTAAACCGGATATGAATTTTCGCGGTTTTATTACTCAAAGTCCCACTATTATAAGGCAACTTAACATTCTTTAAATCAAACAAATCGACCCAATTAGGATGCAAAGGGGGAATACCGCAACTACGCTCCCCAGTCTTAGTACCCTCCGTCAAACTTGGCTTAAGAATAACCAAATGAAAAACATTATTAGGGTCTAAAAAAGCATCCATATCAACCGCAAATAACTCATGAGGCCTTAGCCCATATGTAGCCAACATACCATATGCCCATTGCCACTGCTCAGGGAGGGTAACATTTTCCTTGGTAACATAGACAGATAAAGGTTCTCCCACTTTAGTAAAACCTTCCAAAACTTCGTCATCACTGGGAACCTCCCGTTGAGCAGGAGCAGGATTAGGTGTAGCATAGGAATTAATTATTTTAGTAGCATCCAAACCGCAAAATTCCGAAAACTTCCTTAATTGCCAAGCTAAATAGAAACGACTATTAGTATTAGGCTTAGTTTTTTCCAGAGCTTCCGTAAAAGCCTTTAACGATAAAATATCATCATGAGGCAACTTATTTAAATGCCTCATATAATGAGTTTCCCAAGTACGTATACCTTGTCTATTACGCTCGTGAGTTTTCCAAAATTCCCGCTCGTATTCCTGAATATAATCTCTAATAATTTTGGACTCTCTCTCTTTTTCGGCTATAGCTAACTTCTGAGCTTGTTTCCCTAATAATTCAGGAGTCCATTGAAATTGCTTCGTAATCAAAAGTAAATCTAATTCCCTGGCTTTATTAACAGCCGCCTTTATGCCAATATCATTCGCAGGCAGACCAATAGAAATAGTATACTGTTTAACGGGGCTGCGATTTTTACCGACATCATTGGGTTTACAGGGAAAACTTCCTTGCAGACCAATAGATTTGAGACCAGTCAACTTGAGCTTAATCTTAACTTTATCTAGACTTAAGGCAGAATTAGCCTGAATAATGGAAAATTTTATCCGGAGGTACTCACGTTCTATTTTCGCGAACTCATCGGAAGCAGGATATTTCGTTTTCCACTGCTTCCATTTAGCAGCTTCCCACTCGTCAATTAAGATACCATCCCATTCAGCACTGCGTGGGTCATAATTTGAAGAATCGTTACTAGACATAGCCTTTCTTACTATTTCTTATTCGGTTGGTAGAAAATCAAATTACTAGTAGCACCCTGAAAGCTTAATTAGTGTGTCTTTTTGAAGGATAAGCAATAAAACGCAAAATGTAAAGCTAAACAATAACCTTGCGCGGTTGCTTTAAAATAGATACCTATACAACACTAACTTAAATTCTGCTAAATTGTGCGGAATTGATACCAAGTCCACTGAAGTTGATAAGAAAACCTCTAGTCAAGAGTAATATGAACAAAACTATAAGCTCAAACAAAAAATATATTTTCTCCCTTATTGTTGCAGCAACTCTTGCAGGTCTTAGTGGTTGTAACTCTAACCCAAATACTAGCGGGAATAATAACGCAGCGCCTAATAATGTAGCTTCTTCACTATCACCTAATAGCGAAATCCCAACAACAACCGAGACACCAACACCAATACCAACAGAAACCCCAATATCGACTTCGACACCACAGGCTGTTGCATCCCCTACACCAACAATGGCTGAGTTGCGAAAAAAAAATATAAAGCAGCAACCAACAAATATTGAGAATAAAGCTATCAACAGCAAAACTTCTAAAATTACTGTGTTCACCAGTGATGCTCAATGTCAAGAATTAGTACCAAAAGAAGTAACAGTATCGGGAAATGAACCTGTTGCAGGTGCAGTAGGTGAAATAATAAAGGAAAGAGATACTAATGATTTAACTTTATCTGGTTACCGCGTAAATGTTAAAAATGGTGTTGCAACAGTTGACTTAAACATATCACCAAGCTCTAAACGAGATATTAGTTCTCTTTCTAGCTGCGAAAATTTTGCTCTGTTTCAAAGTATGGAAAAGACCTTAACAAGTAATCCTCAATGGGGGATTAAAGATGTTAGGTTTACTAATAAAGGGAAGGAAATCGTTTTCTAACCACGTAAACCGGAGGTTTTCCCGTAAGGGTAGAGACGAAGGACACGAAGGTGTGGAGGCCGAATTAATTCGGTCTCTATTTTGGGAATTAGTATAAAATTATGACTTAAAATAAATTAAATAAGAAATACTTATCGTTATTGTTGCGGATATATATTTTATCTGTCTGTAGTAAATTGTATAGGTGTTTACAGAATCGCGTCAGCGAAATTTCTTTGTGTAAACACCAACAATGGAGACAGGTATAAATTTCATTCTGCAATTTTACTCTTATGTCCCAAAGTTTAAAAGAAACTGTCCGGGTTTTAACGTCTTTCCAGCGCAAACTGCTGCAAAAAAGGTTGCAAGAGAATTTGTCTGAGTCTTATCGTCAGCGAATTGAAATAATGATGCTGACAGATGAGGGGAAGACTCAGGCTGAGATTTGCCAAACATTGGGGTGTTGTTCGGCAACAGCAAGACATTGGATGCATGTAGCTCGTTCTGGAATGGCACATCAATGGCAAGATTCTCCAATTGGTCGTCCAAGGGCTGTAAATGAAGAGTATTTAGAGCGTTTGAAAGAATTGGTTAATAGCAATCCCCGCGATTATGACTATTCTTTTCGACGCTGGACAGCCAATTGGTTAAGTAAACATTTGGCAAAAGAATTTGGTATTCAGGTGAGTGAACGTCATGTAAAGCGATTGCTGAAACAGATGGGGTTGTCCACTCGATTAAAACCCAGTACTACCGAAGAGAATGCGACTACCTTGAGACAAGGTTCCACAATCTTGATTAATGAGTTAAAACCAGCAAACATTCAGGATAATCCCAATTTTTTAACCAATGATTTGGCAATCGATTTGACCAAAAGAGGGAAAGAATTGAAAGATTTAGATATCTATGGCGCAAAATCAATCCGCTCAGTTAATTACTCTACAACAACTCAACAAAACTTTGGGGTATCCTCTCTCGGAAGCGGAATATCAAAGCTGCTTGGAGAAATTTAAATTCTTGCAGCCTAAGGTAGGAAAATTTTGGCAAGGAACTGATGTAGAAGTCGGAATTTACATTCTGATTGCAGGTAAAGTCAGATTACTGAATCAAGAAGATGAATTAATCGCTTCTTTAGATGTGGGAGCATCATTTGGAGAGTTTACATTATTTAGTGACACTCAATTCCAGCCTTACATAGCTAGAGCGAGTGTAAATTTGCAATTGTGCTTTATTCCGGGTGAAGTATTATCACCACTAATTTCCAAGCATCCCAAAATCAAAGAGCATTTATGGAATGAAGCACATGAACGCAATTCTTTATTGGTGAATTCAGATGAATTACTAGAAACTAGGGAAACTTTACCAAATGCTTCACTAAATATTGTTTCAACACCAGAAGAAGAAATTCAGCCCAAAAAGAAGATAAGTAAAGCTTATTTTCCTACACCCACACAGAAAGTAGGTCATTTATTACAACGCTTCGTCAAACGCTATCCTTTCTTTGCTCAACAAAGTGGTTCTGACTGTGGAGCAGCTTGTTTGGTGATGGTATCTCGTTATTGGGGGAAACGTTTTAGTGTCAACCGTTTACGAGATATAGCTAATGTAGACCGTAATGGAGCTTCTTTACGTGGGTTATCGACAGCAGCAGAAAGCATAGGATTTAGCACACGTCCAGTAAAAGCGAGTCTCGACCAATTAGCGAAGCAAAAATTACCTGCAATTGTCCATTGGGAAGGTAAACACTATATAGTTATCTATGAAATCAATGCTAAACATGTAATTGTTTGCGACCCCGCTATCGGACAAAGAACTCTCAGCCACGCACAATTTAAAGAAAAGTGGAGTGGCTATACATTATTACTGCAACCCACAGTTTTCTTAAAAGAAGCCAAAGAAGCGACAACACCTTTTTGGCAATTCTTTGAATTAATGAAACCACATTCTGTTGTGATGTTGGAAGTGTTTGTAGCTTCCATATTCATTCAGATTTTTGGATTAATTACACCTTTGTTCACCCAATTAATTTTAGATCGGGTAGTTGTCCAGCGTTCTGAACTGACATTAACAGCAGTGGGAATCGGATTGCTGATGTTTAGCTTGTTTCGGGTAGCAATGGTTGGATTGCGACAATATTTGCTAGACCACACAGCAAACAAGGTGGATTTAGCATTAATTGTCGCTTTTATCCGTCATACACTACGGTTACCTTTAAGTTATTTTGAATCGCGTTATGTGGGGGATATTATTTCTCGTGTACAAGAAAATCGTAAAATACAACGTTTTCTTTCCGGTGAAGCATTATCAATATTACTTGATTTACTCACAGTATTTATTTATGTAGGATTAATGTTTTGGTACAGTTGGAAAATGGCTTTATTAGTTCTAATAATTGTACCACCTTTTTTACTCCTAGCATTAGTTGCAACACCATTTTTACAAAAAATTTCACGAGAAACATTTAATGCAGTTAGCAACGAAAGTAGTTATTTAATAGAAGCATTAAATGGTGTCAGAACAGTTAAAGCTACAGCAGTAGAACAAAACGTGCGTTGGCATTGGGAGGAATTATTAAATAAAGAAATAAGAACTAGATTTACAGGACAAATTATTAGTAATAGACTACAAATTTTTAGTAACGGAATTGAAGCAGTTGTTACAACTCTCTTACTTTGGTTTGGAGCATACTTAGTAATTAACAATCAGCTAAGCATTGGACAATTAGTAGCATTTAATATGTTGCTAGGAAATATTATTACACCATTCCAAAGATTGACAGTACTTTGGAACCAACTACAAGAAGTAGTCATAGCAGTAGAACGAATTAACGACGTGTTAGATGCAGAACCAGAGGAAGATTTTCAAAATCAAGCGAGACAATATTTACCAGAAATAAAAGGTAGTATCTGCTTTGATAATGTCACATTCCGCTATCATCCAGAGAGTGATATTAATATCCTAGAAAATCTTACTTTTACAGTCAAACCAGGACAAATGGTAGCTTTGGTAGGACGTAGTGGTTCAGGTAAGACAACAATTTCTAAATTAGTTTTAGGATTATATCCACCCACTGATGGAAAAGTTTTAATTGATGGACAAGATATTACTAGCCTTTCCTTACGTTCGTTACGTTCCTCTGTGGGAGTAGTTGACCAAGATACATTTCTTTTTGGTTCAACAATCCGAGAAAATATCAGTTTAGGACATCCTGGAGCAAACTTAGAAGAAGTTATTGAAGCGGGAAAATTAGCAGGTGCAGATGATTTTATCAAAAAAATGCCAATGGGATACGAAAGCCAAATTGGTGAAGGAGGGGGATTATTATCAGGTGGTCAACGTCAAAGAATAGCCATAGCTAGAGCTTTACTAGGAAACCCCAAACTATTAATTTTTGATGAAGCAACTTCCCACTTAGATACCGAATCAGAAAGAATTATTCAAAGAAATTTGACCAAAATACTCAAAGGAAGAACCACTTTAGTAATAGCTCATCGTCTTTCAACCATAAAAAATGCCGACTTAATTTTAGTGCTAGACAAAGGGATATTAATCGAAAGTGGCACACACGAAGAGTTAATGAAAAAACGAGGGCATTATTTTTATCTCAATCAGCAACAACTAGATAATTCGTAATCTGCTATAGCTCTCTACTCTTTCTTCCCTTGGCTATCTTGGCTACTTGACGGTTCGTAATTCTTTATGTTTTAAGGAAAAAATAATGTCCGATATAATATTAAATGGAAAAGTCCCACCTCAACCGTATGAAGATGAAAATAAACTAGAAGAACCATTCATAAAGCCAGCAGAAACAACAACCATATTACCAGATGATTGGTCTGATACAACAAAAGAATTACTAGATAGTTTACCCCAAGTTTGGACAAGGGGAATGCTATATTTTCTGTTTTCTTTCGTCTCTATCGCTTTACCTTGGGCAACATTTTCCAAAGTAGATGAAACAGGGACAGCAAGAGGAAGACTAGAACCAAAAGGAAACACAGTTAAATTAGATAGCGCTGTTACAGGTACAGTTGCCAAAATAGAAGTAAAAGAAGGAGATACAGTTCAAGCAGGACAAACAGTAGCAATATTAGACTCAGAAATTGCAAACGCTGAATTTAGTCAAGCAAAAGACAAACTGGAAGGTCAATCTAACCGACTTTCACAGTTGAATTTATTAAAAAATCAGCTTGTTGTGGCTTTAGGAACTCAGCGACAACAAAATCAAGCTCAAGAATTAGAAAAACAAGCGCAAATTGACCAAGCACGACAGAACTTTAGTACTACCAGAAACGCCTACGAATTACAAAAAGAAGAAAAACTAGCCCAAGTCAATCAAGCACGACAAGCAATTCAGGATAGTCAAACAGCCAACAAGTTAGCAGAAAGTAGCTTAGCCAGTACCCAGAGAGAAGTTGAGCGTTATAGTAAACTGTGGAAAGAAGGAGTTGTTCCGGAAATAAGTGTTGTAGAGAAGAAAGATATAGCTAAAGAGAAACAAAAACTATACGAACAAAGCAGAGCTAATATCGAGCAATCAAAATTACGTCTAGCAGAACAGAGAAGTAGTTACGAGCGTAATATTCGTCAAGCTCAAGCAGACATAGAACAAGCACAATTACGGCTAAAAGAACAGGAAAGAAGTTATCAAGCCTTAACCCATTCCGGTAAATTAGCCACATTAAAAAGTGAAGAACAACTTAAAAATTTAGAAACAGAAATTACTACATTAAAAGCAGAAATAGCTCAAACTAATAACCAAATTAAATCATTACAATTACAGTTAGCACAAAGAATATTAAAATCCCCCATCGCTGGTAGAGTATTTCAGTTACCAATTCAACGACCTGGGTCAGTAGTGCAAAGCGGGACAATGATTGCAGAAATAGCACCAGAAGATTCTCCACTCATTATTAGAGCACAAATGGGGACAAGTGAAAGCGGTTCATTAAAAAAAGGACTACCAGTAAAAATAAAATTAGATGCATACCCATTCCAGGATTATGGAATAGTAGAAGGAGAGTTAATAGAAATATCTCCAACCACTTTAGAAGTAGATACACCTAATGGGAAAGTAGCCGCATATAACTTAGAAATTACCCTGAAACAGAATTGTATAGCTAGTAATAATAAATGTATTCCATTGCGACCTGGAGACACAGCCACCGCTGAGGTGATTGTACGTCAACGTCGAATAATTGATTTTCTCCTTGACCCATTCAAGAAATTGCAACAAGGGGACTTAAAATTATAACGTGGAATATGGAGTGTGGTGTGTGGTTTTTATAGAAACACCGGGAACGCGATATATATAATATTTAAATATTCATATCGCGTTTTTACAGGTGGTTCAATAACATTAATTATCAAGGAAAAAGATTATGTCGCAACCAATAAATATAACTAACGAGGATATTCTGACCCAAATAAAAATCTCTTGTCAAACACCTGAAATAATCCAAGAAATACTAACTCGCAAAGTAATAGCTCATACAGCAGCAGAAGCAGGTATAAAAATAGAAAACGAAGAACTTCAGCGAGCAGCAGATAAATTTCGTTTAATGAATAACCTAGAAAGCGTAGATGCAACTTGGTCATGGTTAAAAAAACATCAAATGTCTCTCACAGACTTTGAGGAAGTAGTTTATAGTAGCGCATTATCTACAAAAATAGCCGCACATTTGTTCTTAGATAAAATTGAGCCATATTTTTTTGAGCATCAACTAGACTATACTGGTGCAATAATTTATGAAATAGTAGTAGATGACGAAGAATTAGCAATAGAACTATTTTATAGTATTCAAGAAAAAGAAATAAGCTTTTATGAAGTAGCTCATAAATATATAGAAGATAAAGAACTACGTCGAAAATGTGGATATAGAGGTGTAATACGTCGCAAAGAATTAAAGCCAGAAATTTCAGCAGCAGTTTTCGCAGCAAAAGCACCACAGCTACTAAAACCAATTGTGACATCAAAAGGAATACACATAATTTTAGTCGAAGAAATTATTCAGCCCAAGTTGAATAATGCCATGCGTCATCAAATTTGTTCAGAATTATTTGACGAATGGTTAAAACAACAAATAGAGCAAATAGAAATTATCACCAACAATTAAATCTAACATAAATGAAATAAATAAAAAATAAAACCGTCTAAGAATATAATCTTAGACGGTCAAATATGAGCTTATTCAATATAAACGTAACTTTCACAGCAAAACCAATTAACTTATTCTACAATTAAGAATAACTTGCAAAGTAGTTACGTTTATCAATTAGCTTAAAATCATGAATCTACCACTCAACACAAAGAGCAGTCCACAGGATTGTAACTTTTCCAGCACCTGTGATATCAGAAAGTTCTTGCTCATTTAAATCGCACAGAAAACTTTCATGAGATTGGAACAAAGCAGAGCCATTAAGACCTAGTTCAGAAATAGTGATATTAGCCATTTGAAATGTACTCCTAAATTAATTGAGTTGAATTGAGATGGGAATTTGTATTTCCTCATCACATTACTATAATCACCTATATCATCAAAAAAAACCATAGTTTGTAGATGAATAAACGGACAATAAAAGTACAATTACTAATATTAAAAATAGATGTAAAACACAAGCATTTATCAAATAACTAAAACCAACTCAATCAAATTAGCAAAATCAGCAACATAATTCAAATATTAATGTCCCCTTTCTCTTCTCTTTATCCTCTCTTCTCTTTATCTTCCCTTGGCTTACTTGGCATCTTGGCGGTTCGTAAAAACAAAAAAACAGCCCAAGAATAATCTTGAACTGCAAGCAAAATGAATTATTTACAGCCATCACATAATAGGCTTATAAACACCCTCCGAACCAGAATTCAAATAAACCCCCTGTAAATCAATCCCCAAACGAGAGAACTGCCTCAAAATAGCCTTCAACCTCCCCTCAGCAGAACAATCCCCTCGAAGCCAACCCTCCAACAACCCATTAGCCACAATTTGACAGCGATTCATCCCAAAACTTTCCTGGTCAGCAAATTTATTATCAGGTTCCTCAGCTAAAGCTAACCCAGGAGCAAGTTGCATCGTAAACAAAGGAACCTCCGACCCAAAACAAGACTTATTTTCTAAATACACAGCCTCAAGAACTTTGTGAACAGATTTATAGTAGAATTTTTCAAAATAAAGTACCCCAGAATCGCAACGCTTATACTCATCAGGGTTATATAAAACCTTAAAGCGAAAGAAAATAGGGATAGCATTTAATAATTTTGTTAAACCACCCATTACCTCTACAGCAGCATCAGCAGTAAAATTAAAGTAAACTCTAACTATATTCCCATGACCTTGAGATAAAACATTACTTACTGCCATATAAAAGCCATTTTGTACAATATTTTTAGGCATTAAAACAGCAACAGAATCACCTAGTTTAGCAGACATATCAGATAATTGAAGATGCTTATCCCGGTGAATATGTAACCTCAACCCATTCTTACTCACAGCCAAACTACCATCAATTTCCTCTCTAACAACAGACCAAGCAGGGTCAAAATATCCCAGACCATGATTATTTTCATGCAATCGCTCATAAAATTCTAAATCCACCCCTAATAAAGTATTATTTTCCCAATCTTGTGGTAAAGCATTTTCCTTATTATCAAGTGCCAAAGAACTTTTTAAAGAACCATTATAGTAAATACCATAGATAAAATTTCTTAATTGCAAGCTAAGATATTTATACTGCATTTCCAGAGGTGACTTCAAAAAACGCTCAGTAACCTCTTTTGAAATTTCCAATGGTTTATAATCTGGATGACGAATAGAAAAATCGGAATGAATTTCAACTTTTTGAACAATATCCTCTAAAACACTCAACAATTGCTCATCGATACCATTTTCAATTAATTGCATAACAAATCCTACTTCATAGTTAATAATTCATGCGTACCAAAAACCGTAGGTATCGACTCTTCAGGACGACATAACAACGTTTTAGCAACCTGAAGCATAGCAATACCCGTATTACCAAAAGATTTTTGAAAAAGAATCATCCCCTGAATCTGTTGAATCAAAGCAAAACCAGCAAACTGAACAACCTTTGATAAAAAATTAGGATAATGTTCTAAAATTTCCGGAAAGCTACAGAAATAAGCTTGAGTTAAGCTAGCAATAGAAGGCTGAAGCTTTGTTAAAGGAGTTATCGCTAAACCCAAAGATTCCTCAATGCTTAAGGATTTACTAATCACCAAACTAGACAGCCATATCTGGATATAGCTAGCAATAACTGTTCCTAAATCAAAAGCAGGGTCACCCCAACTAGAACGCTCCCAATCAATCAACCGTATAATAGAGTTATTCGTTTTCTCCCAATTGTTATGTACCAAAATATTATTTAGCTTCAGGTCATTGTGTGTAAGACAACAGGGATTAAAATTATTAGCTAATTCAGCAATAGTTTGTCCCAAACTGTCATATCTTTGATAAAGAAGAAAAAATCTTAACCCATCAGTAGTTACCGAACCAAAAATATCTGGTTCGACTCGCTCCAACCACTTCAATAAATTTTTCATCGGATTAGCTGTAACATTAACTGAATTTTGCGAGAAAAAATCCTGATATTCTTTGCAATTAAAAGTATTTTGGTGGATAACTGCCAAAATTTTACCTATTGATGTAGCAATGTTACTTGGAAAGTAATTCTCTTTTATATATAAATCAGCTAAATCGCGATAATTATCTAAATATTTAAATACTAAGATAGAGTTATTTACATCAAAGTGCAGCAATTCAGAAACATATGTTTTTAGGTAACTTAGCTCAGGAAAATGTTGCAAAAATTTATGAATTCTCCATTCATTTAAGAACTCCCCAACAGCTTTTCCTTCACAATTGTGCCGTTCTTGTTTCACTAAAAACTTATTTCCGTTATATAAACTCAATAATAAATTAAAGTTTTTTGCCTTTTTTAACTCTGTATTACTTAAATATTGGTCTTCTTGATTACAAATATTCTCTTTAACTAAATGCTCAAAAATATTTTGTGAACTTAATAAAAATACCATAATAGTTTACTCAGGTTTTACTCTTTTATGTAGCCAGTTACAGAAACTTTAGACAAACAAGACTAATTGTTTTTGTAAAAAATGACATATTTATAATTATGGAATAATATATTTAACAGTCAAGGAAATTTATTTAAAACACATTATTTAAAAGGGACATAAATATAAACTTATTGTCCCTTTTATTCATAAAATCTTCAAATAAAAATGTAGAGACGCGATTTATCGCGTCTCTATCGCGTCTCTATCGCGTCTCCATAGCGTCCCTACAAAAACGAAAAAATTATTTCCTAGATTTCAACCAATCCTCAATTAATTCAATCACAACATCACTCATTTGTTTATCCAGTGAAGCAGACACAATCTTCAATTGTCGATGTAAATTCTTAGGTAAATAAATAGTTGTCCGAGTAAACTCAGGGTCAGTACTTTTAGTAATACGAGTAGCCTTCTCCTGAATAACCTCCGCTTTATCTCTTTCACTACGACTACGAGCAACATCAATTAAATCATCAAAACGACTAGTTTTTTTCTTATTACTCATGAAATAATCTCCTTGCCAACCTCACAGTAACATCGCCACGCAATTGGTGCATAATAATCTTGAACAGCGTTAACGGTTACACCCTCCAAAGCAGCCTTACCAAAAACTGCCAAACGTCGAATAACCGATTTAAAGACAGGTAATCCAGCCCTTTCTAAAGCTAATTTAGCCTCCTCTCCCGCTTTATTTGGATGAGGTGGAACTAAAGTCAGTAAAATTCGATAATTAACCTTAAACTTCTTTAGAGCATTAACCATATTTAATGTTGCAGCAAAAGCAATTGCATCAGGAGTAGTTGGTATTACCAATAAATCGCATCCTCTAGCAATAGTTTTTAGCTCATCATCATCTGGTTGTGATGGGGTATCGATAACAATATGCTCGTAAAGAGCAGCTAAACGCACAGCCTCCTTTTCATCTGCGACCTTAAAAGGTAGAGTACCTCGATTAGACCAATCTAATGCACAGCGATTAAAATCCCCATCCACTAGCAAAGTATCAGATTTAGTTTGGAAATACGCAGCTAAATGTAAAGCCGTTGTTGATTTTCCGACACCACCCTTAAAGGCTGCTACGGTAATAAGCATTTTTCCTGGATTGTGAGCGTTGCAAATAATGCTTCAACATTCTACCGTATACCGAAGCATTTAAATACATTGGCATCTAAAAATATAAACATTTAGATGCCATTATCATTCATTAAATATTTAGCGATATAGTTATATAGATAAATTTAAAGATAACTATACGGTTACATAGGTAATAATACATACAATAAAAAATAATTCATTCAAAAATTTTTATAAAAAAAGAGGGTAAAGCAATGCCAAAATCAGGCATTCTATTGAATAAAAGTGAGTGATAAAGTCGCGATAATTCTGGATTATGTCAAATTCGTTACTTATGGGTGAGGGTGCTGTTGACTTTTACGGAGAATTAATTATACTGCAAACGTTTAATAACTAGACTTTTCTTAAGGACTGTAAGCGTTGCTTGAAAAGCGTTTGACGATTATTGAAAAGTAAAGCTCTCAGTCGTTTTTAGTATAAGAGAGGACGTAGAGGAGATAATCTTACGGGAGCATCCCAATTTTGCACGAATATTTTTTTCCCTCACCCAAGAAGGATACTGCTGGCGATTCAAGGGTATGACCCTCACCCCAAACAAAGATAAATCAATATATGGTCATCCCCGCACATGAAAACCCCACCCCCAACCCCCTCCCCGCTTGCGGGGAGGGGGCTACGAAAAAAGGTCTTTTTTGCATTTTGACAAGTAAAGGGTTAAATAATGAGCAATAAGAATTTAATTTCTATCTTACAAGCTAACAAATTGATGCGTTCAAAAGAGTAAATTTTAGCTCAAAAGCATCAAATTATCAATGCTTAATTTGTAGTCGTAAAAGATAATTACAAAACGCTACGTTTACAGTTAATTTGGTTAATATAACAGTCCTAAATGATTTGTAAAAATTATAGGTAGTGCGGGCATCTTGCCCGCCTCCAGTAGCAAGCAAGATGCTTGCACTACAATTTTATATATTAGGGTTGCTATAGCAATTTAAGGAAATCACTTGCTTTAATCGTAATACAAATTCAACCAGGAAATTATAATCATTTCCGAAATCACTCGTACCAAGCAAGTATAATTAATATAGTGTAAACCCATAGAGACATTGTATTTTATGGAACCATTAATGATAGGTACTATTGGTTTTCTTGTCTATTTTGGTGAAAAGCTAATTAACTGGGGAATCCTAAAAGGCTATGATTTAACCTTTAAAGAAATTATGCAAAAACTAGCTCCTGAGAGCGTAGCAATCTTAGAAGCAGAAGCAAAAACTCTCTTACAACCAGCAACAAGAGACGATATTGATGTCCTTGTATTAGAAGTCACAAAAGCAGCTGAAGCAAACCCTCAGTTTAAAGTGGCATTAGAAGCATTAGGCATAAAAACTCAAGAAAACGTCGAGTTAGAAAAAGTGGTCAGAGAATTAATCTCAACCCTGAAAAATCAACCTAGCAATACACACAATATTGGAAAAATAGCTAACACCGTCGAAAAAGTTGGTGTTGCTAACGTGAATTCAACAATTGAAACTCAAAACAATACTATAAACCTCTGACTAAACTCGTCCGAAGGGGAACGGACAAAGATAAATCCCCCTAAATTCATACCTCACTCAGGAACTTCTCATTTCGTTGGACGTTCAAAAGAACTGACCAAAATTCACGAAAAACTTTACCAGCAAAAAAACACTGTTGCAATTTCTGCCGTTGCAGGGATGGGTGGTGTCGGTAAAACAGAGTTAGTGGTAAAATACGCACGTCAGCACGAACATGATTATCCTGGAGGAGTTTGCTGGTTTAGCGTTCGCTCATCCGATATTGCCACAGAAATTCTCACCTTTGCTAAAAATTATCTTAAATTAGAGATACCCCAACGAGATTTTCAAGAACAACCCCTAACGCTTAAACAACAAATAGACTGGTGTTGGCAAAATTGGCAACCACCCGAAGGGTTAGTATTAGTAATATTTGATGATGTAAATGATTTAGAGAATTTTAACGAGTATTTGCCAACTTTCAAGCGCTTCCGCATCTTAATTACAACCAGATTACGAAACATTGACACCAACATTGAAGAAATATCTCTAGATGTGTTGTCACCAGAAGAAGCTTTAGAATTATTAATAAATTTAGTTGAATTTAATAAAGAAAATATTAATAAAGTAAATAAAGAATTAGAAACAGCTAAAGAACTATGTGAATGGTTAGGATATCTGCCATTAGGTATAGAATTAGTAGGGCGGTACATAGCGAAAAAGCCTCCTCACTTTAAAATAGCAAAAATGCTAGAGGAGTTGAAAAAGCAGCGACTGCAACAAGAAGGAATCAATCCAAAGCAGAAAACTTTAAGTACAGCACAGCTAGGTGTAAAAGCAGCATTTGAATTAAGCTGGTTGGAACTGAACGAGCAAACACAAAAATTAGCCGCGTTATTAAGCCTATTTGCAGCAGAAATTTTTGAATGGTCTTGGGTCGAATCTATAACTAATTCCCTTAGCTGGGATGAGAATGGTGTGGAAGAAGCGCTTGAGCAACTTTACCAACGTCACTTAGTTAATAGCTTAGAAGTAGAAGATAAACATTACTATAAAATTCACACTTTAATTAGCGAGTTTTTACAAGAAAAGCTAGCAGCGTTAGAAGAAATTGATGAATTAAAACGAGCGTTTGCGCTTTATTTTATAGATATCGCTCGGTCAATTTCCTGGTCAGCAACTCTGGAATTAATCAATTCAGTAAAAAATGCCATACCCCATTTAGCTACTGTCGCAGAAAATTTGACAGATTGGATTAACGATGAAAATTTAATTTCGCCTTTCGTTGGCTTAGTTAGATTTTACTATGGACAGGGTTTATATACGCAAGCACAACTTTGGTGTGAGCAATGCTTATCGGTAGTAAAATCTCGCTTGGGAGAAAATCATCCAGACTATGCTACCAGCTTGAACAATTTAGCTTTACTCTACAACTTCCAAGGAAAGTATCATAAAGCAGAACCACTTTACATCCAAGCATTGGAGTTAACCAAACGCATCTTGGGAGAAAATCATCCAGACTATGCTAGGAGCTTGAACAATTTAGCTTTACTCTACAACTCCCAAGGAAAGTATGATAAAGCAGAACCACTTTGCATCCAAGCATTGGAGTTAAACAAACGTATCTTGGGGGAAAATCATCCAATCTATGCTATCAGCTTGAACAATTTAGCTGGTCTCTACTATTCCCAAGGAAAGTATGATAAAGCAGAACCACTTTGTGTCCAAGCATTGGAGTTAACCAAACGCATCTTGGGAGAAAATCATCCAGGCTATGCTAGGAGCTTGAACAATTTAGCTGGTCTCTACGAATCCCAAGGAAAATATGATAAAGCAGAACCACTTTACATACAAGCATTGGAGTTGAGAAAAAGCATCTTGGGAGAAAATCATCCAAACTATGCTACCAGCTTGAGCAACTTAGCTTTACTCTACAAATCCCAAGGAAAGTATGATAAAGCAGAACCACTTTGCATCCAAGCATTGGAGTTGAGACAACGCATCTTGGGAGAAAATCATCCAGGCTATGCTAGGAGCTTAAACCATTTAGCTTTACTCTACAACTCCCAAGGAAAGTATGATAAAGCAGAACCACTTTGCATCCAAGCATTGGAGTTGAGACAACGCATCTTGGGAGAAAATCATCCAGGCTATGCTAGGAGCTTAAACCATTTAGCTTTAATCTACAACTCCCAAGGAAAATATGATAAAGCAGAACCACTTTGCATCCAAGCATTGGAGTTGAGAAAACACATCTTGGGAGAAAATCATCCAGACTATGCTAGTAGCTTGAAAGATTTAGCTGGTCTTTACGACTCCCAAGAAAAGTATGATAAAGCAGAACCACTTTACATCCAAGTATTGAAAATTTTCGAGCAACGATTAGGTATAAACCATCCCAATACAAATATTTGCCGTAAAAATCTAGAAAATCTCCGCTCTGCCATGAACTCTACAGATTTATAAAGCTATGCAAATAGCACAACTGGTATCGCATAGACAACACAAGCCAGTGAGGAGACTGACACCAAGAAAAGATAACCCCTTCACTAAAGTGAGGGCTGAAAGCTAAAGTTAGCTAAAGCTAACTAAAATAAGTATTTCAACCCGTTTTTAACGGGTTTTAGCTTTTAGCCCTCACTTTAGTTCAGGGGTTATCTCGACTAAAGTCACTGGCTGGCTTGTGGTGTGCATGGTGTCTTAATACTTTATTTATAAACATCCTCTTAGAGAGCTTTTCTTAGTGACATTCAAATTTATTCTCGTACACATCAGGGTAAAATATGGTGTGATTAGATACCAGAGCAAGAAAGTATGTTTGTATTATAAATTCCCACGCAATTACAAACTGTTACAAACCCCACCCTCAACTCCCCGTATGTTGGTTCGTAAGTAAAAACTCACCCCAAAGGGTACTAAAAACCGTACGAAATATTGGCGTTAATAGTTGAAGCATTTATTTAGTTGGCAACAACAAATACACACCCGTCATTATTTGTGAGGTATAGGTCATGAGTTACACAGCTTACGTTTCCACCAAAGAAGGGGACTCCCTCTCAGTTCGCTCCAAAGCAAACGGAGAAAAAATCGACACCATCAGCAACGGTACAGAAGTTACCGTCGCAGGTGACCCAGTAAACGCAGGAGGCAGAAACTGGTCACAAATCGGTACAAATCGTTGGGTCGCAACAGATTTTTTAACAATAATTAAACGACCAAAAGTAGTAGCTAGAAGAACTCAAGAAATCCTTGGTGGTGGTTTAAGAGTATACCAAGCTCGATTAGTTGATAGTACTGGTAAGGTTATTAATAGTGTACGAGCAGTCTCCGGTAGAATAAATAATCAAACACCATCTCACGTAGCAGGCTCTCAAGCACCCATACCTTTTGGTATTTATACCTTTACCGCACCTGGGATAGTAGAATACAAAGCAGGAGAATTCGGTGAAGTTTGGTCTCCGGTTATACCAATCTTTAAAACAGGACGTTCCGAAATAGGTGTTCATTACGACCCTTCAGCTTTTAAAGGAAATAGTAACGCTGGAACCGCAGGGTGTTTTGCGACACCAACTATCGGTGAAAGAGATATCATGACAAAATTTATTAAAGCTCACAAGCCAACCCATCTGATTGTTTACGAGGGTTAATATTTATAAATTTAATTGTATAAAGGATTTCCAAATTTAAAAAAATCCAATTATTTCTTGTGGGATGGGCTTCTAGCCCGTCCTTATTCTATGGAAGGTTATAGTGCCCACCCCACAAGAAAGTAGAATTTATTCCTAATTATCTTTTGTCTTGTACAGCACCAATAAAATTACTTAGAACCATAAGTCACTCAGCAATGGTAAAGAATTTCTGGTGATTTTCTCCGCAGTCATGGTTCGTCTATTAAGATAAAAAATGATTGTACTAAAGGAGCAAACCAATGGATGTAAAGTTAGTATTAGCAGTTTTAACAGTATTATTTACAGTTTCGTGCTTGTTCTTTGGCACGAAAAATGGTTTTTATGATACAGATAACTATCATGGTAACGGCTCTGCACACTAAAAAGTAACGGACAACCCTTCATTTGAGGCAACCCTCTCCTGAATATAGTGTGGGTTCTATTGAGGTGTCTCCCCCAAAAAATCCACCCACTCTGGATTTAAGATGTATTTAAGGTGGGTTTTAGGAATTTTAGAGACGTAAAAGGCTGAAACGCACCAAAATCAATTCAACTTAATTAATAATTCGTAGTTCGTAATTAAATGCGGGGTTGATTCCCCTGTAAGCTTAACGACGGTAGCGAAATTTCGTATCAGACTTTTAATCCTCGTCAAAAAAGCGCATTACGAATTACGAACTATGAATTACGAATTACTTTGAGGGGAGGAGAAAATGAGCTCAAGCACTTACGCATCCCTAATCGGAGAAGCGGGAGACGGAACAAGTGAATTAGAATGTTTGCCTTATGGCGTCCAACATGAAGATGAGGGCGTCAGCTTGCTAGTGCGGATGGGACCACACCGGATTTTACTAGACTGTGGTTTAGCGGATATTTCAGGAATATCCAGCAATGTCCAAAAACAAGCATGTCAAGGAAGTTCTCCGCTACCAGCCGACTTAGTGTTGGTAAGTCACGCACACCAAGACCACGCCAGAGGATTATTAGAATTACATAAAGCTTTTCCGCTGTTACCTATATACGGAAGTGAGGTGACAAGCAAATTACTGTACCTAAATTGGTTAGACCAAGACTCAAAAGAAACGAAAGACTTTTGTCAAGCACTACCACTACGTACACGAATAGAAGTAAAAGAAGGTCTAGTTGTAGAACTATTTCCCGCAGGACATTTACCAGGAGCAGTAGCAACCCTATTAACATACACCACCCCAGCTAGAGCATATAAATTACTATATACAGGAGACTTTTTTTTATCCAACTCCCGCTTAGTAGAAGGTTTACGTCTAGAAGAATTGCGCGGATTAGAATTAGACGTACTGATAATAGAAGGTAGCTATGGAACATCGCGCCACCCTCACCGCCGTAACCAAGAAAATCAACTAGCAGAAAGAATAAACAAAGCAATAGGGGAAGGATATTCCGTGCTTATGCCTACACCCGCATTAGGATTGGGGCAAGAATTATTAATGTTACTGCGTAGCCATCATCATTTTACAGGAAGAGATTTAGACATTTGGGTTGATGGCGCCGTTGCCACAGGATGCGACGCTTATTTAGAACTATTACCAAACCTTCCCCCCTCAGTCCAAAACTTTGCTCGTCATCAACCCCTATTTTGGGATGAAAGAGTACGTCCCCGCGTCCGAAGATTAGAATTACAACAACGTCCAGAAGTAGGAAAATCAGCTTGCATCGTTCTTGCTGACTATAGTTTAGACTGGCGCGAGTACTGCCAAGCTGAAACAGGCCCTTGGTTAATTCTCCTACCAGAAAACCCCGGTCGTCCCCTCAAAGAAGAAATAATTCCCCGCAACGCCTTACCCTGTCCCTGCTACGTAGAAACATATCTCCTCGCTCAACACAGTGACGGGCCAGGAACCACCCAACTAATACACAATTTACGTCCACAACACTTACTTTTTATACACGGCTCTCCAACTTATCTAGCAGACCTAACAAGCTTAGACGAGTTGCAGAATCGCTATCATGTTCACTCACCAGGAGTAGAAACACTAGTAGAATTATTTATTGGGGATACATTTATACAACCAGCAGCCCCAGAAACGAACTATGAAGGTGAACTAACAGAACTAGGGGCAGCAGTAACAATAACATTACCAGACGCAATCAGTGCAGACCCGCGTTGGCGACAATTTGCTGACACAGGCTTAATCGAAGCAAGATGGCAGGGAGAAGAAATAGTATTGCGGGGACTATCTCCAAGAGAACTGCTGAATCAAAACAATGAGCGCTTTATGTGGCAAGACTTAGACAACTGCGGCACCTGTAAATATCAAAGAGGACAAAGGTGTTGGAACCCAGCTTCACCGTTATATAACTTTAAAGTCACCCTTGACGGTTGCTGCCCAGCGTTCGAGCGTAATAATAACGGTTGACGGTTGACTGTTGACGGTTGACTGTTGACGGTTGACGGTTGAGTGTTGACGGTTGAGTGTTGACAGACCCATTACCACTTACAACAGAAGCACAAACATCAAAGGGAGGAAAGTTATCAGAACTTCGCTCCCCTCTAAATTATGTATTCAAAATCTATCCGTGATGATTATTGCTAAATTTTCACTTGACAGTCAACAGTTAGCAGTCAACAGTCAACAGTTAGCAGTCAACAGTCAACAGTCAACAGTCAACCGTCAACAACCATTAATCTGGATTAGAGTCAGTATAACGATTGTGGATACGCTCCGCGTCTGGACAATCCTCTGTTAATTGAGGTTCCACATTTCCTCGCGGCACCGAAGCCAACTTTTGGGTTACAGCCCCAATACTTTCCAAACGAACCATTTCCTCCCAAGAACAGATTTCGTCTTCTTCATCCGTTTCATAACGGAGAGTCACTAAATCTCCTTCAATGTCGAGAATACGGGCACGCTCGATCCAGCGTTGTTGATCCCGCAAAAAAATATGTACCTCTCGCCCATCGCAACACAACTGATAAATCTTGCGGTGTAGCATGTACTGCTTCTGCCTTTTTAAACGAAGTTTAATCTGTTAACATCTGGTGGGTTTAACCCCCAGTAGATAGCACCCTTTTAGAATCATCCACGCTTGGATAATTTAACAAAGAGTGTTTTTTAGACCCAACCAACAGAGCGACGCTTGTCAGTTCTGTTAAATCGAGTCATTAATTAGTGGTGACCACACTAATTTAACTAGACTTGTTATTTTGGTCACCCAAAGCTTCACTACTTCTAAAAAATTAAAGAAGTGAGAAAAATTTGATTGTTTCCTAACCTGGTTGCTGGGCAGCAGCAAGTCATCTTTAAACTTATGTAATATAAGATACTCAAAAGCAGGTATCACTTGCGGTTGTTTGAGTTGCCTATTTGTAGTCATTGGCATTTGGCAAAAAATCCGGGGATAGTCGCTTTACTTTTACCCGTATGTATATGATCTTAGCTTATCTCAAGGGTAGGTTTATAGTTTTAAGGCACAACTGGGAAATAGTTTTCAGTTTTAAAATCTATATAAGTGCTACATAGCCCTAAAACAGGACATCAGAGCTTAGGAGCGAAATTTAAAATTGTCCAAAAATTCCATAGCCAGCTTTTTTGTGGAAGCTTCTCGCTTAATGCGACCAGAGCGAACGGCGTCATGTAGCGCTTGTAGGGCCGTCAAATCCTCCAACTGATAGCTTCTTGTCAGGAGCATTTGATGGAGTAGGCCCTCGGATTCAACACTCAGACAACCAGTTTGAAAGGCAGATTCAACCAGTGCGCTAATCATCTTCATTTGGGCATAGCTTGCAGTTTATAGATACCAGTGTGAAATATTTACTGTGACAATAAATTGATGCAAGACAACAAATACAAGTGATTCTAGTTATACAAAAGAGGTGATTTGAATCACACACGTTATAGTAATTAACTCTTAACTTTTCTTTTGAGAGCAATACATAGCGTAAAAAGCCCAGAAAAGTATTGTATTAATTATAACTTGTAGAAGAATTCGCTTTCAAACACTTGAGAATCGCAATAGTAATAACAACGCTTAAAGAAAAACCTAACCAAAAGTAATTTGCCACAATAGGAGTCCTATCGAGAGCGAAACCTCCCAAAGGGGGGCCAATAAAATAACCAATAGCCCAGCACAAAGAATTTATAGAAAAATAAACTCCTCTTTGAGATTCAGGAGCTAAATCGGTGACCAACGCAGAAGCAGCGGGAGTGTAAGAAATAATAGCAACAGAAAATATTCCCAATGCCAAAATAGCCCAAAATATTTGTCCAGAAGAAACTGTCCCACAAGCCCAAATACAAGAAAAACCAATTGCCCATAATATCACGGAAATTATAAGTGCTTTTTCCACAGCAAAACGTCTTAAAGCACGAGCGACAGGCAGCTGCAATAAAATAGCAACTACTAAATGCCAAGCAAATAAGGCACTAATAGTAGTTTCAGAAAACCCAGAGCTTCCAACTTTAACAAAATTTTTGAAGTAGATAGGTAAAGTACTGTGTAGTTGGGAAATATAAGTTGTAAAAATAATATTTACTACTACGTAGATAACAAAGCGCCGATTTCTTAGTGCTGCAAGCCAAGAGTCTATGTGTCCTTGAGGTTCATCCGACCTAAACTTCGGTTGATAAGTTTCTCTAATCACTCCAAAGACAACAGCAAAAAACACAATAAAAGAAATTGCATCAATCACAAACAGCAATCGGTAATTACTGGTTTTTGCCACCAAAGCCCCAGCCAGTACAATTCCCATCCCCAAACCTAAATTATCCGCTAAACGAGTAATGGCAAAAGCTTCACGACGATGCTCAACTGCTGTCAAATCAGCGACCACAGCTTCTGTTGCAGGCCAATACAAGCCCATCCCCAAACCACCAATCACATTTCCGACCAACAACGTGACAAAATCGTTAGCAATTGCTAAGACAGAAGAGCCAATTGCTGATATTAACGCGCTTATCAGCAAAATACGTCGTCGTCCAACATGAGGGGAATCAACTCCAATACCCCCAAGGACTCTACCCAAAATGCCAGAAATTGAACCGATACCCAAAGCAAACCCAACAGCAGTGCTAGACATACCTAACCGATTGACGAAAAAAATCGGCGCGTAAAATAATGTAAAGCCCGTACCAGCTTCTGAGAGAAACCTACCAACCGCTAAAATCCAGACTTGTAGACTTAACGGGGGTAGCATTAATTGCGAGAAAAATTTCATACTACGCTTAGCTATCCAAAACAATAATAAAAAGTAATATTTTCGTAATTCTTATCATTCACTCCTGTTTTCCTCACTTATTCCACAGGCTTTCCACAGGTTTTTTACTAGTTTTCCACAATAGGCGTACGATAGTATAAGCTTCTTAAACTTGCCTTGGGGATTTATTTACCTAAAGCTCCAAATAACCTAACACTGAGTTTATATTAAGTTAAGTAACAATAAATCATATCAAAGGCTTATTCCTTCGTAATGATTGATTTTTTATAAAGCGCTTCTTAATATTTCGCAGCATTGACAAACCTCCCCCCCTTTGACGCACAATAATTCGGCTTACTCTTTTAGCCCATGAAGTAGGGTGTAAAATTGCATCTAACAAAAATGAAATTATAGATTTAAGATTTACCCCACTTGCTTGGGGCAACACCACGAATGTTTGGATATTTACGTAGGTGCAGGAGCAGGAACAAGATCCAACAAAGAGACCATTCGAGAATTTTGTGGAAAATTAATGAACCAGCCTAAGAGGAAGATAGATATGAACTCAACAGTTAGTGTATTTACAGAAATTCCAGAAACGCTTCATGAATCACTAAAGCACTATTTAGAAAAGCATCCCGACTGGGACCAAAATCGAGTCTTGACAGCAGCACTATCCTTATTTCTTCTGCAAAATGGCGAAAGCGACCGCAGTGCGGCTAGAGTATACCTGGAAACATTATTCCATCATTGCTGAAGGTTGACCAAAGAAGGCAGAGGGCAGAGGGCAGAAGGCGGAAGAAGTTATAAGGATAACAAGTAATACACTCTGTTCCATCTGCAAAGGAACAACGGGGGTACAAGCCCCCACTGTATTCTCATAACCATTGAATGCCTTCTTCCTTCTCTTACCTTCTGCCCTCTGCCCTCTGCCTTCTGCCTTGTTTTTGACTGTCCCAGTGAATTTCAAAACCCCAAATTTCCATCATTTGCTGTTAGGAGATTTGGGGCGATTTATTTCACATTTAGATTTAAATTTCAATAATAAATAAAAAATGATTGGCCGTTAACTGCTGTACGCAGAGCGTCCCCATAGGGTGTGTTAACTGCCGAGGTCACAAATATTACATGCTCAATAGAAAAAAGCATTAAAAATGATTGTCTGGTTATTCCCAAGGTTAGAACTAGACAATTTACGAAAAATGTAGATAACCACACAAAATTTATCAAAATTTTGCAATTTTGCCATTAGTCCTTAGTCCGAAGTCCATAATCCATAGTCCATAATTATGGATGAAGAAGTATTGACCATTGACTGCTGACTAATGACAAATACTACTTCTCCAATGGAACGTGTGCGGGACATTCAAATTTGTACCCCACCCCGCGAACGGTTTGAATCAATGCTGGCTGACTAGCATCTACTTCTATTTTTTTGCGAATTTGACCGATATGAACATCAACAACCCTTTGGTCGCCAACATATTCATAGTCCCAGACTTCTTGAATAAGTTCAGCACGTCGCCAAACTTTGCCCGGATGGCTGGCTAAAAAATGCAATAAGTCAAATTCTAAAGCGGTTAGTGGCACTGGTTGGTTATTCAGTGTCACCTCTCGCCTTACTGGGTCAATCATCAGTTTTTCAAAAACTAAGCGCTTTTGTTCAGCCGTTGTTACAACCCGTTGACGTCGCAAAATCGCTGCAACTCTGACTTCTAATTCTCCCAAACCGAAGGGTTTGGTAAGATAGTCGTCAGCACCTTTAGAAAAACCACGAATCTTGTCTGCTTCGTCCGCACGACTTGTGAGCATGAGAACAAAGACGCCATTACGGCTTTGCATTTCTTGGCAAAGGTTAAACCCGATAACATCTGGCAAATTCACGTCAAGAATCACCAAGTCTGGGTTAAATTGCTCAAAAAGCGCCAAGGCAGTTTTGCCGTCTTCGGCAGCCTCGACCTGATAGCTTTGCTTAATTAAAAAGCGTTGAATTAGATTACGAACCGCAGGGTCGTCATCAACAACAAGAACCTTGGCAGGAGCCATGACCATCACTTTTGCACAAAAATATATAAGGATTTACAAGCAGGTTGCGAAAAAACGCAGTTTCCACTTAGGATTAATAAGAATCTACAAGGCTAAGGTATGTTTTCCCGGATTATCCAAATACTAGTGTAATCAGTTTGATGGAAAAAAAAGCATGTAGTGTAATGCGAATCTTAACCGAATAAAATGTTTTCGGTGTTGCAATTTTCACCCTTGTATGCGTAAGCAGATGCTTTAAACCTGAGCCAATGTTTGTGTTAAGTAAACTAGAACACCTTATTAACCTAGTGGCTGAGTAGTTTAAATGCTTCAAATTTTAATCGACATAGGAGTCGATTCTACAAGCCATTTTGACACTAAATTATTAAAAAAACCTCAAGGCTCGGTAAATTGCCTAATTTGGAAAATCAAAATCAGTTTTTTCATAAAAAAAATGACCAGCATTGTTTTTTTAGTTCAAATTCTAGATTAATTCTCCAATTGCTCAACGACATGAGGGGATACACGGAGTTATGACAATATGTTAAAGTGACTATAGTTAAAACCTGTGGGTAAGTCTAATAGCCCCTGTGCTATTACTAGCCTGTGTGGTGAGTAACACAAAACCAAAACTCGTTTTTACGCACAGTAGAGACTGCCTTAATTGTAGGCTAAAATAACAAACTCCCATGAGCGATCAAAATCCCTACGAAAAACTTGGGGTATCAGAAGAGGCTAGTTTTGAAGAAGTTCAAGATGTTCGTAATCGCCTAGTAGAACAATACAGTGGCGATACAAAGCGTCTAGAAGTAATTGAAGCTGCTTACGATGCGATTTTAATGGATCGCTTGAGGATGCGCCAAGAAGGCAAAATTAAAGTACCCGAACGCATTCGCTTTCCAGAGCGTCTCATGCAAGCTGCTCCAAAAGAAAGCTCCACCCCTAAAGACCAGTCAAGAGCATGGCTGCAAAAATTTATAGACCAGCCCACAGCAACCGATATAATCGTGCCTGGCGCTTGCTATCTTGGTTTGAGTGCTATTAGTTTATTCTACCAAGTCGGCAGCAGTGACCAAATTTTACAACTAGCGTTAGTATTTGGGGTTGGTAGTAGTATTTACTTTCTCAACCGCAAAGAAAATAAATTTGGTCGAGCAGTTTTGTTAACTCTGCTCGGTTTAGTTGTAGGCTTAATCGCTGGTGGTCTAGTCTCTAGTTTGATTGTGCGACAAATTACATTTATTAGTCTGTCCTCAAATCAATTTTCCACAGTATTGACTTTTATCTTGTTGTGGCTAATTAACAGCTTTATTCGTTAAATGGTTAATCGCTAACAGCTAATGGCTAATGCCAATTAGCAACTAACAATTACCAATTAACAATTACCGATTAGCTACTATTTATCTCGCCTGTTGTAGCGAAGTCTTGAGGATAAAATCTACAGCTTCGCTCATGTTATTAACTATATAGTCAGGGTTGTAAGTTTCTAATTGCGCCCGGTCACGAATACCAGATTCGACGGTGATAATTTTAACACCGTGTCTTTTAGAAGAAATAATATCAGCTTCCGTATCTCCTACCATCCAGATGTCAGTTGCAGGTGGTAGTTCTTGTAATGCTCGTGCCATTAGTAACGGTTTATCATCAATATCACGAGTTTTCACGTAGTCATTAGTAAGGCAGTAACGACGATTTTCTGGGAAAAATTTACCTAAATCATATTTGTTTAAGGCAAATTCTAATTCTCTTTGCCGACGCATTGTCATGACCAGAAAATCGACTCCAGCTTTTTCCACTTTTAATAATACATCTACGATACCAGGTATAAGGCGGTCGTACTCAAAGTATGGTTGTGTATGTACAGTTTTTTTTCGTAATTTAGCAAATTCTTGCGCTTGTTCTGAATCCAAACCAGAATCGAGAGCTATTTGTGTTTCGTGTATTTGTTTACGTTTATAAAGCCAAAATTCTGGTTTAGACAATTCTCGGACTACCTGTCCTGGACGACGAGTTTTTTCCAAGCAGAATTTATAAACTTGGTAATATCTCTCAGAAACATCCATTATTGGACCATCAAAGTCTGTAATTAGTCTCAGCATCAACAAATAATGTAAAGTTTTGTTTCTATAATTTTACCTGTTAGATGGGGAGTAGGGAATGGGGAGTAGGGAATGGGGGATGAAAGGGATGTTACTGCCTAATAGAAAAACCCCGATACCCCTGAACTAAAGTTCGGGCTAAAAGCTAAAACCCTTTGAAAACGGGTTGAAATACTTATTAATACTTCCTACTTCCTACTTCCTACTCCCCACTCCCACTCCCCCCTCAAGACAAAGTTCCTCGCTTCATTTGTTCGCTTTCGATGGCTTCAAACAAAGCGCGAAAATTGCCTTCACCGAAACCTTTAGCTTGGTCACGACGTTCTATAAATTCAAAGAAAAAGGTTGGCTTTCCAAAAATGGGCTGTGTGAAGATTTGTAACAACAAAGGTATTTGTTCCCCACTCACAGATGTGTCTTCCTGCCAGTCTACTAAGATTTTCTGTTGGGCGATCGCCTTTAGTTCTTCGGGTTGGAGAGGAAGTGTTGGTCGCAGTTGGAGTTGGTCGTAGTAAGCATGAGAAACAGGAAGAAAAGATAAACCACAGGAACGAAATTGGGCAATAGCAGCAATAATATTGCGCGTTTGCAAGGCAATATGTTGAATTCCAGCACCTCGGTTAAAGTTGAGAAACTCTTGAATTTGGGAATTGGGAGTAGTTGGTTGATTAACAGGTAATTGTACGCAGCCATTACGAGAAATCAGGACTTGGCTATGTAAAGCCGAACGTTCGGTTTTAATGTTAAAAACCTGCTGAGGTTGAAAATCCAAAATATATTCGTACCAAGCAATAGTTTTTTCCAAATCACCTGCAGCGACGTTAAGGACAATATGGTCAATAGCAGTAACCAGGCTTTCATTAACTTTATGCCTAATGGGAGATGACCTTTCAATCAATGTATGATTCAAAGAACCACAAGCACCAATTTTGCTCCATTTGATGTATTCTTCCGCTTGTTGGTGTTGTTGGATAGGCTCTAAAATTCTTGCACCGTAAGTTTCAGCTCTTGTAATAACCGCTTCTACATCATCAACACAAAAAGCGACATCAGCAACACCT
The DNA here is from genome assembly GCA_019359035.1 of Scytonematopsis contorta HA4267-MV1. Taxonomy (GTDB): domain Bacteria; phylum Cyanobacteriota; class Cyanobacteriia; order Cyanobacteriales; family Nostocaceae; genus Scytonematopsis; species Scytonematopsis contorta. The sequence goes on along the minus strand of JAHHIC010000057.1, from coordinate 120,584 downwards.
GGTGAATGATGACGTAAAAATTCCACTACTGGACTGGTAGACAAAAGTGGAGAAGACAATAAAAAGCAGACCGAACCACTCTTTACAACCTCCGTCCAAGTATGGAGTTGAGGAGCTAACGCTGGGATTTGGTCTTCAAATTTAAGATATTCTTGGACAGGATTAGATAAAACTTGAAAACCCAGATGCTTGACAAACCAATTCCGCCAAAATTTAGCATCTTCAACATAAAAGTGAACGTACTCAATTTTCATAAATTCTGAAAATCACCATTTACAGCTGACCCGTCTGTAAATTTTGCCTTTTTCGCTGAATTTACAATAGATACCTAAGTAATAATCATTGACTGTTGACTGTTGACTGTTGACGGTTAACTGCTGAGCGTTATCAAAAAAACAAGTGTGAATCAGGCTGAATGTTAATTTCCATTGGTACAGCTTGAGGTTCTGTAGTCATAGCAAAGAAAATTGCATTAGCAGCAGTTTCGGCACTAAGCATTTTCTTTCGGTCAACCTTTAAACTTACGTTATCCCAAAAGGAAGTATCAACACCACCAAAATAAAAAAGAGTGAATTTAATACCAAAACGCTTAAGTTCCTCTGCCATACACTTGCTAAAACCTACCATGCCAAATTTAGAAGCACAATACGCTGTAGCCATTGCCATTGAATGCTTACCCAAGATTCCTACAACGTTACAAATATGACCAGATTTTTGTGACACCATGACTTCTGCCGCAGCTTGACATGTATAAAAGCTACCTTTTAAATTTAAATCCAACATAGCGTCTAAATCCGCAGGTTCCAGCTTGTTGTATTGCTTCAGGATGCCAGCACCAGCAGCATTCACTAAAACGTCAATACGACCAAATTGGGCAACAGTTTTTTCTATAAGTGTTTTGACTTGTAATTGGTCAGTAATATCACACTCTACAGTCAGAACTTCCCTTGGTAAATCAGTAGCTAATGCAGCTAAACGACTGCTATCTCTTGCAGTTAGCACTAAATTTGCACCCGTGGATGCTAGCTTACGAGCTAACACAGAACCAATACCACCTGTAGCGCCAACGATAACAACTACTTTACCCTGCATTTTAACTTCACAATTCTTAATATCAGTTTACATAATACATCTTATTTACGTAGGTTGAACACATTTAAACTGCGTAATCTAAACTTATTTAACTCTTGTGGGGACAGTAAGTTTTTTCTAAGCAGCGAGCAAGATGCATGGTGAGGCACACCACACTTCGTGAACACACTTCGTGAACGCACTACGCATTATTTACTTAACAGAATTAATACTGACTTGGTAAATAGTTCCCTTTTGCTTTAATTTAAAGGAAGTACAAGATTTTAAAAACTTGATAAAATTATTTCCCAACTGCAATTTTTTGATTATTTTGGTAATTCCTTGACCGTATATCTTATTAACTGCGCTTGCTAAAATACCAGCGTCAATATAAGTATCAGGAGAGTTATTTGTTAGCTGAGTTATAATTATGGATAGTGCCTGTATTAAATCTTGTGTAGAATTAATACTAGGTGGAGTCTCTGTAATATGACTTTTACTCAAAAAGTTTTTAAGTTTATTTGATTCAAACAGAGTAACATATAATTCAGACTCATCTGGATTTTGCTGTACTACGAATTCTAATGGATTATCAATAAAAATATCTCTAGCTTTTTTGCCAGGGAAATGATATGACATAACTTGAGAAACACTAAAATTATATTTTGTTTTAAATAGCTGAGAAATTGAAGAAAGCTTAACTAAATGGTTAGCTGTATATTGTTGTTGAGTTTTAATAATTACTTTAAGCTCGGCAATAAATTCCTCAATAGTAGGAATTTTGGGAGTAGTGACTTTTGTTAAATTAGTGATTTCTTTTGAATTTTTAAGAGTATGTGTTAAAGTTTGTCCTGTGTAACTATTAAATACTTTAATATCATTTCCCTGCTGATTCACCCGATGAACTGTTAAGCCATTTTTTTGCAAGTGGTTACACAGATTAGTCATTACTGTATCAGAAGAGCAAACTAAAACTTCTTTGGCTTTTGGGTAATGTTCGTGAAGTGAGGAGCCAAAAACTATCATTTTACCATCAGCATTATTTTTTCCTGAAGGAACATGAATTAAATCGTAACAGCGTTGATGCAACTCCACATCTAATTTACCCATATTACGCCAATTAGCAAAGGCGACTTTAACTTGAAGAGGATAAGCACAAACTTGACTTAAAAATTTTTCGGTTTCCAAATTAATTTGCAAGTTTTCCGCATCTAAAAGTAAAACTGTAATTCCGGAATTTTGGGAATGAGGCGATTTAGAAAAAGGTGTCGTTTCATTGGTAAATTGCGGCACTTTTAATAGGGATAAATCTGTTGTTTGATTTAATTTATTAATCTTTTTAATTAATTCGATATATATAGTTGATTTAGTATATCCAGAAATCAACAGTACATTGAGAAATACTTGTAAATTTTTAAGTAATCCGTCCCAGTCTTGAGCTTGATTGAGTAATGCCGTTAATTTGACAGTCAAGTAAGATTGAAGCTCATCGTGAGACCAATTATATTTCCTATATTTATCAACCAGCAATTCGGGATAATGCCTTTGGATGACAATCACAGTTTCACAAATATAGGAGCATATAATGTTGGATATATCAGAATTATAGATAATCTGTGCTGGCATAGCTTATATATAACAGTAGGACATCCTAACCAAACCGTCATTAAAGGAAGCAATTACCTACGTTATAATTTGGACACCCTCACAATGGTAACCGTGAATATCCTTAACTGCAAAGCAAATCATTTCATGATTAGCTTTTATATCTCCCTGAGATTTTTCCTTTGGGACAATTTAAATAGCGTCACACAATATTAATATCTACCTAATTATTGCTGTATAAATAAATTATGTGAAAACAAATTAATGTTTTCAGTTAGTCATTAAGTCAAAAGGTGTGCCACTTAAACATAAAAAATATTGTGGGGTGGGCATCCCTGCCCGCCCGATTCTAGTTAATCAATTGCACTAACTGATTCTAGTTAATCAATTGCACTAACTGATTCTAGTTAATCAATTGCACTAACTGATTATACCTAACCAATTGTACTAACTGATTATACCTAACTGATTGCAATTGACTAACTTTAAATCCGCAGTAGAGTTCACATTTCAACACCTAGCTTATACATAGTGCTTAACATTTTTTGAGCTTGGTTCTCGTCACCCAAGATTTTGTAAAGACTATAAGCATTGCGGTAATGAGGGATAGCTTCGGAATAACAGTTTAATTGGCGAAAAGTAGCACCCAGAGCCAGAGCAGCTTTAGCTTCTTCTGGAGTATTGTTCAATTCTTTAGCCAAAACTAGAGCAGAATAAAAAGATTCCCTAGCTGGAATATATAGCTGCTCATTATAATATAAGCTACCAATATTAAAAATAATTTGTTGCTGGCTTTGTTTTGCTCCTATTTTCTGTAAGATTGCTAATGACTGTTGATAGTAAGTTAAAGCCTTTTTATTTTTATTCAAACTTTGGTATATAGTTGCAATTCTAGATAATGCCGCAGCTTCACCAAATTTATTTTGAATCTCGCGGCTAACCTCCAAAGATTCTTGATTATATTTAATAGCCTGTTCTAATTGATTAGTTTGGCTACAGACATCACTTAAGCCTTGTAAAATAGCACTTCTAACTCTTTTCTCCCCCATTTCATAAGAAATTTTTAGAGCAGCAGTCAAATAATCTGTTGCTTTCTGATATTGGTCTAACCATTTATAAGCCTGTCCCATTGTATGAAGGCTTATCATCACAAGTTCTTTATTAGCAATCTCCCTACCTATCCCCAAAGACTCGCTGGAAAATTCTATAGCTTTCTCCCATTTTTGCAGTTGGAGGTAAATACTAGCAAGATTAGCCAAAGAATCTCCCTGAGATTTGATGTCTCTTAATTCCAAAGCAATCACTAAAGCTTTTTGTTCGTAATCAAGAGCCTTTTGGTAATCTCCTGTAAATTGGTAAACATTACCTAACGAACCCAAAGCTCTTTTTTCCCAAGAACGCTCATCCATCTCACAACTAATAGCTAGTTGATTTTGAAAGCATTCCAAAGCCTTATCATACTGTCCCAAATTCTGGTAATTAGTTCCTAACCCCCAAATAGCCGCTACCTGCAATAATCTATTACCTGTATTGCGAGTTATTTGCACCAATTGCGTAAAATACTTAATTGACTCTTGAAATTGGTTCAGTTGGCGGTAGCAATTACCAATATTGTACATTGCAAATTCCTGCCATTCTTCAACGCCAATCTGGGTAGACAACGTAAGCAACTGTTTATAATACTCTAACGCTTCTGCAAAATCTAAGTACTTCTCGTGAGAGGCAGCCAATTGACTCAAACAAATGAGTTCTGCTTGTGGGTCTGTGGTGTGACGGCTAAATAACAAATTTTCTAGAAGCTTCTTTACCAATTGGGAAAATTCTATCATCTTAACAACCCATGTATATTATTTATCTCAGCTTTTGATAAAATTATTACTCTTGGAACTAAGAGTTATTACAGATACAAATAGCATTATATTCATGAGTTGTCAGCAAGGTACGTAGTAATACTTGTGTTAATTTCATAAAAGCTGTTAGTTTTTGAACTTTCAGGAAAGTTAATAAGGTTTGAGAGATTACACAACCGCACTGTTATTACAGTGTTACTTAGGCACTTATATAAAGTTTTGTACAACGAGCTTCACAGTTTTTGGGCTGAATCAGTGAAATATTCACGAATTATTGCCAAAAAGAGATATTGCCAAAAAGAGCTTAAGTAAAATTTATAGGTTTATCCCTCGTGGGTTTTGTATTTTTCCGGAGAATCAATTACATTAATCTACGGATACATAGATAAATTGAAACTAGTTCCTCATGCAGTAATCATAGTTTCTATATACGAGAAGTATACAGGGGGCAGCACCCCTCATGAGCAACATTACTGAATACTTTATTAAAAATTTAACTTCATGATTTTTTAATATTGCTTAACATATCCGAAGCTTGAGTTTCAGATTTTCTGCAACATACATAACTAATGTGAGATATTTTGACAAAATCAAAACAAATAATCATTTATATTTAGTTAATAACTAAATATACCCTAAGTGGTGTATAAGGATGTACAAAGGAAGTCACTAACAATATTAAGTCTAAGTATTCAGATTATTCTACGTTAATGTAACTTAAATAATCTTATCGATTCCTCTTATAACTTAATTGTTTTTTAAAAATCATAGCGTAGGATTAGGTAATATTTCGCATTTAATTAAATACAAATACGCAACCCCATGATTATTAAATCACGTTTGACTCCATCAAGTTCTGCAACTTCGGGTAGATATCCCCAACGTTGAAAGGAGTATTTTTCAAATAAGTTTACACTTTTATGATTATGAGCAAAAATAAAACCCAAAAGAGTTTGCAAGCCTAAACTAGGACTATGGTTAATTGCTTTAGCTAGAAGTAATGAAGCTAAACCGCAATTTTGATACTCAGGGGAAACATAAATACTAATCTCAGCCGTTGCATCGTAAGCTGGTCGTCCATAGAACGATTGAAAGCTTAGCCATCCAGCAACTATACTGTCAATTTCCAAAACCCAAATAGGACGTAGTTCAAAAGAACGCCCTTTAAACCAGGCAAGACGGCTTTCAACAGAAGCAGGCTCTAAATCAGCAGTTGCCATACGACCGGGTATTGAGGCGTTATATATAGATACAATCGTGGGTAAGTCGATTTCGGTGGCGTTACGAATAATCATAGGAAATGAAGGAAGAAGTAAGAAGGTCTTGCTTTTGAAATAGGTCAAGCTCTCGAATAGTATGGCTTTTGACCTATTTTTATTGAAAAGTACTATTATGTAGCAGAAATTACCACATTTTTTGTAATAATTCTTATAATTTATATATCGACAGTAGAATCATTATGTGCATAGCAGTTCTGCAAGGGATAACTGATGGTAAAACCGGAAACCCCTGTGAAGGATAAACATGTTTATTTTTTAAATAATTTATGTTCTCCCATAAAGGAGAAATACTAGTAGTAATTAAACATAGAGATAGACCATAATTTCATTCTTTTGGCAGAGCGTTATCGTTAACATAACTTATAGATTGTAAGAATATAAAATCCCCCGGAATTAACTTATTATGTTAAATATTATTCCTCAAGAAAAAGAGGACAAAAATCCTACTTTAAGTAGAGCGTCAGAAATATCTTTTTTTATAAGTCAGCTAAAAAACGGAGTCTGGTTATTTGGTATTCCGTCCTGGGTATTTGGAATTAGCGACAGAACTTTTGCAGCCTTAACTGATGGTTCAGTATCAGGTGGAGAAGTGATTCAACTTTTCACAGCCTCGTTATTTTTCTTAAGTTGGGTATGTCTAAAACCTCAAGGAAGTTATAGCGAAGAAACTATATTAACGACTGAAGAAGAGGAATTGTTATCAGATTCAACTTATGGAGATTATGAGTTGAAACGACGGCACATGATAAGCCAGGAATATACTTTACCTTTTCCTTATATTTGTCAAATTTATCATTTATTGAATTTAAAGCATTTAGAATCAGTTCACAATTTTAGTTTAAATAATCTAAAAGTTCTTGGTATTCAACAAGTCGAAGCAACATCAATAGGAGGTAAAATAACATTTGAGACAATGTTAGATTCTCCTATTAATCCTTTAAGAATCTGGAGAGACCCAGTTGTAGAAGTGGATTTAATATTACATAATCCCTATACAGTAGAACTTAGTATTCCCGTTTACAACGGAAAAAGAATTACAGTAATATTTATTGCTTTACCTTTAAAAGATAATGAGCATAAGTTTTTTATAGATATTTACAGTGATTTAGGCTGGCCTAAACCAATATTACAAGTAATTTTACACTTTGCTGCCTGTCTAACATTATTTGAAGATTTATCTTATTACCGTGCATTAGCATCAAAAAGTGCAGAGCGTTTACTCCACATCAATCCAACAACTAATAATCAAAGTATGTGGCTTTATAAAAGATTTGTTGAGTTATATGGTTCCACAGTAGAAACCCCAAAATTAACCCCAGGAGAATAATAAATGTAAAAACCGTAAATTTACGGTTTCTACGCTAATTTCCCCCTTCCCTCGTAGGGAAGGGGGGTAGGGGGGTTAGGTCTCTTATTCAGGCTCTGGCTAAAAGGGGAGCAGCAGCCAACAAAGTTTTGGTATATGGATGTTGTGGGTTATTGAAAACCTCTAGAGTCGGACGAAGTTCAACGATTTTACCACCATGCATAACGGCAATTCTATCGCACAAAAATCTGGCTAACCACAAATCGTGGGTGATGAATAAATAAGTTAAATCGAATTCGTCTTTTAACTCTAACATCAAATCTAAAACTTGCGACTGCACGCTAGCATCAAGCATACTCACTGGTTCGTCACAAATTACCAGTTTAGGCCGAGTAATAAAAGCCCTTGCTATCGCAACTCGCTGTTGTTGTCCTCCAGATAATTCAGAAGGGTAGCGTTCATAATAAGTAGATGATGGTTTTAACCCAACCTTATCCAACATCCAAAGCACCTCTTCCTTGGCTTTGGCTACATCAACTAAATTATGAATCAACAAAGCATCAGCTATATTTTGTCCTACCGTCATAGCAGGATTAAGACAAGCATTGGGGTCTTGAAATACCATTTGCATTTGTCGTCTTTTTTGACGTATTTCTTCTCGTGACAAAGTGGTTAAGTCTTGTCCTAAAAATTCAACTTTACCACCACTAGGACGGATAAGTTGCAAAATTGTCCGTGAAAGCGTACTCTTACCGCAACCTGACTCCCCTACGAGTCCGAGAATTTCCCCTGGATATAATTCTAAATTAATACCGTCTACCGCTTTAATTGTTTGGCTTTCCTTTTTAAAGAGCCTTTCAATAATACTAGGCTCTATTGAATAGTGCTGTTTTAAATCTGTAATCCGCAAAATAGGAGAATTCGTTGGAGATGAAGAGTCTGTTGCATTTTCCAGAGCTTCTTTTTCTTCCACCGCTTGAATATGTAAAGCTGCTTCTAATAATGAACGTGTATACTCATGCTGCGGTTCTTTAAATACACTTTCTGTAGCACCCATTTCCACCATTTTGCCGTAATACATGACACCAATACGCTGGGTATATTCTGCCACCATTGCCAAATCGTGAGAAATTAGCAGCAATGCCATATTTTCTTCCGCACACAAGCGAGTTAATTCCTGTAAAATTTGGGCGGATACAGTAACATCTAAGCTCGTTGTCGGTTCGTCAGCAACAATTAATTTGGGTTTTAATAACAAAGCCAAAGCCATTGCGACTCTTTGACGCATCCCTCCACTAAATTCATGAGGATATTGACTCCAACGGTTAGCGGGAATTTTCACCTTTTCGAGAGTAGCAATCGCGAAATCTTTTGCTTCCCGTTTCGACAAACCAGAAGAATGAGCTAAAAGCGTTTCCATACAGTGGTCACCAATAGTCATCAACGGGTCTAACCTTGTCATTGGGTCTTGAAAAACTAAAGCAACAGCTTCACCCCTAAATTGTCGCAACTGATTTGGTGTTAAATCCAATACAGAACGGTCTTCAAACATCACCCGTCCCTCAGTTTTGGAACCAGATGGTAGTAACCGCATAACAGCACGTCCTAAAGTAGACTTACCGCAACCCGATTCCCCTACAAGTCCCATTCTTTCACCCTGACCTAAAGTCAAAGAAACTCCATCAATAGCATACTTTGCTTCTTCACCACCACGTTGTGGATAAGCCACCCGCAGATTTTCAATTCTCAATAATGGTTTTGTCATAATTTATGATTTTTAGCTTCAGCCAAAGGGCGTAGCTTTATTTAATGTAAATGTTCAAATACTCTATCAAATTCACACAAGAAACCCCACCCCCAACGGTGACTCCCCGCTACCGCGTACACATAAGTCTCAAAATAGTCTTAAAGTTCCACGAAATATCCCTTCACGCTTCATGAAGGGGTTTATTTGACTTGTGTGTACACTGTAGCCCTTGGGGGGAGGGTTTAGGGGTAGGGTTTCAGCTACAAAACTGCCTCACAATACCGAATTAAAGTAGTGAGGCGTTCTTTAATAGTATTTACCCTAGTTTGAGCAGTAGAAACCTGTCGTGCTCCCTGTAAAAACATGACATCAATTTCCAACAGCCGTAACTGCTTGCTCATCTCCGTTCGATAAGACTGTTCTCGACTATCTGACTGAGTACTGATGTCATTTTCTGCATCTGGTACTATTTGCTGCCCAAAAAATTGCTGTAACTCCACTATTCTCCCCCGCAGGGTAATGGCGTCCAGCTTTTCCTCTGTTACATCCGAGTGTAACCCCTGTAATAGGGAGGCAAATTTTTGATACTTCTCACGGTCTAGAGACATCCGATGTTTATTGAGATATTATATAATGTCAAGAATTCTTTTAATTTAATAGATTTTCTTAATCTTCCTTTAACCTCTTTGACTTGCCTCAAATATTATTTGAGGTTTTCTTTGCTATTGATGGATTTTTAGCCTTATGATTCTTGACACTACTAATGAATCACTTTTAGCTAATACTCTGACAAATTCTGGTAACACTATCTGGTGACAACCATCTGATAGTACCCATTTGGTAATACCCATCTGGTAATAACCCAGAATTTACAGTGTACTCACGCTCCTGATGGCAACAACTAAATTTTTTCTCTGCTCGGCTGGTTGTCCTTAGAGAGTCAGTTATTGTTCTCTTAGACGCAAAGGCGTCAAGTGTTCCATTTTTACCCTTGTTACTTTAGCACCTGAGAGCGCTTAATGTATGACTAGCATCGTAATTAATTCTTCAGAATTTGATATCTCTCTTCCGGAATGGCTACAAAAATGCTTATATAACCCATCTGCTGATTCTACAGTGGAAGAGCGTAGAAATGCTGATGCTGCTTTGATTTGCAAGGCATTTGAATTTGCTTACCAGTTACATGAGGGGCAATTCCGCAAATCTGGAGAAGCATATATTTGTCATCCTGTTGCTGTCGCCGGCATACTGAGGGATTTAGGTGGCAGTCCTGCTATGATAGCAGCTGGGTTTTTGCATGATGTAGTAGAAGATACAGATGTAACGATTGAAGAAATAGAACAGCACTTTGGTCAGGAAGTAAGGTGTTTAGTAGAAGGTGTCACCAAGCTGTCTAAGCTTAACTTCCAAAGCAAAACTGAAAGCCAAGCAGAAAACTTTCGCCGAATGTTTTTAGCAATGGCGCAAGATATTAGGGTCATTGTGGTTAAATTGGCGGACAGACTGCATAATATGCGAACTCTCCAATTCATGTCCGAAACTAGCCGTCGTCGCAGTGCCTTAGAAACACGAGATATCTTTGCTCCTCTAGCCAACAGGTTAGGGATTTGGCGTATTAAATGGGAGTTGGAAGATTTAGCGTTTAAGTATCTAGAACCAGAGGCTTTTCGGCAAATCCAAAATTACGTAGCTGAAAAACGAGACGCACGGGTAGAAAGGCTAAAAGAATTTGCTGACACTTTACGAGCGCGTTTAGCAGAGGCTGGAATAAATGTACTGGACGTTAATGGACGACCAAAACACCTTTACAGTATTTACCAGAAAATGGAGCGACAGCACAAGGAGTTTCACGAGATTTATGACTTAGCTGCGCTACGAGTTATAGTTCAGACTAATGAGGAATGTTACCGAGCATTAGCAGTTATTCATGATGCTTTTCGTCCCATCCCCGGAAGATTTAAGGATTATATCGGACTACCAAAGCCCAATCGCTACCAGTCTTTGCATACCGGAGTAATTAGTTCTTGGGGTCGTCCTTTAGAAGTACAAATCCGTACTAAAGAAATGCACCAAGTCGCCGAATACGGAATTGCAGCCCATTGGAAATACAAAGAGACTGGCGGTTCCACTTCCACTAATAATTCTAGCCAATCCAACCAATGGACTCCTGGAGAGGAAAAATTCACCTGGCTACGTCAGTTATTAGAATGGCAGCACGACCTGAACGATGCTCAAGAATATTTAGAGAATATAAAAGATAACTTATTTGAAGATGATATTTACGTTTTTACCCCTAAAGGGGATTTAATCGCTTTAAGTCCTGGTTCAACAACCGTAGATTTTGCTTACCGCATCCACACTGAAGTTGGTAATCACTGTGCGGGAGCACGTGTAAATGGTCGGATGGTATCTTTGTCAACACCCCTCAACAATGGTGATATTGTCGATATCATGACCACTAAAAATAGCCATCCCAGTTTGGACTGGCTGAACTTTGTCAGAAGCAGCGCAGCTAAAAACCGGATTAAGCAATGGTACAAACGTTCACGTAGAGAAGAAAATGTGGCTCGTGGTCGGGAATTACTAGAAAAAGAATTAGGTAAAACGGGTTTCGATAATTTACTGAAATCAGCAGCTATGCATACAGTAGCAGAACGATGTAATTATCATTCAGTAGACGATTTACTTGCAGGTTTGGGCTATGGTGAACTGACATTGAACTTGGTACTAAATCGTTTACGGGAAGTAGTGAAAGCGCAACAACCAGTTAGCTCTGCTTCCGAAATAACCACAAATGTACCCACCTCTTCACCTAAAACAATGCGGGATGGAGTGATAACTCATAGCAGAAGCAACTCTCCTATTCTAGGAGTTGAAGGCTTAGTTTATCACTTGGGTGGGTGTTGTACCCCTATTCCTGGAGAGCCTATTATTGGTGCTGTCACAAGGGGTAAAGGAATTACAATTCATCGTCAAGGCTGTCACAACCTCGAAAAAGTCGAAGGTGACCGTCTAGTACCGGTAAGTTGGAACACAGCGACAGAAACAACCAATCGTGCTTACGCTTACCCAGTAAACGTACAAATAGAAGCCCTTGACCGGGTGGGTGTATTTAAAGATATTTTGTCCAGATTAAGCGACCAATGTATTAACGTACGCCACGCGAACGTAAAAACAAGTCCCGGTCAACCAGCACTGATTGATTTAGGAATAGAAGTACGAGACTTAATGCAAATAGAACAAGTTTTCTGTCAAATTAGAAAAATGAGTGACATTCTGAATATCCGACGTATTGGTCAGATTGACGGATGAGCGTTGACGGGTGACTGTTGACTGATGACTGATGACTGTTGACTGTTGACGGTTGATTGATGTTGGTTGTAAAGTGCAAGCAAATTGGTCATGATACATAATATTAAGAGATAAATTCAGCATCAAAGCGAACTCACAAGACGTTTTTATTGCGACAGTTAGCCGTCAACAGTCAACCGTCAACAGTCAACCGTCAACAGTCAACAGTCAACCGTCAACCGTCAACCGTTAGCATATGGAAATTTTTGAACTAAAACGCGAAATTGAAACGCTGTCGTCTCGCCTGGGCAAAACCCAGGACTATCTTTGACCTTCCCGCACTGACAGCGAAAATCCAAGACCTAGAAAAAATAGCAGCGCAACCGGAATTTTGGGATGACCAAACGTCGGCGCAACAAACACTGCAAGAATTAAATGACCTCAAAGCACACCTAGACCAATATAAAGGGTGGAGAACGAACCTAGAAGATACAAAAGCTGTATTAGAGCTTTTGGAGTTAGAATTTGATGAGGGATTAATTCAAGAAGCTGAAACAACCATTAAAAAGTTAAACCGTGAACTTGAACAATGGGAATTACTTCAGCTGCTTTCAGGTCCATACGATGAAAAAGGCGCTGTGTTAATGATTAACGCTGGCGCTGGTGGTACAGATGCTCAAGACTGGGCAGAAATGCTATTGAGGATGTATACCCGTTGGGCAGAAGACCACAGCTATAAAGTACATTTAACCGAAATTTCAGAGGGAGACGAAGCAGGAATAAAATCCGCCACCTTAGAAATAACAGGTCGTTACGCCTACGGTTATTTACGAGCAGAAACAGGCGCTCATCGTTTGGTAAGAATTTCGCCATTTAACGCCAACGGGAAACGGCAAACTAGCTTTGCTGGAGTGGAAGTAATGCCACAAATAGATAGTTCAGTTCAGTTGGAAATACCAGAAAAGGATTTAGAAATCACTACATCCCGTTCTGGTGGGAAAGGTGGACAAAACGTAAATAAAGTCGAAACAGCAGTGCGCGTAGTTCACCTCCCAACAGGTATCGCAGTCAGGTGTACCGAAGAACGTAGCCAGTTGCAAAACAAAGAAAAAGCTCTTGCTCGGTTGAAAGCGAAATTACTAGTCGTCGCTCAAGACCAAAAAGCAAAAGAAATTGCCGAAATTAGAGGTGATATAGCCGAAGCCTCTTGGGGTAATCAAATACGGAACTATGTGTTTCATCCTTACCAAATGGTCAAGGACTTGCGTACCAATGTAGAGACCACAGGAATTACCGACGTGATGAACGGTGAATTGGATACATTTATCCAAAGCTATCTTAGACAACAAAATCAATTAGTGGGGAGTGGGGAGTAGGGAGTAGGGAGTGGGGAGTGCCAAAATGGCACTTATTATCAAAGTAAATTGTTTACATTTGTAAAGGTTATATTAGTTATGAGTGATTCAGTTAACGATTCTAAAAAAGATAGCTACGTCAAACTAGCGATGCGAAACATGGTGCGAAAGGGTGGTACTTCATTGAAACATTTTGGGTTGACCATCGTCGGGCTATTAGCTGCATTGGTAGGTCTTGCCTATTTAACTCGTTAGCCATTGTTTAATTTTCAATAGGAGATTTTTGTGGGTGCAAGCATTTATCTATGTTGAGGATTCTCGAACTGAATCTTCCCTAATTTCAACCCAGGGTACTGGGACTGCTGAGATTAGAATAGACGAAGAAACTTGGGAAAAATGGTTTAATCATTGGTTGGAAATCTTACAACCAAACCTAGAAAGTGCGTCAAGTTGCGAAATCGGTTTACGTTTTACTGACGATGCTCAAATTCAGGAACTAAACGCACAGTATCGCAAGCAAAATAAACCGACGGATGTTTTAAGCTTTGCCGCATTAGAGGTCGATTTTCCTAACCGGGCAGAAATGCAAATCGAAATGCCTTTGTATCTGGGTGATATTGTTATTTCCACAGATACAGCATATCGTCAAGCTCAGGAACAGCAGCATAGTTTACAGACTGAACTATCTTGGTTGGCAGCTCATGGACTACTACATCTTTTGGGTTGGGACCATCCGGATAAGGAGTCTGAACTCAGAATGTTAAAACAACAAGTGTTATTACTGAGGTCAATTGGTATTACTATTGACTTAGAATACTTTTAAGTGTAGTGTCAACAAGTGTAAATGCTTTTTGCTATGTATAATGCTATCACTGCAATTATTCCGTACTGCTGAGGGTAATAATATTTTTTGTGGTTAAAATTTTATAGTCTTTGATTGCACTAAATTTACCATTGTACCTTTATGCCTATGTCCCAACAAATTTCTCCACCACCAACCCCCGATAGTTTTGAAAAGCTTGTGAGCAAAGAAAGACAATTTTCTTGGAAGGTAGCTTCTAATTTATTTGTCAGTTTCAAATATGCCTGGGCTGGAATTAGTTATGCATTTAGAACCCAACGTAATTTTCGCATCCACGCAGTTGTAGGCACTTTCGCGATTAGCCTCAGTATTTTTTTACAGTTGTCGTCAGTGGAGTTAGCTGTAATAGCTGTGACTTGTGGCTTGGTAATGGCTTTGGAATTACTCAATACAGCAATTGAGTCATTAGTAGACTTAACAGTCAAGCAAACCTACCACGAACTAGCGAAAATCGCTAAAGATTGTGCAGCAGGTGCGGTTTTAATTTCTTCCATTGTGGCAGTAATGGTAGCTACAGCACTGTTACTTCCCCCCTTGTTTAAGTTGGCTCTTTCGTTGATTTAGTGGAATAGTGCGAACAAGTAAAAGGCAATTAAGGTAAAAATTTTTTGGCTATCGCTGTCAATTTTTAATCTTACTTAAAATTATTAATAGTTTTGATGCTGAAGGTTAAGCGTCAAAAGCTTTTTAGTTAAAAAAATTTGCATTTCAGTTCGTGCTGACTACCAAAATATAAGCATTTATTATTCCTAATAATAATGTAGAGACGTTACATGTAACGTCTCTACATCTATATACCCATATGTCTATACATTACTATGTTTATAGAGGTTACATGTAACGTCTCTACATCTATATACCCATATGTCTATATATTGCTATATTCATAAACGTCATATGTAACGTCTATACATCTATATATCCATATATCTACACATTACTATGTTTATAGAGGTTACATGTAACGTCTCTACATCTATATATCCATATATCTATACATTATTACATTCTTACGGTTCTTGTGGGGACGAACTATTGGTTTATGGTTTAATTAGCAGAAAATAAATATTAAAACTTGGAGTTTAATCGCTTTGATTATAGTAATCGACAACTACGACAGTTTTACTTATAACTTAGTACAGTACTTGGGGGAACTAGCAGCGGATTTTCCAGTAGCGGCAGAGATTCAAGTTTTTCGGAACGACAAAATAACAGTAGAACAAATTCGCACGCTCAAACCCGATTTAGTAGTAATTTCTCCAGGACCAGGACGTCCAGAAGATGCAGGAATTTCCTTAAAATTAATTGAAGAATTAGGACCAACTTTACCAATTTTGGGCGTATGTTTGGGACATCAGAGCATTGGACAAGTATTTGGTGGTAGAATCGTCTCCGCCCCAGAGTTAATGCATGGTAAAACTTCCGAAGTGTCGCACGCAGGGGTGGGTGTTTTCAATGGTTTAGAAAATCCCATGACAGCAACCCGGTATCACAGTTTAGTGATTGACCGGGGAACTTGCCCAGATGTGCTGGAAATTACCGCTTGGGTAGAAGATGGCACAATTATGGGCGTACGACACCGGAACTATCCACACATCGAGGGCGTCCAGTTTCACCCAGAGAGTGTCCTGACGAATTCAGGTAAGCAGTTACTGCGTAACTTTCTGGAAAAAATACCAGGTGAGCGAGTGAGATTTTAATGAAACGACGACAATTGATGGGCTACCTAGGAGCTGGTTTGGGAACTGCCTTATTTACTACCTTAAGCGCGGAAAACCAAGTTTCAGCCCAAGCTAGCGGTTCATTATCTGTTCAGTGGTTGGGTCATACTTGCTTTCTGTTTACTAGTGGCGGTGTCCGCATTCTAGTAAACCCTTTTCGGACTGTTGGTTGCACTGCAAAGTATCGCCCACCAAGAGTAGCAGCAGATTTAGTCATGATAAGCAGTCAACTGCTTGATGAAGGTGCGGTAGAAGGACTTCCTGGAAATCCTCGCTTAATGTTTGAGGCTGGGGTTTACAAGTCTAACGGTATACAATTTGAAGGTATTGCAATTGCCAAAGACCGTGAAGGTGGTAGGCGATTTGGTACTAATGTTGCTTGGAAATGGCGACAAGCAGGGGTGAATATCTTGCATTTGGGCGGTGTTGCAGCACCTATCTCTATCGAACAAAAAATCCTCATGGGACGTCCAGATGTGGCGTTTGTCCCCGTGGGTGGAGGTCCAAAAGCCTATAACCCCCAAGAGGCAAGTGAGGCAATTAAAGCGTTAAATCCGAAAATAGTAATTCCCACACATTACCGAACCCAAGCAGCTGATTCAGCCTGTGATATAAGTCCTCTAGATGATTTTTTACAAGCTATGCAGGGGGCAAATGTAAAGAAAAGTAATAGTGACACTATTACGATTAACGCTCGCAGTTTATCAGACACGAGTGTAATTCAGGTTCTGAGTTATAGATTTTAGGGCTGAAGTCCAACTAAAAACAGGGTGTTACCCCTAACTACGAACCAACTGATAAAAGTTGGTGTTGTGGGCTACTAGCTTAAGTGCAGAAATAGGTAATATAAGAATTAAGAATTATTTTGGCATTTGATTCGCATGGGGAAATCTTCTGGCTTGTCTGACAGAATTGCTTTTGATAAAAGTGTTAATATCAGCACAAATTCAATAGTTGGCTCTAATTCTAGCCTTCGGATTTCTTCATCCGACTCAAATGTTTTCCATATTAATAACTACTTACCAAATAGTAGTAGTTCTTCTGCTATCGAGAATGCAAATCCAGAAAAAAGTTTATCTTTAAGTAGCGTTAATTATAATTTTTATCAAGAGCCGAATATACCACATAGTAACCTGGAAACTGCTGTCGATTGGGGAAATGTAAGTGATAGGACGGTAAGTATTTCCGATACTATTGGCTTCAACGGAAACTCATTAGACTTTTTTCGTTTTAGTGTAAACAATCGCAGCAATATCAACTTATTATTAAACGGCTTTAGTACCGACGTTGATTTTGATATTTTAGATAATGATGGAAAATTTATCGCTCGCTCTACTCCTAGTATTACATCATCAGAATCAATTATTAGAATATTAGAAGCAGGCAATTATTATATCAAAGTTTATCCTCAACTACCTGCCACTAGCACGAATTATAATTTTACTCTCACAGGGATAAATATATCAAGCATAGTTCGTCCTGGAAGTAAAAATGTTAATATTTGGCGTTACAACAAAGATGGTAGAACAGCTTCACCAGGTGGTACATACGAAGGAATTGAATCGAATCGAGAAACAGTAGTTGTTATTCACGGTTGGAATAATAACGATGAAACACCTAGTATTTACAACTTAGCAAAAAAAGCGAGTGAAGAAGGAATTCAAGTTTTAGCGTTAGATTGGGGAAGTATATCGTCAGCTAATTTAGATTGGGGAGTAGTTCCATTTAAAACAGCACAATGGATTGCACCAGTAGCTCGTTGGACAAAAGACCGTTTATCAAAATTAGGAATTAATCCTGAAAATCTGAGTTTTATTGGACATAGCTTAGGAGGTTATGTAAGTTCAGAAACAGCATACTTATTTAATCGGGTAAAAAGAATAGTTGCCTTAGACCCAGCATATCCAGCAAATAATTATGACACAGATATTGATACACCAGGAACTCAACATCCTCACAATTTTCGCGATGTATCTCTCAAGTCATTAGCGTTTGTTGTTAAAGATGGAATTAACGGTTTAGCAGGAGATAATAACAGAGCTTCTAGCGCTGATAATTCTTTCGTAATAGACTTTAATCGTAATCAAAAGAATTTTTTAAATCCAGTAGAAGCTCATGGTGGAGTAGCAGAAATTTTTACAGATGCTCTTTCTAGAGGATTTATGAATTTAACAAATTTAAATTTACCCAATCATGAAAAAAATTGGTATGACTATAACGGTGATAAAGATAATTTTTTCGATAGAAAACTTAACTTAGGACAGTATGAAGGAGTGATTTATGCTAGCTGGGTTGGTGAATCTGGAAGTGGGAAAAGCAATTGGCGTATATCTGGGTTAAAACAAGTAGTTGACCCATCAGGAAAAGAGGAAGTGATTTGGAATTAGTTGACTGTTGACTGTTGACTGCTGACTGAAGAATTTACATTATAGCTTTATTAAGTTTTATGATATTGGGTGAATATATACAACCAACCGTCAACCGTGAACAGTCAACCGTCAACAGTCAACAGTCAACCGTCAACCGTCAACAGTCAACCGTCAACCATTAACTGGGTCAGCTTTATTGGGGATTTTTTACTGTCCGGGATGGTAGTAGGTCCAGTTATCGCTCCATTCCTGGCTGCTTCTGGGTTACCATTATTGCCCATTATTGCTGATATTATTTATTTTATGGGTCACCATGTGTGCCCGCAGCCCAATATGGGGTTAGAATTAGCACCTCCATTTATTATGGCTGTCTGTATGCGCTGTTATGGGACAGTGACGGGTTTGTTTATTACTCGTCTATTATACGCACTCACTAATGGTAAGGGTTTTTACTGGCTAGCACAGTATGGTTTAAGTGGTGCAACTTTTGCAGGAGTATTAATGATGGCTTATCCGCTTGAGTTATCAGCACAGATTTTTGGCTTATGGAATTTTAATAATTACTTAGTTACACCCTTTGGGCTAATAACAGGTTTGGCTTGGGGATTATTTACCATGCCTATTTTACATGCTAAAGACCACAGTGATTTGTAATTATTAACTAGTAATTAAACTATTAAACCCACGGAGGTGGGTTTTCCGAGTCGTTGCCGCGATTTCTAATCGCCAAGCGTAATAATCACCTTACGTAATAATCACCTGGTGTAATATATAACTATTAAACAAATAGTCACAATCCTCCTTTCAAATCTGAAGATAGTTCGATATATTTCTTCGGTGGTAACCAAGGATTTTCGTAAAGATTCATCTTCTGTTTAACAATTAAATAAAAAAATGGCACTGCATCAAGCAAATATCTTTTCCAAAGTCGCTGAGGTTCAGATGACATTCGATAAAACCACTCTAAACCGACTTCGCTCATCCACTTTGGCGCACGCTTGACATCTCCGGCTTCAAATTTTATAGTTGCCCCAATAGCCAAAAATATTTTAACGTGCTTCAATTGTTTGCGATATTTTGCAATCCACATTTCTTGCTTTGGCGCTCCTACACCAATTGCTAAAACAGTTGCGTTAGAAGCATTAATTGTTCTCACAATTTGTAGACATTCTTCTTCATTTTTCTCAAATCCAAAAGAAGGTGAGTGAGTAGCAACAATTATATTACGACCAACTTTGGAGTTGATAATTTGTTGTGCTTGTTGCGCTACTTGCTCTTCATCTCCTAATAAAAATATTTTGATATTCTCGTCATTTTGGTAATAAGTATAAAATGCCGGGAATAAATCAGAGCCAGAAATTTTCTCCTGTATGGGTGTACCTAAAAACTTAGATACATATATCAAAATCTTACTGTCGCATACCCTGTAATCTGCCTCTTGATAGACGCGATAAAATTCCAGATTCTTCTGCAATTTCATTAAGTGGTCTACATTCGGCGTGAACACAACACCACCTGTACGCAGTTTTTCTAATAACTCCAACATCGTGATGTTATCAATGTCCACATTAAGTAGATTTACCTGTATCATGACGGTTCTCTAAAGTACCCTTTATATACTTGGTATGTGTTTTTAAATATCTAGTTAATTTGAAAACTAGATAAGGGACATACCAAAAATGATTACAGCGAACACTTTAAGGTTGTGAATGCTATTAACAACCCTTAAAGTTAAATTCAACCATTATTTGTACTCGTTTATATTTATCCACACTGAAATTATCTTAATATAATTAAGACGCAAAAAAACAAACAGTGGATTTACGGAATTATTTATCAATATAATTTTACCTTTCAGTACTATCAATGATAAATTTTATAATAAAATGTCAAAGTTTTACAAAAAAATTGTGAAATATTCATAGTATATATATTCTTCATAAAATAAAAAGCATTAAATAAAAATGAGTATTAATGTCAAAAATATGCCTTGAATTAGAAAACCGTTTTACATTTTAAGAAAAAAAAGCACAACGTGGAGACCTTACATGTAAGGTCTCCACATCATTTACTAGTGCTTATTGATAACTAAGGAAACAGGAATTCCCAATCAGTATCTTGCTCGCGGGTAATAAAAATATCTTCTTTCTTTTCAGCCCCTTCCCTTGCCCAGATAGCATTTTGTCCATTCCCGTAGTTGCGCCACAGGATATCTTTGTAACCATCTCCGTCGAAGTCAGCTATACCTTGCATACGCCAGTTTAAGTCTACCACTGTAGCAATAAAGATTCCTCCTTCATTTTTAATTTGAGTGCGTTCCATCAACCAGATAGCATTTTCACCATTACCATAGTTACGCCAGAGTATGTCCATTTTGCCATCTCTGTCAAAGTCTGTGATTCCCTGAATTTCCCATCTGGTATCTGTTACGGGGGTAATAAAAATTCCCCCACCACTTTTAATTGTGGTTCCATTCATTAACCAAATAGCATTTTCACCACTGGCATAATTACGCCAGAGTATATCTGTTTTCCTATCTCCATCAAAGTCAGCGACACCTTGCATTTGCCAATTGGTGTCTGATACTAAGGTAATAAAAACTCCCCCACCATTTTTAAGTGCTGTTCCATCCATCAACCAGATAGCATTTTCACCAGTTTTGTAATTGCGCCAGAGGATATCCATTTTGCGGTCGTTGTCAAAATCAGCCAGACCCTGAATTTTCCAATCAGCATCCGGTACTGCTGTGATAGTGATTGAGTTGTCTTGGCTATTACCTTTCATTAACCAGATAACATTTTCACCCGTTTTGTAATTACGCCAGAGAAAATCTAGTTTGCCATCACCATTAAAATCAGCAGTACCTTCAATTTTCCAGGCATTATCTTGAGATGTAGGAAGAGAAAGAGACTGTTGTTGAGGAACATTGTTCTTATCCACCTGCCAAATTTTATTTTCTCCTGTACGTTTGTTACGCATCAGAATGTCAGGGGTATTATCGCCATTAAAATCCGTGTCTCCCATAATGGGGCTGACATAAATGGGGAGAGTATCTACATCGCTCTTTTCCCCACCAAGACCAGTATTTCCGTTGTCATAAGTAGAAATTTGGATACTGGCATCTCCGATATACTGAGCGGTGGGATTAAAGCTCATGCCGTTTAGAGCAGCATTAACATCAGCTAGACTACCAGTAATAATTACGCTTCCAGTATTATTACCTAAGACATTTAATCCAGTAGTATTTTCACTAAGAGAAACAGTACCATTAGTCGCTATTAGATTGACAAACATCCTACCAGGTTGAGCATCCGCATCCGTAATAGAGATAGCATTACCCTTATCAGTAGAAAAGACGAGCGAATTATTTTTTTCAGTAATCAGATTACCTGGTAGTTGATTTTCAGGAGCATCATTTTCCGACATGATGCGAATACTAAGACTGTCTCTATCAACTTCTCGGTTTGTCTCTTCTGTAGCTCCTAAAACATTCGTAACCATCTCTAGATTCGCAGTGCCAAAAAAGTTGCGATTCGGGGTAAACTGCAAGCCATCCAAAGCTGCGTTGATATTAGTAATGCTACTAATCATAGTGAGACTACTAGTACCATTACCAACAAAAGCAACACCATCTCTATTTTTTAAAGAAAGAACACCATTAGTGGCATTCAAATTTACCTGTAATCGATTCCTTGGGTCTACATTGCTGACAGCAAGTGAATTATTATTGCTACGGGAGAAAGTTATAGCTTGGTCTTCATTGGTAATAAGACCGTCAATAGAAAAATTCAGAGACCATCCACCAGCGATAGCACCAGAATCATTAGGTTCGGTATCAACAACATACAAATTCCAAGTACCACTGGGGTCAATACCATTGAAAACTGATAGATTTGTTTTGTAAGAGGAAGACGCAGTGAGTTGAGGTGCTGGGTTGGGGAAAAGATTAATATCATTTTGGGTAATGTAATTGGTAGGCTTATAAGCTCCAGTAACAACACCTGTTCGCGGAACAAAATCCGTTGCAGCATCAGAAAAAGTTAGCGTTTGATTTTTAACACGAACCTGTTTACCTTCACCCACATCGGACATTAGCACTACTCCCTGTCCATTAGGAGCAACCAAGAGTACGTTTACGTCTTCAAAGTACTCATGACTAAAATTATTCAGTGTTACCGAAATATCCTTAATAGCACCACTCACCTTAGCAACATTGATAGGTGAACCGTAAGGTGTGACAAGATTAGAATTAGTGTTTCCAATCTGAATTTTTGTCTGATTCGCGAGGGAAAAATTGGTAGACAAAACGTTTACCGAAGCGTTGCTTGCAGAAGCACTGCTAACAAACAACTCGGGGCCCGTATTCATGGGGTTCAGAGCCAAAGAAGAAGCAGACAGAAAGTTATTGTTTGGTAGATTCAACTCTGATGTTAGATTACGTTCCACAGACTTATCCTCTAGTGTGCAAAGATTTTTTATTAACGCAATTTGATACAACGAGAACAATGTAATTCGGCAGTATTTATACGTAAAGAAGCATACTCTACGTGAATATCCTTAAGTGAAATTACAGGCGTCAAAGAATCTATTTACATAGATATAAAGCGGATTTTCCAGCTATCTTAGCAAATAATCTTACTTGTGTAAAAAACAACAGCTATATTTAATCTCCTGGTGTGTCAAAAATAACGTTTATTAGGTAACATACCTATTCTTCCCCAAAAATTTATAAAGATATCTATCGGATACCAACTTCATGAAAACTTAACAATTCAAATCTTGATTACGGGGAGTAGGGAGTGGGGAATTTTACTTCCTTATTTTCCTAATCTCCCCAATCCCTCTCATCTACCAACTCCCATTTCCCACTACCCCACTCCCCTCACCTCACTTCACACTCTCAAACCAAGCCGCAACGCCATCAGCTATAGTTTGGGCTAATCGACTTTGCTCTCCAGGGTTAATAATCCAGTTTAATTCCTGAGGATTACTCATAAAACCTAACTCAAGTAATACTGACGGTGCGATTGTAGGACGTGCTAAAGCTAGGTTTTTCCACTTCACGCCATTATCCGCCCTACTCAGTTGTTTAACTATATAATTGTTTAAATACTTAGCCAGTCCAGTAGACTGTGGATGATACCAGTAGGTAGCAATACCCTTGATAGAACCACCATCAACATTATCAGGTACGTGGTTGTAATGAATAGACAAAGCGAGTGTTGGCTCTAAACGATTAATTATTGCCATGCGCTCAGCCAAAGAAACATCAACATCGTCTTCTCTGGTAAAGTATACAGTTGCACCTCGTAATTCCAACTGCTGCCGCAATAACTGTGAAATAGTCAACGCTAATTCTTTTTCTTTATATCCATTTGGCGATATAGCCCCAGAGTCAAGACCCCCGTGTCCTGGGTCAATTACAATTGTCATTCCCGATAATGGCATTCCCATTCCCTGCACCGATTTAAGAAAACCTTCTTGTTGGGTAAAAGGGGACTGACGAAAAGACAAAATTAAATTATTATTTTCATATCTAAGGCTATAACCCCATTGTTGGCGATTTTTAAAGTTAAAGCCGTACCTCACCTGTCCCGGTGCAAATTGTTGCCAGCTCATCCGAGAAATTACGCGGTCATTTTCAGGGGGCTTCATTTCTTGACGAAGAGTGCTGTTATGTAAAGTTAAGCCAAACCAACCCTCTCCTTGCTGTATAGTTACGGGTACAGGAGCCTGTAAAGGAAAAACAACCTCAGTCTTTCCCGGTTTTTCACGAAAGAGAGTATCGCACACGAAAGAGCGTGGTATTACTGTCGTGCTTAAAACTTGTGCATCCTCTTTATTAATCCAAACACCGTAGTCCAAGCGCAACCAATCTTTTTTTGTTTCTGTAATAATAGCTCGCGTACCTTTTGGTAAAGGTGTTAGTCTGATAGACTCCTCACTAGGAGCATTACGGGTTGCTCCAGACTCAGAAATAACTTCAGCGACTTGAAATTTTTTTAGAGACTGAGGCTTTATATTTTTATTATCTTTTAACGCCAGCTGATTTGGGGTGACACAATCATCATGTATTTTACTAGTAGGTTGAAATTTGGAACGGTTTATCCAAAAAAAACCTGTGAGCAAACCAAAGGTCAAAAGTAAAAAAACAACTAATTGACGATGAAGCGCGAAATTCTCTTTAAACAAAAATTCCTTAAAGATATTTATTGATAGATGACGACGATTCATGGTCTAGTATTTTTAACCTTGATTATAAATGAAAGCATGTAGAGACGTGACATGCAAAATGTAGAGACGTTACATGTAACGTCTCTACAACCTAGCGTTGACTTTTAAACCATTCAACAATCCCATCAGCAAGCGCAACAGCTAATTTTTTCTGTTCTTGCGGATTTTCGACCCATTCAAATTCTTGTGGGTTGCTCATAAAACCGAGTTCCAACAACACAGACGGAGCACTTTCTGGACGTGTTAAAGCTAAATTATTCCAAAATACCCCATAAGTTGGTCGTCCTAACTTAGTAACTAGATAGTTATGCATAAATACAGCTAAACTATGAGCTTGGGAATGATACCAAAAAGTCCCAACACCCTGAGTTTTTTCAGGCTGACCATCATCGGGAAGAGAGTTGTAATGAACAGAAAGAGCTATAGTAGGTTCTTCCTTATCGATTATTTGTTGTCGTGCGGGCAAAGAAAGTTCACTATCATCTACCCTTGTCATTACCACCGTTGCTCCCCGTTTGATTAATTCCTCCCGCAAAAGTTTGGATACAGTTAAATTCACATCTTTTTCTAAATTGCCATTAGGACCAGGGGCACCCGATTCCTTACCTCCGTGGCCTGGGTCGAGTAAAATCTTTGTACCAGATAAAGGTTTTTGCTTACGAGCAGAGAGAACTGGTGGGTGGCGCAAAGTCAAAACAAGGCTAGTTCCCTCATATTTCAGCTTATATCCCCATTGTTGGTCTTTTTTAAGATTAAAAACATATTGCACCTGTCCAGGAGCCACCTGTTGCCAATCTAGACGTGAAATATAAGGATTATCATCCAAGCGGATAATATCAGTTTGGGCAGTAGTGTTATGAAGAGTGAGAGAAAAGGAATTAGTGCCCTGTTTTACAGTCACAGGAACTGGTATTTGTAGCGGAAAAACCATTTGGGTCGCATTGGTTAGTTTGCGATAACCAACACTGCGAATAATCGTGCGAGGTGGAATAGCGTTGAGTAAAAAGCGGGTTTCTTTCGCTTGAATCCAACCACCGTAGTCTAAACGCAACCAATCCCCCTCTCTTCCCGTAACTGTGGCTTGGGTTCCTTTGGGTAAAGGTGTTATCCTAGAATGGTCTGTCGAGGGGCCTGTACGAGCAACTCCAGAATCAGCCGTGACTTCGGCAACTTGTAAAGTATTTGGTGAGAGGATATTGATTTTTCCTGGAGCTTGTTGAGTTATTGTTTTTCCTCCAAGCGTAAGTTTAAATTCAGGTTTACCCAAGTCTATATCTTTGGTAATATCTGGTAGAATGGCACCGCTAATGATATTGTTGCCATACATTAGGGAACCCATCTGTCCAATCGTTGTACAACCGGAATATTTAGGAAAATTAGTCAGGGTAGGTTGATTTCGGCCTGTCAAAGCTCCTAAATTGCTAGGTAATTGTACTTGTTGCGGTTGGGGCAATAGATTCACAGTCGCTTGATTGCCCAGTTTGACAGATACGGTAGCACCAGGGGCAGCTATTGCGCTAAAACATATAAGTTCCCCTGGAAGTCGGGCAATGTCTACACTTGGGATTAAGGAATCTTTGCCGAAAGCTAATCCCTGGGGAGTTTCAGGTTGCGTCGAAACCCTTGTCACCTTGATTTGGATTTGTTGATTTTGGTATCGCAAAGTAAAAATGTTTTCACCCAATTGCAACGGGAAGCTCGGAGCAAAATGACCAGCTTTGCTACGGTTAATCGGCCTACCATTTATCAAAACCTGTCCAGATGGTGGTGCAGTGCCGATGAAGAATATTTTATCAGCAGATGTTTGGTGGTTTGTCTTGGGGTAAACCACAGTCAACGATTGTTCACTAGCAACAGCTTGTGAGGAGATGAATACAGAACCAAACAGCAATAAACCTAATAGTAGTTGTTTCACAACCAAACCACAGAAAATCCTAAGAAAAATGATTATCAGAAAAGAATGAAGCAAATGTTAGCAGCAAGCAAGAGAAAGTTAACAAAAATAATATGATTGATAACTCATTACTCCAAGAAGCTTGCTAATCATAAATTTCCATTCATATGGCACAATGGCGAGATGTATTTTTTAGAAGTTGATTGTAATCCAAAATAGTATGACTAAGTTTGTCTTTGTCACCGGCGGTGTAGTTTCTAGTATCGGCAAGGGTATTGTAGCAGCTAGCCTAGGTCGGTTGCTAAAATCGCGGAATTATTCGGTTTCGATAGTTAAACTCGACCCATATTTAAATGTTGACCCTGGAACAATGAGTCCGTTTCAACACGGGGAAGTATTTGTTACCGAAGACGGTGCAGAAACTGACTTAGATTTGGGGCACTACGAACGTTTTACCGATACATCGATGTCGCGTCTCAATAGCGTTACCACTGGTTTAATTTACCAAACCGTAATCAATAAAGAGCGCCGTGGCGACTATAACGGAGCTACTGTTCAGGTGATTCCCCACATCACTAATGAAATTAAAGACCGAATACTTCGAGTTGCTAGAGAAACAAAGCCAGATGTAGTAATTACCGAAATCGGCGGAACGGTAGGCGATATTGAATCCCTACCGTTTTTAGAAGCAATTAGACAATTTCGCAAAGATGTGGGACGGCAAAACGTAGTTTACATGCATGTCACCCTAGTACCGTGGATTGCTTCCGCAGGTGAGATGAAAACTAAACCAACCCAACATTCGGTTAAGGAACTGCGCTCGATAGGCATTCAACCAGATATTTTAGTCTGTCGCTCTGACCGTCCGTTACCAAATGGGTTACGACATAAATTATCAGAATTTTGCGATGTTCCCGTAGAGTGTGTAGTTAACTCCCAAGACGTTAGCAGCATTTATGAAGTACCGTTAATTTTAGAACGGGAAGGTCTGGCTGAGCAAACCCTAGACTTGCTCAACATGGAACAGCGTAAACCAGAGCTAAGCCAATGGCAAACTTTGGTAGACAGATTATATGTTCCCAGCCATCGCGTCGAAATTGCCATTGTTGGTAAATATGTCAGGTTAAGTGATGCGTATTTGTCGGTTGTAGAATCCTTACGTCACGCTTCTATCGCTACAGGTGGGGATTTGCGTTTACGTTGGATTAACTCCGAAGATTTGGAAGTTGATGACCCGCAAAATTATCTTGACGGAGTTGATGGTATTGTTGTACCAGGAGGATTTGGTTCCAGGGGGATAGATGGTAAAGTAATTGCGATTAGATATGCTCGCGAACGGCAAATTCCCTTCTTAGGTTTATGTTTGGGTATGCAATGCTCCGTAATCGAATGGGCAAGAAACTTTGCGGGATTACCTGACGCTCACAGCAGCGAGTTTAATAACGAAACCAAAAACCCAGTAATTCATCTTTTACCCGAGCAGCAAGACGTAGTTGATTTGGGCGGTACAATGCGCCTTGGTTTATATCCATGCCGTATTTTACCAAATACAATGGCGCACAAACTCTATCAAAGCGAAATGGTTTACGAACGTCATCGCCATAGATATGAATTTAACAACTTCTACCGCAATTTATTTCTAGACTCAGGTTACGTAATTAGTGGCACATCTCCTGACGGTCGTCTTGTGGAAATTGTGGAATTACCCAAGCACCCGTTCTTTGTAGCTTGTCAATTCCATCCGGAATTTCAATCGCGTCCTAGTACACCGCATCCTTTATTTAAAGGATTTATGGAAGCCGCGATAGCACGCAATAACCCCACTTCTAGCACACCATCTAGAGTAAAAGTCTCTTAGCAGAGTCCCCTATAAATGGGAGTTTGTAACATTTTTCCAGAGTATTTACGCAAAACGTTATCCGACTTGAAAGCTTATACTCTGGTAATAAGGCGATGTAATTAAAATTACCGTTGACACTAACGGGAGGTTGAAGAAATTTTGTGGCGTACTGGGTTAAAGTCCGTTACGAGAGGAAAGAATACGTAGTTAACTTTGAGCGCGTCAACGCTTTTTGTTACGAACCCAACGGTAGGGTAACATTTTGGTTACCAGATAGCGCCATACCTATTGTGGTTAACCCACAAAGTAACCTAGAAGATTATCACAAAATTTTGGATTATGTAGAACAAGCTACGGGTGTGCAACTTGAGAATACCTACTGGGTAAAAATATTGTACGAGAGAAATGAGTACGTCATCAACCTCACTTCCATTAGTTCCTTTTGTCAGGAACCAAACGGGAGAATAACATTTTGGTTACCAGATAGTAGCATACCTATTATTATCAACCCTCTCAGCAACCCAGACTCCTATGAAAAAGTTTTAAATTATATTCACAAAGCTACGGGATACGAATTGTAAATTGTTGACTGTTGACTGTTGACTGTTGACTGTTGACTGTTGAAAGTCAAAACTTTTGTAGAGCTAACTTTGCGGCACCTAACATTCCTGCTGTATTACCCAACTCTGCTTTTAATATTTGTAAACCATCACGGGATGTATCTAGAACTCGTTTTTCGATTTCCGCTTGACAAGTCGGTAAAAAGAATTCAAAGCTTGCACTAATACCACCACCGATAATTACAGCTTCTGGTGTTAATACGTAAATTAAACTAGTTAAACCTACTCCTAAATCCATACCATATTTTCGCCAAAATTTCAATGCTTCAGCATCACCTAAAGAAGCTAAAGTGCCTAATTCTGCGGGTTCTTTCCCGGTGCGACGACGAATAGCAATTACAGAAGTATATTGTTCCAAAGAACCTTGATTACCACTATTGCACATCGGGCCAGAAGGATTAAAACTAATTAATCCTAACTCCCCAGCTCCACCATAATGCCCGACAAAGAGTTTACCATTAAGAAAAACTGCTCCTCCGACACCAGTTCCCAACGTTAATAAAATAAAATTTTTAAAGCGTCGTCCAGCACCTAACCAAGCTTCACCTAAACCAGCACAATTAGCATCATTAGCGATTATCGTCGCTTTACCTGTTTTTGCTTCCAAATAATCTGAAACATGCACATTATGCCAACCTTGTAAATTAATTGCCTTTAGGGCTATACGTCCAGACGCATCCGCAGGGCCGGGAGTACCCAAACCGATAGCAACAGCTTTATTTTCGGGGTCAATTTTGGAAATTGCCAGCACAATAGTTTCTAATACAGCTTTAGGAGTTGCAGGTTGGGGAGTGTCCACAGTTAAGGAAGCAAGATTAGTACCATCTTCAGCAAATCTCCCCAGTTTGATTGCTGTTCCTCCCAAATCAATACCGATTACTTCTGGTGACACTGCTTTTAAGACCAAGAATATATATATTTACTTAATTAATGATTCTTTTTGAGAGTAAATTCTTCCCCAGAATCAGTTTGAGCTACAGTAATATAAGTGACAGAAGAAGAACCCATATGAGTTGCTGTACTTAACGATGTTACAGGAGCACCTCGCAGGATACCGGTAAGGGCAACGGAAAGCATAAAGCCACCAGCGGCAGCAGCAATTAACGTAATGTTATCTTTCACACTAAATCTCTCGGTAGTAAATTGGGAATTGGTAATGGGTAATGGGTAATGGGTAATGGGTAATGGGTAATGGGTAATGGGTGATTGAGGATTGGTTGTAGGGTTAGCTATTAGCCATTATCAATTACCAATTATCAATTACCAATTACCAATTACCAATTACCAATTACCAATTAACCATTACCTATTATCACGCCGGGAACGAGGATTGACAAATTCGTTTAATCCCTCTCCAAGTAGGGATAACCCCACCACCATTAAGGTCAGCGCTAATCCTGGGAAAAGTGTTGTCCACCAAATACCAGTAGGTAAGGCTTGCAATGCTTCTTTTAAGTCATACCCCCATTCCGGTGTTTCTTCCGGAAGTCCTAAACCCAAAAAGCCTAAACCCCCAAGCACTAATATCGCATCGGCAGCGTTTAGGGTAAAGAGTACTGGTACACTTTGAATCACGTTGAAAAATAAATACCGAGACATGATTTGCCAGGTATTCGCTCCCAAGGCTTGAGCGGCTTCTATATATACTTCGGTTTTTACGCTCACAGTCTGGTTACGAATTACACGAAAGTATTGGGGAATATAAGAAATACTAATAGCTAGTGCAGCGTTTAATATCCCACGTCCGACGATAAAGGCGAGGGTAACCGACAATAGTAAACCTGGTAAGGTATAAATACTATCCATTAAAAATAATAAAATCTTGTCTAGCCTACCTCCAAGGTAACCACTGACCATACCTAGGGGTACACCGATAAGCATACTTAGTGCAGTAGCTAATATCACAACTTGCAAGGCAGCCTGAGCACCAAATAATGCACGGGAAAATACATCGTAACCCAAGCGAGATGTACCAAACAAATGTTTAAGCGAAGGAGGCTGGTGCATTGGGTTAGATAAAAACTCGGTTGGGTCTTGTATTAAGCCTAACGCTTGGAATACGGGTGCGAAAAATGCTATTACTATAAAAAATAGGGTGATGATTAATCCTATTTGCAACATCCGCTGGGAAAGATTGGCTTTTTTAGAAAAATTTAGAAATGTCGGTAGAGAAGCTTTGGTAGCGGTCATGATAATAGTTTTAAGTTTTGGTTTAGGAATAAGGCTAATAGTTAAAGTATTTTAGCTTGCGTATATTGGTTTGTGAGCGCTATACAAAAATACATAAATATGTAGAGACTAAACATGTTTAGTCTCTACATTTGATTAGTATACAAAACAAAATTAGTCTATCAGTTCAAGCCTCACCCTTTTACCAATAACACTGGCAGCGCGTCCAATTGTATCCAGCGTGACAGATGAGTTATCGGGGTCTAAAAGCCTTTCAAGAGAAGACCTACTTGTTTTCATTTTTTGCGCCATTTCTGTTTTACTCAATTTTTTTGTAATCATTTCCTGCTGGATTTGCCATGCAATTACTCGTTTGATGGCAATTATGTTGATTTCCTCAAGGGTTCCTTCCTCCTCAAATAAGTCATCAAGGGAAGAGCCGATATATGGATTTTTTTTCATCACATTGCCTCCACTTGCAGTTTTCGCTCTAAAGCTAAATCTAATTCTTTCTTGGGTGTTTTCTGGTTTTTTTTTTATAAACCCATGTAACAAAACTATACTCCCCTGATGAATAAAGAACAGCACACGTGCTTTACGACCTTGTGGTAGGTCAGTACGAACTTCATACAATCCGTTCCCCATAGGACGGCACGTCGGCATCCCGATAGGAAAACCGTATTCAACTGTTTTGATATCTATGCCAATCAAACGACGTTCTTCCGCATCCAAACTTTTTAATCAGTCACGGACTGGCTCTTTGCCATTTTCATTTTGGTAGAAGCTCGCTGGAACTTGCTTATCTGTCATTTCTTTAGAAATTGTCCACCGTCGCACAGCAACGATGTATAAGAAACACCCATAAAATCACATAGGCTCTTATATAACAGTTCCCAAGCTGGTGAGGTACACCTTTAAAATCCTTAACTCTGGTAAAAAGGATTTAGGCATAACTCATTTGCTTAGGAAACGCTAGATAAGTTCATACTGAATATTACATACCGTACCTTTTTTGGTACAATAAGTCAATATAAAATTACATGAGTACAATATTATTTCAATATATAGGATTACTACAGCAATCTTATGGTGCATAGTTTCAGGACGTAAACTACTCCTATCATTAGGCAATTTGAAGTGTTTTTGCTTCAGGTATTGATTCACCTTCCGCTTGCCAAGCTTCCAGGTACATTTCAATAACTTCTTCACCATTTTGAATTGCTTCTGAGCGAGTACTGCCGTGGGTACAGGGCATAACAACGAGTTCAGCAAACTCTGGTATCGTGACTAAAAAAAGTTGGTCTTCGTCTGACCATTGAACAACCATGCTATACCGAGTCATGAGTCCTCTTCCTCCCTCAACTCTTCTAGTTTAGCCAATAAGTCTTCCAATTGCTTTTCCAAGTAAGGTGGCACATCATCTCCATCCTTACCTGCTATTGTCAATGTTTTTCTGAGTAAAGGGTGTCGCCATCGTTCGTGACTACCTTTGCCACGTTTGGGTTGATAAACAAACCCTTCACGCGCAACTTGGGCTTTAAACTCTCGAATCTTTCTGGGCATAGATTTTGTTTGCTTATCGCCCTTATCTTCTCACTTTTTTATTCTAGAAAGCAAAATTATTTGGAATAGAAAAGTTCTAATAATTTCTATAGGGTAAGCATTTTCTCTGATTAAAAACTTCGTAGCACTCTCCCCGCAAGCCTAGCATGTACACACAAATTCATAAATCCCTGAACTAAAGTGAGGGCTAAAAGCTGAAACCCGTTGAAACGGGTTTGAATTTGTGCTTGAGCCAGGGTTTAAACCCGTTTCAACGGGTTGGAATTTGTACTTAAACCAAGGTTCCAACCCGTTAAAAACGGGTTTTAGCTTTTAGCCCTCACTTTAGTAAAGGGATTTATAGATTTGTGTGTACATGCTAGGCTTGCACGGAAGGGGTGGGGTTCCTCCTACAGATGGCTGTTAATCAACTGACGGTACTCGGTCTTCTGCTTAACCCCCTTAACTTCCTTAACTAGTTCCTTATTTTTAAAGAACTGTACTGTCGGGGTTCCGGAGACTTTAGCGTTTTCAGCTATGTCTCGGTCTTGGTCGATATCAATTTCTACAAAGTGGATTTGCCCATCGTACTCGTCCACCACTTTATTTAATATGGGTTTAAGAGTACGACAAGGACCACAACCAGGAGAAACATATTTAACAACCAGCAAACGGTCGCTATCGTGGAACAATTTTCTTAGTGCGAAACCACCTTCGTGACGTGTTGAATTCAGGTCAAATTCTTCAGAAGCTTTTGTCGCTAGTTGTTGACCTTCTAGTTCGTTGTCTGGGGTATGGTCTTCTTGATGGAATTCTTGGACTAAGCCATTTGCTGACAACCATCTTTCAGCCAGCATTGCTCCCATACAACCTGTACCTGCTGCACTAATTGCTTGACGAAATTCGTGGTCTTGTACGTCACCTGCTGCAAATACGCCTTCTACGCTAGTTTCCACTGAGCCGTTTTTGGTAACAATATAGCCAACTTCGTCCAGTTCTAACTGACCTTTAAATAAAGAAGTGTTGGGAGTGTGACCAACAGCGTAAAATAATCCTTTGACATGCAATTCTCTGACTTCACCGGTTTTATTATTACGGATGTGTACCCCTTCCATTGGACCGTTACCAAATACATCCACGACTTCGGTGTTCCAATGAACCTCGATTTTGGGGTTAGCCAACGCTCTATCTTGCATGGCTTTAGATGCTCGCATTTTCTCTGAACGTACAAGCAAGTTGACTTTAGAACCGTATTTAGTTAAATAAATCGCTTCTTCTAGCGCTGAGTCTCCAGCACCAATTACCGCTAAGTCTACTCCGCGAAAAATCGGTGTTGCTCCGTCACAAATTGCACATGCGGAAATTCCTCGACTCCAAAATGTATGCTCGCTAGGTAAGCCTAAACGTTTTGCGGTCGCACCAGTGGCTATTACAATACTATGGGTTTTGAATTCTCTTTCTTCTGAGCGAACAGTAAAAGGACGTTGGCTGAAATCTACTTCGATAACATCCTCTGTATATAATTCTGCCCCCCAACGCTCGGCTTGTGCCTTCATTCTGTCCATCAAGTCCGGCCCGGTAATACCTTCTGGGAAGCCTGGGAAGTTCTCGACTTCTGTTGTCGTCATTAATTGCCCTCCGGGTAAACCACCAGCTTGAAAACCCTCGAATACGACGGGTTTGAGGTTTGCTCTTCCCGCGTAAATAGCTGCTGTATACCCTGCTGGACCGGAGCCTATTATTACTAAGTTTTCTACTGCTGGTTTTGTCATGACAATTTATATAAACTCATAACGACTATGATTTAGTATAGCATAGCAAACAATGGATGAGTAGAAAGTTTTGTCGTGAGGCCTACAGATTATATGAAACACACAGATTAGTGGAGACGCGATTAATCGCGTCTCTACATGTGTATTTTTTATTTATGCACAGTAAGTATATTTTTGGATAAATTTCTGTGAGTGTTAGAAATCTTTAAAAAGTGGGAATAATAAAATTCAGAAATATACCTAGCTTAAAAAGTTATTTAACTTAAAAGCAGTAGGTGGCGCTGAAATGGCTGGTACAAGGAGAAAAATCAATGGAAAGTCAAGTATCGCAATTAATGGAGAAAATTCGCCAGCAATATGAAACTTCACCTTATCCACGAGTTCCTTTAGAGGAAAATCCTAGGGATGACTCAAACAGCCTGTTTGTTCATAACCTTATAACTTCTTACTATTTAAGATACCAAAAGGTTGTGGACACCAAAGATAAGGTAATTTTGGATGCGGGATGCGGAAGTGGCTATAAATCTTTAATATTGGCAGAAGCAAATCCAGGAAGCAAAATTGTTGGGATTGATATTTCCGAGGAATCTGTAAAATTAGCACGCCATCGCTTGGAATATCATGGATTTGACAACACAGAATTCCATGTTCTTTCTGTGTACGACTTGCAAAGCTTGGGGATGGAGTTTGACTATATCAATGCGGATGAAATGCTTTACTTGTTACCCAACCCAGTTGCAGCGCTAAAAATTTTGAAATCTGTTCTCAAGCCAAAAGGAATTATCCGTAGTAACTTGCATAGTGCCCTGCAAAGGGCTGGATTTTTCCGTGCTCAAAAAGTTTTTAGCATTATGGGATTAACAGAAACTAATCCTGGAAACTTAGAAGTTGAATTTGCTTTAGCAACAATGAAATCCTTAAAGGATGGAGTAGACCTAAAAACTAGGACTTGGAACAATGCTTATGAATCCGAAGGTGGTCAACAATCTGTTTTAATGAATTATCTGCTTCAGAGCGATAACGGTTTTATGATTCCCGATATGTTTTCAATGTTTCGAGAATCTGATTTGGAATTTATCAGCATGGTAAATTGGCGACACTGGGAGGTAATGGATTTATTCAAAGAACCAGAGAATTTACCAGTATGTCTGGGGTTAACTTTACCAGAAATGAATACTGAGCAGAAATTACATCTGTTTGAATTATTACAACCTATAAATCGCCTGCTAGATTTTTGGTGCGGTCATCCCAATGAAGATGAATCAGGTGTAACTATTTCTGAGTGGACAGAATCAGACTGGCTTAATGGACGGGTACATCTCCATCCTCAATTGCGAAAACCTAAGGTAAAAGGAGTCTTGACCGAGTGCGTCAAGGAGAAGCGAGTATTTCGATTCAGCGATTATATAAGTTTGCCAACAAACACACCTGTTGAAATAGATAGCACTCTTGCTGCTTGCATCTTACCTCTTTGGGATGGAGTACAGCCAATTCAATTAATAGTGGAGCGTTGGAGAAAAATTAGACCGTTAAATCCTGTAACGCTAGAGCCAACAAGCGACCAGGAAGCTTGGAATGAAGTAAAAAAAATTCTTAGCCAGCTAGAAGTGTTTCTGTACGTACTTTTGGAGCCCTCAGCTTAAAAGTCATCATTGAGCACCAATCGCGCACACTTCCTAAAACCTTTATATCCTCTCCCCAACCACAGTAGGGAAGTGTGGCTTGGAAATCTTGTTTAAAGATGTAAGTAGCTAAAAAATGCAATCATTTTTTTTACAGACAGTGATATGAATTGGAACTTAAGTGGGTAAGTTAAATCTAGAAGAAATGAAATCAAACATTTAGCAAAGGAAACCCTTAACATGAAACCACTAATCAAACCTGAATTACAAGCAAAATTTCTTCAACACTTAAACCGCAAGAAAAAAAGCGAAGAAGGTTTTACTCTGATTGAATTGCTAGTAGTAGTAATTATTATCGGCATCTTAGCTGCGATTGCGCTACCTTCTCTGTTGGGTCAGGTTTCTAAAGCAAAGCAGTCTGAAGCTAGAAACAACATCGGTGCAATCAACCGTGCTCAACAAGCATATTTTCTGGAAGCTGCCGGATTTGCTAGCACCGTTCAAGCTGTTGGTATTGGGATTAGAACCCAAACGGAGAATTACAAATACGATGTTAAAGTGACAGGCAATTCTACTGATTTAGTTGCAAATTGGGCTGCTGCAATCAAGCCTGCACTAAAATCTTACTTCGGTTATGTAGGTACTATTTTAGGTGGTACAGGTACAGGTACTGAGGTATTAACAACTGCTTTAGCTTGTGAATCTGAGGTTCCAGTTCTAGCGACTCCAGCAGCTGCAACTCTTTACGGTGCAACGACTTGCGAGAAAACTGGTATAACCGGATACGACGACTTAGGTAGGAAATAGATAAAAAGAGACAAATTGCTGTTTCAACATTTGTCATCTTTTTAGCATGACGTCGATAAAGTGGGTAGTGTGAACATAACGCTACTCATTTTGTTGTGAGATTTTTATAGAGTCATTGTTATAATTTTAATTTGTTATGAAATATTTTTATTCAAATTAAAAACAATGATATTAACAGATGTTTCTCCAAAATAGTATTAATCGTTTATGGATAGTCAAACAGTTGTAATTTTTCCAGAAAGATGGCATCAGCAAGCTGAAAAATATCGACTTCAAGGTAATTATTTTCAAGCAATTGCACTTTATGAACAGGCAATTGATGCGGAGCCAGATGTTAAGTTTTACTATTGGCATCTCGGATTGATTTTGTTATTGCAAGGGGAACAAGCTGAGGCTCAAACAACTTGGTTGATAGCCATGATGGAAGGTGAGCCAAAACAGGTTGAAATGTGGAATGTTGAATTAATAGAATTCTTACAAAAGGAAGCACAAAGGTACTACATCCTAGAAGAATATACGACATCTCGGACAATTAGGCAACAGATTAAAGAACTTTGTCCGACAGATATAAATAATTTTTTATGCTTAGTTTTATTATCTATTACCCTAAAAACGGATTTAGAAGAAGGATTAAAAAATCTTTTAGAATTAGTTGAGCTACTAATTTCAGACCAAAATATGTCCATAGAATTTGAGCTAATGATGGATATGTTGCGAAGTATTTTGGATTTTGCACCTTTACATTCATCTACGTTGGAATTAGTAGAAGCTTGTTTGCCTTTTATAAAAGATGGCAAACAGACTATGTCTTTTTTAAGTATATTGCTACCTGCAACTATTAAAATTGCTCATACTAAATGGCAACCTTCTATAGCAGCAAACTTGGCGGAACTATATTTAAAAATAGATGCTAATAATACTGAGGTTTTGCGCCATTTAGCGACATTTTATCAAAATGCAGGTGAATATGACAAAGGGATAAAAACAGCGAAATTATGTGCTTCTTTAGTAGCTGAATTACCAGATTTAATATCAACTAACCAATTAATTATAAGAGGTTTGATGACTGCTGGAGGCTATTGGGAAGAAGCATATAATTTTTTTGAAAAACATGAGCTACTTTTACAAAAACTAGTAGATGAAAATAAAACGGGGCTGAGGTCTGTTGAGGTATCACAACTCTTCAATTCATATTTTTTTGCTCCATACTTTCGAGATACTCCAAAACATGACAGACAAATACAAAATAAACTTGCTAAATTATGCCAAAAAAATGCAGAAATTTATGCTAGAGAGGACGTTGAAAAATGTCGTCAGCGGTATCAAAAAATTCAAGGTCTATGCATAACACCTAAAAAATTAAAAATTGGCTACCTATCCTATTGTCTTAAAGGTCATTCTGTGGGCTGGTTAGCGCGATGGTTATTTCAATATCATGACCGCGAGCGTTTTGAGCTTTATGGCTATTTTATTAACAATGATAAAAGCTCCGACCCACTGCATCAATGGTATACATCTCAAGTGGATAAAGTTAACCATGCAATGTACAGTAATGAAGCTGTAGAGCAAATTTATAATGATGAAATTAATATTCTGATTGATTTAGATAGCATAACTTTAGATGTTAACTGCGAAGTTCTCGCTGTCAAACCCGCACCAATTCAAGTAACATGGTTAGGCTGGGATGCTACAGGAATTCCCAATGTTGATTATTTTATTGCCGACCCCTATGTTTTACCAGAGGATGCAGAAGAATATTATTCAGAAAAAATCTGGCGCTTACCTCAAACATATATAGCTGTAGAAGGATTTGAAGTAGGTGTGCCAAACATTCGGCGAGATACCCTAAATATTCCTAGTGATGCGATTGTATTTCTTAGCGCTCAAAGAAGTTATAAACGTCATACAAATACAGCCAAGTTGCAAATGCGAATTATTAAAGAAGTACCAAATAGTTACTTTTTAATTAAAGGCGTTGCAAAGGAAGAGTCTTTAAAAAACTTTTTTTATGAAATAGCAACGGAAGAAGGCGTAGATGCTTCGAGATTGCGATTTCTTTCTGATGTTCCCCTGGAAGCAATTCACCGTGCCAATCTTGGTATTGCCGATATTGTATTAGATACGTACCCTTATAATGGAGCCACAACAACTTTAGAAACTCTGTGGATGGGTATTCCATTAGTAACAAGAGTTGGTCAACAATTTGCGGCTCGTAACAGTTACACAATGATGATGAATGCAGGAATTACAGAAGGTATAGCTTGGAGCGATGAAGAATATATCGAATGGGGTGTGCGTTTAGGTAAAGATACGACTTTAAGGCAAGAAATTGCTTGGAAGTTACGCCAGTCAAGGCAAACAGCACCCCTTTGGAATGCAAAACAATTTGCTTGTGAGATGGAAAGGGCGTATGAGCAAATGTGGCAAAATTATATTGGGTTTTAGAGATTTCTAGCTTCCAACACGGTCTGTAAATATCTGTTTGAGATGATAAAGCGCTTACTACAAACAAATTGTTTTTGTAGCAAGCGCTTTTGGTGTCTTTATACTAAGAGTACGAAAAGTCTAAAGCTTCAGTAGAAGGAAGTTTTTCGGCTTGTACGCTGGCAATTGTATGTTGATTTTCGCACTTTAAAACAATTTTTGCTTTAATGCGAGTTAGTAGAGTTTCCCATTGTACATCAGCAAGTTCTCCAACTAAAGAAATTTCTAGCTCTTCGATAACTTCAGAATCTTCTTGCATCAACAAACTCATCATAATAGCAGATAGCATCATTTCAGCATCTTCGTAAGATATATTACTAGTATCAATCAGTAAGGTTGTATTTTTGCTATTCAAAGAGTTTGCTATAGCTTTAATAGCCAGTTCTAATTCGGAACAAATTAACTCTTCAGGCTGCAACCAATCAGGGAAAACAATAAAATTATCCTTTTTTAAATTTAAGGATAGCAAAGTAGTGTCAATTAATACTGAACCAACTATTTTTGCCATATTTGACCAAGAAAACTGTTTTACTTGTTGTAAACCCGCAGTAATTAAGGAGCGACGAATACTAGGTTTTTGTACGTCACATAAAGCATTTACCATTCCTTCAACGTCATCATCATTAACATAGATTACAGACTTTCCTCCAACTTCTGGGATTGAGGCATTAGGACAAGTAATCACAGGACAACCACAAGCAATTGCTTCAGCTATAGGCATTCCAAAGCCTTCATATTTAGAAGGATAAGCCAAGGCTAATGCTCCGGAGTAGGCAAGTACTAATTCTTCGTCGCTTAGTTGTAGCATATGGATATTACAGCCAAATGTATACTCTCTAAATTGAGAGTCCAGTAAACCTCCAGAACCAGTACAGATAATTTCAAATCCATATTTACTTGGCAACTGAGCAAAAGCTTGAAAGAACAAAATGCTATTTTTGTAACCACTACCACCACCCACCAAAATGAAGTAAGGTTTGTTAATACCGTACTTGCTTTTAAAAGCAGTAATT
The DNA here is from genome assembly GCA_019359035.1 of Scytonematopsis contorta HA4267-MV1. Lineage (GTDB taxonomy): Bacteria > Cyanobacteriota > Cyanobacteriia > Cyanobacteriales > Nostocaceae > Scytonematopsis > Scytonematopsis contorta. The sequence goes on along the minus strand of JAHHIC010000057.1, from coordinate 80,130 downwards.
TGTTCTGAATCTACGGGGGAAAAAATACTTTGAACTCCGCAATAAGCAACGCTAACAGACCCCAAAGGAATATCAGGAAAATACTTTACCAAATCTCGAGATGTATTTTGTGAAATTGCCATATGAGAAGAGGCCTGTTGAATAGCTCGATGTTTTTCTTGCCACATGGAATTTCTCATATCCCATCCCATAACCTCGGGAATCATATCATACGCTAAGAAAACTGAAGGAGTTGTAATTGGTGTTGTGTAATAAGAAGAAATAAAGACATTTGCTTCTTCTGCATCACAAACTTGTTGCAGCATTGCTCTGTCAGCATCAGTATTATTATAATCATAGGCTGGTACGGTACAATACCTAATGCCAGGAATTTTAGGGGCAGTTCCCGCACGGTCAAGTACAATAATATGTTGAGCAAAGCAGTTATTAGCCCATTCTTCTAGTAAAGATTTCCAAACACGAGCAATACCAGTTTGATACAATTGAAAAAACACACCATCTACTATAACTATTGGTATTTTTTTTAGTTTATTGGGTATTTCATCTGCTCGTAAAAAGCGCCATTGATTGCTCTGAAAATTCCTTTGTGCAATTGGCACTATACCCATTGAATTGGCAGTATCGACCTGAGTATTATCAGCCACCCAAGCAAAGTATTCACGTAAACACACCGGAAATTTAGTTTGTTTTTGTAACTCTTGCCATTGTGAAACAGCATTTTGATAACCGTAATATTGCTCTTTAAAGCACAATTGCTCTGAAGTGACATAGGCAAAATGCTGAAAAATTAAATTAAATTGTTCAGTTTCATCGTGTGAAAATGGGTTTTCGGCTGCAATATTTTTCAATTTACCATCTGGTAAACTTTCAACTAGCAGCGGAGGTTCATGTGCAGCCCAGAATGCTCCAGGTTTAAATTTCCAAGTACGCAACCACTCTTGTTGAGGATTTTGTGCATAACAGTTACGAGTGCTAATTACCAAATTCTCCCCGACAAAATACCAGCACCAGTAGAAAGCTGCAGTTTTTTCCGGATTATTAATAAATATTTGTCTTGTAGTGCAAACCTGTTCAACAGTCCAAAGTTCATCTACATCTACTTGCCATAGTAAGCATTCTTCTTGAATGTTTACCAATGGTGCATTCACCATTTCTCGCTTTCCATCCCAAAAAATTCCCTCTGGCTTGCGGTAAATTGTAATGTGATCAGGATACAACTGCGCTAGCTCATCTAAATATTCTTTGGTACTATCATAGCTGTGTCCATTACGATGAATCTCATCACTAACATATCCACCCAGCCTAACACTCCATGCAGTATCATGCTTTAAATCTGCCACTCCTTCAACAATATGCCAATGCCATTTAAAAGGTAATTGTTTAAACACGTCAATATGATAGCGGATAAAAGGCTCACCGTTTAAAACAATTGTAAAAAAGTTAATAGGCAATGAAGGAAAAGCAATATAATTTTCATAAAACGAATTAGAATCGTAAATTTTCTCTCCTATTTCTCCATTTCTGGTTATACGGTGACATTCGTATCCATTATTTTTCAAAATATCAAAAGTTGATTTTGCACTACGATTGAATCCTTCCAACATTTTTTGGGAAATTTCAAATTGAATAAATTGAATGGCTTTTTTACTTAGTAATTTAGTTGTTCCTTGCAATACATCACTTTCTGCTCCTTCGACATCAATTTTTAAATAATCAATAGTTTTAATATCATGTTCTTCACAAAATGAATCAAGACTGATTGCCTTAACAATCTCGCTATTGACGATTGGCACATATTCTCCGGAACCATTTGGGTTTAGCATTTCCGGTTTCCCAAGGCTGTTCCAAGCTGAGTATTCTTCAGGGAATTGATTAAACTCTATTTGTGTATTTTCTGAATAAATCGCGAATGAAAATGCGTTAACATTATTACACTTAGATTGAGACAATCGTTGCTGCAATTGATTAAAAATATTTGATGTTGGCTCAAATGAATATACTTTTCCAGAATCGCGAACTAGCTTACTCAATAAAATTGAGTAGTCTCCGATGTTAGCACCCACATCAAAAACTGTCATTCCTGGTCTAATGAGTTTACTCAGAAGAAGCTGTTCTGTCGTTTCGGTATTAAAGAAATAACTATCTATATTATTAACTTTCTGGAATATAGAATATCCATTACGCAAGAAACGATTTTCGGCAATTTTAACGTAGTTTGTATCGGATAAAAGTTTATAATGATTTTGATAATTTTTAAATGTATTGATATCATCAAGACAAATAAATTTAGCTCCGTAGACTTCTTCTAGCTCCGCAAAGCCAGTAAATTCAGAACCATCAATTAAAACAAAATCGAAATCATCAATATTATTATCCTCTTTAATTTTTTTAATACCATTAACTGTGACACCAGAGTTTTTAACATAATCAATATCCTGTTGTAGCCAGCCAAGAACCTGAGTTAGTGGATAAAGATTTAAATTGGTTTGATTGCTTGTGTAAAAATTAACGATTTCCTTTTCATTTGGAAACTTATCCAAGGAAACTGATGACACGTTGTAGCACTTAACAAAACTATCATTCTCGTAGTTTTTCTGAAGAGCCGCAAATCTAGTGGTTGAAATCTCCATGCAAAACAACATTGGCTGATTTTTATTTTGCCTAAGTCCGGTGACCAAAGCTTCAGTACTTCCCTCTCCGGAAGAGGAGCCTATTTCTAAAAATGTTTTAATATTTTCTTTTGTTGCAATTCTATTAAGAATATTGTAGAGTTCATCGTTTTTAATCTCCGCAGGAATAAGATGATTGAGTTCTGAACTTAAAATTTTACTGTCCATAAAATAGTCCTCTATTTAGTTATCTCTTGTTTATTAGATAAAAATTTTAACCTAGCTTTAGTTATGATGAAAAGCTTGCTATCCAGTCTATTAAAAAAAGTTATTAAATCTGTTTTAACATTTTAAATTAATAATGTCATTATACAAAAAAAATTATGCTTTAATATAAAAACAATATGTAAAGGAAAAATGGGATGTCTTTGTTTATTCCATTTATCAAGGCCAACGGTAAGCTAGAACAAGTTAATATTACTATTGGTATTGTAGGTTCGCGTAAAATTTCAAGTGAAGATGATTATTGCTCTGGCAGATGGGTTAAACTAGCCCCCAATCTAACGATTTATGGTTTTGAAGTTGATACTGATGCTTGTGATTCAGCAAATGAAAATTTAGCAGTAAGACAGGTAAATTGGTAGGAAAAACATATTCCTATTGCACTAAATAATTCTATTGGTTCATATCCATTATATGTAACGAAATTCTTAGGTTGTACGTCACTATATGCACCGAATTTTGCTTTGTTAGAGAGATTCCAGTTTCTTGGAGATGCTTTTAGTGTTGATTACACTATCGAGATAGAAACTACAACCTTAGACAGTTATTGTCAGAAAGAAGGAATACAAACAATAGATTTTTTGCAAATAGATGTTCAAGGGGCAGATTTACATATTTTAGAAGGTGCATCACAATTATTACAACGTAGTGTTTTAGCTGTTCAAACTGAAGTAGAATTTTCCCCGTTATATGTAAATCAACCTTTATTTTCTGATGTAGATTTTTTCATGAGGAAAAACAAATTCTCTCTATTTGACCTGATTGGTTTAAGTAGATATCCTCGTGCTAATTCGCCAATTTATTCTCCAAATAGAAATGGTCAATTACTTTGGGCTGATGCTTTATACTTTCGTGATTTAATTAAAGAAGATATGACATCATCGTTCCAGACTCCATCAAATATCTTAAAATTAGCTTGTATTGCTGATGTACTCGACTTCCCAGACTATGCTTTAGAACTACTTGAATACTTAACCGTAAATCACGGTGACGATGAAAAATACAATTTTGCCAAAGAAATCATTAGTAGTTTGTCCCAAATTCCTGAATTAGTCGAACGTGGACTCGATTCTCTTCCTATAGTCGCTAATATTCGCCACCGTTTGAATTAATCAGAGCATCTAGCTAGTAGTTTCAATCAAAAAAGTCTTGATATATTGACTATCTGCTAGCTACTTTTTAACCTCCTTTTGACTAGCCACTTGTTTTTTCAGCTTCTCCAGCATCGCTTTATATTCAGGTTTATCAGGATTTGTTTTCACCAACTTTTCCAAAAGTTCAATAGCTCCTTTACCATCCCTCTGTTGTAACCGTACATCTACCAAACCTTCAAGTGCTGTTTTATTCTCAGGCTCCCGTTGCAGAACCGCCTCAAAACCCTGCTCTCGTTGCCGCAAAACAGATTCAGCCGAAACAACTGTTGCTGCTGGCTTCAAATTTTGAGTAGCTTGTTGGATAATTGGAACCGCCGCAAACGCCGTAGAGCCAAAAAAAGATACAATCGACACAAAACCCACAATTTTTTGCCGCTGCTGTAGCTTTTTAGACCGAGCCTCCATGTATTCTTTTTCAGAACTAGCCATCTCTCACCCTTGACTGTAGTTACCGTATTCCAGAGCGAAAATCAACTCTCGTTTATAGAATACCCAGGCAACACCTAGTAACTATCACCCACAAGCAAAATTTTTACTGTTAATCTCAGAAAAGCCTATTTTAAGTGATAATACTTACTTTAATTATTTAAATATTTTAGAGTATTACCTACGTGTGCGAGCGTACGCCTTATTAACGTACAAGCAAAGCTAAGTAAAAACATTAGTATTACAACAACTCTTGTGGGGTGGGCATCCTTGCCCGCCTCATAGTCCGATAGTCTGATAGCCCGATAGTCCGAACCACACGATTGCCCGATTGCTCGAAGCAGACGATTGCCTGATAGCCTGATTGTCCGAACCACACGATTGCCCGATTGTAGTTCAATCACTCGAAATCCGCTGTAAATTCTCAGCTACTGTTTGCTGGCTATAAAATTGATACACAAATCCAAGCAGCGAATAAAGCTTACAAATATCATTTTGTATTAGTTTTAACTCATAAATATTACATCAAAACGAATAAAAACTCTCTCTAAAAAGAATTAAAATTTCTTCTTATTCAAACATTAGAAATAACAATAAAATACTAAAATTCGTCGCGTCTACACATTATGACAAAACCCGCAGATGTAAGCACAAAAAGGTTAATAAGCCTAGCACCAAATAATTTGGCAAGATGGGTAACACAAATTCCAGACATAGTTGCAGGTGAAATTCTTAACCCAGAATTTCAATGGATAACTCGACAAAGTGACGTTTTAATCCGCGTAGAAAGTCCCCAATACCGAGAATTTTTACTTCTCAACGAAGTACAATTACGCTACAAAAGCACTCTACCGCGTAGAATACGTTCTTATGCCGCGCTAGCAGAAGAGAAATATAATTTACTCGTATACCCAGTACTTATTAATATTCTCAAAAATAGCGATACAACAATACCCACACAATACGCATCAAGTATTGCCGGATTACAAGCGCGTCAAGACTATCGCGTAATAAACCTTTGGGAAATCGACGTAAATGTAGCCTTCCAGCAACAACTTACATCATTACTCCCATTCGTACCCATACTCAAAGGAGGAGAGGACGAATCTACAATAAGAGAGGCACTACAAATTATACGTACAGAAAACCAATTAGAAGAGCTCGAAACAGTTTTGGCATTTTTTGCTACGTTTGTGATAGATAGCGCATTAGTACAAGAAATCATGAGGTGGGATATGACCGTATTACGCGAATCGCCTTGGTATAAAGAAATTTTAAGAGAAGGAGAATTAAGTGGAGAAGCACGTGGAAAAGAACAAGGACGACAAGAGCAAGCCTTATCAAACATTGAAACGATGTTGAGAGTCAAATTTGGCAGCGACGGACTGCAGTTAATGCCGCAAATAGCTCAAATATCCGATTTAGAGACTTTAAATGAAATAATTCAAAATATTCTCACCGTAAATACAATCGAGGAATTGCAGCAAACCCTATAAAAATGTAGAGACGTTACATGTAACGTCTTTTTTGGCGTAACGTCTCTACATATAAAACTTCTACATTTTGACACTAAGACTACACATAGAATCGGGAGACGTTACATGTTGAGTCTCTACATATAACCTCTCTACATTTTGATGCTTAGACTACAAATCCAATTCAGACTCTAGATAGTTGTCATAAATTAGTATGACTTTGGTATTTTTTCGGATACTCAATCTGAATCAAGGGTGCTAGACTTGCCTTTGTAAGATAAAGACGCTACATTCCACTTCAGTAAGGGTGCAGCAAAAATACCTCAACAGACAGATGCATCTTTACACAACATCCAAAATAGTAGTAGGAATTCTTAAGTTTTCCTAAAAAATCATCGTCTTTTTGTAGAAATACACATGTTTGCGATATTCTGTGATAGAGTTTCAATATAAAAGGTGAACATTTATAGGTATCTACAAATTCACCCTTTACCTGAAAAATCAATCATAAACCCCTTTTTATATGGGTTTGTTAGAAATAACGCCAACAACAGCAGCAACAGGTGGGATTGTACAAGCAGTTTCAACGCTTGTAAAAAATCCAGGTAGCAAGACTATTAGCTTTTTAGTTAAACGTCAACAATAACTGCTACTCTGAAGTTTGGTTGGCTTGGTGGTAATTACCGAACAAAACCAAATCACACACCAACTCGTCGAGTCTGTTATGGTATAGTAGTAAAGGTAAGACTCTTCTTTGCCAAACTACAGAACTCTACGTATCGGCAATTGATTCAAAACGGAAAGCAGTTTTGATTAAGCATTTACCAAATTTTATCTGAAACTAATCGAGGTTATGACTCAGAAAGTTGCTCACCCAATGGTGAAATTGCAGCGTAATGTGCAATCACTCGTTGAATCACAAATCATCAAACCCAGCGACAGCATTTGGAAAATAGCATTGCTATTTGGTAACGACTGGCAGTATTGGAAAGCTGAATTATTTGAATTTGGTTTTACAATGCAAGACCCAGTTAGCGAACTCTTATCTGTAGAAGCATGGGACGAAGAATAAATCAATCGCGCATAACCCTTCTGTATGGAAGTATCCTGTTTATGTGAATACATCAGCAGCAGTTCGCTTATTGCAATTGCGCTATCAGGGATTTGCAAATAAAAGAAAGTCCAATTACTTTTTGTGGTGATGGGTTATAGATATGCCCTTTAATGGATATTTATATTCATTACTTCTAATAGGCGTCTATAGTAATAGGCGTAAAGAAATTACACCCCACAAGAGGGTAGTAATTCATTAGTGAACAATTCTTTATTTGCTTATTGTAACTGCGCCGTTACTTGCTTACTGTAATAAGCGAGCATTCCAGCATGGTTTAGAGGCATAAGCACCATCCATGCAAATTCGGAATGCATTACACTTCTAGATAAACTTATTCTTGTGGGGTGGGCATCCCTGCCCGCCCAACAAAAACCCCAACAAAAGATTCCAATAAAAACCCCAACAAAAGATTCCAATAAAGACCCCAATAAAGACCCCAACAAAAACCCCAACAAAAACCCCAACAAAAGATTCCAACAAAAACCCTAATAAAGACCCCAACAAAAAATCCCAACAAAAACCCTAATAAAGACCCCAACAAAAAATCCCAATAAAAACCCCAACAAAAAATTCCCAACAAAAACTCCAATAAAAAACCCCAACAAGAAAACACGACAGACGCCTGGAATGTTGGGTCGAGGCTTTGCGAGACCCAACCTACGAATTCACCTTAGCTAAAGCATTAGACAACTCCCCAGCAGTCTGATACCTATCCTTAGGAAGAGGTTGCGTTACCCGGTCAATAACTTCCTTTAATCCAGAACTAATAGTAGGAATGACACCAACATCAAACCTATAACTCCCACCCCGTTGACGATAAAACTTAAAAGGATTTTCGCCGCTAAGTAAAAAAATCAACGTCGGTCCAATAGCATATAAATCTGATTGAGTAAGAGGTTGCCCCCTTTCCTGTTCAGGAGCGCAGTATCCTTCAGCACCAATACGAGTGCCCGGAGCCGTACCAATTTCTTTCACCGCGCCAAAATCCAGCACAGCAATACTATTGTTAGCATTTCGCATCATCAAATTGGCAGGCTTGATATCGCGATGGATAAGCGGTGGTTGTTTACTATGGAGATAACTTAAAATATCGCAAGTTTGTATCATCCAGTCAATTGCCTGTCGAGGTGTCACTGGACCTTTTATATAAACAAGTTTTTCTAAATCCTGACCATGAATTAATTCCATAGCCAAATATTTTTTACCTTTTTCTAAGAAAAAATCATAATATTTAGGAATACCAGGGTGGCTAAGAGATTTAAGCGTAACAGCTTCCCGCTCAAATAATTCTTGTGCCTTAGCAATTTTCGCCATATCCGCATTCATTTGCTTCAAAACCAGCACCTGCGGCAATCCAGTAATTTCACCCGCACTATCCCAAGCCAAGAAAGTAGTACCCATACCACCCTGTCCCAGAGTTCTTAATACCTTATAGTTACGTATAGTTTGTTGAACTATTAAAGGCTCACCGCAGTGGATACAAAATAAATTACCAGCAGGATTATTCTCGTGAGTGCAAATGGAAGCAGGAACAGCCCCAGATTTTGGAACCAATGTTTTTGAAGCAGGGGAATTTATCTCCGGCTTAGTAGTAGAAGTCCCAGCCAAATTAAATTCAATTTTTAGAAAAGGTCCCCCCTTAGCCAACTGCACCACACAATTTTCTGGAAGCATACATTGAGTCACCAAAGCGCCATTAACAAAAGTGCCATTAGTGCCCTTACTAATTAACTGCCAACTATCACCATTAGCAGAACTAATTTTTTTCAACTCCAAATGCTGGCGCGAAACCAAACTATCGGTCAAAACCACATGATTATCAGTAGCCCGACCAACTCGGATAAATGTCGCATCATCAAAACTCCACTGTTGCAGTGGTTTTTTTTGTTGCGCTTCTAACAGCGTCAGGGTAACCACAATTTAAATATTTGTTGACTGTTGACGGTTGACGGTTGACGGTTGACTGTTGACGGTTGACTGTTAATTGGTAATTGGTAATTGCGAATTTTGAATTTTGAATTTTGAATTGTCCTCACCTTCCCTCCAAATTAGGACGTACTTTTGCCCGAACTAATACAGCAGTTATGTTGTCATGACCATTGTACGTGTTTGCCAACTCAATTAACTCCTTAGCCCCCTTAGACAAATCAACACCAGAACTGAGCAGGTTTAATAAATGAGTCTGCCAGTTCATTTCCAATAAATCATTATCAGATAGTCCATCCGAGGCCAGCAGAAAAAGGGTATCTTCGTTTATCTCAATAAACTGTATGCTAGGGTCAATTGAATTTTCATCACGAGGGCCCAAAGCTTGAGTCAACTGGTAAGCATCAGGACGACCGTAGGCAATGCTACGTTCCACCCCCCTAGCCATTTCCCGCTGTCCAACTTCGTGGTCTACCGTTATTTGTTCTAACCCCCCTTTGCGAGTTAAGCGATAAAGACGACTATCTCCCACATGAGCCAAAGCTACTTTTGTGTCTTGAATTAATAACAACACCAAAGTTGTGCCCATACGTCCAACACCGGAACGCGCACCTTTTTGATTGATTTCATAAATCGCTTGATTAGCTGCTATTACACCTTGATGAATAATATCTTGCGTAGGTAATTGATTTCCATCCCAATGGGTTTGAAAATATTGCCGCAATTTACTCACAGCCAATTCACTAGCTACATCACCTCCATCGTGTCCACCCATCCCATCACAAAGAATATACAATCCGCGAGCAGCAATGCTTCGATTTTTGGGTAATTGAATTTTATTAATATTTGTTTCAATACCAAAATTATCTTCGTTGTGACTTCGCTGTCGTCCTACATCTGTAATTCCAGCATCTTCTAAATCCATTAACTGCATCGGCAACGCTACGGTAGCCAAATCATCGTTTTCTGATGTTGACACGCTTTCTTCTAAAGATTCGTCAAGTTGTAAAATAGTTGGTGGACTGGTACTTTGCTGGGTTATAAATACGTCTCCAGCATTCCGGATACTATTTGGCACGATACTTGCTGGCTCACTACTTGGCACATCAACCTGTAGTTCGACCCCTATTTCTCCTAAGCGCGACCGCAATTCAGAAGTAGTTTGAATTTTACCTATCTCCAAATCTCCTAACAGCTGAACCAATGAGCCAAACTGGGTACGTTGTGAGTATCGAAATAAGGCTTGCCAAATCCTTCCAAGGGCTTGAACACTTAAAATTTGACCAGAATCAGGAGTAGTAATTTCACCTTCAGTAATTTCACCTTCAGTAATTCTTCCCTCAGTAACTTCACCTTCAACAGGTGGTAAATTCTGAGCAGTATCAGCTACGGGCGGTAAATCCGCGTATAAACGATGTAGCATAACAGCCTGGTCTTCATCTAAACGCAAATTTGCCAAATCCATAAGACTTTGGCGACAATTAACCTTTTCCAAAACTTCCCAAAGTTGAGTCATTTGGTAAAAGCAATGTAATATTTGCAACGACGTAGTAGAATCATCTTGCCAAAGATGAAGTAAAAGTTGCCATTGAGAGCGGTCTTCAATCAAAACAACCTGTAAATCTCCATCTAACCATGCATCATGAATAAGGGGTATACCCAGGTGACAAAGCCCTTGTAGCGCAATATAAGGTAAAGCCGAGCTAGGAATACCACTAATACCGCGTAATAAATTTAACGAATTAACTGACAATTCAGGTTGATTTGCAAGCGCAACAGCCAAAGGCGAAACTTGAAATGGTTGGCAATCTAAAACCCGAAAGCACAACTCAGTTTTTTCCGCAAATTCCTCAACAGAGGGTAGTGGTTCTAACAATCGATAACGTTGTTGCGAGTCTAAAAAAGAACCAACTTCCCACGTTTGGGGAAGAGTTTGTGAGTAGGGAGTAGGGAGTGAGGAGTGGGGGGGAGAAGAGTGAATTGCTGACTGTTCGGGGGTATTATCTTTATCTTTATCATTATTGTTACTGTTATCCTTAACTTTCGCAATTGTTCCGGCAACTTTACTAATAATCACCCACCAATAGGAACCGCAATCAGCACCACAGTTATTGCAGCGTTGAACATTAGTTTCTACCAAAGTGGCACACTCAGAACAGACCTTTTGAGCCAATGATGTGCCACAATTTTGACAGAACTTGTTACTATCAGGGTTTTCAAATTTACAAGATGGGCAAATCAGCATTGTGGAATTTCCTTAACTTCCGTTCCGGCTACAAGCATCGCCATTGACAATTCGCAATAAGCGCTCCGCTCCACTGCGAATTGTTCGTCCCCACTCCCTAATTAATCGGAAGTGCAATAGTAAAACAGGTGCAATTAGAAGCACTTTCAGCCTTTATAGTTCCCCCCAAAGATTTAATAATTTTTTGTACAAGCGTTAGACCTAATCCAGTACCTCCTTGTTTCCAAGGGTCATTGCTGGGAATACGGTAAAATTTATCAAATATTTTTGGTAATTCAGCTTCAGGAATTTCTACCCCAGAATTAATTACCCGCAATTGTATTTGGTTAACTGTAACTTGGGCAGATACCGTAACTTCCGAATTTGGTGGGCTAAATTTACAAGCATTAGTCAGCAACTCAATCAAAATGCGTTCCAAGCTAAAAGGGTCGCAAAGTATAGAGGGGAGATTCTCCGCAACATCAAATTGCAAATTCTGTCCTAAATTTGGATTACGAGCTTTAAACAATTCAATTGCACGACTAATCCATTCTTTGAGAGAAATTGTTTCCATCACCAACGGTTCAGCAGCGCTGTCGAGTCGTTGTAAATCCAGGAAATTGTTAATCAGATGAATTTCCCTTTCGCACTCATTATTTAAAATTTGAAAATAACGAGCAGCTTTCGAGAGTTCCTGATTAGGATTCGTGAGTTCCTCCAGTAGATTTTGCTCCTTATTAAGAGCAATGCCTAACATTTGAATCGCCATCTTCATATTAGTCAATGGAGTACGTAATTCGTGGGAAACCGTACTTAAAAACTCATCCTTAAGACGATTCAGGCTTTCCATTTCTGCCAATTGCGCTTGGGCTGCTTGTTGGCTTTGGAGCAAGGAGTTTTCACCTAATTTGCGCTCTGTAATATCAATACAACAACCGATATAACCAGCAAAACTATCATTGGAAGTAAAACGAGGAACCCCTGTATCTAAAATCCAACGATACTCCCCATCTGCACGCCTTAAGCGATATTCCATCTTAAATTTATTTCGTGCATCAAAGGCTGCACCATAAACTTGTAGACAATAACTTCTGTCTTCTGGATGTAAAGCTTCCAGCCAACATAAATCTTTATCTTGCTCAGTAGTACATCCGGTAAACTCTAGCCAATATTGATTAAAAAAGCTACATTTACCATCCACCCCAGCCATCCATAACATTACAGGAGCAGTGTCAGCTATGGTATGAAATCTTTCTTCACTTTCTCGCAAAGCGTCTTCCGCTTGCTTGCGAGTGGAAATGTCCTCGCAAACCATCAAAATCAAGGGATTATCATTCTCGCTATCTCCAGGCAAAAGGCTTGCCACGACTCTTACCCAGGCAATTTTACTCTGAGGACAGTTTAAACGAAACTCCCAATCCTGTACTTGAGAGCTTTGTGCTTGAGAAGATGGACGAGGGCTTAATAAATCCATCAGAGCCTCAAATAACCTAGCTTGTTCTTGTTGTGCAAACAGATTAAAAACAGGTTGATTTATTAATTCATCATTCGTGTAACCCAAAGCAACTGCTCCGAATTCATTAACAGACAAAATCGTCCCTGTTGCATCCAAAGTCAAATACACCGAAGGTAAATTTTCATAAAGTCTGCGGAACCACAAAAGTTCTTCTTGGGCGCGACGCAGTGCTTCTTTTGAATAAATTTCGTATTCTGTAGGTATGTCAGGCACAAGTTCTAGACGTGGGGGCTTTGCAGACAATATATCTTGACGTTGGCAGTTGTGATGCCAGCTTGATTGCTGATTAAGGCTCATAAGACTTAGACTTGCACCCGTTAATTATGTTATGAAACCAAAGGAAAAAAATAATTATACCGTTTTTGATGGTTTTTTTGTGAAATTCCGTTTATAAATTATTTTGTTAATATAATTTTTGATACTTTAATCGCCTCTTAATATAAATAGCTGAAAACTTTAATCTTTGTTTGTTGGCTCACCTACTTATACTAACTTCTTATTGGAATATAACCACCATAATAGACAAAATTATACATAAACCGACAAGTATTATTACTCGTATTAATTAACCTCTTTTTGTTAAAAAAGTTCTACGGGGAAACACTAAATTTTGCAATAGCTGCACTTCTTGTGAAGTTAAATCACGCCACTGACCGGGTTGTAAGTTCTTTAATTGCAAATGAGCAATGCTAACTCGCACAAGTCGTAAAGTTGGGAAACCAACAGATGCCGTCATCCTTCTAACTTGACGATTTTTCCCTTCAGTTAAAGTCATTTCAAGCCATGCAGTCGGTACATTTTTACGAAACCTAATTGGTGGATTACGTTCAGGCAATAAAGGTTCATTTGATAATAACCTAACTTTTGTCGGTTGCGTGCGGTAATTTTGAATCTCCACACCCTGCTGAAGTTTTTGAATAGCAAACTCATCAGGAATTCGTTCGACTTGAACCCAATAAGTACGCTCGTGTCCAAACTGCGGATGGGAAAGTCTATGCTGTAATTGCCCATGATTTGTTAACAAAAGTAAACCTTCACTATCCCAATCCAAACGTCCCACAGAATAAATATCGGGCACATCAATATAATCTTTTAAAGTATTACGGTCAGGTGTATCCTGAGTAAATTGGCAGAGAACACCGTAGGGTTTGTAAAAAATAATATAGCGGTTCATTAATTGATGGTTGGCTGTTGACGACAAATTGTTAAGAATCGGTTAATAGACCAAAAAATCTGCAAAAGTAATAAACGGAAGAATTGTTTTCCATGCTAGGGGTGTCTGCTAATAGCAGGCTGAGACCATACCCTCACAACCTGAGACTGGGTAATTCCAGCGTAGGGAAGCTCTTTACTTAAGGAAATCAAATAACATGCGTACAGAATGGGTCGCTAAACGACGTGGACAAGGTAATGTTACTCAGATACATTATGCTCGTCAGGGAATCATTACACAAGAAATGTACCACGTAGCACAGCGAGAAAAGCTTCCTGCAGAGCTAATTAAAGATGAAGTAGCGCGGGGACGAATGATTATCCCTGCTAACATCAACCACCCCAACTTAGAGCCAATGGCAATTGGGATTGCATCAACATGTAAAGTGAATGCAAACCTTGGAGCGTCTCCCAACTCTTCCAACATCGAAGAAGAACTGGAAAAACTCAGATTATCAGTCAAATATGGTGCTGATACTGTTATGGACTTGTCCACAGGTGGAGGTAATTTAGACGAAATCCGTACCGCTATCATTCAAAATTCACCAGTTCCCATCGGCACAGTACCTATTTACCAAGCTGTAGAAAGCGTCCACGGTAACATAGAAAATCTCACTGCTGACGATTTTTTACATGTAATCGAAAAACATGCCCAACAAGGTGTAGATTACATGACAATTCATGCGGGTTTATTGATTGAGTATTTACCTTTAGTAAAAACTCGCATCACAGGAATTGTTTCTCGTGGGGGTGGCATAATAGCCAAATGGATGTTGCATCACCATAAACAAAATCCTTTATATACGCACTTCCGGGAAATCATCGAAATATTTAAAAGATACGATGTTTCTTTTAGTTTAGGTGACTCACTGCGTCCAGGTTGTACCCATGATGCATCCGACGCAGCACAATTAAGCGAGCTCAAAACCTTAGGACAATTAACTCGCAAAGCCTGGGAACACGACACCCAAGTCATGGTAGAAGGGCCTGGACACGTACCGATGGACCAAATTGAATTTAATGTCAAAAAACAAATGGAAGAGTGTGCAGAAGCACCTTTCTACGTATTGGGTCCATTAGTAACAGATATTGCACCTGGCTATGACCATATTACTTCAGCAATTGGAGCCGCAATGGCTGGTTGGTACGGTACTGCAATGTTGTGTTACGTTACACCCAAAGAACACTTGGGACTACCAAATCCAGAAGATGTCCGGAATGGGTTGATAGCTTACAAAATAGCAGCTCACGCAGCGGACATAGCCAGACATCGTATAGGAGCAAGAGACAGAGACGATGAATTATCTCGTGCTCGTTATAATTTCGACTGGAACCGTCAATTTGAATTATCCCTCGACCCAGAAAGAGCGAAGGAATACCACGACGAGACCTTACCAGCTGATATTTATAAAACAGCCGAGTTCTGCTCCATGTGTGGGCCAAAATTCTGCCCCATGCAAACCAAAGTTGATGCAGAAGCAATCGAGGAGCTAGAAAAATTCTTAGCCAAAGATAAAGAAGTAGTAGCCAAATAAGATACCTAACCCCCCTACCCCCCTTCCCTAGGAGGGAAGGGGGGAAATCAAAGTATTGAATCTTAGCCCCCTTCCCTACAAGGGAAGGGGGTTGGGGGTTAGGTCTTTTAATTGGAGTGTGTTTTATATCTTTCCTGAATTTCCTCTATCGGAAACACAGCTTCAAACTTCAACCCAACAGACTCGTAAAACTCAGCACCACCTTGCTTTCTATCTATCAGTGAAATTACTTCCTCAACCACATAACCAGCATCTCTCAACCTAGCGACCGCTTTCATCGCTGATTGTCCAGTAGTTACCACATCTTCCAAAACAACTATCTTCGTACCCTCAGGCAAAGTAGGCCCTTCGATATAAGCCTGTGTTCCGTGACCCTTAGCTTCTTTTCGCACAATCAACGCGGGTATCGGAGTATTAGACAAAGCCGACACCACACTCACAGCACTCACAATTGGGTCTGCACCTAACGTTAAACCAGCCACAGCCTGGGTATCCTTTGACAGCATTGATAAAAGCACACGACCAGTAAACAATGCTCCTTGGGGATTAAGGGTTACTGGCTTGCAATTGATGTAATAAGTACTATGTTGTCCTGAAGAGAGAACAAAATCACCTTCTTTGTAAGCCTGTTCACAAATTAAATCTAGCAGCTTATGACGCAGGGTTGTTAAATCGGCATTAGTAGCCCAAATCTCTTTCTGTGTGAGGGTTTCAGCTTGATAAGTCATTACAATCAATCAAAAATTGTGCTAAACCGGAAAGTGAACACTTTATACCAGTGAGCATTCCCAAATGTAATTGGAAGGCAAGTTTATATAAAGGTTCTGAAATTTAGCATAAGTTATGATTCGCACAAACACTAAAACACATGAAGATTAATTTAAAGTACCAACATTTCGGTAGTTTAATAGTACTACTTGCCACTACTTTTGGAGTTTCCACTGTCGCTTCTGCACAGAGTGCTCCTAATAGCCAATCACCAAATGCAGTTATTGAACGAGCTTTTTTTAAGGATGACCCCAATTTTTACGGGAATAACTCTTTTAGTCGCAATATTGACTGGATGCTTGGGCCTGGTACATTGTTCCGCAACTCTTTTCCCGAAAATGAAATAGCTCGCGATGCTGAATTGGTTAATGTTGTTTACCGGGATTTGTTAGCTCAACAATCCACAAACGACCCAATCCTTCGTACTCCTGACTTACCAAATCCTTACGGTTCTTCCTTGTTAACGTCTCCTCAAATGAACAGACTGCGAGCAGGGACTGAATTTCGCTTTGAATCTGTACAGTCACGGTAAAAGTAAATAAAAGTCCAGGGTACAGGAGTCGAACCTGTCTAACACGAATTATGAGTTCGTTGCCTCAACCGATCGGCCAACCCTGGTCGTCGAATATTAATCATATAGCAAATTTACTTTTTGTCAATACATCTAAAGAATTAGGCTGATTGGGTATTGCAAATTATGTACTCCTGCTTACACAAAAGGAAGGCTGTCAGACAGGAAAATTATTGTAGAGGAAAATGACGTAATATCACCACTACTTTATTTCACACTAGAATAGGGCAAACTATATATTTAATTGCTTAAGTATCTTGTATTCCTCTAAATTAATCCTGCGTCCTTTTTTGCCACTCTTTCAGGAATGATGAAACTAAACTCCACCGTTTTACTAACCTTGGTTCTTCTAACTACTATGTTGGGAGCCGGTTCAGTTAGTGCCTATTTAGGTTTCGCTGTGGGTAGCGAAGCTCTCAAAGGTGTTACCGCTCCCGATGCTCGTCCCACAACTAAATTTGCTAATAACAAAGCAGGAGCGACCCCCCAAGCAGGAGTGGCTCTTTTACGCGAATCAGATATTATCAAAACCGTTAAGGAACGTATCGAAGGCAAAACCAAAGCCGCTAAGTCCCAGAAAACCGAAGATGAAGAGGATGAGACTAATAAGCAACAAAAACCTCCAGAAAAACCCAAAGAAGAGGATTTAGATAAACCCCAAGCAGGTTTTCCTATCTCCTCCGACAGCGAAGGTGTTAATTTAGCTGTCCAGTCCGCTCGTTTTTCTGGTGGTGCTTTACTTGTTCGTGTCAAAATGCAGAATAAAGGACAAGATACTGTACGCTTTCTATATAGTTTCTTGGATGTCACCGATGATAAGGGTCGCACTTTGAGCGCTTCCACCGAAGGTTTACCATCTGAATTACCAGCCAACGGCCCAACTTTTTCTGGGACTGTCAGTATCCCCACGGCTTTACTTGATGATGTTAAGCGGATTTCTCTTTCCTTAACTGACTATCCTGCTCAGCGTCTCAAGCTACAAGTGTCTGATATTCCTGTCGAGCGCTAATAAGTAGGAGTCAAAACTCTCAACTCAAAACTTAAAATTTATACATGAATCTCTGGCGGTGAATGCTTATTTTAACTTGACTTGGACGGATATCGGGCTGCGATTTTTGTCAGTTTTACTGCTGATTGCTATCAATGCCTTTTTCGTCGCAGCTGAATTTTCTATGGTTACTGTGCGGCGATCGCGAATTCTCCAGTTGGTAGAAGCGGGAGATGTGCAAGCGATTTCGGTACAAACGCTGCAACGGAGTACAGACCGATTATTATCGACAACGCAGCTTGGTATAACGCTTTCGAGTCTAGCACTGGGGTGGATTGGCGAAAATACTATTGTTGTATTGGTAAGCACTTGGTTCCAATGGTTACCTTTGCCAGAAAGAACCAATATTTTTCTGGCACATTCCCTATCCATCCCCATTTCATTTCTTTTAATAGCCTATTTACAAATAGTTTTAGGAGAACTTTGCCCAAAATCCTTAGCGATGCTGTATTCAGAAGATTTAGCACGCTTTTTGGGACCTTTAGTCAAAGCAATTGTACGCTTTTTTACACCAGTAATTTGGATATTAAATCAATCAACCCGATGGTTATTGGGTATATTTGGCATTCAATACACAGGGCAAATATGGAGACCACCAGTTACACCAGAAGAATTGCAACTAATAATTTCTACAGAAAGAGAATCAATAGGTTTACAAGTAGCAGAAAGAGAACTACTAAATAATATCTTTGAATTCGGGGATGTAACAGCTCAAGCGATAATGGTTCCCCGGTCTAATATTGTAGCCCTGCCTAAAAATGCAACTTTACAAACATTTTTTAACGAGATGGCACTAACTGGTCACTCTCGCTACCCATTAATAGGTGAATCATTAGATGATATTGCGGGTATTGTGTATTTCAAAGACTTAGCAAAACCATTAGCAATAGGAAAATTAACACTTAATGCTCAAATACAATCTTGGATGCGTCCAGCAAGATTTGTGCCGGAAAATACAACATTAAGTGAACTACTACCAATGATGCGACAAGAAAAGCCAGCAATGGTGATGGTAGTAGATGAATTTGGGGGAACCGTAGGTCTAGTAACAATTCAAGATGTAATCTCTGAGATTATAGGCAAATCAGCGGAATCACAAAATGCATCAGATTTGCTAATCCAAAGAATAGACGAACAAACCTTTCAAGTACAAGCCCAAATGAACTTAGAAAACCTGAATGGAACACTAAATCTAAATTTACCTTTACGCAACGAATATCACACCATCGGTGGTTTTCTGCTATATAATTTGCAAAAAATTCCTAGCAATGGTGAAACCTTCCGCTATCAAAACTTAGAATTCACAGCAGTATCGGTAATTGGTCCTCGTGTGCATCAAATACAATTGCGACGTTTGGAGTGAAGAAGATTGGGGAGTGGGGATTGGGGATTGGGGAGTGGGGAGTGGAGAATTGGAAATTGGTACAACAGAGTAGATGAATCGACTCCCCCTAACGAACAAAAGAACGGCTTTCATATGAGTGAATTAGGTAAACTTTCCTGAAAAAAAACTTTTAGAGTGGTATATTTTCACATAATTGTACTTTCGGAGACAAAACGAGTGAATAAATTTCAATAGTATAAATCGACTCTTGAAGCAGACAAATCAACTAGATATGCTGCTGGGGACTCTGTTAAACGTCGAATTAACAGAATCAATACGTAAAAAAACACATCGACTTTTTATACATAAAATATGGGATAAAAAGAAACATAGCTATTTCTATTGTGAAAAATGCAAAAGGTATTCGCAATCACTTGCGAAATTTTTTTCTGTTTGCATATTTATGATTTTAAAGTTACCAAAAAGACATGTTGTGTTTTATGTAAACCCCAAAAAAAGCATCTGTCTTAGAGTTGTCATCAAAAACAATGCCAGATGGTGGGAACTCACAACAAACTTTGAAATTCTTCATAAACAGAACCTCTATGTTACCATCTGGATGGTTTTAAACGGATTCGTAACTATAAATCAAAAAAAAGTACGAAGTCCAAGCATAGCGTCTCTCTAAATTTGGTGGTTGAGGAGATATATAGTAGTGCAAGAAAGCATGTCAGTGGCAGAACCGAATCCATATTCACAGCGTAACCAGCCACGGCCAATCCGCATAGGCGTAATTGGTGTGGGTAACATGGGACAACACCACACTCGTGTACTGAGTTCAATGAAAGATGTTGAACTGGTGGGTGTAGCAGATATCAGCGTCGAACGAGGGATAGAAACTGCCAGTAAATACAAGGTACGTTTCTTTGAAGATTACTGCGAATTACTGCCCCATGTGGAGGCTGTTTGCATTGCGGTTCCCACCCGTCTGCATTACGCGGTCGGTATGAACTGCTTGTTAGCCGGAATACATGTACTAATTGAAAAACCAATAGCGGCAAGTATTTCCGAGGCAGAATCGTTGGTAAATGCGGCAGCAGAGTCTGGCTGTATTTTGCAAGTAGGACACATTGAGCGCTTTAATCCAGCATTTAGCGAACTTAGCAAAGTGCTGAAAATAGAGGAAGTGCTGGCTTTGGAAGCTCACCGTATGAGTCCTTATTCAAATCGAGCAAATGATGTTTCTGTTGTATTGGATTTAATGATTCATGACATAGACCTTCTTTTGGATTTAGCAGCTTCCCCAGTAGTAAAATTAACAGCAACAGGTACTCGTAGTCCTGATTCTGCTTATTTAGATTACGTCACAGCCACTTTAGGATTTGCCAACGGCACGGTAGCGACCCTAAGTGCGAGTAAAGTCACCCATCGTAAAATTCGTAAAATTGTTGCCCACTGTAAAGATTCTTTTACTGAGGCAGATTTTTTGACTAATGAAATTTTAATTCATAGACAGTTTACAGGCAATTCGACTAACGAAAGAAAGCAAACACTTTACAGGCAAGATGGATTAATTGAAAAAGTTTACACGAATAATAAATTAGAGCCGTTGCGTGCCGAGTTGGAACATTTCACCAACTGCGTGCGTGGGGGTAATCAGCCTTCCGTAGGTGGGGAACAAGCGCTGAAAGCCTTAAGATACGCATCTTTAATTGAGCAGATGGCTTTGGACGACCGAGCATGGAACACAAACGACTGGCAACCAGAACCAGTAGTACAATCATTAACACATACACTCTAGCGAAGGAAGAAGGAAGAGAAAAGAAGGAAGAAGGTATTTGTTAGAGAATTTAAAATTCTTAGCAAAATAGTGGAGAAAAATTTCTTCCTTCTTTCCTCTTTTATCTTCCATCTTCCTTCTTCCTTAATTTATACAACTTTAGGTAGCGCAGCTTGGGCTGGTCTGCTAACATACTCAGGATATACACTGTGAAATCAGTATGAACTTGTAGAAACATACATAAGTATTATCTCCAAGGTTGTGCAAAATGCGCTTGTCTTCTCGGTAATTTTCTGGATAGTCAAGCGCAAAGAGAAAACTAGAAAAAAATAAAAATCAGGAGAAATTTGTGTAATAGCAAGCGTTACGTATGCTGCAATTTACTCTAAACTGTGAGAATTAATGCTCACAATAGACTTGCAACATCAAGACATGCCGCTTGCACCGTAAGTAATTTTTGGCATATTTTAGCTACACGCTGTAACTACCGAAAAATCTGGTAGCACAGGTTTTTGTAAGACCAGCATGATAACTTGTTAAAGCAACGTAAGGACTAGGAGCTTTCATGACAGACCAACCATCAGCCGCTACCCCAATGAACGCTGCGGCAATTCCTATGAATAAGGTATCGGCAGCAGCGACACCGATTAACTCAATTCCTAAAACTACACCTACCACTGGTGGTGGTGGTTACAACGGAAAGGCTATTCTCAGTGTTGACTTGGGAAGAACTTCTACCAAAACTTGTGTTAGCCGCGAACCCAATAATGTGGCTTTTATCTCCTCCAACGTTAAACAGATGACAATGGAGCAAGTACGCGGTGGTATATTTGAAGCCCGCGCTACTGACCCATTGATGGATTTGTGGTTAGAGTATCAAGGTAAAGGTTACGCTGTTGGTCAACTAGCTGCTGACTTTGGCGCAAATCTCGGAGTTGGTCAATCTAAGGTTGAGGACGCACTTGTCAAAGTAATGGCTTGTGCTGGTTACTTCAAACTAAAAGATGAAATTACCGTTATTTTAGGTCTACCTTATCTGGGCTTAGACCAATTTGAACGGGAAAAAAATGAGTTAATCAGCCAAGTAAGCGGTCCTCATGTAATGAACTTCCGTGGGGAAAGTATTTCCATTAATGTTACCAAGGTTTGGGTAATGCCAGAAGGTTATGGCAGCCTGTTATGGTGCGAATCCCAACCCAAAAAAGCTCCTACTACTCCTGATTTCACCAGATTATCGGTCGCGATTGTTGACATAGGACATCAAACCACCGATTGTTTAATGATTGATAACTTCCGTTTCGCACGGGCTGCTTCTAAGAGCGAAGATTTCGGAATGAACAAGTTTTATGAACTAGTAGCAGCTGAAATCGAAGGTGCTGATAGCCAGTCTTTATCATTAATTTCTGCTGTCAACAAGCCAAAAGGCGAACGCTATTATCGTCCAAGAGGTGCTAGTAAACCCACCAATTTGGATGATACTCTCCCCAACCTAAAGGAAATGTTCTCCCGTGAAATTTGTAGTCGTGTGTTAGCATGGCTACCAGAGCGGGTAACTGATGTAATCCTCACTGGTGGTGGTGGCGAGTTTTTCTGGGAAGACATTCAACGTCTACTTAAAGAAGCAAAAATTAACGCCCATTTAGCTGCACCCTCGCGACAAGCGAACGCCTTGGGGCAGTATATTTATGGAGAGGCTCAATTATCCGCCAATCGCGCTGCTAGGGCATAATATTGAAAAATGTTCCAATGGTCAAAAAAGGTAGTTAAATCGGTTACGTTTAATCCAGGGGTCGCTGACGAAAGCTTGTTAGGACTTGTGGAAAGTCATTTGGACAATAACCCCCATCTGACTTTCAGCGACCTTTGTAAGGAAGCCTTGTGGCAAACTTTATGCGTACCGGAATCTGTCCGACCTGGTGGTAAACCGACGGCAACGGCAACAGGAACACCAACTTCGCCAACAACAGCATCACCGCAGTTTGAACTCCAAATAATTCAACTGCAACGTCAATTAGCTGACCTTGAGGGACGTTTTTTCGCCAAGGAATCAAATCGGTTAGCGGAGATGGAACGCCAAATTTCGCAACTTTCTCAACAAGTAGCTCAACTGGCTATGATGGTGAACCATGCACCTGTTTACCAATCTCCGTCAACCCCAGTACCAGCGGCAGAGGTAGTACATACAAACAAACCTACTCCTACCCCTCCTCAAGAGGTTGACCCCTTACTCAACCGCCTTAGTCAGTTTCTTGATGATTTCTAAGGCTGAATTTAATTTTCCTTTTAGGATAAGGGAAAATTATTGCTTGGAAGAATAAAACATGCTGTAGAGACGTGAAAATTCACGTCTTTACTCATTTCTCCCCATTAATTAAAACTTTAGCAGAGAAAATCGTTTTTTTTGATAAATAATTGGCAAAGTTTCTTTATATATACAAAGTTTCAACAAATATTTCATAACTAATATTTTTAAACTACTATGTAATTATGATAAAAATTTAGTTAAATATTAGACTTACCAATTACCAATTACCAATTACCAATTACCAATTAACCACATCCGGCTTGACATTTTATACATTGTAAATGTTAATATCCACGTTTGATTAGTTAGGAAATTCCCATGTCAGTTACCAGTAATCCAATCAAATTTGGTACAGACGGATGGCGCGGAGTCATCGCTGATGAATTTACTTTTGAGCGTGTTGCCTTAGTTGCGCCCGCTGCGGCTAAAGTATTGTTATATACATATGGCGAAATGGTTGGGACACGCACAATCATTGTCGGTTATGACCGCCGATTTATGTCGGAAGATTTTGCGAAAAAAGTCGCAGACACGTTAATCGAGTCAGGATTTGATGTGCTGTTGACGGATACTTTTGCCCCAACTCCTGCATTTAGTTGGGCAGCAAAAGAACTAAACGCTTTAGGAGCGTTGGTGATAACCGCAAGTCACAATCCAGGAAAATATTCGGGATTAAAAGTAAAAGGTGCTTTTGGCGGCTCAGTACCCCCGGAAATTACAAAGGAAATAGAAGCTTTATTACTAGGTGAAGTTTCATTTAACGCCCCCCCAGGCGAGTTAGAAATGTTTAATCCTTGGGGAAGTTATTGTCAAGGTTTAGAAGGAAAAGTTAATATTGCTAAAATTCGCGATGCTATTGATACAGGTAAATTAACTTTGTTTGTTGATGTTATGCATGGTGCAGCAGCAGGGGGATTAGCTATGCTGTTGGGCGATAAAGTTAAAGAAATTAACAGTAATCGTGACCCCTTATTTGGTGGGGGTGCGCCAGAACCTTTACCAAAGTATATTTCCAGCTTGTTTGAGGTTATGGCAAATCACCGCTCAGCAAATCCAGATGGTTTAGCTGTCGGTTTGGTCTTTGATGGCGATTGCGACCGCATCGCGTCTGTAGATAAAAATGGTAATTTCCTCAGTTCGCAGGTGTTGATTCCCATATTAATCGACCACTTAACTAAGAGAAGAGGTTTTACTGGTGAAATAGTTAAAACTGTTAGCGGCTCTGATTTAATTCCTTTGGTAGCTAAGCTGCATAATTTGTCTGTGCATGAAACTGCTGTTGGTTATAAATATATTGCTGACAGGATGTTAACCACTCCAGTATTGCTGGGTGGAGAAGAATCTGGGGGTATTGGTTACGGTAGCCATATTCCCGAACGGGATGCGTTATTGTCAGCGCTTTATGTGCTGGAGGCAATTGTAGAATCTGAGATGGATTTAGGTGAATATTACAGTCATTTACAGTCCTTAGCAGAGTTCAATTCCGCTTATGACCGTATCGATTTACCCCTGGCTAGTATGGAAGTACGAGCACGTCTTTTGGAACAGTTGCAAAGTACACCGTTGACGGAAATTGATGGCAAAGCTGTAATTGATTGTCAAACAATTGATGGTTATAAATTCCGTCTTGCTGATAATAGCTGGTTAATGATTCGCTTTAGCGGTACTGAACCTGTTTTACGTCTTTATTGCGAAGCTCCGACTATTGAGCAAGTGCATCAAACTCTTGCTTGGGCTAAACAATGGGCTGAGTAAATTAATTGCTTAAACAAAGATAAGTAGTGGGGGCTTTTCAGCTCCCTAGTTGTAGATGGTCGCATAATAGCGTTTTGGACGCCCTTGCTTTCTTGCTAGTATATCGGTATTTTTGTATCATATAGAAATACCGAAAATTAAAAGAGACGTGTCATGAACGTACAGCTTGGAGAAACTTTTGATAATTTTGTAGCAGAACTTATTGCCAACGGACTATACGAATCACAAAGTGAGGTTCTACGCGAGGCACTACAGTTGCTAAAAGAGCGGGAAGACTTAAAAAAACTTAAGCTTGAAGAACTAAAACAAGAGGTTAAAAAGGGGATTGACCAACTTGAGCGGGGGGAATTTTATACTTATAGTTCATCAGAAGATTTGGCTTCGGAAATTAAGGCAGAAGGTCGGAAAAAACTTGGTGCAATGCAAAGGAACACCCAAGCATGAGGGAGTTACGAATTACCGTTGAGGCAAAGGGAGATTTGGCAGACATTTGGTGGTTCGTTGAACAAAATAATGAGTCAGCATTTGAATTTTGTTCACTACGTTGTGCGTCGCGCTTATTTTGAATTCCGCCTTGCGGTACTAGATTGCGATAAAATGCTGAATCCGCTACACTAGTATATTAAGAAGTAAAGCTTGCTGAGAATAGCAACTACTCAGTAAACATTAATAAAAAGCAAAAATTTTTATAAGTTTGTGTAAAAAAATGATTAAACAATCTGGCTATTATCGGTTTCCGACAGTTGCAGGTAACCGGGTAGTTTTTGTATGCGAAGATGACCTTTGGAGCGTTTCTTTAGAAGGTGGTATAGCAACACGTTTAACATCAAACCTGGGAGAAGTAACTCACCCATTTTTGTCTCCAGATGGAACACAATTAGCGTTTGTGGGTCGAGAAGAAGGGCATCTGGAAGTTTATGTAATGCCTGCAGATGGGGGTGTTGCGAGGAGACTAACATATCTAGCAGCAGATTCCAGCGTGGTAGGTTGGAGTCAAGATGGCACATCAATTATTTTTGCTAGTAATACAGCCCAAGCTTTTAATAGAATATACAAACTATACAAAATAAATACAGAAGGTGGATTTCCGGAAAATTTACCATTAGGATTAGCACATCACATTTCCTATAGTGCTAATGGTGGCAGAGTATTGGGTAGAAATACCAATGATATTGCACGTTGGAAACGTTACCGAGGTGGTAGAGCAGGAGTACTATGGATTGATGTTCAACAAACAGGTATATTCCAAAAGTTAATTAATTTACCCGGAAACTTAGCTTCCCCGATGTGGATAAAAGACCGCATTTACTTTATCTCCGACCATGAGGGAATTGGTAATATCCATTCTTGTACAACCAATGGATTAGATTTAAAACAGCACACTAATAGCCGTGATTACTATGTTCGTAATGCCACTACGGATAGTAAATCAATAGTATATCAAGCGGGTGCGGAGCTTTTTTACTTTAACCCCGCAACAGAGGAACATCAGCAAATTCAAATAGATTTCCGGAGTCCACAAATGGGGATTATCGTTATCCTCCCAACTATGGCTTGGGTTTGTTAGGTGCAGATTTTTCCTACGATGCAGAGGCTGATGCTTATAGAGTCGAACATATTGTACGTGGTGACTCTTGGAACGAAAAAGCAGACTCTCCTTTAAATCGTCTTGGTGCTAATGTGCAGGTCGGAGACTTGCTGGTAGCTGTAAACGGACAAAGAGTTAGTAAAGAACAATCACCACATGAATTGTTGGTCAACCAAGCAGACTTTGAAGTGATTCTCACATTTGCGACTTCAACACCAGATGGATACCGTACAATTACGGTAAAAACTCTCAGAAGCGAAACAAAGGCTCGTTATCGTGAATGGGTTGAACGCAATCGTCGGATTATTCACGAAAAAACAGATGGTCGCGTTGGTTACGTCCACGTACCTGACATGCAAGCTGTAGGTTATGCGGAATTTCATCGTTATTACCATGTGGAAGCCCAAAAAGAAGCACTAATCGTGGATGTGCGTTATAACACTGGTGGCAACGTATCTCAATTACTACTAGAAAAATTATCACGCAAACCCATTAGTTACAAATTCTCCCGTTGGTGTAAACCATTTCCCTATCCTAAGTATTCTATGGGTGGACCGATTCTGACAATTACTAACGAATACGCAGCTTCTGACGGAGATATTTTTAGCCATTGCTTCAAACTAATGAAATTGGGAACATTAATAGGAAAACGCACTTGGGGTGGTGTAATTGGCATCACACAAAATCAGCACTTAGTAGATGGAGGAATCGTAAAACAACCAGAATTTTCCTCTTGGTTTCCAGATGTTGCTTGGGGTGTAGAAAATTATGGCACTAATCCAGATATTGAAGTGGAAATTAAACCTCAAGATTGGGCAGAAAATAAAGACCCACAGTTAGATAAAGCGATTGAAGTTATTTTACAACAGTTGTCGGAAAATCCAGTGCAATTACCTGATTTTAGTCAGCGTCCTCGGTTGAATTTACCAGATTCATATTAAAAAGTATTTAATAAAAATTTACGTGAACCATTGATAAAGCGTGTAGATTTTCTGTAAGAATAAAACTATCAATCATTTGTTATTAATCAATTAGAATCTACAAACCTACTCAATGAAATACTGCAAAAAGATGCCTCTGATGTGCTAGCTTGGTTGAAACAAGTTTGGTCGGGACAATTACAATCACCAGAGAATTTTAATTGGCATGGTTTTGCAGAAGCAGCGGCTTTTGACGCTCGGTCAAATCTTGATAATAGTTCATTAGTTTCCAGCCTTTCTTGGGCAGAGGTAGCAACGTCGGTTTACGAGCATCTTGGGAACTCAGCATCCGAGTCAGCAGCAGAATTGTACCGTAACTCATCAATGTTACTGCGAACTGCCATGATAGCGAAACTAGGTTCAGTACCAGGTAATCCAGTTCTCGATATCGACCAGGTTGTTAATTGGTTTTTTAATGAGTTAAAGATTTCTCCAGATGAAGCAAACAAAAAAGCAACTAACTGGAGAAATTGTAATATTCAAGAAATTCGAGAATTAAGAAAAATTAAAAATAGGTTAAATATAATATCTGTGTTAATAGAGAGCGATAAATTAACTCCAAATCAAAAACTTAGCACCTGGCTTTCCTTAAAAAGCAAGTTGCCTTAAAACTCAAAGTTCAAAGCTCAGCACACCTGCTGATAACCCCACGGAAATCCTAAGAAGGTGTTTATAAATAAAATATTAAGCGCTATGTATATTACAGTCTAGTATATTACAAGCCAGCCAGTGACTAAAGTCACTGTCTAAAAGCTAAAGTCCTCTGAAGAGGACTAAGAAGCAATAAGATTTTTAGGAGTATTTTAAAGTGTGTAAAATACTTGTTTTGATGTATTACTCAGTCCTCTTTCAGAGGACTTCAGCTTTTAGACAGGGAATTTATTCCCTGGCTTCTAGCTTCTAGTGGTATGAATAAAGCTTAATATTTTATCTATAAACACCTTCTAAGAGCGTACAATACTCAAAACTAAATTAGCAACCGCTTCAATAAATTCATCAGGAGTAATGGGTTTAACAAAATGGTGGCTGTAACCAACATCAAGAATTCGTTTACGGTCTGCATCAGTCGCGTAAGCAGTAAGTGCTATTGCAGGAATTGATGTGCCTTCTTGAAGTGGTAACGTCTTAATTTGCCTAAGTAACTGAAAACCATCCATATCTGGCATACCGATATCACTAACCAACACATCAGGTATATTAATCTTAATAGCTTCCAAAGCCGCTTTAGCAGAAGTCACAGATGTTACCTGTGCTCCTGTTTGTTCTAACAAAAATGAGACAAACTCCAAATTGTCAGCATCATCATCAACAGCTAACA
Source organism: Scytonematopsis contorta HA4267-MV1 (assembly GCA_019359035.1). Classification (GTDB taxonomy): domain Bacteria; phylum Cyanobacteriota; class Cyanobacteriia; order Cyanobacteriales; family Nostocaceae; genus Scytonematopsis; species Scytonematopsis contorta. The sequence continues at coordinate 51,220 of JAHHIC010000057.1, read as the reverse complement.
CCTTAACCCCAACCAAAGATGGAAAACCGTTATCTATTTTTGCCTCTTGTATTTCTTTTTCGGGGACAAAAATCACAGGTAAATTAATAATAAAAGTTGCTCCCTGTCCCTCACCAGGACTTTCTGCCATAATTGTGCCACCGTGCAATTCCACTAAGTGACGCGAAATAGCTAAACCCAATCCCAATCCACCAAATTGACGTGTGGTACTAGCATCAGCTTGACGGAAATATTCAAAAATATGAGGCAAAAACTCTGGTGTAATACCCTTACCTGTGTCACGAACGCGCAATTGCAGTTGAGAATTGATTTGTTCCAAAAAAATCTCAACCTTACCACCAGCATTAGTAAATTTGACTGCGTTAGTTAAGAGGTTGCAAACGACTTGTTGCAGACGGTTAGCATCTCCCAAAACTTTACCTGTATGAGGATTAAGTTGCAATTCTATTTGAATAGATTTAGCTTCTGAAGCCAAACGCACCGCTTCTAAAGATGCTTGTATAACAGATGCAAAATCAAAGGCTGACAAATTTAATTTGATTTTACCCCGCAAAATTCGCGAAACATCAAGCAAGTCATCTATCAATTGCACCTGAAGTTTAGCGTTGCGTTCGATAGTATTAACAGCTTGAATTGTTCTATTTTGGTCTAACTTACCGCTTTTGAGTATTTTTGCCCAGCCTAAAATAGGATTAAGAGGAGTACGAAGCTCGTGAGATAAAATCGCCAGAAATTCATCTTTTACACGGTTTGCCGCTTCCGCTGACTCTTGAGCAAGACGACGCTTTTCCGCTTCCGCTAAAGCATGGTCGCGCATACTTCGATACTCTTGCACACGAAATGTTAAATCAGTTACATCCTGAATCGACATAAGCGCGTAGTAGTCATCATCTAGTCCAGGCAATGAAGTTACAGTTGTGTGCTGAATACGATTTTTCCCATGTGGTAGTGGCGCAGGAATAGTATATTTATGTAATTGCGATGAGAAAATTGTCGGAAGTCCACCTTGAAAAACTTGTTCCAAGCGACTCGTATAATGAGGTTGCCCAAAATGAGGAAATATTTGTGTAATTGGCGTACCTAAAATTTGATTGCGAGGAATTTTTGTCCATTCTTCTAAACAACTGTTCCAAAACAGAACAATATAATCGGATTGTAGAACACACACACCCAATGGGATTAAATCAAAATAGCTAAATTTTTCCTGCGCCTGACTTATTTTGTTCATCATCATTCAGGTACACATTTTACTTTTAACATCACCTTACTACCTAAATAACATAATTTTACAATAATTTAACTTAAAGATAGATTTACTTTCTTTACTTTCTTGGCTCTCTTGGCTCCCTTGGCGGTTCGTAATTATATAAAATTATGACAAATTTTATAAAACCCCTAATCCCAATTCTTTATTAATCGCATCAATCAATACATCAAAAGAATCCATCTCAAAAATTAATACAATATCACCCATAAGTTCTAAATTTTCTATTTCAAAGCTCGCTTGCGCTAATAAAAATACAGCTTCCTGACGAACATTATCCAGAGATAATACTTGCTCAATAGAGTCTTCTAAATACGTCGGTAGTGCATAATTAAGATGTTGATTAAGAACATTACTAATTGAACCCATGATGCCGTTAATCACGATATTACCAACTTCGCTTAATGTACCAATTTTCACAGAATCCAAATCAGGGCTATCCGCATCTTCCCCGGTCAGCACACTAACGAGTTTCGATGCACTTGTAGTCGGAAAAATTAAATTTGCTTTTCCTGAAAATGAACCCGTGAAATTTAATCGCACAGCAGCAAAATCATCTTTATCAAACCGCTGTTTTAGCTCTTTTTGTAAATCACTAAAACTGAGAACTTGAACTGAGGGAATTTTTAAAAAAATCCGTGAACCAAGCATTTGATTGAGTAGATTAGCCGCTCGACCAACACCAATATTTATTAACTCTTGTAAAGCATCAATATGTGCCTCTTCAAGTTTACGCATGGTATATATCATTTTACTCCCGAACGTCACATGCTTGACGTACTGCTTGACGTACCTCACTCTCATTGATAGGCTTATTTAAAAAGCCAACAGCGCCAAGTTCCAATCCACGTTCACGTGTAGCATCTTGGATATCAGCAGAAATGATTATCGTCGGCACAGTTATACCTTCGGTTTGTAATATCTCAAGAAAAGCAAACCCATCTACATCTGGCATTAATATATCTGTTAAAACACAGTCAGGAGTATGATTTCTAATCATCTCCAGTCCCTCCTTTCCATTACTTGCTTCCAATATCTCATAACCATCCAGTTGGAGAATTTTACGAAGCATCCTGCGAGCAAAGGCGGCGTCATCAACAATCAGGATAGAGGTCATTTTTCACACTTTAACTTAGGTTGAATCGAATAATTCGTTACTTAAAACTACTTCAGTTCAATACTTAATACTTATTAAGTTTCACCTCAACTTCTATAAAAATATTTTTCTTGTTATAAAAATAAATATATAACAATTATTCGTTTTCTAAAAAAAATGTTTAAATAATATTATTTTAAACATTGTCTCAACGTAAAATAAAATAGTCATCATCCTTAAGGATGATTTCAATTCTATCTGTAGATAGATGTATATTTATAAGAAGCTAGGCTTAGTATTGGCATGAAATATATAATTCTTTCAATTATATAACACTTATTATGCTTGAATTAGACAGCGATGATATTAAAGCATTTTTAGCTGAAAGTTATGAGAACATTAATCAGATTGAAACCGATATTGTTGATTTAGAAAAAACATCAACTGTTAGCGATAAATTAGTAAATATTTATCGCTATTTACATACAATAAAGGGTAATTGTGGTTTTTTAGCTTTTTCCAAATTAGAAGCAGTGGCTCATGCTGGTGAAAGCTTACTTGGAAAATTGCGTGAAGGAAGATTAAAAATAAATGCAGAAATAATCACAATATTACTTCAAACAATCGACAACATACGTAATATTTTAAGTAATATAGAAGCTAGCAATAGTGAAGGTGAAGAAGATTATTCCTATTTGATTCAAACTATTAATAATTTGGGAGTGGGGAGTGGGGAGTTGGCAATAGGGAGTGAGGAGTTGGGAGTGGGGAGTGGGGAAAGTATAGAAATAAAAGAAGAAACTATTTCCGCTCTCCCGCTTTCATCCCCCTCATCCCCTCCACTCCCCACTCCCCACTCCCCACTCCCCACTTCCCAATCTTCCATCCGTGTCGATATCGAATTACTCGACAAAATGATGAATTTAGTTGGTGAGTTGGTGCTAACACGCAATCAGTTTTTACAGTTTGGAAGTGATTTAGAGGATACAAAGTTTAATACAATTAGTCAGCGACTAAATTTGATTTCCTCGGAACTACAATTCGGGGTAATGAAAACCCGGATGCAACCAATAAATACAATTTGGCAAAAACTACACCGTGTAGTACGTGATGTTGCAGTCGTATCTGGAAAGCAAGTACAAGTAGAAATTATAGGAGGGGAAACAGAACTCGACCGTAATATTATAGAAGCTATCAAAGACCCAACAATGCATTTAGTCCGCAACTGCATTGACCACGGGATAGAAACACCCGAAGTACGAATATCTTGTGGTAAACCTGTCCAAGGAAAATTGCGTCTGCGAGCATTTCATGAAGGTAGTAAAGTCAATATCGAAATTAGTGATGACGGTAAGGGAATCGAATGGGACAGCATCAAACGAAAAGCTCAAGAAATAGGGTTAATTAGTTCAACGCAAGTTAAAAATCTGAGCAAAAACGAAGCCTTCAACTTGATTTTTTCATCAGGTTTATCCACATCTAGCCACGTTAGCAACTTGTCAGGACGAGGTGTGGGAATGGATGTAGTTAAAACAAATATCGAACGGGTAAACGGCACAATTCAAATTTATAGTCAACCTGGAGAAGGTACGACGTTTAAAATTAAAATTCCTCTGACACTGGCAATTATTCCAGTTTTAATTATTAGCAGTGGTAAGCAATTTTTTACCATTCCTCAAGCGAGCATTCAAGAATTAGTACGACTTGAAAGTGGAGTAGCAATCAACAACATAGAAGAACTTTATGATATTCCGGTATTAAGGTTACGGGGAAAGATTTTGCCCATCGTGTATCTAAATAAAATTTTTGGATTTGAGGAGACACAAAATGCTGACACTATATATATAGTCGTTATCAAAGCTGAAGACTATCATTTTGGCTTGGTTGTAGACGCAATCGAAGATACTCAAGATATTGTTGTCAAACCTTTGGGACAGCAATTAAAAGACATGACTGTATTTTCTGGTGCAACAATTCTGGGGAATGGTCAGGTTGCATTAATAATTGATGCAGTTATACTGGCTAATCTTGCAGGTGTTACATCCCAAATTCAACAGCGTTTATCTACGGTTACATCCACAACTAATATATTAGAAGATGACCGTCAAATGATACTTTTATTTCAAGCAGGGGAAAATACAAGGATGGGTATCCCTATTAGTCTAGCTAATCGTCTTGAAGAGTTTCCCTATGCAGCGATTGAAACTATAGGCAATCAAAAAGTAATTCAATATCGTGGTGAGGTACTTTCACTTATTGATTTGAAAACTGTATTTCCCGACAATTGGCAAAACATAGTATCTAGGGAAATTATTCAAGTGGTTGTGGTTTCATTAAACCAAAAGCATAACTTCGGTATTATTGTAGGCAAAATCTTGGATATTGTAGAAGAGCCTCTCAAAGTTTTGGGAACCCCGACCCGTTTGGGAATTAAAACACTCGCAGTTATCCAAAACCAAATTACTGAAATACTTGACATCGAAAATGTAATTCATATTGCTAATCCTTATTTGTTGAGGGGAGTGGGGGAGATTAGGGAGATTGGGGGAGATTAGAAGAATGCAGTTTTGTACTTTTTTTATTAATGATATTTACTTTGGTATTGATGTCATGCAAGTTCAAGAGGTTGTTCGCTTTCAAGAAATTACTCCTATCCCACTTGCACCCCTGGATATTGCGGGTTTAATTAATTTACGTGGACAAATTATTACTGTAATTGACCTTAAGTGTAGGTTGGATATGAGTAAGGAATTAATGGTAGATGAACATGGTAGTTTTAATATTATATTATGTACTGGGTTGGAATTAGTGAGTTTACTAGTTGATGAAATGGGGGATGTTGTGGAGATAATTGATAGTGAGATTGAAGATACTCCGGCTACTTTAAATGGTAATATTAGGCAGATGCTATATGGGACTTATCAATTTGACGATAGTTTTTTATTGATTTTAAATGCAGAAAAAGTTTTGGGGAGTAAGGGTTTTATGAGTTAACGAACCGCCATAAACCGGAGGTTTTCCCGCAGGGTAGAGTCCAAGGAAGCCAAGAAAAGAAAGAAAAGATAAATTTTTCGCTATTACATTATAAATTTTTAGCAATAAATAAATGATGAGTTATGAGTAATCAAGTAAGTTTAAGTGATGCTAAATGGCAAGTTTTATTAGATGCATTACAATCTGTAAATAATGGAGACTTGACAATACGTTTATCTTTTAATGATGGTGATGGTTTAAGCGAAGTTGCTGATGCTTTTAATCAATTAGTAGCTTCTAATGAAAGTTTTGCTAATAGTATTGCGTCAATTAGTACGAGTGTTGGTGAGGATGGTAAGTTAGGTCAACGGTTGTCAAATAGTTCTATATCGGGATGGGACGATAGTGTTAATGCTATCAATTTGTTAATTGATAATTTGACTCAACCAACGATGGAAGCTGAGCGAGTACTTGGTGCTATTGCTCGTGGGGATTTGTCGCAAAAAATGTCTTTGGAAAATAATGGTAAGTCTTTGAATGGTGAGCTTTTACGGGTGGCTACTATCGTTAATTCGATAGTAGAGCAGCTTAATAGTTTTGCTACTGAGGTCATTCAAATGGCACGAGAAGTTGGGACGGAAGGTAAGCTCGATTCACAAGCTGTGGTTGAAGATGCTTCTGGTATTTGGCAAGAATTAATTGAAAGTGTCAACCGTATGGGAAGCACTCTGGGTGGGCAAATTCGCAATATTGCTGAAATTTCTACTGCGGTTGCACAAGGTAATTTAAGCAAAAAAATCACTGTTGAGGCTCAAGGAGAGTTAGAAGTATTCAAAGATACTGTGAATACTATGGTTGAGCAGCTTAATATTTTTACGGGCGAAATTATCAGAGTTACTCGCGAAATTGGAACGGAAGGTAAGCTCGGTGCTAGTGCTACGGTTGAAAATGCAACTGGAACCTGGAAGGAACTAATCGAAAATGTCAACCGTATGTCACAAAATGTTACTTATCAATTCCGAAGTATTGCGGAAATTGTATTAGCAGTATCGCAGGGTGACTTATCTAAGCAAGTTGAAACACAAAATGTTGGCGAATTTAGTGCGCTAACTAACAATGTCAACACGATGATAATCAACCTGCAAAATTCTATTCAACAAATTGCTGAAATAGGTTCTACGGTTGCTTCTGCATCAGAAGAATTTAGTACCGTTAGTCGGGAAATGACAGTAAATGCCAAGCAAACCGCTGAGCAAGCAACATCAGCATCCGCTTCTGCCGAACAAATAAGTCAAAATTCAATCACTGTGGCTACTGCTGTAGAAGAAATGAACGCTAGTATTCGCGAGATTTCCAAAAATGCTGCGGAAGGAGCACTGGTAGCAATATCTGCCGTTAATAGTACCAATGACACGAATATTACAATCACTAAACTTGGTCAAAGTAGTATCGAAATTGGCAAAGTAATCAAAGTAATTACCTCAATAGCTCAACAAACCAACTTACTCGCACTTAACGCTACCATCGAAGCAGCAAGAGCAGGCGATGCTGGTAGGGGATTTGCGGTAGTTGCAGGCGAAGTTAAAGAATTAGCTAAACAAACTAGTAAAGCTACGGAAGATATTAGCCAGCGGATTGAAGCAATTCAAACCGATACTAAAAGCTCAGTCGAAGCAATCACGGAAATTACAAGCATCATCAACCAAATCAACGACATTCAAAACACAATTGCGATCGCAGTCGAGCAACAAACCGCAGCCACCAGCGAAATATCTCGTAACGTCTCCCAAGCAGCCCAAGCGAACATAGATATAGCCAAAAATATTAGTATCGTCGCTTTAAACGCTCAAAACACAACATTAGGAGCAAGCAATACTTCCCAAGCTGCAAGCGAGCTATCGCATATGGCAGTAGAATTGCAAAAAGTCATCAGCAAATTCAAATATTGACGCAATTCGCAACTCCCCATTCCCCACTCCCCATTCCCCATTCCCCACTCCCCACTCCCCACTCCCCACTCCCCACTCCCCAAAAAATGAAAATTCGCGTCCTTATAGTAGATGATGCAGTCACCGTTCGCAGTCGAGTATCAAAAGTTTTATCTACCGTACCCGAAATTGAAATTGCTGGGGTGGCTGCAAATGGACGCATAGCCCTTGCTGCAATTCCCCAAACAAATCCGGACGTAATAATCTTGGATGTAGAAATGCCAGACATGAATGGGCTGGAAACTTTAGTAGCTATCCGCGAAAAGTATCCAGAATTACCAGTAATCATGTTTAGTAGCTTCACAATAGCAGGGGCTACAATAACCTTAGAAGCATTATCATTAGGAGCAAATGACTACGCGACCAAGCCCAGCAACTTAGGTAGTATCGAAGCTGCAAACGAACACATCCTGACCAACCTGGTACTTAAAGTCAAATTATTTGGCAAATTATTTGAGACACAAAACATAGAACAACAAGAACAGGAAGCAAGAGAAATACATTTGCCGACCTCCCCAGTTCTCCCAGATATTTTCTTAAATACTTCCACTGCAAAAATCGATGTAGTAGCGATAGGCGTCTCAACCGGAGGACCAAATGCTTTAGCGCAAATCCTACCAGCTTTTCCTGCTGACTTTCCCGTCCCGATTTTGATTGTCCAGCACATGCCACCGGTGTTTACGCAGTTGCTAGCAGAGCGACTTAATTCAAAGTGCCAAATTTTGGTTAAGGAAGCAGTAGCAGGTACAGTCATCAAAGGAGGAGAAGCTTGGATAGCACCCGGAGACTACCACATGGTGGTCGAGCAAAATAATGGTAACAAAGTACAAATAGGAATAAACCAAGCACCACCAGAAAATTTCTGTCGTCCAGCAGTTGACATTTTATTGTATTCAGTAGCAAAAATATACGGAGCCAAAAGCCTTGCTGTAATTCTTACAGGTATGGGGCAAGATGGATTACGTGGTTGCCAGTACATTCGTGAAGTTGGAGGCCATATTTTTGTACAAGACCAAACTAGCAGTGTAGTTTGGGGTATGCCTGGATTTGTCGCAAATGCAGGACTAGCCGAACGAGTGATTCCTATCGACCAAATGGCGGGTGCAATAAAGCAAGAAGTAGGTAATAATTAGCTTTGTAATAGACACAATGAGGACTATCAGCAGTATCGATTTTGATTATCTTCGCAAATTAATTCGCAGTCACTCAGGTGTTGCTCTTGAGGCTGGTAAAGAATATTTAGCAGAATTACATTTAGCAACTCTAGCACAACAAATAGGATTTGACTCAATTAGTGAGTTGGTAGAGCACCTAAAGAATTTACCATTTGGGAGCTTACATGTACAAGTAATAGAACTATTACTGAACTACGAAACAAGTTTTTTTAGAGATACTTATCCTTTTGAAATATTAAAAGACCTTGTATTACCAGAAATAATTAAACAGCAAAAATCAGACGAGATAATCAATATTTGGAGTGCTGCATGTTCGACGGGACAAGAACCCTACAGTATAGCTATGCTGATTAAAGAAAACTTTCCTATACTCGATGACTACAAGCTAAAGATAATTGCGAGTGATTTATCATCCCAAGTATTAGCAAGAGCCAGCGAAGGGATTTATAATCAGCTTGAAATTAGCAGAGGGCTACCAAAAAGATTACAAAAAAAATATTTTTATTCAGATGGGAATCAATGGCGAATTAAGCAGAAAATTAGAGAAATGATTGATTTTCGTCAACTTAATCTGATTGAATATTACTCAAATTTACCTAAAATGGATATTATTTTCTTACGCAATATATTAATTTATTTTGATATTCCAAATAAGAAAAAAATATTATCACAAGTAAAAAACATATTAAAAACTAATGGTTATTTGTTTCTTGGTAGCGGAGAAACTACATTAAATTTAGACCAAGAATTTAAACGAGTTCAATTTGACAAAGGAATCTGCTATCGATTGTAAAAAATAGCCGAAAGAGACCTAACCCCCCTACCCCCCTTCCCTAATAGGGAAGGGGGAAAATACTAGTAATGTATATAATGAGCGGTTAGGAATATGTTTAACATTGGTAACTAAAGATGACTAAATTAATTGTTGCCACATCAAACCCCGGCAAATTAGGAGAAATGCAAGCTTACCTAGCTGATTCTAACGTCGGCAATTTTAACTGGGAGCTAACTTTAAAACCCGAAGAGTTAGACGTCGAAGAAACTGGTGATACCTTTGCTGCAAACGCTTGTCTCAAGGCTTCATCCGTAGCTTTAGCAACAGGCAATTGGGCAATTGCCGATGACTCAGGTCTACAAGTAGATGCTTTGGGGGGTGCCCCAGGAGTATTTTCCGCACGGTATGGTAAAAACGACGCAGAACGTATTGCTCGCTTATTACGGGAATTGGGAGACGAAACAAACCGACAAGCACAATTTGTCTGTGCTGTAGCGATTGCCCGTCCTGATGGTAGTATTGCCGTAGAAAGCGAAGGAGTATGTAGAGGGGAAATTCTTCACGCACCCAGAGGAGATGGGGGTTTTGGTTACGACCCAATTTTTTATGTCAAAGAATCCCAATTAAGCTTTGCCCAAATGACAAAAGAGCAAAAACGCTCAATAAGCCATCGAGGCAAAGCTTTTGCAGATTTAGTTCCTCAGTTAAGAGATTTAAAGTAAAAAACTCAAAACTCTTTAAACCGCTTCTATATTTTTTTCGCCAGTACGAATTCGTACAACTTGCTCAACGGGGGAAATAAAAATTTTACCATCTCCAATTTCCCCAGTACGAGCGGCAGAAATAATTTTGTCCACAACCATATCTACTTGGTTGTCTTCCACAACAATTTCCACCTTGAGTTTCTGTAAAAACTCAACAGTATACTCCGAACCGCGATAACGTTCTGTTTGACCTTTTTGCCGTCCAAAACCCCGCACTTCCGAAACGGTCATACCCACAATCCCAGCATTGACCAAAGCAATTTTTACTTCGTCGAGCTTAAAGGGTCGAATAATCGCTTCAACTTTTTTCATTTGCTTGTCTCCAGACTTTGTACAATCAACTCCGCTTATATATCTAACCAGATTCTCTGTCTGAGGTATTAAATTAGAAATACTACCCCTTACAGCAAAATAATGTAATAATATTTGCTGCTTAAGTAGTAGATGCACTTAAGCAATAAATGATGAAATTAGGCATTTTCAGCCTTTCACAATAATCATTTGCTTTATAGCATCAGAGGCTTATCCTCTTTGGTATTGTGAATTATAGGTGATTTTTGTAACCTAATAAAGGCTAAATAATGCCTAATATTTGCCCAATAATAACGCGATTAAAATATTCAGAAAGTTATTTTACTTAGCGTTGGGATTTTCAAACAGAGGACGGACAATCAAATAACCAGTTCCGAAAGCCGACATAATAACTATAAAAATACCAATAAGCAAAAACCACCCGTTAACTTCTCTTGGGCGTGATTCGTTGAACTCATAATAACGAACCTCTTGCTCTTCTATATAAATAGGCTCTGGACTTGGTAAGTTATTCTCAAATACAGGAGGCTGAATCAGGGTTGGAGGGGGGGGAGATACCTTTGTCTGTGGCTGGTTTTGGGGTTGTTTGGGTTGAGTTCTAATATCGGGAGAAGAGTAGGGAGCTTTGTTATAATTTGGTGCTGCATAAGAGTCAACCACCTTTTGCAGGTGCAAAACAGACTGAACCGCTCTGGCAATTTCTTGACGGAGATGTTGATTTTCTGCGACTAACTTTTCATTTTTGGTAGTCAGGGATTCTACCATCACCTGTGCTGCTTGTAACTCTGTGGATAAATCTCGATATACAGACATCGGCACAGATGGTTTTTGAACTGGAGAGCTTTTAGGCTGGGCGCTTGGAATATAACCTTGGGCTGCTTGCATTGTTTTTTTAAGTATAAGATAGTACTAGTTTTTAAGTATTCACTGTTGCGTTTGAACACAGCCAGTATTTACGACTAAGCAAAAGAATAATAGAAAACTATCATCTCAGTAAAGATTATTAATTTACATTTTTGATGAAATAGAATACAAGTCCACCAGACATCAAAAATGAAAATGTAAGATTCCCCTATCCTCTGGGATAGTCCTATCTTGTGGGATGGGCTTCTAGCCCGTCCATAGCCGAATGGCACTAAGATTTACTGTGTTTGAATTACAACCCGTTTTTAACGGGTTTAAGCTTTCAGCCCGTTCGCGCCAGCGTCCGCTTCGGATACTTTAGTTCAGGGGTATTGAGGAGGCTTTTCTTAGTGCCATTCGTCCATAGCCAAGGCGGGCAAGGATGCCCACCCCACAAGAGGATACTTGTATATTTAGTATTTGTCTTTGCTAAGTAGTAAAGGGAAAAAATGTCCAACGGGACCTTGTCCGCTACCAATGTCTAGAGCATAAGTTAAAGCGGTGGTGACATACTCTTTAGCTCGTTTAACAGATGTGAGAAGATTTTGCCCTAAAGCCAAATTCGCGGCAATAGCAGATGATAAAGTGCAACCTGTACCATGAGTGTTTTTCGTATCTACAGGTTGAGTAAACAAAGTTTCCAGATTTTCCCCATCGAAATAGATATCCACACAGCGCAAACTACCTCGCATTCCGCCACCCTTAACTAAAATAGTTTTCAGAGAAAGCTCTTTATGAATAACTTCGGCAGCTTTTTTCATGCTATCCAGGGAATTAATTTCCAAACCGCTTAAAATTTGTGCTTCATAACGGTTAGGAGTCACAATGGTAGCTAATGGTATCAGAGCAGACCGTAGAATCTTAACCGCATCGTCATCAATTAACTGCGCTCCAGTGCGAGAGACCATTACGGGGTCTACCACCAAATTACTCAGGTTCAAGTTTTGCACTTGTTTACTGACAACAGCGATAATTTCTTTGTTCAGCAACATACCTGTTTTGGTCGCTTGCACCCCAATATCTTCGACAACAGCCTGTATTTGGGCCACAACAGCTTCAGGTTGCATAGCATCAACCCGCTTTACACCCAAAGTATTTTGTGATGTGATGCAAGTAACTGCACTAGTGCCGTGGACACAGTGAAAAGCAAAAGTTCTTAAATCAGCTTGAATACCAGCACCACCACCGCTATCAGAACCGGCAATGGTCAAAGCAACAGGCACCCTAAATTTTTTATCAGCGTTCATATTAAAAATTCCTTATTTTCCATGCAATCGTCCTTGCAGAAATTTACCCCACTCAGCTGCTAGGGGGATTTCTGTAAATGGAACGCGCACTTGCTTTGTAGATGCAAAGATGAATTCTAAATAAATTTTCCGACCTTTCTCCGGTAAATTAATTATATCCACAATTTTGTCATCTACCAAAAGATTGATTATTTTTACGTCATTTAAAGAAAACGTTTCTAATTGAATCGGTCCTTTTGGCGTGGGTTTGCCCCAGGTAATAGAGTCACCTTTTTGAGCTAAAACCGCATAAATGTCATATTTAGCGCGTTCAAACTGCTCTGCCCATACCCGATATGTCTCAACTTTCTGAAATTCTCTCGAACCTTGCCAAGCTAGCCAGATAAATGCAGCTAGCAAGGGTAACCATAAAAGACCGCGTTCCATTGTGTAAAAAAGTCAAAAATGTATGTGAAGAAATTAAAAACTGCTGTACTAGTTTGGTAACATTAAATGTATTATGCTCCCAAAACCCCTATATATTAAGTTATCTTAGTGAGCAACCTGGCTTTCATCAATTAGATATATACAGGATGAAATGAGAAAGCTTATATTTCTGTCTTTGTTTTTTGTAAGTGTTACGGCTGCTTTGATTGGCTTCCTCAATTTTGGAGGACTAGCAGCTCGTGGGGAATACCAGACGATTCTGCTGGATTTTAAGGAAACTATTCCTGCTGATGCTCTACAGAAAGAACTGAAAGCAATAGCGAAGCAGTATAACGTTACTCCCAAACTGGACAATAAATTTTCCGCAAAGGACAATGTTTATATTATCAAGGGCGATAAACAGCTCCTGCAAAAGCTGAGATGGTCTAAATTCGCCAAAGATACCGAAATAATCGAGCCAAATTATATTTATAAGATACCAAAACCGGGAGAATCGGCACGATTGGCGGAATTCTTGAAGCCAAACGAGGAACAACAGGCTCAACCTAAATTAATTGGTCCTAATGACCCACTGTACAGCAAACAGTGGAACATGCGGCAAATTAATGTGGAAGGAGCTTGGTCTCAAACAAAAGGTAGCGGCATAACTGTTGCGGTAATTGACACAGGCATTTCTAAAGTTCGCGATTTGGTGGAGACAAAGTTTGTCAAAGGCTACGACTTTGTTAACGACAAAGAAGACGCTAGCGATGATAACGGACATGGAACTCACGTTGCTGGCACAGTAGCCCAATCCACCAATAATGGTTACGGAGTCGTGGGTGTCGCTTACGAAGCTAATTTGATGCCCTTAAAAGTACTTAATGAATATGGTGGTGGTACAATTGCTGACATCGCTGAAGCCATAAAATTTGCTGCTGATAACGGTGCAGATGTAATTAATATGAGCCTTGGTGGTGGTGGTGAAAGCCATTTGATGAAAGACGCGATAGATTATGCCTATCAAAAAGGTGTAGTTATTATTGCTGCTGCTGGAAATGAAAACGAAAGTTCAGCCTCCTATCCCGCACGTTATCCCCATGTAATGGGTGTTTCTGCTTATGGTCCAGACGCAGAAAAAGCACCATATTCCAATTTTGGAGCTGGGGTAGATATTTCCGCTCCTGGTGGTAGCGATGCAGGTAAAATCCTGCAAGAAACCATCGACATAGATAACCGAGGTGAAGAAACATTTCTTGGCTTCCAAGGTACAAGCATGGCATCACCCCACGTTGCTGGAGTTGCAGCTTTAATCAAAGCCTCTGGAGTCAAAGAACCAGATGAGATTTTGAAAGTCCTGAAAAACTCCGCAATAGTTATCAACGATGATGGTTTAAACTACTATGGTGCAGGACAACTGAACGCCGAAGCCGCAGTTAAACTCGCTGTACAAGGACAAATTACGTTCCAAGACTTCTTCCGTTGGTTAAGAGATAACGGATATTTAAATCCCGGCTTTTGGATAGATGGCGGAGCAGTAGCCTTAATACCTAAAATACTAATGGTAGTCGGTTCTTACCTACTAGCCTGGTTCTTGCGGATATACTTCCCTGTTCAATGGGGTTGGTCATTATTCAGCGGCTTAATTGCCGGAAGCTCTGGATTATTCTTCCTCAAGACCATATTTATCTTTGACCTACCCCAATGGCCCTTAAGACTTTTAGGTAGTTCGCTTCCTGAATTAGGTAACACCTTACAAGGAACCGATGCCTTTAATCCCATATTTGCCAGCGTCTTAATACCCTTTGTATTAATGTCGTTGTTATTGGGACACCCAGTTTGGAAATGGTTTGCAGTTGGTTCATCCTTAGGAGTTGCAGCTTGCTTAGGAGTAAGCGCAATAACAGACCCCACAGTTTGGGGATTACCAGCAGGATTAGACCGTCTATTTCTCCTTGCAAACGCCATCCTTTGCTTCGCACTAGCTCGTTTATCAGTTAGTAAAAATGGGTAATTGGTAATTGGTAATTGGTAATTGGTAATTGGTAATTGGTAATTGGTAATTGGTAATTGGTAATTGGTAATTGGTAATTGGGAATTGGTAATTGGGAATTGGTAATTGGGAATTGGGAATTGGGAATTGGGAATTGGGAATGGGGAATTGGTAATTGGTAATTGGTAATTGGTAATTGGTAATTGGGAATTGGGAATCGTTACCATTACCCATCACCCATTACCCATCACCTATTACCCATTACCTATTACCCATTACCTATTACCCATTACCCGTTACCCATTACCCGTTACCCATCACCCATTACCCATTACCCATTACCCATTACCCATTCCCAATTACCAATTACCAATTCCCAATTCCCAATTACCAATTCTCCACCATGAGCATTTCAATAACAGGCACTATCGAGAAAAAAGATATAGGAACCGGAGCTTGGGCTTTGGTCTCTGACGAAGGCACAACTTACGAAATTCTTCGTGGTGCTGACAAAAATTTACTGAAAGTAGGACAAAAAGCTAAAGTCACTGGGAACGTACGTCAAGACATAATGACGGCAGCCATGATTGGTCCGGTGTTAGAAGTAAAATCTTTTGAAGTGATGTAATTATTCCTCATCCCTATCTTTAACTCCCCCCACTCCCACTCCCAACTCCCAACTCCCCACTCCCAACTCCCACTCCCCACTCCCCCACTCCCTACTCCCCACTCCCTACAGAATCCAGAACTTCTTGCATACGGGTTCTAAATTCACCTTTAGGATGTCCCCCCTTGACTTCTCCCAGAATTTTAAATTCCCCTTCAGGAGAGTCGCAGATAATATAGGTCGGCCATCCCATTTCAGATTTATCAGGATATTGAGTTAGTAAAATCTTACGATACTGGCGATAAGTCGCAGTATCCTGCATTTTGACGCTAATAAATCGTAATCCCAGTTCTTCTGACACTTTTTGGTCATAGTGGGACATTTTGTGGCAAATACCACATTCTTCGCTAGAGAACTTGATTACGGCTAATTCCATAGATTTGCCAGAAAAGTGTGATTAAGAAGATTTTTTCATGTATAGTATTAAATCCTAGCATATTGGTCGCACTGCACCAAAAGCTACAGGCTTCTTAGTAGCCCATAATAAAAAAACCCCTAATTAGCTTTAATAGTTAACTAGGGAAATGAGTTATCAGGGTGCATCTACCAATTTAATATTCCTTGTTTATTTACAATCCTCAGGATAATTTCTGGGGAAAATTACTGAATTTTAGCTCTTTTCAAATTGGTTTGCTCAAAAACATTTAGCAAATCAGTTTAAATTGTAATTTGTGCTTTTTAATCAGCTTATCTTGGCGAAATCATGATAGAAATTAAAAACCGAAAAATAATTAATTATATTTCCGCAAATATTTGAATAATTGAGAAAATAATGTCCAAGGGGTATCACCCCCTATGAATTTATCCAAAGACTCTTTACAATGAAAATCCCTAGTGGCGTAAAGGCTAACTAAGGGAATGAGTTATCAGTGTGCATCTACGACTACCAATTTAATATTCGCGAGCTAAAAGCAATTTGTTTATTAGTTTTCGCGAATATTATTTGCAATCTACAAATTATTGTTTACAATAAAAACCCCTAGCAGGTTTAACCAATTAGTTAACTAGCTAGGGATAAGTTATCAGGGTGCATCTACCAATATAGTGTTCGCGAGTTCGGCATAATCATCAGGATAGTTTTAAGCGAATATTATTGGCAATTAACAGATTATTGTTTACAATAAAAAACCCTAGCAGGTTTAACCAATTAGTTAACTAGCTAGGGATAAGTTATCAGGGTGCATCTACCAATTTAATCTTCGCCATTTAAATACAATCATCAGGATGATTTTTTGTAAAACCCTTTATTTTTTTGGGTTTATTGTTTACAATAAAAAGCCCTAGAAGGTTTTAACCAACTAGGGATAAATTATCAGGGTGCATCTACCAATTTAATCTTCGCCATTTAAATACAATCATCAGGATGATTTTTTGTAAAACCCTTTATTTTTTCGGGTTTATTGTTTACAATAAAAAGCCCTAGAAGGTTTTAACCAACCAGGGATAAGTTATCAGGGTGCATCTACCAATTTAATCTTCGCTAGTTAAGACAATCCTCAGGATAGTTTTGGAAAGCGAATTTTGTTTGTAAAAAAGCAGTTTATTTTTGGAATAAAAAACCCCCTAGCGGGTGGCAGCCAACTAGGGGATGAGTTATCAGGGTGCATCTACCAATTTAATCTTCGCCAGCGAAAGACAATCTTCAGGATAGTTTTTTGCGAACCTTATTTGTAAAAAGCAGTTTATTTTTGAATAAATAAAAAATCCTCCAGCAGGTGTTAGCCAACTAGAGGATGAGTTATCAGGGTGCATCTACCAATTTAATGTTCGCGAGTTAAACAACGCCTTCAGGATAATTTTTGTAATAGTTTTTTTGCTAACTTTGTTTGTAAAAAAGCGTTTATAAAAAGTAGTTTATTTTTTGATTTGGATAAAAAAATCCCCCAGCAGGCGTTAGCCAACTAAGGGAATGAGTTATCAGGGTGCATCTACCAATTCAGTGTTCGCTTGTAAAACACAACCATCAGGATGATTTTTTGTAAAAGGCTTTATTTTTTATTGTTTATTGTTTACAATAAAAAGCCCTAGAGTTCGTAGCCAACTAGGGAATGAGTTATCAGGGTGTATCTACCAGTTTTATGTTCGTCAGTAAAATAAAGTCTTCAAGATAATTTACTGCGAAAAGTGTTTGTAATCATCATTTCACTGTGAAAAATAAAAACCCCTAGCGGGTGGCAGCCAACTAGGGGAATGAGTTATCAGGGTGCATCTACCAATTTAATGTTCGCTACCGAAACAGATTCCTCAGGATAATTTTGTGCGAATGTTATTTGCGAAAAATAAAAAACCCCCTAGCGGGTGGCAGCCAACTAGGGGAATGAGTTATCAGGGTGCATCTACCAATTTAATGTTCGCTACCGAAACAGATTCCTCAGGATAATTTTGTGCGAATGTTATTTGCGAAAAATAAAAAAACCCCCTAGCGGGTGGCAGCCAACTAGGGGAATGAGTTATCAGGGTGCATCTACCAATTTAATGTTCGCTACCGAAACAGGTTCTTCAGGATAATTTTGTACGAATATTATTTGTGAAAAATAAAAAAACCCCCTAGCGGGTGGCAGCCAACTAGGGGAATGAGTTATCAGGGTGCATCTACCAATTTAATGTTCGCTACCGAAACAGGTTCTTCAGGATAATTTTGTACGAATGTTATTTGCGAAAAATAAAAAACCCCCTAGCGGGTGGCAGCCAACTAGGGGAATGAGTTATCAGGGTGCATCTACCACTTAATTGTTCTATTAATCACTCATCAAATCCGGATGGATTTCAACTGAGTGTAATTAATACCAAGATTAAAAAAATCAAATAAAAATCCCCCAGCAGGTCGTAACCACAGGTCGTAACCACAGGTCATAGCCAACTAAGGGAATGAGTTATCAGGGTGCATCTACCACTTAATTGTTCTATTCATTACTCATCAAATCCGGATAGATTTTGACTGAGTGTAATCAATACCAATATTAAAAATAAATCAAATAAAAATCCCCTAGCAGGTCGTAGCCAACTAAGGGAATGAGTTATCAGGGTGCATCTACCACTTAATTGTTCTATTCATTACTCATCAAATCCGGATAGATTTTGACTGAGTGTAATCAATACCAATATTAAAAAAATCAAATAAAAATCCCCTAGCAGGTCTTAACCAACTAAGGGAATGAGTTATCAGGGTGCATCTACCACTTAATTGTTCTATTCATTACTCATCAAATCCGGATAGATTTTGACTGAGTGTAATCAATACCAATATTAAAAAAATCAAATAAAAATCCCCTAGCAGGTCTTAACCAACTAAGGGAATGAGTTATCAGGGTGCATCTACCACTTAATTGTTCTATTCATTACTCATCAAATCCGGATAGATTTTGACTGAGTGTAATCAATACCAATATTAAAAAAATCAAATAAAAATCCCCTAGCAGGTCTTAACCAACTAAGGGAATGAGTTATCAGGGTGCATCTACCACTTAATTGTTCTATTCATTACTCATCAAATCCGGATAGGCTTGAATACTGCAAAACTTCTAGCATACTGTTGGCGAATTAGGGGTATAAGTCCTCGTGATAAACAGATATTCGCAATTTAGGTGGTCGTCTCAGCCAAAGAAACCTCACCTCCAACCCTCTCCTCCTCGCGTACACGGTAGGTTAACGGGGAGGCAATACTGCGAAGGTTTTGAGATTTTGTAGGTTGGGTTGAGGACGGGACGGAAACCCAACCGAAACGTTGTATTTGTTGGGTTAAGCGCTCCGCTCCACCTTCGGTGAACGTTCCTCAACCCAACCTACGTATTTAGGTATTTTGCGGCAAAACCTTCCAAGTATTGAACGGGGAGGGGGAGTCACCGTTGGGAGGGCAATATTTTTTGGATGCTCTTAAGGTACAAATTTGGGTCGAGGTCGCCTTATTCCCCTAGGAATTTGTTAACTATTTTTTCTCCACATAACTAGATTAAGAAAATAAAAAACCTAGCTGAAGAAATTCTCCAACTAGGAAATTAGTTATCAGGGTGCATCTACCAATTACATGTTCTGAATCTAACCAGTACGTTCAGGATAAATTTACCAAAAAAGAGAATTATTGGTGTTTTTGAGCAAATAATTATTTAAATTAAATCTAAAAATCATAAATTAAAAAGCCTTATAATTCAAGGACTTGAGGTATTGTAGCTGACATGACGATGAACAGACTTATTGTACAAAGTAACTGAAAAGTTAAAAGGAACTCATACAAAAGAATACAATCTATTTATACAGATGTTATCTCGGAGGTTGTCAACAAGCCATGCATTGTGGTCTAAACAGTCTACGTGAAATTTCTATAAAAATGTTCGTATTGTCTAACGAAATGTTGCACGAGTTACTACAGTTAATATGGATGACAGGTAAATCAATATGTTGAAACTTTCACAAAACCGAACACCATATTTAGAAGAAATTTGCTAGAACGGGGATTATTGTGTTCCAACTATTGGAAAAACCCCCATTGGAGTAAAACCACCAGTGGAGGGGAAGTGAAAATTTAAGGTGTATTTACCAGCTAGTGTTCTGTGTAACTGCAATATTATCCGGATAAAGTTGTAAAAGTTAAGCAATATGAGCAAAACAACTCAAATCAGAAACATGTGTGTATCAGGATGCATCTAGTAACAATAAGTCAGTGCATCTACGAGAAACTGTCTAGTTTCAAACCCAATTTAGGAGGCAAACAGGAAACGTTGTGACCCAGGAATTTCATATTTCCGTAACCCCAGTAGGGCAAAACGACTACTTGGTGCGGACGGAAGAAGTCGCACCTGGGGTGCCATTGGCAGAAGAACTAGTAACTTGGCCTGTAGCTGAATGGTTGACAGCTGCTGGACATTTAATGAATGACCCTTTAACATCCGTTTTTCAGAGCGAAATTACACATAACTCTGTAAACTTAGTAACTTTGGGTCAGCAACTCTACAATGCACTGTTTCAAGGCACTCTCAGGGATAGTTGGATAGCAGCGCAAAGTATCGCTCAGAACCACCAACAGGTACTGCGTTTGCGTTTGGGCTTAAAGGACAACAGACTAGCACGTTTGCCTTGGGAAGTGATGCACGATTCGCGTCGTCCCATTGCCACTGGTCCTTATATTTCTTTTTCTCGTTATCAAAGTCGTATTGGTAATACTTCTCGTTGGGGTACAGCAAATGTCCCCATGCTACCAGACGATGGTGCGATTAGAGTATTGATGGTGATTGCTTCACCTACTGATTTGGTACGTCTCGATTTGCTTAACCAAGAGGCTGTCAAACTAAGAGCAGAATTGCACCATCGACAAACACCTAGAATTAATGAAAATGGTAATTATTTGCCAGAAATTGAGTTAACTGTTTTGGAACAACCAGGAAGGGAAGAGTTAACACAAGCTCTAGAGCAAGGGAAGTACCATATTTTACACTACTCTGGTCATAGTGACGTGGGGGCAAATGGTGGTGCAATTTACCTTGTTAATAATCGAACTGGTTTAACAGAAGCTTTAACTGGCGACGATTTGGCTGGCTTGCTTGTTAACAATAACATCCAAATGGCTGTTTTCAACTCCTGTTTGGGAGCAGGGGCAACTTTGGACAATTTGGAAACAGGGGAAAGTAATCTAACTGAAACCCTTGTAAAACGTGGTATAAAAAGCGTTTTAGCAATGTCCGAACGCATTCCTGATGATGTTGCTGTTACCCTGACACAATTGTTTTATCGCAATTTATCTCAAGGTTACGCCTTAGATTTGTGCGTCAGTCGCGTTCGTCAAGGTTTAATCACAGCTTATAGCGCTCATGAAATGTTTTGGGCATTGCCAATTTTATATCTACAGTCAGACTTTAATGGTTACCTGTGTCCCGAAATGCCTTTTCCTCAAATTACGGAGTTACTAGGTGATGTAACAGTTCCTTTACAAACAACAGATAATATTTATTCTCAATCGCTAACCAATAGCGATATGCCTTTACCCATTGAGGATATAACAGGCTCCGCACTCAGGGACTCCTCAGACCTCGACTGGCTTGGGGATGATACGTGGGATGATTTTATTGGAGATGTTTATACAGGGGACTCAAGCTATGAAGAAGACTCTGCCATCGTTTCGGAACTGTTTAATCAG
Organism: Scytonematopsis contorta HA4267-MV1; assembly: GCA_019359035.1. Classification (GTDB taxonomy): domain Bacteria; phylum Cyanobacteriota; class Cyanobacteriia; order Cyanobacteriales; family Nostocaceae; genus Scytonematopsis; species Scytonematopsis contorta. The sequence goes on along the minus strand of JAHHIC010000057.1, from coordinate 29,531 downwards.
TTAGACCAGCATTCTTCAAATACTGAGTTATCTTATAGCGATAGTTCAGAGTCAATTCCATCGACAGAAACTAGCCAATCTAGCAGTAGCCAATTTAGCAGTAAAATATCTGGGGAAATAGCCTCCGTTACCAGCCAAACTGCTAGTTGGGATAATTGGGATGATAGCCAAGACTCGTCTTTACTAAGCTTAAATGCTATTGATGGTGGCATCACAAACACATCAGCGAACACAACAACAAAGCGTAAGCACAAACCCAGAGCAATTGTTGGTGTTATGGGAGCAAGCGCTCTTGCATTTGTTGTTGGTGTAAGTATGTGGGGTCTAAGTCAAAGACCACAGCAGCCAGAAGCGCTACCAATTTCTACAAGAACAGAAACTCAAGCACAGCCAAAACCAGGGGCTAGGCAAAGCTTTAATACCAAGGATATAAAAACAGCTTCAACAGGTATGCTAATCACGTTTGCTACCGACAAAATCAATCAGGGAGACTTAAATGCAGGATTGATGGCTGTGGAAGAACTACTTGACCGTAGTGAACTCCCCAAAGCTCAAGCTATCTTGGATTTGATTCCTGCTGCACAATTGGAAGACCCAGCAGTTAACTTTTATAAAGGTCGATTGATTTGGCAGTTGATTCAAACAGGAGATAAAAAATATAACTTTGATGATGCACGTCTTTTGTGGGAAGCTGCAGCAAAAAGAAAGCCTGACTCAGTGTTGTATAAAAATGCTTTGGGATTTGCTTTCTACGCAGAAGGTAATCTTTTACGAGCTAATGATGCTTGGTTTAGAGGTTTGAAATTAGCTGTAGAACAAAGAACTTCCCAAAAGGATACTTTAACAGCATACGCAGGGTTAGCCTTAGGGTTGTATAAGTCTGTTGATGACCAATTTGAAGCCAGCAAACGGGACAGGTATTTGAGTGAGGCAATTAAATTCCGTCAAAAGGTGGTTAAAGAGGCTCCTGAAAATTTCCAGGTAAATCAATTGAAACAAGATTGGCTGTGGACAGAAAAAGCAATTGGGGATTGGAAATCCCTGTTAAACCGAAAAAGCAGTCAACAACAAGCGAGTCAGTAGGTTGATGGTTGACAGTTGATGGTTGACAGTTGATGGTTGACAGTTGATGGTTGGCTGTTGACGGTCAACCTACTTATTGTATTCCTTCAAATGGCCCTAAGAAAGTCGGTTTAGGACGAGTAATATGTACTTCTAACAATGCGTTAATGGTTGAGAAGAATTCTCGGAAACTATAGAAACCAATTGTTTTCTGACTATAGGTTTCCCAATCTGGAGTTCCCAAGCCTACGGATTCTACACCAAGTTGCTCACAAATATAAACAGCGCGAGGTAAATGAAATTTTTGGGAAATTAAAACCGCTTTTTTAACACCGAAAATCTCCTTAGCACGATAGCAACTTTCATAAGTACTAAAGCCCGCATAGTCTAAGGTAATATCTTTTTTGGGTACGCCTTTTTCAGCTGCAAAACGTTCCATCGCTGTAACTTCATCGTAGTCAGGACGGCTGTTATCTCCCGTCATTAATAATTTTTGTACTCGTCCCAGTTTATAAAGTTCCACTGCTGCTGTTACTCTATCTGCTAGCATGGGTGATGGTATTCCGTTTTCTCGCACACCCGCACCAAAAACAATTGCTACACGATGTGGTGGTATTTTTCCTGGTTCGGTAAAGCGTTGGTTATTAGTAGTAAAATTAACATAAACATTCAGCGCGATTGGAGTGATTGTTGCGCTAAATATTAGCAAGCCTAGTAATTGCCGCCAGTACAACGATAACCATTTGCGTAACATATATTTGTATTACTCATAAAAATAATTTTCTGTGCCCATTATAGACATGTATTTTTTATTATCCGTTCCGACGATTGGTAGAGACCGAATTAATTCGGTCTCTACGACTAGTGGTGGGGATTAAACTTTAACTGCTTCTGGATTCGTGGTGTTAACTTTTAAGCGTTTCAGCATTGCGAACCGTGCTTGCATTTCTAGGCTATCTTCAAGAGGGGTCAAAGCTATTGGTTGTTGGTACTTTAACCTTAGCGCAGTTTGGATTAACCAATCAGCAACAAAGGGATTTTTCGGTAACAAAGGACCGTGGGAATAAGTAGCAATAGCGTTTTGGTAAAAAGCCCCTTCGGTACCATCTTCACCATTGTTACCCAAACCGTAGACGACTTGACCTAAAGCTTCGACCTTACCCAGTTTTGTACGTCCACCATGATTTTCAAACCCAACTAAGTAAGGTGTTGCACCACCCAACATAGTCCTTAAATCTTGTGCTAAACGCTCAGCAGTAACTTCGATGACCAAATTACCGATACAGCGCTTAGTGTTTTCACCAGGATGTATGGACACTAAATCAAGTATTCCTAAACCTTGAATCCTTTGTCCAGCAGCAGGTTCATAGTAATGTCCCAACAATTGTGGAGAACCACAGGTAAACACTCCCGGTGTACCATTGTCTAATTTTTCGCGCATAGCTTCGGCTTTTGCACCCTGCAAGTCGCGCATAACAATTTCTTGCTGACGGTCTTGTGCCCCACCACCGACAATTACATCTACAGATTTAATATCTTCTGGTGTAGAATTTTGGTCTAATGGTAATACCTTAACGCTATATCCACGCCACTGGGAACGGCGTTCGATGGTAATGACATTACCTCTGTCACCGTAGGTACTCATTAACTTAGGATATAGCCAGCCAATTGTTAGTTCATATTTTTGATTAGTCATAATTAAAATTAATAACTCCTTACTGATAACTCTGCTGATAGCTTATAAGTGGTTTTACATTTAAAGTCGCAATCCAGGGGGATTATATTTTTTTCACCTTATGGTCGTAAAATCCGGTAGGGTATAAACTTTTCCTTGATTATTCACGTATCTAATTGTTTTAGTCAAGAAATTTTATTGGTTTTTTTTAACGAACCGCCAAGTAGCCAAGGAAGCCAAGAAGAAAAGGGTGGGTAGTTTAGTAGGGAGGGAGCTTATCATAAAAAATTGCATTTATTTGTAACGGTTGCGACTATTAATTTTAATAAAAATCTGGTGCTTGAAGAAAGTTGATTTTTTCAGTATTTGCAGGAAGTTAATTTTTACTAATTAAAAATAATTTATAGATAAAAGTTTTAATTTTTGATAAAAATATACGGAATTGTATGTAAATTACTCATTTCAGTCGTAATATAGAAACTTGTGCCTGTTTGATTTGATTGATTTTGATATTAGGGGAATTATCGAATGGATTGCAAAACAGCGACTCTGGTCTACCAAACTGAAAATCATCTGGAAAATATCAAACAAATATTTCCAGATGCTTGGGATTTTCTAGAGCAAGTATCTTGGGATTATGTTCGCGCTTCAGCAGATAAATTTGACTCAGCAATTAGAGAAATAGTAGGAGAAAAACCATTTAAATATAGAATGGTTCACCGCGATGACAAAGACCAACTCACCAAAGACTTAGGAGATTTATTGGGTGATATTACCTCAAGGTTACTATTAGAAAAACATTTTTCCGCAGTTGTGGGTCAAAAAGTTTTCTTTAGTACAATTTGTTGTAACAGCCACCTCACAGCCGACCACGAACTAACTTTAGAAGAAGTTTTACCCCTACAATGTGCTGCAGTGAAATTGCAGTAATTGGGGAATGGGGAGTAGGGAATGGGGAATGGGGAGTAGGGAATGGGGAGTAGGGAATGGGGAATGGGGAGTACAAAGTAAAAACTATTCCCATGCATTAATTATTAATCAACAATTCTCCACTCCCTACTCCCTACTCCCCACTCCCCACTCCCTGATTACCTAATTTTCTTACCTGTCAAAGCCTCCCGCACGTCCAACATAGCTGTGTAAGTGGGTAAAATATGTAAAGTTTCATTATTTGGTGTGCGTTCCAAAGCGGTATTTATTGCTTTACGTAAATCTTCTTCAACAATTAAGTTAAAATTTCTTTCTACTGTTTTTTCGCTGTAGCGTAAACGCAGAGCCATATCATAAACTCTATCACCACTAACTACTAAAGTTCCCCCCCGTTCGACTAATTTTTCTGTATCAACATCCCAAATCCAAGAGACATCTTCACCATCTTGAATTCGGTCATTTAATACTAATAAGGTAGTAGTATCTTGACTTTCTGTAACTACTCTAATAGTTTCATTTGTACCCACGGGATTTTTTGATAACAAAATCCTGACGTTTTTACCTTGAATCGTTAACTCTTCAGCACGTCCAAAAGCAGGTTGAAAAGTGGGGATAGTGTCGCGAATTGTTGCTTCATCAATACCTAATTCCACAGCAGCAGTCACAGCGGCTAAAGTATTGTATTTGTTATATAATCCCACGAGTACTTGTGGCCATTCGCTGCTGTTGAGAGTAGGTTGACTTTTGGTAAAACCGCATTGAGGACAATTGTAATCTCCTAAATGGGACAAATAATAACCTTCGTAGTCGAGTGAATGTCCACAACTGGGACAATAAATCGAGTCTTGTGCGTGAGGAATTTCTTCGAGAAATTTTTCAGGTTCGCTTAAACCAAAGAATGCAACTTTTTGCGGTAATTGTTGACCAAGATAAGATAAGGTCGGGTCGTCCGCATTGCTTACAACTACAGTATCTTCCGGAAGAGTCGCAATTACTTTTGTCCAACGCTTGCTAATTGTATCAACTTCCCCATACCTATCCAATTGGTCACGGAACAAGTTTAAACAGAGAATTACTTTAGGTTTAATCGGAGCCAAGACTTTTGGTACAATATTTTCATCGACCTCTAAAATGGCGTAGTCTACGTTTAGCGAACCTACGGAGTTGGTGCTTTCCATTAAAGCCGTGACTAAGCCATTTTCTAAGTTAGCTCCTGTAGAATTATGAGCGACTCGATAGCCTTTGCGTTCTAGTATTTCGCACAAAAGCAGGGAGGTTGTAGTTTTACCATTAGTACCAGCAATTAAAATAACTCCCTTTTTGACTTGCTGACTTAGCAATTCTAACAAACGGGGTTCAATACGCCTTGCAATAGACCCTGGTAGAACTGACGCAGCCCCTAAGCGTAACGACCTGACCATAAAAGTAATGCTTTTTGCGACTGAGACAGCTACACCCAGTCGTAGTTTATCTATAGGTTTAATAGTGTTGACCATATTTCGTACTCTAGAAAAATGAAGGAAGAAAGAAAAAGCAAGAATAATTTTAATCTTGTGAGTTTAACGAATCTTTGCTAAAAAAGCCAGTCCGAAGATGACAAATAGCCTCACTTTCCCTTTTCGAGAGATAATCCTATAAGTTGTTACAGGTAGAAAGAAGAGAGAAGAAGTAAATAAAATAGGACTTACGATACTGTCACATTTTTTGTTTGTAGTTGAGGGCGATGCCTATATTTGTTAAAGGGCTAAAGCCCAACTACAAGCCTTTACATTGTGCCATTCATCTTTTGTCGAATCCAAACTGCTTCTTCCTTCTTCCTTCTTCCTTCTTCCTTCTCCGTACAGTAAAGAGCAAAAGGTTCTATTTTAGATGAAAAACATAAAGTTGCAATTTTTACCCTCAAATTTTTATAATTGGCGGCGGTTGCTATCTAAATGCCTACTATTCATGACTTGCATCTTTTTGCTGGCGACACCATCAGCATTTGCAGGTATCAAAGACGATAGGTATGACGGTAATTTATTTGTGGTTTACGCTGGTAATGGTTCGCTAGTCCCACCAAAAGTCAAATTAGCACAATCCTTAAAGGAGCATAAACCGACATTCCTCTTTTTTTATGTAGATGACAGTAAGGACTGCAAACAATATGCAATCGTTGTTTCACAAGTACAGGCATTTTATGGAAAAGTAGCAGAAATTATTCCTGTGGATGTGGATACTATTCCCGTAAAAGCCAGTTATGAACCCACAGAAGTAGGTTACTATTACACATCCGGAGTTCCTCAAGTGGTAGTTTTTGACAAATCGGGTAAGGTCGTTTTGAACAAAAAAGGTCAAGTACCTTACGAAGAAATTGACGACAGCTTCAGAAATGTGTTCGATTTACTACCACGAGAAAAAGCGCCCGTTTTGAAACAACGTTCATTTAACGAGTTTAGTTCTGAATTATCTAAGTAAATTTATCGTATCCTATGTATCTATCATCTATTTAGTTATGTAAGATACCACCACTCCCGGACTAGTAAGAGATAATGGTTCAATAAGGTTCGTAGTTGCGCTTTAGCGCTAAATTTTAAAGAGGTGCTAAAGCGCTAAATTTTGAAGAGGTACTAAATTTTAAAGAAGCGCTAAAGCGCAACTACGAACCCATATACAATTTTTTAGTTGCTGACATAAATAAAATTAGAAGTTAAGAATAAGGAGTATATGTAGTTAGGAGTTTATTTTATAGTCTACAGCAACATTCTATAGCAAAAACTTATCTTTGTTATTGTATATTGACTATCGACTAGTTAAAATTCCAAACTCATTACTTTTAACTCTCGAATCCCAAATCTCACCGTGGGTTAAGATGACAAAAGTTTATACTACCAAGGAGCTAATCGAAATTTTAGCAGCAGAACGTCAAGCTTGTCTCAAGGGGGAACGCTTGAAGTTAGAGGTGACTGTTTCTGGTAATCCTGTAATTGACCAGTTTATCAAAACCGAAGGGCTGCAAAAATTTACTGCGTACCAAGATTTTAAGAAAGCAATTCATGAATATCAAGTAGAGCACCAAGTTTCTGGTGTTGTATGGAAAGAAATGAATGTAAAGGGAAAAATATTGCGTTATCCGGAAGTTGACGCGCAATTAATTTCTTTACCGATTGATTTGGAAATATTAAAGTCAGCCAAAAACGAAATTGTGGAATTTTGGCATGAAATTACAGTGGGAATGGAATTATATTTAAGCTTAAATAATGGTAGAGACCACCGCAAAATCACAATATTTGATTTAGAAAGAATGATTGCGAGAAGCGAATGGGGAAGTTTGTGGAAATGGGAAAATAAAAACTTTTTAGAATTAATTTTGCAACTGGGATGGGGTAAACCGGAGGAAGCTTGTTATAAACGTGGTAGACCTTTTGCTGGTAGTGAATATATTCATGCTGTGAATCCGGGACATTTGCCTATTGGGTAAGTTTGAGTTTAGTCAACATAGGGGAGGGGGGAGAGGAGACTAAACATGTTTAGTCTCTACATTATTATTATTGATTTTTTTTAAGGGTTGCTTCAAGACGTTGGATTGCTTCTTGTCTTTGTTGCAATTCTTTGTCGGGAGTTAGTCGGTTAGTTTTTCCAGCCGCAAATGTGATGTTATTTGCTTCTAAGGTATTAGTCACTTGCTTAGTATTTTCCATACTGGTTTTTATGGAATCGAGAGTGTTAGCTAATTGTACTTGTTGGTTAATATCCTGACTAGAAGAAACTAAGCTACTCAATCCATTTACTAGCTGACGTAAATTGTCTCGAAATTTGGGGTCACCTGTAAGTTCGTCTAAATCAGAGGTAATTTTTTGAGTATTTTCAAAAGTTACTCTTGCGGAATCTAAGGTTTGTTGCAGCACTAATATATTTTTTGGGTCGTTTAAAGCAACGCTAGCATTTTTAAGATTTGCTGACGCTTCAGACGCATTTGCTGTTAAGGTTTCTAAGTTTTTAAGAATTTCTCCTTGAGTTAAGCGGTTAACTGCTGGGGATAATGAAGTAACTGTGGTGCGAAGTTGTTCGCTAGTTTGTTTAATATTATTTAAAGTACTAACTAATGATGAACGATTTGTAGTTACCAAACTATCGAGATTAGTTAATAAGCTACTAACCTGCTTTGTTGTAGAACTTATATCTTTTGCGGTTGTACTAAATTGGTTTACTGTGGTATTTAACTTGTCTGCGGTACTACCAAATGTATCTGCTGTATCACCAAATTTATTTATAGTTTGAGTCGCTGACGATGAGACATTATTTGCTGCTCTTTCTATAGAATTAGCAGTAGATGAAAATGTTTTTATTTCATTTTGAGCAGTTTTTGTAAGGGTATTAAGGTTAGCACTAAGCTGTGCAATGTTAGCAGCAGCAACGGCAGTGCTATCTAAAACTTTATTTAAATTACTATAAAATTTATCATCACTGTAAGTATCAGCAAGTTTGGTTGATTTTCTAATCAACTCGTCAAAGCTGGTACCAATACCTCCTTTTAACCGAGAACCACTACAAACTATTTTTTGACGGTCACAATTTTTATCCAGGGGTCTTGCTTTAACATCAGCAGGAGAGAAAGTGATTGGACTTGAGGGAGTAATATCGATAATATTTTCGCTAATAAGTCCACTTTGATTAGCTTCTACTGTGACGTTAGCGGGGATAATTAAATCGCGTTGACTAATTTCAATTTCCACATCAACACCATTGGGGTTTGGTCTAATGGCAGAAATATTACCAATTTGTACGCCACGAAAACGAACTGGTCCACCCTTTTGCATACCTCCCGCATTAGCAAATTCTACAATTGCTTTATAGGAATTATTACCTGCTGTTAATCTATTTAACCACAGAAAAAAACCACCTAATACCCCTACCCCGACGAGGAGTAGTAAGCCAACAGAACCTTCTCTAATTGTTCGCGCTGAGGCAAAGTTTCTTGTCATAAGACCTCGAATTTTTTCTCTAAGCACCTAACCCGCTACATGAATAGGCCCGGTTATGCTCCCACTAATAAACTGTCTAATCAAAGGGTTGTCTGTAGTGTCTAATTCATTAACTGAACCAGACCAGTGAACTTTTCCTTGATAGAGAAACACAAGCCTATCTGCTGTTCGACGAATTGTACTGTGTTGATGAGTAACAATAATATATGTACTACAGACCTCTTGCATACATTGCAACTGCCGAATTAAATCTTCAATTACCGTTGAGGCGATTGGGTCTAGTCCTGCAGTAGGCTCATCGTATAGCAAAACCTCTGGTCTGTCGTTGGGGCTGTCTGGATTATGCATAATAGCACGGGCAAAACTTACCCGTTTTCGCATCCCTCCCGAAAGTTCAGAAGGATAGCGGTTTCCTGTATTTGGTAAACCCACCATCTCTAATCTTTCATTTACCAGTTCCCTTATACGCCGTTTGGGCAGTTTTGAGTGTTGAAAAAGCGAAAAGCCGACATTTTCCTCCACAGTCAGCGAATCAAACAAAGCTGCCTGCTGAAATACCATACTAATTCCAACTGGACTAGCTCCATCTTCTATCAAACCCTGACGTAGTTCTTGCTGAACATAAATTTCACCCTCATCGGGAGGAGTTAATCCGGCTATTACCCTTAATATAGTTGATTTTCCAGTACCGCTAGGGCCAATTATCCCCAACGCTTCCCCTTGGTAAATCGTCAAATCCACTTTATCTAAGACTTTGTTGTTGCCAAAGGATTTGGAAACACCTTTTAATTCAATCAATGGTTCTGTCATTAGTCATTTTTATTTAGCCATTTTTATTAGTCAAGGCAATTTGCAAAGTAATGGGTATTTGTAATTTACAAATAACAAGCTATAAATTGCAAATGACAAGCTATACAATTGTCGCAAAAATAATTCTTTCTTCTTCCTTTGTAAAAAATGAGCTTTGATATCATAGTCATTGGTAGCGGTATTGGTGGGTTATGTGCGGCTGGATTACTCGCTCGTTACGGAAAAAAAGTAATAGTTTGCGAAAGTCACTCTATTGCTGGGGGTGCAGCCCATAGTTTTCGACGACGAGGGTTTGAATTTGATTCCGGGCCTTCCTTTTATTGCGGTTTAACTGGCTCTGAGAGTTTAAATCCTGTAAAGCAAGTTCTGGATGTTTTAGGTGAGTCGTTGGAAGCAGTTCGTTACGACCCCCTAGGACATTATCATTTTCCGGAAGGAACTTTTGCTGTTTATAGCAATGCCGAGCTTTATCGAAAGGAAGTAGCTAAAATTACTCCCAAAGGTGCGAGGGAGCTAGAAGCTTTTGAACGTCGCTTGTTGCCTTTGTATGACGCAATGAAAGGTATTCCCACTTTAGCATTACGGGCTGATTGGCAGTTGCTTCCTGTTTTGATAGGTGGTTATTTGCCTTCTTTATTAAAAATGCTACCTAATTTACCGTTGGTTCAATCGTCTATGGGTGATGTGATGGATGCGACAATTACAGACCCCTGGGTACGACGTTTAATTGATTTGGAATGCTTTCTGCTGTCGGGTTTGAAGGCACATGGGACAATTGCACCAGAAGTAGCTTTTATGTTGGGGGAACGCTCCCGTGCTGGGGTGGAATATCCTGTGGGAGGTAGTGGGGCTATCGTTAAGGCTTTGGTTAAAGGTCTGGAACGTTGGGGAGGTGAGTTACTTTTGGGGTGTCATGTTGAACAAATTTTGGTGGAGTCTGGTCAAGCTGTTGGTGTTAGAACTCGTAACGGTGAAGTTATTAAGGCTCCGGTGGTAATTTCTAATGCGACATTGTGGGATACGTATACTAAATTGTTACGTTTGGAATATTTACCTGAGAATTATCGACAAGCTGCTTTAGGTACGTCTCCGATAGAAAGTTTTATGCATTTACATTTAGGGATTCGGGGGGATGGTCTGGAAAATTTGACGGGACATCATGTGGTGCTTCATGACGCTGGGAAAGATATTACTGTGCCGGGAAATACTTGTATGATATCGACTCCTAGTGTGTGGGATGCTTCTTTGGCAATTGAGGGACATCATGTGGTTCATGCGTATACTTTGGAACCTTTTGCTGGTTGGGTACGCGATGATAAATATGAGGGAAAGAAGCGGGAGAAGGCACAAAGCTTATATCGTGCTTTGGAGAAAGTTATTCCTGATGTTCGAGAGCGGGTTGTTGTTGAATTTATTGGTACGCCTTTGACTCATGCTCATTATTTAAGAAGATATCAGGGTACTTATGGACCGAGTATTGCTGCGGGTAAGGGGATGTTTCCTGGTATGTATACGCCTATTAAGGGGTTGTATCGGGTGGGGGATAGCACTATGCCAGGAATTGGTGTGCCTGCTGTGGCTGCTTCGGGTATTATTTGTGCGAATACTTTGGCGGGGAGATGAGGGAGATGAGGAGAGCCAAGAAAAAAGCTTTTTTCAAGCTAAATTTAAATATTGATAGATATCCCAGAGGCAAAAACTTGTTTTGCTGTTAGCCGTAAGTTGGGGAAAATTTTGGAAACAAGTACATCGTTATCTTTAAATAATTCTTTTTGATATTCGTCATCTACTAGTGTACAAATTGTCACTGTTGCAGGCTTATTTTTACCAATATATTCTCTGCCACCAATGCCTAAATAATCAACAATCCAAATACTCAGTTACACCTAATAGTGCATAATCTTCAACCTTACGAGCATAATCATTTTGCCAGTTTGTACTGACAACTTCTGCAATTAATTTAATGGAGTTCCCTAATGTAATTACGGGTTCTTGTTGCCACGACGGCTCATTTATCAGTTTATTTTGGTCTAAGACTATTACATCAGGACGAAAAGCGGTATCTGTTCCCAATAATTTGATTAAACAGCGATGAGGGATAAAATAGGGTACATCCTGACGGTCAATTTCGACGTTCAGTTTTCGGCTAATAAAAGCAGATACCTGCTCGTGCGGTCCTGTAGGTTCCATTTCAATTAATTCACCGTCTATTAATTCACAGCCTGCGCTGTCACCGTACTGAGTAATAAATTCATCAACAGTGAGAAGTTTTGGGGCTGATTGAACCATTTTTCGCCTCTATAACTGTTAAGAAGAACAATTATATCATGCTTTATCGAGGAAGGCAGAGGGCAAAAGTGTATATAGGATAACCTACACAAACACAATCACAGAAAAAAAACAAAAATCGTAGCCCCCTCCCCGCACGCGGGGAGGGGGTTCTTTGGGTGTTGGGGGTGGTTTTTTTGTTCAGGGATTTATTTAAAAAACCCGGAAAATAAACGGATAACCAAAGGGTTCATCGGGGTTGCTGAAACAGTGAAGCAGCGCCCAAATTGTTAATCCCCAATGTATTGCAAAACCAAGAAGGATTACAGGGAATAATAAAAATCCAGCAATACCAAGGGTAAGGAAAGATAAAATCCCAATTGTTCCTCCGATTAGTGTTGCCCAAAACCAAACATTAAGGTGAAAGTTAATGGATTCTTTAGCGTTAGTTTTAACAACTGGGTCATCAGAAATTATTTGAATAACTATAGGAATTCCAATAGAAAATAACAGTGTACTAAAGAAAATCGACCCGTGACAAAGACAGGATAGCAGTTTACGTTTATCGGAATCGTAGGTGTCTTGCATCCCAGTGGCTCCTCAACTTGCTTTATTATGTTAATTGTAATGCTTGGAGGTTAAGCTTAGTACTAGAGGTTCCCGTACTCATGAATTCTGAAGAATTTCTTCATCTCAATTAACTTTGATGGCAGTTCATATATATTTGCTCATGAGGTTTACCGAACTATTACTATTGCTGACATTGCCATTAACGAAATATCTTTGGTTGTTTGTTTCTTCGGAGATTGTTTTTTCAGGAAGATTCAACCAAGTTTGCACTACTCTACCCGTGAGTTGCTGTCCTAACCAAGGTGTGTTTGAGGAAAGGGTATGAAGATTTTGTTTATCCAGCTTCCAACTATGTTGCGGGTCAAACAAAATTAATTCTGTTGGTTCTTGGAGAGCGATTTTGCTGGGATTCTGCTGCAAGCATTTCGCTGGACGGGTGCTTAAAGCTAGCCATAGTTCTAATGGAGTAAATTCCCCTGTTTCTACCAAATGTTGCCATAGTAATGGCAGTGCTAGTTCTAGACCTATTGCTCCTGATGGTGCTTCCCCAAAGGCTACGGTTTTTTCTTCGTAGGTGTAAGGTGTGTGGTCAATCGCAATAGCGTCTAATATTCCTGTTTTTACTGCTTGTCGCAATGCTACTAAATCGCTGGGGTTACCTAAAGGTGGCTCTAAACGAAGCGACTGATTATAGCTTTTAATTGATTTTGTGTCAAGTAAAAGATGCATCCAAGTAGTACTTGCTGTTACGGGTAAGCCATCCGCTTTGGCTCTTTTGATTAATTCAACGCTACGAGCGGTGGAGACGCGCATAATATGGGTGGGAGTACCTGTGGTAGCGACTAGTTCTAATAGTGCAGCTAGGGCGGAAGTTTCTGCAGATGTTGGTATCGGAGGTAACCCAAAACGAATTGCGTCTCTTCCTTCGCGCATGACTCCGTTAGATGCCAGTTCGCGGTTGCAAGGAGAAAAGGCTACGGGCTTTCCTAGAGGTTGAAGGTATTCTAATACCCTACGCACCAATGCAGAATTTTCTAATGGTAAACCATCGGTAAAGCCGACGACTTCAGAAGCAGCTAAATCCGCTAATTCGGTCATTTGCTTCCCTGCTAAATCTTGAGTGATGGCTCCCCAAATAGAGAGGAGGGGAGTTGGGTATTTTCCTTGTTTGTTTCTTCGACTTTTTTGCAATAGTTGTGTCACCATTGCAGGGTTATCAACGGGTGGGGATGTATTGGGTAGGATACAAATTCTTGTGAAGCCACCATCTGCTGCTGATTGTAGTAGGGAGGTGAGGGTTTCTCTGTCTTCGTGTCCTGGTTCTCCAGAGTGGCTATATAAATCTATTAATCCCGGTGCTAGCACTAATCCTCGACAATTTTTTATTTGAGCGTCGTTTGGTAGGTCTGTAATATTCACCGTCAGAGCAGGTGCGATCGCCTGAATAAAACCGTCACTGATTAGGACATCAGCCACTTCGTCAGTTCCGGAGATTGGGTTAAGAACCCGTACTTGTTGCAGAAGTTCAGTCATAAGATTTTTTGTTCGCTGGTAAATCCCTAGTTGCAATTAGCAACTCCCCACACCCGGTTCAATACTGCGTTAGTTAGGTATACCAGGGCGGGCAAGGATGCCCACCCCACAGTGTTAAAAAGTTACAATGCTCCAGCCGCAGTTTTATCGAAAATACCACTACCCAAGTGAGCTGTAATATTCATTGCTTGCAGTACTGGTAATCCGTTGAGACCAAAGGGATAGTCAATCACGCTGACGGCACCATTACCCTGGCGGAAATTCCAGAAATTCTCAGGTGATAAACCGAGAATATGGCAGAGTAATGTTTTGTTAGTAGCGTCGTGAGCAACAACTAACCCGGTTTGGAGTTGTTTTTCGATAGCAGACTGGACAATTGCTTGCCAAGTTGCGGTGCTACGTTCCCACACCTGTTGCAAATTTTCCCCTTCGGGCATTTGTACAGAGGCTGGAACTGTTCGCCAACGTTCCAACTCTCCTGGAAATTCTTGTTCAATTTCTTTCTCGAACTTTCCTTCCCAGAGTCCGTGGCTAATTTCCTTCAGTCCATCTTGTAATTCCAACTTTACATTATTGTGGGATTGTAAGATAATTTCCGCAGTTTCTTTAGGACGCAACATAGGACTAGAAACAGCAAAATTCAACGCAACTTCTTTAAGAAATTGAGATGCTTTTTGAGCTTGTACTCTACCATTGTCGTTGAGAGGGACATCAATTAATCCTTGAAACTTACCTTGACGATTCCACTCGGTTTCTCCGTGACGGACGAGTAGCAATCTCACACCTTGGTGACCAGGACGCAAGGAAGGGAAAATTTCACCCATATGCTGAGTTTGGTTGAGTGATTCAAGTTGTACCCCTTCACCCAAACCGCCAGCAAAATTCAAAATACTGATGGCACAATTAGATTGTTGAATACTGTGATAACGACTAGGAGACATACCCAAAGCCGTGCTGATTAAAGCGCGATTAATGCCGTTGTGTCCGACAATAATAATAGTCTCCCCTTGATGACGAGTAAGAATTTCTTGCCAAAATTCTCGTGCTTGTTCATACAAAGATAAAATTGGGAAATATTCTCTAGTTTCAGAATCGTCTATAGCCCTCATCTTTAAGGTATCTGGACGCGAGTGCCAAGTACCATAATCTTCAGCAAATTTTTCTTTGACCTCCGAAGTTAACATCCCTTCCCACTGCTTTAGGTCAACTTCTAAGAGTTTATTAGAGCTTTGGGGAACGATTGATAAGCCAGAACTATTACTTAACTCGTGAGCAATAATTTTTGCTGTTTCTTTTGCCCGTTGTAGAGGACTACAGTAAAGCTGATTACACTTGATGCCGTCGAGGGATTTGCCTACTCGAACAGCATCATTACAACCTTTTTCTGTTAACCTGGACGCATCACTACGCCCTTGAATGCGTTTTTCGACATTATACGTGCTTTGACCGTGGCGTACTATTATAACACGAGTCACTGTTTTCCCTCCTCTATCTCAAGGAATCATTCTACTGCAAAGTGCAGTCCATGAGTTTACGAGGGTAATTGGTAATTGGTAATTGGTAATTGGTAATTGGTAATTGGTAATTGGTAATTGGTAATTGTTTTGTTACTGCGGGGAGCCTAACTGTAGTTGTAGTTTGTCGCTATCCCCTTGAAATTGGATTGGTTGGGTGTTAGGTAGCACGTATAGATTTGTAACTGACGGGTCTAAACGCAATACCACAGGAGCCTTTTTCTGCTCAGTGTTATTCACGGTAGGGTTTTCAGGGTTGTTTCCTCCAAAGAATTTTGTGTAATCATCCAAACTTCTTTTACTATCAACACCGACGAGGGAATCACCTGTTAAGGTATAGTCTTCTTTCTGTGGATTAGGGGTTGCTGGTGTTTGTGCTTGAGCTGTTTGTGCCTGAGAGTGGCTGACGACACTGAAAAAAGATGCAATTACTGTCAAAACTGTGAATAATTTAATTTTCATCACCCTGTAACCTCATTTTTGATTGTTACGTTTGCTGGGATTTTCTTACTAGGTATTATATCGCAGCACCAGCATAAATCGTAACCTAGCATACTTTATATCGGCAATAAGTAATTGTAGTGAAATCAAAACAAATAATATATGTTGCATTTTTTATTTGTGAGAATATAATGTACTCAACGTCGAAATGTAGAGACGTTATATATAACGTCTCTGTGCTTGGGATAATTATGTACTCTTCGGATGCTTAATTGAAGCGATGTCATTACATCAAAATGCTTGTTAAGTGACATTCGCAAATATTAAAAATACCTAAAGTTTACTTATGTTTACAATAGTTAAAAGCTATAGTAAATAGTTAGGTAACTTATTGCATTATTTTGACATAAATGTTAACGAGTGCTTAACAAAAAGTATAATTACTAACCTTTCGGTGCGAATAAATAAAATAGCGCCGCAAGACAGAATTGCTATGAATATTATTATGTAGAAGAATGAACTTTAATTGCCCCCACTGCCAGCAAACGGATTTAGTGCAAAGAGTTAGTGCAATATATAACTCAGGTCACGAATCAGAAAATAATAATACTTCAGATTTAGATAGTGACGGTAGTTGGATTAATACTAAGAACACGAGTATTAGTATTAGCGTCAAAATTCAACTTAATGAAGATGGGAAAGCTTATCTACAGCAAAAATTTGTACCACCAAAAAAGCCAAAAGTTCCAACTGAGGAATACTTAAAATATACAGTAGTACTAGCGGTTGTTCCCTTCGCGTTTATTATGATGTCGGGACACCGAATGGGTTGGATGGCTTATATGATATTCCCAGGATTTCCTTTGGCTGCGCTTATTTTGTTTATTGCTTACTTATGTCGATGGCTTTGTGAGTTTATTTTTTTGAGGAAGCCTAGAAGGAGTTATCAACAACGTTTTAATATTTGGCGAAGAAATAGTCGTATTTGGGGACGATTACATTACTGTCACCGTTGTGATATTGTTTATGACCCTGAGCAAGCAGGTTTGGTGTCTTCGGTACATAATTTGAAGAAGTTTTATAAGTAATATATGAACCACGAAGAACACAAAGGGCACGAAGGAAGAAGAGAAGGAAAGAGTTGAGAGGTTTATGATTCGATTACGGAAAGCACGGCTTTGGGTAATAGTTTATCTTTGAACCAAATAATTTTAGCGGGTACATCATCAAGTTTAACGCCTGCTTTTTCTAAGTTGAGACGTTCGGAAATTGCTAAAATTAGGTTGTTACATTCTGCTTTTCTTACTTGTGCAAATTTCTTTTGTAAATATTCGGGTCGCCAATAACCAACAATTTCTAGTAAAAAATCACGTCCGTCTGGATGCACTAAGCGAAAATCAGGAATCATTACGCTACCGGGGATAGGGATTAAGTCTACTTCTCGCTCTAATACCCACTTGGTTTTTAATGAATCCCATTTATCAGCAAAGGAAGCTTCTAACATACTATCGTAGGGCTTACCGGGTGGATAGTGAGTAACTAAACCACAGTCGGAGTTTAGGGTAAAACGTCCTGTTTTCCAATTATTGGTGTAAAAATCACGCATTTGCAGCGTTGTGGCTAAACTCCATTTAGTAACATGAAGCAGAGTTGGAATTAATTTCGCAATTGCTAAACCATAGCGGGTGCTAGGAGTAAATAAACTAGTTGGACCATCAATAGAAATTGTAAAACCGTGGTCTGCATCGCCTTCAATATAAGCCATTAATTGAAATAGCTTTAAATAGCGAAATAACAGTTTATATTCTCCAGGAACGTTACGATGAGCATGTAACACTAATTGGCTGGACTTATAAAAAACACCTTGTACTTGAGACAAATTATAACGATGTACTAAACTCTCTGGTGTTGGAGCATCAAAATTAATTAAAATTTTATTTTCAGCTAAGTCAGCATACAATCCATTATGGACTTGTTGAGGTAAAACTTCTTTTTCTAATTCGCGACTTAATTCTGAAGCAACAGTAGTTAATGTTGTCTCTGTTGAAACGCGACAAGGGAGAGATTTTGCAGCTAAAGAAAAAACTCTTTCACGTAACATAGAAGGTTCCATTGGACTGACGACCTCAAAATTACAAAAACCACTTTTTAATAGATATCCCAATCCCCGCTTCAACTTATAATCAGGAGAATCCCCCTCAATTTCCGACAAACGATGTTCAAGTTGACCTTGAGTTTTTCCAATAGCTTCCTTAAAACAAGCAATTAGCTGATTAGCCACCTGTAAACTTTGACTATCAACTCTTAACCTCTTGGGAATAATTTCTTCCCCATTTTGACGATGAATAAGCAAATCTGTTGGTAACATTTTTTATGTAGTGCGAGCATCTTGCTCGCTTCCTAATGAAATTAAATCAAACCAAATTAAATCAAACCAAATCAAATTAAATTAAATCAAATTAAATCGAATAGCGAGCAAGATGCTCGCACTACGAATAGCGAGCAAGATGCTCGCACTACTAAAAAGGAAAATCATCAGAATTTGGATTGCTCCATAACTCCATCTGCTGAGCAGAATTATCATTCTTTTTCTGATATTTAGAATCTTGATTACCCATAGAATAATCACTCTCCAAACCCTCAGCAGCACGAGAATTTTTTTGCCCATCACCAGTCCCATAAACCACCTGCAAACCTCCCCTTTTATCCTCTCCCTGTCCATCTCTTCCTTGGCTTTCTTGGCTTCTTGGCGGTTCGTTCCTCCTTCTAGCAGAAGTACCCTCCTCACTAGTATCCTCCGTCACCACCTCATACAAAATAGCCTGCTTATTCTCCACATTACCCTTCCTTAAAACCCTCCCCAACCTTTGAGTATACTCCCGTGCTGAACCCGTACCCGACAAAATAATTGCAATAGAAGCAGCAGGAACATCAACCCCCTCATTCAAAACATGAGAAGCAACCAAAGTCTTAAACTCACCCTCCTTAAACTTAGTCAAAATCTCATGACGTTCCTTAACAGGAGTTTGATGAGTAATAGCCGGAATCAAAAACCTATAAGAAATGCGATAAACAGTAGCATTATCAGCCGTAAAAATCAAAGTCCGTTCTGGATAATGCTGAGCCAATAAATCCGCTAAAACTCTCAACTTGCTATCAGTACCCAAAGAAATTTCCTTCGCTTCTCGATGAGCTAACATAGCTCTTCTGCCATCTTGGGAACGAGCACTCATTTGCACAAACAGTTGCCAACCTTGAAGACTTCCCAAAGAAATCTTAGCAGCTTTCAAAAATTCATTTCTAACCTTAATTAAATAGTTATATCTTTCTCTTTCTAATTGAGACAATTTCACTTTGATTTGAATAATCTCATGCTCAGCTAAAGCTTTCCCAGCCAATTCTTCTGCTCGTTTACGGTATACCTCTCTACCAATTAAAACATTTAAATCCGTATGTTTACCATCAGTACGTTCAGGAGTTGCAGAAAGTCCTAAACGATAAGGAGCAATAGTATACTCAGCAATTACTCGGTAAAAATCTGTCGGTAAATGATGACACTCATCAAAAATTATCAAAGCATATAAATTTCCTATAGTTTCTGCATGAATAGCAGCACTATCATAAGTAGCAACTAAAATTGGTGTTTTATCTCGTGAACCTCCACCCAACAAACCGACTTCAGTATCAGGAAATGCTGCTTTTAAATGTGCGTACCACTGATGCATTAAATCTAAAGTTGGTACTATAATTAACGTCGTTCGTGGTGTAGCTTGCATTGCCATTTGTGCCAAATAAGTCTTCCCCGCAGCAGTAGGAAGCACCACAACACCCTGTCTTCCAGCCAATTTCCAAGCAGCTAAAGCCTCACTTTGGTGGGGATAGGGTTCCATTTCTAAACTGGAAACTAATTCTATCGAGTGAAAACCCTGAGCTTCATCAATAAAATTAGTACTCTCCGCTCGCATAGCTTCTACCAAGGGACGGTATTTTATTGCTGGGATGCGGAATTTTTCGACTCTATCATCCCATGTTGCAAAATCCATCCAGGCTCTACCACGGGGTGGTGGATGCAGAATCAATGTACCACGGTCAAAAGTTAATTTGGAAGTGCGAGGCATTGAAAACAACTCTCAAGAATGAAGAAAGAAGGAAGAGGGAAAAAGGAAGAAGATTTTTTCCTTTAGTAAAGATTTTACAATTTAAGCTGCAAGTTTGAGTGAAATCTCATATTTACAGCTAAAACCGGTTAAAACTGATTTAACAAAGAAAGAAGAAGAAAGAGGGAAGAATGATGACTTATTTATTGAAGGGTAAGAATTAAGAGTTTTAAGTTTTGAAGTGGGAATTTAAGAGTTTTGAATTGGAAATAAAGAAAACACCAGTCAACCGTCAACCGTCAACCGCCAACAAGTTACAATCATAGTAATGATTTATAGTTGCCATGTCTGACGAAATGCCATTGCGTGAAAAATACTTAGCCCTCATCGACGAAATTGTCGAGACCACTCTCAAGGGTAAAATTAGTTCTGTTGAACAAGTGTATCAAATGTTGCTCAACGGGGTAACAGTTGGAACGGGAGAAATTTTTGAGTTAGGTTTATCTGAACGCCTAAGCGCGATTCAGAAAACAGCGGATACTGAAAAAGATGAATTGAAGAAAGCAAAAGCTACTCGTAGTTTAAGAGCGATTAAGACTATTCAGACTCAATGGCAGCGCTTACAAGAACGGAATAAGGCTACGGAAGCAATTATCGCTGCGGTTAGAGAAATTACTACTGCTAGCGAAGGAGAGCGTCTAATTGCCTTTTTGCGTGTTTCCGACCCCAACCGCAAATATAGCTTAAACTTACAGCAACTTCAGCAATTGTCAAAAAGTTTACAGCAGTATGCTCAAGAAAATTCTGATTTACAACTAATTTCAGAAGGAATTAACCGTGGTTTAAGTACTTGGCAACGACTACAAGACCATTTAGTCAGTTGGATGTATGAGCCACAAGATTCAATGGGATTTGGGGGAAATACTGGAGACAGGGGTCCTTGGGGTACTTGGGGAAAACAAATTATTAGCGAATTACCCAAGGGATTATTCAAAACTTTGGCAATGGAAGAACCTGTGATTGATTTTATCGAAAAGCAACGCGGTACTTCTGTTAGTGATTGGGTTGAGTTGGCTTTAGTTTTACAGCTTTTGCAGCGAGGGTTAATTAATTGGTTTGACCAACAACCTTATAATGTTAAAGCTGGTTCTAAGCTTTCGATTTCGACTTTCCTCAGTTTTGCTGTTATTTGGAGTTTGTTAGCAAATGGTTTTCATCGTTTTAATGCAATTTACAGCGATGGAGCTAATCAGATAATGCTGCAAATTCTTAGGAATTTTGCTCAGCGTAGTTATTTTCCTTTGTATGGTGGAATTTTTGCTTCGTTTTCAGGTAAATTTCTGCGAAATGCATTGGACTATTTGAATGAACCATTGCGAAAATCGGAAGTAACTCAGGAGAAAGCTAGAGTATTAACTCTTTTGGGTTATTCCCAGCGAGCTTTGGGAGAGTACGAGCGTTCCTTGGAGTTTCATCAGCAAGCTTTAGAAATTGCTCGTTCTGCTGGTGATAGAACCTGTGAAATTGCTAATTTTAATCATTTGAGTCGTACTTATGTACAACAAAAAAATTATGGTGAAGCTATTAATTATAGTCAACGAGCTTTAATATTAAGTCGTCAAACTGGTGATAAAACTGGAGAGGCTAATGCGCTGGTAAATTTGGGTTACAGCGAAGTTATGCAAGCGCAACAATTAGAACAAGTAGAACCAGAAACTTATGAAATGGCTATTAATTACTTGCAGCAAGGTTTAAAATTATCTGAGCAATTGGGTGATGTGCAAAGTAAAGCTTTATGTTTTAGTAGTTTAGGTATTGCTTATTTGGTTGTTGGACAAGCACAAGATGCTATTAAGTCTTTGGAAGAAGGTTTTAAAGCTGCACAAGTTTCTGGTGATTTTTATCTTCAGGGTCGGAATTTAGCTTCCTTAGCTGAAGCAAATTATAATCTGCAAAATTTTGACCGCGCAATTTATACTGGTGCGTTGGGGATGTATTTATTAAATCAAATAGCTTCCCGTGAATGGCGTCCTGTGGCTGGGCTATTAGTAGTTTTACAAGGACAAATGGGTGCGGAAGCTTTTAAGGCTGCTTTGCAACAACACCGTCCCAGAATTATTTCTGTTATTGGTGTGGATGGTTTTGATTATGTCCCTCAACTTCTGGAAGAATATACTAGCGAAATTTGATGCGGAAAAAAAATGTAGAGACGTGACATATTGCGTCTCTACTATTTGTATTTTTACATTCTTATGCTATGGAGCAATAAAGGGTATAACCCCTTGTATTAATGACTGGGATAGTATCAGTATTTTCAGGATTTAAACGGTTGGCAAAAGTATTTATCGCTTATAGAATATCTCCGTTTCCAATTACAACTATCTAATTTAAGCAATAGTAAATTATAAAGAAAATATTAAAAAATTAGTCTTAGGTATGATGAAAATATAGTCATTATCCTGTAAAATGGTACATGTTAAAGTATCATAAGACGTATCATAGAAGTAATTAGCAAACTAAGTAATACCATTCCCAAGATATAGTTACATAGATGTCATTACGCAATTATTGGGTTTTCTGAGGATATTCTCCTACGAAGTAATATTTGATGCGTATCTTAAGTTACAAAACGGTTATAAGATTTTTGTATATAAGATTACTCCATTATTTGAAAATATGTATATATGTAAGAATTGATGAAAAATAAATCTTTAGTTAGATGTTTTCAAAGTCAAAAGTCTGGTTATATAGTTAGTGAAGATGATAACTGAATAAGAGAAAAGGTATTTGGGATCAAGGATAAGGAGCCAAGAAGAATTAATTCATTACTCCTTATCAATTCTGCTACTTCATACTGGAATAGTTAGAAAGGTAGACCCCAAGTTATTACCAAATTACAAAAGGGCTGGTGAAAATTCTTCCACCATAGAGTCCATATCAAAAGGAGGAAATACCTTGAGTACTAAGCAAAAAAACCAATTGTTCAGAACTTTGGAGGTTCCACAAACAAGGAAAAACAAGAAAACGTTTGACACCTCAATTAGAATAGACAAGGTTACGACGGTCGAAGGTAGCGATAAACCTTTGAGAATTGCTCAAATAGCACCTCCTTGGTTGTCGGTTCCCCCACAAAACTATGGTGGTACGGAAGCAGTAATCAGCAATCTGACTGAAGAATTAGTCAGACAGGGGCACGAGGTTACGCTTTTCGCATCTGGCGATTCTCAAACCAATGCCGAACTTATATCTTATGTGGATAAAGGACTAATTGACGCAGGATTTGCTTGGGATAATCATTCTGAAGCTGATTACCATTTAATTAATAGCTTTAGGGAAATTGCCAACAATCCAGAAAAATACGATGTAGTTCACATCCATGTTTCATCAACATCCGATTTACACACACTAAAATTAGCATCCCAAATATCTGTTCCTCATATCTGCACGCTGCACAGCAGATTCCCGCTTGATAAAAGAGAAGACTTTACTGGTTTAGCAGACAATTATTATCTCAGCTTCGCTCAAAAAACACCAATGATTGCGATTAGCGAAAGAGCCAAGGAGGACGCGCTAGAATCTGGCTTTCCGGTGAATATTGTCGAAGTTGTACCTCACGGTTTACCAGACAATCATTTTTTAAAAAAGACAGTTACCGAAAGAAGCCACCTAGCTTGGGTTGGTAAAATATGCAGAAATAAAGGCACAAAGTATGCTATTGAAGCTGCGGTGAAAGCGAAAAGGAAAATTCTCATTGCTGGGGTCATAGATGAATACGTTCCTGATTCCATTGATTATTTCAATGAGGAAGTTAAACCTCTGTTAGATAAGCATCCTGAGTATGCAGAGTTTATTGGTTCTGTCAATACTGCTCAGAGAATGAAACTGTTGGAAGGTGCATACTGTTTCTTGAATCCTATTGAGTGGGAAGAACCATTCGGTTTGGTAATGATTGAAGCAATGGCTTGTGGTGCTCCTGTAATCAGTTATAAACGTGGTGCTGCTAATCAGTTAATTAAGCCAGGAATCAATGGAGCTTTTGCTGCTTCTGTTGACGAGATGGCTGAATTAGTTGAATCTGTTGGCAAGAATATCGACCGTGAAAAGATGGTTGCTGATACTTGGGATAACTACTCTGTCACTAGAATGGCTAAACGCTACGTGGAGGAGTATGAGAAAGTTATCAATACAGCAACTGCCAATTTGAGAAAATCGTTTGATGCGATAGTTGTTGCGTAGTTTCTAAAGACCTAACCCCCTACCCCCTTCCCTGCAAGGGAAGGGGAAATTAAAGGTTATTTCTGAATCTCTGGTTGTTGGAGGAGATATATACAAACCCCCTTCCCTATTAGGGAAGGGGGGTAGGGGGGTTAGGTCTCTTGGTTTGCGGCAATAACTAAAATTTTGTTGAATTTCTCGCAGAAAGGGAAATTTATTGGTACAATCTTACCTGAACTTAGCATCACACACCCAAGCTCACATACCCAACGCCAATGGTTCATATCAAGCGCGTTGACCTCACAAACTTCAAGTCCTTTGGTGGTAACACTTCTGTCCCGTTACTACCTGGATTCACTGTTTTTTCGGGTCCAAACGGTTCTGGTAAGTCAAACATCCTAGATTCTCTTTTATTTTGCTTGGGACTCGCTAGTTCCAAAGGTATGCGTGCTGACCGACTTCCGGATTTGGTCAATACTACCCAAGCAGGAAAATCTCGTGGTGGGGTAGAAGCTTCCGTTACTGTGACTTTTGATTTGACTGACCATCAGCCAGATGAAGTTTTGGAAGAAGTTCCTGTGGTTATTTCTGATGAGGTTGATGTAACTACAGAGGATGATGCAACCCCTAAAGAAGAAGGGAAAGAGGAAGAGGTAGAGAAAAAAAAAGAAGCGGATAGCGAGGAAGATAGGAGTCGTCGCGAAAAAATTAGTGCTAAAAGAGGTTCGGAGTGGAGTGTTACGCGCAAGTTACGGGTAACTCAGCAAGGTTATACTTCGACTTATTCTATTAATGGTATTACTTGCACGCTGACGGAGTTACATGCTGAGTTGGAAAAGTTACGGGTTCACCCTGAAGGTTATAATGTTGTGCTTCAAGGGGACGTGACTAGTATTATTTCTATGAACGCACGGGAGCGTCGAGAAATTATTGACGAGTTGGCTGGGGTTGCCGCTTTTGACCGTAAAATTAATCAGGCTAAGGGTACTTTAGAAGAAGTTAAGGAAAAGGAAGATTCCTGTAGGATTATTGAAACTGAGTTAACTGCTCAGTGTGAGCGTTTAGCTCAGGATAAAGCAAAAGCGGAAAAATATCAGAAGTTACGTACGGAATATTTACAGAAGCAGTCTTGGGAAGCGGTATTATCATGGCGTACTTTACAAAGTCAGCAAGACCGTTTGGAGACGCAAATTCAAGAGGGTGATAAGCGAAATACCGAAATTAGTGAGCAGCTTACAATTCTTAATGGTCAAATTGCGGAGAAAACAGTTCGGGTTGAACAGTTAAATGCTCATGTAAAAGCTTTGGGTGAGGAACAACTTTTAGCTGCTCAAGCTACTCTTGCTACTCAAGAAGCAGAAAAGCGACAAATTGAGCGTCAACAAAATGAGTTAACTTCTGCTCAGCAGGAAACGGCTAGACGTTTACAAATAACTCAGCAAGAAATTCAACAAAATCAACAATCTATTGAACAATTGACCCTACAGCAGGACGTAGAGACGCGATTAATCGCGTCTCTACGGGGACAACGGGATGAAGCACGTTCCAATTTGGAAATTTCTCGCGAAACTGCGACTCAAATTGCTTCTGCTTCTGAAGCTTGGGTGCAGCAACAAACTAATCTTACTCGTCAAGTGGAGAGTTTGTTACAAATTATTGAGCCTCAACGAACAGAACAAGCGCAGTTACGGGAAAGAAATACCCAGTTACGGCAGCAAATCGAGGAGCAAACTCAAATTGTTCAAACTTTGGAACCTGAGTTAACTGCAAAACAAGCTGAATATTCTCAATGGGAAAGTGAATTTGGTGGTTCAGCACAACCGATTCAAGATTTGGCTCAAAATTTAGCCGCTACGGAACAAGAGTTACAGTTACAGCAGGAAACTCAAAAGCGTCTAAATAATGAACAACGGGATAAACAACGTCAGCTTGATAAATTGGAAGCACAAGTACAAGCACAGCAAGAAGCACAAGGGACTCAAGCTAGTAAGTTGATTTTACAGTCGGGAATACCCGGGGTTTGTGGGATTGTTGCGGAATTAGGACGTGTTGACCCCCGTTATCAGTTAGCTTTGGAAATCGCTGCTGGTGCGCGGTTAGGTCATATAGTGGTGGAAGATGATGGTATTGCTGCTGCTGGTATTGAGTTATTGAAGCAGCGACGTGCAGGAAGGGCAACTTTTTTACCGTTAAATAAAATTCAAGGACAGCGTTTAGGTGGTGGGGATAATTTACGTTACGCTAATGGATTTCTTGATTATGCCGTAAATTTGATTGAGTCTGAGCCTCGCTTCCGCGATATTTTTTCTTATGTTTTTGGCAGTACGGTGGTATTTTCCACTATTGATTCAGCTCGTCGCTTTTTGGGACAGTATCGTATTGTCACTTTGGAAGGGGAGTTATTGGAAACTAGCGGTGCTATGACTGGTGGTAGTATAGCCCAACGGTCACAGCTACGCTTTGGTACGGTGGAAGCTACTGATTCGGAAGAAGTTACTGCTCTGAAAAAACGTTTGGGTGAAATTGAAGTTATTTTAGAGCGATGTGGGGAAACAATTACAAATCTTTCTGCTAGGGCTAAAGAACTTTCTCAGCAATTGACCGAAACACGTCAAGGACGACGGGAACAGCAATTGCAATTTGAAGCTTTACAAAAAGAAATAAAAACCCTACTCACGCAATTGGAAACCACCCGCAATCAGCTCAAGCAAAACACCGAAAAGTTTACCCAAGCCCAATCTCGTTTGGAAATATTGGAGCGGGAATTACCAGGTAAGGAGCAAGAATTACAACAGTTACGACAGGTACTTGCGGAGTTGGAAGCTTCGCAAACCCCTAGTGAATGGCAACAAATTCAAGCAACGATTAAAATTCAAGAGCAACAATTACAACAGTACGAGCAGACATTACGTCAAGCAGAGGAAAGGTTAAGTAATTTAGAAAATCAACAGCAGCGTTCGCTAGAGAAAATTCAAGAGGCTGAGGAGAGAATTCAACAGTATCTTCAGCGACAAATAAATCAGCAAAATCAACTAGCTACTCTCAACACCCAGCACGCAGCACTTAGCGCACAAATGGAAGAGACCCGCAACGCGCTAAAGCAGATGGAAGCGAACTTAGGTGAAGAAAAACAAAATCGCGATCGCTTGGAAGCGGAGTTGCGTTCAGATTTATTGCGTCAGCAACAGTTAGAATGGGAAATCGAGAAATTACGGGAAACACAACATACGCGAAGAGAAGAGTTAACGAATGTCCAAGCTTCTTTACAAACTGTAGCACCGGAATTACCGTCACCTTTGCCAGAAGTACCAGATAAAGTAGATTTAGAAGAATTACAAAAAGAACTGAAGTCTATGTCCAAAAGGCTTCAGGGAATGGAACCAGTAAATATGCTCGCGTTGGAAGAGTACGAACGTACGCAAAATAGGTTAAATGAACTTAGCCAAAAATTGGCGACTTTGGAAGGGGAACGGACGGAATTATTGTTAAGAATTGAAAACTTTACAACATTACGCCAAAGAGCTTTCAATGAAGCCTTTGAGGCAGTAAATGAAAATTTTAAAGTAATTTTTGCTCAGCTGAGCGAGGGTGACGGTTACTTACAATTAGATAATGTCGAAGACCCATTTAATAGCGGACTTAATTTAGTCGCACACCCTAAGGGTAAACCAGTGCAGCGATTAGCGTCAATGTCGGGAGGAGAAAAATCGCTGACAGCATTAAGTTTCATTTTTGCCCTGCAACGCTATCGCCCATCACCATTCTACGCTTTTGATGAAGTAGATATGTTTTTGGATGGGGCAAACGTAGAAAGATTATCTAAAATGATTAAACAACAAGCACAGCAAGCACAATTTATAGTTGTTAGTTTGCGTCGTCCAATGATAGAATCGGCCGAACGCACTATAGGCGTTACTCAAGCACGGGGAGCGTTTACTCAAGTTTTGGGTATAAAATTACAATCCGACCGTACATCAGCTTGAGATTTTGTTAATAATATAGTAGTTTAACCGGATTCGAGATCAGGACTCGGTATAGTAGAATGACCTCTGAACAATCAATTAGGCGTTCCGATATTTTAAATACCCAAGTAGTTACCTCAGACAACGGTAAGCGGCTAGGTATAGTCAGTCAGTTATGGGTAGACATAGACGAGAGAGAGGTAGTGGCTCTAGGCTTACGAGACAGCCTGATCTCAGTTTCTGGTATACCCCGTTACATGTACCTTAACAGCATCACCCGCATTGGCGATGTGATTTTGGTAGAAAACGAAGATGTCATTGAGGATGTAGACGTTGAAGCCTACAGTAACTTGATGAACTGGGAAGTTATCACCGAAACTGGGGAGGTTTTAGGTAGGGTGCGGGGCTTTAAATTTAATCCAGAAAATGGAAGAATTTATAGTATCGTAATAGCCTCCCTTGGGTTACCGCAAATTCCCGAATCATTTTTAAGTACTTACGAAATATCAATTGATGAAGTCGTCAGTACCGGAGCAAATAGACTAATTGTCTATGAAGGTTCGGAAGAACGAGTACAGCAATTAACAGTAGGTGTGTTAGAAAGACTAGGTATCGGTAGAGCACCGTGGGATAGGGAAGACGAGGAGCAATATTACAAACCCAAAACAATTGCACCCCCAAATCAACTACCTTCGGGAATACCATTAGAAGCACCGAAAACAAAACTTCGCGCACCTGAACCTGTGGCAAGGGAAGAAGAGTGGGACGAAGATTATTACGAACCGGAACAACGCCGAGAGCGTAAAGTAATGGAAGCACGTCCTTACGAACCAGTACAGTACGAGGACGATGATGATGACGAAGAAGATAATTGGAGTGAGGCGACTGGCCCGGACAATTATAAACAACCAGCTAAACAATCTGGAAAATTTGACCCGCAGCCATTGACAAAATCGCCAGAAGATGATTACAATGATTATGACGACGTTGAAGGCGATGCTTGGGAAGAAAAACCAAAGCCGGTTAATATTCCTAAAAAAGTAAAAGAAAAGCAGCCTGAATACGAAGAAGAAGGTGGGTATTAAAGTTTCCCCCCTCCCCCGTTATCTCCTCCCCCAGAGGTAACATTCCCCCCCCCAATGTTCTCTCCTCCCCCGGAGAGGACATACCCCAGAACTCCCTCTATTTTGTCCGGGAACCCCACCCCAATCCCCTCTCGGCAAATTAGGAGGGAGTTCTATTTTGTAGGAAATTCCACTTTTCAACCCCACCCCCAACCCCCTCCCCGCAAGCGAGGAGGGGGTTCAATATTTGTATCTAAAATATTTAAATTTTCTTGCAATATAATATCTTTGAATTGCTTATTGTGATTTGAACCATAATTTGACCAAACGGTCACGATATACTTCAAAAAAAGTTAGTACAAGATGTAGTTCAAAAGAAGAACTACGAGTACTTTTTATGACAATGGTAATTGCATTTTGAGGAGA
>JAHHIC010000056.1 GCA_019359035.1 Scytonematopsis contorta HA4267-MV1 | reverse complement strand
ATTAATTATTATTAAGCTTTAAAATATTTGAGAATATAACTTAAAGCGATAGTTTGATAGTACTATCTAACGATAATTGCTTAAGTACTAATGAACCTGTGACAGCTAGGGTGCGGAATGTGGGTTAGATACATCTTGTGGGGGTAAAAAAGCCCCCGAAGTTGTGTAACCACGTTTAGTATACATGTCGGTTACAGCTGTTCTAATTGCCAAAAGTTGTTCAAAGCGTGCTTGTTGACCGATAAAAGGTTTGACAGCTTCCTCTATTTCTGGTTTAGAGAAGACTGTGCTACCCAAAACTTCCACATTTTGAATTTTGACTCCTGTGTTGGATGCTGCTATCGACTCTGGGGGTAAAGATTCTGCTGTAGTGGAATTAGAAGTATAAGTAGAAGTTAATATTTGATTTCTTGGAGGTTCAGCGTTACGAAGCTTCAACCTTTGGATGAGGTCAAGACGGTTTTGCGTTTGAGAAGTTCTTTGACCCTTGAGTTTTCTAATTAGTTCAGCACTGCTGGTTAACTCTTGGTTTTCTTGATTTTCTTGGTTTTCTTGATTCACAGAGACTGGGAGTTCAGATTCAACCTCATGGGGTAATGCTTGGGCTTTTGCTGTGGAATGTAAGCTCAGGTAAGAAAAGCCTGTGCAGGTAGCAAGAACATAAAAGTTTATTAATTTTTTTAAGGACATCATCTTTTGCTTAATATTTTTGTGTATTTTCCACTTATTAGAGGATTCCCAAAAATACCCCCTTGACTAACACATCTAAATTTGGTTTCTCGATAAATAAGTTGTCAGTATATTTCGGTAAATTGTTAGATTTTCTGTTGCATTTTCAATAAATCGCCAACTTTGTGCTTTATTCACAACTGGACATTCAATTTGCAATTTATTATCTGAGGTGGCTACTATGTCATTTACTAATGGCACGATAATGCAATATTTCCACTGGTATGTGTCAAATGATGGCAATTTTTGGAATCAACTAAAAGATAACGCCAAAAAACTTGCAGAAGCAGGCTTTACCGCTCTTTGGCTCCCCCCTGCTTACAAAGGTACGGGAGGTACGAACGACGTTGGTTACGGAGTATATGACATTTTTGACTTAGGGGAATTTGACCAAAAAAATACCATTAGAACCAAATATGGTACTCGCAACCAGTACTTAGCCGCAATCAAAAGTTGTCACGAAGCAGGTATACAAATTTATGCTGATGTAGTATTTAATCACAGAGATGGCGGTGATGAGACTGAGCTTATTAAAGCAATTCCTTTCGCTAGAGACAACCGAGATTACCCCCTAGGTGCTGTAGAAGAAATTGAGGCATATACGCACTTCAAATTTCCTGGACGTGGAAATAAATACTCCAGTATGAAGTGGAAATACTGGCATTTTGATTCAGTCAATCATAATATAAGGAGAGGTGGAAATGACATTATCTATCTTTTTGAAGGACAAAGCTTTGAAAAATTTGTAGATTTAGAAAAAGGTAATTACGACTTTTTGATGGGTTGCGACCTCGACATGGATAACGAACAAGTTCGAGGGGAATTAAAATATTGGGCTGAATGGTATCTTGAAACTACGGGTATTGATGGTTTTCGTCTTGATGCAATAAAACATATTCCTGCATGGTTTTTCGTCGAATGGCTAGACCACATACGTAATGTAGCCAAAAAGCCTATATTTTGTGTTGGTGAGTACTGGTCAAGTAACGTTCAATCTCTCCACTGGTATATCAACGCAACTGGGGGAAGGATATCACTATTTGATGTACCACTACAAAACCGTTTCCATCAAGCCAGTCGTCAAGGTGCAGCGTATGATATGCGAAAAATTTTAGATGAGACCTTAATGCAGCAGCAACCCAGCCTAGCATTAACTTTTGTCGAAAACCACGATACCCAGCCCTGTCAAGCTTTAGAATCCCCCGTTGAACCTTGGTTTAAACCCCTTGCATACGCCCTAATTTTACTGAGAAGAGAAGGGTATCCTTGTGTATTTTATGCGGACTATTACGGTGCAGAATACCCCAACTGTCGCGGTGGGTATCCGGTAGTTTTATACTCCCATCGCTTTTTGATTGATAAATTTCTTGATGCACGTAAACACTATGCTTACGGAGAGCAGTATACTTATTTTGACCATCCAAATACAATCGGTTGGACACGCTTAGGTGACACAGAGCATCCCAAAGCAATGGCAGTATTAATGACTAATGGACAAGAAGGCAGTAAGTGGATGGAAGTTGGAAAAAGAAATAAAATGTTCCGCGATATTACTGAGCATTTTCGAGAGCCTGTAAATACAAATTCTGATGGGTGGGGTGAGTTTAAATGTAAAGGTGGCTCCGTTTCTGTTTGGGTTGAAGTTTAAAAGAAAAATCTCACCCCCAACCCCCTCCCCGCACGCCTACCGTGTACACACAAGTCTAATAAACCCTGAACGGTCATTTCGGGCTAAAAGCTGAAACCCGTTGTTAACGCAGTTTTCCCGCAGGGTAACGGGTTTGAATTTGCACTCTTATCCTTTATTTCAACCCGTTTTTAACGGGTTTTAGCTTTTAGCCCGAACTTGAGTTCAGGGATTTATGGACTTATGTGTACACGGTAGCCCCGCACACGGGGAGGGTGCTACGACTTCAACTAAAACAGCAAGGAGTCCCACACCATAATCTTTGATTTGGTGTCGGGAGGAATTGCGAAGCGAGGACGAATTAACCAACGAGCGTAGCAATGTTGGTTGATGAGGACGAGCTAAATCTCTTATGCTACTATGCATAATTTTGTACTCCGTCTAATTAACTTGGTGTTTTTAGGATTAAACTGCCCAATGCGTGACCAATTGTGGTCATAAACCGAGATATTTTGTGTTTTACCCGAATTAGTAAAACCACCAACCCAACCGCGTATTACTTCACCTTTACGAGCAACCTGAACATAATCTCCTGACCTAAAACCAAATGGTGTGATAGTTCCACCAAGTCGTTTTAAAACACCACCCTTTGGGTAGTTTTCTTGGTACAATTTACGCCTAAATAATTTGGGTCTTGTCACAACTACAAATGGGGCAGGTGTCACTACACATTCTCCAACCCAATGATGCCCGTGAGTTTTAGTAGTGTGGAATTCCTTATACTGAACAAAATATGTAGATGCTAAAGCTATCGCGTCATTCGCATGAGTTTCTGGACTTTGAACTGATTTATCTTTCTTGTTTTTTACAAGACCCAAATAATCACGATGCTTGCCTGTGTCGAGAGAATCTACTTCTACAACAGGAGCTAGTTTTGACGCTTGGGTTCTAAACCATTCCTGCCCCACTATCACAGGAGATATGCCAAACCCGTTCTTTTTAGAATTACCACCACATAATTCGTCTCTGATTTGAGAGATAGGAAGTATTTTAGCCATCTCATTTAAAATGCGTAGTTCCATTTCTCTGTTAGCTTTCACACTAGGAGGAATCTTGCTTTGGCGACGATTATTAAACCGTTTCTCTCTATGATTCCTTTTATTAAATGGCACTTCCCGATTAATGCGTTGTCCTCTACGAGTGCGACGTAATTCGGTACGCTTTGCCATCTTACCCGTTACAGATTGTCTATCTTTGCTCGTTTTTCTAGACTTATAAAATCCAGGCAAGCAAGCATGAAATAAAGCTATTGTGGCTAATTTAGTTTGAAATGCAATCCCTGTAAATGCCTTCCCCCTATCTGTTCCTGCCACTATTTCCTGTGTCGCATAACCTGATGGTTCGCGTAACAACTGAACGTAAAATACGCCTAATTTATTACGTAGCCCTTTTGCCTTACCCGCTTTTATCCACTTCCTTGCTCGTGCAGGAGTTGTTGGCATAAGCGGTTTTCCATCTGGGCTAATTACTGCTACTCGTGTTGTTTGATTCATGGTGATAAACCAAATTATTGCTAACTTGTATTGAGGATAAATCCAGTCCCTTCGGGCAATTTGGCAAGCGTAACTTCTATTCACGACTAGACCGTACAGAGGAGCGAAACTAGGGAAATATTTCGCCGTGTAACCTTGCCAAATCTCGTGCCCTAACCAACTTTTGCTCTGCGTACCGTAAACCTAGTTAGACTAGGTGTTCCGCAAGCCTACACTGTACCCGTAGGTGTCAGTGTAGGTAGTTGACTACTTGCCTCATCTCCCCACTCCCTACTCCCTAATCCCCACTCCCCACTCCCTACTGGACTCGCGCGCGAAGTGCAGCAGAGGGGAAAAGACTTTGAAATCCCGATTGCCGCTCAGCTACAGCTTCTGGTCCCTCGTCCCAAAGACTTTCGTAGTAGAAAAAGGCTGTACCTAAACCTCTTTCTCTTGATGCTCGCACCTGGGATTGAATTTGTTGCATTGGTACTGGACGATTTCTTAAACCTGCCATAATTCCTATTGCAGTTGGTATAACTTGCTGTGTTTCGAGAATTTCTGGACGGGTCAGTTTGCTGGTAAAACTTCCTAAATCGTTACGATAGACTTGCATAACTAGTTCGTCTACAATCCCGAAACGTACCCAGTTGAGCCAGTCTTGTAGTTGAAATTTGTAAGCAAAGTCGTAATAGTTAGGAGAAACTGAAAAAATCACATTTGGTCTTCTCGCTTTCACTGCTTGATGAAGCTCCAGCATAAACGCTGTGATTTTATCTGCTCTCCAGCGCACCCAATCGGGAGCTTCAGGATTTCCTGGAGCGCTGTTTCCAGTTTCTTGCATGTACAAGTTAATAGTGTATTTATCGTAACCAAACTCGCGAGGTAAGCTCATATGGTCATCAAATTGAATCCCATCAGCGTCATATTGAGTGACGATTTCCATCACCAAGTCAGAGATAAATTTTTGCACTTGTGGATGGAAGGGATTTAGCCAAGCGACTTCACCTGCTGCACTAATCGATGTTTGAGTTCCATCGCGCTTTTGTGTCAACCACTCTGGATGTTCCATTGCCAGTTCAGAAGTTTGGGGGGTCATAAATCCAAACTCAAACCAAGGAATTGCTAATAGTCCTTGACGATGTGCTTGGTTTATTACATCGGCAATAATATCATGCCCCTCTGCACCCTTGTAAACAAAGGGTTGGATATTTGTTCTACGCGCAACGGCACTAGGATACATTACGTAACCCGAATTCCACACCACAGGATAAACAGTGTTAAAATTTAATCGTCGCAGTTGACTCATGGCATCCTGCACTTTGGCACGATGTCTTAATGTATCAAAATCATTGTTTGTCAACCAAACCCCGCGAATTTCCTGACGAGGTTGTTGCGTCATACCAGGATTTGGACTACCCGCTACCAAAACTGTGACAAATGACATCACAAACAGTAGTGGGAGAAGATATTGAGTTAATCGCCGCCAACCTAGAGAGATGAAACTTAATTTCATTGGTTTTACTGGTGAATTACCTACCCAAGAACACCACTGCATGATTTCGTGATGGAATTTACTAGCTATATAGTTTACAAGCGTTTGTCCCCGCGAGATTACTGATTAACTAAATATAATTTAGTTAATTTAACTCAACCCGCAAGGGTGAGACGCATTCTTTGTCGCAAGTAAATTCATAGACGTAGTTGATTGGTTGATAGTGCCCAGCAGAAACAATGGATAAGGTATTAATTGCGTTCACGAAGTGGAGCGTAGCGCTAACTGCGAATTGAAAGTTTATTCGCATAAAAATTAGAGAGATTAGAGTTCACTAAACAAACTTATTAATTTTCGCAACTTAAAAACGCAACTTAAGGCAAGTTAAGTTGTGTTGATATCTGTAGAGATATGAGAGAGTATAGCTGC
The DNA here is from genome assembly GCA_019359035.1 of Scytonematopsis contorta HA4267-MV1. Classification (GTDB taxonomy): domain Bacteria; phylum Cyanobacteriota; class Cyanobacteriia; order Cyanobacteriales; family Nostocaceae; genus Scytonematopsis; species Scytonematopsis contorta. The sequence continues at coordinate 164,466 of JAHHIC010000056.1, read as the reverse complement.
TATACTGTTAGCTATAAAATTTTACCTTCATAGCTTCAGCTATATGTTGTTGTTATGGAGGTAAAAAATTTAATAGCCCAGGATTAAAATTTACTTGGGAGGATAATACTGAAAGTGGCAACACATAATCACCCGTTAAAGCGCAAGCGAGGGGTTGTGCTAACGCTTTCTGGTTGGCAACGCCTGCAAGCAGCAAAGCACGAGTCAGAAATTAAAGACAACTATGGCAACCCTTATATTCTGGAAGAACTGAGCGAGCATACCCATTTGAGTCCTAATACTCTGACCAAAATACACAATCGAAAAGTTGCCGTGGATAAGCAAAGTCTTGAAAGTTATTTTAGCGCGTTTCATTTGTCATTAAACACTAATGATTATACAAAACAAAGTAGTCAAAATTCAGAAAATTCTTACAAAGTTACCCTAAAAGGTCAAGTTCCTTTGGATTCACCCTATTACGTAGAGCGTCAACCCATCGAACAGCTTTGTTATGAAACAATTTTACATCCAGGAGCGTTGCTTCGTATCAAAGCACCAAGGCAAATGGGTAAAACTTCTCTGATGGCAAGAATTCTTTACAGAGCCAGAACCTATGGTTTCAAAACGGTTACTTTTAGCTTCCAATTGGCTGATGTAACAATTTTTACTGATTTAAATAGGTTCCTCAAGTGGTTTTGTGCCATTGTAACTCGGAAATTGGGTCTACCCAATCAGTTGGAGGAATACTGGGATGACATTTTTGGGGGTAATTATAACTGTACGGATTATTTTGAAAATTATCTTTTAAATAATATCGACAGTCCCGTAGTTTTAGCATTAGACCAAATAGACGTGGTATTTAATTATCCGGAGATAGCTACCGATTTTTTCGGCTTGCTGCGAACTTGGTATGAAAAATCCAAATATGGTGATGATAGTAGCGATGTTTGGCAAAAAATGCGTTTATTAGTGGTACATTCCACAGAAGTTTATATCCCACTGAATATTAATCAATCACCTTTTAATGTTGGTTTCTCTGTAGAATTACCCTTTTTTACTCCCCAACAAGTCCTTGCTTTAAGCAAAAAGCACCAACTCGATTGGGAAATTGAGCAAGTCGAACAACTAATGGCTTTGGTTGGTGGAAATCCTTATTTAGTTCAGATAGCGCTAGAACATATCAGTTGTAATGATATTACTCTTGACTGGCTGTTACAAACCGCAGTTACCGAAATCGGGATTTACAGTGATTTTCTGCGACAACAATTGTGGAATCTTCAACAATATCCAGAACTGATGGGTTCCCTGGTAAAAACTGTGATGTCAGAGACTCCTGTGGAGTTAGAGCCAATTCAGGCATTTAAATTACAAAGTATGGGACTAGTACAGGTGAAAAATCAGCTCGCAGTACCCAGTTGTGATTTATATCGTCAGTATTTTAGAGATATTTCCAAGAGATTGCGTTTGAATACCATCAATGAAAATCCGCTTTACCCTGATGTGGTAGAGAATGTGGTCGATTTGGATGACCATATAAAAGCTGACCACAGATAAACTTATAACCAGGTTTTATGGTATAAAATTCACAGCATTTCATATATGATACCAATCAGCCACTCCCCGTTTTATGCCAACATTACAAAATTTCGACTATTCATATCAGGTTGGTGGTTGTTTACCTATTGACGCTCCTAGTTACGTACAACGTCAAACAGATGAAGAATTGTACCAAGCTTTACTAAATAGCGAGTTTTGCTACGTTCTCAACTCTCGACAAATGGGTAAATCTAGCCTCAGGGTGCAAGCTACACAGCGTTTGCAAGCGGATGGTATCCTTTGTGGAGTTATAGATGTTACATTAATTGGAACTCAACAAGTAACGCCAGAGCAGTGGTATGCTTCGATAGTAGGTTCTTTGGTCACTAGCTTTCGACTCAAGACAAATGTTCGCAATTGGTGGCAAAAGAATAGTCATTTATCGCTGGTAAATCGTTTAAGTGAATTTATCGAAACAGTTCTGCTGGTTGAAATCAAAACAAATATAGTTATTTTCATTGATGAAATCGATAGTGTACTATTAAAGTTTGGAGTCGAGATGGCGAATTGTTAGAAACCCTAAAAGGTCATACCGCAGCCATTATCGCAGTTGCCTTTAGTTCCGACAGTAAAACAATTGCTTCGGCTAGTGAGGACAATACCGTCATTTTATGGAATTTGCAGAGCTTTCTTAATTTACATCCTCTCAATAAAGCTTGTAATTTGGTAAGAGATTATTTGAGGACTAATGCAGATGTAAATAAAAATTATAGGCATTTGTGTGATGGGATAGAGAGTTCATCAAACCACAGTCAATGATAAGAAATATTTACCTAAAAGAGTGACAATCATGAATATAAGCCACCATAATAAAATTTCACTTGCTATTGTTTGGCTACTGTTTATTTCCTGTTCTTTGTTCTTTTTATTCATGTTGACACTCAGGGTAAATAATTGTGTGTGAGCAAATAATTTTAGTCAGGTATATCAAAGAATAGGCAGGTAAAAGATACCAGCATAATTTGAACAATTACGCTAAATATTAATTTAAAAAACCGTGGGTGTGTGTTTTGGGTCTCTAAATAAAAGTAACGCGACATATGTAATAAGTCAGTGATTACTGTCACATGTTTTATTGATTTTTACGAAAGAATTTCTCTCTATCATTCATTGCAAAAAATCTCCTTTCTGTAGGAACACTCCGTAAACGCAATGATAGATAAGTGTTTTTAGTGAAAATACTCATTACAGAGTATTATTTAGTGAGTAATATAAAAATGTTTTGTTATTTTGCTTCATTAGGGGTATTATTTTTAGCATCTCAGTTTTTAACCAACCCATCATTGCCCAAATTGTTCCCGACAACACTCTACCAGTAAACTCCCGCATATCACCCGGATGCAGCGTTTGCAGAATTGAAGGAGGTACGGTTAGGGACAGTAACTTATTTCACAGTTTCCAGGAATTCTCTGTACCTAGGGGAGGAGCAGCTATTTTTAACGATACTGCTGACATTCAAAATATTTTTACACGGGTTACAGGGGGGAATGTTTCTCATATTAATGGATTAATTCAAACTTCTGGAAACGCTAATTTATTTTTGATGAATCCTTCGGGAATTATTTTTGGTTCTAATGCAACTTTGGATATCAATGGTTCATTTGTTGCGACAACTGCAAATGGAATTGGCTTTGCATCGGCTGGAGTTTTTACAGCTAGTTACAGCGATGAATCATCGAATCAGTTGTTGAATATAAATCCAAATGCATTGTTTTTTAATCAAGCTTCTCCTGCTTCTATCATCAACCGCTCAGCTATTAGTGTACAACCTCTAAGAAGTTTATTGTTTGTAGGAGGTGATATCACTTTAGAAGGGGGAGTCTTACAAGCAGCAGGGGGACGAATTGAACTGGCTAGTGTAAAAGAGGGAAGAGTTGGATTGAATGTAGAGGGTAATAATTTGCGGTTAAATATACCAGCAGAATTACCAAGAAAAAATATTGTTTTAACTGAAGGCGCTATTGTGAATGTTGCTGCTCCTCGTGGTGGTAGTATTGCTGTTACTGCCGAAAACCTCACAATGACGGGTATAACTGGACAGACAGAACGAAACGGGTTAACTATTTTAAGAGCGGGAGTTAGTGGTATAGGCTCTCTTGAATCAAAATCGGGAAGTATTGATATTAATGTAAATAATACCATCCGTATGGAGGATTCTGCTATTGGTAATAGAGTAAATATCGAGGCTCTTGGTAATGCTGGCGACATTAATATTAAAACAAAGTCTCTGTTTTTGCTTTATGGTAGCTTATTAACTACTCAAATCGAGAGACAAGCAAGAGGAAATGCGGGTAATGTAAATATTAATGCTAGTGATATTTTAATTGACGGTCAAAATACTGATTTAGATACGGGTATATTAAGTGGTGTCCGTACTTTGGGAATAGGTAACAGCGGTAGTATAAATATCATCACAAACTCACTTCAGATGAGAAATGGCTCAATAGCAGAAGTTAGCACCCTAGGAAAGGGAAATGTTGGGACTATAAATATTAATGCTCGTGACAAATTAGAACTTGGTGGTTTGAGAAAAAATGGATTCCCGACAGTAATTGCTAGTAGTGTAGAACCAACAGGAAATGGTAGCGGTGGTAATATCAGTATTACTACAGGGTCATTGTCCCTAGGAAATGGCGCTTTTTTAGTTTCCAGAGTCGCAGGAATGGGAGAAGGTGGGAATATAACAGTTAATACCAATAGCTTGGAAGCATTTTCTGGAGGACAAATCAATAGTACTAGTTCCAATCTTGACGCAGGTAATATTACTATCAATGCTCGCGACCGTATCACTTTAAGTGGTAGTGACTCCACAATTATCCAGCAACTAGTACCCATAGTTGGCGAAAATACTTTCGTCGGTATTGGTTCCGCAAGTGGAATATATGCTAATACAACCGCAAGTGCTGTCGGTAGAGGAGGGAACTTACGAGTGAGTACCGGAAACTTGAAGCTTGAAGATGGTGCGGTTCTTAATGTTAGCAGTTTAGGAAATGGGGGAGCAGGTAATTTAGAAATTACTGCGAACTCTATCACTTTGAATAATTTTAGCAGCCTGCGAGCAGAAACTAAATTTGGTGCGGACGGCAATATAATGATAAACGGTCAAGATTTACGATTAAGTCGTGCCAGTAATATCAGTACCAACGCTACAGGTACAGCCATAGGTGGAAATATTAGTATTAATACTGAGACTTTAGTTGCTTTAGAAAACAGCGATATTACTGCTAATGCCGAAGCAAATTCTGGTGGTACAGTGACAATTAATGCTGAAGGTATTTTGGGTACTACATTTAACGAACAACTGACATCGGAAAGTGATATTACTGCAACTTCAGGCTTAGGTGCTTCTTTTAATGGAATAGTAAATATCAACACTCTTGTTATGACTCCTAGTGCGGGGTTATTTGCACTACCAGAAGTTGTTATCGATAGTGGTAAACAAATTACAGCTGGATGTTCGGCATCAAAAGGTAATAATTTTGTTGTTGCTGGACGTGGTGGTTTACCATCGAGTCCAAATGATTTATTTGCAGGAAATGAAGCGTTGGTTGGTTTAGTTGAGTTGGTTCCGAGTAGTTCAAATGTTACTACGTTGAGTTTTACTAGTAATACCCATGAAGATGAATTAGTGGAAGCGCAGGGAATTAGTTTTGATGCGAATGGTAAAGCTTCTTTGGTTGCTCATGCTCGAGATAGTAGTTTATATTTTCCTGGGATTATTCGAGATAATTGTCGTTCTGATTAATACGAATTTTTATTGTCCCCCAACCCTAGCGCAGGAAAGGGGTTAGGTCTTTTTTCTATCTTCCTTCATCAAAATAAACTATCAAAAAAAACTTTGAATTCTGGAGGTAAAGCAGTGAATTTTATACAAAAGCGAGTTTTATCTTCATTATATATTTCCACAACTTTAGCATAAATATTTCGCAATCCGAGTGTCTCATTACCTAAGCTTAAAAAATTTATTTGCAAATTACTGAGCAACTCAACTCCTTGCTTGGAATAAATTTCTGCACTTGTCGCAGAAATTTTTATTAAACTTCCAAATAAAACTTCTTCTACTAAACACTTTCCTTCTAAAAGCTTATATTCCAAAGCAATTTCTTGTTTGAGAGTAATAAATATTTCTTCTTTCTGTGGTAAAAATAAATTATACTTACCGCTTATACCACCAATTTCATAAATAGTGAACGGTTTATGAATACCTTTTGGTTGCACCTGCATTTGTCCATCAACACGAGCGAGGGAATGAATGGATTTTAGGGTATCTTCGGAAACTAAAATTTGTCCTCCTACACTATAGCTTTCAATACGAGAAGCAAGGTTAACATTATTCCCCATCACCGTATATTTTGCGCGTTGTTGTGAACCGATATTACCAGCTAATACCTCTCCAGTATGAATACCAATACCCATTACCAATGATGGTAAGTTGATTTCAGCCAATTTACTATTTATATAATCCATAGCCAATTGCATAGCAACTGCACAAGCAACAGCACGTTCGGGGTCATCATCACGTGCAATAGGAGCACCAAACATAACAAGAATACCATCACCCATAAAATCATTAATTGTACCTTTATAATCATTGACGACATTAGTCATTTTTTCTAAATAAAGGTTAATAATTTCTACAATTTTGTCTGGTGCTACCCCTTCTGATAAAGCAGAAAATCCGCGTAAATCTGATATTAAAATAGTAACAATGCGTTTTTCACCCCCAAGTTTTAAACCTTCAGGTGTTTCTAGCAAGTTAGCCACAACTTCATGTGTTAAATAGCGTCCAAAAGTTTGACGCATTTGTGAAGTGCTATGAGCTACATAAACAGTTATTACAGCTGTAGAACCAAAAAGAGCGAGACATCCAGGGACAACAGGAATCCACCATCCTAATAATAAAGCTAAATAACTACCACCAATTAATACAGCCCCTAATAGTACAGTACTCATTGCAGTAAAGGGTATCATACGGTTTTCTTTTCTATACCGTCTTGTCCAAGCTAACGTAGCCCCTACGACAGACCAAGCGAAAATCCATACCCATTCCCACGGGTCTGACCAAACTTTAATTAATGGACGCTCTCCGAAAGCTGAGCTTATAACTTGACTGGCAATATATGCATGAATCGAGACACCACTAAATTTAGTGACTTTTTGTGCAAATAATTGATTACTAAAAGAAGTATAAAAATAATCAGGATTGCTCTCCGCTGTGATACCAATTAAAACAATACGGTTGCGTAACAAATTTTCTGGTATTTGCCCTTCCAAAACATTACTAATAGAAATTGTTCGATATTGAGAGCGATGATTCGGAAAATTAGAAAGGATTTGGTAACCACCAGTCATAGCTCCTACATATCCCCCATCATTGGCTTGAAAGGCATGAAATATAGCTTTGCCCAATTTCATTTTATTTGTATTTGGGTCGAGCATTTCTAGAGTAATACCGAGTTCTTCTAAATAGGTTAAAGCCAAATCGGTTCCTAAACTCAAAACCAGTTCCCCTTTGTTGTCTTTTAAAGACAGTAAATTACGACGAACTCTTCCATCTGAGTCAATAATAAAATCATTTGCAGCGACTTGTCCCAAATCAGCCAGCGTTGGAGGAGGATTGACACCAAAACCAGAGGTTTCACTGACTACTTTTTTTATCCCAATTAAATTGGGGGTTGATTCAAAAATTTTGATTAAATCACTATGACCCGGTTCTACAGGTAAATCGCGGTAAATATCCAGCCCAATCACTCGTGGTTGATGTTCTTTTATAATTGATAGCAGTTTAGCAAGTTTTGCGTCTGATATCGGCCAGTTAAGTTTTTGGACATCTTTTTCATTGACCTCAACGATTACTATTCGCTCATCTACTGGTTCTGTTGGACGCAAAACAAAAAATTGGTCAAGGGCTGCTAATTCTAGTGGTTGTAATAACCCTAGACAACGCAAACCAATTAAGATTGTTGTAGTGCTGGGAACGGTAAATATAATACCACGCCATTGCCAAAGTTGTTTTTTCAGTTTTGCCCACATAAAGCCAGCCGATTTTTCAATTTACAGCTATATGATTCCCAATATTTTTGGAAAAATTACAAAAAGACTACGTAGAGACGCGATTAATCACGTCTCTACATTTTGCGTATAGCCCAAATATAAAAGGATTCTACCGTTTACAGGAAATATGATACAAAACAACTACGTAGAGACGCGATTAATCGCGTCTCTACATTTTGCATATGCTTCACAGTTAAAGGAAAATGATATTAGCTGGTTTATTTAGTTGAAAAAAATTCTTGCGATGGCAATATTTCTGAATTTGACAAAGAGTTTGTCGAGGTCGGTGTTACTGGCTTTAAAGAAGGTCTTGCTACAGTTAAAGTTTTTTTATTATCCGAGGATTGTTGAGCTAAAGAATTCAGAGATGTACTTAAAAGCCCTATTATTAGAATAATATTGATTCCTAAATAGCCAATTAGTATTCTATTTTTCTCCTTATTTTTTTCCTGCAAAATTGTATTTTTTTGTTCTAAGCGTTTATTCTTCTCTTGTAAAATTGTATTTTTACTCTCCAAAATTTTTATTTGGCTCTTGAGTATTTCTCTTTCATACCTATGTTCGTTTTTCATTTTTTCAATTTTTTAGGTTATGTTTATAATCTCTACTATCTCTAACCAAATCTACGTACAGTCAAAGTAATATATGGTGCTGTAATAACGAAAAATAAAATTTAGTAGACAGAATTAGATGCGAAATAGAAGTTTACTGTTTCTAATGCATTGCAGAAAAAATAACTAACCAGCCAGCTTCAACTTGAAAAAAATGATATTCAGGTATTTATGTATACATTATTCTCCAAGTTTCTTATGTTTACTTTTTCCTAATCAATAATGCTGAATCCGGAGATAAAATAGTAAAATTTAAGTTAATGAAAACCTAAGTTAGGTGTAAGAAAAGTTTATCTCAAGAAATTGCCAAAAATTATACTGCGAACGGCTTAAATATAGAACCCCTCTCCAAACCTCTCCCCGTCAACGGGGCTACCGTGTATACACAAATCTCCCCCACCCTTCTAGGGTGAGGGAGCTTTGATAAACGATAAATTCGGGATTTTTTTAGATGTGTGTACACGGTAGCCCCGCGTGCGGGGAAGGGGCTGGGTGCGTGGTTCTTTGGGAGTTGGGTGCGGGGTTCTTCAAGAATCAAGGAAGTTTCGTTAACTGCGGATGCTCAAAATAGTTATAAACAGAGCGGGAAACCTGACGAATAAAATCAGTTGCGCGGTCATCATGGTTTGGTCTTTTCACCATAATCCCAGCCAAATAACGTTTACCGCTTGGAGTCTGAATAATTCCAGCATCTCCCAAAACAAACCGAAGTGTTCCAGTTTTGTGAGCAATAATTGCACCCGCACCCAAACCAGAGGGAAGCATACTGGTGTTATGGCAATGACGCATTATTTCTAAAACTTTGGCACTGCTAGCATCATTAATTAATTTATTATTAGCAACCAGTGCCGATAGCTGAACCAAATCTTTAGCACTGGTAATATTTTTGCCATACTCATCTGCTAAAAGATGGTGAAGCTCCGTATTCTTTAATCCCCAGCTATGAAAGCGTTGATTTAATACTGCAAATCCGCCTAAACGGTCAATAACCATATTGGTGGCAGTATTATCGCTCATAGTCATCATTTGGGTAGCAGTTTCCAAAAGACTGAACTTGCTTCCCACGCGCTTGTTTTGCATATTACCGGAACCACCTGCTACCAAGTCCCGTCGCATTACCAAAGTTTCATTTAGACTAACCCTTCCAGCTTCTACTTCTTGAAACAGGGCTATCATAATCGGAAATTTAATTGTGCTGGCTGCAGAAAACACTTTATCGCCATTAATATTCAAATAATCACCTGTTTGTAAATCCAAGAAAAACATTCCAGGTGAAAGATAACTGTAGCGATTCATTAAAGCTTTAATTTGCGAGTTCAGTCCCGACATTTCTTTCCCTAAATGAATAACCCCAGCGAAGTCTGAACCATCGCTAGGGTAAGCATTTGCGGGAACTATTTCTGGTTGTGGTGGGGTGAATTTAATATCCGGTAATGGTTGAAGTTGAGGTAAAGAATTACTGTTACCAATTTGGTTGAGTTGGTTTTGGTTTGCATTCGTATAAGATTCTTTGACCTGTAAGGATTCTGCTTTCGTCGCTGCATTAGCAGGAGAATTTAGAAGCACGATACCTGTAAGGCCAAGGAAGAGCCAGTTTGATTTCATTTGTGTTTTGCCGAGTGTGAGTTAGATAGGCTGATACAATCTTTCCGATTATATTCGCTTTATCCGGAACATCAGTGCATCATAATCAGTACTCACACAGGTGTCAAGAAATATAAATTACATTTTTTAATTGCTTAAAAATTAAATTACGTAGAAGCTATATCATATAATAGGAAAAACGGCTATAAGTATTTTTTCTATTTAATTCTTCTTCGGCTTCCGTAATTTTTTAGAAATAGGCCCCAAAAGCTGGTTTAAATCACGTAATTGTTCCGCAGTTCCCATTGCTATTAATAAATCTCCTGATATTAATGTTGTATCTGCTGTGGGTCCCCCAATCAGTTCACCCGACTCTCGACGAATTGCCAGCACTAATGCTCCTGTTTGTCCTCGTAACCCAGCTTCTCCTAAAGTTTGACCAACAAATGGACAGTAAACAGGGTCAAGTAAAAATTCTTCCATATATAGTTGACGGTCAGCCCCAGTAAGGATACCATCTACAAAATCTAAAACTTGTGGTCTCAAAGCAGCCGCAGCCATTCGTTTACCACCTGTAATATAAGGAGAAATAACTGCGTCTGCTCCACCACGTTGTAATTTTTGTATTGCTTCTTCCGTACTCGCTTGTGCGATTGCGCGAATTTTTCGATTAAGTGTTTTTGCTGATAATACTATATACAAATTTTCTGCATCAGTGGGAAGTGCTGCCACAATACAATTAGCTTTATTTATACCAACACGCAACAGTGTTTCATCAAGGGTTGCATCGCCTTGGTATGCAATATATCCTAAAGATTGAGCTTTTTGCGCTGATTCTAAATCAAAATCAATAATTACAAAAGGCACATCTTCTGCTGCGAACTCTTTCGCAATTTGCCTTCCTGTATGACTAAATCCACAAATAATATAATGCCCATATAGAGATTCCATCAAACGTCTCATTTGTCGTAGTCGAATACCTTCTTGAAAATAACCTTCAATCACAGCCTCTGTAATTCGGTTGACCATGTAACCGATAGTGATTATCCCCATCAAAATCAAACCGATGGTAAATATCCGTCCTCGACTGTTTAATGGATGTACCTCCGCGTATCCCACAGTAGACAAAGTAATAACTGTCATGTAAATTGCTTTTTCCCAGCTCCACCCCTCCACAAATCGATACCACAAAGTACCAGTAATCATCACACCCCCAAGAGCAGCGACCCCAGCCATTAGTTCTTTTTGGATGCGATAATATTTTTGTTCTAACGTAGGGTACACAATTTTTCCTATTTTGGCTGATTTAGTGAAATAATCGCTTCGACTAACTCTTCTGGGTTAATAGGTTTAGATATGTGCTGCTGAAATCCAGCCATGAGCGATTGTTGTTGGTTGTATTCTCCTGCGAAAGCACTCAAGGCAATAGCAGGAATTGTTTGGCCAAATATTACTTTTAATTCATTCATGAGCATATAACCATCCATCTCTGGCATTGCGATATCGCTGACAAGAACATCGGGCTTTGATTTTAGGATAATTTGCAATGCTGTTATGGCTGAATTCACGGCAGTTACAGTTGCTCCCGCTTCCTCAAGGACAAACGCGGCAAATTCTAACGAATCAACCTCATCATCTACAACTATAATATTAAGTCCTTTTAAGCTGAGGGAACTACTTATCGTGTCCTCATCCAAGCTTGTCTCTAATGCTGGTGTTGAAACGGGTAATTTTACCGTAAATGTTGCTCCTTGTCCTTCCCCAGAACTGTCTGCATAAATCGTCCCACCATGTAGCTCAACAATTTGACGGGCAATAGCTAACCCTAACCCAAGTCCACCAAACTGACGAGTAGTAGCACTGTCTGCTTGTCGAAAATAGTCAAACACATGAGGTAGAAACTCAGGATTAATTCCCTTTCCGTTATCGGTAACTTGAATTTGAGCATTACTGTTAACCTGTGTCAAGCAAACGGATACCTGACCAGAGGGTGGTGTGAATTTTACTGCATTAGAGAGCAAATTCCAAATTACTTGTTGCAGTCGTCCTGCGTCTCCGGAAATACTACCCACACCTGGTTCAATAATAGTTTGAATATCAATTTTTTTTGCTTCTGCAGCAAGGTTAACCGTATCTCTTGCAGCTGTGATAACAGACGCTAAATCAACTAAATTTATTGTGAGGGCTAATTTTCCTCGAAGAATACGAGAAACATCTAATAAGTCTTCGATAAGTTGAACCTGTAATTTAGCATTTCGCTCAATAGTAGCTAACGCTTCAGCCGTCTTTGTGGGGTTTAATTTACCTGCTCGTAACAGCTTTGACCAGCCTAAAATAGGATTTAAAGGAGTGCGGAGTTCGTGAGAAAGAACTGCTAAAAACTCGTCTTTTATGCGATTTGCTCGTTCAGCTTCTGTTCTTGCTATTTGCTCTTGTTGGTAAATATAATCGCGCTCTTGTTCCAATTGTTTTTGAATTTCAATATCTGTCGCAGTACCAAACCATTTAATGATTTGACCTAACTCATTTTTTGCAGGGACTGCTTGATGTAAATGCCATCGATATACCCCATCAAAACGACGAATACGACCTTCGGCTTGATAATTACAGCCATTTTCTTGAGCCTGTTTCCAGCTATTATTGAGAATAGGTATATCTTCAGGATGAACAATCGCTTCCCAACCTCCAGCTTGAGCTTGTGCAAGGGTTAACCCTGTAAAGTTTGACCAGCGTTGGTTCAAATCCAATAAAAATCCTTCTGCATTCGCTGTCCATACTAACTGTGGGATAGTTTCTGCTAAATAACGATAGCGTTCTTCACTTTTTTGCAGCGCAATTTCCGCTTGTTTACGGTCGGTGATATTTCTATAAAAAATTCCTAACCCCTGTGCAGATGGATAAGCGTGAATTTCCAGCCACACATCATAATTTGGTGGCAAGTAATAATGATGTTCAAAATGTACAGGGATTTGTTCGGCTACCGCCCGTCGATACTGGTATTCAATGTTGCTACCTACCGATGCTGACCACTCTTCCCATAGGGTTTTACCTAAGATTTCTGAGCGAGGTTTGTTATTAATCTTTTCTCCTTCTGCGTTTTGGTAAACAATTCGCCACTCTTGGTCTATCAAAACAAAAGCATCGGTCATATTTTCCAAAACTTGATTTAGTTCTTGATAGGCCGCTTCTGTCTCTTGCTTTGCGGCTTCACTTGCAGCTAGCAGCACTTGTTGTCGCTGTGATGACTCCTGACGCAATCTAGCCAGTTTTAATGTTCCTTCTACCCTAGCCAAAAGTTCGCGAGCAGAGAAGGGCTTGACCAAGTAATCATCTGCCCCCTTTTCTAACCCCTCGACACGCGCTTCTTCTCCCGCACGAGCAGAGAGTAGGATAATCGGCAAATCCTGAGTTTGAGGATTAGCTCTCAAGGCTTGTAGCAATTCGATACCATCCAACTGAGGCATCATTACGTCAGTCAGGACGATATCCGGCCGCAGCCGTTCAATAGCAGCCAAAGCAGCGACCCCATCTGCGACCGCTTCTACTTCGTACTGTCGGCTCAACAGTCGCTTTACATACTCGCGCATATCAGCGTTGTCTTCAGCTAGAAGGATTTTCGCAAAAAGACGCGAAGAAATAGGAGATTCATAAATAGCAGTTGTCAAGCTTTCCTGATTTTCTATTTCCCATTCTCCATTTTCTCCCGAAACAGTCCAACGCAAAGCTTCTTCTACAAATGGAGCAGCCCCCATAGCAGTTGATTGCATAGTTGATTTTATAGTTGATTGTAAAGTGCGATCGCTTTGAATGCGTTCAGGAGGTAAATGAGCCTGACCTAGCGGAAGGGTAACAGTAAAAGTTGTGCCTTGTTCCAGTACACTAGCGGCATCTATACTACCACCGTGTAATTTAACTAGTTCTTGCACTAACGCCAGCCCAATTCCAGAACCTTCATGAGTACGCGCTCTTGTACCACTTACCCGATGAAATCTATCAAATAGTCTGGGTAATTCTACGGTTGGAATTCCAACCCCAGTATCCTGCACAGTCAGTTTAACTTGATGCTCTACGGCTTCTAATCGAACAGTAATTGCTCCATCCAGTGTAAACTTGAAGGCATTAGAGAGCAAATTAAACAAAATCTTTTCCCACATATCCCGGTCTACATAAACAGGTTCGGGGAGCGGGGGACACTCAACTATTAACTCTAACCCAGCTCTTTCAATTGCTGAGCGAAAAACACTTGCCAGTTCTACCGTAAAACTAGCTAGGTCGATTGGTTCATAAACAGCTTCAAATCGTCCTGCCTCGATACGCGAAAAATCTAACAAAGTATTAACCAGTTTTAGCAAACGTAAGCCATTACGATGAACAATTTCGAGAGTTTCTCGTTGTTGTGGAGGGAGTTGTCCATTAGCATTTGCAAGTACATCTTCAAGCGGACTCAGCATTAGAGTCAGAGGAGTACGAAACTCATGGGAAACGTTGCTAAAGAATATAGTTTTAGCACGGTCTAATTCAATTAATGCTTCCGTTCGTTTACGTTCAGCTTCGTAAGCATCAGCATTAGCGATGGCTGTAGCGACGTTGGCAGCAACTAAGTCAAAAAATCCCTGATACTTTTCATCTAGTTTTCGCTGGGGGCTAACACCAATTACCAACAGTCCAGCAAGTTGCTGCTTTCCTGACTGAGCAAGTGGCATCACCAGTGCTGTGTGGGGTGATTCATTCCAATATCCAGCAGGGAGCAACGGGAAACGAGTTTCTAAGTTCTCTAACTTTTCGCATTGACGAGTTTGGTTGACCTTCGCTAGATGCCACTGGTCAAATTCTTTGGCGAAATCGACAGCTAAGTCAACAGTTAAATCAACCTGAATAGGGCTAGCAGAAGTCCCTGGATTAATTCCTGTGGTGCGGACGAGATTTGCCTGTTTACCGTCTGTATCTACTTGGTATAATAAAGTGAAGGGAATATCCTTTGGGTTTTTAGCCAGCGTCTCAATCGCAATTTGATAAGCATCTTGTACAGTTTTGGCTATGGCTGTGTTGGTAGCAAGTTCTCGTAAAGTTCCTAATCTTCGCTCTCCAATAATACTATCGGTTGTTTCAGAACAAGCACAGAACACACCACCTACTCCCCCACTTTCATCACGCACAGGGCTGTAAGAAAAAGTAAAGTAGGTTTCCTCGCGATAACCGTAACGATTCATCAACAGCAGCAAATCCTCAGACCAAGTGGGTTGACCGGTTGTGAGAACACTTTCGGCAAGCGGACCAATTACATCCCAAATTTCTGCCCAGCAGTCTCTAGCGGATTGCCCTAAAAATTGTGGATGCTTATTCGCACCTAGCACGGGAATATACGCATCATTGTAGAGCTTGGCGTAATCTTTTCCCCACCAAAGAAACATAGGGTAACGAGAGTTGAGCAGGATGCTAGTGGTAGTTTTCAGACTTTGTGCCCACCCCGACACTGAACCGAACAGCGTTTGCGACCAATCATGCGACCGCATTAAAGCCCCCATTTGACCACCATCAGCAAAATGAAATTCAGCATCTGTCACTTTACCGTTCTCTGCCACAGTTTAGTCCCCTTTGAGAAATACCACCACTACTAGAAAGTTAATGTACCACCCCAACATTTAATATTTTAATTTGCCACTACCCAAATAATTCGCAGCAATTCCGCCATTCGATAAATGTAGAGACGCGATTAATCGCGTCTCTACGTCTCGTTGGTTTTTCTTAGAAAATAAAGATAAAATAAAGGTCTTATAGGAGGCGCAGCAGTGAGCATACAAACTTTTGTTGACCAAGCCACCACACCCTTAAATTCAGGTTATGTGGCATCTACTCCCTTTGAGGCAGATAATTTTAATCAAGTTGTTATGTCCACCTATGGACGCTTCCCCATTGCTCTAGAGCGCGGTGAAGGATGTCGCGTGTGGGATACTAATGGAAAAGAATATCTTGATTTTGTCGCGGGTATTGCTACTTGCACCCTTGGACACGCTCACCCAGCAATGGTAGAAGCTGTAACCCGACAAATTCAAAAGCTGCATCATGTTTCTAATTTATATTACATTCCCGAACAAGGGGAGTTGGCAAAATGGATAGTTCAGCATTCCTGCGCTGATAAAGCTTTTTTTTGCAACTCCGGAGCAGAAGCTAACGAAGCAGCGATTAAACTTGCGCGTAAATACGCACACACTAAGTTAAATATTGATTATCCAGTTATTTTAACTGCCAACGCCAGTTTCCACGGTAGAACACTAGCGACGATTACTGCTACAGGGCAACCGAAGTATCAGAAAGATTTTAATCCTTTAGTACCGGGATTTCATTATGTCCCCTACAACGATATTCAAGCAATAGAAGCGGCAATAGCTGAGGTAGACCAAGGTGATTCCGCAGTTGGAGCTATTTTATTAGAGCCATTACAAGGAGAAGGTGGAGTACGTCCAGGGGATGTAGCCTATTTCCAAAAGCTGCGAGAAATTTGCGACCAGACTGGTATTTTATTGATTTTTGATGAAGTGCAAGTGGGGATGGGACGCACTGGCAAAATGTGGGGTTATGAGTATCTTGGTGTGGAACCTGATGTTTTTACCTCCGCAAAAGGCTTAGGTGGTGGTATACCCATTGGTGCTATGATGTGCAAAGAGTTCTGTGATGTTTTTCAGCCTGGAGAACACGCCAGTACTTTTGGTGGAAACGCCTTCGTCTGCGGTGTTGCACTCACCGTCTGCCAAACTTTAGAGAAAGAGAACATTTTAGAAAACGTACAACAACGAGGCGAACAATTACGTCACGGTTTACAGGCTATTGCCAAAAAATATCCCAACCAAATAGCTGAGGTACGTGGTTGGGGTTTAATTAATGGAATGGAATTAAAAGCGGATATTGAATTAACCGCTGGAGATGTGGTAAAAGCAGCTATGGACGAAGGTCTATTGTTAGTACCCGCAGGCCCGAAGGTTCTACGATTTGTTCCACCATTAATTGTTAGCGCAGCTCAAATTGATACAGCTTTGCAAATTGTTGACAGTGCGATGGCAAAATTGCTTTAAAAAATTTAATCCCCTGTAGAGACGCGATTAATCGCGTCTCTACATTTTTAGTCAAAGGGAATCAGTCTCAAGTTTAAAATACTATTTTGTCGGTAGATATTAATTAGTTTTTCTAAAAAGCCATTGAGCAAGAAATCATCTTTTACGCTGGTAAATACAGATTTTCTGATATACAAGTCTAATTTTGTATCGCGATAATAAGGAAACACTAAACATTGATATACTAATTTTTTAGAAGTATCAAGTACCCCCACAAATTGTTGCCATTTTGGAGATTTTATATCGCTAAATGTAACCTGAAAATTAGTTGTGCTTTCTATACTTAAAGTGCAAGTTACAGCTTTAAGCGATATTGTTGTGACATAATCGGATTGATGAGAATAAGCCATAATTTTTTGGTTTAAATCATCATAATTTTTAGCAAAATACAAGAGATTAGAATTGGTTATTATCCATTTACCAACCAAAGTCTCCTCCTTTTTAGCTTTCAAGTATTCGTCAAAGATATCATCTGTATTATTAGATTTGTTTGCATTTAGTAGTTCTGTGACTTGAGCAAATTCTTGGGGAGTCAAAAGTCTTATAGTATGACGCTGCCAAAAATTTAAATCTTGGTTAATCAACACTTTAAGTATTTTAGCATTATTTGTTTTGACCGCTTGTAAAACAGCATCAGCAAGTCTTATCGCTTTATAGCTATTTTCATTAACTGGAGAACCATTAGAAGAAATTTTACTAACAAAATCCCATTTACCTAAAGATTGAGCCGCAAGTTCTAAAGCAACATTTGCCATTAATGTCTCACTTGTGGATGCATTTTTTAGTAATTTTCGGTACTGAAGTACAATATTTTCCCAACTGGAATTTGAATCTACTCCTAAATAATTAGCCCAGTTCAAATCTTTATAATCAAATTTTTGAGATGTTTGGTTAGTTGAGTCATACTCCCCATCAAGTTGGTTTTCTAGATTACCAAATTCCATTAGCATCCAGTGACGATACCACCAGCTAGGAGCATTAGGACGAACTCTTCTCAAAAATTGCCAATAAACTTGCATATTTCCAAAGCTGTTTACACCTCCAAATAGCGCACCAAAAAACCACTCAGGTGGAGGTAACATTCGGAATTTTTCAAAAAATAATGTCGTCACTAAAGATGGGTCAATACTACGCTCAACCACGACCCACATCTGACGTCGTAAATAGCGCAACATCTTACGTTGTTCCGCAGACAATAATTCTCCGTACTTAATTTGAGAATTTTCTGTTGTCTTTGATAATAATTGCACAGCTATACTCTGACCGATTGAGCCTCTGTAAGTATATCCACAATCAGGACAAATACTCGCAAATTTACTCACTATTGCATGACAATCTGGACAAGTTTTTAGATTATTTGTTAAGCTCAGTTTACGCTCAAATGGACAAAGATTTACTGGATGCTTTTGGGTTATGTATCCCAGTCTGTGAAAATTTTCACCAAAATCTAATAAGTAAGAATAAAATTTACCAGGGTATTTTCTTAAAGCTCGACCCGACATTTGAAACAAAAAAGCCAAAGAAGCTGTAGGACGTGCTAAAATTACAGCATCACAAGAAGCTTCATCAAATCCTTCCGCAAATACAGATACTCCACATATTGCACGTAATTTACCATTAGCATAGTTATTATATATTTGTTGACGTTTGGCTTCAGGAGTATTACCCAGCACTAAACCACACTTTATCCCTGCTGTATCAAAGCGTTGCGCTAAATCTTTTGCTTGGCTGACAGAAGCACAAAATATAACTGGCTTTAAATCTGTAAACCGCTTACAATATTCCTCAACTATCGAAGCATTTAAATTTTCATCACAAACCTTGTCTAAAGACGCTTGGGTATAGTCACCATCCGCACCAACTTCCAGTAACGAAAAATCAATTAAGCCATTCCAACCAAAATGACGTGGTGCTGTCAACTCCGATTTAGAGAGCATTTCGACAAAATCAGGCCCTTGTACTAAACAATCATAAAACTGACAAAAACCTTCTTTTGTTCGTTTGGCACGCCAAGGTGTTGCTGTCAACCCTAAAAAGAAGCATTTAGATAATGGTAGTATTCCACCACTATAATGCTGCATTATTTTCCAAAAAGTTTGCCAATACGCTGTTGTGTGCGCTTCATCAAAAATGCACAAATCTATATTTGGTGGTAAGATATCTTGTTTTTGTAATGTCTGAAAGGTTGCTATTTGTACATTATTGCTATAGTCTATTTTATTATCAGCCCAAATTAAAGCAGCATCGATAGAGTAAAAATTCTTTAACTTTTGTTGCACTTGGGTGATTAACTTAGTACGATGACAGCAGAATAAAACACGCTTTTTTTGGGAAACCATATCTGCTATAATCTGCGCTGCAACTACGGTTTTCCCGCTACCCATTGTGGAGTATAATAAGCAAGATTTTTTTCCCATTTCATAATAATGATAAACTTGCTTAATCAAATTTTCCTGAATTTCAGTTAAGTTAAATTGCTCTGATAACATAAGATTAATTATAATTATAAAACGATTGGAGCAAAATACTAATTTATACACTGAATAAGTTGGTTAATTTTGCTACTCAGTACACTGTTGTTATCTTTTTGATTATAAAGTACAACCAGAAAATAATTATATAATACCTTTTGTGGCATCTAGCGAAAAAAAAGCAATGAGTAATAGCACTTTACATTACTTAAACTTTCAACAATCAGGAAGACTGGAAATTATCGAAAATAAAGTCATGTTCATTTGTCATGATGGTGTTATGTTTCCCATCAAGGAACACCGAGAAGAACACCCTATTTATACAAATGGTTTATGGCAAATTATTCCTGTTACGATGACTGACGGGAGAATGATAAAGTATGAGATAAAAGAATTTATTCAAGAACAAACTGACGATAATCTAAATGTAGATAACAAATGTATTGCGACAGGAATTATAACCTTACTAACTAAAAAAGGTTGTCTAGAGATTTTAATTAAAGGTAATGGTAGAAAATTAAAAATTCATTTTAACGGTAAAGATTCAAAAATGAAGATGGGTCATACATGGTCACTTGAAGCAGTTCGTGAATTAGATAGACTTGTAATCGTTAAATGTGAAATGCAGAAGATTGACTTCAGTATTAATTCGCAAGAAAATATATCTCAAAATACTACTATACAAGAAGAAAAACAAGAAGAAGAATTAATCGATTTATCTCAAACTCTTTTTGATGCTTTTTATGTGGAGCAACAAGATACAGATATATCTGTTTTTCAAGAAGACTTACCTGTGGATGAATTAGAAATACCTCAAGACGATTTTTTCGAGGAGGTTGAGTCTTTAGAAGAAATTCTAGAAATAGAAGCTAATCAAATTAGTACAGAGCAACATGATAATATAGAAACTATTATAGAGAAACAATTATGTACTCAAGCATTATTTGTTGCGACAAACATTGAAAATTGGGAATTATCTGCAAGTAATAAATATTTAGGAATTAGTCAATGGTCGGCAGAATCAGCCACAGGTATAAAAGCAAAAGTAAAAATCGCTCAAGATAATTCTACATCAGTTTTTGTCTTTCCAAATGATAATCAAACAAGGACAAGCATTGATAAAAAATACGAATCAAGATTAGAAGCTTGCGTTTTAGGAGGAGAAGAAAGCATTAGTCCAATTTGTATTAAAGTTAATATTGGTCCATATGAAGTTATTTTAGATTGTGGCATCAAAAAAGAACAATATGTCTCAGTTAAGCCCAAATTAATTGAACCAGATACAGATTATATACAAGAAAATACATTTCCATTACCTAAGTTAGACCTAATAAAAAATCCTGATTTACTATTGATTAGTCATGCACATCCAGAAAATATTGGAGCTTTACCTATATTTCACTCAACTTGGAAAAAATGTCGTATGATTAGTACTTCAATGACACGTTCTCTAGCCAGTGTTGTTTTAGAAACTGCATGTATTGATAGTTCAGAAAAAAGTAAAGAACTACCACTTTTGTTTTATAAATCAGAACTGGCTGACTCTATTTTTTACTTAGAAACGAAAGAGCAAGATTCTGAATTTTCTCCTTTACCAGGATTAAGAGTAAAATTTATAAACGCTGGACATTTTCCTGGAAATGTTAGTATTTGGATGCAATATGGTGAAGTTTCTTTACTTTATATCGGAAATTTTAATACTACATCTACCTGTACAGTTGATGGAATGAATTGGGAAGAACTCAGTAAAGTTAACATGTTGATTATGCCTTGTACTCATGCTGACATCAAATTTCCCAGTCGTAAAAAGCAAGAAAGTGCTTTGATTCAAGAAATTACTAATGCTATAAATCAAGATAATATTATATTCATCCCATTAAGTAGCCTTGGTAAAGCTCAAGAAATTATTAATTTTTTAAAAGAATCGGTTATTTTGAAAAAGCTTAATATTCCTATTTATGTCGATGGAGAAGCAATACAAGTCACCGAAGTTTATCAAAATAATATTAAGGAACTGAGTTCTGGAATTGCTTCTGCATTTCATCACAGTGCTAACGAACCGTTTTTTAGTAACAAGACTCACGTTAAAGTCATTCCTGTAACAGAGAAAATAAATCGTGAAAATATTCTTAAAGAAAAGTGTATAATTATTTGTAGCCCTTGTAATATTTCCGGTGCTACGAAATTTTATTTAAAAAATTTACTAGATAATCCTAAAGCTACTGTATTTCTATCATGTTATCAGGATGAAGATATTAGCTCAGAAATACTCCATGTTTTGCGGAATCGTAAAACAGTTAAAATTGATGAAAAAAGTATTTCTATTCAGGCTAATTTACAGCAATATTTTCTCAGAATTCATGGTTCAATAATTGAAATTGTCAGACTTTTGAAGCATATTGACCCTGATTTATGTATTTTGTTTAACGGGGATATGAAAAGTATTGAAACAGTTTTTAATTATAAAGCTTTAAAAAATACATTCATGGCAAAATCGGGTCAGATTGTCAGTTTGTCCCCTAAGTCACTTTCCTCAAGTGGTTTTCCAGATGAAGAATCAATAGAAGTAATAGAAGAGTTTGATATAGAAATTGTAGCCCAAGGAGAACATGGGGCTTTGATTTATATACCCCCTAACATTATAAATAATAACCCAAGATGGAAAAATCTTATAGAATCAGGTAATCTTATAGGTAAATGGCGGCATAATAATATCTTAGTTACCTCCAATAAAAAAAGTATATCCAATCAGAATTTCCAAAGCACTGATTTAATCTTAAAAAGAAATATTCCTAAAGTTTGCGTTAATTGTATTTACTATCAAGCAAATATTTGTACCAGCAACAGAAGTCCTCTGTTCGCAACAAAAGTAAAAACAAATGATGCTTGTCCCGAATTTACTCAAATTTAACCGTCTTTTGTCACTCTAGGCAAAGGAAAAGGTTATTTATGCAAATTTGTGATGCTCTAACGCATATGGATGTTTATAAATATAATACAGTGCATCATTGATACCACAAGCCAGGGAATAAATTCCCTGTCTTAAAGCTTAAGTCCTCTGTTCGAGGACTGAATTATAAATTTTAAAGAGATATTTAAAAAACAGCCTGTCCATATTAACCAGGGTGGGGCAAGAGAAAGCCCACCCACAAAATTGGCCATTTATTTCTTGGACTTCTCTAAGCTAAAAACTTTATAAATAGCCTTGAGTTTGATACCACGATACAGTATCTTTCAGCGTATCTCTTAAGGGTCGGAAAGTAGCTCCTAACTCTCGTTCAGCTTTAATTGAGCTTAAGTTTGCTTTTTGTAATAAAGTTTGGATACCAGTTAGCGGCATCGAATTCACTCCCCCTGTCAAACCAGCCCAGGTTTCCAAACACCATGCAAGAGATAGGGCCATCCAATCAGGAAGTACAAAGTTTGGAACCTTTACCCCTGACACATCTTGTAGTCCTAAAGCAATATCTTTCATAGTTGTCAGCTTTCCTGCCACAATATAACGTTCACCCCGAACTCCCCGTTGGGCTGCGCTAACCATAGCAGATGCCACATCCCGAGCATCAGCTAATGAAGCACCACCATCAATAACCCCTGGCAATTTACCCGTCAATAAATCTAATACAAGTTGTCCAGCAGAAGTTGGTGCAGCGTCATGTGGTCCCATCATCCAACCAGGTAGAATCATCACCACATCCATTTTGCTAGTTTCCAATAATTTGTAGATTTCTTGTTCTGCTAGAACCTTTGTTTGAAAGTAGAGGTTCTTTTCTGAAAACTCACTATAAGAAGCTGTTTCTGTCGCAGCTATTTGTGGATGAGCTTGAATAACTCCACTAGATGAAGTGAAAACCGCCCGTGCAACTCCCCGCGCCTCTGCTGCTCGGAACAGTTCTATGGTGGCATCCACATTAATGCGCTTCATTTTCTCCCAATGATTGCCTGGTTGATAATACTCCCGGAAAAAAGCAGCAGTGTGAAATACCACATCAACCCCCGACAAAGCCTCAGCAAAAGCAGATACATCTTCAATATCACCCTGGATAAATTCAATTCCACTATTTCCTAAGAAACGTTTAGCCTTATCAATCGAGCGAACCAGACCTTTGACTTCCCATCCCTGCTCCACGAGCGCTCTACAAAGATTGCTACCCAAAAGACCTGTTGCTCCAGTTACAAAGGCAATTTTGTTACTCATGATAAAAATCTTTCTTGTAAAGGTAGTCGAAATTTTGCTAATGTGAGCTATTATTCACATCACATTTTTTAGCATATGAGCAAAAGCTCACATAGTCAATCCCCGAATAATAAAAAAATCAAATCACAAGGAACACCAGATGAGTTGACGAAATCTCAGAAAAGCCGTCGCAATCCTTCAGGAAGTCGCGGCCAGCAACGACGCGATTTAATCTTAGATACAGCTGCCAATTTACTGGCAGATAGCGGAATCGAAGCTATTAACACCAATGTTATAGCGGAGCAGGCTAATATTTCAGTTGGGTCGGTATACCAATACTTTTCCAACAAAGAAGCAATTTTAATTGCTTTAGGCGAACGGTATATTCAGCAATTAGGTAAAAACACAGTGGCTGCTTTACAACAGGATGTATCTGGACTAGATTTCGTCGCTATTGTTAATAAGGTAATAGACCCCATGATTGCCTTCGAGCGCAAACATCCAGCCTTCGGACATTTAAACGCTAAGTCTCAAGAAATGAGTCTTGCGGAAGGGTCTAAGCGTGTTGATTCAGAAATACTAGCAACCATTCACGATTTGTTGCTCCGGATTTGTCCGAATTTAAATCCTACTCATGGCTGGCAAATGGCACGAGTAACGAAAGCACTATATAAAGGTATTAGTTATTTAATACAACAAGAACAAGAAATTGAAAAGGCTGGTGGGAATGTTAATAGCATGATTGCTGACATGAAACAAATGATGGTGGTTTATTTAAAGAACCAACTGAATCAAGCTTGATAACTCCCGGTTCGCTTATTTTTTAGGGAGTTAGATAAAAAGGGGAATCGATGACAAAATAGTATTTTAGTTTCATAAAGAACAACTTTTCTTTGTGAAATTCAAGTTTTCATCAGGGTTTGCAGCGAATATAGGGATAATCATTATTATTTCGTAGAGTTTATAGGCGTTTCATGGTTATATTTTTGGGTTATTGTCAATTAATTTAAATTAGTAAGTCATATTTAGCAATACTTTGAGAATTTTTAGATAATGATTATCCCTGTGTTTGCTACAACTCTCTGTTCCAACTTGAATTTTAGCATCGTGGGGTAAGTAGGGTTATCAGCAGGTGTGTTTGCTAATATGTCTATGTATGGATATTTTTAACGCATCGCAAGCCCCGCCCTGGTTATCATTATTACTAGCTTTTAAGGTGCGGAACGGGGGTTTTATAAGCAGTTGGCTGAGGGCTTTCAAAGTCCTTGTATAAAAATTCTGCGACAAAAGCAGAGCCATTATTAACAATCACGTTCCATACAGGATTTACACCCAAGAACATACCCCCACCGATTTGCATCATCAGGTTGGGAACGACGATAGTAGCTGTATTTTGGAAGATAGTTCCCATTGCTCGTTTTGCGATCGCAATTCCATAAACGAGTCCCCAAAGTTGATGGTCAAGCAGTACAACATCGGCCGTTTCTTCAGAAATATGACCAACGGGAGCAAGAGAAATAGAAATATCAGCACAGGAATAACAGCAATAGTCAACGACCCCTACCGTTTTACCTTGAGTGCGAAGTCCTTTGACTAAATCTATTTGTAGCTGGGAATATGAATTAATAAGGATATGGTCGGGGTGAATTGCAAATCGCTCTGCAAGAGCAATTGTTTGCTTAAGATTATAACTACTAATAAGGTAAATAGTAACACCCTGCTTCTGAAGACTGGCTACTGCACTAGCAACATCCGCATCAATTTCAATCAGTTGCATTAAGACAGATTCACTTATAACCAGAGTATCTATTTTTGCTAAAATTTCTAAAATGCGACCAGTACGAATATAAACTCCATTGCGAGTAGCGTGAGTTAAAGCAGAAAGCAGAGTAGTAGAAATAGAGATAGGAATACCACTACCAAAATCAAATTGGAAAGGAGAAATAGCAGCACCCAAGTTACCCGTCGTCGCAAAAATTGTACCTCCCAACATTAAAGTAGGGATAATCGCGCTCTTGACTAAATCAGCTTGATATGCGCCAATTTTTGTATTATGTACAGGAGCGGACTGCATGAGATGATTAGCTAAAGCGATACAAGTATTCTCTCCTGTGCGTTTCACAAGAACAGATAGCTTACCTTCTATTAATAGAGAAGATGCATAAACCTCTTCTCCCTCAGAACAACTAACGGGTGTCGTCATCCCAGTCAGAACATAACAATCCATCAAACCCGAACCAGCAATAATTTTGCCATCAACAGGAACTAACTCACCAGAATAAATTGTAATAATATCACCTGCGTGTAAATCTCTTGCTGTTACCTTTTGCTGACATCCATTTTCTTCAACCCACACATCCTGACTTAAACAATTTAATAAATCAAAAGCTTCTTTTTCCCTTGCTTGCACTACTTTACCGCGAATAGTTCTACGAAATTCTACTAAACTAGTTTTGAGAGCGGGAGCAATATACTGTCCTTGGAGAGTTTGAAGAGTCATCCAAGCAGAATCTAACAAATCAATATTAGGATGGTGTTGATTAATAATGCTATCAGTTGCTCGATTAAACCAAGGGAAAGCAGCTCCCGCAATCGCAGCTACAACCAAAAGAGCAGGTAATTCTAAAGGAGCAGCAAGTATAGCCAGACAGAGACTGAGTAAAGGTAGACCTAAATCTTTATATTGATTGATTTCCAGAATGAGGTCAGACTCTTGGACAACTATTTGAGGGGAAGTCTCAGTAACATTTGTTAATGCTAAGCTCTTTGCTTGCTGAATATTTGCTTGCTCAATATTGTCTTGCTCGATATTTGCTTGCTCAATACAAGAAAAAAGCTGTCTTTCAATATCGCAATTATTGACCTTGCTAACTTTATAGCAGACAATCAGCGAACTAGCTTGAGGACTAATGCGAACCTCATCGACAAACTGTAATGACTCAACCAAGCCACTAAGCTTTTGAGAAAACTCGAAATCATCCGCTAATCTGGGTACACGGATACGACAGCGTCCCAAGGTGCTGTGAACGACTTGGTAAAGCATACTTTTAAATCGCTATAAATTGTCTAGAATACCTTCTAATGAATATAGTAATTCACAATCTCTAAGATGAACATTTTTTTTTGCTAAAATTCGCGATTATAAATGTGCTCCCTAAAAATTTTGGAAGCAAAGACAGAAATTAAATAGAACTTGAAACAATTGATTCTAGCGAGTTCTCAAGCGTTTATTGATTTTAGCGCTCTCTTCATTATAAACTTTTATAACCCAAAAAGTCATACAAAAAAGAATTACATAAGCACCTAAAGCGACCAAAGCCATAGTATCCATAATTTTTCACCAACGATTTGCTTCAAATTATAAATTCCTACGGCTAGAATATCAAAGATACTAACGACATAATTCTTTTGATTTTTTTCAAGCAAGAACTGACACAATTAAATGAAGAGAGAAGGAAGAGGGAAGAAGGAAAGAGGGAATAATCGTCTGTTTTACCCAAAATAACCACATTGTTTTTATGAAAACTAAAGACAAAATCATACTAAGGATGCTAGTATTTGTACCTATCTGCTTTCTAGTGGAATGGCTGCAACTACATCCTGTCATTGTTTTTATTGCTTCCGGTTTAGCAATAATTCCCCTCGCTGCTTGGATTGCTAATTCGACCGAGGAAATAGCTTCCGTCGTTGGTCCATCGTTAGGTGGGTTGCTGAATGCGACTTTCGGAAATGCAACTGAGATGATTATTTCTATAGTCGCTCTACATGCAGGGTTAGTTGATGTCGTCAAAGCTAGCATCACAGGTACTATCGTCGCTAATCTACTCCTAGCTTTAGGAGCAGCAATTACTTTAGGGGGATTGCGTTTCAAAGAGCAAGATTTTCAACCTACAGTTGCTCGGATTAATGCGTCTTCACTTAATTTAGCGCTAGTAGTACTGCTGACTCCTACAGCTATCGACTTTACATCAAAAGGATTACAGGCTTCAACTATCAACAATTTTTCGGCAGTAGCATCTGTTCTTCTATTACTCTTCTATATATTGATGTTGCTGTTTTCTATGAAAACCCACAAGGATATATATGAACTAAGAGCAACAGAACTGGATGAAGAAGAAAAGGCAGGAATCAAGTCTCATGAACACAAAGTTGCTTTAGGGAGACAAATTACTATTTTGTTGACTTGCACAATTGTGTTGGTATTCGTTTCCGATGTTTTGGTAGCTAGTTTAGAGAAAGCAATTACCACCCTTGGTTTTACTAGCTTATTTACCGGGGTGATTTTAATTCCCTTATTCGGAGGAGCGGTAGAGTATATAACTGCTGCGACTTTTGCCGTGAAGAATAAAATGGATTTAGCAGTAGCTGTGGCTATGGGTTCAAGCTTGCAAATAGCCATGTTTGTTGCTCCGATTCTAGTGTTAGTCGGTCAATTGATGGGAAAACCGATGAATCTGGACTTTAATCCTTTTGAAGTTCTAGCTATTGCTATCGCTGTAATCATTACCAACTCTATCAGCACCGATGGACGCTCTAATTGGTTAGAAGGAGCGTTACTGCTGATAACATACAGTGTCTTAGGAGCAGCATTCTATTTCCATCCTTGAGGTAAATTCCACATTTAGATAAACTCTTGTGGGGTGGGCATCCCTGCCCGCCCAGTATGTTTAACCCACCCGGTATATTTAATCCAAATGCTAAAAAGAAACAACCAAATACGGTTCTTCAAATTTTCCAGCTGCAACAGGCAAATTTTGTAATTCAGGAGGTAAGATAATACTCCGTCGCTGTTCCCCCGCTTCAACAGTAAGCTCTTTACCATACTGAGTTAACTTAACTTGCTGTTTAGTAAATCCAGGTAAGAATACTTTTACCTGACGTTGCAGCAAATCAATAGTTAAAGGCTGAGGAATTTGAGGAATAGTTTTAAAATCAGGCAGTTTATCGAGCAATGGTTCCCAATTATGTTGTTTTAAAGCCGGAATCAGATTCACCTCCAAAGGCTCAAAAGCTTGCTGTAGTTCATTTTTATTGGTTATTTCATGACTTTGATAGACCAAAACCCCACTGACTTGTAAATCAATCTGCTGAGCGCTACCCCATAGCCAACGGGTTGCAGCGATAGTCTCTGGTTCATCTGTAGTTATCAAATAAGCTGTTAACCTAGATGCATCCCCCACCACTGCAACACCGCGACTAATCCAATCACGAACTTGTTCAATCCCATCCTGATTCTTGCGACTTTCCATATTTGCTGTTACCCAAGCACTAGCAATCGGGCCACCAATAGAGTCGGCGATTTTGCTAATATCGAGGGCATCAAAAACTTCACGAAACCTACGGAAATACCATTCTGCAATGTTCGGAATCCCTAGCATTCTCAAAGATTCTAAGTCTCCACGTCCATCATAAATGATGACATCGTACTCATTACTTTGATAGTACTTTCTTAAAACATTGAAAGTCAGAAGGCTATCCAAACCAGGTGGGATAACAGCCTCTCCTGGAAAAACATCAACTTTTACAGAAGAAGGAACGTATAAAGTCAGCCATTTTCTAACTTCTTCCCAAACTTGTTCCAACAGTACCGTTGTTTGAAGTTGCACCGCATGTAAATTAGGTGCAACCTCTTGGGGAGTGGAGTTCAAAGTGGTTTTTAGTAGAAGCTCTGCATAGGGACTGGGATTGTGAGTTACCAGTAGCACCTTTTGAGAGTACTGAGTAAACCACTTGGCAGTTGCGATTGCTACCGTAGGATTCCCCGTACATGTTTTACCTAAAAATGTAATGATTCTGCTCATAGTTCCATTTCAATCCTCAATCCCCTATGCTTGACTTCTTCCGGCAATAAATGCGACCGGGATTCTAAACAGAAAACCACTACTGGGAAGTTAAGGTTCTAAAGTACTGAAGCAGGCAGCAGCGACAAGAAGAAATGGAGTACCGGGTACAAGGGGTAAAAGTATTCCGACTATACCAATAACGGTACACACAGAGCCTGTTACAATTCTCGCAGCGTTTCTAATCTGCTTAAACATAATATTTGTCCAACAAGTTGTTAAAATTGCTTGCTTATTTGAGTGTACCAAGTAATGATTAAAATTACGAGCAGTATTTGCAAGAAGCTGCATGACTTTTAACTTACTGTAACATTAGAGGTGCTTATGTCTTATTCGGCAAGCTATGCCCCAAACTCTTCCTTTTTGTCTGGAATAATTAACAATCTCAAGGGTTGGTTACCAAATCTAATTTCTTCATTAGCTATTTCTGTTGTCGGTTCTATTCTTCTGACCGGTTTCACTTCTTGGCTAAGTTTTGCCTTTGGGGTTCCCCTACTTCCTTTTTTCTTTATTATTCTCTAACTTTCGCGTAAACTAAAAATAGAACCCCTCCTCCCTATAGGAGGGGAATTAGATATTATGCTAGAAGTCGATTGAAATTTATCTTAACAAAAATCCTTTGTGTCAATGGATTATCAAATTATTCACGCTATTGAAGGACGGATTCGCATCCGTATTCCCCTATTAAGTAAAAATGAAGAGTATCAAGGCAAATTTGAAAGCCAGATTAAATCTCTTAGTTTTGTTACGGACGTGAGGATTAACCCCCTTGCAGAGTCTGTTATCGTCACTTATAAATTCAAGGCAATTTCGCTTCTGGAAATGCAGAAGAATCTTTGCCAAGCTATTGAAAAAGTACTACCAGCAGAACCTCTCTCTAAACCTTCTCCTGTAAGAGAAATAGAGAGTTTTTCAGAAAAAACTCCCGAAGTCTCTGAGGAATTAGCTAAAGAATTGCCCGTAACAGAAACAGAAATTGTTGAAGAAAAATCTCCCGCAACATCATCAATAGAATCTGTACAAGAAGCGTTTGTCTATACACCGTTGGAGGTAAATTTAGAAGAAGACCCTTGGGAAGACAAAGAAACGAACGTACCTAAAGATGAAATCAAGAACGAACCTAAAGAGGAAGTTAGCAAACCTTTTGAGATTACAGTAGATAAAGATGCTCATTCTCTCACCTCGATTCAAACTTTTGATAATACTCGGTTAACAACATCAGCTTTGGCAAAACGTCTGCACGTAAATGTCCAAACTTTAACCCGGTATAGGTCAAAAAAAGATTTTAACAAGTGGAGTCAAGCTAAAGACCCAGAAGGGGTCGCTTGGAATTATAAGAAAGTTTCAAAAACCTTTTATCCGATTGAGCCTTTTTCAGATAATTCCGTCCAACCTGAATCAAAAGACGAGGAGTCTGAGCAAAATTAGTATAATAGAGACCTTATACCAATTCGCAATTCGCAATTAATTGGTATTAATCGGTCTCTACTGCATTTGTAAAGACTCCATTCTGTCAGAA
The DNA here is from genome assembly GCA_019359035.1 of Scytonematopsis contorta HA4267-MV1. Lineage (GTDB taxonomy): Bacteria > Cyanobacteriota > Cyanobacteriia > Cyanobacteriales > Nostocaceae > Scytonematopsis > Scytonematopsis contorta. The sequence goes on along the minus strand of JAHHIC010000056.1, from coordinate 133,526 downwards.
GTAACTGTTTCATGTTTTGCTTGGATATTGCAACGCTCCATGCTGTAAACAAAAACACCACCCGTATCAATTTTGTAGACCCACCCGTAGAGACTAATTTCACCTTGATGGAGTTTAGAATGAATTACCGGATAAGTCCGTAGGTTCTCCAGCTGAGTCAAAACATTTTCTTCGATAGTCGCATTTAATAGTTCTTCACCCTCGTAATCTGCGTAGTTCTCCCTAATTAAACGACGTGTTGCTTCTGCGTGTTTTAACCAATCATAAACCAATGGCATATCCTCAGCGAGTCTTCCCAATTGTAATAAACCTTTCATAGCCCCGCAATTAGAATGACCGCAGACAATAATCTGTTTAACACCCAAAGCCTGAACAGCATACTCAACTGCTGCTCCCTCCCCACCATTAGTTGCACCATAGGGAGGAATAATATTACCAGCATTACGGATAATAAATAATTCACCCGGTTCAGTTTGGGTTAGTAAATTTGGGTCAATCCGAGAATCAGAGCAAGTGATAAATAATGCTCTGGGATGTTGTTCGTGAGAAAGATGCTCGAACAAATCTCGGTGTTGCTTAAAATAGTTGCATTGAAATTCGTGCAGACCAGCGATTAACTTTCGCACTCTGTAAAACCTCCTTTATCTGTAACCTATGTAGAGACGCGATTAATCGCGTCTCTACATTTTGGAAAATTGCTATTATTTTTTTGCTTCGACCTTTGTGAGACATTCTTGGACGCTCACATTACTAGTTACGCAAGACTGCTCTGAAAGTTGCAACACCTCAGTCTTAGAAGCCTTAGAAGCCTTAGACATTGAAACATCAAGCATTCCGAACAACAATAACAATGCTAAAGGGCCGAAAGCAAATGCAAATGCTAATTTACGGATGTTTAAGGCATCTGGATAGTCCACCATACATCGCACCTCTTAAATCAAAAGATTTAATAAAAACCAAACGAAAGGATGTAGAGACGAAAGGATGTAGAGACGTGATATATCACGTCTCTACAGGGGTTTCCACCAACAACCAAATTTATGCAGTATTGAAAGCAGTGGGAGATAGAACCACTACTGGATTGTATGCGTTTTCAGAATTTAGCTAGCTTAAGTTGATAAAGTCTATCCAATTGTTACTTCACGAGGAGCAGGGTCGCTTGCACCATTCTTAGAAGCTCGGATATCAGCTTTAGCTTCAGCAATTAAATCTTGAAAAGATTCTCCGGCTTCAGCAGCAGCAGATTGCACTTTGTCAAAAGCTTCAAAAGCCATAACTAATCCACCTTTCGCTGTTGACCTTGTTGTTTCCGACAAATTGTGACCAGTTGCAGCGTCTATAGCACCAACAATGGGAGCCATAACTAACGCACCGACACCAATAACTGCAGCTGTCATTGGCTCTAGCCCTAATAACAAAGCTTCGAGTTCCATATATACTTAGCCTCCAAAAAAGAGATATCGCTAATAGTGATTCGTTCAGTTCGGATTATGCTATTGCTAGCGGTAAACTTGATTTTTTTAGTTAATCAAGTTCGAGTTGGTTTTACATCTCCCAACTATATATAGAGGAGTGGCAATAGATTATTACAAACCTTGGCGAGGGTTATGCAAGAAATATTAGCAAATCATTAGAAGAATCACTGATTGCTTTTATTCTACATGCATACTCATGAATGATACAAGCAACGCAGATGCTTTGTAAATTACGAATTGTTAAGTGGGGAGTTGGGAGTGGGGAGTTGGGGGTGGGGAGTGGGGAGTTGGGAGTGGGGAGTTGCGAAATATTTTTATCGCTTTCAAGTATTTATCATATAATTTTCTTAATCACAGCAATACCTTCCATCAAGGAGCAGTGAGACTACTGCAACCTTTTCATATAGCTTTGTTATAGGTGAGTTAGGTATTGCTTATTTCACTCATTACACCAACTTTCAGAAAGCCGATTTCCTGACTACTTGTGTTGGCAATGTTACAAGGCATAAGTTATCTTACCCATCCAAATAATACCAATTCCGGTTAATCACTTAGAAATCGGCTACAAGTCTAATTCGGTTTTTACATTCAGAAGAACAGTGAGATGTAAGGAAAGTGGCACAGTACAAGAAATCCAATCCAAAATTTAACCAAAATGTCAAGTCTCCTAAATCGCTTGGCTCCTTTAGCGGATTGCTTAACAGCAGTTTGTCATTAGGAAACAGTCTATTGAGACATTTAGATTCAAAAACCCGTTTGGGATTGTCTCTGATGCTGGCAATGACATCCTTTCTGCTACTACCTGACTCCATGCACTTAGACAATCGTATTCTCATCGGTTGGATTACTGGAGTTCTCTGTTTTTTGATATTAGTGACGTTAATGATGTGCAGCGCGACCCCCCAAAAAACGCGCTATCGTGCTCAACGTCAAGAAGCTCAGCATTTATCAGTTTTTCTTTTGGTAGTTATAACTGCCTGCACCAGTATTTTTGCTATTGGGCTAATGCAAGCTACTAGCAACGATAAAGCTATCCCCGCATCCACTCTCGCACTGGAAGTGACCTTATCTTTAATTGCGATAGTCTGCTCGTGGTTCCTGACTCATACAATGTTTGCCCTGCACTACGCCACCTGCTATTATCACTCAGATAGTTTAAACCAAGACACAGGATATAGTGGTGGTTTAGATTTTCCAGGGGAAGACCTACCCGACTACTGGGACTTTATGTATTTTTCCTTTACTTTAGGGATGACAGCTCAAACATCAGATGTTTCGATTCCATCCTTATTTATGCGAAGGTTGGCTTTAGGACATGGAATGATTGCTTTTCTTTTCTACGTCGTGATTTTAGCATCAAGTGTGAATGTTTCATCGGGACTGCTGTGAATAAAGGAAGCTTCTTATGACTATAATTGAGGAATCCAAACCTCGCTTGCTGTTATCTTCGGTGTTTGCGGGGGTCATTTTTCTACTTTTGCCCTCTGTTAGTTTAGAATTTCGTCTTCTCGCTGCTTGGGATGGTGGAGTATTGTGCTTTCTTGCGCTAGTTGGGTTGATGATGATTAATGCTAATGCTGAAAAAACACGTGACTCCATCCAAAACAAAGATGTTGACCATCTAGCAATTTTTCTTCTGGTTGTCTTTATTTCCTTCAGCAGTTTATTCGTAATTTCTGGTGTGCTGGCAAAACATAAAGATACTTTTAGCCCAGAAGTTGCTTTGTGTATTGTGGCTGTTCTCTGCTCTTGGCTATTAATGCACACAGTTTTTGCGTTACATTATGCCACATGTTACTATCGCAAGCCGGACTTTGAATCAGAAGCAGAATATACAGAATATATAGGAGGACTAAGTTTTTCTAGCGGTGAAGCTCCTGATTATCTGGACTTTATGTATTTTACTTTTACTTTGGGTATGACTTCCCAAACTTCAGATACAGCACTGGTAACATCCGCTATGCGACGTTTGGCTCTGGGACATACGATAATTTCATTCTTTTTCTATAGCGTGATTATGGCTTTGACCGTCAGCATTATTTCTGGACTAATTTAAATAATCTAAATCATTGGAGTTTGCTATGATGCACCTTATATCAGCTTTCTTACTCGCCATTGCGTCTAACGTCGATAATTTTGCCGTTGGGATTGCCTATGGAGTGAAAAAACTCAAAATCGGCTTTGCAACTAACTTATTTATCGCTGTAGTTTCCGCAATTGGTACATTTCTATCGATTTCTGTTGGAGGAGATATTAATCACTACTTATCTGTAGGCAATGCTAATTTGTTGGGAAGCCTTGTTTTGGTTGCTGTTGGAGTTTGGAGTATCCGGGAAACACTCAAGTACGAGCGAAAATTGGCTCGAAAAAAAGCCTGTGTACGTCAAGAAGTGCGCTATTTGGTAGCAGCAGGTTCAAAAGAAATGATATCTAACATTTCTTGCGACGATTTAGATGATAATTTCTCTAGAGAATCGAGCGAAGAATTCCTACAAGAGTTTTCTTATGAGAAATACCTGGAAAAACCAGAAAAAGCCGATTTAGACCGTTCTGGTTACATTGATGTACGAGAATCTGTTGCTCTTGCGTTTGGGTTAACCCTAAATAACCTAGGTTCTGGACTTGGGGGCGGAATTTCCAACTTAAATGTGATTATTACCACTTTGTTAGTTTTTGCTTTGAGCCTATTAGGAATGCCAGGGGGCTATTTTTTAGGCAACCGCTTCACCACCAAAGTTTCAGGATTTTGGGCTGGGATTATCTCAGGAGTTTTAGTCATCATCACAGGAGTGTATGAATATTTTATTTTTCCATAAAAAATATTTATCATTAACATGATGTCAATAAGATTATTGTGGGGTGGGCATCCTTGCCCGCCCATGAATCTAAGGCTAAACCCACCCATAAATCTAAGGCTAAACCCACCCATAAATCAAGCACGACCTTAGCAACTTTCAAGACATCTCGCTATAATTTGACACTTGTCGCTTATTATTTTGAGGCATCAAGTCAATTACATTGTTAAAGCTACTAAAGTAGTCTTTCAGGGCAATTGCTGAAAAGCCTGTAAAGTGAATCCACTCGTACTGGTAGAAGTTGGTAGAGGTTTTTTTCTGCTGGTGCAGGGGAAAAGTAGGAATTGCAATTAACAGAGAAACTTTTTCTTCTCCAGAAGCATCTTGGCCTTCTAGTCTGATAGCAGCGATATAAGCGGTATTGATGATTGTATTATCAACTTTAATAAATGCCATATTTTTGCTCGCTTTCAGTTAAGGGGACGGGACTATACCACTCGTTTAACTTATGTAGAGGCTAAAAATTTTTAATCTCTACTTAACCGAGTAGTATTAGGACGGTATGTACTTGTTTTGCTGACAAATCGGGGCCTTTTAGGTTTACCGGACTACAAAGAACATGTTCCCAAATAAGGACTTTTAGTTTTCTGGGCAAACAAAAAACCAGCAGTCAGGGTAATTTGAGAGACAATAACTCCTCACGAATTCCGCTATTATAAACTGCTGGCTATTAAATGTTGTCTGAGTGAAAGTTCAGTTGTTCATAACACTATCATCAGAAAAAACTCATAGTTGAACTTGACTAAGTTATACATTTTATGCTTTGTTAAGCTTTTCGTTTCTGGCTTCCAAGCGCGTCCACCTTTGCCATCGCTCTATTGCCCTGTCAACACGTTCTAAATTATGGTCGCCCGCAAAACATATTCGACCCATTCGCTCGCAGGTAATTAATACCTCAGCGTTCCCCAAAAAAGGAGCAATCACGAAATTGTCATGTTTAGTATACAGGCTTATTAGGTAGGCGACAATACCCTCAATACCCTCAATACCAATAGGCTTATCTGGCTTAGTTATAGGCTTGTGGGAATAAACTCCAATATACAGCCCATCTAAAATCCACTCATATCTAAAAGGCATTCGATGACGAGTGCAAAAGTCTTGAATATGTCCTTCTCTAGCTAACACAGCCACAACATGAGCTTCATTGATTAAATAATCGTGTTCCCAAGGTGATGTTAAAGTCGCTATCGCCAGAGCCGCATTAGAAGGGAGAAGTTGGATAAATCTATCTTCAGCGGTATTGCCGCAGAAAACAAGATGTTTATCCAGCATCCACTCATCCCCTAGCTTTACGGACGGTAAAGTTAGGGCAGAAATAGCTTTTTCTATTGGCTGCACCTTGTGGGACTTCACTGAGTCTTTCGCTTCTTTTTCAGCACTTATGCCTTGTAGTGCAGTTAATTGCAGTTCCTTTTGTTTTGCTCTTGCTTGTGCAGCAAGTTCGGCTTGTTTTTGCAGTTCTTCTTGCTTTTTTTTAGCTTTTGCTTCCTGGGCTTTTTGTTCTGCCAGTTCAGCTTGTTCTCGTTCTTTGCTTCCTGCTCTGGCTATTTTTAATAAAGAGGAGTGGCTCTTCGCAACAGGAGTTTTCTTTATTACCTCTTTTACTTCTGGGTCAATATTTTTGGCGATTTGCTTACCTAGTTGGTAAGTCCGCTTATTGTAACCTGTCTCTTGAGCAAGTTGTTGTGTCGTTTTGCTGGGAGGGGATGAACCTAATTCACCCCCTTTTTTTGTGTACTGGTTTTCTCCAGACATGGCTCGTAGACCTATTCGCTCTAAAATTTTGTCTCGTTCTAACCAAAGCTCAGCTCGTTCTAGAGCTTCCAGTTCGTTACGAATTAAATTTTCATCTATTTCAGCTAATCTTGCGTGGTCAATGTCCTCAATCGGCAAAACACGACATTCAACCTGCTCAAACCCTAATAGTTTGCAGGCTGTAAGTCTATGTAACCCTGCAAGAAGGTTAAAATTCTGGTCGATGGTTATAGGGTTTAAAAGACCGTTCGTTTTAATCGACTGCATCAACTCGGCGACTTTTTGGTCATTCAAAGGACGCCTGTTGGAATGGATATTAACTCTATCGATAGCAACAAGAGACATAAAATTTACCAACTAATCAACTGGCGCTCCCCAAGAAAATACCGTAAAATTGTCACGAATAGTTCTTTTTTTAAGACTTTTTTGAGAATTCCGCAACAATAAGGCTATGAGCCGCTACAGAGTTTTCAAGTAAGATATATCACTAGTACTTCAAAATTAACTTGCACTTTTTCTTGTTTAAGATAGTTTAGCAGGTTACAAATTTTTCATGATTAAGATATGCATTTTTTGCATTGGTTACATTCCAATTCTACAAAATGCATCACAAGATTTCGGTGATGGTTAATTTTTTTATTAAAAACCACGACTTTCCAACTGTAGAGACGTTACATGTAACGTCTCTACCACTCTGCGACTTTTGAATTACAAAATTATAATTTTAAAGCATTATAACCTTTATGATAACAATCTCTTTGTTTTTGTGACCTCTATCACTAGGAATAGAAAGGTTTTAGCCACTGGAGATAATTTAGAAACTAGACAACTTCTGGCAATGTCTTAAAGATATTATATAAGGTATAAAAATTGTAAACCTTTTATATGCACCATTAGCACTATTGTGTTACTAAGCCGTGTTTTATAAAAACGCAGTACATTTTTTAGCTAAGAACAGTTTAAATACTTAAAAGGCAGGGCTTATGCAAGTTCAGACCGAATATTATGCCCCAATACAAAGCGAAGTTTCAGAGTTCTCAGAAAAATTAACAGAAATAGATTATCAATTTATTCACTTTACGGATGAGCGGTGTCGTGTTCGCGTTCCTCGTCTCCAAAAAGATGAAGAGTATGCTAACAAGCTCAATTGGCTGGTGGAATGTTTTGATTTTGTCCTTAGTGTCAGAATTAGCTTGCCATCTACTTCTTTGATTGTCAGCTATGAACCTAGTGTACCAATACTGATGGTACGAGAAAGTTTGTTAGATGCAATTCAAAAAGCTAGTGAAGTGGAACTTCCTCCCGGAACAGTACCGCAAAAAGCGGAACCAAGACCTGATATTGATTGGATGGAACGACTTGGGTTACCTGTTCTCAGTTTAAGTTTGGCTGTTTTATCTACCCAGTTCACTATACCTATCCCAGCTTTAGCTCTTAGCGGTTTAGTTGCTGTGGCTGCGGCTCCTTTTGTGACTAGGGTTTTTGAAACAACTGTCAAGGAACGACGATTGGATGCGGATATTCTAGATGCACTTTGGCTTGGTCTCTACACTATAAAGGGAGATTTTGTAGGTCCTTCCCTAATGTTAAGTTTGATGGAAACCGGAGATGCGTTGCGAGATGCTACCGCTCGTGCCAGTGAGCGACAAGTTGCTGATTTGTTTTCGGAAATGGATAAATACGCTCGTGTAGAACGCGATGGAAAGGAGCAACAGGTTTTACTTTCTGAAGTACAAAAAGGTGACAGAGTTGTTGTGTATCCAGGTGAGATAATTCCGGTGAGTGGACGGATACTACGGGGAACAGCATTAATTGACGAACATAAGCTGACGGGAGAATCAGCATGTGTTACTCGCTCAGAAGGACACGTGGTTCACGCTTCGACCATTATTTTAGAAGGGAAAATTTGTATATTAACAAAGCGGATTGGCGAAAATACTCGGGTGGGATTGACGCTTAAGCTCTTGCAATCCGCACCAGTTCATGACACCCGCGTTGAAGATTATGCAGCAAAAATCGCCGATGCGACAATTGTACCAACCCTCTTGTTAAGCGGTGCTATTTTTGCTTTGACAAGAGATGTTTCGCGGTCTCTTGCTCCTTTACATCTTGATTTTAGCCATAGCATCCGTATTGCAGTACCTTCTTCCATCCTCGCAGCTCTGACTTATGCAGCACGACATGGTATTTACATCCGCAGCGGTCGCGCTCTAGAAATTTTAGCAAGAACAGATACGGTAGTTTTTGATAAAACAGGGACACTAACCCAAGGAAATGCTCAAGTTATTGACATTAAAACTGTAAGTGATGATATTTCTGAAACTGACGTACTAGAACTGGCAGCATCAGTAGAACAGGGTAATACCCATCCTGTAGCTAGTGCAATTCTCCGTTATGCAGAAGAAAAAAATATCCATACCAAACTTTGCGAAGCATGGGATTATCGCATTGGCTTTGGTGTGGTTGCCCAAATTAGTGGGGAAGCCGTTTTTGTAGGTAGCAGTCGTCTTATGCTACAAGAGGGAATAGACCTTAACACTATTCATCAACGCTATCCAGAAATTAGAAGCGGAAGTAATTCTACGGTTTACGTAGCCAGAGACGGGAAATTGCAAGGCGTAATTTTGTATACAGACCCAGCCCGTCTAGAAAGTGTCGAGGTGATTGCCACCTTGGAAAATCAAGGGCAACAAACCTATATGCTTACAGGTGATAGCAAAAGAGTAGCCAATTGTGTCGCGTCTAAATTGGGTATTAAAAGCCACCATGTTTACGCAGAAGCATTCCCCAACGAAAAAGTTGAGGTTGTCCGCAAATTACAAAGCCAGGAAAGGACAGTAGCTTTTATTGGAGAAGGTATAAATGATGCAGCCGCTCTAGCACATGCGGATGTTTCAATATCCTTCGCAAGTGGTATTGACATAGCCAGAGAAACTGCGGATGTTGTGCTTTTAGACGATGATTTACGGGGTATACCCAACGCAATTATTATCGCTAAGCAAGCAATGGATATTGTTTACCAAAACACAGCCTTAATTGCTATCCCCAATATCAGCATAGTTCTTGCAGGGGTTTTATTCGCCTTTGACCCAGTTTTAGGCGTTATTATCAGTAATGGCTCAGCCTTGGTCGCAGAACTTAACAGCTTCCGTCCTTTCTTTTCCCCAGGTTTAAACAATGACGAGCAAGTAAAAGAGGAAAAGAATCCGAAGTACGCGGTTGTAAACAGTTAGAAGAAAAACCCACCCCTAACCCCTCCCCGCAAGTGAGGCTACCGTGTACACACAAGTCGAATTACCTGTCATTGCGTTCACGGTAGGCAAGCGAGGAGGGGGCTACGGTTTCTTGGGAATGCTGCGAAATATTAAGTTAACCAAACTTTATGAGAAAAATATATGAAAAAGGAATACAATAACGACAGCAATCATACTTGATTGTAAAGTAGCCAACTTAAAAATTTTTCATTCATCTATAAATCCTGCTTCAGGTTAAGAGGAAATAATTATGCCTCGATGTCCTGTTTGCCAAACGAAATATGTTGCAGGTAAAACTGATAACTGTTTGTTATGTGGTTGGAGCCTTCAGCCATACTCTCTAATAGTTGGGGTGATGCCAGAAGTTTTTCTTAAAGAACAGAGTAGACTGGAATGGGCACGAAGTATGTGGGCAAAACTCACACCTCATCGAGAACAAATCCAGCAACTTCAGTTAAAGCTAAAGGATGCTGAAGGAACCTTAACCCGACTTAATTTTGAATTAGAAAAAGCAAACGAACAACATAAGCAACTTGCAACAACTTTTCAGCAAAGAGAATCTGAACTTACGCACCTGCGAAAAGATTCAGACAGGGTAAATCAAGAATTAATTCACCTACGGGGACAATTAGAACAGGCAAACCAAGCACGTGACCAACTGTTAGCAGCCTTACACCAACGGGAATCAAACCAGTTGTATTTACAAGAACAATCAGAGCGTGCAACAAAAGATTTGATATACCTGCGGGAAGAACTAAAACAAGCAAATCAAGCACGTGACCAACTTTCCACAACCCTGCATCAACAGGAAATTACCATAGCTCATATTCAATCCCAAGTAAATCATATAGCTTTGGTACAACACCAAACCATAACTGATGTAGAATTAAATTCCGAAGAACCCAATACAGTAAGCCAGATAGATTTGGCACAACACCAAACCATAACCGATGTAGAAGTAAAGCTAGAAGAACCTAGTATAGTTTTACTAAGCAATCAGGAAACTTTGGCTATTCAGATGGAAAGTGTTGATACTCAAGAGCAAAAAGCTGACTTTTATATAGGTAAACCTGACGACTTCCAAGAAAACCTAGGTAATAACCAGGTTTTAGAAATAGTCGGACTAACAGGAGGAAGCTTTTGGATGGGTTCAAAAGAGACAGAGGAAGGACGAGAAAGCCATGAAGAACCTTTGCATCAGGTAAAAATTCAACCTTTTTATATGAGCCGATTTCCTATTACCCAGTCACAATGGGAGGTAATAGCCAACTTGCCTTCCATACATCGTTCACTTAACCCCGACCCATCCAACATTAAAGGTCAAAACTTACCAGTAGAACAAGTATCTTGGTACGATGCAGTTGAATTTTCTGCAAGATTAGCCAAACTAACTGGACGAAATTACCGACTACCGAGCGAAGCAGAATGGGAATACGCTTGTCGTGCTGGGACAACAACACCTTTCCACTTTGGCGAAACTATTACACCCGACCTAGCTAATTATGACGGTAACTACATATATGCTTCTGGAATTGAGGGTAAGTATAACCAAAAAACTGTTTCAGTAGGAAGTTTTAAGGTTGCCAATGCATTTGGACTATGCGATATGCACGGTAATGTTTGGGAATGGTGCGGTGACACTTGGCACGATAATTATAAAGACGCACCCACCGACGGTGAAACCTGGGAAGAAGGAGGAATTCCCAACCGTAGGATATTACGAGGAGGTTCTTGGTATTGTCTACCAAGTTTATGTCGCTCAGCACAACGTCATTGGGACCAAGCAGACCACGGGGGAAGTGGTATTGGTTTTCGAGTAGCTCTTTCTGGGGAATAGGGAGTGGGGAGTGGGGAGTGGGGAAGTACAGACACCCCCCTTCCCTTGTAGGGAAGGGGGGAAGGGGGGTTAGGTCTACGTGGCAAATTCATGAAAGATAAGTGAGGATAAATATATATGTCCAAACAGGTCAAGCAATTTCACCAACTAATTATCCAAAACCCATCTCTGGTAGAAAAGCTGAAAAAAGCACCAGACCGAAAAAGCTTTATTAAGCTACTGGTACAGATGGGTACAGAATACGGTTATAGCTTTACTAACAGAGAAGTCGAAGTCTACATTGCCCAAAATTTTCTTACATTAATGAAACAGTTTTCTTGATTTTTACTAGTCGTGAAAGCTTTGAAGATTTGATTCAGTGAAGTAGCACTCTAGTAGCTCTTAATATTTTTTTAATATTTCTTGCTAATTTTGCTATATCATTGTAATATGACTATTATTACCATTGAAAAAGCTTTCAATAGCTATTCACTCTGAAGTTAATATAGGTTTTTTGTAACCTATATACACCTAGCTTCAAATTACTTACCAATTTGCAATGATTATTGGTGTAGACTTTGGTAAAAATTCATTTTTCCTAGATGCAATTTACTGTAGACTTTATATATTAGCAGTAGAGGCATAGAGTAATACTAACTCCACCTATAGATGCTTCACCTCTTTTAGCGACCTTAATAATTTTTGGTTGAATAGACTGCCAAATTTGGCAGATATTTATATCTAGAGGCAGCAATAGATTTTTAGCAGTTACTAGTCGGAAACTCTCATCTAGTAGAGTCAATTAAATAAGTCAAATAAGAAATTATTTTCTGGCTTTGACTGTTTTCTTATTACCCTTCTTCGCAAGCGAAAAGGGATTGAAGGATTAGGTAATAGCTACTGCTGTGCAATTTTCTCCATGTTCACAACTCAAACGATACCTAAATAGTGCAATATGTCAGCTCCAAACACTGCAACAACCCTAGTCACAAATGTTATTGAGGCTTATCCCTTAAGTCATGCTGAAACTGTATATTACGAAGTAATTCATTGGATTCCTGGACGTTTTCGCATTCGCATTCCCCAACTTTCTTGGGATGAAGAGTATACCACTCAACTCAAATATATTCTTTCAAGACAGGATTTCGTTACCGAAAGTCAAGTAAACGAGAAGGCAAGTTCATTAATTGTTAACTACAATCATCAGCCAACAGCAGTTGCGATAGCTACTGTTCAGGAAAAATTATTTGGTGCAATTCAGAAGGCTTGTACTACTGAAGTACCTGCTGGGTGGACGGGTGCAGAAGCTGAAGCGGGAGAAAAAGCTAATAACGAAGTTGATTTTGTGGAGCGTTTGGGCTTACCTGTAGCAGGTTTAGCACTTAGTATCGGTGTGATGGTTGGTTTACCAATTCCTCCTTTCTTAATTGGTGCAGTTGTATTCGCGGGCGCAGTACCAGTGTTCAAGCGAGCATGGGATTCTATTCAGCAAGACCGTCAACTGACTATCGACTTTTTAGATGGTTTAGCAATTGGTTTACATACTCTCCAAGGACACTTCTTTGCTCCCTCGTTTATGTTAGGTCTGGTGGAAGGTGGTGAAGCAATTCGTGATATGACAGCTCGTGGTAGCGAACGAGCATCTCTCGACCTCCTGGATTGTTTGAGTAAGACCGCATTTGTAATCCGCGATGGACAGGTTGTAGAGATTCCCACCCAGGAAGTCATAGTGGGTGACCATGTAGTTGTATATCCCGGTGACCAAATTCCAATTGATGGTGTTGTGTTAGAAGGAACGGGTATTATTGACCAGTGCAAACTTACTGGAGAATCAGTACCAGTAACGCGCACAGTGGGAGAGGAAGTTTTTGCTTCGACCTTGCTAGTTGATGGAACATTAACAATTCTGGCAGAAAGAGTTGGTAACAATACTCGTGCAGGTGTAATTGTTAACTTGATGCAAGCAGCCCCTGTACATGATACCCGTGTAGAAAATTATGCCGCTTCTGTAGCAAACCAAATGGTGGTTCCGACATTGTTGATAGGTGCAGGTGTTGGTTTATTTAGCGGTAATTTAAATCGGGCAGTAGCTCTCCTCACCTTAGACTTTGGTACAGGTATCCGAGTTTCCGTACCTACAACAATATTATCGGTTCTTACTTACGCGGCTCGTAATGGTGTACTTATTCGGAGTGGTCGTGCAATTGAAATATTGGCAAAAATTGATACCGTTGTCTGCGATAAGACAGGAACGCTGACTATTGGTCATGCGGGAGTCAATGATATTGATGTCATGGCATTTAAGTTCACGAAACATGAAATTCTCTGTTTTGCAGCCAGCGCTGAGAAAGGTCTGACTCACCCCATTGCTGAAGCCATTGTCCACCACGCGAAAGATACAGGTGTTGCCCTTAAGGAATGCGAAGATTGGGAATACAAAGTTGGTTTAGGTGCATACGCTAAGATTGATGGTATCAACATTATCGTAGGTAGTCCGCGTTTTATGAAACAAGAAAACGTAGATTTGGAAGCCTATGATAATCGCTACCCTGATGCTAAAGCAGGTGGACAATCCTTAGTTTACGTAGCAGGTGATGGAGAACTACTTGGTGTTATCCGTTACAGTGACCCACCACGCCCAGAAAGTAAAGAAGTTATCCGCGAATTGGAAGAAATGGGCATTACCGTACACATGCTCACAGGAGATGTGAAGCGAGTTGCTGATTCAATCGCCAATAACTTAGGTATACATCCTAACCACGTATATGCGGAAGCATTCCCAGAGAAGAAAGTAGAAGTGGTCAAAGCTGTGCATGACAGTGGTAAAACCGTGGCTTTCTGTGGAGATGGTATTAATGACTCAGCCGCTCTTGCATACGCAGATGTATCTGTATCTTTTGCGGGTGCTACCGACATTGCCAGAGAAACCGCTGACGTGGTGTTGATGGAAGATGACCTGCGCGGTTTAATCATGGCGGTAAAATGTGCGCGTCAAGCAATGGATATTATTTGGCAGAACACAGCAATCGTAGCCGCTCCCAATTTAGGGGCATTAATATCTGGTATTTTCTTTGCACTCGACCCAATTTTGGCGGTAGTAATTAACAACGGTACTGCTATCTTAGCTGAGCTTAATGGTCTACGTCCTTTACTCGGTCCTGGTGAAGTTATGACATTGGGACATCGACTCAGTGCAGCAGAAATTGCAGAACAAGAAAAACGACTGCACGAGAATGCTCATCAGCCTCAAGTAACTCAAGAGTTACCAATTCCTCTGGAAGTGGAGGCTGAAGTTGTTGTTATTTCGTCTGAGTTGGAAGATGATGTGCAAGAAACTTTGGCTGGTGAGGAACATGTAAGTAACGGACATGTAAGTAATGGACATGTGAGTAATGGATATGTAAGTAATGGGCATGTATCAGAAGCAGAAAGTGCTGTAGCAAGTATTAAAGTCAGAGAATTTTCCAACAAAGGGATGCAATTAAAGCAGAGCGATTTGGCAAAACGCTTGGGATTTTCTAGCCAAACTCTCACAAGCTATCGCGTTAAACCCAATTTTGTGAAGTGGAGTATGTCTCAAGACCCGGAAGGTATGGCTTGGGCTTATGAGCCAGATGCTAAATACTTCTATACAGTTGATGGTGCTGCGAGTGAAGGGAAACAAAAAGCTGCAAGTGTTTTCTAGTTATTTAACAGTGGGGGAATATAAAAAACCGCAGAGGCACAGAAAGCGCAGAGATAACATATTTTCGTCTCTAAGAGGGTGTCAGAACCTAACCCCTAACCCCTTCCCTACAAGGGAAGGGGGACAAGAGAAATAAAGCATTCAAAGCCACACACTCTTAGATTTTTGATAGTTTTCCTTCCACTACCTAGTGGTCTATAAAGACCATTAGTTTTTCTCACTCCCCCCACTTTCCAATTGCGAATTACGTTCACCGAAGGTGTGCCGTTCACGAAGTGCAGCGGAGCACTTAGGCATATTGCGAATTGTGTTCGCGCAGCGTGCCCATAAAGGCATATTGCGAATTGTTTACCCCACTCCCTCCTTATGTTTCAACGGATTTTAGTACCCTTGGATTGTTCGGAAATTGCTCAAAATGTTTTTGCAGAAGCCTTATCAATTGCGAAACTAAATTACGGCAGTTTAATGTTACTTCATGTCTTATCAGATAAAGAAGTTGGCTATCCAAACTTAAGAAACTTGGATGAACATTTAGAAAGATGGAAAAATTATCAAGAGGAGGGATTACAGTTTCTTAAAACTTATTTGGCAATGGCTAATAAAGCAGGTGTGAATGTGGAGTATAACCAAACTCCTGGTGCTTCATCTTATACAATATGTGCTATTGCTAAATCCTGGAAAGCTGATTTGATTGTGATTGGTCATAGAGGATTATCTGGTATCAAAGAATTAGTTCAAGGTAGTGTTAGTAACTATGTAGTACACCATGCTCCTTGTTCAGTTTTAACAGTATATGGGCAAGTACACAGTCTAATACATCAACCCATGTAGCTGGGTTTTCCGAGTCGTTGCTGCGATTTCAATCGCCGGGTGATTTCAATTCCTTTTTCCTCATTTTTTTCTCCTTTTCTTAATCTTACGTATTTAGGATGAGGCTGCATGTTTAATAAAATTTTGGTCGCACTAAATCGCTCTGATAACATGAGTCAGTACGTTTTTGAAGATGCTCTGGAACTGGCTAAAGCAACTAAGTCATCTTTAAAATTGCTCCATGTTTTATCTGTTGATGACAAAGATAGTCCAAATATCTTGGCTTTAATTAACACTCCAGAGAATAAGAAACGTTGGGAGGAGTTTGAAAAGCCTGGTATAGATTTACTGAAAGCTCTTGCAGATAAAGCTAATGCAGCAGGAATAGCAACTGAATATTATCAAGGTTTAGGCCGACCAGGTTACATTATTTGTGAAACTGCTAGAGTCTGGGAAGCTGGGTTAATTATGATAGGACGACGGGGACTTTCTGGAATGAGTGAGCTAATTTTGGGTAGTGTCAGCAACTATGTGACTCATTATGCTCCCTGCTCAGTCTTAGTTGTGCAAGCACCGGAATATATTTACACTGAAAAGATTTCACAAAAGCAAATTGCTACTGCTAATTAATGGGTTGATGTGCTTCACAACTTCCTCATAATTTTTTTCTAACATTGAAATATGGCTAATCATTGAGGAATAAATCATGAATGCTCCTGTAAATGAAGTTGAGAATCAAAAGGAAAATGCTTTGGTTGAGACTAATTCTAGTACGTCTGAAACCAATGAAAACGAAACAGTTAATGTGGAGGAATTTAGTATTACTGGTGATTCTTTAGTTCCTACTATTAAGGAGCTTATTCATCAAGGAAATATCCGTCGTATTACTATCAAAAATGAAGAAGGGAGAACACTAATTGAAATACCTTTGACGGTGGGGTTAGTCGGTGGAGTTATTAGTGCGGCGCTTTTCCCTGTCATTGCTTCTGTAGGTGTTATTGGGGCAATGGTTGCTCGCCTGAAAATTGCTATTGAACGAACGGAATAATACCCCTGAACACAACAAAAATTTACGACAATGGCTAATACAGAATTTGAATTTGCAAGCGTCAATGTCTTGCCTGAGTTTAAGGTAGTCATCGATGATAGGGGCGTTTTCCCTATACCCATAGTTAAAACAAGAACAACTATTTTGAAAACTTTTGTATGTATTGAACGAACTGAGAATATCAACGAGGAAACTTTGAAAGCTTTTGCTGAATGTATTCTTTTTGCTGGAGCATCTGCGGCTTTCGCTGGATGCGTTCCAGGTGGTATATTGGCTGTTCCAACGTTTATGCAAACCTTTGGTGTCCACGCTACTTCAAAAGGTTTTGAACTGGTAGCTAGTCAAATAAACTTCCGAACTGAAACCATTTATGGTGAATGGGAATAATTAAAAATGTAACATTGTAGAAACACAAAATTGTAGAACACAAAATTGTAGAACGCAAAATTGTAGAACGCAAAATTGTAGAGACGCGATTAATCGCGTCTCTACATTCAGGTGTATATTTTATTTATCTTTACATTAATTTATTTAGTTAATAAAGATTGTATTGTACTATTTAATAGAAGAGTTAATAAATTATGATTGCACTTAATAAGGTTATCCAAAAACGAAATTCCTTCACAATAAACTTTTGTTGGTTCCACATTTCATAGTTAGTTCGAGGATATATCTTATTAGCTTATTAATTCTATTATCTAACCAAATCAATAAAGTTTTGAGTTTTGAATTACGAATTGCGTTCACGCAGTGGAGCGTAGCGCTTATTGCGAATTGTGGGGTTTCCTTTCTTACCATGAGGTTTTTATGGCTTCTACAGTTTCAAATCCTGGTTTTACCCAGACGAATCCAACGTCTTGGCATACTTTGGAAGTTGTTAAAGCTCTTAAGCGTTTGGGAAGCGACCGTTTCTCTGGTTTAACTAACTCGAAAGTTGCTGAGTATCTAGGTCGCTACGGTACTAATGAACTGGTGGAGGGGGGAAGACGCTCTCCCGCTGAAATTTTATGGGACCAGTTCAAAAACATCATGTTACTGATGTTAATTGCTGTAGCTGTTATTTCTGCTGCTTTAGATATACGTTCTGCAATACAACAGGGAGAATTTATATTTCCCAAAGATGCTTTTGCCATTTTTGTGGTGGTGATTTTGAATGGTGTGCTGGGCTATATTCAAGAAAGTGGAGCGGAAAAAGCTCTCGCAGCGCTAAAAAATCTTGCATCTTCTAAAGTCAGAGTTATTAGAGACGGTCAGACTCTGGAAGTGGAGTCTAAAGAACTTGTCCCTGGTGATGTCATGTTGCTAGAAGCTGGGGTGAAAGTTCCTGCTGATGGTAGATTATTGGAGGCTGCAAATTTTCAAGTCCGAGAATCTGCGCTGACGGGAGAAGCTCATGCTGTTAATAAGCAAGCAGATATCCAGCTACCTGAAGATGCACCCTTGGGTGACCGAATTAATCTTGTATTTTCAGGGACGGAGGTAGTACAAGGACGAGCAACTGTTTTGGTGACAAGCACTGGAATGCAGACAGAGTTGGGGAAAATTGCTAGTGCTTTGCAATCGGTGGAATCGGAACCAACTCCGTTACAAAAACGCATGACTCAATTGGGAAATGTGTTGGTAACAGGTGCATTGGTATTGGTTGCTCTGGTAATTATTGGGGGTACTATTTTTAACCCTAGTTTGTTTGAAGAATTGGTCAAAGTTTCCCTGAGTATGGCTGTGGCTGTGGTTCCGGAGGGTTTACCTGCGGTAATTACGGTGACATTGGCGTTGGGAACACAACGCATGGTAAAGCGAAATGCACTGATTCGCAAATTACCTGCAGTGGAAACTCTTGGTTCTGTCACTACTATTTGTTCTGATAAAACTGGTACTTTAACTCAGAATAAAATGGTGGTACAAGCTGTTTGTACTCCTAGTAATAATGCTCGTGTTACTGGAGATGGTTATAGCCCTGTTGGTGAATTTCAATGGCTGGATAAAACCCATACTTCCCAAGCACATCCAGAGCTTCATGCTTTGCTGCTTGCTTGTGTGCTTTGTAATGATGCCATTCTACAAAAACAGAATGGTGATTGGTCGATTTTAGGTGACCCAACAGAAGGTGCATTATTATCTGTCGCTGGTAAGGGTGGATTGCGTAAAGATGAGCAAGATAACCGCTTTCCTCGTGTGGCAGAATTTCCTTTCTCTTCTGAGCGTAAACGCATGAGTGTAATGGTAGAAGCTGAAGGGTCTGGTAGTGGTCTTAGTGCTTTTCATTTACACGAGACTCCCTATTTGATGTTTGTTAAAGGTTCTCCGGAGTTAACTTTGGAGCGATGCACTTACATTCAACTTGGGAATGCTTTGATGCCTATAACTGCGGAACAGCGAGCTGGTATTTTAGAGCAAAATAACCTCATGGCTGGACGTGGGTTACGGGTGTTAGGCTTTGCGAATAAACTTTTAAGCGAGTTACCACCAGAAGGCTCTGAGGAAAATTCCGAGAGAGGGTTGACCTGGTTAGGATTGGTGGGGATGCTAGATGCTCCTCGTCCGGAAGTGCGAGATGCGGTTGCACGTTGTCGGACTGCGGGGATTCGTCCAGTGATGATTACTGGTGACCATCAGTTAACAGCAAAGGCTATTGCTGAAGATTTGGGTATTGCTCGGCCTGAAGATGAGGTGCTTACAGGAAGAGAACTAGAAAAAATGAGCATGGGGGAACTAGAAAAACACGTAGACCATGTTAGTGTTTATGCCCGTGTTTCTCCTGAACATAAGCTAAAAATTGTACAAGCTTTGCAACATCGTGGTCATGTTGTTGCCATGACAGGGGATGGGGTAAACGATGCTCCAGCACTGAAGCAGGCAGATATTGGGGTCGCGATGGGCATTACTGGTACGGATGTCAGTAAAGAAGCCAGTGATATGGTACTGCTGGATGATAATTTTTCTACTATTGTGTCAGCAGCAGAAGAGGGTCGCGTTGTTTACATTAATATCCGTCGTTTCATTCGCTACATTCTAGGCAGTAATATTGGCGAAGTGCTAACTATTGCCGCTGCACCACTGATGGGTTTAGGTGGAGTACCTTTATCACCACTGCAAATTCTTTGGATGAATTTGGTTACTGATGGGGTACCGGCTTTAGCCTTAGCAGTGGAACCAGGTAGACCAATTGTTATGCAGCAGCCTCCCAAAAATCCCAAGGAGAATATTTTTGCTCGTGGATTGGGAGCTTATATGATTAGGATTGGAATTATTTTGGCGATTGTGACTATTGGTATGATGTCTTGGGCTTATAATTACACCCGTGGAAATACCCTTGGTGGTACTCTCGACCCAGACCGTTGGAAAACAATGGTGTTCACAACTCTCTGTTTAGCGCAGATGGGACATGCATTAGCTATTCGTTCTAACACCCGTTTATTTGCTGAGATAAATCCTTTCTCCAATCCCTATATTTTGGCTTCGGTGTTCTTTACCTCTGTGCTGCAATTACTCCTCATTTATGTAGAACCGTTAAGAAATTTTTTCAACACTCACTATCTGACACCGATGGAGTTGTTGATTTGTATAGGGTTTAGTTCTCTGACCTTTGTCTGGATTGAAATGGAGAAATTATTTGTTCGCTGGTTCAGAAAATAAGGCAAGATGGAAAAGAAAGATTTGTAGGTTGGGTTGAGGAACGAAACCCAACAGGTTTCAAAAATGCGAGAAAATGGAAGAGAAAAAATTTGTAGGTTGGGTTGAAGCTAATATGTTGGGTTTCGTTCCTCAACCCAACCTACGTATTTTCTGGAGTTAGTTAAAAATGGGCAAAAAAGATAGAGAGCGCAACCACGAAAACGAAGAATCTTCCAATGATTTTTTCGGAAATGTCAAGGAGAAAGCTGAAGAAGCTATAGGTGGTGTGTTTGGTCGGTCAAAAAAAGACAATGATGAAAGAGACGAGGAATTTAGGGAGAGTCGGTCTAAAAAGTATAAGAACGATGATGACGACAATGACGATGATGACTACGATGAAGATGAGGACGATGATGACGACAATGAGGAGGATGACGACGATGACGACGATGACGACGATTAGTTTTGTGGGTTAAATAATTATGGATGCTGGAACTCTGTCTCTGTCTCCTAAGGTCACAATTCCATTGGAAAAAGCTACTCGCTACGACCCCAAAACTATTGCTCAAAAATATCGCGATCGCAAAATCCAAGTGGGTCAGCGATGGCTAAAAATTGTGCTACCCATCATCAGCTTTCTGACTGGGTGGTGGTGGGATAACAAAACAGGACAGTCCCAGCAAAAGCAGCTTCGTCGAGCGGTTCGTTTGCGAGAAATTTTAACTCGTCTGGGACCTGCCTATATAAAGGTTGGTCAAGCATTATCCACCCGTCCCGATTTACTACCTGCAGTTTATCTGGAAGAACTAGCCAAACTCCAAGATGAGTTACCAGCTTTTTCTAACGAACTCGCATACCAATTTATTCTGGAAGAATTAGGGGAAACACCAGACAAAATTTATGCTGAGTTAACAACCGAACCAGTTGCTGCTGCATCCTTAGGACAAGTATATAAAGGTAGATTAAAAACAGGGGAAGTTGTTGCAGTAAAAGTCCAGAGACCAGACTTAGCAGAAAATATTGCTCTAGATATGTATATACTGCGAGGTATTGCTATTTGGGCACAAAAAAGATTTAAGGAAATCAAAAGTGACTTTGTTGCCATTTTGGATGAATTCGCTGCTCGGTTTTTTGAAGAAATGGACTACATCCAAGAGGGAAAAAATGCAGAACACTTTGCCAGCCTCTACAATAAACTTCCCGATATTTACGTACCAAAAATCTACTGGGAATACACTAACCGTCGCGTTTTGACGATGGAGTGGATTGAGGGAACCAAAATGACTAACTTAGCCGCAATCCAGTCGAAGGGAATTGATGCGCGTCATTTAGTCGAAGTTGGTGTACAGTGTACTTTGCTACAATTACTAGAACATGGCTTTTTTCATGCTGACCCTCACCCCGGTAATTTATTAGCGACCAATGACGGTAAACTAGCCTATCTAGATTTTGGTATGATGAGCGAAATTAAACCCCACCAACGATATGGTTTAATTAATGCCGTCGTTCACATAATTAACCGAGAATTTCCAGAACTTGTACAAGATTATATTCAATTAGGATTTTTGTCTCCTGGTGTTGATGTTGCTCCTGTTAGTGCTGCACTTACAAGACTTTTTAATAATGCGCTGACATCAAGTGTTGCGGAATTAAACTTCCAGGTAATCATCCAAGAACTCTCGGAGTTGATGTATGAATATTCCTTTATGGTACCAGCATATTACGCCTTAATTATTCGCTCGCTAGTATCATTAGAAGGTATTGCAATCACCATTGACCCTAACTTTAAAGTTCTAGTTTCTGCCTATCCCTACGTTGCCAAACGGCTGTTAACTGACCCAGCACCGGAATTACGAGCATCTCTGAGTAACCTACTTTTTAAAGACGGAAATTTCCGCTGGAATCGGTTAGAAAGACTACTAAGTAATGCTAGTACTAGTAAGGATTATGACTTTAATTCAGCACTAGACCAAGGAATGAACTTTTTATTTTCAGAGCGAGGAGATTTTCTTCGCGTCCGTGTAGCTGATGAAATAGTCAAAACTATAGATATGTTCGGCGAGAGTTTATTATATAGGACAACGGCGCTTTTTGGAATGCATATTGGGGATGGTAGCCGAAAACCTACAGGAGTAATTGACCCGAAGGTATTAGATGATTTGAAAAATATTTGGCAATCGCTCGAAAATTCACCAGGGTTTGATGCAAAAAAACTAGCGGAAGCGATTGTCAAAATTGTGATGAAACCAGAAATTCACGAGACTGGTCAATATATTTTAGGCAAATTATTACAACGTAATATTGATAAATTTATTACATTAGTCCGTAGTTCGTAAAACCCCAACCCCCAGTCCCTCGTTGCCTGCATACCTAGACACAAGTCCAATTACCTGTCATTGCTTCGTCGTTCCTCCTCGCAATGACAGATGTGTGTGCGGGGGAGTCACCATTGGGGGTAGGGTTTCTTATGCTACTCGCTACAGCGCGATTGCAATAATGTATAATCTTTGAAAATGAAAAAATAATGTCAACAAATCTGAAACAGCACAAAACTGAAAACGAATTTTCAAAAAAAGAAAAAACTTTGAAAAATTGGTAAAAGTTTATGGTAGAAGCTTTGAGAACAGAGTGGCGACAAACAAAAAATAAATTTTTGTCGCAAGTTAGAAAAATGAAGCATCCCGTAGGAAAATTAAACTGGGGTGACCTGCGACGGGGGGAACCATTTTGCAATGAGTTTGGTTTTGAACGTGGAACGCCTATTGACCGCTACTATCTTGATAAGTTCATAGGCTCTATTCGCCACCAAGTCAAAGGAAAAGTTGTGGAAATTGGTGGTGCTTTAAGCAATCGCGGTGAGTACGGATTTGAGAATGTCTCAACTTATGATGCAGTTGACTTATTGGAAAGCCCGCTCGTCAATATTTGTGGTGATGTTCATGAGTCAAATTTGCTAAAACCCGGTTACTACGACACGATACTTTTATTTAATGTATTGGAACATTGCCATACTCCACAAAAAGTAGTTGACAATATCCAAAATTGGCTTGTACCTTCTGGGTACTGCATGGCAATAGTTCCTAATGCCCAAAGAATACACAATAATCCTGGCGATTATTGGCGAATTTTGCCAGATGGAATGAAAACCCTATTCCAAAATTTTGATGAAGTACAAGTCACAACATATGGTAATCCCACATCTTTGATAGCAAGTTATATGGGAATAGCTGCTGAAGAGTTGACTCCTGATGAGTTAGACCAAAGTCATCCGCTATATCCTGTGACTACTTGCTTGGTGGCAAAAAATAGTAACAACTGAGAAAATTTATAAGAGATGGTCTATAAAGAGAACATTAAGCATAATTTATATCACTAGCCAGCAAGCCAGCAAGCCAGCCAGCCAGCCAGTGACTAAAGTCACTGTCTAAAAGCTAAAGTCCTCTAGAAGAGGACTAAGAAATACATCAAAAAAAATATTTTACAAGATTTAAGATACTCTCAAAAATCTTATATTCTTATTAGTCCTCTAAAGAGGACTTCAGCTTTGAGACAGTGACTTTATTCACTGGCTTGTGGTACAGATAGTAATTAACATTTTAGCTCCTAATCGGTTTGCTGATGGCCGTAACAACAACTGGGATGTACCTCCAACCGAGACAAGGCATCTTATAGAAGCGAGGACGCCAATTAAAATGTGCGCCGTGGCGCACAAAACATCAAGCTATTAACTGCTTATTTGGTTACATCTAGTTGCTATTTTTGCATTCACACCATTTTCTTATAAGATGCGTCTTTTAAATTTGTCAATCACTTGTCAACAATTGCGTTCGCTAATTGGCTAAAAATATTTTACAGAATTGTGTTAAATAGCGTTCACATGTGTTATGTCTGAAGCAAGGTAAACAACAGGATTTTTGACTAAGTTATTATAAACAAATGAGTCAAAATTCCTAGCCAAAGTCACATGTCATCACCAAATACTATAAGTAAGCCCTCATTTCTCCAAAAGCTACAGTGGGTCGCAGACCCTGTAGGATATATGAAAAGCGCAGTTCAGGAATATCCAGAAATTTTTAGCGCAAGAATAGTTGGTTTTGGAGACAATCTCGTATTTGTCAACAATCCCCAAGCAATACAAGAAATTTTAACCAACGATAGGAAAAAGTTCACAGCCCCTGGTAGAGCCAATGGAATTTTGCGACCCGTAGCTGGGGATAGCGCTGTTTTTATGCTCGAAGAAGGGCAACATAAAAAAAGACGGCAACTTTTAATGCCTTCTTTTCACAGAGAGCGGATGCAAGCTTACGCACAATTAATATGCGACATTACAGAAAAAGTCTTTGATAATTTACCCAGAAATACATCTTTTCTAGCTCGTGCTGCAACCCAAGAAATTTCTATGCAAGTAATCTTACAAGCTGTTTTTGGCTTGTATGAAGGTGAACGTACCCAAAAACTCAAGGAGCTAATGGGTTTGATGTCTGAACTTTTTCGTTCACCCTTTAGTTCCAGCTTCTTATTTTTCCCTTTTCTCCAAAAAGATTTAGGTGCTTGGAGTCCTTGGGGTAATTTTGTACGTCAACGTTCCGCAATTGATGAGCTAATATATACAGAAATTGCCGAACGTCGCTCCAACCCAAATCCAGAAAGTATCGATATTCTCTCGTTGTTAATGGAAGCACGAGACGAAGATGGAAATGCACTGGCCGATAAGGAATTACGTGATGAATTAATGGCTCTGCTGTTTGCAGGACATGAAACCACGGCAACAGCTATGGCTTGGGGATTATACTGGAGTCATTATTTACCTGATGTGCGAGAAAAACTGTTACAAGAACTAGACTCTTTAGATGGTTCTCCGGACTTGATGAGTATTACAAAATTACCTTATTTGAGTGCATTTTGTAATGAGACTTTGCGAATTCATCCTGTCGCAATGTTAACTTTTCCTCGAATGGTAAACGAGCCTGTAGAATTATTAGGGCATAAATTAGAGCCAGGTACTTGGATTGTTGGTTGTATGTATTTGGTACATCACCGCGAAGATTTATACCCGCAATCTCACGAGTTTAAGCCAGAACGTTTTTTGGAACGGCAATTTTCTCCTTATGAATTTATGCCTTTTGGTGGTGGTGCCCGTCGCTGTATTGGAGATGCTTTAGCGATGGTGGAACTAAAATTAGTGATGGCGAAAATTTTGTCCCGCTATCAGATGAAGTTAGTTGATAGCAAACCGGAAATTCCTCGTCGTCGGGGTGTTACTCTTGCACCAGCTAGGGGAGTAAAAATGATTATTAGTGGGCAACGAGTACTTCAGAAAAAAGAATTGTTACTCAGCAAATAATTTTTCATCCTCAGGCTATTTTTGAAGTGACTGTTGAGATAACCCTGACGACGCTGAATATGACAAACTATGAATTTGGTGATGTTGTTTTAGTTCCGTTTACAAAGTATTTTAGGTTAAAGCACTATTTAATTATTTTCACCTGATTGTATAACTCAAATAATTCCTCGTCAACTAATCCCGCAGCAGTTAAACCCTCAACAGTTTGCTTGAGATAATCAGCGCAAGAACCAAGTTCACCTTTTGCTGTTGCAATTTTATTTACAATTGCATCATCACTTAAATCACCTGCATACATTCGATGATTGTGATTGATAACAAAAGTAATTGCGTTGAATTCTTCTTGGTTATTAATCACATTCACCCAGCGGGGAATATAGGTATTAACTATCATTTCTCGTCGCCAAATTACAGATAATTCATCGAGCATATTCGCTTTTTCTATTCGATAAGCAATACCTTGACAACTACCACCACTTTCTAAACCCAGAAACAACCCTGGATTTTCTCTAGTACCACGTCCGACAGGTGCTAGTAAACAAAACTTTCGCTGCCAACCTTTTATTTCACCAATACGACGTTCAACATATTTGAAAATAGGATTCCAAATTAACGAACCATAAGCAAAAATCCAAATTTCGGTATTTGGCTGATGCTGTTTTAATGTTTCAAATATTGATGCTTGCAACTCTTCTTCTGTTAAGATATGTAAACTATTTTTGGGAATATCAACCATTTTTTCAAATTTATATATTCAATATAGGTATTAGTCAATTATATCTACAAATAATAGACTTTTTCGTTTATGAGTTATGGTTTGTTTGTTTATAATCCCTGTAGAGACGTTACATGTAACGTCTCTACATTTTGGGAAATGTTTATGTTAATAATTGTCAGGATAATTAAAAGCTTTTTACAAATTTAGGTAAATTGAAATTAGTTGTTTAAAACCTCATTAATCCTTAATTTCTAAAAAATTTCTAAAACAATGTTTTCATTATCTGCCCAAAACGTAATTCAATATTTGACAGATGCTGGTCAATTTAGTTCAGAAGATTTAGCGTCTGCTTTTTTTGAATCTCAAGAAAGTGGTAAAAATTTTAACTTATTAGTATCTCTGACTCATAATCGCAAGTTACTAATAAAACAAGAACGTCCCGGTTATGATGGAGAAACCGCAAACGAGTTTTTTAATGAGTGGTTGTATTATAAATTTCAAGAGCGATTTACGAATCTAAGAGAAATTAGTACATTAGCCTCAATGCTTCTACACTTTGATGAGCAAAACTCTATCTTAGTTTATAACTATCTCACTGGCTATGAAGATAATCGTACTTTTTTCTATCAAAAGCAAATTTTTCCGTTAGCTATCCCCGCAATATTGGGAAATGCTTTAGCGAAATTACATACTCTGACCTACAATCAACAAGGATGCCATGATTTTATCACTCAAACTCTAGAAGGAAAGAAAAACTATTATAGTAGTAATCCAGCTAAAGTTATCGGACGACGAATTAGTCCTGAGATTTTTGGAACAATCACTATCGATTCCCTTAATTTTTATGCTCTCTATCAACGTTACGAAAGTCTAGGAGCATCTGTGGATGAATTAGCAAATAATTGGAGTCCTTGTTGCTTGATTCACAATGATGTGAAATTAGAAAATATTTTGGTGCATACGGAAATTGAAGAATCATCAGAAGCAAGAGATGGAATTGTGAAACTAATTGATTGGGAGTGCTGTACTTGGGGAGACCCAGCTTGTGATTTAGGAAAGATTTTAGCAAGCTATGTAAGAATTTGGTTAGATAGTTTAGTTATAGACCCGACTATTAAATTGGAAGAATCTTTACGTATGGCTGCTACTCCACTAAATTTACTTCAACCTTCCATGTTTACTTTAGTTCAAGCTTACCTTAATTATTGGACTCAAATTTTGGAACATCGTCCAGATTTTATCAAAAGAGTTATCCAATTTGTAGGTTTATTTTTAATTGAACAAATTCAGTCAGAGATTCAGTACAACAAAAATTTCGATAATAAAGGTATTTGCACGCTTCAAGTTGCTAAAAGCCTTTTAACTAAACCTTTGGAATCTGGTTCAACACTGTTTGGTATTCCCACATCAGAGGTAAGTCTTAAAATCCTCCTTCCCTCATAGGGTAGGGGGGTAGGGGGGTAGGGGGGTTAGCTCTCTTCGTCCAAAATTGAGTTTTTGCGTAAACCCTAAAGTTTGATTTCATAAATCCCATAAAAATGTTTACAGACTCTAATTGCAATCCATTATCCCTAGCACTGTCCGATATTGTCAGCAATATCGAGATTCAGTCTAACTTTTCCATTTACCACCCTAATTACCAACCTTATGCTATTGCTTCCTTCTTAGTAGAGCGATTTCAGAAAATCTCTGAACAATTACAACATAAGTATCTTGGTGTTCTCTTGCGAGATTTTCTTTACGGCATTTATTATAATGGTTCGCTGCAAAATACCTTCTCACTCTCATCTGATAAAGCATTGGTGGAAACACAACAGAATTTAGAAAATAACACCATGCTGGGAATCAACCCACAATTTTACCAACAATTACATAATAATAACCACGGGATAGGTCACTTTGAACCTGGTTGGCAAGTATTACGCTACGAGGTGGATGGTAGTGTAGCTGTCAAAAAAGGAGCTTTGACATTACATATAGATAGATTACGTCATTTAAAAGCAACAGAACAACCAACTGAACAATCACCTCAAGTTGGTGATTACGTTGCAGTCAAAATGCCAAAAAATCGTTTACAAAATGGCTTTTACGTTGCTGTGAGTAATTTGGGTTTGGAACAGCACTTTAAAGCCGATGGTAGTTCAGGAACTGTACGCATTTATTTTCATTTGAATCCAGATGGTGCGATTGCTGTAATGGATACCTTAACAGAAAAGCTGAATAATTTAGGAATCAGTTTCAGCTTTAAGACTCTTTACAATCCCGTTGACTATAAACGCTATGATTCAGCTGTACTTTATTTTGAACGGGATAATTATCCAAAAGTAGCAAAGGTATTAGAGATTGTTTATAAAACTCATCAATCTTATTTTCAACCACAAATACCATTGTTTACTAAATTTTTAGCACCTGGTCTCAGTCTTGCTGAAGAACCTGACAATAAATTTGAGCAACAAGAAAGTTTTGGAATGAATCGTTGTCAAATTGTTGCTAATGCCTTATTAGAAGCTTGGCTTCAAGGTGACAATTCTGCGGATAAAAGAATTAGCTTTATTCAGAAGAATTTTGCTCAGCATGGTATAGATTTAGAACATCCTTACTTAAATCCTTCTTCAATTGATATTTACAATATTTTGGATTTTTGAATTCTTACAAATGTAGAGACGTTACATGTAACATCTCTACATTATTATAGGCTGCTTAACCGGGCATGATGTTAACTAATTCGGCATCATCCGAATTATTGGTTGTGTTTCTTTAATGAACATCGTAGTTTACTGCGTATGTTGTGATTGGAGGTTTGGGTCTGGGTTTTGGCTTCGGAAACGGTTTTGGTAGTGGTTCAGTCTCAATTGGTGGCTCCCAAGTTGGTGCCGCACAGCGAACACGAGGAGTCAAAGGTGAAGGGGCACAATGTCCACCAACAACTAAATTTTCTGACTCTTGATTCAGGTCATCGAGAAAGGTTTCAGAGTCGTTTAACAACTCTAAACCCACAGGAATATCAGAGACAACAAAGTTAGCCATTTAATGCTCCTCTGGATAATAAATTGGTCCAGTTCGTACTGGTGGAGTTGGCCGTGGATGGGGCTTAATTGGTGGAGTTGGTTGAGGATGTGGTTTCGGGTCTAGTCCACCTGGGTTAGTAATACAGACAGGACGAGCAGTCAAAGCTGTGCCAACAGCTATACCAGTGGGACATTTATCAAACAAATTGTCACCTACAAATTTTTTGCCCCCATAAATGACATTAGCTTCCTCGTTATTTAAGTTATCAAGGAAAGTTTCTGTGTCTGAAAGCAATTCATAACCAGCAGGAATATCGGAAACATTTAAGTTTGCCATTTTTATCTTCTCCTGGGAAGTAAAGGCTTAATCACGAATTTCACTAAGAGAAGCCTCCAAATACCCTGAACGGTCATTTCGGGCTAAAAGCTAAAGTCCGTTGAAAACGGACTAAAAGCTTTATTCTGCTTATATTACAACCCGTTAAAAACGGGTTTCAGCTTTTAGCCCGAAATGACCGTTCAGGGGTATTATGTAGGCATTTCTTAGTGCCATTCAGCTTGATGGTCTACCTTAAAAAATACTGCTGGCAACTTCGGTAAGCTTTGTACCAGCCATATATTTCAAGGTAGGGAACTCAAAACCCTTTCTTAATCCGCGTAAATAACTGGATGCGTTTTGATTGGCCTAGGTCTGGGTCTAGGTCTTGGCTTGGGTCTTGGTTCATGAATTGGTGGTTCATGAATTGGCTGAGGTTCCCCAACTGGAAGACAGAGTACGAATGGAGTTTGAGGACTCGGAGCACAATGTCCACCAATAACCAAATTTGTAGACTCTTGATTGAGGTCATCAAGAAAAGTTTCTGTGTCCGCAAGCAATTCGTAGCCAGCAGGGATATCGGAAACATTTAAGTTTGCCATGCTCTGACTCGCTTATCGTTTATTGAAATTTAATGCAAGATACTCTTGA
Organism: Scytonematopsis contorta HA4267-MV1; assembly: GCA_019359035.1. Classification (GTDB taxonomy): domain Bacteria; phylum Cyanobacteriota; class Cyanobacteriia; order Cyanobacteriales; family Nostocaceae; genus Scytonematopsis; species Scytonematopsis contorta. Next base: position 103,176 of record JAHHIC010000056.1, on the reverse strand, counting down.
GGTCAAAATTCCCAGAACCGCTCACATTAAACTTAGCTAACATCAAGAGATTAATGTTGCCATTTTGGCAGTTATTTAATTTATAAAAATGTAGAGACGTTACATGTAACGTCTCTTTTCGTGTGCGAAGCGAATTAAATTATTAAATTTCCACCGGATGCATACCATAATAAGGTAAAGCCTCTGCCCATCCTGGACGCTTACCTTGTTGCCATTCCAGTAAAGCAAGTTGCAAAATATCCGTTACAGTCGCAGCTAAACCCGAACTTGCTTCGATTAGTTGATAATTACTATTCAGGCTAGTTAATTTCTCTTCCCAAGCTTCCGGTGTAAAGACGGTATCGGATAATAAGGCTGTAAGTCCAAAACCATCACTTCTTGGCTGATAAATCCCCGCAAAAATTTGACCCCGTTGTGCTGGCATTTTTACAGCAATTATTTGCTCAGTTTTATTTTCTTCTGGGACGGATTGTAAATGCTTCCAAGCAAACGCTTCCAACGTAGAGACAGCAAATACAGGAATTTCTAATTGTTGTCCTAAAGTCCTCGCTGTTACAACCCCAATGCGAGTTCCTGTGAATCCTCCTGGACCCTTAGCCACTGCTACAAATGCTAAGTCAGTTAAGCTTTGTGGTTTAATAAACTCAATTAAATATTGATGTAGGTGGCTAGACATTTCACGCTCCAAGTTCCATACTTGAGAGCGTGAGTCACTGGCAAAGTTTTCCAAAGACAAACCACTAATAGCCAAACCCAGTTCTGGAGTGGTCGTGTGTAATCCCAATCCGTACTGTTTTGCTGCTAAATTTTTTAACTCGTTAACCAAAGCTGCTATTAATTCGTTTACAAATAACTTCCGAATGTTATCTCATTTTTTGGCACAAATGAGTTTTTATTTGGATATTCGGTAACATCAGGTTGGTACTAACTCACCCGGACGTAATTTCGACCATTTACCTTGTTCCCGTAGAAAGCTCAGACAACCCACAACGTCCCATTCCATTTCAATGATTTCTCCTTGGGTACGGATATTAACATTGATAGAGGGTTCGTTCGGCTCAAAGTCCGGATTCTCCGTCAAGTGGGGTTGTTGGTGCTGTGTTTCGACCGCGTTATAAGTTTCACATCGGTCTACATAGTGACAGTTGACACAAATACACATAGTTCAACAATTCCAGGGTTCTTTATTGCTAATCTAGCTTAAGCTAAGGCAATATTGGGTAGTCTTAGGATTTATTTTTATTAAGATGAAGGTTACAGAAATTTCTTCCCTGTCTCCAGAAAATTGGCCTTTTAGTTTGGAATTTTTACCACAACCTGCTTACATGGTAGGTGGTGCTGTAAGAGATGCGCTTTTGGGAAGAACTCGTGAGTATTTAGATTTAGATTTTGTTTTACCACAGGATGCTGTACAAGTTGCCCGTAAAATTGCTAATTATTATAAGGCTGGCTTTGTTTTACTTGATGCAGAACGTCAAATTGCTCGTGTCGTTTTCCCCAATGCGACTGTGGATATTGCTCAGCAAGAAGGTACCAGTTTAGCCACGGATTTACATAGACGAGACTTTACAATAAATGCGATCGCCTACAATCCTCATACCCAAGAAATCGTTGACCCGCTAGGAGGTTATGGCGATTTGGAACAAGGTATCTTGAGGATGGTATCACCCACAAACTTAGAAGACGACCCTTTGCGGTTAATGCGGGGATATCGCCAAGCGGCTCAACTGGGTTTTACAATCGAGGAAGAAACTCAAACAACTATTCGCGATTTAGCATCTCATATAGAAAATGTCTCAGCCGAACGAGTAAGGGTGGAAGTCGGATATTTATTACAAAATTCTCAAGGTACGCATTGGTTAGTAAAAGCTTGTGAGGATAGATTACTAACTCCTTACTTTAAAAGCGTTACAGAAGAAGGTTTAAATTTATTAACAAAAATAGACACAGCCGCAGCACAAATTAGTACCATTTGGCAAAAACTTGGTATAGAATTGGAGCTAGCTGTGCGGGACACTGTTAAAACCACACTTTTGGGTATTGCCAAACTAGCGTGTATTGTAAACCCGAATCCAGAAACAGCAGAAATTGAATTGCAGGATTTGACGTACAGCCGTGCGGAAATTAAAGCTGTAATTACCGCCCTGAAACTGTCCCCGCAATTACACTTATCCTTATCCTTGCGAGAACAGTATTTTTTCTTTCAGGGAGTTGGTTTTGTATTCCCGGCTACCGCTGTTTTGGCTGTAGCACGTGTTAATCTGGTAGGGGGAATTGCACCCTTAGTATCCCGCTACCTTAGCCCTGATGATCCGGTTGCTCATCCCATACCTCTGGTAAATGGGAAGGATCTAATAATAGCACTAAATATCCCTGCTTCGCCAGTAGTGGGGAAAATTCTTACTGAAATCGTTGTAGCGCAAGTGGAAGGAAGGATTGGGACGAAGGATGAAGCGATAGATTTGGCGAAAAGTTTGTTAGCCGGAATAGAGACTTAGCTCCACAGCCCCCCCTTTCTTGTGGGGTGGGCATCTTGCCCGCCCATAGAAATGCCCATAATAGCAGAGGACGGGCTAGAAGCCCATCCCACAACAACATTCCAGAGGACGGGCTAGAAGCCCATCCCACAACAACATTCCAGAGGACGGGCTGGAAGCCCATCCCACAACAACATTCCAGAGGACGGAAGCCCATCCCACAACAACATTCCAGAGGACGGAAGCCCATCCCACAACAACATACAACAAGAAGTAATTGGATCTGTTTTAAATTTGGGAGTCCTTAATAATTAAGGTCTAGGGCATTTGACATGGTTTATAGGTTCAGGCTTTGAGTTATTATCTTCTGCTGTGGGAGGAATTTCTGCTTGAAGAGTAGAACTCGTTAATCTCTTAACTTCTAAAGTAGTAGCACCCATATTTGAGCCTTCAGCGATTAGAATGTTTCCTTGATTAAAAGTATATATACCTTTATATAAAGTCTTCCAAGTTATTCCTTGTTTTTCCATCAACATATATCTATTATTTGCGGTATACACGTAACGGGTTTGTTCACATTTACCAGGTTCGCTCCATTCACCAACTATCAACGTCCGATTCATGCGACTTGGAGCAGGGGTAGAAGTGGGATTAGGAGGTACATTTCTAGTGGGAGGTACATTTCTGATTTGAGCATAAGTGGGTACAAATGATAATTGAGAAGCAATTAGTACCAAACAACAGCTTGCTGTATGAAATATACTTTTAATCATGTTATTTACTTGTGGTAATGTTTACTACTTTGTTAATAGCCGTATATGACCCCAATGTACAGTTAATTATAGACTGACGATAAGGTAGAAAACACGCAAGATAATTAATATAATTTATATGTAGAAAAATTACGAATTAGAAACAACTCCTTCTAATTGCTCATCTGTCAATTCATATAAATCGCGCAACTTTTGTAATTTTTCATCATTAGCATCCCAAAAACCCCTACCATGTGCTTCCAACATGCGTCCAATAATATTACGAAAAGCTTCAGGATTTGCTTTGCGTAATTTTTCCGCCATTTCAGAATCCAAAGCATAAGTATCAGATGCTTGTTCATACACCCAATCATCAGTAAAATCAGCAGTACCACCCCAACCAATTAACGCCGTCATACGTTGAGAAATTTCATACGCACCACCAGAACCTTGTTGCACCATAGCCTCAGCCCATTTAGGGTTTAATAACTTAGTGCGGTATTCCATCCGCAATAAATCATCTAAATTGCGCGGTGTAATATCTTTTGAAAAACTCTCGACGAAACTAGCTTTTACTTTGTTTCCGCGTTGTTTCTCAGCAGCTTTTTTTAAACCACCAGTATTAGCATAATATTCTTGAATATCAGTTAAACCATACTCCACCGAATCAATTTCTTGAACAATACGACTAGTACTTTTCAACAACTGCGTCAAAACTTCCGGACGCGCTTGACCCTTATCTTCTCGACCATAACTAAAAACATTCCGACCCTTCCAAGTATCACCCAACTCATCACCCGACTCCCAATTACTATCAACAACCCGGTCATTAACCAAAGAGCCAAAATCACCAGCAGGATTAGAAAACAACCTAGCAGAAGAATTCTCCACACCTTGAGCTTTCAAAGCCAAAGCATGTTTCCTAATAAAATTATCATTCACAGACTCATCAGCATCAGCAGCACGTCTGAACAAATCATCCAACAACTCAATAACATTCACAAAACTATCGCGGAAAATACCCGACAAATTAGCCAAAACATCAACACGAGGATGACCAACCTCCTCCAAAGACTTCAAACTATAACAAACAACCCGTCCCGTCCCCTCCTTAACAGGTTCAGCACCCACCAACTCCAACAAAATCCCCAAAGACTCACCCTTAGTCTTAATAGCATCCAAACCCCATAACATAACAGCCACAGTCTCCGGATACTCCCCATACTCTTCTAAATGCTGACCAATAATTTTTCGTCCAATTTCCCGCCCCCTCTCATAAGCAGCAGGAGAAGGCATACGATAAGGGTCCAAAGCATGAATATTCCGACCAGTAGGCAAAACACCAGGCCCATCCCGTAACAAATCACCACCAGGAGCAGGAGGAATAAACTCCCCATTCAAACCCCGTAAAAGATTAGTCAACTCATCCGTACTCCGCATCAACAAACCCCGAACCACCTCCCTCTCCTTCTCTTCTTCCTCTCTCTCCCCTTGGCTACCTTGGCTACTTGGCGGTTCGTTACCAAAATAAGCCTCTAAATACCCCCCCATCTCTACCTCATCAGGAGCATCACCCAAAACATGCAACCCCGAAGAAAACAACCGACCCTCTAAAACCTGCAAATACTCATACAACACCACCAAATAATCATTAAACGCACGACCACTAAACAACCTCACATTTTCAGGACTAAAAGCAATCCCCAACTTCCGAGCTTCCTCAAAAGGACAATCCGCATCCAAACCAGTATCAACAATCTTCTTACAAATAGCCTCCTTCAAAACATAATTCTTCTCCGAATCTTCCCGATACTCAGCAATTAAATCTCTCAAACTAACTAACTCCTTATACAAACCAGCACGACCATAAGGAGGAACATTATGAGAAATCAAAACCCCGTAACCACGACGCTTAGCCAGAATAGACTCAGAAGGATTATTAGCAGCATATATATATAAATTAGGTAAATCACCTAACAAAATATCCGACCAAGAATAACCAGTATTTCCTAAAGGAGAACCAGGTAACCATTCCACAGTCCCATGCATACCAAAATGAACCACAGCATCAGCTTGAAAATCATTTTGTAACCATTTATAAAAAGCAGCATACTGAGGGTGAGGCGTTAAATCTCTCTCAAACATTAACCGCATCGGGTCACCTTGTAAACCTAAAGGAGGCTGTACCCCAATCCAAACATTTCCGAATTGCACACTACCAATATGAAAATCATCTCCATAGGTTTTGATTCCACTACCAGTTAGAGAATTCCATTGCTTTTCGATGCGAGATGTTTGGAGATAACCCAACCATTTTTCTAATTGTCGCGCATTAACAGAAATATTAGAGATATTAGGATTTTCATCAGCTTCTTTTACCAAACGAATTAACTCTTCCCCATCTTCAGGTAAATCCCCAACAGAATAACCTTGCTCTTTTAGCGCATTCAAAAACTTAATTAAACTGCGAGGAACATTCAACAAAGCAGCAGTTCCCACCGCTCCATAACCAGGAGGAAACCCATATAAAATTACCGCAATTTTTTTTTCGGAAGTAGCTTTTTGTCTCAGATTCACCCAACTTTTGATTCGACCAATTAATCTTTCGACTCTTTCGGGGACTAAATAAATATTTTCTCCTACTAAACCACCCAAAGGAACAGTATCAATTGCTCCATCAAGCTCAGGCAATGCGTATAAAACCACACTTTGTAATCCGCCTATACCCTGGCGCGTCCATGAATGAATGTCTTGTATTAATAGGGGTGCTGCAACTATATACGGAACATTTTTAGCAGTCAGAATACGTTTTGCTACTTCGATTTGTCGTCCAGCTTCCATTGAACCTGCTGGTCCACCAACTAAGGGGAAACCAATTGTGGAAACTATTGCATCAACTTTTACAACATCTTTGGAGAGGGATGGTGTTTCGATGTTTCCGATTTGACGCTGCTGAGTTTCGTAATCGGTTGTCATTAAATCGCGAACTGCGACGTGTCCTTCTACACCATTAATAAATATGGGTACAGGTATTAAGCCCGCTTTCTCAAAACGACGAATTAATTGAGGAATATATGGTTGTTTAGTGATTACGTGTTTACGATACAGTAATATTCCTATGATTGGGGAGTGGGGTAGAGACCGAATTAATTCGGTCTCTACGGAGTGGGGTTTTTCAGTAATATTTTTTTGATACCATTCTAAATAGGCTTTAGGAGATTCAAAGTAACCTGAATAATCGGGGTGTAATAAACCGATGTTGGGTGTTTCGATTGGTGGGGGTATTTCACCAATTTTTAAGTCTAAATATTTCTCGGCTAATGTCCAAAATAATGAGGCTACGTTTTCTGAACCTCCTGCGTTCCAATAGCCATAAATTATTAACCAGTTACGTAGGTCTTGTACTTTTTGTACTGGAACGAATTTTAAGAGTTTGGGTCCAATTTTGAGGAAGCTGATGTAACCTGCTAGTTTGTCTTCTTCGCGTCCGTTGCTGAATTTATCTAGAACAAATTTTACTGGTTTAGGCATTCCCTTAGGTTTTTCACCTATGGCAAAATCCCCCAGTTTAGTGAAGCTCATTAATTCTAAAGCGGACTCGAAGGCTAAACGGATGGGAATCTGTTTAATTCTTTCTTGCAACCACAATACTTGGTCGTAGTCAAATAGTAGGCTACCGAAAAATACGTCGGCTTTTTGTAGTGCTGCTTCTACTTGACTGCGCTTGCTGGTTATGTCTCTGTCGCTAAATACCTGGATGTCTAGTTCGGGACAGCGAGTTATGGCAAAGTCTGCTGCTTTGCGGTAAAGGTCAGCGTTAAAAGACTCAAATCCAGCAATTAAGACGATGCGTTTCATGTGGTCGGTTGAAGAAATGTTTCTTTACTTACAATGGTAAAGGTTTATTTTGGAAAACAACACATCCTCAAGAGAAAACATCCAATAATTTTTCAAACTGCTCAAAATAAATGATTCTATTCTGTAAGAGTTTTGATATTAAACTTGTATAATATGAATTTAAAAATAAAAGACATTTTCTTGAAGGCATAAGTAGCAATATTTCAGACATATAGTTAAGTTCATCAATGAATTTATTTATATGCCCATGATTACATTTTATTTATCATATAAATTATATATTTTAGTTGTAAAAAATCATGATTACATGGCTTATTCTCATGGTAATATAAATTATGTAAGCCAAAGATTTGAACTGAGTGGTATTCTTAAAGCAATAACTATTCCATCTGTAAGAGGGTTTTATGAAAACATAGGTTTTGTTGAAACAGATGGGTAAGGTGAAATGATTCTCACATCGAATGCAGCTGCTGTATTCCTCATCGACCAAGAACAACGCCGACTATCATAACCATTTGAATAAAAAGAAATTAGATATGTCATCAGAAATTTACCAACCAACATCTGAACAACTCCAACGCTGGGCAGAACTTGATGAACTTGATAAATATGCCTCAGCAGGTATCATGTCCGAGGAAGAACAAGAACAGCGCGTTACAGCATATCTTGATAAAAATTATTACCCAAATCTTCTAGAGAAAGTACGGCAGAAAAAACAAAAAGTACAAAGATTTCTCGCTCATCTAGAACAACGCGAGCAATTACTAGTTGCTGTAATCGAAAGAGAAGCACAAGCTTCGTCAACTACCAATAGTAGTCATTAATTTACTAACCTCTGTAGAGACCGTAAAATTACTGTCTCTACGAGCTTCGGTTTTATTGATTTGAGCCAACCGCCAAGATGCCAAGAACTCCAAGAAAATTCAATCCTATTCTTCTTGGCTTCTTGGCAGTTTATTATCAAATCATACAAAAATTATGTCAGTGACGCTACTACTCTGAACAAAATAGAGTTAATAACTGCTAGGCTAAATGAGCCAATTAAAGCACTCCAAAAACCGTATCTTAAGCTAAATCCTGGCACTAAATAGGCAGCTAAAGCAAATATAATTGCATTCAAAACGAAGAAAAATAGACCTAAAGTCAGGATAATAGCAGGAAACGTAAACAAAGTGAGAATAGGTAACAAAAGTGCATTCAATATGCCAACTACAGCAGCAGAAGTCAAGGCTTTGTTAAAATTGTCAATTTGTACCCCTATAGGCAGTTTAGAAATTATCAAAAAGCTAATAGCTGTTACTAACCAAGTAATTATTAGACCAATCATAAAAAGGCTCCTATTGCTTAGGATTTATTTATATTAAAGCAAATTCACTTTTAGTATGAGCAACAAATATTAATACAAAGTGACAGTATGCAGAAACAGCACAGCATCACTGTTAAATATATATTTACGAAGGTAATATAAAATCGTTCTAATTGGCATCTATCTTCAGGATAGTACCGAGAAAAGCATAGTAATAAATTTAGTGAAACTACCTCAGCAAAAAATTTATGAAAACGCAAAATTTCTTGTGAAGACCTTAAATTTACGGTCTCTACATTCTTTTTCACCAGATGTATAGGTAAGTACATTGCTTTACATGACAAAAAAATGGGCATCAAAAAGTTAAATAAATATGGGCTGAAGCCCAACTACGAACCTTTACATAGTGCCAGTTGCGTAAGTTCTGTTTTTGATTATCATTAATCAAAAGTTACAAATCAGCAATCAACCTTGCCTTACGGAGAAAGAATCGCAGCACAGTTTCTTCACGGGAAATAATATCAGCCCTACCGTCCATTCCCAGTTGAATGTGACATAGGTTTTTACCTTTACCTAAAATTTGAGTTTCCGGCTCAATTGTCACTTCATAAAAAGCACCAGTAGCAGCTGCTCTTAGAGCAGCAGTTTCATTAGTACTTGATGCATTTGCACCATCCTTTTGAGGAGCAATCGCATCTGGAGAAATTGCCTGCACTTTACCGTTGAGAATACCGTAATCTGGATAAGGACAAGCGTTCACCCGGATTTGGACTTTTTGGCCAATTTTTAACTTACCTTTATTGTCGGATGCGATAGCAGCTTTCACAACTTGAGCCACATCACTAGGGACAATTTGTGCCACTGACTCACCAGCACGCACGGTTTGACCAGAATTTCTCAGGTTAATTTGGGAGATGATACCATCTGCTGTAGCTGCGATATTGGTTTGAGCCAAGTCAAGTTCTACTTGCTTAAGTTCGCTAGTATCGCGCTCTAGTTGTTTCTCTATTTCAATCCGTTGCTTAATCAGCGCTTGGTTTTCCTTTTCTAAAATTGCCTTGTTGCTTTCCCCTGCGGCTTTTTCTTGGGCAATACGCTCGGTGGCAATTTCAACTTCCGCATAACTGGGATTTAAAGCAGTTTGGGTACGTTGTTTTCTGGCAATGGCAGCAAACACCGCTTGTTGTAACCTTTTAATTGTTTGTTGTTGCATCTCCACAACAGCTTTTTGTGCTTCCACTGCCTGCTGTTGCTGTTTTACTGCCAGTTGAGCTTCCTCCAACTGATTTTTAGGTAAAACCCCTTCTATCGCTATAGTGTCATATCGCTTTTGCCTTGACCTTGCTGCGGCCAGGACTGCTTCAGTCGCTAGAAAATTTGCTTGTGTTTTTTTTAACTCTACTTTTGCTGATTGCAATTCTTCCTCTGCTATTTTGACGTTGGCATCAGCTTCTTGGAGTTCAGAGAATGTAGTCACTTTTTTATCTTGATGTGCTCGACGGCGACCGCTTAATTCAGCTTCGGCACCAGTAATAATGCGGTTAAGACGATTGATTTCGGCTCTAATTTGACTGTTGAGGGCATTAATCTGGGCATTAATTTGCACCTGTTGTAATCTAGCTTGTTGGACACTAGTTTGCAATTGGCTTTTTTTGGTTTGCAGACGAGAGTCGTCGATACTAGCAATAACATCTCCTTTTTTTACAACTTGATTTTCTTTGACGTAAATTCGCATTACCTGACCTTCTGTCGCTGCTTGCACAATTCGCAATTCTCCTGCTGGACGGACAACAGCCTGTCCTTTTACTGTTTCTTTGTATTTAGTGACGGCTGCAATTGGTGCTGCTAATCCTAAAATGCAGAGAATAAATATTCCGCCAAAGGTTGTCCAGCGACTTATTGGTGGTAGAAATTCGTTTGTTTGAATTGGGGGTAAAAAATCTGTGTTGCTAACCATATCTATTTGAATAAAATGTAAAGGAAATGTCAAATATACTAATTAATTGCAGCTGATTTGCCGTTTCGATGAATGGATGAAGATGTAAGTGTCAATGCATTTTGAGAAGAAATAAATTCGTCTAAGAAATCTAAATGTTCGCCCGGTAATTTCCGTAAGTCTTCTGGTCTACCTTGGATTTTTAAACGTCCTTGGTCTAGTAATACAATCCAATCAGCCCGCTGTATAACCTTGGGACGGTGACTAATTAAAATAGTAGTTTTACCCCGACGATAGTGTAAAAGTCTATCTAATACTTGCGCTTCACTTACTGGGTCAAGGGCACCAGTGGATTCATCTAAAATAAGGATGGGTGGGTTGGTAACTATTGCTCTAGCAATTGCTAATCTTTGCCGTTGTCCACCAGAGAGGTTAGCACCAAATTCTCCTAAAATAGTTTGATATTTATCAGGAAGTTTACTAATAAATTCATCTGCACCAGCAATTTGACAGGCTTCTACAATACTTTCAAAACTAATGTGAGGATAGCTAAAGTAAAAATTATCAATAATAGAACGACTCCAAAAGTGGGGTTCTTGGGGTACTAATACAACCTGTTGTCGCAAACATTCTAAAGACAAGTCTTGCTGATTATAAAAATCATAACGAATATTGCCTGACTGAAGTTTATATAAACCAGTAATTAATTTTGCCAAAGTACTTTTACCGCAACCAGATTTACCAATCAAAGCAATTACTTGGCCACCAGGAATAGTTAAGGAAAAATCTTGTAATAAGTCTACTCTACCTGAATGATGAAAGTTAAGTTCAGTGCATGTAATATCCGCATCACCAGAAATTTGTGCCCAAGGTTTTTTAAAATCATTTTCGTCTTCTGGGGTAGCATCGATAACTTCCGTTAAACGTTGAACAACTATTTGAGCGGTAATAAATTCATCTACTAAGCCAATTGCAGCATCCAGAAAGCTAAGAAAATTACCACTCATCCCGTTATACGCCATCAATTGCCCAATACTTAAAGTGCGATTGATTACCAAGTAACTACCTATCCACAGGATGCCAATATTAATAAAAGTTGAAAGAATGCTGGTGACTGTACTGCTATAAAGCCCTAGCTTCATGTTACCCCAGCTCAGGTTGGCAAGGCGACCGAAATTGCTTTGGTATTCGTCCCAAGCTTGAGGTGTAGCTTGGGTAGTTTTTAAGACTTGTACGCCACGGAAGGTTTCCACTAAAAAGCCTTGGTTTTCCGTGCCAGAAACAATTAAATTGCGGGTTTTCTGGCGTATTGCTGGTAGAAAAAGCCAGTTAACAGCCGTCACAAAAATAAATGCAACTATAGATGCTAAAGTTAATTCTACGCTGTAAAAGAGCATAAAGCCCAAAGAGACTATAGCAATAAAAAATTGGCTGGGTAATCCAAGAACGATTTGGGAAACTAAGTTATTTATAGCATTGGCATCAGCTATGCGGCTAACAACTTCTCCACTGCGCCGTCCTTCAAAGTAGGATAGAGGTAAATGTAACAGCTTGCGTCCGTATTCTAAAATTAGTCCTAACTGTAATCTCTGACCAAAGTGACCGATGAGGTGGGACTGTACTAAGCTAATGACACTTCTAATTAAGTTCATGGCAATAGTGCCAATAGCGACAGTGGTTAATAGTTGAACATCTCCCCGCACTAGAACATCATCGGTGAGTAGTTGCATCATAAAGGGAGATACTAGGGAAAGCAAACCAATGGCAATATTAATGGCAATTGCTTGAGCAATAATAAAGCGATAAGGGTAAACTCGTTGGATGTAACGTCCCAGACCACCAATTTTATCTGATTCTTGTTGATAAAAGCGACCTTCGTCTGGCATTAGCAGTAGCATGACGCCATTACCCCAACCTTCGATTAACTCCTTGCGAGTAAGATAACGAATACCAACGCCTGGGTCTGCGATTACATATTTTTTACCTTTTTGCCCGTATAATACTACCCAGTGATTGCCTTTCCAGTGGATAATCGCTGGTAAAGGAGCCTGATTTAATTGGTCGATTAGTTGGGGGGTTGCTTTAACTTGACGTGTATTGAATCCAAGGACTTCTGCACCCCGACTTAAACCCAGCAGAGAGGTTCCTCTTGACCCAGTGCCAACAGCTTCCCGAACGCGGTTTAGGGCAAAGGTGCGTCCGTAATGTTTGGCAATGGTGGCTAGGCAAGCTGCTCCGCAGTCTTCCTCACTATGTTGAAGGGCAATTTGGTATTTCATTTTCAAGTACAAAATATTAGCAAAAAAATAGATATCTCCGTTCAAGAATGTAGAGACGTTACATGTAACGTCTCTACAAATGTTTCAGGGCTAACGGCTTACATAAGCAAATGGGCACAAATATTTACCATCATTGCGAGCGAAGTATACTGATTTAAATAAAATAAAACAGTAAACTCGCTCTTGGAATCGCACATTAAGCTACTTTATAGAGTTCGATATCATATGGGTTGCCAGGAGTGGATAGATTATCTTGGAATTCATATTTTCTTCCATCCGACAAATTATATGTTTTGCTTTCTTTGTATCCAGCTCTACCGTCAGTATCAAATGTGATTTTTCCTCCTTTGTAGGCAGTCCATATCCATGATTCATTTGGCTTGTGTAAGAATTTCTTACCATCTAAGATGTAGGTAATGTTGTATCTCGTGTTGTTTTTAAGTGTAAACACTTCGTATCCGCCACTAATAGTTTCAGAAGCTTGTTCGTCAAGTTCTTCCACTAACGCAAAGTTTTTTAAGATGGTTTCATTGTTTAACATGATTTTTCTCCTTAGAGTATGTGTTGTCGATTCTTAGAAAGTAAAGTTATGGTTCAGCAATTTTCTCGTTTTATTCTTTATGCAGTCAATTTAATCAACCGCTCTATTTACTTATTGGTTTACTTTTTTGACTTATTCACAGAAAATAAATTATCTGTGACTTAAAGTATTTATACGAGAGTTTTTAACTTGTGAACCCTTCTATTTACTTATTGGTTTGGTTTTTCTTTTTATTCACTCAAGTTGTCTATTGTGAATAAAATTTTTTCTTTCGGGGTTTGCATTGTTTGCTTTAACCCTTCTATTTACTGGTTGGTTGAGATTTTTAGCTTTATACACTTCGATAGAAATATTTTTTAGAATAATTAGACTTGTGTGTACACGATACCCTTAAGCGGAGAGAGGCTTTAATTCCCCCTTCCCTGCTAGGGAAGGGGGTTCGGTCTGGATACAAATTAGCTGTTACGAACTACTAAGTATTTTTAACTTGAGCAAATACAGTCACCTTATGTATAATAAAGCAACTAAACAAGATAGAGTTTTAGCATCAGCATTTTTATAGTCCGCTGTCAAGCACTGTCAAAGCCCTTATATATGCGCCCTCGTTTAAAAATTACGGAAATGTTTTCCACTTTTGCTCATTTTGATAGCGATAGTAATGCAAAATGGATGACAGATAATAAACTGCGCCGAAGTATCGAAAGTTGTTTAGAAAAGTCTTCAGAATCGCTAGCTTCAGAAAACTTTTGGTCACTATACTGGTATAAAATTTGGCAAGAAAATGCTGAGGTTTTGGCTTTTATGCATTTGTCTGCTTACCTACAAGAACCTTGCTACTGGGCAGCAAAAAATATAATGAACAAGTATGACAGCCCTCAGTACAGCTTAGCTGATTACTTTCAAATGGGTATTGCGTCAGTTGAAAAAATCTTCAATGCTTTTAAGCCTGAAAAAAATGATAATTTAAAAGCCTATGCCAAAATGGCTTTTCCCAGCTTGCTCAAAGATATTTTGCGTCAGCGTCGGGATGCTGATATTTGTACAAACTGGGCTTTGTTACGTAAAGTGACGAAAAAACGCTTTGTGGAAGCTCTGACTCATGCTGGGCTATCTCCAGAGGAAATTGCTCGCTATAAATTAGCTTGGAAATGCTTTCAGGTACTGTATGTTCAAAAACATGCTGGTGGTACTGAGAGGTTACCAGAGCCAGACCAGAAGTTGTGGTCAGAAATTGCAAATCTTTACAATCGCGAACGCCAAAGTCTACTTGTATCTTCAGGCACAGAATTAAATGGGGAGATGATTGAGCAGTGGTTAAAAAAAACTGTTGTTTGGCTGCGTTCCTATCTTTACCCAGCAGTTGATTCTCTAGATGTACCAAAACCAGGAAGCGATTTACCTGGAGATTGGGATTTACCACAATTGCGCTCTGAGTCTTTAATAACGGAACTAATTGTTCGGGAAACTCTCCAAGAGCGTCAAAATCAAAAAGCTCAGATACATGATATTTTGCTCGCAGCTTTGAGAAAACTTGCTCCTGAATTGCAAGAAATATTGCAAATGTACTATAAAGATGAATTAACTCAAAAGGAAATAGCCCAAAGAATAGATAAACAGCAAGTTTGGGTGTCTCGCAATTTAAGTAAAACCAGAGAAATGCTGCTAAAGGAATTAATTAGATGGGTTAAAGAGCCAGAAAAAAGTCAAGAAGTAGTGAATATTACCTCAATTCCTGACCAATTAAAAGATGGGAGCGTTGCTCTAGATGAATGGCTGCGAGTTCGTAGTTGGTAAAATTAACCAAAATTGCTTTGTGTTGGTTGAGAAGTAATAGCAGGAGAAACAAAGATGACTTTTTTATTTGCAGAGCCAAAGGAATGGTGGTTAGAAATTTCCCCAACACAACAAGCTGAGTTTTGGGAGCAAAGCCAAGAACATGCAACACCCAATAGTCGCTGGAATGCTTATGTTAATCGGGTATGTCTTTATATGGTATTAAATTTGATACAAGCTGATAACGAATCGTCAGCTAGTATATGGCTTGGTGGTGATAAAATGCCTGCTGTTTGGGATGTTGTCAATGGTAGCGCAATTACTATAAGTGGGACACAAGGTGGGACAAAATTGGTAATAATTCCAACAGAAGCAATTGATGATGGGGAGTTGGAGGTCGCTCAAGAGTGGGTGGATATTCCCAGTTGGGTGGGGGATTATTATATTTTGGTGCAATTTAGACCAGAGGGCAATTGTTTGCGGGTTTGGGGGTATACGACCCATGAAGAATTAAAAAATAAGGGTGATTATGACCCAGATGACCGGACTTATTGTCTTGATGCAGAAAATTTGACTTGTGATATGAATTCTTTGTGGGTAAGGTACGAGTTTTATCCAGAAGCGCCAACACGAGCTAGTGTTTCTCCGTTACCGGAATTATCTGTAACTCAAGCAGAAAATTTGATAGAGCGTTTGGGTGATGCTGAGGTGGCTTTTCCGCGTTTATCAGTACCGTTTGTCACTTGGGCTGGACTAATTGAAAATGAGAATTGGCGGCAACGTTTGTATATAAAGCGACAAGGAGTTCAAGCAGGTGATGCAGTATCCCAGCAGTTAACACGCTTAAGTGATTGGTTAGTCGGAACTTTTGATAATATTTGGCAAATAATTGAAGATAGTCTACCAGAGCGACAAGTGGTGACTGGTTGGAGAAGTAAAAATACGCAAAGTTTAAGTGGTGAAAATCAAAACTCAATATTTGATGTTAAGCGAGTAAAAATATTAGATTTTGCTTCTGTGTTGGGTAACGAACAGTTAGCTTTATTAATAGGAATATCGGCAATTAACGACCCAGAAGTAACAATTGGTGTCGAGATTCGTCCAACGGGTAATACTATTTCTTTTCCAAACGAAGTTCAAGTTCGGCTGCTTGATGAAAACGGTGATGAGGCTGGAAAAGTTAGCGCGGGTGTGACTCAAACTATTCAATTTCAAATTGATGGTCAAAGGGGTGAGAGGTTCGGTATAGAGGTTGCTTGTAGCGATAAAGTTATAACTGAACATTTTGTGATTTAATCCCATTTTCTAATCAGCAATAGTGATTATTTTCAGGTAATTATACCTCTGTATAAATTTAATTATCTTGCATTTGAGAGCAAGTTGGCGGAATTTCTGCTTGCTGAAAAAATACATAGATGTTTTGGATTTCTTAAGCAATCCTATTGAGTCAAAATGTATGTTCCGCATTAAAAACTGTCACAATAAAACGACAGTCGGTTTTAAAACAGTGATTAAGTACTAATAAAAAGGTGCATTCATGATTCGCGGAAATGACTGCCGCAACATGAGAGCTTCTGCCAAAGGTTAAACTAATTAAAATGGCTCAGTACAAACACGACCGCTTTTTCAAGTTTTATATCCAGTCTTTATATAAAACCAAAGGAGATACTCTGCAAAATATCCAAGTCCGCAATGATGAAGACCTAGAAATAGATTTAATGTTTACGGGAGTTCGAGAAAATGCCGGGTGGCAGCAGGAGAATTTAGGTTTATTCGATATTTTAATGCAAGAACATCCCACGATAATTATCGAACATTATAGCTCGTATTTAGAAGATACGGATATTTTAAAATCGATTACTCGAAAGAATCTGTATTGGGAGCGAAAGCAGAAAGAACTGGTAGAGAACGCCAAAAGCGAACTGGAGTTAACAAGTTCTCAACGACTGTCGAAAGAAGCAAAAAAACAAATTGAAAATCAAAACCCATTTACCTGGATTCTCACGGTCAATTGCAGTGAAAAACTATTGGCATTATGTGGTGCTCAACCTGCAACAGAGTTGGGTACAGGTGTATACCGACTTTCGCAAATTTTTCGGATGGGAATTGTGATTATTGAGCAATTGGTTGATAGTCCAGAAACTATGTGGTTAAAAATGTTGGGAGGTAAACATTCTGCTCAGACCGCTTTTGAATCGATTAAGCAGTTATCGCCGGAGCGCAGGGAGAAAAATGATATAATAAGTGCATGTATAAAATATTGTGTTTATCTCCGAAACATACCTACTTATAGCTTAACTCCAGAGGAGGAAGATTTTATGAAAACGATGGCACAAATCGATGCTTGGTATGAGGCTGAAATTAACAAGGCTAAGTTAGAAGGTAAGATTGAAGGTAAGATTGAAGGTAAACTTGAAGGCAAGATTGAGTCGGCAAGTACTATAATTCGAGCCAAGTTTGGGGCACAGGTTCTCACGCCACAGATAGCGAGCCAACTAGAAGAGTTAAACGAGCAGCAACTTGATGACTTTATAGTAGGAATGTTTAATTGGCAACAAAAAGAGATGGAATCATGGCTCCAGGGAGTCGAAAAAGTTTGAACACTGACATCGTGCTTAATTGCATATCGGTTGACTGTGAATGATAATATTTCAATTTCTCCCGTTTTTCAATTAATTTCCGACCTAGGAAATACGCGAGCTAATACAATTTATACAGGCACTTTGCAGACAGTGTTTTCCTTTTAATGGCATTTTCAGCTAATACAGCAGTTTGAGTTTTCATCAAATACGTAGATGTTGTGAGTTTCTTAAGCACTCCTATAGAAGCACAATGTATGTTCCGCATTAAAAACTGTCACAATAAAACGACAGTCGGTTTTAAAACAGTGATTAAGTACTAATAAAAAGGTGCATTCATGGTTCGCGGAAATGACTGCCGTAACATGAAAATTCTTCCAAAGGCTAAATAAATTTCAATGGCTCAGTACAAACACGACCGCTTTTTCAAGTTGTATATCCAATCTTTATATAAAACTAAAGGAGGTACTCTACAAAATATGCAAGTCCGCAATGATGAAGACCTCGAAATCGATTTAATGTTTATCGCAGACCTAGAAAGAACTGCGTGGCAGCAGGAGGATTTAGGTTTATTCGATAAGTTAATGCAAGAACATCCCACGATAATTATTGAACATTATAGCTCGTATTTAGAAGATACGGATATTTTAAAATCGATTACTCGCAAAAATCTGTATTGGGAGCGAAAGCAAAAAGAACTAATAGAGAACGCCAAAACCAAACAGGAGTTAACAAGTTCTCAACGACTGCCGAAAGAGGCAAAAAAACAAATTGAAAATCAAAATCCATTTACCTGGATTCTCACGGTTAATTGCAGTGAAAAACTACTGAAATCATGTGACGCTAAACCAGCAACAGAGTTGGGCACAGGTGTATACCGACTTTCGCAAATTTTTCGGATGGGAATTGTGATTATCGAGCAACTGGTTGATAGTCCAGAAACTATGTGGTTGAAAATGCTGGGAGGTAAACATTCTGCTACTAGCGCTTTTGAATCCATCAAGCAGTTATCGCCGGAGCGCAGGGAGAAAAATGATATAATAAGTGCATGTATAAAATATTGTATTTATCTACGAGACATACCTACTGATAGCTTAACTCCAGAGGAGGAAGATTTTATGAAAACGATGGCACAAATCGATGCTTGGTATGAGGCTGAAATTAACAAGGCTAAGTTAGAAGGTAAACTTGAAGGTAAACTTGAAGGCAAACTTGAAGGCAAACTTGAAGGCAAGATTGAGTCGGCAAGTACTATAATTCGAGCCAAGTTTGGGGCACAGGTTCTCACGCCACAGATAGCGAGCAAACTGGGAGAGTTAAACGAGCAGCAACTTGATGATTTTATAGTAGGAATGTTTAATTGGCAACAACAAGAAGAGATGGAATCATGGCTCCAGGGAGTCGAAAAAGTCTGAACACTTACATCGTGCTTAACTCCAGATGAGGGTAGCTCTGCCAAAGGCTAAATAAATTTCAATGGCTCAGTGCATGTATAAAATATTGTATTTATCTACGAGACATACCTACTGATAGTTTAACTCCAGAGGAGGAAGATTTTATGAAAACGATGGCACAAATCGATGCTTGGTATGAGGCTGAAATTAACAAGGCTAAGTTAGAAGGTAAACTTGAAGGTAAGATTGAGTCGGCGAGTACTATAATTCGAGCCAAGTTTGGGGCACAGGTTCTCACGCCACAGATAGCGAGCCAGCTAGAAGAGTTAAACGAGCAGCAACTTGATGACTTTATAGTGGGAATGTTTAATTGGCAACAACAACAAGAGATGGAGTCATGGCTCCGTGGGGTCGAAAAGTTGCCATAACCTAACGCAAAACAAAATTAGGTGGGAAAGAAACTAGTATATGAAGGCAGAAGTGCGAGTGTAAAAGGCGCAAAAGCTTATAACAAAAGCTTTGTATTTGGTACTAATAGTTGCCTTATTTCCGCCGATGTATACTAGTTAAATTTCATTAACGAGTTTAGAAAAAGAAATTTTAGCTAAACTGACCCATCACCCATTCCCAAACATCTTACTAATTACTTCTTGATACCTATCTGTAACCACATTGCGACGGATTTTTAGAGTTTGAGTTAACAAACCATTTTCGATAGTAAAAGGTTCAGAAATTATCTCAAACACAATAATTTCATCATCGCGACGATAACCGGGACGATTGCGTACTTCACGGTTAAGTTCTTCCCTGATTAAATCGCGAATCATTTGATTATTTAAATCTATTTTATTTAAATCTATCTCACCATTCACAGCAGGTTGATTTTTGCTTAAAAGCCAAGCTTCCAACGCTTCCAAATTAAGTATAACCAAAGCACCAAGAGACTTTTGGTCTTGACCAACGAGCATAATTTGGTCGATATAAGCACTCCGTAAACAAGCGTCTTCGATAGGTTGAGGTTCGATATTTTCCCCATTTGTCAGTACTATTGTATCTTTAGCTCTACCCGTCAGCACAATTTGATTATCTGGTGTCAACCAACCAATATCCCCAGTATCAAACCAACCTTCGCTATCAATAGCTTTGCGTGTAGCATCAGCATTTAAATAATATCCTTGCATGATTTGCGGCCCCTTGGCCATAACCAAACCGCGTTTTCCTTGGGGTAAAGTTTGATGTGTTTCTAAATCAACAATTTTAAATTCCGTATTAGCAAGGGTTAAACCAGAAGCACCACGCAAATTTCTATAATAACGACGTGCGCTAAGTACAGGGGAAGTTTCTGTTAACCCGTAACCAACTAAAATTTGAATCCCCACAATTTCAAAAAAATCTTCCAAATGTTGCGCTAGAGAACCACCTCCACAAATTAATTGTTTGACTTTTCCCCCCGTTGCTAACTGAATTTTTTTGTAAACTATCATCTCACCCAAAAAATGTAGCGGAGCAAGTAAAATAGTTGTTATCCAAGCATTAATTATTTGGGAAGTTGTCGGATTTAAGTTTTGCAAATCTAGCTTTTTCCAAGTTCTCACAGCTTTAATATATTTTTCGCTCACAGCTAGAAAACTTTTAATTAATTTTTGCATTCGGGGTGTTTTATCGCGGAATGATTTTTGAACACCTTCATAAATTGATTCCCAAAGACGGGGAACCCCAACAACATACTGGGGATTATAATCTTGTAAATCTTGTTTTAAATAACGGCGATTAGTATAAACCTGCGTCACACCTTGAGAAAGGGTATAGTATTCGCCAATACGCCCAAAACTATGCCAAGTAGGTAATATACTTAAAGTTTTATCACCGACTGATGGTTGAATAATAGCGGTTAAAGTATTAATTTGATGCAGCAAATTTCCATGCGTTAGCATTACACCTTTTGGTTTTCCAGTAGTTCCAGATGTATAAATTAAGGTAGCCAAATTTTCAGGACTGAGCTTTGCTGGTTGTAGGGAACTCTGACCTGCAATTTGCATTAATCGTTCAAAATTGATAATTTTTAAAGACGAATTAATCTTTGGTTGTTCATCAGATAATAACACCACCCATTGAATCTGAGACTGATATACTTCAGGTTCTATTTTCTTCAAAGTTTTAATATTTTCTATAACTAGCCCAACACTACCACTATGTTCTAATATATATAATAACTCTTCCCTCTCTGCCGCAGAAGAACGTACAGCATTTGCAGCACCAGCCATTAAAATACCTTGGTCGGCTATCATCCAGCAAGCGCTATTATCAGCAAATAATGCTATTCGTGGAGTTACAGAATCTGTAGGATTTTGCTTGATTCCTAATGCTTGTAGACCAGCAGCAAATTGCTGTATTTGGTAAAATAATTGACTATAAGTTAAACTGACTTTGGGTTTGGCATGAGGGTCAATCAGAGCGATTATATCTGGAAATAGTTTCGAGGTAATTTGCCACATTTCTGGAAGCGATTGTAACTCTGAATAATCCACTAAACCAGTCATCTGATAAACTTCATTTTTAGAGAAAGAATAAGTTTTCATCTTGTTTTCTAGAATTTTCATATATTCAAACATATCGTGAAAATTAATTCTAGACTATTAGACATCTCCGTCAATAATGTAGAGACGTTACATGTAACGTCTCTACAAGGGTTCCACGTAACGCATAATTAATGTTCACGCCTATGTCTATTAAACAAAGATATCTATTAATTTAGCCCCTATAGCTTTCCATTTGGGATTTTTTATTGACAAAGCCTTAAGATTGACTTGAGCAATAATCAGTATGCATTGATTTTTATCTATGAACAGCATCAAATATTTTGATTATCCCAGCGAAGAAAAACTTCTCGGATTGCCTCCAGAGGTAGGTCGCTGGTTATTCATTCCCCTAGGGTTAATTGTCTTATTATGCTTAGGAACCGTTTATTCATGGAGTATCTTTAGCGGTCCATTTGAAGCAGAACTGCAAACAAGACCAGGAACAATTCTACTACCCTTCATGGTTTTGGGGGTAATGTTCACCCTCGTGATGCCAATTTCTGGACTATATATATATAGATTTAGCCCACGCATAATGACTACAGTTGGTGGGATAATCGTAGGGATTGGCTATTTATTGGCGAGTGTTGCTCCTAATCTCCCTTTACTAGTATTAAGCTACGGTGTTATCGCAGGTATTGGTGTTGGAATTGCTTATGGTGTACCCCTTGCTGTTGCTGCACGTTGGTTCCCCGACCGTAAAGGTTTAGCAGTGGGGATGACGGTAGTCGGTTTTGGTCTTTCGCCTTTAATAACAGCACCTCTAGCTTTAAATTTAATTAAAGGAAATTCCCAGATTGGTATCCCAACTTTTGGTGTTCGTGGCACTTTTGTAATTTTAGGTATAGCATTCACTGTAATTATTTTGGCAATCGCTAGGGTACTTAAAATGCCACCTCCACGCTGGCAACCTTCTAATTATCTCTCTTCAGAAAGTTTGAATGCAAATGATACAGACAAAAACCAGTCCAATATCTTACCTATGCCCCAAACCCAAACTTTTTATGGTCTATGGATTTGCTATGTCGTTGGCACCTTTGTTGGGTTAACAGCAATTGCGACCACAGCACAGGTAGGAAAAGAGATTGTAGGATTGCAACCAGAGCAGTTAGTTTGGGCAGTACCCCTATTTGCAGTATTTAATGGTGCTGGTCGTCCGTTGTTTGGTTGGTTAAATGACCGTCTTAAACCCAAGTTGACTGTTATTACCATCAATATCCTAATATTAATCGCATCGATAGTGATGTTGAATACATCTCAAGGACAGATACCGAATTTTATTGTTGCATTTTGCTTATTCTGGTTTTGCCTTGGAGCATGGCTCGCAGTTGCGCCCGCCGCAACTCTCAGCTTTTTTGGTTTAGATAATTACCCCAGTAACTACGGTTTAATATTTACCTCATTTGGTATCGGTGGATTATCTGGAATTTTTACCGCAGGAGGTATCCGAGGTGTTACGGGTAGCTTCTTACCTTTCTTCTGGGTAACGGCAACCTTGGCCTGTATAGCCATCATCACCGCGACTTTTTTACTAAACCCTCCCAGAAAAACAGCCATTGCTGACTTTTTGTTTAATAACTTGATTAGTCCTATTAGTCCAGGACTACTTTCGCTGGTTGAGTTTTTTCTAATGCTTGGTAACAGAAAATAGACAGTACTCGTTAATCTTTTCAAGGTGTACACACAAGTCTAATTACCTGTCATTGCGTTCGCGAACGCAATGACAGAGGAGAATCCCACTATTTTTCGACTTGTGTACACGGTAGCCCTCCGAGGGGGTTGGGGGGTGGGGTTTATTTGGCTTTTTCCGTAAAGTTTACATATTCTGTTGTAGATATTTTTGTCAACCTCCTACTAATCTTTTTTTTGCATAAGTTCCCCAATCTGTGACGTATATAAATATAGAGCAGTAAATTCAGTTTTCCAGGATATTTTTATATGAATTTTCTCTGGTTGCCTTCCTTTCTAAGAAAAAAAACTAAAAATAGAGGGGAAGAACAGCCTCCCACAAAAGAAACTGAATTTGCTTCTCCAGATTCACGGTGTATAGATTTAATCGCAGTTAATCAACCACCCCAAAAACAGATTAACCAAAATAAAAACTCTAGTGAAATACAACAAGAAGCCAATATGTCAGAAGTTATTGCCAAAGCTGAGAAAATAGAAATGGAGTCAATTGTTGAATATATAAATTCTTTAGAAAATATAAAAAGCCTCAATCGCATATCTTATAAAAATACTAGTGCCATCCAAGAAAATACTGCTGCTATAAAAGAATTTAATACAAATTTACAAAAAACACGCCAAGATATAGAACAGTTAAAATACTCTCTCGATGAGATGTTAATTTATCAACGTCAGCAAAATGGAACCCTGAAAAGAGAAATTGAAGAATGGGAGCAAGCCACCGTTGATTATTTTCGTCTTTTAGAAAGAGCGATAGATTGCGAAGCAGATGAAAATAAAAGCTTATTACAAAAAATATTAGATGAGTTTGCTCATATAGCTACAGTTAGGGGACTAGAACGAATAATTCCCGAAGCAAACCAAACTCTTAACGAAAAATTACACGAAGCTATTGAAATAGAAGAATCATCCGAAATTTCCCCAAGAAACATTATTAAATGTAAACGCTGGGGTTACAGAGTAGGCTCCCATGTTATTGAAAAAGCCAAAGTAGTTATAGCCAATCCCTTAGCAACAAATTGAGATGGAGTAATTTTAATAATGGAAAGCAATTATGCTATCGGCATCGACCTAGGTACATCTACATCGGAAATTTGTGTATATAGAAATAATGACTCATTTCCCATTCCTGACCCAACTTATAAACTACCGATTATTCCCTCAATTGTTGCAGTTAACAGAAAAGGTGAATTATTAGTAGGGGAAGATGCTAAAAGTTGGATTGATGTCCCAGGTCATGGAATCCGTGAAGTCAAGCGGAAAATGGGAACTGGAGAAATGGTGAAACTTTTGGATAAAGAGTATCGACCAGAAGAGATATCAGCTTTAATTCTCCGTAAACTAAAAGACTATGCAGAAGAAGCATTAGGAACTCCAATTAAAGAAGTCGTGCTTTCGGTTCCAGCGAACTTCCCAGATGCAGCTAGACAAGCAACACTAGATGCAGGAGAATTAGCTGGGTTAAAAATAACTCGTTTAATTAATGAACCAACAGCAGCAGCTTTAGCTTTTGGTATTAAAAATATTAACGCAGAAGAACAGCTTGTTGTATTTGACTTCGGTGGTGGAACCTTAGATATTACCATCCTAGAAATGGTTGCAGGAGTTCTTGATGTCAAATGTAGTTTTGGTAATCCTCAACTGGGTGGGAAAGATTTTGATGAAGCAATGATGACGTTGCTAAAGAAAAAATTTGCTCAAGAGAATCCCGGTTATCAGATTGACGAAAAATATGCTTTTGATTTAAAGAAAAAAGCAGAGTCAGCCAAAAAAGCTCTTTCGACTCAGCATTCCTATGAAGTACGAATTCCCTACTTTGCTCAGAAAGATGGTAAATCCATTGACTTAGAAATAGAAGTAACTCGCAAAGAATTTGAGCAAGAAATTGCCCCATTGTTAGAAAAAGCAAGAGACTGTATATTACAAGCTCTCAACGCCAAAAAGTTGCTAACAAGTGCTATCGACCGGGTGTTGCTAGTAGGAGGAAGCACTTATATTCCTGCTGTTCGTCAATTAGTTACGTCTATGTTCGGCAAAGAAGGAAAAGCCCCAGAAGCGGGTTCAGACCTCGCTGTTGGTGTTGGTGTATGTATTCAAGCTGCTCTTGCTCAAAATCTAATCAATAACGAATCAGGTCTTATTCTCACTGATGTCGCTCCTTTTGGATTAGGTATCCGTATATACAGTGATATCGGTGGGCGATTCATACCTACTTATGAACCATTAATTCAACCAAACACAACTATACCATATTCTATCAAAAAAACTTACAGCTTAATTAGTACAGAACAAGATAAAGTGTTACTTCGTTTATACCAAGACCATACAGGAAAAGCTAGACTACCTATTGATGCAATTGATATGGGTATAAGTGCAGAAATAACCGATATTCCTCCTGCTGTTGATGGTAATCCTTACCCAGTTCAAGTGGAATTCTCTTATGACATCAATGGTATCGCTAAACTAAAAGCTACAATTCCTGAAATTGGTAAAACTGTAGAGTTAGCTTATAATCAATCTGATAAACGGATGGATAAGCAAGATAAAGAAAATGCTGTTGAACGTGTCAAAGAGTTGTGGAAGCAGAATATAAAAGCTAAAGAATATGAAGCGCTCATTAATAAAGCAGAGCTATTTATGGCGCAAATTCCACCACAAGAAAGGTCACCTCTTTATGAGATTGTAATGAGCTTAAAAGAAGCTTTAATTAATGATAATGTTCGGGAAATTCAAGTAATGGGTGACTGTTTAGTAGATATAATGTTTAGCTTTGAACTCAGTTTATAAGAGACCTAACCCCTACCCCCTTCCCTCTTAGGGAAGGTGGGAAATAATTATTATTTTTGAAAAAACATGGCATACGAGCTTTACCAAGTACTAGAAGTATTACCGCAATCTTCACCCGAAGAAATTAAACGAGCTTATTATCAGTTAGTCCGTAAATACCCACCTGAAAAAGACCCAGAAAAATTTAACGAAATTAGAGGAGCTTACGAAACTCTTAGTGACCCAAGGTCTAGAGAAAATTATGATTCCATACAAGATTATGGTGAACAGATTTCTGAGCTTTTTGGACAAGCTAAAGAGAAAATGGATGCAAAGGATTGGCCAAATGCGATTCCTTTATTAAAACATTTACTCGTTCTCTCACCCGGAGCTAGTACTGCTTGCAATTACTTAGGTATTTGCTACATTTATACTCAGGAATGGGATGAAGCTTTTAAAGTTTATCAAGCATTAACTAAAGAATATTCAGATATAGCACTTTACTGGAATAATTTTGGTCAGTTATATAAACAGCAGGCTGATTCTTTAGATAAAGATAACCCAACTAAACCTCAATTATACGCTCAAGCACGTGAATACTTTCAAAAAGCAATAGAACATGAGCAATTTAATCACATACATTATTTAGATATAGCTTATACCTATTTAGATGAATATAATTATCCTCAAGCATTAGTCTGGACAGAAAAAGCCGTAACCGCTGACGGAGAAGAGAGCTTTGATGATTTGGAAACTCTTTTATTTATCTGCCGAATTCATTTCTATACTAATGAGCTACAAAACTTTGAAGCAACGCTAAAAAGAATAGTATTTTTAGTACCAGAAGATGAAGAAGCAAAAAAACATACAGCTTATAGGTTTGCACAGCTATGTTTTGAATACGGTAAATATGGTGTTGAAGCTGGTTATTCTTCTGTTTTAAAATATGCTTTAGTATATGTAAAAACTGCAAGTTATTTGATACCAACTGATGCAGATGTTCAAAATCTGTTGGAAAGAACTGAGTATACCTCCGCACTTTTTGAAGAACATGATGTTCTCAAGAAAGATATTTTGATTCTTTATCATTTGCAGAGACTTGCAGCATTTTGTTTATGCGATTACTTCAATCTTTATAAATCAGAAGAAGAAAGAAAAAATGTTTTTGACGAGATTTTCTCCCAAATTTTAGCTTCTCCTTGTAATTCTATTGTTTATTCTGTCAATAGAATAAAATCTAAATACTCTCTCATCTATCAATTAAAGGAAGGCTTGTTTAAGGAAATTGAAAAATTGGGACAAGAGCAAATCACAAAACCAGAAGAAATTATACCACAACCAAGTACTAAAACTTACTCTGGGTGGCTGAATGCTTTCATTGTCGGGAGCTTAGTTGGAGTATCAATAATTATAGGTTTTGCTTTAAATAGAAACTCTCAACCAACAACACCTGTTATCAATCAATCAAGTTCAAGGTATTTTAGATAACACGCAAACGGCAATAATAGCCAGGGAATAAATTCCCTGTCTAAAAGCTAAAGTCCTCTTTAGAGGACTATTTAAGTATTTTACAACAGTTTGCAGTAAATCAGAGTTTGGTAAAATTTAGGCTATCTTAAAATTACAAAAACGGCTATCCTATTAATACTTTATTTAGAATTGAGCGTCTTGCAAACGTTCAACGCTTCACCAAGGATAGTCGAAAAAATGAAATACTGGGCGAAAAAAATAGCAATCCTGACAATGCTATTATATAGCTTATTGTTTGGGGCTAATTGTGCGGAATCTAGTCAAATTTCCAATGTTTACGAGCCAGAATTTAATACTTTACCAGTGCTTGAAAAGTTAGCAAATCTTGACAGTGCGTTTACAGAGAGTAAAATTGCTAATTTTCATCGATTTCAAGAGATAAGCAGGACATTTGATAAATTAAACGGGCTTTTTACCCTTTATCGTAACCAAGAAGGTCAAATTTTCTTGGAAGTGAAACCAGAACAATTAAATAAAAATTATCTTGCAACAGTAACCCTAGAATCTGGCATAGGGGAAAGCGGGATATATAGCGGAATGCCTTTACAAGATTTTCTCTTCTATTTCCGACGAGTCAATAATAATCTGCACTTTGTTGTGCGTAATGTAAAGTTCCGTGCAGAGTCAAATAAACCAGAGCAAGGTGCGCTCGCTCGTTCATTTAGCGATTCGGTTCTTTACGCGCTGCAAATAAATTGTATTGAGCCTCGCACACGTGGGTTTATCATTAACCTTAATGACCTACTGATGCATGATTTTCCCGGACTAACTGACTTGTTAAGGTCTTCTTTGCAAGCAAAATATTATTTAGAAGAAAACAAGTCATATTTTGGCTCGGTCAACAGTTTACCAGAAAATCTAGAAATTGACTCTAACTATGGTTTTTCCTCAGAAATCGGGGCGTCTACTGTAACATTACCTGATAGCAGGTCACTTTCTTTAAAGGTACATTACAGTTTTGCTCAATTACCAGAAAACAGTGATTATATTCCTAGACTTGCAAATGAGCGAGTCGGGTATTTTACTACTGCTTTTGAAAACTTTTCCAATAATGAAAAGGAAGAATCCTTTGTTCGTTATATTAATCGTTGGCATCTTCAAGCTTCAGAGCCAAACTTACCTTTATCTCCCGCAAAAAAACCAATTGTTTTTTGGATTGAAAATACTGTACCCCTAGAGTATCGTGATGCAATCAAAGAAGGCGTTTTAATGTGGAACAAGGCATTTGAAAAAGCTGGGTGGGAAAATGCTATTCAAGTATACCAAATGCCAGACAATGCTGATTGGCATCCAGCAGATATACGCTACAACACTATTCGCTGGTTTGATTCTTTGGATGCAGGTTTTGCGAGAGGAATAGTGCGTACGAACCCAATTAACGGAGAAATAATAAATGCCAAAATTATCGTAGATGCCAACATGGTGCGCTCGATTGGGCAAGAATACAGTACACTAAGGGGTTTGAATTCATCTCTAAAGAGTGAATACTTTTCTGAAGTTGAAAAAAATCCATGTCAAGATAATTTGCCCATCATTTCTAGCTCAATTACCCAACAAAATCTCGATAACGAGCTTTGTTATAGCAAACAGTCTTTATCTCAAGCAGCAATGGGCGCACTCGCGGTATCACTTTTGCATGATACTACACCAAATAGTGATGAGATGAAAAACTACGTACATGAGTATTTACGTTATCTTATTGCTCACGAAGTCGGTCATACTCTTGGTTTGCGTCACAATTTTCATGGTAGCACCATGTTATCTCCCCAGGAATTAAATAATACTGAAATCACTCGTACTAAGGGTTTAGTAAGTTCGGTAATGGACTATTTACCCGCAAACATTGCACCACAGGGAGCACAACAAGGGGACTATTTTCCCTATGTTATTGGTCGCTATGACGAGTGGGCTGTTGAGTACGGTTATAAAAGACTGTCACCAGAAAATTTAGAGACAAATATCCCAAAAGTGGAAACAAATCTCTTGCAGCAAATTATTTTGGCATCACCTCAACCAGAATTATCTTATGCTACCGATGAAGATATTTGGGATGTTAATCCTTTTGTAAATGCTTGGGACATGAGTCGCGATATACTAGTTTATTCTCAATGGCAAATGGATAATGCGCTGACTATGTTTCAAAGTCTTGAGTCAGGTAAATTGCCTCCGGGAGTAAATTATAGTAAAGAGCGAGCATTATTTAATAAGGTTCTTAAATACTATGAACATAACGCTTACTTGTTGACTCAATATATTGGTGGGCAATCCTTGAGTTATGATACTTTGGATAATGTTCGTATGAGTTTCGTCCCAGTTTTACTTTTGCAACAACGTCAAGCATTGGCGCTTTTACAAAAGTATATATTTTCGGAAGATGCTTTTAAATTTTCCCCACATTTACTTAATCAATTAGCACCAATTCGCTTTTGGGATAGAGGTAATTATAGAGCTAATGACCGTCTTGATTATCCAATTCACCAACGTATTTTACACTTTCAACAAGCTGTGTTGTATACACTTTTGGATGGGGAACGTTTAAATCGGTTACGAGATATAGAGCTAAAAACTTCCGAAGGACAAGCACTGACGATACCAGAGTTATTTGAAAGCTTGCAAAACGGTATTTGGACAGAAGTTATATCTGGTGATGATATGCCGATTTCTAGCATTCGTCGTTCGTTGCAAAGAAAGCATTTGAATATACTACTAAAAATGGTACTGCGTGAAACTAATGTGCCATCAGATGGTCGCACAGTAGCTTGGTATGAATTACGCCAACTTCTCAAACATATTGATGCTACTCTGAAACAAGAGAGCAAAAATCTGGATGTGTATACATTGGCCCACTTAGAAGAAACTGGCGACCGCATTAGTAAAGCTCTGAATGCCACCAGACTCACTAACTAGAGGGCATCCCAACAATATTAGGTTAACCTATGTAGAGACGTTACATGTAACGTCTCTACTAGCCATACAACCATACAACTATCGATACTTGTTACCTTTGGTATTTCTTGTAAATCTTCAACAGGTAAACTTATGCATCTTTGGTGTGCATATCAATACAAATCTTTTGATTTTTAATGGTTCCTTTATTTATCAACTTATGTGTACGGAGTTGCTTTCCTCCGGCTCTGGAACAATCGTCGCTTGTGGTGGCTTTCTTCCTGTAAAATCACGTAAAAGCCCCATTAAAGCAGGTACAACAGTTGGCGTGAGAATTGTAGATAAAGCCAAACCTCCAGTCAGGGCAATACCAAGCCCTTGGTATAGTTCTGCCCCTTGTCCCGGTACTACAGCAAGGGGTAGCATCCCTAACACGCTAGTACCAGCTGACATAAAAATGGGACGCAGACGGTCGCGTGTGGCGTTGTACAGGGATTCGTCATATTCCTGCCCATAGTCTTGCTGTAGCTGCAATGCTCTATCTACAAGCAAAATGGCGTTGTTTACCACCACTCCAGTCAAAATAACGAAACCCAAGGCTGTAATCATGTCCATCGGCACATTCACACCGGGAATCATATTGGCAACAACGATACTTAGTAGCGCTCCGCTCATGCCCATTGGTACTGTAGCCATAATCACAAGGGGATAAACAAATGAACGATACAAAGCAATCAGTAGCAAATAAGTAATCAGCAAAGATAGTATAAACACCGTAGCTAACTGTGTCACAGTTTCCGTCAATCGGTCAGCAGAACCAGCTAGTTCTAAGCGAAAATTCGGGGGCAAGTTTTGTTGTAAAGGTTGCAAAATTTCATTTTCAGTTCGTTCCAGTAGTTGTCCCAAAGGAGCTTCTGGGGTGAGGCTGACTGTCAGGGTAGTCGAACGCTCTAAGTCAACGTGGTTAATTACGTCTGGTCCTGTTGTCTCGCGCACTTCTGCCACATCGGCTAGCTGTACTTGTCGCCCTTGGTTGTTTGCTTGCATGGTAGTGGTTTGTGTCCCGTCAAATGCTTGGTTCGGGGGTGCAGACTGTGAGGAATTGGAATAAAGCGACAACTGGCGCAACTGTTCCGGTGTTTCCACAAAAACGTTTTGCAATTTCACCGTCACATCTAACTCCTCTTTACCCTCAATAAAATCCGAGGCAATGCGTCCACCTAAAGCAGCTTCTACTATCGTTCCCAAATCGGTTTCACTTAATCCCACCTCCGCAAGTCGCTCGCGGTTGGGAATTACTTGAAGTTCTGGCGCACCCGCGACAAAATCAGAACGTACATTTGCTACTCCTGGAAATGCTTTGAGTTTTTGGGTTATCTGTTTCTCAAATTGCTCAACTTGATTCAAGTCAGGACCAACAATTTGTAACTCAAACTCTTTACCCGGGTCATTAAAAATAGAGCGACGAGTGGGAAACATAAAGCGGTAGCCAGGATATGTAGAGCTTTTACCCCGCAGACGGTTGACTATTTCTGCCAAACCTGTACTCGTTGCATTTTCTGGTTTGAGAGTTACACCAATTGCCCGAAATTGAGGTAAATATACCATGAAGGTATTTTCTATTTCCGGTTGTTGTTTGAGAAAGGCTCTAGCATTGGCTGATAATTTTAAACCCTCCTCTACACTTGTACCTGGAAACGGTTCTGTCAGCCACAGTACCAAGTTACGGTTCCCTTCCGGTAGGTAGTCGGCTGGCGGTAGTAAAAATATACTGACGACTAAAAGCCCAACTGGAATCGACAGCACTATCAACCGACGCAATCGCTTTCCTTGTCCTATTGACCAAGCAGCACTTGCCGCTAACATTCTTTCCAGCCTTTCTTGAAAAAATCTAAAGGCTGCCGAGGTACGTCCAACCTGTCGTTCTAACCAATTACCGCCAATGTAGTCGCCACCTTGGAGCATTTGCTGCGCTTCAGCTTGTTTGAGAAATAACCCACATAGCATTGGCACCAATGTTAACGCAGCAAACAGCGACAGTAAGACAGAACCAGCCAAAGTGATACCAATATCCGTAAATAATTGTCCTGCTTCTCCTTCTACTAGCACTAGTGGTAAAAACACAACCACAGTCGTAAGAGTTGAACCCAGCATCGCCCCCCAAACTTCTTGAGTTCCTTCAATAGAGGCTTGCATCGGTGTTTTGCCCTGTTGCATGTGGGTGAAAACGTTCTCCAGCACCACAATGGCGTTATCTACCACCATCCCTACTGCAAAAGCCAATCCTGCCAAACTGATAATATTAAGGCTTCTGCCAAAGGCTGCCATGATAATAAACACCGTCACAAGTGTTGTGGGAATGGTCAATGCTACCACCGCGACTGACCGCATCGAACCCAAAAATAGCAGCAGCACTGCCGTTGCCAGTAAAGCCCCACTAATCAAATTACCCTGTACCAATTGCACCGACTGGTCGATGTATGAACTTTCATCGTAATTAAAACCAAAAGTTACAGCCTGTCCGTTGCGGTCAAACTGCGCTTCTAACTCCTTTAAGGCTTGCCGGACACCTCGAGACACCTGCGGCACATTTGCCCCAATCCGGCGAATCACACCAATTGCGACTGAAGGTTGCTCGTTAATCAAGAAAAAACTGTCTTTGAATTTTCGCCCCATCTGTATCTTTGCCACATCCCGTAAGTAAACAGTTCCCCCTGAGTCGCGACGCAGGACAATTCCTTCTAATTGGTCAATATCTTGAGAACGGCTGACAGTCCGTACCCGATATTCGCGTCTGCCTAATACCAAAGGACCGCCACGAATATCGCGGTTAGCATTACGTATGGCATCGACTACATTACCAATAGTAAGATTGCGGTCGGAAAGCCCCTTCGGGTCAACCCGTACTTCAACTTCTCGCTCTTGCCCCCCAGCTATTAGGAAGCGACTTACACCTTCAACTCGTTGCAATCGCGGTTCAATTATATCTTCTACCAAATCGCGATAGCTGTTCGCATTGGCACTAGAACCATTTTTCGGTCGCAGGTTAATCCACATCATTGGGGAGTTGTCACCACTGGCAACCCGCACTGAAGATTCACCTGCTTCTTCTGGTAATTCCTCGACTTGTTGCAACTGGTTAAGTACGTCTACTAAACGAGCATCTACATCCGTACCCCAGTCAAACTCAATATTTATACTGCTCAAACCAGCTCGCGAGT
Organism: Scytonematopsis contorta HA4267-MV1; assembly: GCA_019359035.1. Taxonomy (GTDB): domain Bacteria; phylum Cyanobacteriota; class Cyanobacteriia; order Cyanobacteriales; family Nostocaceae; genus Scytonematopsis; species Scytonematopsis contorta. The sequence goes on along the minus strand of JAHHIC010000056.1, from coordinate 69,613 downwards.
TGCTGCTAATCTCTTGCACTCCTTCGACTTCCTCCAATACTTCTTCGATTGGACGGGTAACCAAATCTTCTACTTCCGAAGGAGCGGCACCAATGTAAGGTGTAGTAATGGAAATTTCTGGACGGTCACCTCCTGGTTGTAGTTCTAAAGGCAAGCGGAATAAGGCAACTACACCAAATATAGCTAACAGACAAAATAATACAAAAGTGCCATGTCGCCAGCGAACGGCTGTTTCAATTAAGTTCATATTGGGGAGTGGGGAGTGGGGAGTGGGGAGTGGGGAATGGAGGTGCTTTTAAACTCGCGATACCTTATATCGTGTATCAAAGTTTAAGTGAAAGGGTATTACTCATAACTTTCTAGGTGTTGCTTGCACTGCTGCACCATCGGATAAACCTTCTCCACCGCGAACAATGATGGGTTGTCCTGGTCGCAACTGTTGGTTGTAAACTGCCATTTCTTTACCCATATCTGCAATTAATTCTACTTCATGCTGCTTGGCTTTGCCGCCATCCACGGTGTAAAGCAACCATTTATCTTCGCGACGAATAGCCGCATCGCGTGGTACAACAAAGCTAGGACGATTTGAACGCAGTTCTAATTGACCTTGGATTGCCATGCCCGGTAATAAATTTCTTTGTGAGTTGTTTAAACGTACACGTACCATTTGCCGTCGAGAATTACTGTTAGCGGCAGGAACTACTCCTGTAACTGTGGCGCGTCCTTGCCATTGGGGTAAGGCACGGGCTGTTAGCGTCACAGGTAAACCAGGGGTTACTTGGCTACTTAGTTCTTCGGGTAATTCTAAAAACACGTCTACATTTTGCCTATTTACCATAGTAAGTATGGAACCGTTCGCTTGTACATAATCTCCGACGCTGACAAGTCGCGATTCAACTACGCCATCGGATGGTGCAGTGACGCGGGCACGTTGTAAGGCCAATCTTGCTTGATTGACTGCGGACTGTGCTGCTGCGACTACGGCGCGTTGGGCATCTATTTCTTCTTTGGTTGGACCAGCTTGAGCTTCAGCAAGTGCAGCAGCGGCCCGTAAACGTTCGCCACGTGCTGCATCTACAGCAGTTCTAGCTTCTACCAACACCCTCTGGGATAGCGCTCCTTCTCTCGTCAAACTAGAAGTGCGCCGCAGGTTGTCTTGAGCTTCCCGTTCTCGTGCTTGGGTGGAACGCAATTCCGATTGACGTTGGGCAATGACCTCGCTACGAGTTCCAACTTCTAAACGCAGCAAATTACTGCGCTCCTGTGTCAGACGGGCTTGTGCTTCTGCTAAGGCTAAACCTTGGTCGGCATTATCAAGAATAGCAATCGTTTGACCTTGACGAACGTTCGAGCCTGCTTGCACTAAGACCTGTTCCACTACACCTGCTGTCCGGCTGCGAATAGTTGCTCTTTGGCTGGCTTCTACTTGTCCTAGCAGACTGACTCGTTTTACACCATTACCAGAAGTTAGAGCTAATGTTTCTACCGGACGTGCGGGTGGCGTCTGGGCTGTGGCAGGTTGCGGTTGCTCGTTTTTCGATACAACTAGTCGCCAAATTCCGATTGAGCCACCTAGTAGTAATAAGGATAACAGCACCCACAACCACCTTCGACGGCGTTTTTGTAAGGGTTGCTGTTGGTTGGGTTTGTCTATGACAGGAGTTTGGGTTTCTGGTACATTCATCTGTATAAAAGCTAGAAGTGAGGAGTTGAAGAAAGTTTTTAAGTCAAAATTCAAAGCTTAAAAATAAGTGCCTACACAGTTGGGTTAGGTAAACTGAAAAAGAGTATCACCCCAGGTATGATAACTTTTGTTTATTGGTATTGCCTGTTTCTTTGGGCTTAGTTTTTTCATCTTTTGGTTATATATAATTGATGATATTGGCTTACATTTACTTGATAAAAATTTCCCATTAAAAAAATAACGTATTCCAATTTCTTAAGACCCCAAAATTTCGTATTTTCGGGTGGGTGGTAGCTTTGTAACCTTTAATCAGTCTCTAAAAGCAGTAAATTTCCAAAACGGAGGTGTTTGGCTACAATGGCAAAAATATAAATGAAATGATAATGTAGGAACTCTATCACATTACCTAGCCAAGTATCATAAATGCCCTCTTTAAAAGTCGCCCTACCAGTATTATTGAGTATTGCTCTGGCAACAATAGGAACTGGGTGTCAGTCCGTAAATCAACTACAAGCCCAAACCCTACCTGAATCAACAACACCTGATTCAATCCCACCTGAGTCAACAACACCAAGTCCAACACAAAACCCAGCAGCAAGTCCGACAGGAAATACATTAGAAAACAAGCTTTCTCCCACAGATGCAGCAAAGGTTGAATTAGCTAAACATTTAAAAAAAATAGGTGCTAAGTTTTACGGAGCTTACTGGTGTCCTTATTGCCAAAAGCAAAAAGACTTATTTGGAAAAGCTGCAATAAGTCAAATTAACTATATTGAGTGCGACCCCAAAGGACAAAACCCCCAAACGGAGGTTTGCAAAAAAGCCAAAATTCAAGGCTTCCCCACTTGGGAAATAAAAGGTAAGCAATATCCAGGAATGATGTCATTGAAGAAACTCGCTGACTTATCTGGATATAAAGGAAATAGAAATTTTGGCAATTGAATTTTGGGGAGTGGGGAGTGGGGAGTGGGGAGTGGGGAGTGGGGAATTTGGGAATTGGGAACTGGGAATTGATAACTGCGAATTGCGAATTGCTTCCTCATCTCCTTCATCTCCCTAATCCCCCCACTCCCTACTCCCTAATTAATAATTACTCCTTAATAAATTACTCAAGACATTAAAATTGTTGTCGATTTGACTAACAATCTCGAAAACATTATAGAGATTGCGTGGTGGATTAGAAATTAATGTATCTTCCGCAATCAAACGCTGAAAATCAACCTTTACTTCCCCATTTCGCTGGGTTCTACCATTACTCTCAAAGAACTTAACCCCTGCTAATTGCATAATTTTAATTATTTCCTGTGCCATAATTCCATAGGCTATGGTTGTTGGATGAATCCCATCTAAAGAAAATAAACCACCTTTAGTCCGACCCCCTGGACCTGATACAAAAAAGTCAGAGGTTATTTTTGGTGTAAGATTTTCTAACTCTGGAGGTAATTTGTATTCTCCTCCTACTTCATCCCACCAATCAGGTTTAGCTATTGGGTCTTGTAAATAGCGTTTCGATGCTAACCTATCTAACAAACCACAACATTCAAATAAATACCAATCTTTACCCTCAAGTCTAGCTTGACGTACAGCATCCGCAATATAATCATTATATTGGTCAATAGCGCAGTCAATAGCTCGCACTTCATTTTCTGTTAAATGTGGATGTTTTTCGGGGTCAAATTGTTCTTCTTTTATCCAAGGTAAAGTGTAATAAGGAAAATATCGCGAACCCTCTCTTACTTTACGACCTACTCCACGAGCAAAAGGCACAATACTAACATGAGGCACAGTACCCAGTATTACATGACGTGCGCGAATTTTTTTGATGTCAGCAATTAATTTATCTAACTCGGCTTTAAAATCAATTGGACGCCAAACGGTATATTTATCGTTAACATTCATGTCATCATAGCCTTCGTCAGTCCATGAAACATTAAATGTTAAAATTGAACCCAAGGCATTGTTAGCACCAATTAGAGCAATTAGTGTTTCAATTCCCTCGGTCTCAGATGTCCCTTGCATTGAAAGTGCAGCAGCAGCTTGTAATGGTGATAAAGCTTTAAAATTTTGGTCTCGTGCGGAATTTAAAACCACTATCGCAGCACGTTCATTATGATATTCGACAACTTGTTTCATAAAATCATCCTTTGGTGGATTCTTTTTGATAATGTCGATACAAATATCAGCATTACGCGATATGGTATTTCGCAAATCCCATCCGTAAACCGCTAAATTGTGATTTATTTCTTTTTGAATAGGCAAAAGCGAACCTTTACCACGTTCCCAATAGTCCTCAGTTGTGTCCAGAAAGTTACGTAAAAATAGTAATGCTGGCACTGATTCCAAAAAATTTATGTTCTCCCCAAATTGTTTAAACAAACTATTCGCTAGACTTTCTAAATTTAGGGGAAAACCGTTGTTTGGGCTATCGTAATTAGGATAGCGCATTTCTTTCCAACCCATTTCCCTAGCTATAATCGCTGGATATGATAATTTTGTATTAAAAATTGCCCCACTTTGATAACCTTGCGTAATTGAATCGCCGATTGTAACTAATCTATGAATTGGAACAGTATTTTTACGGATATTTACCGGAATTCCTAAAGTAGGGTCTATAATGGGTTTTCGTGCCTGTAAAGTAATCTCCACATCTGGAGGTGTCTTTGGGTCACGTAGCTTATCAGGTATATTTGCCATAAGTACGTCCTTATATTAATTGCTATGTTTCACCACTCAATATTTCACCAGAGAATGGATAGTTTACGTAATTTGACCTTGATACACCCAAAATTTTGATAAATAACAAAAAGTTATAGGTCACCCATAACCTTGACTGGTAGTTACAATGGTTACATGATTTTTGCAAATACAACCGCAAAATCTCAGATTGTTTTTATTTTTTGACAACCATTTTCAACTATTCTCGAATATTTTCTAATTGAAGGAACTACAGTTAAGTAAAGGCAAACCCTATGAGATATGGAATCGATATCGGGCATAATTGTCCTCCGGATACAGGTGCTAGAGGTCTAAAATTTGAGGATAACTTGACTGTAGATGTAGGCAATAGAGTTATTACCAAGTTAAAAGCTTTAGGCAATGAAGTCATAGAATGCAAACCCAGCAAAGCTGATACAGTGCGCGATTCTCTTTCTCGAAGAGTAAATCGGGCAAAGAGCGCTGATGTTGATGTCTATGTTTCACTTCATTTTAACGCTTTTAATGGACAAGCGAATGGTACAGAAATCTTCGCGATTAGTGAAAATTCCAGGAAGATTGCCAAAACAGTTTTGGATGAGATTGTTAAACTAGGATTTTTTAATCGTGGGGTCAAGAGAGGTTCTCATCTATTTGTATTGCGGAATGCAGATATGACAGCTATTTTGGTCGAGTGCTGTTTCTGTGATTCGCGTAAGGACATGGATTTATTTGACTCCGAAAAGATGGCAAATGCTATTGTCAAAGGTTTGACAGGTAAATTACCAACTGAAGAAGTCAAGCCTTTACCAGATGAAGAAGATAATGTTGATATGTCTACCCTCAGACTACAGACAGCCTTAAATCGTCTGAAAATGGCCGATAAAAATGGTAAGCCATTGCAAGAAGATGGGAAACTTGACCCAGAAACAATCTTCGCAACTGAAAGATTTCAAAAAATTATGGGTCTTCAGGTAACTAGTGTTGCTGGCAATACCACCTGGAATGCAATCAATATGATTTTGGCTAAACGAGTCATCCGACCCAATCATGCTGGTGGACCGATTGTGAGATACATACAACATCGCATGGGAGCTGAAGTTGATGGCGTTTATGGACCACAAACCGAAGTCGCAGTCAGAAGATTCCAACGACAAAACGGTTTACTTGTCGATGGAATTATCGGTTCTAGAAGCTGGCAAATTTTAATTGGCTAATTAATTAGAAATATGTAGAGACCGAATTAATTAGGTCTCTACATATCCGAATACACAAAATGTAATTGCGTTCGCGTATCCGAAGCGGACGCTACGCGAACACGGAGTGTTCCCTTTTAGGGAATAGCGTGCCACCTCGGCTTATTGCTAATTGCGAATTACTAATTGTTTACCCTCGCTCTCTTTCTAAAAGTACCATCATTATTAAGCTCATTAGCACCTGCTGTTCTTCTCGTTCACTAAGTTGGTCTAGGGCTTTTACTGTAAACTTTCTGGATAAAAAACTAGGAACTTTTTCTAAACGCATTATAACTGTACCGTCAGCACGAAGAACAAAATATGCTGGGTTGAATATATAGCCTGTAAAGAAATTAACTATAGGAATTTCTGCCAAAAAAGCATCAGCAACTTTTATCCAAGGGTTTTTCTCTTGAATATTTAGGGTTGTGATATCCCCATCAAAAATATCATAACGCGCTCGCCAAAGTGATTTTAATCCTCGTCGCTTGACTGAGCCAATATAATTACCATTTTCGTCGGTAAAGTCATAACGGGCTGAAAAGTCAATTATTCTATCTGCTTTGATATTGTAAAGGGTACGAGTTCTTTCTGCGTCTGCAAAGACTGTAATTGCTTCTTTGAGTTTGAACAATTTCTGTTTGACGTAGAATACTAGGCTACCCTGTTTATCTACGACTGAGATTTGCGGTGCTAATGCCCATAATTTGAAAGTAAGTTCTAAGGGATATTGCATAAGTTGGCTTTGAGTTGGCAAGGTAATTGCTTGTTATGTTTATTATTAATCCCACTTCTTTCTCTTCACTAACAGGAGATTTATCAAATTTTTTATTAAAAGCTGTATTTGAGATAGATAATACCAAAGAATTACCGAAGTCTTCTTTAAACTATAGCTCTTAGTTTTTATTAATACTATATATTCTTGGCAATTACGTAGCTATCAACTAGTAAATATGTTATTTTTGTTGTCCCCTAATAATATCAAAAATATTTATGCAAAAATCGCATAGAAATAATGAACTTATTTCATACTCATAATTGACTGATGTATCTACAATTGATACATTAACTTCCTAATCATTGTTATTAAAGTATCTCCTTACTATAAGTAAAAGTACTTAATAATTATTATTTATCTTGGTGCTTTAACGTGATTTATCTAATTTAGATAAATATTAGAAGTACGTAAAACAGCTATTTGAGCCGCTGCTCAAAAAGCATTTGTTGTTTTGTTTACAGAAAATGAAGTAAAAATGTAAAAAACTATATAGTTACATATTTATTTCATAATTGGCATTTACCACAGGTATTATATTTTTATTAAGGATACCATAAGCATAAATTAATGTTCTATTTGATACTGCTATTTTCAGTGAAATAGCCCACATTAATTTAAATAGCGTGAAGTTGTTGGAACACAGGAAGAACGAAAAAGTGGTAAAGAAAGTTGTAACGATAGGGGCAATTGCCCTACTGTTTCTTTGCGCTCCCGTAATGGGGGATGCCTTTGCTCAAGCAGCGGACGCAACTAAACCCGCGACACCCGATACTGGGGATACAGCGTTTATGTTGATTTCCTCTGCGCTCGTGTTGTTGATGACACCTGGATTGGCGTTTTTCTATGGGGGATTCGTCCGTTCCCGCAACATCCTCAACACGCTGATGATGAGTTTTGTATTGATGGGGATAGTTGGTGTTACCTGGATTTTGTGGGGTTATAGTCTTGCCTTTGCACCAGGTAACAACATTATTGGTGGGTTGAATTGGTTGTTTGGCAATGTGGGGTTAGAAATTCAAGGATATTTGCCTCATATGCCTTATGAGGATGCTTTAAAAGCTGCAAACCCAAACTATGCTGACATGACATCCTATGCTCCGACCATTCCTCATCAGGCATTCATGATTTATCAAGCCATGTTCGCGATTATCACCCCAGCTTTAATTTCTGGTGCGATCGCCGAACGAATGAACTTTACTGCTTATAGTTTGTTTGTCTTACTTTGGTCAACCTTTATTTATTCCCCCCTTGCTCACATGGTCTGGTCAAAGGGTGGATTATTAGGTTTATTCGGTGGTATGGGAGCACTGGATTTTGCAGGTGGGACTGTAGTTCACGTTAGTTCAGGTATTTCCGCACTTGTGGCCGCAATTGTTCTTGGTCCACGCAAAACTTTTCCTGACCGCCTTAGCCCACCACACAACGTACCCTTTATTTTACTCGGTGCAGGATTATTGTGGTTTGGTTGGTTTGGTTTCAACGCAGGAAGTGCGCTAGGTTCGGGAACTATAGCTACGGTAGCTTTTGTCGCAACTAATACATCAGCAGCAGCGGGAGCTTTAACCTGGTTAATTTTGGAAAAAGTTTTACGCGGAAAACCAACCGCAGTAGGTGCAGCGACAGGAGCTGTAGCTGGTTTAGTGGGAATTACCCCCGCAGCAGGATTTGTGACACCGATGGCGTCAATTTTAATTGGTAGCATGACTGCTGTAGTTTGCTTTTACGCGGTTAGCTTAAAACACAAAGTCCGTATCGATGACGCTTTAGATACATTCCCTGTGCATGGCATAGGTGGAACATTTGGCGCAATTTTGACAGGTATTTTTGCCACAACAACAGTCAACTCAGCTGGTGCAGACGGATTATTATATGGCAAACCCGGTCAAGTAATCACCCAAATTGTAGCCGTTGCCATCGCTTACGTAATCGCGGGAGGTGGAACCTGGTTGATTCTCAAATTTATTGATGCGACCGTAGGTTTAAGAGTCAAAGAAGAAGCCGAATTTCAAGGTTTGGATATAAACGAACACGGGGAAGAAGGCTATAACGAAGAGTTTGGCGATAGGATTTCCATCAGCAGTAAATAAAAATTCTTCTTTCTGCTAAACAATAATTCTGTCGAACAACAACAATGTAGAGACGCGATTAATCGCGTCTCTACAAAATTTATGTGCCTAGCAATAAACAATAAATATGATTTATGTCCATCCCAGCATGTAGAGACGCGATTAATCGCGTCTCTACAAAATTTATGTGCCTAGCAATAAACAATAAATATGATTTATGCCCATCCCAGCATGTAGAGACGCGATTAATCGCGTCTCTACAAAATTTATGTGCCTAGCAATAAACAATAAATATGATTTATGTCCATCCCAGCATGTAGAGATGCGATTAATCGCGTCTCTACATAATTTATTTGTGTCGCGAGAAACTAATGGTAAACTTTGGTGTTAGTGAATCTCGCGAACCGTGTCCACTACTAGTAAATCCTTCCCTACTTGGGTATTTTTATTACTCATAGCTAATGGCATACTGATGTTAGCCGTAATGCTGCTTATTCTACGACAGCATGGAACAGCGGCTTTCGTTGATACGCAAAATTCCCAGAATCAAGTCAATTTGGCTACTCAAAACCAAGAACTTAAACCACAGTTAGGACCACGTCACAACCTTAATTACCAACAGTGGTTAGATGTTCTTAAGCAAGAAGCTGAAGCAGCAACCAGTGAAAATGCGAAAAATTTAACCGTCTTAGCTGGGGACTCACTTTCAATGTGGTTTCCCCCAGAGTTGCTACCAGAAGAAAAAACTTGGCTGAACCAGGGAGTTTCTGGTGAAAGCAGTGCTGGATTATTAAAAAGATTAAAAATATTTGACCGTACCCAGCCAAAAACGATATTTGTAATGATTGGGATAAACGATTTGATTCGGGGGGTGGAAGACGAGCAAATTTTAGAGAACCATCGCCAAATCATGAAATATCTCAAAAAAAAGCATCCTAAGGCACAAATCGTCGTTCAGTCGATTTTACCCCACGGTGATGAGTCCATCACTTGGGAAGGACGGGAGAAACTATTGGCGGTTCCTAACAATCGTATCCGCATTCTAAACCAACAACTGCAAAGTATGACCAAACAAGAGGGTGTAAAATTTTTGAACTTACATCCTCTATTTACTGACAGAGAAGGTAATCTCCGTTCTTTACTCAGTACCGACGGTTTACATCTCAACTCTCAAGGTTACCTTGTTTGGCGTTCAGCGTTGAAAATGTGGGAAATTGGGGAGTAGGGAGTAAACAATTCAAAATTCAAAATTCAAAATTGCGAATTTCTAATGGGGAGTGGGTATGGGGAAGATTAGGGGAATGGGGAAGATGAGGGGAATGGGGAAGATTAGGGAGATAGGGGAGATTGGGAAGATTTGCGTAATAACAATTTAAAATAGCTGAAAATAATATAGCTATCTGCCACAAAAAATAATGGATACCAAAGCTTTTAAACGCTCTTTGCAGCAATCCGAAAATTATCACCGCAAAGGGTTTGGTCATCAAGACGAAGTAGCTGACCAAATGCAGTCCGAGTATCAAAGCCTGTTGATACAAGAAATTCGAGACAGTAATTACTCCATAACTCGTGGTGATGTTACTATCCATCTAGCAAAAGCTTTTGGTTTTTGCTGGGGTGTGGAACGTGCTGTTGCTATGGCTTACGAAACTCGTACTCATTTCCCATCCGAGAAAATTTGGATTACGAATGAAATTATTCACAATCCCTCCGTAAATCAACGCTTACGGGACATGCGAGTTGAATTTATCTCTGTAGATTCAGGTAAAAAAGATTTCTCAGTAATTGGTGATGGGGATGTTGTAATTTTGCCTGCGTTTGGTGCTAGCGTGCAAGAAATGCAATTGCTAAACGATAAAGGCTGCACAATTGTTGATACTACTTGTCCCTGGGTATCTAAAGTTTGGAATACGGTTGAAAAGCATAAAAAACGTGAATATACTTCAATTATTCACGGTAAATACAATCACGAAGAAACCGTTGCTACTAGTTCGTTTGCGGGTAAATATTTAATTGTTCTAAATATAGGGCAAGCGGAATATGTCGCTAACTATGTTTTGAATGGTGGTGATAAAAATGAATTTCTGGCGAAATTTGCTAAAGCTTGTTCCAAAGGATTTGACCCCGATGCGGATTTAGTAAGCGTGGGTATCGCTAACCAAACTACTATGCTTAAAAGTGAAACCGAAGATATCGGTAAACTTTTTGAAAAGACCATGATGAAAAAATATAGTCCTGATAAGCTCAATGACCATTTCCAAAGCTTTAACACCATTTGTGACGCTACTCAAGAAAGACAAGATGCGATGTTTGATTTGGTAGAAGAAAAACTGGATTTAATGTTGGTGATTGGTGGATTTAATTCTTCTAATACTACTCATTTACAGGAAATAGCAGAAGAAGAGAAAATCCCTTCCTACCATATTGATAGTGTCGCTAGGATTTTATCTGCAAATCGTATTGAACATCGAGAATTAAGTGGGGATTTAAAAATCACAGAAAATTGGTTGCCAGATGGGAAAATTGTTGTGGGGGTAACTTCTGGTGCTTCTACACCAGATATTGTGGTGGAAGATGTTATCGAGAAAATTTTTGAACTGAAAGTGCTAGCTAGAGTTTAAAAGCTCCCGTAAAAAAATAGCCAACAAATAATAGCCAACAAATATTCGCTTCTCCACATAGCAAACCCCACCCCCAACCCCCTCCCCGCTTGCGGGGAGGGGGCTACGATTTTTGATATAACCTAATACAAATAAAATCTGTAGAGACGCGATTTATCGCGTCTCTACATCTAGCAAGAAAAAGAGACGATAAAAATCGGTAAAATCGACAAGCAAATCGTAGCCCCCTCCCCGCGTGCGGGGTAGGGGGTTGGGGGTGGGGTTCTTTATTTCTTGCGAATCCCATCGTTATCAATCGCGCTATAGCCCTCGCTACTCATTAATCCCAACCAAGGGTCAGAACTAGGAGTTAAAAATAATTCCGCGTAAACTTTTTCATTTAATACATTTACATTACTTGTCCCATTTCCCCGCATAAACCATTGATGAATTTGGCTGTGTAACATATACTCATTTCTTACCGTATCCAAAGCCATCGCGGTTTCAAAATTACCAACAACACGTTGTAAACTCTCTGTATTCCCCTTTTGAAAACGTTTAGCATCAATCAAAGCCATGCTATTTTTATCTAATTTTGCATCAGTCTTATAAAGTTGAGCAATTCGCTGCCAAGTTGCCTCGTCTGTAATTTCTCTGAGTGCAGCTTGATTACTAGTAGCAGAAGTTATATTCCGCAGCATAGGAGCTTCCACTCGCATTTTACTTACAGCAATAGTCCCAGCAGTCGGAGCGCTAGGTGCTTCATTATTGTTTGTGGGCATTTCCACCAAACGCGGAGGATTTTTGATACCCAGTTTTGCTAAATCAGTTCTCCATTGACCTTGAACAGAAGCTAGTCTTTGACGGTGGTAGTCGCGCAAAAAGCTTTCCCGTGCATTACCTTGAAGTTTAGTGTACTCTTTGACTGTTTTTTCACCATCAACTAACTGACGCAGGAAAGCTTGAGGTCCGTATAAACCAGGTATTGCATCAACAGGACGACCCGCGCTATCTAATATATAGTGAATGCTATTACCAGTAATTGTCCGTTCTAGTTTACGTCCGTCACCAAAATCTACAGTTACTTTTGGGGCAGAACGTACGGTTTGCCAGTGTAAAATATAATTTTGCTTTAGATATTTAGATATTTCCGAGTTTGGATATAAAGCGACGCGGAAAAAACGACTATTAGCACAACTTAAATCTTGGTCAAGTCTCCCTAATAACCGAAGTGAAAGAATTGGTTTACCACTAGTTTTAGCTGCGGCTTTGGCTTGTTCTAAGTCTGTATACCAGTAAAGCTTGGAAGCGTGACAGTCTCTTTGTTGACAAAGTGCGTCTAAAGCTTCACGCATTTGGGGTGAAGGATTATTAAGTTCTTTTGCGTGTATGTTGAGAAATTTTTCTAAACCCTGTGGTCCTTGCTTACGCAGCTGGGTTGCTTGTTGTGTTAGTTCTGAGGGTTTTGTCGCAGATGTTTTATTATAAGTTGTTTGTACAAAGGCTATAGTTACTATGGTAGAAGCTATTGCAGTTGTAATCAGTCTTGATTTCATATTTTTCTAATTTATAAATCGACTTTATTATCAATAAGACTTTATTTATGAAAACTAGTTCCCTATATTGAGAATATAATAAGAATTTGACTTCTTTGGGAGATATCTAAATAAACAAGGGCATGTCTAAATAAACAAGGGCATATCTAAATAAACAAGGGCATATCTAAATAAACAAGGGCATATCTAAATAAACAAGGGCATATCTAAATAAACAAGGGCATGTCTAAATAAACAAGGGCATGTCTAAATAAACAAGGGCATATCTAAATAAACAAGGGCATATCTAAATAAACAAGGGCATGTCTAAATAAACAAGGGCATGTCTAAATAAACAAGGGCATATCTAAATAAACAAGGGCGGGCAAGGATGCCCACCCCACAAAAAAGTAGAAGACAAAACAAAATAGTCTGATTTACTTTTGTGGAATTTCTTTACCAAATAAGCTACGGTACATGAGTCGATAAATATCTGTATTATCTACGGTTGTTGGTAGTTTATCTGCATTTAAACCATGTGCTCTAGATACAATTCCTCCAGAGTTGTCACCTAAACTTGACCAAGCAATAGCAAAAGGAAAACTTTTACCATTTTTATCTGGTTTTGAAACAAACGGTGCGGTTTTTGCTCCTCCTATACCATCTACTGGTGCGCCATTTGCACTTTTTTCTGGTAATGGTTTATTTAATGGAAAATCTATCTCTGTTGGTCCAACAACTTCTAAACCTCCTGCGTCGCTATCGGCTGCAGTTAAGAGCATTGTATTAGAATTACTCTCAATATATTTCATTGCTACACCAATGGCATCATCAGCGTGTTTTAGTGCTTCTAATGTTCCGGATGCGTTATTAAAATTACTAAAGTTGTCTGTACCTTCTTCTTCCAAAACTACTAAGAAATTACTACCTTTGTTGGACATAATTTTTAAAGTTACGTCTAGCATTTCTCCCACCGTTGGTGCTGTAGGAACGTAATTTGGTAAGTTTAGTTTTTTTAATCCCTCTTCTGCAAAGTCGTTATAAGTATCATCTGCAGCAAAAACACCCAGCACTTTTTTGGTATTTGTCGGTAATTTTAAAAGTTCATCCTTGGTGTAGACGACCGTATAACCTTTCTTTTTAGCCTGTTCAATTAAATTTAGCCCATCCTTACGCTGGCTTTGGTCGGGTTTGGTGTGTTTTCCTGCGACACCTTCGGGAAGATACCACATTTCTCCACCACCCAAAATTACATCTACTCCTGACTCAACTACTTGTTTGGTTATCTCTGCAAATAAGCGACGATGTGGTGCTTTCGCAACAAATGCTGCTGTCCCTGGTTCATGAATCATACCAGAGTTGATAAGGGCAGTACCTTTTCCCGCTGCGACGGCTTCTTGCATTATTGTCATATTTTTCCCAGAAAGTGCGACCACGGGTTTTGAGTTTTCATCAAGACCAAACGAGTCAGCATTGACTTTTACTCCTGTTGCATGGGTTACTGCACCCCCGTTGGAAGTAGCGCTTATTTGATTTTTCATGTGTCCGGTGTAAACACCAAGTTCAGACATTTTATCCCAATTAAGTCTTCCATCTGGACCGTAGTATAACAATCTTGCTGCTCCCCAATGAGCTGCACTAGTCCCATCGGGGTGAATAAATATGACATTTCCTTGACTGGAATTGGCATTGGCTCCACATCCTGTTACTACTATTAATGTAAGAATTACTAAACCTAGAAGTTTTAGATTTTGCCTCAGATTTTGCTTGAGATGTTGCCGAAGGTTTTGTCTGAGATTTTTTAAGCGCACTGGTTTATATACCTCAATCTTTAGAAAAGAATACAGACTCAAGAATACACATCCATATTAATGAAAAGCAAAATTTCTTACATTTAGGTTAAGAGTTAATTTTCACAAGGTTAAAAATTAGTTGTAATTGTCTGGTTATAATAAGCACATTTTACGTGGACATTCATATCACATTTTGCCACCATTACTTTTGTGGCAATAACGTGGTTAAAAAAACAGTGTGAGAAAAACATATGATAACTTCTACACCATCTAAATCGAAGAAAGCTTGGGCTGCTGCTATCGCTGAACCAGCAAAGGAGTTTTCTTTAACTCCGCTACCGAACACATCAGGGAATATACCTAAGGGTCTACGAGGAACGCTTTACCGCAACGGGCCTGGACGCTTAGAACGAGGTGGAGTACAAATGGGCCACTGGTTTGATGGTGATGGTGCTATCCTTGGTGTACATTTTACCGATAGAGGCGCATCGGCTGTTTATCACTATGTGCAAACAACTGGTTATAAGGAAGAAACTGCGGCAAATAAATTATTATATGGCAATTATGGCATGACTGCACCAGGAGGATTTTGGGAAAAAGTATCTAAATCCACCAAACATGTAGCTAATACTTCAGTACTGGCTTTACCAGATAAAGTTTTGGCGTTATGGGAAGGTGGCAAACCCTATGCTTTGAGTTTGCAACATTTGGAAACACGGGGTGAGGATGATTTAGGTGGTTTGCAAGATGGTTGGACTTTTTCAGCTCATTGTAAATGCGACCCACAGACGGGAGAGATTTTCAACTTTGGGGTTGAGGTAGGAGCTAGTCCGACTTTACATATATATAAAAGTACTGCTAGCGGTAGAATTGTTCAAACTGCTGCACATCGGTTAGGTAGTATATCGATGTTGCATGATTTTGTGTTCGCAGGACAATACTTAGTATTTTTTATTCCCCCTGTACGGCTAAATATATTTCCCGCACTTTTAGGATTAAGCAGTTTTAGTGAGGCTTTAAAATGGCAACCTAGCAAGGGGACTCAGATTTTAGTAATTGACCGTAAAACTCTAAAATTAATCAGTCGCAGTGTAGCCGAACCTTGGTTCCAGTGGCATTTTGCCAATGGTTTTGTGGACGAAAGCGGGACAATAATTGTGGATGTTGTTGCTTACAAAGATTTTCAAACAAATCAATATCTTAAGGAAGTTGCGACTGGGGAAACAAAGACCTCAGCAGTTAGCGCGTTGTGGCGAATTTATCTTAATCCACAAACTGGAAAGGTAATTAAGAAGGAGGAAGTTTTAGATAAGCATTGTGAGTTTCCTGTTGTCCCACAGCGACGAGTTGGGCAATATTCACCATATACATTTCTTAACGTACATCGCCCTTGTTTAAGCGCAACCTCAGAATCAACTCAAGAATTATTTGGGGCGATCGCCCGCGTTGATAACCAAAATTGTAGCGTGACCATCGCGGACTGTGGAGAAAATCGTTATCCATCAGAACCGATTTATGCTCCTGATACAGAAAATCCTGAAAAGGGGTGGGTGATAACAGTAGTGTATGATGGCAATTCTCACGGGAGCGAAGTTTGGGTTTTTGATGCTGACAGGTTAAACGAGGAAGCTGTTTGTAAGTTGGAATTACCTGGTGTTGTACCTCATGGTTTTCACGGAACCTGGAAAAGTTGATAGTAAAAGTTGACAGTAAAAGTTCAAATTCCCATGTTCTTGTAACAATTTATTGATTAAAAATCCCTATAATTACTAATTTACGTAAAATTTATGGGGATTTTTAGTATTTTTTGAGAAAATGCCGAATTGGAACAACAACCAGCATAATTTGGATTATCCTATAGTGGCATTTGTATCACTTTAATGCCTAACTAGCTAAAAAAGTTGATACAATACGCCAGCATCTACCAGGTACTTATCATTACAGGAATTAAATAATGGAGTTTTTTCAAGCTTTCGTGATGGGGATTGTGCAAGGGATAACAGAATTTTTACCAATTAGTAGCACAGCACACTTGATAATCTTTACTAAGCTATTTAATTGGGAAAAGCTTGGTGACAAAGATTTTGTCGATGCAATTCAATTTGGCAGTGTTATAGCAGTTGTAATATATTTTTGGTCAGATATTTCTCACCTGTTAAAAGGTGGACTGATGGCAGTCAGACAAAAAGACTGGCAAAGGGAAGAATGGAAAATTATTTTAGGTATTGTAATTGGAACAATCCCCGCACTAGCTCTTGGCTTTATATTGAAAGACATTTTGCCCGAAAGTGCATTAATGATTGCCATTATGTCAATTGTAATGTCACTGTTACTAGGACTTGCAGAAAAAATTGGTACCCGCAAACGAGGATTTGACTCATTAGATACCAAAGATGGTATTCTAGTAGGCTTGGGTCAAATGATTGCTCTGTTTCCAGGAGCTTCTCGCTCAGGCTCTACCTTAACAACAGCCTTATTTTTAGGATTAGAGCGACAAGCAGCAGCAAGATTCTCATTTTTGTTAGGGATTCCGACCCTGACTATTGCTACCTTATATAAAGCTGTAAAAATATACAGTTTAAATAAATTTGAACCTAGTTTATTACTCGTAGGTATTATTTCAACCTTTATTTTTTCCTATCTATCAATTGCTTTCCTTCTTCGTTTCTTACAAAATCAAAATACATGGGTATTTGTTTGGTATCGTTTAGCATTTGGTAGTGCGCTTCTGATAGCAATTGCAACAGGTTGGAAAGGTTGAGAGTGGGGAGTAAACAATTCAAAATTCAAAATTCAAAATTGCGAATTTCTAATGGGGAGATTGGGGAGAAGCTTAATTACCCCCCCTTCCCTCATCGGTCTGTGGGGGTAGGGGGGTTAGGTCTGCATATAAATTTCAGACCTATAAATGTTTTCTGGAGATGTCTATTAAAAATTCACAATTTTGAATTTTGAATTTTGAATTGTTTACTCCTCACTCAACTTAGCTTGCAAATCTGACCAGTGGACACCTTCGAGATTTGGTAAGACAAGAGTAGCGATACCCACACGAGATTCTGGTCCAAGTCCAACTGCGAGCATATTGGCTGCTAATGCTGCTTCTACACCCGCTTCAGCATCTTCAACTACTACACAGTTTTCCGGTTCTAACCCTAATTCCTTAGCTGCAAACAAAAATAAATCTGGTGCTGGTTTGGGTTGTTGTACGCTGAAACCGTCTGCAATAACGTCTATTTTGTCGGCAATACCTAATTTTTCTATCACCGGACGAGCATTTTTACTCGCCGAGCCTAGAGCAATTTTTATACCAGCTTGCTTTAATTCATCCAATAAATTTAAAGCTCCGGGTAACAAATCTTTTGGGGATATATTCTCAATTGATTCTACATAGTAGCGATTCTTACGTTCCATCATTTCTTGGATTTTTTCTTCTGGGTAATATCTATCACCAACAATATGCATTAGTGATTCTCGTCGCGATACTCCCCGTAATGCTTCATTGGCTTCGCGATTAAAAGGTAAACCCTCTTCGTCTGCTAACCTTTGCCAAGCTAAGTAATGATATTCTGCGGTATCTGTTAATACGCCATCTAAATCAAATATGACACCACGAATATCTGGAATTTGTTTATCAGTCATGCTTTCCACTTCTTGTTTCAAATCAAACTCGTGCCACTGACCGCACCAATGTATTTTAAATTTCAGGCGTCTCCAACCGGGTGGTAAGTGTGGGGTGGCTACGGGACCATCTTCGGTAAATTTAATACCACCAAATCCAAACACCGCAGCCTGCCAAATCCCTCCTGCACTAGCACCATGAATTCCTTCGTTGGCGTTTCCTCGTGCATCTTCCACATCTACCATCGCAGCTTGCATAAATAATTCGTAAGCTTCAGTGGTTTTGTTTAAGTCAGAGGCTAAAATAGCATGAATCGCAGGCCCCAAGGATGAACCATAGGTAACATCTGTACGAGGTGCATAGTAATCCCAATTTTTTTCTAAAATTTCCAAACTATAGGGAAATTCCTGAGACTCGCGCATCAAATATAACAGCATTAAAACATCTGGCTGCTTCAGAACTTGCCGCTTGTTGGCTTCTTCAATACCCAAAATTAATTGCATCGAACGTTTACGGGGTTCATAGTCCGCTAAGTTGACGTCTTCTAATTTGAAAAATCCGTCGGCTTGTTCTATCAACCCTGTGGAACGGTCGTAAGGTATCCAAATATTATCAATAATGTCTTGCCAACGTGACCTCCGTGCAGCAGTTAATAAAAGTCTGTCCTCCAATTCCTTAGCTTTTTCGGGGTAAGTTTTACGTAACCAATCTTGGGCTAACAATGCTTTTTCTAAATGCCATTGCACCATGCGATTGGTAAAGGCATTGTTATTCGAGAGTTCGTGGTATTCATCAGCACCAATAACCCCGCAAATTTCATACCGTTCGTACTTGGTATTATATTCGACTCGACTACCCCAAAAGACCGCAGTATCCAAAATAATTTCCGCACCGTAGTCGCGCAGCCACTCGTCGTCACCACTAGCGTGCCAATAACTCCAAACCGCGTAAACAATGTCAGCACTAATGTGAATTTCTCTGTCGCGACACCAAATACGGATATCTTCCCCGTAAGGGTCGTTGCTAGGAGGTAGCCAACGGGGTGTAACTTCATCACCTGTCTCAGCACTCTCCCAGGAGTACATTGCTCCTTTATACCCGTAATGTACTGCCTTACGTCGCGCTCCATTCAGCGTGTGATAGCGATAGGATAGTAAATTTCGAGCTATGGCTGGTTGAGTATAGATGAAAAATGGAAGTATAAAAATTTCTGTATCCCAAAATACATGACCACGATAGCCAAATCCTGAAAGAGTTTTAGCAGCTATACTTACTCGGTCGTCATGTTTAGGACCAGCGATGAGTAACTGAAACAAATTGTAACGAACTGCGAGGGCGGCTCTAACATCTCCCTCAATGGTAATATCACTGTATTGCCAAGCGTCTTCCCAAGCTTGTTTATGGTTAACCAACAATTCGTTGTAATCAGTTAATTGAATTAATTTTTCTTGCGCTGACTGTACAGGGGCTTCAGTATCACGGCTGGTAAAAATTGTAATGAATTTATCCACCGTTACCGTGTGTCCCGGTGAAGCAGTGAAAGAAGTTGTTAAAGTCGGATAGCCTGGAGGATTTGAAACTTGTACCCCAGCTTCCGCTCCCGATATTTTCAGTAAAGACGCCGTACCCAAAGTAATGCGGGAATTACGGGTACGTAAGTGTAACCAAACCCCTTTGTCGTTTTTACCTTGGTCGATGTACTCCCAATGGTTAAAGCCTTGATTTTCTGGGTAGCCGTTAATACTAGCCTGTATTTCTACTAACCCTTCAAAGTCTACTGGTGTAATTTGGCAGCGTACAGCTAATACATGCTCATCAGCAAAACTAGCAAAACGTTCAAAATAAATGTCAATCGTTTGACCATTAGGACTGCGCCAGCGAACAGTACGACTGAGGACACCGGAGCGTAAATCTAAGCGTCGTTCATAATTTAATATTTCCCCCCTGTCCATACGAAAGCGGTCACCATTAACTGTGATTGCCAAAGATAACCAATCGGGACAGTTAGCAAGTTCGGTATAAACGATAGGAACATCATCATAAACCCCATGAACTAAAGTCACAGGTACAGCACGGGGATAACCTTCTTCAAAACATCCCCGCGTTCCTAAATAACCATTACCAATTGTAAAAACTGTTTCTCGCTGATGGATTTGCTCTGGAGCAAATTTAGTTTCACTTAAAGTCCAATCAGTATAGACAAAATCCCGGTAACATACTGTTTTATCCATCGGCACTACCTTTTATAAATATATTGTCCTGTTAATACTCATTACGAAATGACCCTTTTGGGTAATTGGTAATTGGTAATTGGTAATTGGGGATTGGTAATTGGGGATTGAAGATTGGGGATGGGTAATTGGGGATTGGAGATTGAGAATTTGCTACTAAAAAACTAACTTTTGACACCCATTACCAATTCCCCATTACCAATTACCAATTCCCCATTCCCCATTCCCCATTCTCCATTCCCATTACCCATTATGTTTTTGCAGGATAACTTCAGCCCTTGGTTTGTAAACCAGATGGTATAAAGTTTCTAAGTAACGCATTCTAGCATCTCGGTTATCGCGGGTAACAGAATCCCAGAACCTATACATTTTAGCGAGTAACAGCAGCTGATTGACATGTAAGTGCCAGTTATATTTGTTACTTACGATTTTCATAGCCTGTTCGGAAATCTGGTTCCAGTATTCTGGATGGGCATCACACTGTTGAACAAATTGTAAAATTTTCTTAGCCGAGCCTTCTAAATCAGTTGGGTTAAGTGTAAACTCACCTTCTCCGTCGTCGATAATTTCCGAAGCACCACCAAATTCAGTTACGAGAGCAGGCAAACCAGAAATCATCGCTTCGAGGACAGTGCGTCCGAAGGCTTCAAAGAGAGCGAAATGGACAAAAATTCCCTTACTGTCTGCTACGACGCGGTAAGCTTCTCCAAGTTCCATGCTGGAAAGACGCATTCCTACGCAACGGACTTTGCCTTGAAGTTGGTATTGCTCAATAACGTTGTGCAGTTTTTCTATTTCAGCGCTTTGTTCTGGTCTTGTTGATTCACCGATTTGTAAGTCACTTGTGAGGATAATTAAATTACAATGTGCTTGCAATTCCTGACTTTTGCCAAAACATTCCAGCAAACCACTTAAATTTTTAACCGTAGTCAGGGGTGAAACAGCCAAAAGTACTCGTTTAGTTACATCATCAAAATTACCAATAATTTCTGGTGCTTCTCGTTGAAAAAGTAGCTCAGAAATTTTCGCAATCAGATTAGTATCCCGTTCTTCATTTTTATTGTAAGGGTAAAAAATATTTTCATTTACCCCAGGAGGCACCATATTGAATTTAGGGTTAAACAAGTCGATACCGTCAACCACATGGTACATCTGAGGCATGGTAAAACATTTGTACGACTCGTATTGTCCCATACTCTCAGGTGTACCGACAATTTCTTGGTAAGAAGAAGTAATCACAAAATCTGCTGCGTTCATTGCAATCAGGTCAGCAGTAAATTGAGCACTGAAGTGATACTTATCTTCCAAATCTTGCCAATACAAATTGCTGAACAGATGTTTTGGTTTTTCTAAAGAATGAGCGATGTGACAGTGAATCGACTTCAGACGACGTGCTAACAAAAATGCAACTAAATTTCCATCACTATAGTTACCAATGATTAAGTTAGGTCGTCCCCGTAATTCTGCTAATAATTCTCGTTCTGCATCAGTCGCAAATGTTTCCAAGTACGGCCAAATTTCATATTTGGAAATCCAATTTTGCGTTGCATCTGAAGTGTCAGCAAAAGGAACCCGTAATATCCAAGCATTCTCTGTACCTTGGACTTTTTCTAGACGTAGGTTACACCCCGTACCCTCGCAATTAGGAATCAAGCGAGTCAAAATTATCACTTTTGGGTGAATCCCTAAAATATCAAGTCCCGCAAGTTTGATTTCTTCTTGGAGCTTATTTTCCAAATTACGAGCTTGTTCTATAACATAAGCGACCTGACCAGCAGTTTCGGGTCGTCCTAAAACACCTTCTTGACCGACCCAACCGTGAATCGAAATCAATACAGCACGGTAAATTGCAGGTACACGGGAAATAAAAGCTTCCAGAATTGGTGGTTCGGGAGCGTCAATCAATCGGTCAAATAACTCAAGGGTAGATAGCACACGCTCTGCTGTATTACCCCAACCCGGTTCCAAACCCAAACTTTGTAGGTCGAAGCGAAATTTTTCTAAGGGTAAATTTGGTTGAAGCTCGGTAACTAACTTAATCGCTTGCTTGATTTGTTGTGTTAACTCTAGCCCAGAGTTAATTCGGTCGTTAGTTAAAAGAGGGAGACCATCATAGTTCAATTTGTGGAGAACTTGAAATAATGCCTCTAACCAATAGTCAGGGTTAGTTTCCAGTTGATGACATAAATGACGATTCAGAAATGCAAAACCTTGACCAATATTTCTGGGGTCATCGATATCGGGGTCACCCTTGTAAAACGGACTCAAATCTATTTCTAATATTTGAGATTGGTAGCGATTTACTAAGCGGTCACGTACATCCAACAAGGCTTCTGGGGTCATTTCCACCGCACTAGTCATATTTGCCTCAAAGCGCAAAATTATTTGACTAGCAATCCAGGGACGAATCACAAACCAAGTGCTTTCCTCTTCCAGAATTATTTCGTGGGTGTAACGAATAAGTTGACTGAGAGAAGAAGAGTGGAAAAAGTACGCGGGCTTTTGCGTCTGTTCACAGAAGTCAGCAAAAGCCTGCAATATATCATTTCTTAATAAATACCTCTTCCCAGAGATAGATAAAGTCGAAACTAATTGACGCAAAGCAATTTTTTCATCACTGTTTAATACCGTTTGAACAAGTTCATACATAACAAATTCCTAAACTTTAGATAGAATACAAACTACTTTTTTCGTGATAAATAGCTGTAATCTCTGATAATAGGCAAAAACAAGCCTACGTACTCCTTACATTAGCGCATATTCTTCATTGGGTGAGTGCTAACTGGTAATTGGTAATTGGTAATTGGTAATTGTTAACTACTAACTGTTGAGTGTTAACTATTGAGCATTAACTCCTTAAGCTTTGGTAAAATTTCGGACGGTAGAGACACCACCTTGGCATCCGATGGCAAACACTTAAGAAAAACAGCCACATCCTTAGGGTTTTTTAAATGACCCGCTTTCCAAGCCATTGCTATATCAAGTGCAACTAAAACAGCGTCGTAACGTTCGCTGTGAGCAGTCAAGCAATTTATATTATCGTTTTTCTTAACAGATACCCAAGTTTGCCAGTGTTTAGTAACAGGGTGTTGCACAATACCTGTCACTATTGAATCATCAAAAAGTATTGCAGCATGTTCTAAATTACTCCACCCTTTGGATTTACCTGGTTGACCTGTTGTAGATTTCTCTGCCATTTCCCTAACCTATAAACTCCTATCCTTAGGGTTCCCACAAATTTTAGGTCTTTTTACATCCCGTAAAGGCACTGTGTTAAGAAATAATAATCTTTCATCTAACAATGTATACTAGTTAACAGAATCCTTTACCTTTACAGTCTAATTTGTAGTCAGAAGTACTACTAAGTGCAAAAACTAATCAGCCAAAAAATATAGATTTATACCTCTATCTTTAGGTAGATAAAATAACTCATTTGCATACTATTGAGTAATAGGTTTTATGAGTAAAGACCCTTTCATTGTCCCACCTGGAACCAAAATTTCTCTCAAAAAAGACTATAACCCGGGTTACACAGGTAACTACATAAATAAAACAGATGTAGAAGGAATATTAGAAAAAGATATTCAGCGATTAGCTAAATTTCAAGATGTTCTTTATGCCCAAAATAATTATGCGCTTTTAATTATTTTTCAAGCAATGGATGCTGCGGGTAAAGATAGTACTATTAAACATGTAATGTCCGGGGTTAATCCCCAAGGATGTCAAGTTTATAGTTTTAAAAGTCCTTCAGAAGAAGAATTAGACCATGACTACCTCTGGAGAAGCGCAAAAGCCTTACCAGAAAGGGGTCGCATGGGAATTTTTAACCGTTCATATTATGAAGAAACTCTGATAGTTAGAGTACATCCAGAATTACTAAAAGCACAAAGGCTCCCAGATTTTGATATTACTAAAATTTGGCAACAACGCTTTGAAGAAATCAATAATTTTGAGAAATATTTAGTGAATAATGGTATTATTATTCTTAAGTTTTTTCTGAATATATCTAAAGAAGAACAAAAAAAACGCTTTCTAAAACGTATCGAAACACCAGAAAAAAATTGGAAGTTTTCTAAGAGTGATGCCTTAGAAAGACAGTTTTGGGATGACTATATACAAGCATATGAAGATGTGTTTAATAGTACCAGCACCAAATGGGCACCGTGGTATATAATCCCTGCTGACCACAAATGGTTTACAAGGCTTGTTGTAGCTGATATCATCTGCAAAAAATTAGCAACACTCAACCTGAAATATCCCAGTCTGGGTGAAGAACATCAACAAGAATTACTAAAGGCTCAAGTCATGCTGCAAAGTGAAAAACAGTAGATAAATTGTAATTTGTAATTCTTAATTATTAATTGTCAATTGTTTTTCATTTTTTAATTTCGCAAAGTGGTATTAAGGATAAGTGTACTTTTGTAAAATTAATAACACATATCCTCACTATTTCCACATATCCATAACTTCGTCTTTACAATAATCCCCAACACACAGGGTGGCTACTATGGAAACGAAACGACTGGCGGATTTGATTAATTTTTTACAGCAAGAATTAGCTATTCCTGCAACTGATTTACAATTTGCTCTGCGGTACTCCCATCAAACTCCAAACTTTTTGCCAATAATCCTTTGGCAATACGGCTTTGTCACGCTGACCCAGTTGGAGTGCATTTTTGATTGGTTGGATAAAAGTTTTGGTAGTTGATAAGGGGGGAGTGGGGAGCAAACAATTCAAAATATCTGCAAGGCAGACGCTTCGCGAACAAAATTGCGAATTTCTAATGGGGAGTGGGGGAGTAGGGAGATTAGGGGGAAAGTTCGGTTAAATAATTTGCTCAACATTTGACAGGCTGTAGAAACATTGCCATTCGGTGTATAAGACCATACAGGTCATTATCACTGGGGAAAAGTTATGCAGCCAGGTCAAGTGTAATCCTAGTCGGGATACTAAAAGAAATAAAGCATCGTCCAAAAGGCTTAGCCCCAAGATAAAGAATTGCGTTGGTATACCTTTAGGAAGAGCTTTGATGTGTAACTTCATATTAAATAGGTTTAAGCGCAGAGAGATAGTTCACCTTTAATGTAGAGGTTTTTTCTAAGAAAGTTGTGAAGATAAATATTAAAAGTAATATTGAAATGTTAAGAAAAAGCAACACCAGTGTTTTTGCCGTTTTTGGTCTTATTATGTAAATAGAGTCAGTGTCCCTGTAAGAATGACGGATTAAACCTTAAGATTAAAAAAGTTGAAACGCCAGATACTCAACTTGTTTGTAAAGCTTGGGTTATTAGATAGGTTCTGCATAAATTTATCTGCATAAACTTAGTGGTCATTGGCTAAAAATAAAGTACGTTGCAAAAAGTAAAAGGAAATTATTATGTCTACCACAACTACTGCTAATGTTGTGGCTATGGGCTATCATCAACCCCAGGAAATGCCACAACAAACTTGGAGCCAAGCACAAAGTATTTCTTCTTCGGTAATACTATGCTTCGCGTTCGTGTATGTGATGACTACATTACACAAAATGTATGATAAAGGTTTGCGTCATCAAGGTTGGCTTCCAGAACCAATTCATCATTAAATTAACCTAATACCCGTAATGTAGAGACGTTACATGTAACGTCTTTACGTTTTGTGTTTCAAGACCTCACTGACAGCATCTAATAATTCTTTGATACTATAGGGTTTAGATAAAAAGTTATCAACACCAATATCCGCTGCTGCAACTAAATTTTTATTAGATATCAATCCACTAGTAGCTATAATTTTCACCTGCGGATTAATTTTTTTTAAAGTGCGAATAGCCGTTAAACCATCCATTGATGGCATCATAATATCTATTAAAACTACACTAATTAATTTTTTGTTTTGAGCGTAGAAAGCTATTGCCTCCACACCATCAGCAGCGCTCAAAGTATTGTAGTTATAATTATCCAGTGAAGCTTGAATAATTTCTCGTACCGCTGAATCGTCATCAACAACTAAAATAGTTTCTCCGTTACCTTTTGGCAATTTCACATCTTCTGTAAAAGTTATTTCTTTTCCTGCTACTGCGGGTAAATAAATTTTAAATTGAGTTCCTTTACCCACTTCGCTATATACTTTAACAAATCCATTATGGTTTTTGATGATACCCAAAACTGTAGAAAGACCTAGCCCTGTTCCTTGACCAACTTCTTTGGTGGTAAAAAATGGGTCAAAAATTCGCTCTTGAATTTCTTCTGGGATACCTACCCCTGTATCAGCAATAGTTATAACTACATAAGTACTTGTTCCACCTTCTTCATTCATTCGTGCATAGGCTTCATCAATATATCGATTTTCTGCTTTGAGAGTCAAAGTACCTCCGTTAGGCATAGCATCACGAGCATTAACGCAAAGATTCATTAATACTTGATGTAGTTGGGTTGCATCTGCACAAACTACCCAAAGGTCTTTTGTAGATAAAATTGTGTTGATTTCGATTGATTTAGGAAAAGTACTTTTGGTAATATCAGCAACTTCCTTGATTAGATGTCTTATTTGCATAACGGTACGTTTTCCTTCTGCTCCCCGTGCAAATGAGAGAATTTGCTTGACTAAATCAGCTCCGCGTTTAGTACTTTCTTCCAGCATTTTCACTAATAAATGAGTTTGCTCATCTGCATTAGGGAGTTTAAGCGGTAACAATTGAGCAATCGCTAAAATAGGGGTAAGGATGTTGTTAAAATCGTGAGCAATACCGCTAGCCAAAGTACCTAAACTTTGTAAACGTTGAGTACGAAGAAACTGGCTTTCTATTTGTTTTTTGTCAGTAATATCCGCGTCTACTGTGAGTATAAATTTCGGTTCTCCTGATTCGTCGCGTACCAAAGTCCAATGGCTATCTACAATAATATTTTTACCATCTTTAGTTACTTTATTTAACTCACCCTGCCAGGAGTTAAATTCAATAACATTAAATAAAGCCTCGGATGGTAGCTGCTCGGCATTCTTATATAAAATTCTGTTAGCATTTTTACCTATAACTTCTTCTGAACTCCAACCATACAAACGTTCTGCACCCTTATTCCAATAAAAAATGTTGCTATCTAACCCCCTAACCAGAATTGCATTAGTTGCGACATCTAATAAAGCAGCCTGTTCCCTAATTTTCGCTTCTGCTAATTTGCGTTCACTTATATCTTTACAAAAGCAATAATGTCCAATAAATTGCTGTTCTTGGTTATAGGCTTTAATCATAACCAGTTGCTTATAAAAACTTGAACCGTCCTTGCGTATACCTCTGGCTTCTACTTCTACTTTACCCATAGCCAACATCTGCTGGTATGCTCCCAGCATTTTTGGCTTGTTATCTGGATGGATTGTTTTTTGCCATTCCATACCAATCATTTCTTCTGGTTTATAACCAACTATATTGGCATAGGCACTATTGACGGAAAGGTAAAGACCTTGAGAATCTAGCTGAGAAATGCCTTCAACAGCACTCTCCAATGCTACTTTTATATTGTGCAAGGCTGACTCTGCTATCCTACGTTCACTAATTTCTTGCTGCAAAAGTAAATTCGCTTGGGTGATTTCAGCTGTTCGTTCTTTAACTCGTCTTTCTAACTCATCATAGGATTGTCGCAATGCAGTTTCGATTTGCTCACGTTTGCTAATCTCTTGTTGTAATTCTTGATTTACCTGTTGAAGTTCAGTCGTTTGCTCTTCCACCTGTTGCTGTAAAGTCATTACCAGACCCGATATTTCTATTGGGTTCAGCAATTCTAAGAAGCTGCTTTGAGTAACAATACCTAATAGCTCACCACTATCAGCAGTCACAACCAATCGTCGCACGTAACGTTGTAGCATTTTCTGGTGTGCAAACCACAAAGAATCTTTAGGGTGCAAACAAAATAATGGCGTACTCATCACCATCCCAGCTTCAGTGTGAACTAAATCTAACTCCAACACTTTAAATTGTACAATGTCCCGTTCGGTAATAATGCCAATTGGGTGGTAGGGAGCATGGTCTTCTTCCACAATTACAACACAGCTTACCTGACGCTCTGTCATCATTTGCGCTAATTCTAGTAACGATGTATTGCGAAGCGCATGCACAACCTGAGTAGTTAAAACCTCGGAAACATCGCGGATTTTAAGAAGATTTGTGGGTTGCAAAACTTGACGAATAGTACTATGTGTAATAATTCCTAATAATTGCTCCCTATCATCTAAAATCGGCAAATGGCGAATATGATGCTGACGTAAAATAGATAATGCCGTTAAGGTATGTATATTCTGCGATAAATTAAGGCTAATTACTGGCTGTGTCATTACCTCAGCAACAGTAACCGAAGATAAATCCATGCAAGATGCAGCTAGTTTTACCACGTCTCGCTCAGTGAAAATACCAACCAATCGTAACCCATCCACTACTAACGCACAACTTTTTCGCTCTTGGTCAAGTTGATTCAAATTCGATGCTTCTAAGCTAGATGGTTTTAGGCTAGGTAGCCTGCAATTGCTTCCCAGAGTCTGACTCATTAAAGCAATAACATCAACCACAAGAGTATCGGGTGCGATTATTAAGGGAAATCGATTAATAATATGCTCTAAAGCAGGCAATTTAATTAGTTTATGTATGGAATGCATAGTGAGTTATGTATAAAATGTATTTAATCAATACCCTGTGCAGCTTATAAACTTACACACTCTTGACTAGTTTCCTTAAGCGCTTGGCTCTCAGCTATTACAGGTACAGGGAGAATACGACTCTTACAATTTAAAGCAAACCACTCTGCGATTGCACCTCAAATGAGGGTGAAAAATTTGTTTTTCTATAGTCTCCTAAGGTACATTTTTTGTCACTACTACGTCTGTACGTTACCGTACATAACTAAATTTTATTTACATAAATTAACTTAAAATTTACTTTTATTTATTCAATAAACGAGCAATCTCAGCTTTAATAATTCCATAGCATTCACAGCTGGTAGCTTCTAATCGTTCGCGGCTAAGGATATTAATCCGACCTCGACGATAGCTAATAATTCCCGCATGTTGCAGCATTCCAGCAGCAACGGTAACACCAGAACGACGGGAACCCAACATCTGAGCAATATGTTCCTGAGTCATCGGAAATTCCTGCATCTGCAAACAGTCTTGCACACTCAGCAGCCAACGAGCAAGACGTTCCTCCAAATTATGCAGACGATTACAAACAGCACCTTGAGAAATTTGGGTGAAAAGAGCTTGAATATAACGCAGCAGCAAATAATGCAGTTGTCCACCAAGTTGAAACTGAGCTTTGAGGATATTTGCCTGTAACCGCAACCCCCGGCCAGCGACCTGCACAACAGCTTGACTAGTTGTAGAGTTACCTCCCAAAATAACTGGAATTCCCACCATCCCTTCCTTCCCAATTAAAGCAACTTCTACCGTTGAACCATCTTTCATGATAGACACCAAAGAAATCATTGCCTCAGTTGGAAAATAAACATACTCAATTGGTTCCCCAGCTTCATGCAGCACTTGACGAAGTGGCAATTCCACAGACTCTAAATGGGGAGCCAAGTTTTGGTATTCTTCAATAGGTAGCGCAGCAAGCAATTGATTTTTCAAGGACTGGACGTTTCAAGCCTATAGTTTTTCGATATTCCAGGTCACGCCAACAAACAGATGTCACGGCTAACCCTCAAAGTCACTTTAGAAAACTCGGCCGCACTCGTCTGTACGCTACCGTACATAAAAATATTCAGATAATTGCCATCTTGTATTTTGCATTTTGATTTCTTAGCGTCTTTGCGGCTCTGCGTGGGCTTTTTAACTACTTCTCTGTAGGTTCGCGATTTCGATAAGCCCCTAACAAACCATCATATTCTCGTTTAATTTTGCCGTAGCACTCACAGGAGTTCGCTTCCAATCCATTTCTGTCTAAAATATGCATTTTCCCACGGCTGTAACGCAGCATCCCCGCTTGCTGAAGAAAAACAGCGACCTCGCTAACACTAGCACGTCGCACACCCAGCATTTGAGACAAAGACTCTTGAGTCAAATTCAACTGTTCTGAACCAGTTCGGTCATAAGTTCCTAACAACCAGCGACAGCATCGTTGTTTGGTAGAATGTAAGCGATTGCAAGCAGCCAAATAGGTAACTTGATTAAACAAAGCTTGGGTATAGCGTTGCAACAGCATATGAAGCGAACTAGTTGGTGGCACCTCTCGTTGGAATATTTCCGCACGCATCCGCAAAGCACTACCAGGAATAATTTGTAAACAAGCCTGCCAGGAAATTTGATGAACTCCCAAAAACACAGGTAAACCCACCATCGCTTCGTTACCCACTGTCGCGACTTCAAGAAACGTGTTATCATCCATTCGCGTTAATAGCGAAGCCGCTCCACTTTGGAGAAAATAAACGTGTTCAATCGGTTGATTATCAGTATAAAGAAATTCCTTCGCTTTTATCGCAAAAGGTTCTAAGTGGGGAATAAGACGCTCGTATTCCCCCTTGGGCAAAGCAGCCAAGAGTCGATTTTCCATAGAAATACGGCAGTCTTTAAGCATAAATAGCAACAGACATTCTGTGCCAACTAATTTCAATACAGTTTACCTAAATTCAATACCCCCTCCACGTCTCTTAGGAATGATTTTCACTGTAATCAGTTTAGGATATGAGTTTGAAGAAGTGATGAAGAATAAGAAAATAAGTTTTGCAGAAGTTACTGAGTATATCAACTTTTACGTAAGTCTAAGGTTAAGAAAAGGTTATTGAGTATAAAATAACAGTGGATTGCATAAATTAATACTCTTATGCACTGAATTAATTTTGTTGCCCCGTATTTCAAATTACGCTATGTTAGCAGCAAGATAATAAATAGCAGTGGGAAATTATTTTGACTACTGTTTTCTTGCAGCTAACTCAGGAGCTTAAAAAATGCAATGTAACTATGCTGCTGGTGATTTGCCTTCTCTCGACCAAGTGGTAGAACGCTCACCGTTAACAGTAACTCCTGACACTATTATTATTGATGCGCTAGCTTTAATGGATGAAGCTGGAACCGAGAGTTACGAGCTTTTTCCGACAGATTTACCTAATAGTAGCTCACCCAGTTCAGATTATAAAAGTTGCATCCTAGTAGTAGAAGACGGACGATTATTAGGAATGTTCACGGAGCGCGATGTAGTAAAACTAACAGCAGCAGGGATAGATTTCTCAAGTACTAAACTTGCTCTGGTAATGGCTAAAGATATTATAACTCTAACTGAATCAGAATCAGAGAATGCTCTCACAGCGCTTTTGTTACTTAGAGAGCAAGGGATTCGTCATTTACCTGTTGTGGATTTTCAGGGTCAGTTGGTAGGAATTATTACACCCAGCAGCATCGATAAAGCTTTACAGCCAGCGAATCTTCTCAAAATACGTCGTGTTGCAGAAGCGATGACTCCCCAAGTGATTCATGCACGTAGCAACACAAATATACTCGCTTTAGCTCAACTGATGACCGACTATAACGTTGGTTGTGTAGTAATTGTAGAAGTAAGAAATCAAGAATTAAGACAAATAGATGATGCTTTACACCTTAATCCTGTAGGGATTATTACTGAACGAGATATTGTCAAACTTCGTCTCAAGCAAGTTAATTTAGCAACTAATGAAGCAAAAGATGTGATGAGCACACCGTTGTTTTGTCTCCGTTCACAAGACTCGCTATGGCTTGCTCATCAAAAAATGCAGAATCATCATGTGCGACGATTGGTTGTAATAGGAGAACAAGGAGAGTTGCAGGGAATTGTAACGCAAAGCAGTTTACTACAAGTGCTTGACCCTGTAGAAATGGCAAGTGTAATTACCGCGTTGCAGCAAAAAGTAGAAGTACAAACGGCACAATTAAAGCAAGTTAACCAAGAATTACAACAAGAAATAATTCAGCGTCAACAAATAGAAGATGCACTACGCCATCTACAAGATAAGTTAGAAAAAGGAGTTGCTCAAAGAACAGTGGAACTTAGTAGCAAGACTGCTCTTTTGATACGAGAAATCGAGATTCGTAGACAAGCAGAGGAAACAATTCGTGAGCAAGCAGCTTTGTTGAATGTGGCAACAGATGCAATTTTTGTTCGTAATTTTAATGAACAAATTATATTTTGGAACCAAGGTGCAGAGAATATATATGGGTGGAAATCAGACGAAGTTATTGGTAAAAGCCCTAACCAAATTTTGTATAAAGACACTTCTCAATTAGAAGTAGCTTTGAAAACAGTAGTTGAGTGCGGTTCGTGGCAAGGTGAGTTGCAAAAGGTAACGAAAGATGGTAAAAATGTGACGATTGCTAGCCGTTGGACATTAGTACGGGACGAATTCGGAAAACCAAAATCTATCCTCACAGTAGATACAGATATTACCGAGAAAAAACAACTAGAATCACAGTTTTTGCGTGTTCAACGTCTGGAAAATTTAGGAACTTTGGCTGGTGGTATTGCCCATGACCTTAACAATATATTGACACCAATACTAGCTATAGCCCAACTACTTCCTCTTACCCTACAAAATCTGGACGAGCGAAATAGAAACATGCTGCGTATATTAGAAGTTAATACTAAACGAGGCAGCGATTTAGTTCAGCAAATTTTATCTTTTGCTCGTGGAGTCGAAGGTAAGCGTGCGGTTTTACAAGTTAGGCATATAATATCCGAAGTTGAGCAGATTATTAAGGGTTCATTTCCCAAATTAATTGAAGTTAAAAAAAATATTCCTAGAGATTTGTGGACAGTCTCTGCTGATGCAACCCAATTGCATCAGGTATTCATGAACCTTTGCGTTAATGCTCGTGATGCGATGCCTAATGGTGGTATTTTAAGTATCTCTGCGGACAATCTATATATTGACGAAAACTATGCCAAGATGAATGTTGAATCCAAAGTCGGCTCTTATGTTGTGGTGACAATTAGCGATACGGGTGTTGGTATTTCTCCGGAAATAATTGATAAGATTTTTGACCCATTTTTTACAACTAAAGAGTTAGGAGAAGGTACAGGTTTGGGTTTGTCTACAGTGATTGGTATTGTTAAAAATCATGGTGGTTTTATCAATGTTTATAGTGAAATAAATAAGGGTACAAGCTTTAAGGTTTATTTACCTAGTAGTGATGCGACTAACGAACAAGTAAGCGATAATTGTGAGGAGTTACTAAAAGGTAATGGTGAACTGGTTTTAGTTGTTGATGATGAAGTGGCTATTGCGGAAACCACTAAATCAACTTTGGAAAATAATAATTATAGGGTTTTAACTGCTAAAGATGGTATCGAAGCAATAGCTCTTTATGCTCAATATAGAAATGACATTCAGGTAATATTGGTTGATATGATGATGCCATCGATGGATGGAACTACTACTATCCGCACTTTACAAAAAATGAATTCTAATGTATTAATTGTGGCAATGAGCGGCTTGAATTCTACTGAGGTAGGTGCGCGAGATGCTGGGGATGGAGTCAAAGGATTTTTGTCAAAACCTTTTACTGCAAGGGAATTACTGGATACTTTGCAGCGTGTGATTGCTGTTAAATGAAGGAAATGGGGAGTGGGGAGTGGGGAGTTGGGAGTGGGGAGTTGGGAGTTGAGAGTTGAGAGTGGGGAATAAAAAGAGTAATCAATAAAAACGGCTAGCAGATAAAGTTCTTTAATTCCCCCCTTCCCTAGTAGGGAAGGGGGGTAGGGGGGTTAGGTCTATTTATTTTTGTATTCTATCTAAGGAAAAGGAATCGACATACCAGCTTTGTCTAAAGCAATCTTAGTACGACGACGATATTCCCGTGCCACATCTAATTGCTTAAGAGGCTTCGTCTTAATTAACACCCGAACCATCACACCCCGGTCGCTAAAATTATCTATCCCCAGCACCTTCGGAGACTCAACAATTTTCTGTTGCCATTGTGAATCTTGTGTCATATCTAACCCAACAGTCGCAATCAAATTGAGAGCTGCATCTATATCAGCTTGGAAACCAACCGGGATATTTAAGTCAGCTTGTGACCAGCGACTAGAAAGATTTGCAACAACTTTTATTTCGCTGTTAGGAATAGTTATCAAACGTCCTTCCGTATCTCTGATTTGGGTCATACGTAAATTCAAATTTTCCACTAACCCAGTAGCAGTTCCCACAGAAATCATATCCCCTAAAGCGTACTGGTCTTCTAAAATAATCAAAAACCCATTAATTGCATCTTTAATCAGGTTTTGAGACGCTAGGGATATAGCAACACCGACTATACTCGCACCCGCAAGTAAAGGGATAATATCTATACCCAAAGACATCAAAGCACTGAGAAAACCAATGATTACAAGTGTAATAGTCGCAACACTTTTGGTGACTCCAGAAATCGTAGAAACCCTTAGTTGTATTCTTTTAGTTGTTTCTGGGCTTAATAACGTTCTACTATCTACTAAAACTGAGGTACAACGGTCGGTGATAGCATAACTAAGACGAACTGCGACATAAGTTAAAACTCCAACAATACTAACTTTTAAAGGAAATTGCAAAAATGTGAGAATCCCACTTGCAAGCGACCGCGTTTGTGGGAATCGATTCAAGATAATTAGAGTACCACCTCCCCAGATAACGACTTGAGCTAGTTGAAATAATCGTCGCTTTACTTCCTTAAGATTTTGCTGTTGCTGCTGGGTTAACTTTTTTGCCAATAATTGCATCGCTGTTGGAGTTGACCGCTTTGCTTGTGATAGATTATCTTTCTTACTGAACCGCCATTTAATTAAACTCCAACTGGTCAGCATCATCAATAGCCCAGTTCCACCAGCGATTTTGGCTTCACGGACTAAAAAGTTTGGCTGTCGTTCTTTTTTAGACAATTTCAGTTTTTGTCGTAAATTTCGAGCAATCTGTTCGGCTAAAGTCGAACTGTCCGTCTGTCGTAAACTCGCATCTTGGTCTGTAACGGTCAAAAGTTCTTGATTATTGACAAAAATTACAGGCTGTAAATCGGGAGCTTGTCGGACTTGCACGTTTAAATCAAACCCCGTTGATTGAAGATAATCGCGGCTAATTTGAGTGAATTTTTGTTGTATGATTGGCAATCGCTTTGGTAGCTCCGTCCTTTTTGCGGTGATTTCAAAAGCACAACGACCATCCAACTGCACGCAAGCAGTGACAATATTGCTATCTACACGAGCACTAAAATAATTACTTAGCTGTGGATTTACTAAAAAAGGAACGCTAGCTGCTGCTTTTGGTATGACAACTCCAATGGCTACAATTATTAACCCAGCAAGTGTCAAAACTCGCAAACGCACTTCAACACCTCCTCTAACCGTGGCACTTTGTTGAGTATGCCATTTGATTGCGTTAAAAAACAATCAACTACGCATGTATCTATCTATGGTTATGTTTTCATCTGTGCCATAACTTATAAAATTTATATTTTTAAGATATAGATATGTCTTAGGCTAGATGACGATTTAGTGCAAAGCAATCCAGATACACGATGCGACGTATTACGTAGAGACGCGATTAATCGCGTCTCTACATTATTATGCATATCTCTTTTGTTGGGTGAAATTGACAGAAGTAAAGTAAAGTTTATATAAGATAGAGAAAGAAAAAATTAAGGCAGAAGTTGCTAGCAATACAAAGTTTAGATTGTTTAACATATTAAAACTTCACTATAAATTGATAATAATTTCACAAATTAAAGTTAATATTTGTTTACAAGAATTGCTTGAAATTCTTGCATAAATTCTAAATAACCAACATATAAATATTCAACTTTACATCAAATGCATATACCAGCATGTAGAGAAAATACAGGATTGCTATATTACCTACTTGCGACAAATCGATTCATAAATTTTATTTTGCTAGAGGATTAATCAGAATGAAAATTGCATATTGGAATAAGTTTTCTAGCTTACTTGTAGCTGGATGGGTATTGTCGAATTTTGCGTCTGTTTCTGCTTCTGTTAATAACTCTAAAATTGCATCTCCCGTTAGTCGTAATACCGAAAATACAAGGATTAATCAGATTGCATCTAATACCATACCAAAACCTAAATTAGTTTTCCAAGGTTCAGAACCCTCCACAGTCAGAGGAAAAAATTTTATTAGATATAAATTGTCTGTAGCAAATTCAGAAGCATTCCCAGCAGAACTATTTCAGAGTGCTTCAGATTTACCCCCTTGTGGATTAAACAAGAACTCTTCTAGAACCTGGGTAGATATCCATAATGCTGAAACTAACGAGCGTATCTACGGTTTTTGTGCCTTATCTTCCCCTCAAAACCTTAATTCACTTTGGTTCTCAGTTGAGAAAGGACAGACACCTCCCAAATCTGTATATATTGTCTTAACAGATAGAAGATTGAATAAAACCTACCGTTCCAACTCTGTTTTATTAGAACAACAATCACCACAAGCAAGCAAAGAAGACTGTATTGCTTTCAACCCTAAGAATATAGCTGTTAATCAGGTTAATGGTAGTTGGAAAATAGTTGAGGGTGGTAATCACTGGATGTTTGATTTTGGGAATAATAAAAATGAAGCTATGCTTGCTAGCGAAATTATCAAAAAATATGGTGCAAACAAATCCTGCTTTGTCGGAAGACCACAACCATCCTTTAAATATTTACTGGTGAATAATAATGCTCCATCTGGTTCTATTGCAGGGGAAGACTGTTTAGCCTTTAATCCTGCGACAACAACCGTAAAGCAAATTAATAATCGATGGAAAATAGTCGATGGAAATCACTGGATGTTTGATTTTGATAACAATAAAGTCGAAGCAGAACAGTCTCTAGCAATCATCAAGAAATACAATTTTACTAATTCTTGCTATGTTGGTAGGCCAGACCCAAGTTTTAGCTACTTGCGTAGATAATCTTACCCAAACACGTAGAGACGTTACATGTAACGTCTCTACATTTTAACCAAAATTACAATTACCCATTACCGATTAGCAAAGTAGTTAACTCTTCTTTAATAGATAAAGTTTGATAACCTAAAGCAAAAGCCTTTGAACTATCAAACGAAACATCAGCAGGTCTAGGAGCAGACATTTTTACATCTTTTTGTCTAGCAGCTTTCAACCCATTTGATGGTAGCTGAAAAACTTCCACCAATAAACGACCAAAATCATACCGTGAAATTCTTTCCTTTCCACCCAAATGAATTATTCCATTAACTTTTTTTAACGCTAATAAAAGTCCCTTAGCGGCTGTTTTAGCACTTACTGGTGTTCTAAATTCATCAATAAATAAATTTAATTCTTTACCTTCTTTTAATATTTGTATAAATCCCTGAATAAAGCTTGTAGCTGTGGGTGTAGCATTTCCAAACATTAACGGCATTCGGCAAACCGCTGTTTGAGGGTATCGTTCTAACATACCTTGCTCTGCTAAAACTTTTTGCTCACCGTAAAGATTTACTGGATTCACCAAATCTGTTTCTTTATAAGGAGCGTTTAATCCATCAAAAACTAAATCTGTTGATGTAAAAGCGCAAGGTATGGAATAGTTAGCACAAAGTCCAGCAATATTACAAGATGCAGTCACGTTTATTGCGTGGGATTCTTCCGGGTGGTTTTGACAAAAATTCGGTTGTGACTGTGCAGCTGTATGAACTAACCCTGCTGGTTGAATTTCATTAAATGTAGCTTTTAGTTCTGTAAAATCTGTTAAGTCTACTTTTATAGTCTTAACACCAGGAATATCTATGTCATGGGAAAAATATGTTGCGTAAACCTCCCATTCCTGCTTGGCTAATTCGCAAAGATGCCATCCCAAAAAACCGCTAGCTCCCGTGATTAAGAGTTTTTTCATGTTCCAATATTTAGTGCCTCTTTCAAAAAAAATTATCCCATGTAGAGACGTTACATGTAACGTCTCTACATTTTTGGACGGAGATGTCTAATATACATCCTCATAAATTTCCGGTACTAACATTTCTAAACCAACTGATGTTAATTTAATTACGTCCTCTTCTCTGAAACTTTCTTCATACCAATTTGTTTTATTGCTTTTACGAAAAATATCAACTTTCATTAAAGATTGTGACACTAATAAATATTCTTGTAAGCTTTCTAATAACTGATAATTCGTAAGCTTTTCATGACGGTCGATACGCTCTGTGTCAGGGGATAACACTTCTACAATCAGACAAGGACGGCTTTTAAAGGTTTTCTCTCTGTCTTGTGACTCACCTGTAACTAATACTTCTGGATAATAAAAAACATTAGTAGGTTCAATTCTTAGTTTCATATCTGACGCAAAAACCCTATACTTTGTTCCGTATAATTGAGTACGCAACTTGTTGAATATATTGCTTGTAATCAGTCTTTGTTTTTCACTGACCGTAAATATTGGATATACCTGTCCGTTCACATATTCGTGTCTATTTATACTTTCTAGCTCAAGTTTTAGATATTCATCAACACTGAGGTTGAAGTATTTTGCTTGGGTATACATAAAATATCGCGGGTTAGTTTCGCTCCTTTTATCATACCCAGTTATTTAATTTATGTAATATTAAAAGTTGAAAATTAAATCAAGCTTTCATAGAAAATTTATAATTTTTAATTTTTATTGGAATAAAATAGAAGACCGTGTGAATACGGTCTCTGAAAATATATCGTAAAACCTATTGTACTAACTGTTGAAATCGCTTGTCACTGCGAACATTATAAAAATCCTTGTCTATTTTCGCTAACTTTCTATACTTATCGGGAGCAATTTTCATTGCTTTTTGCAAATTCTCTGTGGCTAATTCTACTTCACCCTGTAATGCATAGGAGCAAGCTTTGTTGTAGTACACTTGATGAGAATCTTTTTCGAGAGCTAATGCTTGGTCGTAAGATTTTATTGCATCCCCATAACGTTTTAATTTTGTTAAAACAATCCCACGGTTAATCCAAGCTTCATCTTTATCTGGCTTTATAGCAATCGATTTATCGTATGATGCTAACGCCTGTTCATACTTTTGCATTGCCATCAATGCATTACCTTGATTAAACCATGATTCATGCTTGCTAGGTTTCAGCGCAATTGCTTTGTTGTATGATTCTAATGCTTGCTGGTACTGTTCCATTGCAGTCAAAGCATTACCCCGATTGTTCCAAGCATCAACACGGTCTGGTTTCATGCTAAGTAGCTTGTCGTATGTGACGACTGCTTCTTGGTAATTCCGCGATTCTGAGAGTTTATTTCCCTGATTAAACAGACTTTCTGCTTTTTGAGAAGTCTGTGCTGTTTTCAGTAACTGGGCTACATTCGTTTCCTGAACTACTTGTTGACTGTATTCTTCTGGTGCTTCTACTAGAACACTACAGCCGAACATTAACCAAGCAGTCAAGCTAGAGCTAATTAAGCTATTACGACTGACCATACTGTACCTTTACTACTCTTAATACCATGCTACAACCCATACATAAATAATTAACGTGCCTCTTTATACCTTCTACCGAATGTATTAGTTGTTTTCCGGCAAAATTTTATCGATAATGCAGAGGTAAATTTAGGGTGGAAGAATCATAGCATATTTTTCATATAGTTATGTAAGAAAATTAGGGAATTGGCAATTGCTAACACCACTCAACAGTCAACAGTCAACAATCACCAGTCACCAGTCAACAGTCAACAGTCAACAGTAAACACTACTTGCTAAGTAAGCGAAAATTGAAGCATAGTATAAGGGTCGAATTAGTACTGCTGGAGTCAAAAACGGCAAAATAGTAAACATGGCGACTGAATCTAACTCAACTCCTTCCCCAAAAACAATTCCAGAGTCTATCGAGTATGATAACTTGCAGCCAGATGATTTTGATGGCGCGAGCGAAAATGGTATTATTCCAGATGAATTGGCTGCTCAACAGGTTTTAGCGGCTATTTCTTCCCTGCAATCTCCTCAAAACACTACTGCTCTTAAACAAGCTCGTTCCCCTTATAGTAGTGTACGCACTAAAAGGAGGCTTGCTGCTAAACCACGCGCTTTATTAATGACTTTATTCGGGGTTGTCCTCACATTTTTGGGGATTGCCTTGAACAATTTGATAATTGGCATTATTGGGACGACTATAACTTTATTATTGTCGTTGTTAATTTTGTTCCCTTGGTTGCAAGAAGCTATCAAAATTTGGTCAACAGCACAGGATAGAACCATATTTGTTGCTTTTTTGGGAATGTTAGTTGCTGCTGTTGGGGTGATTCGCTTTACCGGTGTGGGCGATCGCCTTTTAACTTGGGGGAGGAAAGTAAATTGGGATGCGTCTGGAACGCTTGCAGAATGGTTCGGAGCGTTGGGACAAATTTTAATTGCGGTTATTGCGGTATATGTGGCATGGCGACAGTATGTTATATCAAAAGACCTGACGATACAACAAAACTTGTTGACGGTGCAACAAAATATAATTACTCAGCAGCAAACAATAGACTCATATTTTCAAGGTATTTCGGATTTAGTTTTAGACGAAGAAGGGTTATTGGAAGACTGGCCCCAAGAAAGACTACTAGCAGAGGGACGAACAGCAGCAATTCTCAGCAGTGTTGACGCAAGCGGAAAAGCCAAAATACTACGATTTCTCTCTCGTTCCAAATTGCTTACACCCCTTAAACGCGATACTATCCTCGGTCGAGCGATACTAGACGGAACAGGTGGTTATGCTGAAGACCGCGTTGGGGGACTACGAGTAATAGATTTGGGAGTAACCCTCGCAGGAGCAGACCTTTCGACCACCGATTTACGTTGGACAGATTTAAGCGAAGCCAACCTGGTTCGTGTTAATCTTAGCGGTTGCGACTTAGTAAAATCCAACTTATCACGCACTATATTATATGAAGCGAATTTAACTGGTGCGGATATGAACGGAACCCGTTTATTTTACGGTTCCACAGAAACAGCTACCCCTCGTAGTCGCACCGAACCACCAAACCAACAAACAGGTGAACATACCGGAGCTGTCGTGGAAGGAGCAGATTTTACTGATGTGCAGCGCTTATCCGAAGCTAACCACTATTATTGCTGTGCTTGGGGGGGAGAAAAAACAAGGAAGACTATCCCTGGTGGTTGTGATGGAATACCTAATAAATTGGGGAGGTAGTTAACTGTTGACGGTTGACGGTTGACTGTTGACGGTTGACTGTTAACTGTTAACTGTTAACTGCTACTTGTCATTGCGCGTTAATTTATCCATTGAACAATCACCTCTAAATCAGGATTATAAGTTATTAGCTTTAATTGATAGCTTCTGATAATATTTTGCACTAACCTTATAGTATAGTTCAGCTTTACTATTTTGCCGCACTTTGCTAAGCTATTTATCCAGCGATACAAAGTTTGATGGGTGGGTACAGTGAAAAACGCGCAGCAAACAGAACTCCAAACTCAGGACTCAGAAAACCCTACAGGAACGTTAGGAGCCTACAAAACTCAAAACCGTCCGATAGCAGTAGACTTATTTGCAGGTGCAGGAGGTATGAGTCTTGGCTTTGAACAAGCAGGTTTTGATGTACTCGCAGCAGTTGAACTAGACCCAATACATTGTGCAACCCACAAATTCAACTTTCCATCGTGTTCAATATTTTGTAAAAGCGTTGAAGATATTGCTGGAGAAGAAATTAGAAATAATTCCGATATTCGCAACCAAGAAATCGACATAGTATTTGGTGGACCTCCATGTCAAGGTTTTTCCTTGATTGGTAAACGTTCCTTTGATGACCCTAGGAATTCCCTAGTATTTCACTATATTCGCTTAGTTTTAGAGTTACAACCGAAATTTTTTATTATAGAAAATGTCAAAGGAATGGCAATAGGTAAACATCAGGAATTTATTATAGAAATTATAAATAAGTTTGAAGAAAACGGTTACAAAATACATAAAAACTATCAAGTCTTAAACGCAGCAGAATACGGAATACCTCAAAATCGTCAACGGTTATTCTTGCTTGGTTGTCGTTATGATATGGAACTACCAAATTACCCGGTTCCTATCACAAAGCCAGCAAAATTAAATAAACCTACTATATTTAATCAATTTCTACCAACCCCTACAGTTAGGGAAGCACTGCAAGATTTACCCCAAATAGAAAACTATGTAGAATTAAATGAAAAAGATTGGGTACTAGCAGACTTCGGCACACCCAGCGATTATGCTAGAGAGCTTCGTGGATTATATTCTATAGATAATGACTATTCATATCAACGTAACTACGACTGGAAACTCCTTTCTTCAAGTTTAAGAACAAACCATTCCCCAGAATCTATAGCCAGATTTGAGTCAACTCCTCCAGGTACAATAGAACCTATCAGCCGCTTTTATAAACTAGACCCAGAAGGAATATGTAATACACTCAGAGCGGGAACTGCAAGAAATAGAGGAGCTTTTACATCTCCCAGACCAATTCATCCTTTTGTTCCCAGATGTATTACTGTACGTGAAGCAGCACGTTTACATTCTTACCCTGATTGGTTCAGATTTCATGTTACTAAATGGCATGGTTTCCGACAAATAGGAAATTCAGTTCCTCCATTATTAGCTAAAGCTGTTGCATCAGAAATTATTCGTGCTTTAGAAATATTACCAGTTAAACCTATTGAAAGGTTATCTTTGGATGATGAAAAATTATTAGAATTTAATATGGGACAGGCTGCTAAATACTATAATGTTCCTATATCTTGCATAGAACCGCGAAAAAGGAAAAATCAAAAAGTTCTTAAAGATGATTTATAACGGCTAGCTACCAGTCGAACAGTAGTATCGCTCCCCAACTTTCCAAAGCTGAAGTACAACTATAAGAAAAATAACACCAGCCATTGGAGATATATAACAAAACCACACGGGAACTAAAAAAGTATCTTCTTTTCCCAACACCGCAAGCAGAGGAAAATAGCCTACGCAAGCAAGCGGGACAAAAAAGGTGAAGAAACGTTGAAACCACTTACTGTAAATTGAAATAGGATATTGAGCCGTTTCCACCCCTCCGTAAGTAAGAATATTCATTATTTCCAAAGATTCAATAGTCCAAAATGTCAGCGTTGCTTGCAAAATAACTATACCCAGAAATAGCGCTACTCCACCAATAAACGAAGTAGTCAAAAGCCACAATGTTTGAAAATTAAAAGGAACATGCAAAGTTGAAAGTGACCACCCCATAACCACAAGTCCTTGGAGAAACCTTCCTACTCGTCTCAAAGTAAATTCCGTTCCCAAAAGTTGAAGTACCGTACTGCGAGGACGAAGCAGCAAACGGTCAAAGTCACCACTCTTAATTATCTTTCCAAAAGTATCAAACCCTCGTCCTAAAGCATCAGCACAAGCAA
Organism: Scytonematopsis contorta HA4267-MV1; assembly: GCA_019359035.1. Classification (GTDB taxonomy): domain Bacteria; phylum Cyanobacteriota; class Cyanobacteriia; order Cyanobacteriales; family Nostocaceae; genus Scytonematopsis; species Scytonematopsis contorta. Next base: position 26,089 of record JAHHIC010000056.1, on the reverse strand, counting down.
AAGAAATATTTATCATCCCATAAAATAGAGCAATTTCGTTTAGAGTCCAAGTGCCGATACTATTAAAACGATTAAAAAGCGCCAATATTCCCAAAAATTCAATTATAGTCCCCAGAAATTGTCCTACAACTTGCAGCAATAAAGAAACTTTATACTGCATCTGTGATTTAAAAGAGATAGAAATATATCGTATATAAATAAATATTGCATTCGCCATAATTTTCAGCCACCTTGAATGACCAGCTTTTTAACACCACGGCTAACAAGAAAACGCCCAAACAAAACAATCACAGCTATCCAAAAAATTTGATGAAACAAAACACCAAACAATTCATTCGCCTTTATGTTACCAGAAAATAGGCGAAAAGGTTTGTCAAGAAGTCCAGAAAAAGGAAGCACATTCAAGAAAGGTTTTATCCACTCAGGATAAAGTGGTAGAGGAATAATCATTCCTGAAAGAATATTTACAGTAGTAGGTAAAATGCTATTAATCCCCTCACCTGAAAGTGTCCACATCATTGACACAGTTAGCAACATAGTAATTGCAGAAGAAAGAATTATTCCACCAATAAATGAAAGAAAAAAGGCAACAAAAGCTGTAAAAGAAGGTGGAAAAGCTAGCGACCAATCAGACAGTCCCACAAGAGGAAGAACAAACAATGTTACACAAAATATAGGAATTGCACGAAGTATAACAGGTGCTGTACGCATTGCCAGAGCGCGAGTAAACCAGAAATTATAAAGGTCTGTGGGTCGAAGCAAATCATATCCTATAGCACCAGAGCGTATTAACTCTTGAATATCTCTATCTCCTGACCAAGGAACAAGTGCGACCAAAAATGCTTGACTAAGCCACACATATCCTACAGCTTCTCGGAAAGTCATTGGTTGAGCGGAAGTTGTATGGGTGAAAAATGCCGCTAAAACCATGATTTTCACGAATCCCCAAAAAAGCTGAGTCGTAATCCCTGCTAAAGCAGCAGTTCGATATTGCAATAAAAGCGCAAATCTCGCGACAAACAACGACCAATATGCTTTCATCCGAAAAGTTCTCCTGATTTTGCATAAAGTTCGGCAACTATCTCCTCAATTACTCTCCCCTGCTTGCTCTTTGGTTTATTCTATGCTTTTGACCAGTCCACGGTCGCTAATCTTGCCAGAATTCGCTTTCCTTCTGCTCCATTACGCTGGATAAGGCTAAGGTGGTCTGTATCAAGAATATACATAGTTTAATATTAGCGACTTACTCAGCTGATTTGCGCCATTCTTGCCCAAGACGAACTGCTTCGTCAAAGGTGGGGTCATTTTCAAAGCTACCCGCAACTTTTAGCCACCAGGGTTCTTTTTTCTTAAGGGATTCTGCCAGGGTCTCTTTTATCTGCGCCAGTTCTTTCTCCAAATTTGCAACTCGCGTTTCAAGCTGTTGAGAGTGTTCTCCGATTTGTTGGGGAGTCATAAAAACTCGCTATAATGCTAAACTTGGGAGCATTATAGCGCAATACTAAGGCTGCTAAGTGATTTGAGCTTTGCGGTTTCGACCCATTATATAAGCAAAAGTATAAAAGTATAAATCTCGTAACAAACGTGAGCATCCAATTTTGCAAAAACCTCTGCGATAAATTACCCGTTCACGTAGTGTGTCCTCTTAAAGGGTGTTTATAATAAAATGTTAAGTATCATGCATACCACAAGCCAGTGACTAAAGTCACTGTCTAAAAGCTGAAGTCCTCTTTAGAGGACTAATAAAGTATCATATTTTTGGGAGTATCTTAAATTGTGTAAAATATTTGTTTCTAATGCATTATTCAGTCCTCTTTAGAGGACTTTAGCTTTTAGACAGTGACTTTAGTCACTGGCTTCTAATATTAATGATGCTTAATATTCTCTTTATAAACACCTTCTTAGGACATAGCTGACTCACAGCGAACGGGCTGAAAGCTAAAGTTAACTAAAGCTAACTAAATTAATTTATTTAACCCGTTACCCTTCGGAAAAGCTGCGTTAAAAACGGCTTTAGGCTTTTAACCCATTCGCAAAGCGAGCGTGCCGTCTCGGCATAATTTATTTCAGGGGTTTTGTGATTAATTTCATCCGAAAAGTTCTCCTGATTTTGCATAAAGCTCAGCAACTATCTCCTCAATCGGAGGATTTTCCACAAAAAGGTCTTCGACTTCGTGTTTAGAAGTCACCTCATTAATAAGAGTTGCTGCAGAAATTTTTATTGGGTCAAAAGCTATAGTCACAGTACGACCTTCTTTAGAAACTATACTCACTCCTTCTAAATCGAATACAAAATCATCATTTTTTAAATCTATTTTTAAGTAGCGACGAGAAGAAACTTGAGAACGTAGAGTAGCTAGAGAGCCATCACAAAGAATTTCACCACCACCAATAATAATTAATCTTTCGCACAACGCTTCGATATCATCCATATCGTGAGTAGTCAAAATAGTTGTTACTTGATGGCTTTTATTAAGAGCTTTAATAAATTTTCTTACCGCAAGCTTTGAGACAGCATCAAGTCCTATAGTAGGTTCATCTAAAAACAGAATATCAGGTCTGTGTAACATTGCTGCTGCAAAATCGCATCGCATTCTCTGACCAAGGCTTAATTGTCTTACAGGAGTATCGAGAAAACCGGAAAGGTCAAGTAAATCTATCATTTCTTCTCGTGTTTTGCTATACTCTGACTGGGGAACGCGGTAAATATCCCGCAGTAAATCAAAAGACTCAATCACTGGTAAGTCCCACCATAACTGAGTTCTTTGACCAAACACGACTCCAATGCGTCCAACATGTTGAATTCTATCTTTCCAAGGTGTTCGTCCTCCAATTATGCATTTTCCACCGGATGGAACTAAAATACCACTTAAAATTTTAATAGTAGTCGATTTACCAGCTCCATTTGGACCGATATACCCTACCAGTTCTCCCTGCTCTAGTGAGAAAGAAACTCCTTTTAAAGCATGAACTTCCTTTGTTTTTCGCTGTACAAGTCCTCGGATTGAACCGAAAATACCTGAATCACGTTCGGATACAAAAAAAGTTTTCTTGAGGTCTTCGACAAAAATGTGAGACATAATTATTAAGGATAAACACTTAGGGAAGAATCAAAATAATACTGAAATCAATATATTCTCTGATGTTATTAGTTTCATAATACAATCCGAGATGTTTGTAAGCGCGATACCTAATATTGTTCAATTTGAAATAGGTACTAATAAATACAATATTGCCTGTTTAATTTATTACCTAAATCGTGGCTTATATTGTTACTGTAAATATTTATTTTTTACAAGCATAAAATCAAATCCTCTAGTAATATTTTACTAATTTAATTTACAGCATTTTCGCAAAATAGAGCAAAAAGTGAATGACAGCCGACCCACTTTTTTATAAAATATTCAAAGACATACCAGAATTGTTCTTTGAACTTATAGGTCAACCACATCATAGCAAGAGCGCTTATCAATACAGCGCTCCGGAAATCAAGCAACAAGGTTTTCGTCTAGATGGGTTACTTTCAACTCGTCCCGGATACAGCTTTGACCCAATTTATTTCATTGAAGCACAAGCTTATAAAGATAACAACTTCTACAAAAGCTTTTTCGGTAAGATAATACTTTATTTGACCCAATATGACCCAACCAATGAGAAATGGTATGCTGTTGTCATCTACGACAAACGTAGCAGCGAAGGAAGATTTCCTCCATATTTAAAGATATTCTTACCAGCTTTACGTCGGTTTTATCTAGACGAACTTGGAAAAGCTCCGAATCAATCTCTTGGGGTAGGAATTATGCGCTTAGTCGTCGAAAAAAAGAGAAAAAATCAAACTGGAGAATTCGCTCGACAGTTAATAAATCAAACAAAATCAGAATTGAGTAATGCCGTTTTACAAGAAAAAGTCTTAGAATTTATTCAAACGGTAGTTATGGACAAATTTCCGAATCTGAGCATGGAGGAGCTAGAAGTTATGCTTGAATTAGAGTCGCTGAAAAAGAGTAAGGTTTACCTGCAAGGTAAAGAAGAAGGATTTAGAGAGGGTACGCTTGATAACAAGTTAAAAACCATTCCCAAGCTACTTAAGTTAGGGCTAAGCATTGAGCAAGTTGCTGATTCTTTGGAATTAGACGTGGAAACTGTGAGGAAAAATGCTTCTGTTTAGCATTTTTCAAATTAGCTTCTGTTCGAGGGCATATAGAATTATGCCCTTTCTTTCACTTGACAACAATATAGAAATTACGAATATATTTGTTATAAGAAAACATTTAGCAAACGAACCTTTACTCTGGATACAGCAGAGGCAATAAGTAAAAGTGTTCATAATATGAAGATTAGGTTGCAGCTATCCAAGGCTTTTTGTACGACCTTTGAAGATGACAATATATCTTGATATTGGTTTGCACACTTATGCTATCGTGAAATAAAAATAGTAAAATACAGCTATTACAGTAAATGTCTCAGCAAATTAATCGCCTCATCAAGTTCAGTCAAGATTTATTTTTTGTTTGGGTATTAATTGGTGTTGCTTGGGGTTATTTTTTCCCAAAAATTGCCGCAAGTGGTATCGGTAATATTTCAACCGCGCTGGGAGTGGTGATGTTAGGAATGGGCTTAACAATAACTACACAGCAATTACACAGCTTGCGAAATGCAGGATTAATTTTAGGTTATTTCGGCGCAGCTATTACAGGTAAATCAACAGCAGTTTGTCGTACAATTTCCATAGAAGTGGCAATGCAAAATTCTGGTTTAGCTGTTGCATTAGCGCTAGCAAATTTTGAACCAGCAGCAGCGATACCAGGAGCTATATTTAGTGTTTGTCACAATCTTACAGGTTCGCTGATAGCTGCTATCTGGCGTAAAAATTTATAATTTAACCACGAGTGCGGCAATTTCGGAGATTAGCACGAGCAACATAACCTTCGACTGGAGCAATAATTCTAGTCCAATTCTTGCCTTCGCTACCGTCAGTTACTCCCAAAGCAACGCGAGCTCCGTTTCTCAATGAACCAACAATTCTACTGTTGGTGCTAGGTCTTTGTCGAATATTAAGCGATGAACCTGGTCTTACAGATACGACACAAGACCCAACAGGAGTTTGAGCAATTTGAAACTGATATTCACTTGCAGAAACCGCTGGAGTAGTCTGGCTTTCACCTTGTGTAGTTCCTTTTACTGCTTTCAACGACCAGTTAGCATCAGCAGAGTTAGAAAATGCAACAGTCGAAATCATCACAAGTGCAGCTACAACACGTTTCATTGTTACTTTCATAGTAATTTACTCATTTTTACTTTATTTATTCCACAAAAGTTAAAAATTAACTTTCTAATAGTACTTGCTTAGGGGTTTATAAATCAATTTTTATATTTGATTTACACTAGATACAGCTTATTGCTAAGCTAATATAACCTTAAACAAATAATCTACACTTATTCATAGGTACAGTAGATAGAAAATATGCAGGATGTATGAAAACTTTTTTTTAGTTAGTAAAATTAAATTCATATCCCGAAGCTTCGCGTAATATAATCTGCTTAGGCGTTGAGTTTAACTTTTGTTCGCTAAGTTGATATTTTTTACCATCAAACTTAAATACCCTCCAGGCTATTTCTCTTGGTTCATAGGTAAATACCGGAGCCGCAATACTTATCCAATCTTTATTTCGGCTTGGTAGTAAAGCCACCTCTAATTCACCCCTTGAAGTGAATACATATGAAATAAAGCTATAGTTACCACCTTTTTTTTGATATATATAAACAGGACAATGACGATTATTACAAGGGAAACCTTTCTGAATACTCACAAGAGCTTCTTTAGTCCCATCTTTATTTAAGTCTACTTCTGTGTACTTAAATGTAATATCCTTTTTTATCTCATTCCAATTAGTATCTGCAAATTCTTTGCGGATAGTTTGTTTAATTGCATTAACCAAATTAGAATCAGGCTGATTAACTATTATTTTTTGAGCTTGAGCTGGTAGAAGATTTTCACTTGCAAGTGTCAAACTAATAATTATACCAAAAAGTATAGTTTGTCTATTCATTAATTTAGTATTGTTAACGAGACAAATAAAACTTTTTTCATTAATGGTTTTACTCCGGTTACTAAAAATACAATTTCACGTGCTGTGTACGATTGTATATTCAACAACAGTGATTGTTGTAAAGAACTTGTTAAGTTAACGTAATGATTGCATTAGCTTGTTGTCGTATAGGAATCCGGTTTGATTCTGAAAAAAAATACAAGTATATCTAGCCTACCAAAACCTAGCTATGATGAGCATTTGCGACTCCACGTGTTTTTCAAAAATCAAATAGTAGTCCTATATGTGTAAATTTATGGTATTGAAATTTTATATGGAGATACACAGAGATATCTATTAAAAAGTGTAGTTGAATTACCTTCTTTGTCCAATTTCCTTAAGCAATTATTTAATTAAGAACTCCTAAGCTCCTTTCCTGTAGCATAGGAGATTGTAATGTAAAACAAATTACACATTGCAAATTATAAATTCAAAAAATTGTAAAAATTAGCACATACTCAATAGTGTTAATAATTTTTGACTTCCTTGGGAAACCGGCTGAAACATATCAAAAGTGTGTAGTAAAGGAAAACAATCATGGAACAAACTAATTACATCATCCTTCGTAGCACAAAACCAGTAGATTTAGGCGACCCATTTACTGGTTTTGCTCGTCGTTCGCTTTCGGTTATCGAAAATACCAGTCTTCGTATTGATGTCGAATCCCTAAGAAAAGGCGATATCGCAGACTTACGTCGAGACCCAGAGGTAGTTAATATTGCCCCCTCCATGCCTACTATGTTAATTGCCCCAACCGCGAGTGATGATGTAGAGAAACCCAATCTCACAGGTTCTACTTGGGGGGTAATAGCAACTGGTGCTGACAAAAGCCCTTTTACTGGTAAAGGTGTAACCGTTGCAGTTCTGGATACTGGTATCGATGCTAACCATGAAGCTTTCCAAGGTGTTAATGTAGTCCAAAAAGATTTTACCGATGAAGGTGACGGAGATAAGCAAGGTCATGGTACCCATTGTGGGGGAACTATTTTTGGACAAGTGATTAATGGATACCGCTTCAGCGTCGCTCCTGGAATTTCGCGAGCATTAATTGGCAAAGTGCTTAACTCCCAAGGTGGTGGTTCCACCGAACAAATTTATCGGGGAATTGTTTGGGCTTTAGACCAGGGAGCAAATGTAATCTCCATGTCGTTGGGGATGAATTTTCCTGGTTTAGTCAAAAGATTAGTAGAACGAGGAGTTCCAGCAGACCTCGCAACATCCCAAGCATTGGAAGCTTATCGCGCTAATGTTCGCTTATTCGATAGTTTAGCTTCCTTAACACGCGCAAGAAGTAACTTATTTCAACCCACCTTAGTTATCGCAGCTGCTGGGAACGAGAGTCAGCGTAGAGTCAACCCCAACTATGAACTAGCAGTAGCACCACCAGCATCAGCAGACGGATTTGTCTCTGTGGGTGCGTTGCAAACTCCAGGAGAACCAAACGATGCTTTGACAGTAGCCTCTTTTTCTAACACTGGTCCGAATATTTCTGCTCCTGGTGTTGATATTTATTCCGCAAAAACTCAAGGTGGTTACGTTTCCAAGAGTGGTACAAGTATGGCAACACCTCATGTCGCTGGTATTGCAGCGCTCTGGATGGAAAAGCTTCTCGCAGAGAATAAAACAGTAAATATTACAGAGTTAAGTTCTCGATTGATTGGTCGAGCAACAAAAGCCAAACTGGCTGCAGGTTTTGACCCTATGGATGTAGGTGCAGGACTAGCACAAGCTCCCTTAGAATAAATTTAATAAGTAGAAACGTTAATAAGTAGAGACGCGATTAATCGCGTCTCTACAGGGTTTTGAGTTTTGAGTTGAGTGTATTATAACCTAAAAAATTTAAAACTTAAAACTCAAAACCCAAACCTTAAAACTCATGCGGCTGTAGGATGGAAAGGGATAAACCGTTTATTATGAACAAAGCAAACTCATCTACCTTTAAGCTCTTAGGAACTTCAATAACTTTATGGAACGACTGGAGGACAAACTAAAACAATTAGTTGAGCAAGCCTGTGGACATCCATCAGGAAGCTTACAGCGAAGCCGGCTGCTTACGCAAATTATCCGTTTGTGTAGTCACAAGCTTTGGAAAGAACATACCCCCTACTATCAGGACGCATTACAACAAACATGGATATATTTTTGCTCAAATCTTTGCGAAAGTACCACAACAAAAGCTTATGACCCTTCTATTAGCTCTGTGACATTTTGGTTAAACACCTATTTACGGTATAAACTCCGAGACTTGTACATCGAGCAACAGCGTGTCAAAGCCAAGACAGTAAGCACTAAAACGCGACAATCAACGTCGGGTGAAGTTAGCGAGACAGAAATTATAGATAGCTTGCCTGCAAGTCCTGATGTTCCTCCTATATTAGAAGATGTCAGAATGTGGGCAGAAACAGACTCTGATGGAGAATTGCGCCATACTCATATTCAAGGACGACCTGATATTAACTGTCAAATGTTAATTTTAAAACGATTGCCTCCGGAAGTTGGTTGGAAAGAACTAGCGGAAGAATATAACTTGACTGTCTCCACTTTAAGCAGTTTTTATCAACGTCAATGCCTACCACGTTTGCGTAAATTTGCGGAAAAAGAAGGTTATCTATAAGAATTGAAAAATAATTAAAAAACTCTTTTTTGTTTAGGTAAAGAATAACAAAGAAATAAAATTAACGCTACTGCTTGTGTTTTAATTATACTTTACATAGTTCACTTAATAAGCGCTGACAAATCATTCTCATTATCGTTCTAAGTTAGATATTCAATCTTGGGGTAAAGCCTCTTGATTACATTCCCGCTTCTTGCGTGGGAATGAGAATTGACAATCAATAAAGACAACTATTTTTTAAAATCAGCATACAATTAATACTTTTTATGAACGTAAACAGCAATTGCTTTTGGATTCTCAATCGCTTTATAAGAAGTGGTTTTACCTCAGTTAATAAAAATAATTGCTTGATAATAAAAGCTTTCTGTTTCCTGGCGATAATTATTAATAGTATTGATAGTTCTGCTAAAGCTCAAATAGTACCTGATAGAACATTACCTGTAAATACTAACATTGATACCTCTGGGAATCTGAATACGATAACAGGGGGAACAGCCGTTCAAGGAAATTTATTTCATAGTTTTGAACAGTTTTCTCTGGAATCAGGAGCAACAGCGTACTTTAAAAATTCAGCCGATGTTCAAAATATAATAAGTCGAGTAACAGGTAATGCAGTATCCAATATTGACGGTTTAATTCGTGCTAACGGTAACGCAAACCTATTTTTACTCAACCCCAATGGTATTATTTTCGGTCAAAATGCATCATTAAATATCGGTGGTTCCTTTCTTGCTAGTACAGCCACTTCCCTAAAATTTGCGGATGGTACAGAATTTTCCACAGTTCCTAATTCTCCAAACCAAACCCCACTTCTCACAATTAACACCCCTATTGGTTTACAGTTTGGTAAAAATGGAGGCACAGTAGTCAATAACGGTAACTTAATAGTAAATTTTGGACAAAATATCAGCTTGCTGGGTAGCAATGTCTCTAACACCGGATTACTTAAAGCACCAGACGGACAAATAACTTTGGCATCTGCACCCAATACAGCACAAGCAAGTTTAGGAGAAAACGGTAAAATTGTAGGCTTGCAATTCCAAGAAAATAATCCTTCTCCCACCATTGAGAATTTAGCCCAAACAAACGGAACCACTATCACAACAGGAACCATAGACACCTCATCCCCCCACTCCTCACTCCCCACTCCCCACTCCCCACTCCCCACCATAAAAATACTAGGTGACCGAGTAAGTGTTGATTCAAATGCAGTCGTAAACGCATCTGGAAATGTAGGAGGAGGACAGGTATTTATTGGTGGAAATTACCAGGGTATAGGAGAATTTCCTAATGCGACTGCCACTTTTGTTAGTCCAAATGCTACTATCCAAGCAAATGCCCTAAATAGAGGTGATGGGGGCAAAATAGTAGTCTGGAGTGATAATTCTACTCGTGCTTATGGAAACTTTCAAGCAACAGGTGGGGTAGAGTTTGGTAACGGGGGATTAATTGAAACTTCCGGTAAAAATTTTCTAGATGTTGCGGGTATTAATGTTGACGCTAGAGCCTTTAATGGGAATAATGGAACCTGGTTGCTCGACCCGCGTAATGTAACCCTAGGATATTCCGGAACAAGTAATGGTAGTTTTAATGGTGATATTTTTACACCCAGTGGTGATGGTGCAACTGTTGATATTCCTACCATCCAAGCACAATTAAATGCTGGGACTAACGTGACCATTACTACAGGTAGTACTGGCAATCAAGACGGTAATATTACTGCCAATAATTTTGGTATAGAGAAAAATACAGCAAGTTCAGCAACTCTGACATTGCAAGCAGCAAATGATATTAATTTGAAGGACTTTGGCATTAATTCCAAAAATAACGGTGCTTTAAACCTAATTTTGCAAGCTGATAGCGATAACGATAGAAAGGGAAGCATCAACATCGCTAGTGCTGGTATCACAACTGCTGGAGGAAAATTTATCGCAACAGCATCAAATTCGATTTCTATTACAAAAGCAGGTATCGGGACTGCAGGAGGAGAGTTAACACTCTTAACTCAGGGGAAAATTTTGATTGAAGCAGGTCTCAAAAGTGAAAATACTACCAGTAATAATGCTGCACCGATTAATTTAACAGCTGATGAAATTATTGCTTCTGTGGGTGGTATTGCAGCTAGTGCAACTGGTTCTGGTAACGCTGCACCGATAACAATTAATGCTCGTGCTGTAGAACTAAGAGGAAAGTCCGGCATTGAAAGTAGTACAAGTGGTGATGGCAACGCAGGTAATGTTAGCATTACAACAGATACCCTACTAGTACAAAATGAAAGTGGTGTTAAAAGTCAAACATTTGCCAGTGGGAGTGGTGGTCTTCTGAAAATTACTGCTAACTCAATTAATGTGACTAATAGTTCTGGTATCACTAACGATACAGGAATCAGAGATGAGAACAATGTCAAGACACTCTTTAACAATACTGGTAATGCAGGACGTATAGAGATTCAAGCAAACCGTGTGTCTGTGAGTAAAAATGCTGGCATTACAAGTGAAACAGCTGGCAGAGGACAAGCCGGAGAGATTAAGCTGGTGGTAGACTCGCTTTTATTGAAAGATAATGGCAATATTACCACCAGTACTTTTAGAGGTTCATCCGGTAATGCTGGAAGAGTAGAAGTAACTGCAAAATCTGTCTTATTTGAAAATGAAATTCCTGGGGTTAATAGCGGTTTAGGTAGCGTTACCAGAGGAAGGGGTGATGCAGGAACAATTGTTCTTAACGCTGACACAGTTGTTCTGAGAAATAGAGGTGGATTCGGCATTAACACAGAAGCTGATGGAAATGCAGGTAAGCTTTTTTTGACAGCTAATAATTTGCGAATGGAACGTTCAGCAATTGGCAGTAATAACCTTGCAAATGGCAAAGGTGGAGAGGTTAATGTCAATGTTAATACTGCCGTAATGAATAGAAGTAGTGTTAGTACTAGAACTGATGGCACTCAAGAAGCTGGGACAATTAACTTTGTCGCAAATTCTCTGATAATGGAGAATGGCAGTGACCTCAATAGTAATACCAGGTTATCTGGTAAAGGTGGAAACATCAACCTCACAATTAATGGTGGGTTAACAATGCGGGATAATTCCAAAATTTCTGTCTCTTCGGAAGTTCGTAATAGTAATATTCAACCAGGCAGAGCCGGAGATATTGATATTCAAGCTAATTTGGTTCAACTAGATAATCGTAGTCGAATTATTGCTGAGACCGCATCAGGCGATGGTGGTAATATTGGATTGCGATTGCAAGATTTATTACTGTTGCGTCGCAATGGGGAAATTTCTACTAGCGCTGGACTCAACCGAGGTGGTGGTGATGGGGGTAATATCAATATCAATACGCCATTTATTGTTGCGTTTCCCACTGAAAATAGTAATATTGCGGCTAATGCTTCTTTAGGTAAAGGTGGCAGAGTGGACATCACCACCCAAGGAATTTTTGGTATAAGATTTAATGACGAACCGACTGAATTTAGTGATATAACCGCTAGTTCAGAGTTTGGTGTTAACGGAATAGTAAATATTAATACCCCAGAAGTAGACCCCAGTCGCGCTTTAATAGAACTACCAATTAATTTAGTAGACCCATCCCAGCAAATAGCCCAAGCTTGTACCCCCGGTAATCGACAACGAGTAAGTTCATTTGTTACGACAGGACGTTCAGGAATACCAACTTCTCCCATAGAGACGTTAACCGATGAAACAGTAATCGTAGACTGGATAAACTCACCACAAACAACCATTTCCAATTCGCAATTACCTTCCTCATCTTCCGCTCCCCCACTCCCAACTCCTAACTCCCAACTCCCCACTCCCAACTCCCCACAAATCGTAGAAGCACAAGGATGGATAGTAGACACGAAAGGAAATATAGTTCTCGTAGCCAATGCATCTCAAGTAAACCCTCATAGTTCCTGGTCATCACCCAATAATTGCCATGTTCGCTAAATTTTTGCTTTATTTCCTTGTTGCTTTACTATGCGTTGTAGGTTCACCCGTTTTAGCAAAAAGCACCTTTATTTCCTCATCTTCTTCATCTTCTATTGTTCATTCCCTACTTCCTAAAGACGCGATAAATCGCGTCTCTACATTAGAACAAGGAAAAGCCCTTTACAACGCTGGACGTTTTGCGGAAGCGGTAGAATTACTACGGCAAGCGGTATCCACATATCAAAAACAAGGAGATACACTAAGCCAAGCAGTTGCTTTGAGTAATCTTTCTTTAACCTATCAGCAGCTTGGTGCTTGGAATGAAGCACAACAATCAATTAAAGATAGTTTGAAATTACAAGGCTTTATAAAATCTGGAGATAGCCCAAAAGCTACAAGTATCCTGGCACAAACTCTTGATATTCAAGGGCGTCTTTTATTATCTATGGGAAAAACGGAGGATGCGCTTTCCATTTGGCAACAAGCAACAGAGATTTACCGCAAAGTCGATGATAAAAGTGGTATCTTACGAAGCCTAATTAACCAATCCCAAGCATTACGTTCTTTGGGACTTTATCGACGTGCCCAGCAGACGCTAGAAAATGTTGATAAAACTTTACAACCACAACCAGACAGCCAACAAAAGGCAATCGCTTTGCGTGCATTAGGTGAAGCGATGCAACAAGCAGGTTCCTTGCAACAATCACAGCTTGTTCTTGAAAAAAGTTTAGAAATCGCCCAACGTTTACAGTCTCCCACAGATATAGCCGCAACTCTTTTTAGTTTAGGAAACAACGCCCGCGCTAAACAACAAAAACCAAAGGCGATTTTATTTTATCAGCAAGCAATAAAAGTATCACCGACACCCTTACTAAGCAGTCAAGCGCTACTAAATTATTTTGCCCTGCTCCTAGAAGACAAACAAATAGACCAAGCCAAAAATCTTATACCCTCAATTCAATCTCAACTCGACCAGCTTCCCCCCAGTCGTTCCAGCATTTACGCTCAAATTAACTTTGCCCAAAACCTAGCCAAACTTTCCAATTCGCAATTATCCCCGTCATCTCCCACTCCCCACTCCCCACTCCCCACTCCCCACTCCAAATTAGCCACAGCCATCCAGCAGTCACGCAGCATCGGTGATAAAAAAGCAGAAGCATATGCCTTAGGAAGCTTGGGTAGTTTGTATGAAAAAACACAACAGTGGCAAGAAGCAAGAAAACTCACTGAGCAAGCATTACTTCTAGCCCAATCTAATAATGCACCAGAAATATCTTACCGTTGGCAGTGGCAATTAGGTAGGTTGCTAAAGACACAAGGAGATACGCAGGGGGCACTTGCCTCTTATGATGCAGCGGTACAAACATTAGAATCTCTCCGTAGCGATTTGGTTAAAGTTAACCAAGAAGTGCAATTTTCATTTAGGGATAGCGTAGAACCTGTATACCGAGAATCAGTAGAACTATTATTACAATCCCAAGGGGGAAAAGCGAATGAGAAAACCCTAGATAAAGCTAGACAAAGAATGGAAGCGCTACAGTTAGCAGAACTAGATAACTTCTTTCGGGAAGCCTGTTTGCAAGGTCAAAAAGTGTTACTTGACGAAATTGTAGACCGAGATAATCCGACTGCTGCTATCCTGTACCCAATTATTCTCCCGAATGAGTTGCAAGTAATTGTTAAAATTCCCAAACAACCCTTGCTAAATTACAGTATCAAAATTTCGCAAGCAGAAGTAGAAAAAACAGTAGCAAAACTGCGGCAAAATCTTTTAAAACCTTATGCAATCCAAGCAGTAGAAACAGAATCACAGCAAATTTATAACTGGTTGATTAAACCCATAGAATCAGAATTAGCTAAAAGTAAAGTCAATACCCTCGTGTTTGTACTTGATGGACCACTACGTAATTTACCAATGTCCTCACTTTACGATGGAAAACAATACTTAATAGAAAAATACGCGATTGCTCTTAGTGTCGGATTACAACTATTTTCACCAAAACCCTTAGTAAGACAACAACTTAATGCTTTGACAGCTGGACTAACTCAGCCACCACCAGATTTTTCACAATTTCCACCCTTACCGGGAATTAAATCAGAATTTAGCCTTATTAATCAAGCAGGAGTAAAAACAACGACATTATTAGATGGGCAATTTACTAGCAAAGCACTAGAAAATAAAGTAAACAATACTCCATTTAATGTCGTACATTTAGCAACCCACGGAGAATTTAGCTCTCGTGCCGAAAATACTTTTATTTTAGCAGCCGACAGAGCAATAAATGTAATCGAATTTGATAATATTCTCCGCAGTCGCGATGAAACTCAGCCAGAAGCAGTAGAATTATTAGTCTTGAGTGCTTGTCAAACTGCGACCGGAGATAATCGTGCAGCCTTAGGATTAGCAGGTGCAGCAGTCAGAGCAGGAGCACGGAGTACCGTAGCTTCGTTGTGGCAAATTGATGATGCGTCAACAGCCATGTTTATGGGAGCTTTTTATAAAGAATTAAAAAACGGTAATATTACCAAAGCAGAAGCTCTTCGTCGCGCTCAGTTACATCTGCTAAATCACCCTAACTATAATGTACCTAGTTTTTGGTCAGCTTATGTTTTGATTGGGAACTGGTTGTAGCATATTACACATTATCCGAATGATGCCTAATTATTCTCTGCTTACGTAAAAATTGCTTAAGATTTACTTTGTAAATAACCTCTTGAGTAGTTATTCTACTTCTGTACGTATGTATCTTATAAAACGCTCATCTTGGGTATTAGTATTTAATATATAGATATTAATTTTGGAGCTTAACTCATGAATCGCCTTCTAGGTAACTCTTTGTTGGCAACTGCTCTAGTCACTAGCCAAAGTTACTTTTTTGACGCTGCTCTTGCAAATTCTACAGTTACCCAACAATCTGCGATTGCTGGAGAGAAATCAGCAGCTAAATCAACACCTTGTAAATTTTCCGCCTTTGTTGATGACTCTACACCTGTGAACGTACGTTCTGGTCCTGGCACTAATTTTAAGTCTGTAGCTAAATTACCTACTAAACCAGAAGTAATAGTTACTATTACTGCTTGTCAAGGTAGTTGGTTAAAAGTAGGTAAGGCTGAAAATTTAACTGAAAACAAAGTTCTATTTCAAGGTAAAGAAGGCTGGGTTAGTGCATCAACACTAGGTATTGGCATTAGCGTGGGTACCAAAGGCAAAGCGCCGATATATGCGAGTCCTAATGTTAAAAGCAGGGTTCTCACAAATGTTACTAAAGTTGCAGAAGGTGCTAAACTTTTAGGCGGTCAGGGGCAATGGATACGTATCAACTACAATGGAACTACTGGATGGATATTACCTGAAAATCAGTGTGCGCGTTCGGTTACTACTTGCTCTTAGGTTCGCCATTAAATTGTAATAATTGATAAATTATTATTGTAGAGACGCGATATATCACGTCTCTACATTTGTTAATCGCTATTTTGACATAATTTGCGATATGGTTATAAAGTAATTGAATGCAGACCTAAGTTATAATCAGCATACATGGATTTTTTTTGAGTATTGGGTAGGCAAGTATTGTGCCGACCGAGGACATTTTCCCAAAAATTCTGATTCAGCTTCTGATTCAACAAAGTGATAAGACTTTGTATCCTGCAACATCTAAGGGACGCAATCAAATAGTTTGCTTTAACAAATAAGTTGAGATGTCTGATTTAAAGGAACTAGTAACGGGCTATATGAAATTAACAATCCCTCAGTTGAATACTGTGCTAACTATTGGTGAAACTAGTATCCCTTATACCGTACGTTACAGCCATCGAAGCAAACACCAGCGCATTGTTGTAACACCGAAAAATGTGGAAGTTGTAGCTCCCAACAATACTCCTTTTGAGGAAATAATCGATTTTGTTGAAAGCAAACGTCACTGGGTATTTAATGCTGTAGAGAAATGTCGCTCCAGAAATCCGCTCAATAACTCTTCTAATAATCCCCAATACTATACTAATGGTATAAAAGTAGCATATCGAGGCGAGCAATTAGTCTTACAAATAGAAGAAACCGATGTGGATAAGGTTATTATTAACTTTACAACTTATTTTGATGTTAAAGTACCGTGCGGTTTAACTGAAGAGGAAAAGCAAGAAGCTATCAAAAAAGCATTGATTAATTGGAAAAAAGACCGGGTTTTGCAGGATATTTTGCATTTTGCGAAAATATATGCAAGCAAGTTAAACGTTAAGCTAGCAGATATCAAGCTTTCTGAACAGAAACGAGCTTGGGGAAGCTGTGCTAAAAATGGAACAATTCGTATTAATTGGCTTTTGGTAGAAGCACCATTAACAGCGCTAGAGTATGTTGTGGCTCATGAAGTTGTTCACTTGTTGCACCGTCACCATCAAAGTGCATTTTGGGAAACTTTGGGTACTGTCATGTCTGATTTTAAAGAACGTAAAGCTTGTCTTAAATCTTGGGAAACAGGCTCTTTATCATAAAATGTAAGCATACCCACTCCCACTCCCCACTCCCACTCCCCACTCCTTATCCTAAGTCTATTGACAATTATCAAATTTCTTGCGTAACTTTCAGCAAAAGGGGCTAAATATATACAGCAGCATTTAACACTGGGGAAAAAAGATGTCGAAAACCACCTATGAACTAGAAGATTTTGCGTTACCATTACCTATAACGCAAGCAGCTCGTCAAAAAGCTCAAGAATTTGCCAACCAACAACCGACTCCTGAACGCAGCGAGCAAGTTCTGCTAAATACGCTTTGCGTGTGGGTGGTCAACGACTATTTAAAAATGATGGGTATTTCCACTGATTTATTAAAAAGTGACAGTTGGAATCCTGTGCTACAGATGTTTGCCAATACTGCCGATTTAGATTTACCAGGAGTTGGTCGTCTGGAATGTCGTCCAGTACATGAAAATTCACAAAATTGTTTAGTTCCCCCAGAAACTTGGGAAGAACGGGTGGGTTATGTGGTTGTGCAAATCGACGCATCATTGGAAGAAGCAAAATTGTTGGGATTTGTCCGCAATATAAAAAGTGAAGAACTGCCTTTAAATCAGCTACAATCACCAGAAGCTTTAATTGAGTATCTGTATCATTTATGTCATTCCCCAGTTAAAGAAACATTAGTTAATTTAGGTCAGTGGCTTAATGGACTGTTTGAAACTGGCTGGGAAACGCTAGAATCATTGTGGAATCAACCAGAACTTAGACCAGCTTATGCGTTTCGTGGAGGTGAAAATCTTGTTGAAAAACCTACCAGTAACGCAGAAAACGCTATTCGACGGGCTAAACTGATTAACTTGGGAATTCAAGTTGCGAATCAAACAGCCATTTTAATTATTGAAATTTCTCCTCAACTTAATGGACAAACCAGTATTCGTCTGCAATTACACCCTACGGGTACTAGTGTTTATCTACCCGAAGGTGTAAAACTAACTATTGTTGATGGTTCGGGAGCAGTATTTTTAGAAGCAGAAGCCAGAAGCGCAGACAATTATGTACAACTACAATTAAGCGGAGAAACAGGAGAAAGCTTTGGTATTCAGGTTTCTTTAGATGGTGCTAGTGTTACAGAAAATGTTGTTATTTAGGGAATGGGGAGTAGGGAGTAGGGAATAGGGAATTGGTAATTGCTCATTCCAAAAAGCAGTCAACCGTCAACAGTCAACCGTCAACAGTCAACTGTCAACAAAAATGACTAATTTAGTTGTTTTAAAAATTGGAGAGGGGAGTTTTGAGCAGGGGTTTGCAGTGACTCTCCAAATAGGTTTAGAAGGGGAGCTACCCTCGACGGAAATTGCTGGTAAATTACCTCCGCTTCCGGAAATACCCCTTTACTATAGTTATTGGCAATCCAGTTATCAAAAATTAGAGACAGGTTTTCGTTTGTTTGCCCCCAGTGTACAAGTGACAAATGTTTCGATGACGCAAGATTGTCAAAATACTGCCAATATTTTGCAGGTTCGTCTTAATACTTGGTTGCGTTCAGAAGAATTTCGTCCTATTCGTGAAAAATGGTTAGAAAGATTATCTATTACGGATGAAATACGGGTAATTTTACAAACTGAAAATAATGTTTTACAGCGACTCCCTTGGCATTTATGGGAGGTTTTACAACGTTACCCTAAGGCTGAATTTGCTATTGCTTCCCCAAGGTATGAGCGTATTGAAAGGGTTCGTGCTACAAATCCTAAAGTAAATATTTTAGCGATTTTGGGTAATAGTCAAGGAATTGATACCCAAGCTGACCAAGTTTTATTACAAGAATTACCAAATGCGGATGTCACTTTTTTAGTAGAACCAAATCGTAGTGAATTAACTAATAATCTTTGGTGCAAAAATTGGGATATTCTTTTTTTTGCTGGACATTCTTCAAATCTAAATAATAGCGGAAGAATTTTTATTAATAAAACTGATAGTTTAACAATAGATGAGTTAAAATACGCATTAAGCCGAGCTGTAGAAAGAGGTTTAGCTTTAGCAATTTTCAACTCCTGTGATGGTTTAGGAGTTGCACGACAATTAGCTGATTTACAAATTCCCCAAGTTATCGTTATGCGCGAACCTGTGCCAGATTTAGTAGCGCAGGAATTTTTAAAATACTTTCTCTCGGCTTTTGCTTTTGGAGAATCTTTTTATTTAGCAGTACGTCATGCACGAGAGCGGTTGCAAGGATTAGAAGATAAGTTTCCTTGTGCAACTTGGCTACCAGTAATTTGTCAAAATCTATCGCAAATACCACCTACTTGGAAACAATTAAGTAATGATATTAGTGAAAATATAATAATAAATAATCCTCTTTCTACTCCTATTACCCAACCACCGCAAACTGTTCCGCTTCAGCCTTCCCAACTTATAAAAAAACAATTAACAAAAGGCTTATTATCGACTGTGGTAATTACCGCTGCTGTCTCTGGATTAAGATTTTTGGGTTTATTGCAAGGTATGGAATTACATGCTTTTGACCAGATGATGCGTTCTCGTATGGAAGAAAGTCCTGACCCACGTTTGTTGATAGTAAAGATTGATGATGCTGATATTGCTGAGCAACGACGTAATGGAGAAACTTTAATTGGAACTTCTATTTCTGATAAATCTTTAAATAAACTTTTAGAAAAATTAGAGTCTTACCAACCCCGTGCTATCGGTTTAGATATTTATCGTGATTTTCCTGCTGAAGACAAAAATTTAGCTGCTCGTCTAAGAAATACTCAAAATTTAATTGCTGTATGTAAAGGTGGTGATAGTGATAGTAAAATTCCTGATGGTATTAAAAAACCACCAGAAATTGATAGAAATGGACGTTTGGGGTTCAGCGATTTTGTTCATGATAGCGATGGTGTTGTGCGACGACATCTTTTATTTATGAACCCAGAGGCTGCGTCTTTGTGTCCTGCAACCTATGGACTTACCACACAACTAGCTTTTCGCTATTTATTACCATTGGGAATTACACCAAAGTTTACCCCTAAAGGAGATTTACAATTAGGTAATACAGTATTTAATAAACTAGAATCACAGGCAGGCGGTTATCAAGATATTGACGCTAACGGTGGTCAAATTTTACTTAACTGGCGTGCTACGAAAAGTATAGCAGAGCAGGTGACACTCACACAGCTTTTAGCAGGTCAGGTGAATCCTAAAGCTGTTAAAGACAAGATAGTTTTAGTTGGTGTTACTTCCAAAGGCGATTTTCCTGATTATTGGGCAACACCTTTTAGTACTACTTTTAATGAGCAAATGCCTGGTGTTGTAGTACACGCTCATAAACTTAGTGAAATCCTCAGTGCTGTATTGGACAAGCGACCTTTGCTAAATGTGTGGTCACCTTTTGTGGAAGGAATTTGGATTTGGAGTTGTTCTGTTATTGGGGTTTTGGTTGTTTGGTTTGTTACTTTTACAAAAAGACCATTGGTAGTGTTAATACTTAGCGTTGCTGTATCTGTGGTAGTTATTTATGCAATAGGTCTCGGTTTTTTAATTAAAGGCTATTGGATTCCATTTGTTCCTTCAGCTTTGGCACTAATTGCAACGGTTGTCGTCTTAAAAAGTAAAAAGTTAAAAGAAAGAACAGAACTCACTCCCCCCGTAAACGGGGGGAAGTAAGAAAAATCTTTTTAAAAGACATTTGACAGATACTAAGCGGTCACATAAATTCAAAATTACTTGTATTTCTTCAATTTTGTTCGCGCAGCGTCCGCTTCGGATATTTTGAATTTTGAATTTTGAATTTTGAATTGTTTTGGTCATCTGTCAGCCGTCAACCACCAACAGCCAACCGTTAACGTTTATGAAAATTATTTTTGCAGTTGCTTTTACCTGCGTCAATCTTTTGGGTGTTATATCCCCACTAATGGCCCAGACTTCCCCTGTATCGAAACCAAAAGCACCAACAATTGCTACCAATTTTGAACCACCCCCACCTCCTCCTGGTCCTCCTCCTGGTGGTCGCGTTCGTGGTGGTGCTAAACGAGATAGATGTCCACAAGTGCAACCACCCCTAACTGCTTTAGCTCCTTCTACCGAACAAGCTGGTTCAATAATTAATGTCTGGGGGCTAACTACGGTGGAGCGTCCCACTTTTTGGTTCTATGTTCCCTACTCCAAGTCTTCTGATTACCCCACCGATTTTGTTTTGCTGGATGGAAAAAATAAACCTGTCTATTCCACTCCGGTTACCTTACCAGAAAAACCGGGAATCATTGCCGTCAAGCTCCCAGAGAGTGTACCTTCTTTGCAGGTTGGTCAACGCTATCGTTGGTTCTTTAATGTGAACTGCTCCGGTAAAGGTGAGCAGTCTCCCCCTATTTATGTTCAAGGAGCAATACAACGAGTTGACCCAAGTGCTGCTGTTGCT
This sequence comes from Scytonematopsis contorta HA4267-MV1, assembly GCA_019359035.1. Taxonomy (GTDB): domain Bacteria; phylum Cyanobacteriota; class Cyanobacteriia; order Cyanobacteriales; family Nostocaceae; genus Scytonematopsis; species Scytonematopsis contorta. The sequence goes on along the minus strand of JAHHIC010000056.1, from coordinate 4,589 downwards.
CAACAATTACAAACAGCCCAACCACGACAGCGAGTTGCTATTTACGCTAAAAATGGTTACTGGTATGAAACAGCAACTACTCTAGCTCAACTAATTATACAAAACCCTCAGGATTCTTCATTGTTAAATGAATGGCGAACTTTGCTGGGTAGTATTGGTTTGAGTGATATTGGGGACAAACCTATTGTTGCTAAATAAAATCGAAGAGACCTAACCCCCCTACCCCCCTTCCCTAGCAGGGAAGGGGGAAATTATGGGATTTTGCATAATTTTTAAATAATTATCAGTATATACAAGTAGGAGAAAAGGAAATAAAGTTTAACTGCTTTTCCATTACTCTGGTATCTATTGGGTGTAAATAAGTAATAAAACTTATATCCAGGTGTATCTACTTTATTTAAAGTGAATCCTAATCCCCATTTCCCACTCTTTGTTAGAGTGAATACCGAAGTACTTTTCTCACCAAATTTACTACGGAGAAAACATGAAAGGATTACAAGGTTTCACGTTTATAGCGGTTGTGCTTGGTTTAATGCTTTACGCTCCTAAAGGAAATGCTCAAAGCAATACACAGCAAGTTAAAACACAGCAAGAAAATTTCCAACCTCAAGCTCGTAATTTATCTATCAGTAGCAAGCAGGACGCAAAAAACGACTTAAAGCACGGACTTGATTTGTTAGAAGCGGAGGATTACCGTGGTGCTATTCAGGCTTTCAGCAAGGTCATTAGTGCTGAAGAAAATAATCAATATGCCTATTGTGCCAGAGGTATTTCATACTTTCAATTAGAACAAGACCAGGAAGCAAAAGCAGATTTAGATAAAAGCATTAGCTTAGATACTTCTAATCCCTATGCCTATTTATTCCGAGGTTTTACTCAAAAAAGATTAAAAAATAAACAAGAGGCTATTGCTGATTTTCAAGTAGCAGCCAATCTCTTCCAAAAAGAAGGGCAAACAGAGATGGCTAAAAAGGCTCTGGAAGAACTTGAAAACGCACGTAAGTCGTAACAATACTCTTGTAGAGACTAAACATGTTTAGTCTCTAAATTATTGTAATGTTTGAATTATGCCGTAGCCACAAGTGTTTCTTCAGTATCGGAGTCATCCCGAACGTTAAAATAATAATATAGGTTTGCAATTGTCATATCAGAAGCCTGTTGTAAATTATTAGGAACTAAGGTTTTGTAACCAGTGACACGAGCTTGTTGGTGAATGTAATCTTCGTACTTGTGACGTAGCGCAGGCTGGAACATAAATATTAGTTGGTCACGCAGCGAATAAAAATGGGATGTTTCCGATAAATTTTCATATACAACTTCTTCTGGTAGCTTTGATAAAACAACTGTTGCTTCTTTTGTGCCTAAATTGACAGTAGTTTCTGCGGTACTATAATTTTCATCACTCAAAAGTTTTAATTCAGACTCTGGAAGCGAACGTACCCACTCCACCTGATTTTGCCAAATATCGATTACTGCTAAATCATGATTACGAATGCGGGTGATTTCTGGGAACAGAAAATCAAGTTCATCGTGTGAGTCACAATTTTCAATCACCATGCATGACTGCGAACTAATTTGATTTTGAAGATGGCAAAGCCTATCACTGACAGCCGATGTTTCGTTTTGTACTTGGTAAGTAGCGATAATAGCTTGTTCAATTCCCCAAGCACATTCTAATCTGCGTAGCTGTCCTGCTGCACAAGTTTCTTCCAGTAAGTGAGGATTGGTATAATCTGCTAAGGCATCAAATAACATCCCCCGTACAGCGTCGATTTCAGCGTTTCTGCGGCTGGTATCTTGCAGTTGCATTGCTGACTTGAAGCGGTGTAATGCTTGTGTAAATAGTCCGTATGCCCGTACTAATACTATTCGATGCTGTTCAAATTTAATATCTTGAGCAACCTCCTCAATAATTTGTCTAATTTCCGCTCCTTGGTCTTTCAGAGCTTGTTTTAAGTCAATAAAACCATTTTTGACTTCTAAGCGCATTTGCTCAACTTCTTTACGAAGTTTGAGTATTTGTTGTAAATTTATGGCCGATAACGCTACTGTCGCCACAGTTCCGACACCAATTAACGCGGTACTAGCTTGTAGCACTCCCACACTGTTTTGCAGCGATTGCAACCCAGCTTGTACATGACCAATTTGCCGATAGGTTTCTTGAAAGCCCAAATGACTTTGAACCATATTTAACCCGTTAAAAATAGATTGGGTGGGGGTAATTATTGCTGATAAAGGATTGTTACTGGCTATTGCACCAATAGCATTGCCGACAAAATGTCCTGTGACGGCATCACGCGCTACGCCAATAGGTATTCCATTACTAAAAACTTGTACGTATTTACCAGCTTCTATACCAGCTTGAATCGCAGGTGAAAACTCAAAAATCATATTTTTATTGTCGATAAGTTTGTTAGAGCCTAGCTTTTACGGGCAAACAGAAGTAACCGTATTTACTTCATACGTAGATGAATTTTAGCTAAAGAATGGGCATAATAAGCACGCAAAACTCTAGTAAGCGATAAGTGTTATGGATACATCACTGGTTGGCTCTGAAGTGATTAATTTGTTGTCACGTATTACTGGACAAAAGCTCAGCCAAAGAGATTTAACCCCGCCAGTGATATTTCTGGCAAGCTTAGTAACAGTATTGATGGGAGTGATTTTAGCTGATGCAACAGTTACAGAAGTGGAAAAGCAAAGGCTTGTGGTAACATTGTATCGCTTTAGCACGCCAGAAAGTGGTGTTCGTAAATTAACGCATTTGATGATTAAGGGTGTTAAAGAAAACCAGATTTATAAAGCAAGTCATGATTTGCGAATTCTAACCGCTCCCCTTACGGAATCAGAAAGGCTTTTATTAATTAGCTTTGGTTATGAAATGTCAGCCGTAGACGGAGAAATGGACTTTCGCGAGAAAAAGTATTTGGAAATTATCGCTAAGCATTTAGGGATTAAGCCACAGCATTTAGAAGTTTTGACAGCTGCATTTACGCATCAAGAAAATGTAGAGGTAAATGCTGTAAATGACGTACGCTTTTTATTAGACCCTATACGTTTTCAAGAATTAGATATTATATTCGTCAAAGCAGCGCGTGATATGTTAGCAGTCTTGCCTAATAATCCTGAAACTAAAAGTACTCAATCGCGTATTACTATATCTTACGAAAAATTGGAAAAATTTCACGAATATCATCAAAAATTACAAGATTATTGTGAGAAAATATTATGGATAATTGAAGATTGTAAAAAGTATAGTTTTCTACCGCGCACATTAACAAACCAAGTTGATGAAATCTTTAATAAAATAAAATCTCAGCGCTTTCGATTGGCAGTTGTTGGCGAGTTTAGTAAAGGAAAATCAACATTACTAAATGCTTTATTAGGAGAAGAAATTCAACCAGCGCGAGAAATCCCTTGTAGCGGGACAGTTACGATTTTGAAATATGGTTTACAAAAACGGGTAGTTTGCCGCTACAAGGATGGAAGAGAAGAAGAAATTCCCTTTAATGAATACCAGGAAAGAGCCAGCATTTCTGAAAGTGCAGCGATTGGTTGTTTAAGTGATGAACTAGCACAATCTGAAATAGAAGAAATTATTTTTGAACACCCAGGTTTAGAATTATGCAGCAACGGAGTAGAAATTATTGATTCTCCAGGGTTAAACGAACACCCGCAACGCACTGCTATTACCCAAAAATTGCTTGAAGAAACTGACGCTGTTATTTTCTTGACAGATGTTTCGCGTTCTTTGACGCAAGTAGAACGAGATTTACTACAAGAATTGAAAATTAAACTTAATGGTGGGAAAGATATCGAACCTGCTGACAATCTTTTTGTAGTCGGTAATTTTATGGATTTAGTTCGTACAGAGAAAGGACGTGAGCAAGTAAAACAGAGAATAGAAAATTTTGTCCAAGGTGATAAGCCTATAGTTGCTGGTCAAAACCGTGTCCACTTTATATCAGCACAAGCAAGTCTAGATGCAATCATAAATGGTAACGAAGATGAATATCTAAAAACATTTCGTCATTTCACACAATCATTAGAAAGTTTTCTAACTTCGGAGCGTGGAGAATTAAAAATTAAACGTGCAGTGAATGAAGTTTATGCGCTACTTCAAAATTGCTTTGATAGCTTGAAGCAAGCGGAAGATACATTAAAAGGTAAGATAAAGCTTTCTGAAGTTGAAAAAAACAAAATATTAGACCAGATAGGAGAAGCAAGCGGACGTGATGTGAAAATCCTATTAATTGCAACTAATCTCAAAAATGAAATCGTTGACCAAGCAGTCGAATCCTGGGAAAAATGGTATGAGAATTTAGGGGAGCGTATGGTAAAAATAAGTGAAAGTTGGTATTCTGAATATAGTCCTGTATGGAACCAAGATAAATTAATTACTGCGTACACAAATTACTTTATTAAGGATTTATCAGCCGAAATTGATGAATGGGGTAATAAGTGTGCTTTTACCTCTTGCGTGACCAAATTATGAACCATATCTTGTCCAAAAGTTTACGTAATTTATAGGGTTACGGCTCTTGAGTTGGGTAAAATTTTGTATCAATTCGTGGCCGCGTGTCGTAGTT
>JAHHIC010000055.1 GCA_019359035.1 Scytonematopsis contorta HA4267-MV1 | reverse complement strand
ATTGATTTTTCGCCCTCAATCTAGGCTTTATTATTTACTACGCCCGATAAGTAGTGTATACTAGCTTTCAAACTATAGAATTTTCAAGGTTCGACTCCATCAAGGTGTCGCGCTTGTTTCGCGCTCTTCTCTCTTTGGCACTTTTTTATAGTACCGGGCGTCCCCGAAAGTGTCAACACTTTTCGGAAAAAAAATTTCCGAAACTTTTTTGACGCCCCAAAACTACGCTAAATGGCAGCTTTGAGACACAATGAGTTAATCCACACCACTCATTAAGGAGAAAGCGCCGTGAACTTTCAATCAGTTATTCAGGTATTGCACAAATTCTGGGGCGATCGCGGTTGTTTAATTACTCAGCCATACGATATGGAAAAGGGAGCGGGAACCAAGAACCCCCATACTTTTTTAAGAGCCTTGGGCCCAGAACCTTGGTCTGTAGCTTACGTTGAACCTTGTCGTCGTCCAACAGATGGACGCTATGGCGAAAACCCCAACCGATTTCAACATTATTATCAGTTCCAAGTTCTAATTAAACCTTCGCCAAATAATATTCAAGAAATATATTTGGATTCACTAAGAGCTTTAGGGATTCAACCAGAAGACCATGATGTTCGGTTTGTAGAAGATAACTGGGAAGACGCAACGGTTGGAGCTTGGGGTACAGGTTGGGAAGTTTGGTTGGATGGGATGGAAATAACTCAATTTACTTACTTTCAACAATGCGGAGGAATTGATTGCCGTCCAGTTTCGATAGAAATAACCTATGGACTAGAACGACTGGTAATGTATCTCCAACAAGTAGATGCAATCACCAAAATCCAATGGACTGACGATATTACATATGGAGACGTTCACCTTCAAGGAGAAATTGAGCAGTGCGTTTATAACTTTGAAGCATCCAACCCAGAGATGCTGCTCACACTATTTAATTTGTATGAACAAGAAGCACAGCAACTTTCCGAACGGGGACTAGTAGTACCAACCTTAGATTACGTCATCAAATGTTCCCATACTTTCAACTTGTTAGACGCAAGAGGAGTAATTTCTGTAACAGAAAGAACACGATATATAACCAGAATACGCAATTTAGCTAGAAAAGTAGCACAGATGTACGTAGAGCAACGCGAAAAGCTGGGTTTTCCCTTGCTTAAAAAGACACCCAACCAAACAGAAGCAGTTGTGGCGTAATACTTTTACACACCATCTTTGATAGGTAGATAAATAACCTCTTGTGGGGTGGGCATCCCTGCCCGCCCATTGTTATGAAAGGACATCCCACAAGATTAAAGGACAGGCTGGAAGCCTATCCCACAAGATTAAAGGACAGGCTGGAAGCCTATCCCACAAGATTAAAGGACAGGCTGGAAGCCTATCCCACAAGATTAAAGGACAGGCTGGAAGCCTATCCCACAAGATTAAAGGACAGGCTGGAAGCCTATCCCACAAGAAAATATATTTATCAAAGATTGTATGGCAGACTAAAAACCTATTCACCCAGCTTATCAGGGCTTGTGTGATTAATATTGTGATACATTTACATATCGTTACATTATTGCTTTCACCTGGACTTAATTTATGGCTGATAGTTTGACTCAAACATTAGAACCCATTGCAGCATGGTTCCGTACTTTAGGACTTCCCGAACCAATTATCCATTGGGGACACCCGGCTATGATGGGCATTGTTATTTTTGTTTTGGGAAGCTATGTCGGATATGCTGGTTGGCAAGGAAGACTCGCACAAGATAAAGAGGTTGCAATGAAAAATCGTAGCGACCATAGAAAGCTTGCACCCTGGATGTTTATATTTATGGCACTTGGCTATACGGGTGGTGTGCTATCGCTAGTAATGCAACATAAACCAATATTAGAAAGCCCTCACTTTTGGACAGGCTCAACATTACTTTTATTCTTGCTAATAAACGCTTCCATTTCTTTTTCAGGATTTTTCGGAAATAAAATTGGATTTAGAGCTTTCCACGCTTATCTAGGAAGCGTCGCACTTGCATTAATGGTTGTACACGCAGCACTGGGGCTAAAGTTAGGTTTAAGTTTCTAAAGACATATATATATAGTATGAACATCCCAAATTAAAGTTATCGAACCACGCACCATAGGGCTTAATATTGACTTTAAATAACCGCGAATTCTATTTCAGCTGGTAATAATGGTTCAGTTCAGTGGTGTAATTATTTGTCTTGGGTATATCTTAGGGTTATTGCTGACAGCAATTCCCTATGGTGGCTTTGTCGCGCTCATTTTAGGGATAGTAGGAGCAGTATTTGCCAAAAAACGCTTACAAAATTTACGAAAATCGCTCCAAAAACAGGAAACATCTGCAGGTAAAGCTAAAACACTTTCACAACTGCGGCAAAATTTCCCTCATCCCAAAATATGGTTAGCCGCTGGATTAATTGGTTTACTAGCCAGCTTTTATTTCCAACTGCGCTTTCCCCAACCAGGAGAAAACGACATCAGCAAGTTCATTCCGGAAGGTAATAATCAAGAGCAACTGGTAATTGTTCGTGGTGAAGTGATAGAAATACCTCGTGTAAACCGCAATCTACGAGGGCAATTTTGGCTAAACGTAAAAAATGTCAACCAAGTCAAAAAAAATGACAACGCAACAACCACTAGCAAAGCAGTAACAGGTAAGATATACGTTACTGTACCGCTTCTGCAATCAACTGGTTTATATCCCGGTCAACAAATTGACGTAACCGGAACTTTATATAAACCAAAACCCCCATCTAACCCAGGTGCATTTGATTTTCAACAATTTCTCCAAAAAGAAGGTTCATTTGCAGGAATGAGTGGACGTTTGGTAAATCTCCTCAGCAAAGACAAGCAACGTCCTTGGGGATGGTGGAAACTGCGAGAGCAAATAGTGCAGTCGCAAGTTAGATGGTTGGGTGTTCCCAATGGTCCCCTTGTAAGTGCGATGGTATTGGGAAGCAAGGTAGTTGATTTACCCTACGACATTCGTGATGCTTTTCTACAAGTAGGATTAGCTCATGCTTTAGCAGCTTCAGGATTTCAAACAGCATTAATTTTGGCTGTAGTGCTGGGGTTAGCAAGACGTTCTGGAACGCGAACAAAATTTATACTTGGTAGTATAGCTTTAATTAGTTTCCTGAGTTTAGCTGGCTTTCAACCTGCTGTCCTGAGAGCAACAATAATGGGATTTGCAGCTTTAATAGCACTACTCCTGGAAAGAAAAGTCAAGCAATTAGGCTCCTTATTACTTGCCGCAACATTGTTATTACTGTTTAATCCTCTGTGGATTTGGGATTTAGGATTTCAGTTGAGTTTTTTAGCCACCTTAGGGTTAATTGTTACTGCAACCCCCATAACCCAATATATGCAATGGATGCCAGTTGCGATTGCATCTTTAATATCTGTTCCTATTGCAGCAATAATTTGGACATTACCATTGCAGCTATATGTTTTTGGAACTGTACCTACTTACGCTGTACTACTAAACATTATTAGCACACCACTAATATCAGTCATCAGCCTGGTAGGATTCATCAGTGCATTAGCTGCATTAATTTTGCCAGAAGCGGGTAGTGCTATAGCGAGTGTGTTGCATTACCCTACAGATTGGCTTGTTCAGTCTGTTGAATACTTCTATAAACTACCAGGAAATTCCGTAGCTGTTGGGAGTATTTCTGCTGGACAGTTAATAATAATTTATGCACTATTTATTTTATCTTGGATGGTAGCTTGGTGGCAAAAACGCTGGGTCTTAGCAGGTTTAATATGTACTGGTTTAGTGTTAATTCCTGCTTGGCATTCCGCAAATACTTTATTTAGAATCACAGTATTAGCATCTAACCAAGAACCGATTTTAGTAATTCAAGAGCAAGGAAAAGTGACTTTACTTAATAGTGGTGATGAAGGTATGGGAGGTCATACAATTATACCATTTTTGAAACAGCAAGGTGTTAATCAAATCGATTGGGCAATAGGGAGTGATTTTCAAGGAGATGGTAGCAGCGGCTGGTTAGACATATTACAAAGATTATCGGTGAAAACTTTTTACGATTATTCACCCAGTCCAGAAAATGCTCTTATCACTCAGAAAATACAAAAACAATTAGAAACACGTCAGGGTGTTTATCAACCTACACCACTTAATCAAACTGTAACTATTGGTTCAATCGCGACACAATTAATAAACGATAAATTACCAGTATTACAGTTACAAGTATTAGGACAGAATTGGGTACTTGTCGGTAATAGAAGCCCGGAAGAATTGCGTAAATTTAGTCAAACTGCGAAATCTTTACGTCCTCAAGTATTGTGGTGCGATAGTGAATCATTAGAAGAATTAGTGAGTAATCTGCAACCACAGGTCGCTATTACAAATAATCCGAACTTAGATGAAAAAACTTTGTCAGAGCTAAATAAAAGCCAAACAAAATTATTCTTTACAGGGAGAGATGGTGCTATTCAATGGACGCCTAACGGTCAGTTTGAAACATTTATCCAAGCAGGGGAGAACAAGAATTCGGTATTATAAGAAATAATATAGCGATTTCTATTTTGGTTAAATATACAAGGGCGGGCAAGGATGCCCACCCCACAAGAGACGTTACATGTAACGTCTCTACAGGATATTTTTTATTTGCTGTAAATAAAGCTCGTGAACATCTTGACTAAAACAAACAAAAATTACTTTTTCGATAGAATCATTATGCTGTAAAAATTTTACGACTTCCGCTACAGCAATTTGTGTAGCAGCTTCTTTCGGAAATTTATATACACCGGTACTGATAGCTGGAAACGCAATACTCCTGATTTGGTTCTTTACGGCAATTTCTAAAGAACGACGATAACAACTGGCTAACAATTGATTTTCGTTATTACTACCACCAGACCAAACTGGACCAACAGTATGAATAACCCACTTCGCTGGTAACTTATAACCTTTGGTGATTTTTGCATCCCCAGTCTCACAGCCATTTAACAAACGACATTCAGCCAAAAGTTCCGAACCCGCTACCCGATGAATAGCACCATCAACTCCACCACCACCTAAAAGGCTACTATTCGCAGCATTAACGATTGCATCAACTTTTAGTGTAGTAATATCACCTTTAATAGCCTCAATTTTACTGAGCATAATTAATACCAAATAAATTCTAAACAGAAGATAAACGTGATTGATTTTAAATATGTAATTTAATATGTCGCAAATCAACGATTTTAGTACATTCTAGAAATTATAATTAGCAACAGGATGCAATCACCATGTCAACCATCAACAGTCAACAGTCATCCGTCAACAACCAACCATCAACAAAGGAATCTTGGGAAATAACGACCGATGCAGGAGTGAAAGAGATTGCTTCTCTTAATGACGAACAATATCGTAAGAAAATGGAGCGACGCAAAGAGGTTCAAGACAAACGCATGGCTTCGGCTGTGCAAGAAAAAGGTTTAATTATTGTACACACAGGCAATGGTAAAGGTAAAACTACTGCTGCTTTAGGAATGGTGCTGCGTTCACTCGGTCATGGACATAAAGTCGCAATAATTCAATTTATCAAAGGCTCCTGGGAACCTGCAGAAAAAAAAGTCTTTAGCCTTTGGCCAGAACAATTAGAATTTTATGCAATGGGTGAAGGCTTTACTTGGGAAACTCAAGACCGTGACCGCGATATTGAAAAAGCTCAAGAAGCTTGGCAAAAAGCTTTAGAGTATATTCGCAATCCAGATTACAAACTGGTACTGTTGGATGAAATAAATGTTGCACTCAAGCTTGGTTATTTAAACGTAGAGCAAATATTAGACGGATTAGAGCAAAAGCCTGATACTAACCACGTTATCCTCACAGGTAGAGGAGCACCAGCAGCCTTAATTGAAGGAGCAGATTTAGTAACAGAAATGACATTGGTTAAACATCCATTCCGCGACCAAAACGTTAAAGCACAAGCAGGAATTGAATTTTAATGGTTGACTCTTGACTGTTGAGTGTTGAGTGTTGACTGATGACTGATGACTGTTGACTGATGACTGTTTAAATAAAAAATATCTTATTGTTGTAGAAAGTAAATCCGTCAACCGTCAACCGTCAACCGTCAACCGTCAACTGTCAACCACCAACTTGCTTACACATCTTTAAAGCATTACGAGCCATAGGAGTGACAGATTTTAGACGGTAATAATCTTTTAACGAAACTGAGTAAGCATAACTTACTGGTTCATCGTCCCGTAAATTCGGAAGTCCACCTCTCGAAGCCACTTGAGGAGAACTACTTTCCCCTGGATAACCTTTTACTGTCATTGCCAACTCCCCTGATTTTTCTAAAGAACCTTTAAAACAACTTAAATCAGAGTGCGGCATATACAAAGCACCAATAGTGTTACCTTCGCGCTTTTCCATGACTATATATCCATAACCTATCTTGTCCAGTTGTGGTGATTGTCCATAAACATAAACTCCGTCAGATTGAGGTATTACTGTTCTTTTCCTCAATTTTGTCCCCACCCTACCCGACAATTCTGGCTCAATAATTAATACTGTAGTTGCCGTGTCAGTTCTATCAAAAGGCTTATCAAAATCCTTTGGCAATTTGACTGTTTCTTGTTCTGGTAGTCTATCTGATAATCTAACAGTCTCTTGATTTTCTGAAGTGAATTCACTGTAGTTCGGCATAATATCTATCTGACTACTCTTGACAGGTTTTGCTGCTAAGTAGCCGACGTAACTAAGTACCAAAAATAGCCCAAATAAGGGAATTCTTAATTTACGTGGGGAGAAGGAATTTTGATTATGTTGTTTAGGCACCCATTATCTCCTATCGTAATAAAACTTCACTTGTTCAACAGCAACCTATTGCAATCAAAGCTAATTATTTTTGGATAAGAATTGGCTATGAATTTTATCAGGTGCATTTTCCATATCAATTGTCTAGGAAAGAAACTGTACAAAAGGTGAAGTTTTGATTTATTTTTGTAATAGTAAATTAAAATTATCACTTTTACGATTGTTAACGCCTCGACCCCTGGGTTGAAATTGCAAATTGTCTTATAAAAAAATTAAATCAATTAAGAAATAATTAAATAATATTTTGATATACGTAAAACAAGTTTTTAAAAGTAATAAAGTTTACTAAGATATGGCTTTATATAAAACAAAAAAATAGCCCCCTGTAGTAAGGGGGCAAATTATTAAAAAATAATTAATTCTAGCTAGCAATGTATTCTTTGACGTTGGCACGACGACGACGTAAGTGAGCTAGAGCTTGATGCTCCAACTGACGAACACGTTCGCGGCTTAAATTCAAGCGTTCGCCAACTTTCGCCAATGACATTTCGTTACCATCCTCTAACCCAAAGCGTAAAGCTAAGACTTGTCGTTGTTGGGGTGTGAGTTCTGCTAGCAAGTTATTTAAGTCTTGACGCAAGAATTCCTGGGTCATGTAATACTCTGGAGATGGACCATCATCTTCAAGCATTTCTTGCAACTCAGTATCTTGGTTATCACCCACTCGCACATCTAAAGATACTGGTTGACGCGCCATGTTTAAATACTCGCGAATTTGACCAGGTTCTAATTCCAGTTCTTTAGCAATTTCCGCAGGAGTTGGTGAACGTCCAAATTGCTGAGCCAGTTCCCGCTGCACTTTCTTGATTTTATTCAGTTTTTCGGTAATGTGAATCGGTAAGCGAATTGTACGACCTTGTTGGGCGATCGCACGAGTGATAGCTTGGCGAATCCACCAGTAAGCGTAGGTTGAGAACTTGTAACCACGGGTGGGGTCAAATTTCTCTACGCCACGTTCTAAACCTAAAGTACCTTCCTGAATTAAATCCAAAAACTCCATGTTCCGTTTTTGGTACTTTTTGGCAATAGCAACAACGAGGCGTAAATTAGCCTCAATCATTTTTTGCTTAGCCCGCTTACCATGATGTAAAGCTTGTTTTAACTCAGTTTCAGACAAGCGAACATTTTCTGTCCACTCAGCTAATTCTGGTTCACGTCGCAGTTTTTTAGCCAAAGCGTCTTTAGCATCTAGCAGTGACATCATTTGTTGCACTTGCTTCCCAAAAATAATTTCTTGTTCCCGGGAAAGCAGTGGCACACGACCAATCTCGCGCAGATAGGTTCGCACCATATCAGCCGTGAATTTGGCGTTGACATTTTCGGTTTGAGTGTTAACAGTAGGCATTGGTGCGTTGTCCTCTACTCCGTAAAAAATTACAGAAATATTTAATACTAAGACGGGCTGGGATAAGTAGTACTATCACGCAGAATTGGGAACAACTATAAACAATCAACTTACACCGAAGTTGTCAAGACTGTTAATCCCCCCTATAAGTTCCCCTACTATCCCTGATATTTTTTAATCCCTTAAATTCAACTAGATTTTCACGCTTTTTTTAATTAGAGAATTCTTTTCGTTCTCTGTCGCTGGCAGCGAGGTAAAAATGTGAAGTCAGTATGATTTCTACTTAATTCAATTTTAGAGCAAGTTCGCCTTAGAGTAAAGTATCTAAGTTAAATCTTTCAATTATAAAACAAAAGAAGTTTTTTGCCAAAGTTTTACCAGAAATTTCCTTTCAAATTAGCTATACATATATAGTGAAGCCAAATCCCCAATATATAAACTCTTTCGGTAGCCAGAAAACCGAACTGACTAGGGTCTATTTGTGGGGGGATGTTACTAATGAGCAGAAATCTGGAATTAGGTAGTTTCGGCTTGTATTAATATGTTTTTTTTTTCAGTAAAAACAACCCAACTAAAAACCAAGGTCAGCCTTAGCGAGTTCAGCTGCTGTAAATAACTGTTCATCAGGAACCTCTTCCCAAGCAACATCACCAATTTCGCTATAGAAAGCTGCATCATATGGACGAGTACGGACTACAACAGGCATAGGGACAGCGTGACCCAAAATAAGAGCTTGTTGTTTAGAGTCTAATTTCGCTAACACCGATTTTAAACCACCAGCACCAGAAACACCTGTAAATATTGCGTCAATGTCTTTTTCGTCGTTTAATAAAGCTGTGACGCGAGTTCCAATCTGGGACATAACCTCATTATCTATCCCAGAGGGGCGTTGGTCAACTACAAGAAGCGTTACAAAATATTTACGCATTTCTCTGGCAATAGTGCCAAAAATAGTGCTTTGAACGATAGCAGGGTCAAGGAAACGGTGTGCTTCCTCAATGGTAATCATTAGCTGTAGAGGTTTTTCATTAGGATTTTTGGATTGTAAATATCTTTCAGCCTTGGAGACATAATGCTGGTGGATACGACGAGTAATCATATTGGTCACCAACATATAAGAGAGCATATCCGACTGAGAGCCAAACTCAACAACAACATTTCTACCAGCTTCAATAGATTTTAAGATTTGAGTAATGTTGTTATGTGGACAAACAGCTCGCATATACTTTAAGTTATCGAGACGCAGCAGTTTACGCTGCAAAGCAGTAATCGAACCTTGGTGACCACGCTTTTCTTCGCAAAAAAGCTTAATTTCTTCATTTGTCATATTTAACAACTGAAGAATCCAAGATTTGCCGAACTCCGCATGGAGAATATTAGCATTATCGATACTAGCGTCAGAAAGTCCTAAATCTCTAGAACATAATTTAATATCTTCTACTTCAATTTGTTCATAACTTAGGTATAAATCTTGTGCATGGGGAACACCCCTTCGTCTAGTAGATTCTGGGTCTAGAGTATAAACTTCAACTTGAGAAGGGAATAATTGCTTTAAGCCCTTAACAGTACTAAATTGCTTACCTTCCGATACAGCTTCCCAACCGTATTCGGAGTGCATATCAAAAATTAAGTTGACAGCAGCCTTTTTTCTAATCGTTCCAGCTAAAAGTAAACGGGTTAAAAAAGATTTACCCGTCCCAGACTTACCAAAAACCCCATTACTACGTTCCACAAATCGGTTTAAATCAAGACATACAGGAACATCCATATCCAAAGGCTTACCAATGGAAAAATTCTTTCGTTGCGGGTCATCTTCCCAACCAAAGACGCGACGAAAATCATCTTCCGAAGCATCGTAAACTTGACTAAAATGAGAAGGTATGGTTTTAACAGGCATCAATTCCATTGTTGAGCTTGTTTGTGGTTGAAAAGATGCCAAACCAGTAGTCGAAGGTACAAAAGGATTTACAGATTTTCCATTAGTTGGTGAGTAAGATTCATCAGACTCAGGCGTAAACATCAACATTGGAGCAAGAGTAACAGTACCATAAGTACCCCCACCCGCTAAAACTTCGCGTAAAAAATCATCTTCCCACTCAGGAGGATTAGCAATAATTCTTTGGTTCGTAATACCTAACATTACGTCTGTTAGCATACAGAAGAAACGCGACCGCAAACCTTGAACCACAAGAAACTTACCCACCCGCATATCTTCCACAGAAACATAGGGGTGTAATCGTACTTCCAGTCCACCAGTCAGAGAACCTTGAATTATTGAACCTAACGGTTGTCCTAAATTCATTAGATAAATATACGACTTACAACTTAGTACAGAATTATCCTACGCCAAATTTTCGTTGTAGAGTCAAATTTTATGATAGAGCAATAGGAAAAAAGGAAGAAGAGATGTTTTTTTACTTACGAATTTCTAATAATTTCCTTCTTCCTTGCTTCTGATGGACTTATTTTTCAACTAATCAATCTGAATAGAAGTTGGCGCACTTCCTGTATTTATAGTAGAGCCAACAAGAGGTTTACGAAAATCTTGATAGAGTCGGTCGCGCCAAGTGAAGAATGTGTCATAAATAGGGTTATCAGCTAAACCAGGTACACCCTTGCCTTTAGCACTTTCCGGTAATTCCAAATATGGACCCTCAGGAAATTTTAACAAAATAGACAAACCTGCGACAGCAAAATCAGCTAAACTTGGCTCATTTCCTAATAAGTAACGACTATCTGCCAATATAAGCGTCAGTGCTTCCAAATCCTGGTGCAAATCTCGCATTGCTGAAGATACCACATCGGGGCTATAACCTACCCCAAACCCTAAAACTTTAAATATGTCGTTAGGTACACCTTCTACTAAAGTTTTGAATACATCCGGTGTTGATGTTGGTAGCAAGGATTTACGAAAATTTTGGTCTTGGCTGACAGCAGAGAAAAACGCTTTACGACTTTTAGCTCCTATAGACTCATCAGCCCATTCTTCAATCATTAAGCACACACCCCGAAGTTTAGAATCCTTCGGAATCAGTGGACGTTCTGGATATTGTTCTTCTATATACTTAGCTATCTCAGTAGAATCCGCTATGTACCTATTTCCATCTCTCAAAACAGGCACTTGGCGTTGACCAGTCAAACGGAAAAGTTCCATTTGCCCAACTCCAGGTGTGACTTCAATCTTACGGTATTCTAATCCTTTATAATCTAGGATAAAACGAACTTTTTCTGAGTATTGGGATAGTTCAAATTGGTATAATTCTAGCATTTTACTTTCCTAGTTAAGAGTTCGCTTATAGATTTTACAAGCTTATTTTCAAAAAAAGTCACATCAAATTATAGTAAAAATATTTAATTGTAAAACTATGAACTTGAAAAGTTAAATTATAGTTAAGTTTTAATCTAACACTTATGAAAATTTATATTTTAGTCAAAAATAAAAATAATTAACACATATAATTGATTTTGATGTGGTTAGATTATTGAATTATATTTAAATTATATAAGCGTAAATAGATTTTTCAGTTATAGCAGTTAATCTTGCCGAGTAACCTTAAATTAGGCAATTAGTCTTTAGGATTAACTTAAAATCGCTGCAATTTATATCCAAGGAAGGATGCAATTTAATTTTTATAAGTAATGTAAAGTTTAATCATGTTTTAGATGACACTATATAATTATCAGTATCATCACTAAGGAAAAATTAAACATGATAAGACTACATAAGTTCACAAAACGAGATATTACTTATTAGGTTAGATTTTGTGCGTAGCAAAATGTTATAAGTCTTTATGTAGAGTGTGGAAAAAGCCAAACAGATTTTATGAAGGTGAATAACAGCAATTGGCTGACCAAGTTGGCTGGCATAGTAGGAGTGACAGGTGTTAGTTTTCTTATCGGTCTTCCAACCCAAGCTTCGGGAGCCACGAACAAAGAAGTAATAAATCCTAACCCTAGTATTTTCTCTGAGGCTCCTTACAGCAGCAGCCAAAGAGTTTTGACAAACGCCCAGTATACACCCGCAGCACCAGAAGCGGCTTCCAAGAGCGATAAACCAAGAAATAATAATCTTTCTCAAAAGCAAGGTGGAGGCTCGTTAAACCCAAGACCTAGAATTCTTGACGAGTGTCCTTATAACCGAGCAGCTTGTGGTAGCGGCACTCCTTCTACCCCCAGAACAAGACCAGTTCCTCGACCTGATGCTCCGGAACCTACACCAACTCAACCTCCAGCAGAAACACCAAGCACACCACCAGCTCCGACCCCAGGTCAAAAACCAGAGGCTGGTACTGAAGGGCAGAATTTGGTGGCTATTGCAGAGTCCAACAGGTCTTTTACAGTGCTGACAAAAGCATTAAAAGCAGCAGGTTTAACGGAGATTTTACAAGGCAAAGGACCTTTTACTGTATTTGCTCCTACTGATAAAGCATTCTCCGAATTACCACAAGACGCAGTACGAGATTTGTTCAAAAAAGAAAATAAAGAAGTGCTGCTGAAGATTTTGCGCTACCACGTAGTAGATGGTTCTGTACTTTCCAGTGATTTAAAAGCTGGGGAAGTAAAAAGCATTGAAGGTGGTCCAATCAACGTCAAAATTGATGGCAAAAAAGGTGTCATGGTAAACGATGCAAGAGTAATAAAACCTGACATCAAAGGTAGCAATGGTGTTATCCACGCAATTGATAAGGTGATTTTACCTCCCGATTTGTAAGTTGCAGACCTAACCCCCCTACCCCCCTTCCCTTGTAGGGAAGGGGGGAAATTAAAACTTTTCACCGTTTCGGTGAAAAGTTTTGAAATATTGAAGTATTTATTTTCTTATTCCCCAACCCTAGCGCAGGGAAGGGGTTAGGGGTTAGGTTCTTATTTTTCTTATTTGTTGATGGTTTCTCTATCTCTAGTTACCGCATCTCTTTCTTTGAATCTCTCAGCAGTAGCTAACAATAGTTCTCGTAAAACTTGACGTATTTGACGCTCTTTTCTCGCAACAGCCGTACCAGCTTCACCAAGTTTTAGTTCAACTTGAGTATTTTTCTCTTTAACTTGTGTAGCAACTTCTTCTGCTTTAGGACGAGTTTGGTTAACCCAAGTTTGAGCTTGTTCTAAATAACCTTGAACTTCTTCTGTACGTCCACCATAACGTGCTGCTAGATTGGCACGAACAATAGCAACTTGGGCTTGCAATTGTGCGTAGCGTTTTTTCAATAATCCCACTTCTTCGCTATCTTTAATAGTATTAACTGCAGCATCTATTAAATATTTAGCTTGTGTAGATTTTTCTCGACCTGTATCTTGAATTTCTGCTAAGATAATATCAACTTCTTGTTGAATTTTATCTTCTTCTTCCTCAAGTCTGTTTTGCAATTGTTGCACTTCGGTTTGAGTTTGGATAATCGTTTCGTGCCTTTTACGATTTACAGCTTCTAATGCTCCTTCAATCGAGGCAGTTACTTCTTCTTTAACTTCTCCCCCTTTATCTTGTACAGTTTCAACTACTGCGGAGACAGCCTCTTTTACTATCGACCGTAATTCAGTAGAACCTTCCTTAAACTCAGCGACAACTTGAGAAACAGCAGCTTTGACAATTTCTCTAATTCGTTCTGTACGTAATTGCCCAGTTTCTTTGACTTGAGCTATATCAGCTTTAATTTGCTCTTTAATATTATTAGACATTTTAGATATATAACCTTAACTAGTTGGATAAAAATTATTGAGAATCTATTTACAACTGCTCTTACAATTTCTATTGTGATGCAAAAAAATATAATAAAATACATCCTTTAGGCTGAGTTATAAACTATCTAAAGGCATACCAACCAAGGAGAAACTCGTTGAAAAAGCTAATAACTTTACTGGTATTAATCTTGACCATATTTACAATCAATTTTATGCAACCTGCACATGCGATAGAAAGCGTTAATGGTGCGAATAACGGTGCGAATAATGGTGCGAAAATCTTTGAGTCTAACTGTGCTGGTTGTCACATCAATGGTAGTAATATTATCAGGCGTGGTAAAAACCTGAAAATCAAAGCCTTGAAAAAATATGGCTACGACTCTACCGAAGCAATCGCGGAAATAGTTACTAATGGCAAAAATAATATGTCAGCCTACAAAGACCGTCTCAGCGAAGAGCAAATTCAAGAAGTCGCTGCTTACGTTCTGGAACAAGCCAATAACAACTGGCGGTAATTTTGCCATTATTGATGACTGTGGTGATGAATAGGACAGATGAAACAGTAAGGTATTTAACAGACTTGTAGTATAAATACTGAACCACCTTGTAAGTGGGTAGATTTAAACTGGCTTATTGAAGAGCTAGTTTAAACTACTTTGTTTAAGTAGTAGCAAATGTCCACATCAGTAGTGAGCAAGTATTTAATTATATGAAAACTAGGATAAATTATTGCCTAGTAAATGATTTGTATGTGATTAATTTTCTCAACTACTTGGGTGGAAAAACTACAGAGAAGGCAATTTAATGATGCTGAATATTCTGCCAACTTCCGTAAAAATAATTTCCTTCCTGTTTATCTTCACGTTTTTATTTTCGGTTGCGTTAGAGCAACCAAGAAAGCAAATTTTAGTTACGATGAGCGACTATGGTCTTATAAGACGTTCATTGCTAGCAAATTTTGTGTTGGTTCCGCTAGTAGGTATCCTTCTTCCTTGGTTGTTTAAACTGCCACCAGAAATAGCATTGGGATTTCTGTTTGTTGCAGCTGCTCCTGGTAGTCTTTTAGCATTACATTTCACTCGTGTTTCTAAGGGAAATCTTGCTTATGCCATAGGATTGGTGTTTCTGCTGTCGCTCCTGTCAGTTGTATTTACACCTATTCTCATTCATCTCATATCTCCTAACATAGCCAGTATAAATCTACCTGTCCTACCAATCATTCTCTTACTTTTACTCCTTATTACTTTTCCTCTGTTGGTTGGACAGGCAATTCAACATTGGCTGGAGCCGGTCGCACAAAAACTCAGGAAGCCAACAAATGTTTTGTCGATACTCCTGTTTATCGCGCTAACAATTCTTACATCAACGCTCAAATCATCCAATATTCAAGCGCTGGGATGGAATGGACTTGCAGCAATCGCAAGCTTCATTGCTATTTCGTGGGGTATTGGCTGGCAATTGGGTGGACCGGAACCCTCGAATCGTAAGGTATTGGCAATCAGCACCAGTATGCGAAACGTGGCTATCTGCCAAGCAATTACGAGTGGTGAATCATTTGGTAAAGACACAGAGCTAGCAATCGCAGGATTTAGTCAACTTTTGGCTCCCATGAATTTACTTTTTGCAATTGTCATAAGTCGAATGTCTTATGGTCAGTTGCCTCGTTTAAATAGACAGCCATCAAATGAGTAATTAGTTACTTACATTAGGAATTTCTCATTTGTTCTTGTTTTAAGAACTTACTTTTTCAACCTAAAAATTTGGGAATAAATCAAATCATGTTAAAACAACTTGAAGAAATCAATCGGACTTTTCAAAATATTAATTCTGTCAAGGATTTGCTCAAATCAATGGGCGAAAATACAGATAATATTTTTGACATAGAAGATAACTTTATAGGCACCCAGCAGATGAAAGTTTGTGTTGAGCGAGTCAAAGCCATCCCAGAAGCTCGTGCCATGATGGAAGCTCGCTATATAGGCCCAGAAATAAATCTGGAAGCTCTTTCTAAACTTCCTCGTGGAACTTTGGGTCACACTTACGCTACTGTAATGAAAACCTTAGGTTATGACCCTAACTTCTATCGTCGTCGTGAGATAAAAACCGACGATGATTGGGTGACAATGCGCTTACGTAAAACCCATGACCTGGTACATATGATTACTGGTTTTGGTCCTACGGGTGGAGAACTTGGAGTATTAGCGTTTCAAACAGTTCAAATTGGCTATCCCATGAGTGTGGTTCTACAAACTGCCAGTATGGGGCTGGTTTTAAAGAAACAACCAGAAAAGCTAGAGCCTATCACTCAGCAACTAGCCAGAGGTATGGGGATGGCAGCGCAGGCTAAAGTACTTATTGCCCAAAATTGGGAAAAAGGTTGGGACAAGTCAGTACGGGAATGGCGCGAGGAATTAAATATTACCGACCCAGTGATTGATGAACCATACAGTCTGAAGAACCGACTTCCTGGTCTTGACCTCGATTGGTAAAAAAAAGTAGAGACGCGATTAATCGCGTCTCTACACTGGGGATACGCGGGAACTATAGGGTGTTTTCCGTACAACAAGGGTTTACCCTGGAATTTTAGGGATTTGTTAGACTGATGACATTGCGATATAGAGGATTTTGGATTTTAAATTTTGGATTTAACCGATTAATGTGAAATCTAAAACCCCAGCAAGGGCTATCTGCACAATATAAAATCTGAAATCTAAAATCTAAATTATTTCAGTCAAACATCCAAACCAGCCAGCGGACGAAACTACTAATGTTAACAAGTACCCTACTCGTTTCAAAACAACTTCCGAATTTAGAATATTCTTCCACAGCAGAAAGGTTTGATGAAACCTGGGAAGCTCCCCTGTCTACTCTTTTAGGACTAGGACGCGCTGCTGGTGCTGATTTTGTTGAATTTTTTCTAGAACGTTGTAATTATATTTCCTGTCTTGCAGAAGAAGACGCTATCACCAGCATTACCCCCAAGCTTACTACTGGTGCGGGGGTAAGAGTATTTCGTGGTGATGCTGACTGTTACGTTAGCACTAATGATATTTCATTCTCTGGTTTGAAAGCAGCTTTAGAAAAAGCACTTGGCATTATGGGTTTACACTTACCCGCACCTACCGCTTTTATTCCAGAAATTAACCTGGAACTCCTCAGAGACTATGCTACAAAACGTGGTAAGGATGGTTGGCTAGCTCTGTGTAGTTCGATGCAAGAGATGGGAGAAGTCCTACTAAATGGTACTAACCAATTACGGCATAAAGCAAAATACGTACAATCCCGTCGTGGTTCCTATTTTCGCGATTGGCAAGAAGTTTTAGTCGCTGCTAGCGATGGTACTTTTGCTCGTGATATTCGCCTCACTCAGTCAGTTGGATTGAATTTATTGTGCGCTGATGGTACAAACCGTACTTCAATTGCTGAACGTGCTGGTAATACAAGTGACCCTAACTTCCTCAGAACTTGGGATGCTCCAGATTCTGCCGAGCAAATTTCTGAATCTGCTGGAAAAATGCTATATGCGGACTATGTAGAATCGGGCACATACCCCATTGTTATGGCAAATCACTTTGGTGGTGTAATTTTTCACGAAGCCTGCGGACACTTGCTGGAAACTACGCAAATAGAAAGAAAAACCACGCCTTTTATTGACAAAAAAGGTGAAAAAATTGCCCACGAAAATTTAACCGCTTGGGATGAAGGACGCTCAGAAAATGCCTTCGGTACTATTGATATGGACGACGAAGGGATGCCAGCACAAAGAACATTATTGATAGAAAAAGGCGTTCTTAAAAACTTTTTAGCTGATAGAGCTGGTTCCATGAGAACTGGACACCCTAGAACGGGAAGCGGACGTCGTCAAAACTACTCCTTTGCTGCTGCTAGTCGGATGCGAAATACCTATATTGCCACAGGTGATTTCACTACCGATGAAGTATTTGCTTCGATTGATAAAGGCATTTACTGCAAGAAAATGGGTGGTGGTAGTGTCGGTGCCACTGGACAATTTAACTTTAGTGTTGACGAAGCTTATTTAATTGAAAATGGCAAAATTACTAAGCCATTAAAAGGAGCAATCCTAATTGGAGAAGCTAAGGAAATTATGAACAAAATTTCCATGTGTTCTCAAGATTTATCTTTGGCTCCTGGTTTTTGTGGCTCTGTTAGTGGAAGCATTTACACAACTGTTGGACAACCACATATTAAAGTTGACTCTATTACTGTTGGTGGACGCTAAGTAATACTGCTCGCACTACGACAATAAGCGAGCAAGATGCAAGCCGAAACGGCACGCTGCGCGAACGCATTACAAGAAAATTAGTCAAAACTTAGAGTTAAGTTAAGTTAAGCTATGCCGAATATCAAAGAAATTTCAAATTACGCAAGCGAAAGTGCGAACAAACTAGGCATCAAAAAATTTGACATCTACGGTTCAATTGTAGATTCTACCAGCGTACAAGTAGATGAAGGAAAACCAAAACAAGTCAAAGCTTCCAATTTTTCTGGTGTTACTGTACGTGTCTGGAATGAAAGCAATACATTGGGTGTTACTAGCACAACAGATGTTGACGCTAAAGGTTTGGAATTAGCTTTAAAAACTGCTTACGAAGCAAGCTTTTTTGGTGTAAAAGAAAATGTTCCTGATTTTAGCCCAGAAGCTACAGTTCCTATTGGTGATATCTCAACTACCAAAGAGCCTCAAGTACCTGTACCAACACTTATAGAAACTTTGGTTGGTGCAGAAAAAGAATTATTAGCAGCGCATCCCGCTATTAAAGGAGTACCTTACAATAACTTGGCGCAACGCGACATTGATGTATTTTACCTTAACAGTGATGGCGCAATGAGAACTGAGTCTAGTTCTTATGCTACAGTTTACCTTTACAGCAAGACCGAAGAAGAAAATAGAAAGCCTCGTAGTGCTGGTGCATTTAGAATTAGCACAAAGTTAGACGCTTTAGATGTTAGTGGTTGTATCAAAGAAACCGCTGATAAAACTATTAGCCATTTGAATTACGAAAAAATCAAAACTGGCAAATATAAAGTTGTTTTTTCCCCTGATGCTTTTTTAAGTCTGTTGGGTGCTTTCTCAAATTTATTCAATGCTCAAAGCATATTGGATAATCAAAGCTTGTCTAAACAGGATGATATCGGTAAGGAAATTGCTTCACCTTTACTTTCTTTATGGGATGATGCACTCCATCCTGCGAATGTAAGTGCGGGACATTTTGATGGTGAAGGTACTCCTACCCGTAAAATATCATTAATTGAAAATGGTGTGTTACAAGGCTTTCTTCATAGTGCTGGTACAGCCAAAAGAATGAATGCCAAGCCTACTGGCAATGCTAATATTGGTGCAAAAGTTAGCGTTAGCCCCAACTTTTTTCACGTTGCAGCAGCTAAACAAGCTGAGCAAGAATTGAGTTTGGAAACCGCAGAAAATGTCATTTTAATTGATGACCTACAAGCTCTCCATGCAGGAGTTAAATCTTTACAAGGTTCTTTCTCTTTACCATTTGATGGTTGGTTAGTCAATAAAGGGGTTAAAACCAGTATTGAATCAGCAACCGTTGCTGGAGATTTTCTAGAACTTCTCAAGTCAATTGCTTACGTAGAAAAAGAACCAGAGTTAACTCCTAGCGGTGTTTGTCCCCGAATTTGGGTTGACGAGCTTTCTATTACTGGGGAGTAGGGAGTGGGGAGTAGGGAATGGGGAATAGGGAGTGGGGAGTGGGAGAATAAAATTTAATAGATGATGTAGTGCGAGCATCTTGCTCGCTTTTACAATTAATTGTATTTACCGTAGTGCGAGCATCTTGCTCGCTTTTACAATTAATTGTATTTACCGTAGTGCGAGCATCTTGCTCGCTTTTACAATTAATTGTATTTACCGTAGTGCGAGCATCTTGCTCGCTTTTACAATTAATTGTATTTACCGTAGTGCGAGCATCTTGCTCGCTTTTACAATTAATTATATTTACCGTAGTGCGAGCATCTTGCTCGCTTTTACAATTAATTGTATTTACCGTAGTGCGAGCATCTTGCTCGCTTTTCTAATTAATTTAGTGAGCAAGATGCTCACACTACCCATTCCCCATTCCCCACTCCCCACTCCCTAAGAAGCTTTTCCGCTACCAATTAAATAAAGTAAAGCCATACGAACAGCCACACCGCTAGTTACCTGAGTTTGAATCAGGCTTAATTCAAGGTCATCCATTAAATCCGAGCTGATTTCGACACCACGATTAACTGGTCCAGGGTGCAAAACTTTAACATCTGGTTTACAGACTTCCAAGCGTTCACGAGTAATTCCAAACATTTGATGGTATTCGCGCAAACTAGGTAATAAATGCGCGGTCATGCGTTCTTTTTGCAAACGCAAAGTCATAACGAAATCGGCATCTCGTAAAGCAGGTTCCAGTTCCCAGTGGATAAACAAATTGCGTTTGATTGGGGTGGGGAGTGGGGAGTGGGGAGTGGGGAGTGGTGAGGTGGGAGTTGAGGAAGAAGGAGAAGGGGGAAATAAACTTTCTTCGTTTTCGCTGATGTATTCGGCAAATAGCTTGGGTAACAAAGTCGGAGGAGCAGCAAGATGAACAGACGCTCCGCTAGCAGTTAAACTCCATATATTCGACCTTGCAACACGAGAATGGAGAATATCCCCGACAATAGCTATTTTTTTATCCTTCAAAAGTTCTAGTCGCGGATTTTCTGGGTCAATCAGCGTACAAATTGTAAATAAATCTAACAAACCTTGGGAAGGATGCTCGTGTTGACCATCACCAGCATTTAGCACGCTCACACGCACTCCCAAGCGGTCCATCTCTTGGGCGATCGCATTGGGAACACCAGCTTCCTTATGGCGAATCACCATAATATCAGTACCCATAGCCAAATAGGTTTTAGCTGTATCGAGAATAGTTTCACCCTTAGTAATAGAAGATGTAGAAGAGGTAAAATTAAGGGTATCAGCAGAAAGGCGTTTAGCTGCCAGTTCAAAACTACTGCGGGTACGGGTAGATGATTCAAAAAATAAATTTGCCACCACTTGTCCTTGTAAAGTCGGCACTTTCTTAGTTCGACGTGAAAGTACTTCCCGAAAACTAGCAGCCGTTTGCAAAACAGTATCGTATTCCGTAGCAGTAAAATCCGCAAGGGAAAGAACGTGGTGCCGATTCCAAGTAGTAGTGGTGGTAGGCATAAATTTCCTTTCTTGGCGCTCTTGGCATCTTGGCGGTTCGTAAAAAATTGAGAAATCTGGCAATTCCAACAATACCAGATTTCTTAATTTTCGCTTAATGTGGCAAATGAAAAACATTTAAAGCAGTAGAAACCATCGTCAAGAAAATCACAAAACCAACAGCATCCAAAGTAGTCGTCACCAAAGGTCCACAAACAAGTGCCGGGTCAAGTCTTAACCGTTTCAAAACCATTGGCAGAAACGTTCCCAAAGTAACAGCGACAATAGTATTAATAGCCATAACAGCTCCAGCAACAAAAGCAACCCAGCGTTCTTGAGGAGCAGCCCAAATCATGGAAAGACATATCATAGCTATACATAAAGCTGTAGCTGTACCAGCACCTGCGGTCAATTCCTTACGCAAAATTTTCAGAGTATCTTTTGGCGTAACCTCACCCACACCAAGTCCGCGAATTGTAACAGTTAAAGCTTGAACACCCACAGTACCCCCTGTATTAGAAAACAAAGGCATAATTACCGCGAGTACAGGAACCTGTGAAATAACAGACTGAAAAGGGGCAATTGAACTGGATGCTCCGATATACAGCCCCATAATCGCTAGTAACCAAGGTAAGCGCTTTCTGAGAGTCACCATTGGAGGAGATAAAGCTTCCTCATCACCACTAACACCAGCCAGCTTTTGGATTTCTTCTGTGGCTTCTTCTTCTAAGATATCCACAACGTCATCAATGGTGACAATCCCCACTAATCGGTCTTCTCGGTCAACAACCGGAATAGCAATTAAGTCATAGCGTTTCATCGCTTGAGCAACGCTTTCTTGAGGAGTTTCAGTATTTACTTTAATGACGACTTCGCTAGCAATATCGCGGACTAAAACATCGGGGAGAGAACAAATCAGTTGCCGTAGTGAAACGACACGCAATAGCTTGCGATTGTCATCGGTAATATAAGCGTAATAAATAGTCTCTTTATCTTTGTCTTGACGGCGAATTTTGTCTAAAGCTTGTTCGACAGTTAAACCCTGCTGCAAACGAACATACTCGGTAGTCATTACCCTTCCAGCAGTACCTTCTGGATAACCAAGAATAGTTGAAGTCGCTTGTCGCTGTTCGGGGCTTAGTTCTTGTAATAACCGTTTAACAACTTTAGGAGGCAATTCATCAAACAATTCAGCCCGGTCATCCGGACTCATGGCTTCTACAATTTGTGCGATTTGCACATCATGCAGTGAATTTATTAATTCTTCTTGAACTTCTGGGGGTAGATATTCAAATACCTCAATTGCCTGACTTTTATTGAGTAAACGGAAGACAATTGCCCGTTGCTGCTGGGGCAAATCTTCTATAAATTCGCTAACGTCAACTGGTAATTCATGACTCAAATCTAATTTGAGTTGGTTCAGTTTGAACTGATTAAAGTCAGCAATGTTGATAACAGAATTGCGAACATCCTGAATGAGCATAATAAACCTCCTATTGTCTCCCCCGCGCTGGGAGACTAGCTCGCCAGTTCAGAGGAGGTTGGTACTGCCATCTTGTGGACTTTTGTCCATAAAAAATTTACAAATTGAACATCGATTACCAATCAAGGCATCGCTAAGTCATAATACTAACCTGAAATTGTCTTATCCGGCAGATGTATTATCTCAGTAGAGAAATTGCTGAAAACTTCGTACTACTGATTAACTTAGGCTCCTGATATTACTTGTATTTGAGTAGATTTTACTACTCACATCACGAATGTCAAGCGAATTGCCAAAGTCATTTGTGAAATTTACACACCCAATATGTTTATTAGCTACAAAATAACCTTTTTACATCTGATGAAAGGGATACATAAGTGATGATACTTAAGCTAGATGTAATTAACTTGGACTGTTTGTGCCCAATATTGTGCTTAATATAAATCTCACCTGTCTTTCTAGAACTAACTTATTCACACCTTTTATCACAGTAAATTGGCTCCACAAGTAGCTTGTCATGCTGATAACATCAAAAAACTACTACCTAGGTATAAAGCGATTTAAATTTGAAGCAAGAAGTTTACGCTCCAAGTTACACCAAGGTTGAGCAATTTATTTGAATTTCAACCGGACATTGATAAACAAAATGGAATTTTAAGGCTATTTTCACGATTAGCATTCACAAGCTATTGATTCAGCCAGCATTTTGCAAAGCTGTTAAGGGTAGCACTTCACTATAATCTTAAAAAATTCGGCAAGGGTTTTATCGAATGGATATGTCCTTTGGAAAAAGATTCTACATTGAGGAATAAACCAAGGACGAAGCTAGATAGATTCTGTACCGTCTTTAATTTCAAATGGCGAAGCGACAAAGGGTTACTTACTAAAGTTCAACGAAAAATCATGTGAATGACTCTTCAAATAAAAAGGATAGCAGCTTTATCCAAATATGTGAATATTTTTTTGGAAAAACTACCGGGTATGGATTACTCGCTTTGGTATCCAGGATATAGGATAGTTAATCAATAGAGAATGATTCTTATTAAGTTGTATAGACATAAGTAAACCTCAGTATTGCATCTAATTTTTCCTAAGCTTTAATTTTTGACACCCTGTAATGTAATTAATACTAATCAGCCTAGTGTTGATTATCCAGAATTTTACTTAGAAATAACAAGTATGAGAAAATACTTAAAAATAAATTATGAGTCCAACATACTTTATAATTGGTAGTTGAAGATAAGTTAAAATGTCAAGTGACTTTTTTTTAATCCGTAATAACGCGGAATTATTAAAACTAGATAACAATTGACATTATTGCCAGCGCATTTACTGTCAATACAATTAAATTTCAGCGTTACAGGATTATTAAGTACAAACCCAGTAATAGACTATAAATAATATCATGAAAACGGCTAGCCAAATGCGAAATCGCCTTGATTATTACTACCAGCAAATAAAAACAATTATTTTAACACGCCAAAATCCAATTACTGGTTTACTCCCTGCTAGTACAGCAGTAAATGCTCACGGTGATTATACAGATGCTTGGGTACGGGACAACGTTTATAGTATTTTGGCTGTTTGGGGCTTAGGGTTAGCTTATCGTAAGCTGGATGATGATAACGGACGCACCTATGAACTAGAACACAGTGTTGTCAAGTTGATGCGAGGATTATTGTTCTCGATGATGCGACAAGCTGCGAAAGTTGAATCTTTTAAAGAAACACAAGCACCATTAGATGCTTTACACGCAAAATACAACACAACAACTGGTGATGTAGTTGTTGGTGACGATGAATGGGGGCATTTACAACTTGATGCCACATCCATATATATACTAATGTTGGCGCAAATGACCGCCAGTGGATTACAAATTATTTTTACATTGGACGAGGTTAATTTCGTCCAGAACTTAGTTTACTATATTGGACGCGCTTACCGTACCCCCGATTACGGGATTTGGGAGCGGGGTAATAAAATTAATCACGGAAACCCAGAATTAAACGCCAGTTCCGTTGGTATGGCAAAAGCCGCGTTGGAAGCGGTTAACGGACTTGATTTATTTGGGGTACGTGGTGGAAGTCAGGCTTCGGTAATTCACGCTCTACCAGATGAAATTGCTCGTACTCGCATAACCTTAGAGTCTTTGCTACCCAGAGAGTCTGGCTCAAAAGAAATTGATGCTGCATTACTAAGTGTAATTAGCTATCCAGCTTTCGCTGTCGAAGACCAAAAATTACGCGACCGTACTCGCAACGACATTATTAACAAGTTGCAAGGAAAATACGGTTGTAAGCGCTTTTTGCGCGACGGACATCAAACAGTTCTAGAAGACACCAAGCGATTGCACTACGAACCTTGGGAACTGAAACAATTTGAAAATATTGAGTGTGAATGGCCATTATTTTTCACTTATTTACTGCTGGATGGCTTATTTCGTGGCGATTCCCAACAAACAAAGGAATACAAAGAGCTTTTAGAGTCCTTGTTAATAGAACAAGATGGAATACTCTTATTACCTGAAGTTTATTATGTACCAGAAGAAAGCATCGAAGCTGAGAAATTAGCACCCCATACCCAAAAACGCTTACCG
The DNA here is from genome assembly GCA_019359035.1 of Scytonematopsis contorta HA4267-MV1. Classification (GTDB taxonomy): domain Bacteria; phylum Cyanobacteriota; class Cyanobacteriia; order Cyanobacteriales; family Nostocaceae; genus Scytonematopsis; species Scytonematopsis contorta. Next base: position 39,177 of record JAHHIC010000055.1, on the reverse strand, counting down.
AACGAAAATATACCTTTGGTATGGGCACAAAGCCTGTATTTTTTGGGAGAAATGCTCAGTGAGGGGTTATTAGCTGTAGGAGATATAGACCCTCTAGGAAGACACCTAAGTATGTGCCGACAGCGAGAAAACTTGGTACAAATAGCATTGCTGGCTGAAGACGAAAATTTACAAGCAAAACTAGATGTTTACGGTATTGCGACTCAAACACCTCAGCAAATTGAGCCAATAAAAATTCGTCAAGCAGATGATTTAATCACGCTTTATTCAGAAATTGGACGTAATGATAAATTGGGTTTAACTGGTCGTCCATCACGGCGTCCTCGTAGTTTAACCACATCCAGAGTTTATCGCGTTGGGGATGAAACTGTAGTATTTTTACCTGCATTTCTAGATTCACAGCAATTTTACTTAACCCTTGACTACCATTTTTTGGTAGACCAAGTTAGAAGCGAACTTGCTTATATTCATAAATACTGGAGCGAACTAGGACGACCCACATTAACTTTAATGTTGACCCACACAATGTTAGAGACGGGTAGCTCGGCATTACTAGACTTAATGCAAGAACTCAAAGATGGTATCTGTAATGGTGTGCGGGTAAAATTAGGAAAAATTAATCAGTTAATGTTGACTGCGGCTATTGAGCGAGTTGACACTGTTGCCAAAGAAGAATTTTTTGAGATGTCGGTGAAAAATGCGACACTGCATTGCTGTTACCTAGGATATCATCCAGGTAAAAGCTGGCCGTTGGAACACACCCAAGAGTTTCAAATGGAATGCGAAACCAACCTGGGAGCATTATTATCTTACCTACAAGCCTCAGAAAATCTTTACGAACAAATTGAGCTGCTGCAAACTTTAACTCGCTTGCAAGGGCTAGAATTTGATACAGGCTTTGGTGGGCCAGGATGTCCAGTCACAGTAGCAGATTTACTCGACGAAGTATATACCAAAGCAGGGGATTCGGCTATTTGGGGAGTGGTACGTCGTGCGGCAGGATTACTACAAATGGCAGACATTAGTATGTCAGATGTAGTTACGAGTATTTTGGTCAGAGGTAAGCAAATTTCTGTAGGGAAAGCTTATACAGAAGCATCACTTATTACAGTACCTCTCTCACACACGGAAATCATTGATAAAATTAACCAATTTTGTCGCGAGGATATACGCGACAGAGTTTTAACTCAAGAAATTCTGATTTATTTAAGTATATTAATTAAATCGGAACGTGAGTTGTTTAAAGGACTCCTAACATTACGAGTCGGTTATTTGATTTTGTTAATTACTAGCGAAATAGCGCGGGAACTTCATGCCACTCAAGACGAAGCTTACGAACATTTGATGCAAATTTCACCATTTGAAGTCAAAACACGCTTACGTCAGGTATTGGTTGAATATTCTGGTATGAGTAGTTTATTAAAACAACAAGAGTCACTTCATATTAAACAAAGAGACAGCAAAATATTCTGGGTTGTTAATCCTAAAATTATTGAGGATATAGAAGTACCAACAGGAGGATGGCGACGTTTCCGCAAAGCTGAAGGTGCTACAGGAAGAGTACCGAAAGACTTTTTCAAGCAAGTTTGGCTGTTAATGCACCATTGTAAAGGCTTAGTTATTGGCGATAAACTCGAACGTCGTAATCGTTTAGATAGCGAATTGATGATATCAGAAATGACTGCAGGTGAAAGAAATTTTGCCTTAAGAATCGAACACTTATTAAATAAAATTGAGGCTCCAGAATATCGGCAAGTAAATATTGAAACCTTAATGGAATTAGGAACAATAGTTTCTAGTAATCCGGAATTACAAGTTGAAGAATATATCGTCTTAGATGTATTAATTGGTCATGCCGTGAGGTTAGCATGGTTAGAACAACACCCTCAAACGGGGGATTACTATGATGAACAAAAAGCTTTAGCTTGGCGAGCATTTTACAATACTTCACCTAAAGATTGTGCTGGCTATGTAGTTAAAGCCTTCCGCTACTTAACAGAATTTGCTACTGCTATCAGCTAATTAGGGAGTGGGGAGTGGGGAGTTCCAAACCCCACAAGAGTTAAGTTAATTTAATTTGATTGTGCGATGGTTAATGCATCAAGTTTTGATTCGTTTGTTAATCCTCGCGCACCAATTACTTTTGCTGGAACCCCAACAGCAACTGAGTAAGGTGGAATATTACGAGTTACAACTGCTCCCGCACCAATAATACTACCGCGTCCAATCGTCACTCCGTCTAATACTCTGACTCCACTTCCTAACCAACAATCGTCTTCTACAACTATTCCTTTAGTAGTAACACCTTGTTCTCTAAAGGGTCGATGTGGGTCTGTAAAAATATGATTGTTCGCGTAGAGTGAAGAGTGGGAGGCAATCATACAATCTCGACCAATTCTAATAAAACCAGGGCCAGCCATACATACATAAGGGCCTATATAACTGTGTTCGCCAATAGTTATATCACCCCCGTTATTTCCACAAGCTCTGATATCTACACCGTGGTCAATTGATACATTATCAGCAAAGCGAATTTCATCACCTCGATTACTAATATAACTACCGCTGTAAACGCGCACATAGTTACCAATTTCGATTTTGGATGTACCAATAAACCTGACATTCGGTTGAATATAAACAGATTTTCCAACACGCGCAAAAATAAAGCGGTATAAAAAGTTTCTTATCATCTTCCCGATAGGAGTAGGAATTCCTGCCAAAATTCCTGTTAAAAGGTACTCCTTACCGTAATCTCGCATTAATTGAAAAGTAGATTGTTCGATACCCATGATAATAAATCACTGAGACTTCACTAATATCAAATATGCATGAAGTTAGAGTAAAAAGTTCAACAATGATTGCCAAATATGAAATTAATTATACTTTCTTAATAATTTTCTCTGTTTAAAGCTTATAGTTTCCCACTCCCTATTAGAAATTCGCAATTTTGAATTTTGAATTGTAAATTTTGAATTGTTTACTCCCCACTCCCTAAATAAAAAACTTTCGCACCGCATGTACTAAATCTTCTGGAGTCCCAATATCAATATAGCTAGCATCAGGAAGTATTTCGGCTTCTATATGTAAACCGTTATCAATCCCATCTTGAAAAACATCACTTAATTTCAACTCTGGCAATTCTGGCAAATTATCTTTAGTTTTGAAGCATTCAATTTTTTTGTGCAAAAACTCTGTAAAAGCAGGTGTCCAAACTGCCATACCCCACATGTAACTTAAATTACATTCTTTCACTTTTTCAATAATTGTGTGGACTCGTCCCGTAGTATCAAAATCCACCATTCCCGCTTTTTCAGGATGGTCACAAGGAAATAATCCTAAAACTACATCAGCGTTACTACTATCAAGTCTTGTCAATATTCGACCAAAAGCATCTTCAGGTTGAAACAAAATATCTGGAAAACCCAATGCAATAATCGCATCCCGAACAAAAGGATAAGCTTGGTCTAAAGTAAAAGGAACACCATAGGGTAAACCCATTATCAAATACCCTAAATTCATAGATAGCATTGTGCCATCACCAAAATATGCTGGAATATCCCATTTACCAGGACGAAGTATAAAATAAGCTGTTTCAATCCCCACTAACTGCATTTTTTCTAGTAAATAGTGGGAAACTACCTTTGGTCGCAAGTTAGATTCATTACCCCATACATCAAGTCCGATAGGATACAATTCTTTACTTAAAGGTAAAGGAGAAATTCTTGTTGCTCGTCCACCTGCTGGAAGCAGTCCTATAATTGGACGCTTATTTTTTTCTAGATTATTAATCATATAAAAATTAAAATATATTGAACCGCATAACAACATACGTAGAGACGCGATTAATCGCGTCTCTACATAACCGCCAGTGTAAAATATATCATTATTACATATGTGTAAAACTGAAAAATATCCCTGGCAATAGAGACGCGATATATAGTAAAGACGCGATATATAGTAGAGACGCGATTAATCGCGTCTCTACATAACCGTCAGTGTAAAATATATCATTATTACATGTGTGTAAAACTGAAAAATATCCTTGGCAATAGAGACGCGATATATAGAAAGACGCGATATATAATAGAAAGACGCGATATATAGAAAGACGCGATAAATCGCGTCTCTACATAACCGTTAGTGTAAAATATATCACCAAAAAATATCCCTCGCAAATCACTGGTGTTGGAAACAGACGAGAATCACGAGGGTTCTTAATATTTAAGATAGCTAGAAATTTTATTAAAAATTACTTAATAGGAACGGCATCAACGTCAACGGTGGTAGAAGATGGGTTCGCGTTTTCTGGGGAACTAGGATTGCTGGCATCCACATTTACGCTCTCATCGTTAATATTACTACTATTACTACGTGCTTTAAAACCTTCAATAACTAAACCAGACACTTCTGTAACTAGCAACGTTAACAGAAAAACGTCGTCAATTTCCCCTACAATGGGCAGAAAGTCAGGGGCAATATCAAATGGACTGATGAAATATAACATTGTTCCTAAAATTACCCACCAACGGTATTTAGGATTACGTAGTAGACCACGATACCAGTTGTAAATTGCTTGAATCGAGAATTTCATATGTTTAACCTCCAATTACCTTTAATTTTGTCAGAATATGCCCTAAACTTCCTGTGGGAATAACCGCCCTCACGAGTTTGGAATCTACTACTTCCAAATTGTCGTCGATGTTTACCAACTGGTAATCAGCACAAAGTCTGAAGTTGTGTGTCCATACTCTAGACTGAAAATCAATAAGGTTTGTTGTGAAAGGAATTGAGGGAGGAAAACTAAAGCAATGGATATCCTAAATTTATTTACTAAAGGCGGACCAGCAATGTATCCGCTAGCTGTTTTGTCGGTTTTGTCTTTGAGTGTAATTTTTGAGCGCTTGTGGTTCTGGTTAAGAATTTTAAGTCAAGAGAGGCAAATTGTAGACCGTGTTTTGGATGCAGCCCAAGATAATTGGGGAAATGCGATGGAAATTGCTCGTCAAGCGACAGACCAACCTATCGGAAGGTTCCTTTATGCCCCACTGAGAGTAGCTTCCCCAGATGCAGAAACCTTTAAGCTAGCATTAGAAGCATCTGCCGAAGACGAATTATCCGGAATGCGACGAGGCGATAAAGTTTTGGAATCTGTTATTGCTCTTGCACCACTCTTAGGATTGTTGGGTACAGTTTTAGGCTTGATAACCTCTCTCGGAGGATTAAAGATTGGTGATTTAGGCACAGCAGCCACCGCGAGCGTCAATCTGGGGATTGCGGAGTCTCTAATTACTACGGCAGCAGGGTTAGTTGTTGCTATTACTAGTTTGGCATTTTATCGTCTGTTTCAAGCTTTTTTATTCAGCCAAGTAAAAATCTTTAGAAAAGCAGGTAACGATTTAGAGCTTTTGTTCCGTCAGTCTCCCCCAGAAGCAAGGAATATTCTCCGAGAAAGAGCGCTACTTCCTGCAAGTCGAGAATCTAGCCAAGACAATTCGGCTCCTCCTCGTAAAAGAAATAAAAACAGGTTTTCCGAACCTGTAATACCACCAGACAATGATTCCTCAGTTCCTCCTAAAGAAGCTGAGTAATAGAAGCTGACTCATAGAAGCCAAGTAGTAATAATGGTGGAAAATTCAACCCTCTTTAGACATAAATGAAAATTAATTTACCATCTTCCTCAGACGATGTTCAAATCAACATCATTCCCCTAATTGATGTTATTTTTTGTATCCTGACGTTCTTTTTGCTTGCTTCTTTACAATTTACACGTCAAGAAGCAATTAATGTTGATTTACCAAAGGCAGAAACAGGTACAACGGACAATACTAAAAAAAATAATAATCCAGTTGGCGTAAATGCTTCCTCTGACCGAAAAATCTTAACCTTTGTAATTGATGCTATCGGTCAAACTTACATAGGTGAAGAAGAAGCACGTCCTATTCAACGTGAACAAATTCCAGAAGCTTTTAAGAGCTATATCGAAAAAAATCCCAATGCTGTTTTGGCATTAAAAGCCAACAATAAAGCTACTTACAATGAAATCATACAAATTATGGATTTGTGGCGGCAATTAGGTGGGAAGAGCGTAGCATTTGTAACTCAACCAGGGGAATCATCGGCAGGTACAAACGCACCAGCACAATCTGTTCCCAACTTACCGATGAATACAAGTGAGCCAGTTAATCCGGAAATGCTTCCTCCAGTAGCACCTGTCCCAAATACTGTACCAGTTGTACCAGGTGCTTCCAGTCCTCAAATTAATAATCCGAATCTTCTTATCCCAGCACCAACAACCCCAATTCCCGGACAGCCTACAACAGGTGGTGGTATAATTCCTGGCAATCCAAGCGGGGTTAATGTAAATCCTAATAGTTCAAATACAACACCTGTAGCTCCACCTGTAGCTCCTAAAGCACCTGCTTCTGGGAATCGTTAAGTACCAGTAAATAATACGTAGATTGGGCATCATTTAAATATAAATTTACACATTAATGCCCAATTCCCAATCATGAAGATATTTGAAGCTAAATCCTAATCCTTCTCTAATTTCTGGTAGTTTATTGATATTTCCTTTGAAATTTAGAGTTTTAAGTCTCAAATTGTCTATAAGAAGACAAATAGATTCTTCCAGATTCATCGATAATCGTGATTGGAATTTAGGGGGTTATTGCAGTGAATATTTGGCATATTGTGATTGCTTGGGCAGTAACAGCTATCAGTTTGTTTATCATTAGCAAAATACCTTTTTTAGGAGTAGATATCGATTCTCCAGAAAAAGCTGTATTTTCCGCAGCAATTCTTGGAATTGTCACCGCAGTTGTCAGACCAATTTTAAGAGCGGTATTTTTTGTTCCGAATGTATTGACTTTTAACCTATTATCGTGGGTGTTTACTTTTATTGTTGGCGTAATTTGTTTTTCTCTTGCAGCCTGGTTAGTTCAAGGATTTCGTCTTCGTAACGGTTTTGCTAGTGCGGCTCTTGGTGCGCTGGCTCTGACGTTCATTAACAACATTATTTACAAATTAATGGGAGCTTAATTACGTAAAGATGTTGTATATGGAGACGTTATATATATGGAGACGTTATATATAACGTCTCTACATTAATTTAGTTATTCGTTTGGGGGAGCTGTTGTTGCACTCGATTGTTTGGCTCGCTGTTCCCTTCTTTTACGTTCCGCCAGAAGCATATCAGCCATTACGACTATTGCTTGAGCCATTTTGTCAAGGTTAGAACGGTACAATTCTAAATCTTTGACAAGTTTATCTTCGGACAATTTCAGCCCAGCAGCAATGCTCTTTAATCCTTCATTACGTTGCTTCTCATCTCTGACAAATTCGGAATCAGCCTGTTCTAATAAAGAATAAATACCTATCGCGAACAGACGACTATATTTAAATTTAGAATTGTTGGCAATTTCTTGCAGGGCTAGTTGCAACTGAGCATCCCTGTCTAAAGGAATTGTTTGACTTAACCAAGCGACTAATTCTTTTGGTTTTAAATCTGAAGCCAAAGCTCGCAAGCGTTCTGCATCTTGTCTGTAACGCGCTGGGTCTGACTCAACAGACCTCATCAAAGCATTATAAATTGACTCTTTGTCCCGTTCTGGCTGGTAACCATCCATAAATCGGTCGAAAGCAGTTACGACACCTAAAGCGTAAACTGGGTTGTAGCTAAAATCCACATTCACTGTCAGCAGGTGCATTTCCACCATTAACTCTTCCACTACCCGACGATAAATTGTATTAATTGGACGGGTGTGGAGTGTGTAGAAAGTTTGCTTGGTATCAGAAACAGTACGGAGGTTATTCACAAATTAATTATTCTGGGCGACGTTTGCTTATTTTCTATGAATTGATGACACTTTGCCAAGTTCTGACTTCAGTATTACTCAGGTAACTTAATATCTACGAGTAACACATTATGGTTACAGGTTTTACAGCAAATTTTGCTGATACATTAAAAAATCCTGTTCGTTACCGAGGAAATAAAGTATTTTATACCCCTTTCCTAAAATGACTGTCAAAAATTAGAATATGTGTTAATTATACAAAAATTTTGTGAACAACCTACTTCTAAACCACAAAGCAACATGGGAACAGGGAAGAGGGAAAAATATTGGTCTTCAGGAGGCTTTGTAGATGAACTTTTCTAAAGAGTTAGTTGCTCTTGCCAATTACCTAGCGGGTGAATTTGATAACCGAGAGCAAGCTTATAAGGAGCCAGTTTGGTATGTTCATCTACGTTTATGGCAAAGACCTGTATCTCTTCTATGGTCTGACAGCTTAACTTTATTTGCTGAGCAATCAAATATTCTCGATTTAGATAAACCTTACCGTCAGCGAATTATGCGGGTAATGCAGACGCAGGACAAACAGGCAACGCTGCAAGTCCAATATTATATGTTTAAAGACCCTAGTGCCTTTGGTGGTGCTGGTAGCAACCCAGATTTACTCAATGCTCTAAAAACTGACCAATTAGAGTTACTACCGGGTTGCGTCCTCAACGTGACTAACCAACAGACAGCTTTTAATAGCTATCTGTTTACAGCCACCCCCCTTCCTGAGCAAAAGTGTTGCTTTAGCTATCGCGGGAACACTATACAAGTTTCCTTGGGCTTTGAAGCCGCTCCCAATGAATTTAAGAGCTTCGACAAAGGAATAGACCCCACGACAGGGAATGCGATTTGGGGAGCAATGATGGGACCGTATTGCTACACCAAGCGACAACAGTACCAAGATTTTCAGTTTTGAGTTTTGTATGCTCTTACGATTACCGCAAGTTTTTTTGAGTTTTCAATTTTGAATTAGATAATAACTCCTGGCTTGTTCAACTTGCCATACTGCGGGGTACACCTTCTAAAGCATCCTCCTCAGTATCAAAAATCTCAAATACGGTATCCATCATTGTAACTTCAAACACCAATTTAGCCTCTGGGTGAACATTACAAATCCGGAAACTACCTTCGACTTTATCAGCATCTCGCATACCAGCTACTAACGAAGTCAAGCCAGAACTATCTATAAAATTGACCTGGCCTAGGTTCACCACTACATGGCGGCTAAGTTTGGAAATACACTCTTGTAATTTCAGGCGAAATTGCCAAGCTGTGGTAATATCCAGACGGCCAGAAGGTGTTAAAACAATAACAGTACTGCCGTCTTGTGTTGTATAAGTTTTTTGCTCTATCTGTATCACTGAGCCTCCCCTGGAAAATCCTTTCACAATTTACTGTGAGTTTTTAAGCACAAGAATGGTAAGTCAAAAATATTAATCATGATAGTAGAAACCATCACAACTCTACTGGTATAACCTAATAACTCAGTAAATTACTAAGGTACTTTAAATTTGGATTTTAGACTTTAGATTTCTCTACTTTGTACAAGCTCCTAGTTATAACTACGGGACAAATCCAAAATATTAATCACAAATTTTTTGGATTTGTCAAATCCAAAATCCAAAATCCACAAACCAAAATGCTTAGATTTCGACTCACCAGTCAAAAAGAGTAGATGCTCTTGCTTGAGGTTAACAAGCCACAAGCAAAAATGTCACCTTTTTTTGCTAAGTACTTTCCTTTATAGTTGAGCTTGACACGTTTTAGGAGTGGGTCGGAGTCCAGTTTACCCAGTCTTGAGGCTTAAGGAAAGTTTCGTATAACTCAGCTTCCGGAGTATTCGCTTCTGGCTTGTAGGCGTATTCCCAGCGTACCAATGGTGGTAGCGACATCAAAATTGATTCTGTGCGTCCGTTTGTTTGTAGCCCAAAAATCGTTCCTCGGTCGTAAACCAAGTTAAATTCTACATACCTTCCCCGACGATATAACTGGAAGTTCCGTTGACGTTCACCATACTCTGTTTTATGTCGTCGCTCAACAATCGGAACATAAGATGGTAGAAAAGCATTTCCACATTCTTGGGAAAGTGCAAATAACTGCTCCCAGTTTCGTGGTTCTATTGCTCCCAGCTTGTTGCTGTAATCTACTGCCGCAGTATCGGTATGCGGGCCTCGATACAAATGACCCTGGCCATCTTGATAATCAAAGAATATTCCACCTACACCCCGCGTTTCTCCACGATGTTTTAGGTAAAAATACTCATCACACCAGCGTTTAAATACTTGGTAATACTCACTATGGTGCTTATCACAAGCCTGTTTTAAAGTTTTGTGAAAATGTGCAGCATCTTCCGCAAAGGGGTAAAAAGGTGTTAAATCAGCACCACCACCAAACCACCATACTGGACCTGCTTCAAAGTAGCGATAATTCAAATGAACTGTGGGCACATAAGGATTACGTGGGTGTAGTACCATTGAAGTACCTGTAGCATACCAACGATGCCCTTCAGCTTCAGGACGTTGAGCTAAAATTGAAGGCGGCAAGTGAGAACCCCACACTTCAGAAAAACCCACACCAGCTTGCTCAAAAATTTCGCCATCCCGCAGAACCCGTGAGCGTCCACCACCACCTTCAGGACGTTCCCAACTATCTTCTTGAAACTTCCCAACACCATCCAACTTTTCCAATCTTTGGGAAATATTATCCTGTAGTCCTTTCATGAACTCGCTAACTCTTGCTTTAGCATCCACAGGTGGTAGAGGCTGGGATTGCGTTGGTAAAGTTGTCGTTTGGGAATTTGTCAACATAATTTTACAAACCTAAATTTAAATTACAGAAAGCAACAAAAGTTTACGCAGAAAGTAGTGTGGAATACGCAGGGAAATCAAGGCTATAATGCCTTATTTGCTTTCTTTTTGCTAGTAGTCAAGCACTTTGGATTTCATTAGACATGACTTAAGTTATTTTCCCTTAAATGCGTATTAAGAATGTATATTTTTTCTATTTTATGAAACACTTAAGCATTATTTTGAGAAAAACAAAGTACAAACACCGTTGACAATGGCTAAACTGGGAATGATAATTGTCGCCCACTGGGTGCGACAACTGAACCAAGCGTTAAAAAAAGTTAACAATAGGTATCTGTACTGGTCGCCAATAACGGGGAATTCAAGGCAATCTGAAGGATAAGTTGGATGCCCTACTATCGTGATAGTAATGATAGTAGCCAGCTATACTAAAGTCACTTAAAAGAGACGAGCTAGGAGGAAGATAAAAAATGCGAGCTTGGTCATCCAAATTTATTCAGCGTAAGCGTCGTAAGGTTTGCGTATCTTTAGTACGTACTTACAGAGAAATTAGCTCGGCGACACCAGATGAACTTTGGCAAAAGCTAGTAGATTTAACGGATGTTTCTTGGCATCCAATGCTTAAAAGTACTAATGTGCCCTATGGATTAGTACTTAAACCAGGATTAATTTATCAAGCAGTGACACGCTTATCACCCATCCCTATCAGAATTTTCGTTGAGCGCGTTAATCCTCAAGAACTTTTGAGCATCAGAATATTAGCAATTCCTGGGGTTGAGGAACGAGTTATTTACAAAGTTGAGTCAACCGTTTGCGGAACTTGCTTATCTTACTCTGTAACTCTACGGGGTTGGCTATCACCTTTAGTATGGTCGTTTTCTCGTCCATACACAGACCGTGTAGCTAAGGCTTTAGTAGAAGCAGTTGAAGGAACCACATTAAATGTGTCACCAAAAACTAAACCTTTAAATGATAGTTGTTTTGATTGTTAACTGATGACTGTTAACTGTTAACTGATGACTGTTAACTGATGACTGATGACTGTTAACTGATGACTGTATAACTAATAACTGTTAATTCCTGAGTGTCAACCGTCAACCGTCAACCGTCAACTGTCAACCGTTAACCAATACCTTGAGTTTGTTTGTAAAACTTTCAGAGCGTTCGCTTTTATCAGGAGAAAATTGGCCAATAGGGGGACGATTGACAGATGCTGAGAGTAATTTAGCCTGTTTATCGGAAAGCGATGACGACGAAAAAGATTCTAACCTCTCTAAACGCTCTAAAGTTAGTGTAGAAGATGGAGAAATTGGTAGAGATTGTGATGCACCAAAATACAAACTCTCTTCCTCTTCTTCTTCGGTTTGTTTCGCTACGGGAACTAAAGCTTGTTTTTGCTCATAGGTCTCCGTCTTGACAAAAGAGACTTGATTATTTTTCGATAACGCTGTAGTATCTTTGTATTGACTATTATTACTGACTTCAGGCTTGGCTGTGGTAGAAGCGTTATTGACCTTCTCTATGGACTTAAAATTTTTTGATTCTTGCGGCTGAATTTGCTGTGGTGCAGAAGGTAAAGCTGGTTTGGGCATTGCAGTTAAACTTTGGGGAAATTTGCTGCAAATTAGACGTTCAAATTCCATATTGAAATGATAAGTCGTATGCCCTCGTCGCTGCCACAGGGTTAAAATTTGCTGTGCCGAAACAGCTTTATAACGACCTTGGTATAGCGCTTCTATGACTGCCAGGTGTAACCAATGATTTGGGTATATTTTTTTCCAATGGTCTACTAACTCACTGGCAGTATACCCACTGAGGTCAAAACTGTAATGAGTTAATAAAGCAACTGCTAAATCGGCAGTGTTTTCCAGAGATGTTGTATACATGGGGCTATCGGCCTCTTGCAATAGGCTGGCAGTTTGTACCCATGTTGGGTCACCTATTGTACTTTTAACTACAGTTTGTTGTACCAAGCAATTGAATTTACTATTATAGAGTTTGTTCTTTATTCTACTGGTAAGTTATCGGTAAGGAAACAACATATGGCGAATTAATCGCTGATGTTCGTTTTGTTGCCACTAACGCTTGGTAAACCATTGCGGCAACTTCTCCCCGCGTAGCTGAGCGAGAAGGCTGAATTTGCTTGGGGTCTGGATAGTTTACAATTATGCTTTGGTTCGTTGCTGTGGCAACTGCTGTCCGAGCATAATCGGGAATAGTATTACGGTCACTGTAACAGTTTATGGCACTGTTGTGAGCAGTTGGTAGTGCTAGCCCATTGACAAGAGAAACGATTACTTGTAAGCGCTGTACGTTTTGTTGGGGTCGAAAAGTACCATCGTTAAACCCGCCAACAAATCCAGCACTCGCAGCTTGTTGAATGGAACTATAAGCCCAAAAATCACTTTTGACATCACTAAATTTGGGACTTGGACGTTTTGGGGTAGGATTAAAGGCATTAGTGACTAACACAGCATATTGGGCGCGTGTCATAGGTTTGTCTGGTTGATAAGTGCCATCTTCAAATCCCTTGCTTAGATTCATGCTGACTAAGGCTCGAATGAAAGGTTCAGCCCAATGTCCTGTGAGGTCAAGATAGGAAGGTATATCAGCATCCGGATTCACAATATACGGAGAAGCAATTGCTTTTTCTTTTCCATTGTTGACTAATGCTTGGTAAAGCAAAGTAGCTACTTCAGCACGGGTAATATCTTTTAATGGTTCCAGTAGCTCAACTTGGGGGTAATTTAATACCAATAATTTTTGTGTTGCTACAGCTACAGCGTCAGTGGCAAAACTAGGAATTTGAGCGCGGTCAATATATACGGACAAAACATTAGGATTAGCACCAGCTAGTTTTAAACCGTTAACGATTGATACAATTGCTTGAATTTTAGTTAAATTTTGTGAAGGTCGGAAAGAACCATCGGGGAAGCCACTAATAAAGCCAGCAGTTGCAGCTCGATTGATTGCAGGAGCAGCCCAGAAGTCTGATTTTACGTCTGTAAAATTACGATTATTTGTCTCACTTAATTGGAAAGTTTTAGCAATCACTGCTGCATACTGAGCGCGAGTCATTGGAGCATCGGGTTTAAAAGTACCATCAGGAAAACCACTGATTAAACCTTTGCTTACCAAAGCTTCCACAAATGTAATTGCCCAATGTCCCCCAAGGTCGGGAAACATATTACTATTATTAGCTACTTGTCTTTGTAGGTCTTCGGTCGCAGCAATAAAATCTATTAACCCCACAGAAGAAGCAGGATTCAACTGGTTCCCAACAGCAACTAGCTTTTCTTGCGTTAAATTTTGTACGTCGTAGTCCTCATTCTCGCGGAAAATATTACCAGCGGGGTCTTGACTGCTGCCTAAGTCTGGCATTGCCTTACCATTCACTAGTAAGCCACCTTGAGAATTTTTCTCTAGCAAATTATTTCGCAACACAGGACGTGTTTCTCGCGATAAAGCAATACCTATAGTATTTTGCTTGATTTGATTACTCACTACTAATGGAGCAGAAAAATCGCTGATAGCAATACCAATAGAATTTTTTTGAAATATATTTCGCAATACTTCACCTTTGCTGTTGCGTGCCATAACTAATCCACCAGCAGCATTTTGGATAAATAAATTATCGGTTATTGCTGGTTTCGCGTTACCACTAATAAATAGCCCTTCACGACTACAACTAATAAAAGTGTTGTTTGCTAAAGTTGAAGCACCTGATTCAACCCAAACACCTGTACCTTTAGCAGTGGAATTATTGCTGACGCTTACCCCCATTATTTGAGCATCGCCAAGCAGTAAAATCGTAATATTTTGCACGCCAAAACTTTCGCTGCGATACTCCCCATTACCGGAAATCACAACTCCTTGACCTTTGGTAGCCTCGTTTCCCAAAACCATAACTCCATTAGGAATTAATAGCGGAAATGACTCACCACTTGCAGCATTATAATAACCAGGTGCTAGCTGGATAATCGTTTTCGGAGCTTTAATTAGCTTTAATGCACGCTTTAGGGTTTTCAAAGGTGCTAAGCGACTCCCAGTTGCAGTATCATTTCCTGTCGCTGGGTTGACATAAAGTGTAACAACAGGGCTGGAATTCACCATTGGTGTTGATATGGAAATGTTTCAATTATGACAATATTTAAGAATAAAAGGTGAAGTTAAACGTAGTAAAGAATAGCATCGCATTCACTCATTACTGGTACTCCTATGCTATGCTGTACTGTTGGTATAATAACCTTTAAGAATAGACTTTTTGATGATAGAAGTTGAACACCTAAGTAAAATATATGGCTCCACCCCAGCTATTAGCGATGTTACTTTTAACGTCGAGCCGGGGGAAATATTAGGTTTTTTAGGTCCAAATGGTGCGGGTAAAACCACCACCATGAGAATTCTAGCGGGTTATTTACCAGCTACAAGTGGTAATGCAAAAGTAGCAGGCTTTGATGTTCACGAAAATTCCCTCTCTGTAAGGCAAAGAATAGGTTATTTACCAGAAACACCACCGTTATACCCGGAAATGACGATTGAGGGATATTTGTATTTTGTCGCACGAATTAAGGGAGTTCCTGCGGGAGAAATAGAAAATAAGGTGAAAGCAGCAATGAATCGCTGCAATTTAACCGATAGACGTCATGTAATTATTCGTAAGCTTTCAAAAGGATACAAACAGAGAGTCGGTATTGCTCAGGCAATAGTCCATGACCCACCAGCAATTATTCTGGATGAACCTACTGTTGGACTAGACCCTCGTCAAATTATTGATGTGAGAAACTTAATCAAAAGTTTAGCGGGTTCCCATACAATTATTCTTTCCACGCATATTTTACCTGAAGTAAGCATGACTTGTAACCGGGTGGCAATTATCAACAAAGGAAAAGTTGTTGCCACAAATACTCCGGAGAGCCTGATGACTCAATTGACAAGTGGCGCAGGGTATGAGCTAGAAATTGAAGGAGAACTTTCTTTAGCCAAACAAGTCTTACAAAATGTCGCAGGAGTCAGTTTGGTTGAATCGATTACACCGGGGGGACAAATTGATAGCAATCGCTCAGAGAGCAGGTCTAGTCTACGGGTAATATCGCAACCGGGTATTGAACCAGGAAAAGATATAGCAACCGCGCTAGTACGTTCCGGATTTGGTTTATGTGAAATGCGTCGTGTTAACGCTACTTTGGAAGATGTATTTTTAGAATTAACTACCGAAGAAAAAAATGTGGAATTTTCGCAACAGTTAATCGGTAATGGGTAATGGGTAATGGGTAATGGGTAATGGGTAATGGGTGAAAAAATTATTAGTTTTTATTTAAAATTAGTTTTGCCAAATAAGGGGGATAAAAGATAAATGGGTGTAATGCTAGCAAATATTATGGCTATTTATCGCCGAGAATTACAAAGTTATTTTATATCGCCTTTAGCTTATGTAGTTGCGGGAGTTTTTTGGCTGTTATCGGGATTATTTTTGATTTTAATTTTAATGGGACCGCAAGGAATTTTATCAGCAATAGCCCAATTAGATGCACAAGGTCAACAAATGGGAGTACCTGTACCACCAGTTGATGTTGCCTATGAATTTGTACAAGCATTTTTGGATAGGATGGGGTGGTTATTATTATTTGTCTTACCAATTTTATCGATGGGTTTGTATGCAGAAGAACGTAAGCGCGGTACTTTAGAACTTCTAGCTACTTCACCCATTACAAATTGGGCTGTTGCTGTAGGAAAATTATTAGGAGTTTTAACTTTTTTTACAACACTAATGCTACCGATGCTGGTATTTATCGGCATTATTTTAAGTGCTTCAAGTCCACCGATGCCACCTATGATACCTCTTTTAGGTTTTTTAGGATTGATTTTACTTGCTGCGTCTATTTTATCTTTAGGAATGTTTATTTCCTCATTGACAGATAGTACAATATTATCTGCTGTACTTACCTTTGCAGTTATTTTGTTACTACTTTTCGTCGATTTAATTGCAAGAAATATTGGTGGTGGAGTTGGTGAAGCTATCGGTCATTTATCACTACTGAAGCATTACAATAATTTAATACAAGGTGTTTTAGATAGTAGTAGTTTAATATTATTTGCTAGTTACATTTTTTTAGGTATCTTTCTTACAGCCCAATCAATTGATGCACTGCGTTTCCAACGACAATAGGTTAATTGGTAATCGGTAATTGGTAATTGGTCAGTATTGAGTGTTTACTGTATATCATTGGCTAAATAGCGCATGAAAATTATCGCCAAAAAGAAAATTTGGAATTATCTAATATGGTTTGGCCCGTTTCTAATTGTTGCTGGTTTAACCAATGGTTTAGTGTCTGGTAGTTGGGGAGTAATTCCTTTAACTTTCCTGGTTTTAGGGGCTATTGTTATTGTCGGGTGGCTAATTTGGCAAACCCAGAAAAATAATTGGTGGGGAAGACGTTCCACTCAAGCAGGTACTAATGCACTTGTTGCTACTATTGCTGTTTTAGCTATTTTAGGGTTAATTAACTTCTTGAGTTCTCGTTACTACCTGAGAACAGATTTGACAGAAGCTCAGTTTTTTACCCTTGCACCCCAATCACAACAAGTGGTAAGAAGTTTGACACAACCTGTTAAAGTTTGGTTGTTTGCCGTTAACCAAAATCCCTTAGACCGGGAATTGTTAGACAATTACCGACGTAAAGGTCTTAATTTTAGTTATGAGTATGTAGACCCACAAACACAACCTGGACTAGCGCAAAAATTTGGAGTCAAAGATGTTGGGGAAGTTTATATAGAGTCTGGAGATAAACGCCAACTTGTACAGGTGGTAAGTGATAATGAACGTTTAAACGAATCAAAATTAACTAACCGGATTCAGCAAATTACGACTGGTGTTGTAGCAAAAGCTTACTTTCTCCAAGGTCATGGTGAGCGACCTTTGAAACAAGGAGAAGGTGCTATGTCTCAAGCTGTAACAGCATTAGAAAATAAAAGTTTTAGCATTGAACCTTTAAATCTAGCAGAAAAATCTCAGGTGTCGGAAGATGCTGCAGTAGTAATAGCTGCTGGACCAAAGCGAGCTTTATTTGACACTGAAGTCCAAGCTTTGCGAGATTACCTCAACCGAGGTGGTAATTTACTGTTGATGATTGACCCCAATACAGACCCGAAGCTTGACAGTTTATTGTCAGAATGGGGTGTGAAATTAGATAATCGTTTAGCAGTTGATTTAAAAGGTAATGTTGCACTAGGTCCAGCAGTTCCTATAGTTAGAGATTACGGTCAGCATCCAATTACAAAAGATTTTGGTCAAGGTATTTCTTTTTATCGTTTAGCACGACCGATACAAACTGTTGCTGTAAATGGGATTACAGCGACTCCTTTATTAAAAACCAAACCTTATCCCGAAAGTTGGGCAGAGAGCGACCTATCGAGCGAAGATTTAAAGTTTAATGAAGGTCAAGATTTAAAAGGCCCTTTAACTTTAGGTGTTGCTTTAACCAGACAACCATCTGCTAACCCAACTCCAAGTGTGACCCCAGCAAGCACACCACAAGCAACACCCCAAGGAGCAACTAGTCCCAAACCAACACCTACAACTACTGCGTCACCCGCACCTCAGACTAAAGCCGCTCCTAAAACCAAAGCTTCACCAACACCTCAAGCTAAAAGCAGTCCTAGTCCTAAAGTTTTAGCTACTCCTTCTCCTAGTCCTAAACCCCCAGTAGTAGCCAGTCAACCAACGAAAGAATCTCGTTTAGTAGTTTTAGGAAATTCTGATTTCGTAACTGATGGTGCGTTTGAACAGATGTTAAATGGAGATGTATTTCTGAACTCCGTTTCTTGGTTAGGTAAACAGGATGCACAAATTCTTTCGGTTCGTCCCAAAGAACCCCAAAATCGCCGCATTAATCTCTCTGCAGCCCAAGCAAATATTTTGATATTATCTTCAATGTTAATTTTACCTTTACTTGGTTTTTCTGGAGCTGGTCTTATTTGGTGGCAAAGACGTTAAAAAGGGAGTGGGGAGTGGGGAGTGGGGAGTGGGGACACATTTATCACTCTTTGAACGCAATGACAGTCTACTTTGGTCAATATGAAATTACAACGAACAACTTTAATTTTGTTATTGCTCGCATTGGGTTTAGGTGGCTTCGTTTACTTCTACGAAATTCGTGGTGCGACTGTGCGAAAAGAAATGAAGGAGAAAGAACAACAAATTTTCTCTTTTACTGCGGATGAGGTACAAGCTTTAACTGTTAATAGTCAAAATACAACAATAATTTTAGAACGCAATAATAATAGCAATAGTTCTGACCCCATCCGTTGGTTGTTAAAGTCTCCAGAAGAATCTCCCGCAAACAATGCTAGTGTCTCTTATTTGATGGATTTGCTGGTCGATGGTAAAGCTAACCGGACTTTATCTGTTCCTCGCAATCAAATTCCTGAATACGGTTTAAATCAACCACAAGCGACTATTGAAATTAAATTAAAAAACCAAAAATCTCATAAACTAATTTTAGGTAAACCCGATTTTAATCGTCGCTTTTTGTATGCTCAAATTGACCCAGCTACTAAACCCGATGGTAGTGTTGATGTGCTGTTGGTCTCAACAGATTTTGGAAATGCAGTAAATAGACAAATTTCTGAATGGAAACAACTTCCGGAAAATAATAATGTCAAACCTAGCACGAATTCTCCTCAATCAACTCCTTTGCCTACAACTTTACCCGTACCCCAAAATCAAGAAGGTCAACCTGGTAAAGATTTGCCAAAATCAACTCCTTTACCAAAGTTAGAGCCAAGCGTTTTGCCTTCACCGACTCAAAGCAATTAATATCTTACGCACTTGTACTCATAAAAGTTTGAACCAATAATTATTAAGCATTACCATCAATCATTATTATAAATTGTTTTTTTGGTTTTTCTAAGTAATTCAATTACTGTTTTATGCTTCTTTTGGAATCTTAATACTTCCAAATAAGCCAATGGTACTACGATTGGCCATAAAGCAGTAGCTATTATCAAAACAAAACTTGAAAATCGTCGCATTTCTTGGCTCATATCTTCGTCAGCTAAAAAATAATCTAGCCACTCGATGAAAAAGATAGAACCCATAATAGCATAAACTGTAACTGCTAAAAAAATCATAAATGTTTGTCCAAGTATTTTATCTTCACCTATGAAAAATATGAGAAATATTATGCTTTACTTTTTTAATAAGTTTTTTAAACAACTAATTATTATAATTTTACTTGCAATCCCAACTAACTATTACATTATACTTGTTGTTTTTTACGTGTTCATGAATTTTTATGATTTAAGTGATAAATTTTATACTAAGATTTTTGCTTTATATCCCTCGTTACGACTACAAAACCTTTTGATTTAAAGCGTTATATTTATTCACTATATAACTTTAACAAAAGGTAACTGTTTTAAAAACTACATTTACAGTAGAATCAGTATGTCTATGTTTTTATATTTTACTCAAATGCAATCCATCATATATAGCCACTTTTAATAATTAGCTATATTTAAGAATAGAATATATTTACTAATAAGATAACTGCACCCACAAAAGTTGCCAATGGTAATTATACCCAAAGAGTATTTTTCTAACATAAACCAGGATGTAATTAAATTTAAGAAATATACCTTAGCCTTAGCTTGCTTCCAATTCTTATGGAAAAATAAAACCAGTAATTTTATTGATGCCAATAGTGAAATCTTGGGTTAGCAAGAGTTCTATAGTACTTTTCAATAGTTTAGAAACAATGGGTAGACTACCCACTCCGAATATAGCCTTATATATAGTTGATACATCACCAACAACTTCAAAGCCGTTTATTTTTTAGGCAAATAAAAAATTGATACAAATAGCTATTTTTGCTTTATACAGAGAAAAATAAAGTATTTGCATAATGGCCGCTTAATCATGTAAATAAAGGAGTTGCAAGGTTTTTTTGAAATTATGAAGCGTTCGTTTGTTGGTTTTAGCTTGATTTTTACCTTTTTTGCTCCCTACTTAGCTTATGCTGCACCCTCAAGAAGTCCAGACACAACTGTAAATTGTGATGTTTTAGTTGTGGGTGGTGGACTTTCTGGGGTTGCTAGTGCTTACGAAGGGTTACTAGCAGGAAGAACAGTTTGTTTAACGGAAATTACTGATTGGTTGGGGGGACAAATTTCTTCTCAGGGGACTTCTGCTTTAGATGAGCGTCCTACTCAGCGTAAGCAGATGTTCTATTCTCGCGGTTATTTAGAATTACGAAACCGGATTCAGCGTTATTACAAAGGGGATATCAACCCAGGTAAGTGTTGGGTTAGTGATTCCTGTTTTCTTCCGAAAGATGGGCATGTTATTCTGACAGACATGCTCAAAGATGCCGAGAAGAAGGGGGGAGGGAAGTTATACTCGTTCCCGAACACGGTTATCAAAGATTTACAAAAAAGCGCTGACGGGAAACTTATTAATAGTGCGATCGCAATTCAGCATCAACCCTTAAAGGATGCACCACCGTTAAATAGCTTTAGTTTGTCGTCTGTGATTGAAGATGCTTACAGTTACGAAAACTCTCCACGCTTTAATAAAAGTATTATCAGCTTTATCCCCAAAAAAACTAATCAGCAAAGTAAGTCCCCTCAATGGTATGTAGTAGACGCGAGTGAAACAGGAGAAATTATTGCCTTAGCTGACGTTCCCTACCGTCTTGGTATCGATGCTCGTAGCCACTTAGAACCATCTTCTTCTAGCGCAACAAACGACCCTTACTGTACTCAAGGTTTTACTTATACGTTTGCGATGGAAGCTACCAAAGAACCGCAGGCTCATCCGGAACCAGCATTTTACCAACAATACTCCCCGTATTTTAGTTATGAATTGCAACGCTTAGCTAGCTTTGAATTAGTTTTTACCTACCGTAGAATATGGAGTCCGCAACCTGGGAAGCCAATGACCTTTGGGGGTGTGAAATTTACAGCCCCAACACCAGGAGATATTTCCATGCAAAACTGGACTTGGGGAAACGACTATCGTCCAGGCACTTCCCAAGATAATTTAGTTTATACCCGCGAACAATTAAACGCGACTGGACAACTACAAACAGGTGGTTGGAAGGGAGGATTGCGAACAGAAAGCTTGCGTAAAGGGGAAGAAAAAGCACTAGCATACTTCCATTGGCTAGTAGCGGGAACTACTGATTCCCAACTAGGAGAAGGAGTGAAAAAGCCACAACCAAATAACCGCTATCTCAAAGGACTTGATTCACCAATGGGAACAGCAAACGGCTTATCGAAATATCCTTACATGCGCGAAGGAAGACGTGTTATCGGTCGTCCCAGTTGGGGACAAGCTGAAGGCTTTGGGATTTGGGAAACAGATATTTCCAGACGTGATTTTAGTGACCCTTTTTACCGCAACACATTACCACCAGACATGTACACTAGGTTAAAAGCGACACTGGCAAAAATCAGAGGTACATCAGTAATTTCTGGTATAAATCCTCCAACAAACCCACTGCGGCGAACTCGTTCCACTATTTTCCCTGATTCCATAGGTATCGGTCACTACGCTATAGATTTTCATCCCTGCATGGAAAAAAGTCCACCAGAAGCACCTGGGAACCGAGAACGTCCAGGAGAAAGACAGGGTGCTGGACAAGCTTATCCCTTTCAAATTGCTTTGCGGGCTTTAATTCCACAAAAAATAGATAATTTAATAGTAGGGGGTAAAAATATTGCGACCAGTCATATAGCAGCAGCAGCCTATAGAGTACACTCCTTTGAGTGGTCTGCAGGTGCAGCAGTAGGAACAGTAGCGGCATTTTCCCTAAAAAACGATATCGCACCTTATGAACTAGTGGACGACTTACCAAAACAGGAACCACAGTTGGAGATTTTGAAAAACATCCTAGAAAAAAACGGTAATCCCACTGCATTTCCGGATACATCGATTTTTAACGAAAACTGGGATGATTGGCGATAAACAATTCGCAATATGCCTTTATGGGCACGCTGCGCGTTCACGCAGTGGAGCGGAGCGCTTACGCAATTCGCAATAAGCCGAGGCGGCACGCTTCGCGAACGCAATTCGTAATTCGCTAGGGAGTGTAGCACAGGATTTAATAGCCTTATTATATGTAAAATAAGGGGTTTTCATCCTCTCGTGTTCTTTTTAAGAAATTATCAGTCAACAGTCAACAGTCAGCAGTCAACAGTTCTCATCCTCCCGTGTTCTTTCTAATGGATTAAACTAGTTATTTGTAGTTGAGTTGTTATTTAACCGTTAGCCAAGTGTCTTATGACTACACGACTTTCAGCAGCTGTTTACGGGATGGCAACAGCACCAACTGTTACGCCTGAAGGTAAAAGTCAAGTTACCCGCAAGCTCTATCCTAATTACAAAGTGATTGTTTTGAATGACGATTTTAATACGTTTCAACACGTAGCCCAGTGTTTGATGAAATACATTCCAGGAATGAGTAGCGACCGTGCTTGGGAACTTACCAACCAAGTACATGACGAAGGTCAAGCCATTGTTTGGACAGGCCCACAAGAGCCAGCGGAACTGTATCACCAGCAATTGCGTCGTGCTGGTTTAACAATGGCTCCCCTGGAAGCGGCTTAAATATAATGAGCAATAAGGGCGATGGCAGGTTGGTGTGGAATCACTCTACTCATATTCCAGGTTTGATACCAATTTTAGAGCGTCTATGTCAACTCGACGGCGTTCAAACAATTACACCAGGGGTTATTGGTCGTGTTAAAGGTCATAGCCCCAAAATGCAATTGCGTATTTCTGTCCCCATTCGTGGAGGATTTAAGGTAATAGCAAGGCATGGAAAAACGGTGCAAGAAGTATTTATTTTGACTACTTTAAGTCAGGATAAACTTGAAACAGCCATTGCAGTCGTTATGCAAAAATAATTCGTAATTTGGTAATTGGTCATTATTACTCCAAAAATAAATAATTCGTAATAGTTCGGGAAAAAGTTTGAACCCAGAACGAATTACGAATTACAAATTACGAATCACAAATTACAAATCACAAATTACTCTTCGACACTATGTACAGCAAACTTATGTAGAGGCAAGCTGAGGATACAAGAAAAAGTTAAAAGGTATGAAAGGGCTGCTGTGATTTTCAAACTCAACAGTACAGTTTCCCAATCCGGTATAATCACCTTCTGAGTTGTAAAAGCGAAACAGTAAACAAGCCAGTAAGAAAAGCTCATTCTAAATAAAATTCGTTCAGTTTCTTCGGCATCATCTTCCTTTGGTTTTTTCTCCCAGAGTAGAACCAATCCTGCAATTGAAGCGATGAAGGAAATAAGCACGAAAAACTCGTGACAAAGAGAATCTGTTGTTTCCATTTGTTTATTTATCCTAGACCTTTTTCTATTGCATCTCAGTCTAAAGGAATAGTCGCGAGTAATAGTTAAATAGTTACAAACTGAAATAGATTTATGTGAATTTTGTAAACATATATAACTTATTGATAAATTATTTGTGTTTTAAGCGGGTTTCATAAGATTGATTGTTGAGAAATATTTAGCAAACCCAAGTCTTAGAACCATCTTGCCAAATTTCTTTTTTCCAAATAGGAGCGTTTTTTTTAAGAGTGTCAATAGCATAACGACAAGCTTCAAACGCTTCAGAGCGATGGGGACAACCCACAGCGATTAAAACACTAATTTCACCGACTCGTAAATTTCCAATACGATGATGAATAACAACACGAGTCACATCAGTCCATTGTTGACGAATAAAAGCAGCAATTTGATAAAACACTTGTAAAGCCATTGGTTCGTAAGCTTGATACTCTAAAAACTCCACAGCCTTACCATCAGTTTTATTACGAACCATACCACTCATAATAACCACAGCACCATTAGCAGAGTCATCAGCTTTTGCGTAAACATCTTCAACTGATAGCGGTACAAAAGTAATAGTAAAACTATCTTCAAGCTTTGGCTTAATGTCCGAAATAAGCGAATCCATCTGTTTAGTTTAAATATAAATACCTACAGCAATCTTAAATGATTTACTGTAGTGTGGGCATCTTGCCCGCTATCAGTCAGCAGTTCGCGAATACATCGCACTACTTTTATCCAGAACCTAGGGACTATTGCCCTATATTCCATCTATGGAAATGATAATTAAAATAATTTGATAGCCTTTACCAAGAATTACGCAAATCTGATATAATTTGCGTACAATTACGTAATGTATAAATCTACTTTGTCATCCATCCTAAGACATATTACTATATTTAAAGTAGTAAAAGTATCTACTCTCCTTGCTTGTGGCTCCAAGTAACTATTTAACGGCTGAAGTGAAGTGACGGCTTAATTAAATTTAAAGACCCTCTTGTCTACCACGCAGGGAAATTCAGTATGTTGCTAGCTAAAATTTTTTTTTGGGAATTATCGAAAGAAAACCAAGCATACCTTAATACCTGATAAAGTTCCGTAAAAGCCTTGTCGGGTATGCCTTACAAATTATGAAAAGCTTCTTACCTAGGATTACAGATTTGCTTCACACAAATAAATTGGGATTGTGGCGTAGCACAAAAATTACTAGTTAAGTAATATTAGGAAAAACTTAATGAAATCTTTATTTTTTTATGATGAAGCAGCAAGGCTTGAAGCATTGCAACAGTATCAAATTCTGGACACTTCACCAGAAGAAGCATTTGACGATTTAGCAAGTTTAGCGGCACAAGTTTGTAACACCCCCATCGCTCTAATTAATTTTATTACTGCTAATCGTCAGTGGTTTAAGGCAAAGGTTGGCTTAAATTTAGAAGAAGCATCCACAAGTATTGGATTTTGCCCTATTTGTATGGAAAGTGGGGAAGTTTTGATTATTCCAGATACTTTGGCTGATGAACGCTACGCACTTTCTCCTATAGTTACATCTGAACCGTATGTTCGTTTTTATGCAGGTGTACCATTAAAAGTGCCATCGGGACAGATTGTGGGAACTATATGCGTTGTGGATAAAGTACCGCGTCAAATTACTCCGCAGCAAGTAGAAGCCTTACAAAGCATAAGTCGTCAGGTAACTAGACAGTTGGAAATTAGAAGGAATTTAGCTGAACTGGCAATTATTCAGAATGAATATAAGCAGTCACAACAAGCCTTACAGGAGAGCGAATGTACTCTTCGCAGCTTTTTTGATAACGTGCCGATGATGATGGGTGTTGTGGAATTACATTCTGAAGGCATCTCTCACATATCAGACAATGCAGCTAAAGGGAAATTTTTAAGCAATATTCCAGAAATAGGACAAAATCGTTTTGGATATAGTACCTTTTTACCACAAACATATGTACGCGATTGGATGCCTTACTATCATCAAGCGCAACGAACTAAATTACCCGTAAGTTTTGAATATCTCCACGAAACTTTAGAAGATAAGCGATGGTTGAGGGCTACAGTTTCCTCAATCAGCACATGCTGCTTTGAAGGTGCTGGACGATTTGCTTATGTGGTAGAAGATATTACTGAACGGAAGGAAGCAGAAAAGCAATTACATTGGAAAGAAGCACTGTTACGTTCGATGACCAGTGTGTCACCCCTGGCATTTTATGTAGTAGATAACTGTACTAATGATATTTTATATTTTAATGAGAGTTTTTGTAAAATTTGGGGTATCGAACACCTAAAAGAAGGTATGGAAAATGGAGAATTAAAACATCAAGATGTTCTTTCTGAATGCCTCCTAGAAGTAGAAGATATACCAACTTTTTTAGAATCGTCTCAACCTTTACATCATCCGGAAAATCGTGCGGTTATTGAAGACGAAGTAATATTTAATGATGGTAGAATTATTAGAAGATTTTCCACACAAGTGCGTGACGAAAATGATAAATATTTTGGACGTTTGTATATTTTTGAAGATATTACAGTTCGCAAAAAATCAGAGCATCAATTAAGAGAACAAGCGGCATTACTGGATGTGACAACGGACGCTATTATTGTTCGCGATTTACATAATAATATTGTTTTGTGGAATAAAAGTGCAGAAAAACTTTATGGTTGGAAATCGGAAGAGGCTATTGGCAATAATGCTAATAAGCTTTTGTATAAGAAATTTATTCCCAAAAATTTAGAGATTTATAGACATGTTTTGAAACATGGCTATTGGCAAGGAGAATTACAAAAAGTTAATAAATTAGGTAAAGAAATTATTGTTGAAAGCTGTTGGACTTTAGTCAGGGACGAATACAAACATCCCAAATCCATTTTAGTTGTGGATAGTGATATAAGTGAGAAAAAACGTCTAGAGCAACAAGTTTTACGCACCCAACGTACAGAGAGTATAGGTACTCTTGCTAGTGGTATAGCCCATGATTTAAATAATGTACTTTCACCAATTTTAATGTCAGTACAAGTGTTGCAGGCTAAAACCACTGATGAGCGCAGTCAGCAAATGTTATCAATAGTAGAAAATAATGCCAAACGCGGTGCAAATTTGGTAAAGCAAGTGCTGTCCTACGTAAGGGGAATTGAAGGGGAACGTTCGGTATTAAATGTGAAACAATTAATTGCCGAAATGAAGCAAATTGTCGAACAAACTTTTCCTAAATCAATTACAGTTGATACGGTAATTCAGCCAGATTTACTACCTATTTGTGGTGATGGCACTCAAATACATCAGGTGCTGATGAATTTGTGTTTAAATGCGCGTGATGCGATGTCAATGTCAGGAAATTTAACAATATCTGCTGAGAATTGTTTGATTGATGAAAACTATGCTCGCATGAATTTAGATGCAAAAGCTGGTTCTTATATTGTTTTGGCAGTTTCAGATACTGGTAATGGAATTCCTCAAGAAATAGTGGATAGAATTTTTGAGCCATTTTTTACTACTAAAGAATTTGGAAAAGGTACTGGACTGGGTTTATCTACGGTGATGGGCATTATTAAAGGTCATGGTGGTTTTATTACTGTCTCTAGTTGCATTGGGAAAGGTACAACATTTAAAGTATATTTACCAACGGTAGAGACCTCGGTAACTTTTGCAGTTAAAAACGAAGAAATTTTTCCCGGAAATGGGGAATGTATTTTAGTTGTAGATGATGAAGCTTCTATTTTAGAAATTAGCAAAACTACTCTAGAAAGCTACAACTATCAAGTCATAACTGCTAGTGATGGTATTGAAGCAATAGCACTATATGCTCAAAATAAAGATAAAATTCATGCCGCAATTATTGATATGATGATGCCTGACATGGATGGCGCTGTGACTATTACTACTTTGCAAAAAATGAATCCTTTGTTAAAAATAATTGCTGTCAGCGGATTAACTACAAGTGAGCAAGTGCCTTTTTATCAAGAATCCAAATCTAGTTTAAATTATTTTTTACCTAAGCCTTACACTGCTATTCAGTTATTAGAAAAACTAAATGGGGTTTTGAGAGGGTTTTCTAAATAGCACCATAAGAAACCCTATATACACAAGTCTAGTTAACTGTCAATACTGCTTGATTAAGAGATTTTGTAGGTTGGGTTGAGGAATAACGGAAACCCAACTTTTCGGTTGCTTGTTGGGTTAAGCGCTCCGCTCCACCTTCGGTGAACGTGGAACGAGCCAACCTACGAGTTTTCGTACTGTCGAGCTTAAGCGACAAGTATTGGGTTGGGGTAGGGTTTCCTTGTTAAGAAGTGTATTTTATGCTTAACATAAGCAGATTCTATAAAAAATAGAAAATAAAAGCATATTATAGGTAGTTGAATGCTCAACACTAGATTTTGAGAGATTTACAAGCATTTTCCCAGGGAAGTCTTTTTCGGTAATTACGGGAGTTAATGCCAAAAAATTAATGAGAGTAGCGCAAAAAAAGTTTACAAATTGTAAACTTTTGTGATACTTTAATCACAGAGAGGATAAAACACTGCCTCCAAAAGCTTTTGATTAAAATTTTACTTTGTTGCAAATCTATCTAAAGTAGGTATCTACCATGCCGTTTACCATCGATTCAGCCCGTAATATTTTCCCTAACACTCTAGCAGCTGATGTCGTACCTGCTACAATTGCGAGATTTAATCAACTGAGTGCGGAAGACCAACTTGCATTGATTTGGTTTGCTTATCTGGAAATGGGTAAAACAATTACAGTTGCAGCTCCTGGAGCGGCTAGTATGCAATTTGCCCAATCGACAATGGACCAGATTAAGAAGATGGACTTTAAGGAACAAATGCAAGTTATGTGTGATTTAGCCAATCGTGCTGACACACCTATTTGCAGAACCTATGGTTCCTGGTCTGCGAATATTAAGTTAGGTTTCTGGTATCAGTTAGGCGAATGGATGGAAGATGGAACTGTTGCTCCTATTCCAGAAGGATACCAGCTTTCCGCAAATGCCACAGCAGTATTGAACGCGATAACAACTTTAGACCAAGGTCAACAAATTACGGTATTACGCAATGCCGTGGTTGATATGGGATTTGATACTAAAGGTGGTTCCAAGACTATTGCTGAACCTTTTGTTCCTCCTCAAGAAGTATCAAAACGTACTAATGTCACCATCGAAGGACTTCAAAACGCGACAGTTACAAGTTATATGAATAACTTGAACGCGAATGACTTTGATGCGCTAATTGAGCTATTCGCACCTGATGGAGCTCTGCAACCTCCTTTCCAAAGACCTATTGTTGGTAAGGAAGCTGTATTGAAATTCTTCAGAGAAGATTGTCAAAATCTGAAGCTAATACCAGAACGAGGTGTCGAAGAACCTGCTGATGATGGCTATACCCAAATAAAAGTTACTGGTAAAGTACAAACTCCTTGGTTCGGTGCCAGTGTTGGTATGAATATGGCTTGGAGATTCCTGATTGGTCCTGATAACAAAATTTTCTTTGTGGCAATTGACTTGTTAGCATCTCCCAAAGAACTTTTGAACCTAGCTCGCTAGATTCAATTTAGTAAAATGTAAAAAATTACTAGAGCGCTATGCAAGTGCAGAGCGCTCAATTATCCTAGAACCAGTGGCAAAATTGGGTAAAATAAATTACCATTAAAAATTCAGGTTTTAATGATGCAAGTGAGTGAAGCAGAGTGGACTGAAACGGAACAATTGGTAGCAAAAGAAGCCTTCAAAAAAGCTTATGAAAGAGAAATAAACGCCTTAATAACCCAAGTTCGTGATAGCGCAACTTCTATCGTAAAGCTTGAGGATATGTGGAGTTTACACGATTTCTTAAGTGCAAGGAGACACGAGATAGATGGTAAGTATGATTATAGATATTCTGTGCTTATCTTTGTTCTCGCAAGGTTAGTTCAAGAAGGTTGGCTAAAGCTCGATGAATTAAAAGGATTGGAGACCAGTAAGCTTAGTAAAGTAGCTGCTCTCTCACGTATGTAATAGATAGCGACTTTTGCAATATAAATTTGGGCTGTTCGGTTGACAAAAATCAGCTATTTTGTTGTGATTTGTCAGTTGGGCAGCTAAATTTTAAATATATTAAAAATTTTATTAACTCACCCAAAGCCGCAAAGTCGCAAAGGAAGAAGTAATTAAGTAATTTCTCATTTTTTGTGCCAGTTCAGCAATATGGATGGTTTACAATGGTAGTTTGGGAAAGAATATATTTATAATTTTCTGATTTATGACTTCCGCACTGAGAGTGAAAACTGAGTACGAAGCTATTATCGGTTTAGAGACCCACTGTCAGCTAAGTACAAATACCAAAATTTTCTCTAATAGCTCCACTGAGTTTGGTGCTGACCCTAACACTAATATTGACCCTGTTTGTATGGGTTTACCTGGGGTGTTACCTGTACTCAACGAAAAAGTCCTAGAATATGCAGTTAAAGCTGGTTTAGCACTAAATTGCGAAATCGCAAAATATAGCAAATTTGACCGCAAACAATATTTTTATCCTGACTTACCTAAAAATTATCAAATTTCTCAGTACGACTTGCCCATTGCTGAACATGGCTGGTTAGAAATAGAGTTGATTGATAAAGATGGTAATCCGAAGCGCAAACGCATTGGTATCACTCGTTTGCATATGGAAGAGGATGCAGGTAAGTTAGTTCACGCTGGTAGCGAGCGTCTTTCTGGGTCTACTTATTCTTTGGTAGATTACAATCGTGCTGGTATACCTTTGGTGGAAATTGTTTCGGAACCAGATTTACGTTCTGGCCAAGAAGCTGCTGAATATGCAGAAGAATTACGTCGTATTGTACGCTATTTAGGTGTAAGCGACGGAAATATGCAAGAAGGTTCGCTTCGTTGTGATGTCAATATTTCTGTACGTCCGGTTGGGCAAAAGGAATTTGGCGTTAAAGTTGAAATTAAAAATATGAACTCTTTCAACGCTATTCAAAGAGCGATTGAACACGAGATTGAACGTCAAATAGCAGCCATCGAAGCTGGTGAGAAAATTGTACAAGAAACTCGTCTCTGGGAAGAAGGTTCGCAACGTACTGTCAGTATGCGGAAAAAGGAAGGCTCTAGCGATTATCGCTACTTCCCTGAACCCGATTTGAGTCCTATTGAAGTTTCTGAAAAACAACTGGAAAATTGGCTTTCTCAAATCCCTGAACTTCCTGCACAAAAACGCTATCGTTATGAAAATGAATTGGGACTTTCTGCTTACGATGCACGAGTTTTAACTGAAGAAACTTCGGTGGCAAAATATTTTGAAACTGTAATTGAGAGGGGTGCTTCTGCTAAAGCTGCTGCTAACTGGATTACTCAAGATATTGCCGCATATCTTAACAAAAATAAGGTTAGCATCACTGATATCGGTCTTACCCCTACCAATCTCGCTGACCTTATTACTCGCATCGAAAGCGGAAAAATTGGCAACGCGATCGCAAAGGAAAAGTTACCCGATTTGCTTAAAGGTGTTAGCCCTGAAGAAGCCTTTGCTGGTTCTGAGCTAATTAGTGACCCAGCAATATTGGAATCTATCATCGACGAAGTTATCGCTGCTAACCCTAAAGAACTAGAAAAATTTCGCAAAGGTAACACTAATCTCAAAGGCTTCTTTGTAGGACAAGTTCTGAAAAAGACCAATAAACGTGCCGAGCCTAAACTCACTAACCAATTAATCGAGAAGAAGCTCAATGGTTAAGTTTTGTAGAGAAGTTGCACAGAGTCAATCTACAAACGCGACCAACATGTAAAGATATTAAAAAGTAAATATATACCTTATATTTAACTTATAATTTCTTTACAAAAATTTCATAAAAAGTTACAAAAAAAGGGGTGTGAACCCCCATCACAAAGATGTTATAATCTGCTAAGTAGATGCACCCTGATGATCTGGAGAGCTGCCCAAGTGGCTCTCCTTTTTTTTGTGCTTCGCGTAGCATCCGATAAAAAATAACCCAACAAATACAACGTTTCGGTTGGGTTTCCTAAAGCCATGCCTTTATGGGCACGCTGCGCGAACAACCCAACCTACGAATATCCAAGTCGCTACATATTTCAAATGTCTTTAGGGGGTATGACCCCACAAGACAAAAATTCAGTTATAATGTGGTTAGTAGATGCACCCTGATAACCTGGAGAGCGACGTAAGTGGCTCTCCTTTTTGTTTATATTGACCAATTACTTACTGGGAATAGGCTTCAAAACCCTATATGACAAGAGCGAGCAAATGTATTCTTATTTTTTTTGAAACAAACAAAAAGATTTTGCTAAAACATTTTTCAAAATATAGGTGAGGGGTATTGCCCCTCAAACTAAAAATGATATACTAATTCCAGTAGATGCACCCTGATGATCCGGAGAGTTACCCAAGTGGCTCTCCATTTTTTTTGGGTATTTCCTCTACTCCAGTCACAAAAATTTTCAGAAATAACTTAAGAAACAATAACTTAAAAAAAAACTTAGTAGGGGGTATTGCCCCTCAAGCTAAAAATGATATACTAATTTCAGTAGATGCACCCTGATGATCCGGAGAGTTACCCAAGTGACTCTCCTTTTTTTTGGGTATTTTTCCCACATTCAGATTTAAAAAAAAACTTAGTGGGGGGTATTGCCCCTCAGTCTAAAAATGCTATACTAATTTCAGTAGATGCACCCTGATGATTCGGAGAGCTACCCAAGTGGCTCTCTATTTTTTTGGGTATTTTCTCTTGGCTGGTGAAAAAACTTTTAAAAAATATAGCAGGGGGTATTGCCCCTCAGTCTAAAAATGCTATACTAATTTCAGTAGATGCACCCTGATGATTCGGAGAGTTACCCAAGTGACTCTCTATTTTTTTGGGTATTTTCTCTTGGCTGGTGAAAAAACTTTTAAAAAATATAGCAGGGGGTATTGCCCCTCAGCCTAAAAATGCTATACTAATTTCAGTAGATGCACCCTGATGATCCGGAGAGTTACCCAAGTGACTCTCTATTTTTTTGGGTATTTTCTCTTGGCTGGTGAAAAAACTTTTAAAAAATATAGCAGGGGGTATTGCCCCTCAGTCTAAAAATGCTATACTAATTTCAGTAGATGCACCCTGATGATCCGGAGAGCTACCCAAGTGGCTCTCTATTTTTTTTAGCAATTATTCTCTAAGCAATATTTACTAGAGCATATTTACTATAGTGATAAAGTATCTTTTATAAAGTTACCAATAACAAATTACCACGCTTGTGGTGACAATGAATTGATATAATCGCCAGTCGAGCCAAAATTTTGTGGGAAAAATCAAAATGGCAGACTGGCAAGTAGTAGCAGGTGGCATTACAGCACCTAGAGGATATCAAGCAGCAGGTATTGCAGCGGGTTTGAAGCCTTCTGGTTCTAAAGATTTAGCTTTGATTGTGTCGGATGTGGAAGCGATTGCTGCAGGTGTATTTACGATTAGCCAAGTGAGAGCAGCATGTGTGGACTATTGTCGTCAAAGGTTGCAAGCGAAAAACAGCGCTCGTGCAATTCTTTGTAACGCAGGACAAGCGAACGCAGCCACGGGAGAGCAAGGTATGCGTGATGCTCTCAAAAGTGCTGAATTATTAGCTAAGGAATTAAATATTCCAGCTGAATCAATACTTTTAGCTTCCACGGGTGTTATTGGACAACGAATAAAAATGGATGCTATGTCCAATGGGATACCCAAATTAGTAGCCGCTCTATCACAAAATGGGTCGGATGAAGCAGCAGGAGCAATTATCACCACAGATTTAGTTAAAAAATCGATAGCCTTAGAGACAACTTTTGGTGACCGTCCTGTACGGATAGGGGGAATAGGTAAAGGTTCGGGAATGATTCATCCAAATATGGCAACGATGCTAGCCTTTGTGACTTGCGATGCAGCAGTGTCTCCTTCATTGTGGCAACAAATGTTAAGTAGAGCTGGGGACAGAAGTTTTAATTCGATTACAGTAGATGGAGACACCAGTACTAATGATAGTTTAATCGCTTTAGCAAATGGACAATCACGCACCCCAGCAATTACAGAAAGTGGGTATGAAGCTGATAAATTAGAAGCAATGTTGACTGAAGTCTGTCAACATTTAGCGAAAGCGATTGCTCGTGACGGAGAAGGTGCAACTTGCTTGATAGAAGTGCAAGTAACTGGTGCAGCGAATGAACAAGGAGCGCGTCAAATAGCAAAAACTATTGCAGGTTCATCGTTAGTTAAATCGGCAATATTTGGACGTGACCCTAACTGGGGAAGAATAGCAGCAGCAGCAGGACGAGCAGGAGTACATTTTGAGCAAGAGAATTTACGCATTCAACTAGGGGATTTCTTGCTGATGGAGAATGGTCAACCCCAAGTTTTTGACAGGGCTGCGGCAAGTACGTATCTGAAAAATATAGCACAAGGGTCTTCTTTGCCTACCAACGCTGTCGCAACCAATATGAGTAATGATTTGTCAATAGATAGAAACACAACCATGACTCAACGTGTAGATAATCCGCTGATAATTGCAGTCAATATTGGTAACGGTCATGCTTCAGGTAAAGCTTGGGGTTGCGATTTAAGTTACGACTACGTGAAAATTAACGCTGAGTATACAACTTAAATTAATTTTTGGGTCTGTTGGGTCTGTTGGGTCTGTTGGGTCGTTGGTTCGTTGGGTCTGTTGGGTATGTTGGGTTTCGTCCCTCAACCCAACCTACGGGGATTTTATATGAGGGAATTGTTAAAGATTGTAAATAAATTTGTGGGAGTCATCTCTTTCTAGTAAAACTCACAAAGGCTACAAGCTATACTCCACAGTACAAACATTGATAATGATAATTATAGAATTGAATAATTGTAGCTAGAATTTCTTTCCTCTTAGTTAACTATATTTAATTAAAGATATTATTGTTAACATTAGTAAAAAAGCTGAAAATTTGGGGTAAAGAAAGTATTATGGGTCGTACAGGCGTTTTGCTACTTAATCTCGGTGGTCCAGATAAATTAGAAGATGTTGGGCCGTTTTTGTACAATCTTTTTTCCGATCCAGAGATTATTCGCCTACCCATTCCCTGGTTGCAAAAACCCCTAGCATGGTTTATTGCGTCACGTCGTACTAAGAAATCGCAAAATAACTATAAGCAAATAGGTGGTTCTTCTCCACTGCGACGCATCACTGAAGAACAAGGTGATGCTTTGCGACAACAGTTAAAGGATATGGGAGAAGATGTCAAAATATATGTGGGAATGCGTTACTGGCATCCTTTTACGGAAGAAGCCATAGCTCGTCTCACTCATGATGGTATAGAACGAGTAGTTATTTTACCACTTTATCCGCAATTTTCCATCAGTACCAGTGGTTCCAGTTTCCGTTTGTTGGAAACAATTTGGCGAGAAAATCCACAGCTACAAAATATTGAATATACAGTTATACCCTCTTGGTATAAGCAACAGGGCTATTTACAAGCAATGGCTCAACTTATCGAGCAAGAGTTAGAGCAATTACCCAACCCAGAGCAAGCACATATATTTTTCAGCGCTCATGGAGTACCAAAAAGTTATGTGATAGAAGCTGGCGACCCCTATCAACAAGAGATTGAGGAATGTACTTGTTTAATTATGAATGCCCTCAATCGCCCTAATTCTCACACATTAGCATACCAAAGTCGTGTTGGCCCAGTTGAATGGTTACAGCCTTACACGGAGGATGCGATTGAAGAACTTGGGAAAAAAGGTGTTAGAGATTTAGTGGTAGTACCTATTAGTTTTGTTTCCGAACACATTGAAACTCTACAAGAAATTGATATTGAATACCGTGAGTTAGCAGAAGAAGCTGGGATTCATAACTTCCGTCGGGTTCCTGCACTCAATACCCATCCTGTATTTATTCAAGCATTAGCTGATTTGGTTCTTGATGCATTAAAGTCTCCTAGCCTTACTCTTTCACAAATAAATCAAATGCGGAAGAAGGTAAAAATATACCCTCCAGAGCGATGGGAATGGGGTATGACCACTAGCGCAGAAGTCTGGAATGGACGTATTGCTATGCTCGGTTTTATTGCCTTAATAATTGAATTAATCACTGGACAAGGCTTGTTGCATATGATTGGGCTTTTGCATTAGGGGAGTGGGAAGTTGGGAGTGGGGAGTGGTGAGTGGGGAGTTGGGAGTGGGGAGTTGGAAATAAGAAAAATTTTCAATTATTTTCGGGGCTGGTAGCGGTGTGATGATATCTCACCTGCTGATAATCCCTGTTGTTTTGGGTGAGCGTTTAAATTACATACTTTTGTGAACTTATATTACTTTATTGTTGCTTCATGTAACGAATATTAGACACGCATCAAAATAGTTAACTTATGTGACTTTTAATGTTTTCTTTAGGATTTAGGATTTAAGATTTTCTTTAGAATTACTAAAGTACTCCTATGCTAAATACTAAAGAACAAATGCCTACAACAAGAGTCTCTCCCATCAATTCTTCCAAGCTGCATCAACTATGGACGGTGATTGACGAAACACATACAAATATTTTGCTGGGTTTTAGCGATACAGAATTAATACAACAATTATTAAGACAGTTAGAAAGTAGAGGGCTGATTAGCCATGAGGAAGTCAGTACTATAAGTTCCTACCTTGGTTCGCGAGTCCCTCTGATTCGCGATTTGGCTAGAGCACGTATAGCTATGTAAAAAGTTACTATGATATGGAGCGTATTCGCCATTGAAGTACAATTTACAACCATCAACTGAAAATCAATTTCCGAAACGAGAGCCAGTATAAGTGTACATTTATACTGGTTTTCGCATTAGTCAACTCGTGAATGCATATTGGGTAAGAGTTTAGGCTTTTATTTAGAATATTTTTACAATTTTTACAGATTTTGTTAGAATCAGATTAGATTGATATCTAATCACATCTGAGTTTTATAGTTGAAGCGGGTAAATATATTGCCTGATTACCGCTTGGGAGTTTTGTTTATCCTTTTTTGGAAGATTATGAATCGTTGAAGTTCTTGAAATTATTTAGTGGATTTTAATATGTCACAGCTTTGGGGTAACAACAAAATTAGAAATAAGCAGGCTATGTCCAGAAGTGGAATGTCACCGATGGAAGCAGCAAGAACTCTCAATATTAGTCAAAGTGATTTGTATCTTTTAATGCAGCGAGGGCAAATCCGTTCTAGTCGAGTAAACGGTGTTAGGGTCATTAGTAGAGGAGCATTAATGGAACTTAAAGCCAGAAAATGTCACTCTTATTTTGGTGACTGGTAATGGTTGACTGGTGACTGTTGACTGGTGACTGTTGACTGGTGACTGGTGATTAGTTTAAATATTTTATTACAAATTTTTGTAAAGCTCGTCGTGGATTTTTGGTAAAAATAGAGTGGCGAGCCTATCAAAAGCAATGCAAATTATTAATTGTCTGCATACTGCGATTTTGGTTACAGACTTGGAACGGGCCGAAAACTTTTATGAGAAAGTTTTGGGCTTATCCAGAGTAGAACGGCCAATGAAGTTTCCTGGTACGTGGTATCAAGTTGGGGAATACCAAGTTCATTTAATAGTCGCACCTGTTGCTCAAAATAAAGAACTACACGAAAAATGGGGACGCAATTCTCACATTGCTTTTTGTGTTGCCGACCTAGATGTTGCCAAACAAAATTTATTACAGAATAATTGCCCCATACAACCTAGCGCTTCCGGTCGTCCTGCTATTTTCACCCAAGACCCAGACGGGAATATTATTGAATTGAGCCAAAATTAATTCGCAATTAAAAGTCAACAGTCAACAGTCAACCGTCAACCGTCAACCGTCAACCGTCAACCGTCAACAGTCAACCGTCATTAATAACATAATCGCTTACACTTACACTGACCCTTTGATAGAACCCATCCCTGAAGAGAATATTTGGGGATGGGAAATTGATAGGGTCTATCAAGATTTTGGTCAGCGGACTGAGCTAGAGCAGTTATGGAAAGACTGTCAAATTGATTCTCCTGCTTATTTGCTTATCCGTCGTCTGGAAGAATTGGGTGATACTGTTGAACAGGTTTGTGATTGTCTCTTTCGACTCCAAAAAATGGGGATAAGGCTAGTTGCTGTTGAACAAG
Organism: Scytonematopsis contorta HA4267-MV1; assembly: GCA_019359035.1. Lineage (GTDB taxonomy): Bacteria > Cyanobacteriota > Cyanobacteriia > Cyanobacteriales > Nostocaceae > Scytonematopsis > Scytonematopsis contorta. Next base: position 1,080 of record JAHHIC010000055.1, on the reverse strand, counting down.
ATTATGATTCCTCTGGTACAAGTTCCAATCCTCATGCTGAATTATTAAAGTTACTACACGAAATTAAAACTCAAAAACACAGTCGTCGTATTCGTCAAGGACATGCTCGCAATCGTTTGGAAGCTATTCCTCCCCCTGGAAAAGTTCCTTACGGTTATCGTCGTGGTAAAGATAAATATCAGATTGACCGTAGTACTTCCCCAGTCGTCAAAGATTTTTTTGAACGGTTTTTACTTTATGGTTCGCTGCGGGGAGCCGTTCGTCATCTTGGAAATAAATACAATAAGAAAATTTCTGTCACCACTGGACGCCGTTGGTTAACAAACCCAGTTTATCGCGGTGATACTGCTTATCAAAATGGGCAAATCATTTCTAATACCCATGTACCTATAATTAATAGAGAAGAAGCAGCTCAAGTAGATAGGCTTTTGCGTCGTAATAGCCGTTTAGCTCCCCGTACTGCTAGCGCACCTCGTTCTTTAGCAGGTTTGGTTGTTTGTGGTGAGTGCCAATCTCATATGACAGTAACCCATGTTACGTTACGAAAACAGGATAAAGAGTATCTTTATTTACGTCCAAATACCTGTACTCGTAGTCATAAATGTCGCTCAATACTTTATAAAGAGGTATTAGAACATACAATTACAATCATTTGTCGTGATTTACCTTTGGCTGTTGCTGGGATAAATTTTCCTCAGTTGGATGTGGCGAAAAATAATTTGACAGAGGCTATCGTACTTAAGGAATCACTTTTACAACAATTACCGAAGTTGGAAGAAACGGGAGTATTAGATAAGGACACAGCTAAGTTAAGAGCCTACAAACTACGTACAGAGATTTCTGCTTTGCTGGCAAAGTTAGCGACACTTCCACCAGTAAATTTACTATCAGTTGCTCAAGCGGTTTCAATACCACAATTTTGGTTAGATTTATCGGAAGCAGAACGGAGGTTTTATTTCCGGGAATTTATCCGTCAAATTGAAGTTATACGTCAGGGTAAAGAGTGGAGCTTACAGGTCATTTTTATCTTTTAAACTATCTTGTGGGGTGGGCATCCTTGCCCGCCCATAAAAAAGAGGA
>JAHHIC010000054.1 GCA_019359035.1 Scytonematopsis contorta HA4267-MV1 | reverse complement strand
CTTTCCACAACAAGAGGACTTTCCACAACAAGAGGACTTTCCACAACAAGAGGACTTTCCACAACAAGAGGACTTTCCACAACAAGAGGACTTTCCACAACAAGAGGACTTTCCACAACAAGAGGACTTTCCACAACAAGAGGACGGGCTGGAAGCCCATCCCACAACCTCCTATCATCCCAGGACCCATCATCATCCCACAACCCATTATGTGGGGAGTGGTTGCGAAGAAAATGTTAAGCAGGTAAAGTTAATTACCGTAACTGAGGGTTGCGGGTATAACTTACAAGATATTTTAATAACAATCATCTTCCCTGAAGAGCCACTTGCCTGCTACATTTGCTTCTGACTGTAACATTACACATTTCACACACTAGACTGAAAAGTAGGGACGACGTAACAACTAGTCCAAAATAGTTAGTCCAAAAAAGTAAAATATCTCACCAAGCTTAATTAGGAGCGTACATGGAGCCAATTATTGCCATAGTCTTAGTTTTAGTGGGCTATGCCTTAGGGTCTGCAAAGCTGATTAATGAAGGAAACGAAGCCCTTGTGGAACGCATGGGACGGTATCATCGCAAACTCAAACCCGGTCTGAACTTTATTGTTCCCGTGGTTGACCAGGTTGTGATGGAAGATACAACACGCGAGCAGATTTTAGATATTCAGCCACAAAAGGTGATTACCTCTGATAACGTCTACTTAGAAGTAGATGGTGTCGTCAGCTGGCGTATTACTGATATGGAGAAAAGTTATTACAAAATTGATGACATTAACATCGCTTTGAAAAATTTGGCAATGGTGGAACTTCGCTCCAATATTGCTGACAGAACGCTTTCTGAAACTATTACTTCTAGAAGCGAAATGAATACTTCTCTGTTGCAAGTTTTAAACCAAACAACGGTAGATTGGGGTGTTCAAATTATTCGGGTGGATATCCAAAGTATCACACCACCAGAGAGTGTACAAAAATCTATGGCTGAACAGCAGGCTGCTGAAATTAGAAAACGGGCTGCGATTACGGATGCACAAGCATTGAAAGAGGCTGCGACTTTGAGAGCAGAAGCGACTAAAGCTGCGATGCAAAAAATCTCTGAAGCTTTACGCAGTCACCCTGATAGTAGGGACATTCTTAAATATCTTGTTGCTCAAGATTATGTACAGGCTAGTCAAGCTCTCGGTGCCAGCGATAATGCAAAAATCATATTTATGAACCCAGGAGAGTCTAAAGATATTTTTAACGAGATTATTGCCGACGAAATCGCATCTGGTGAGGGCAATGGTAGAAATAAAGCTGAAAATTAGCTTTCCATTGTAAATTGTAATACTTGTTTACCCCTAGAAATTTCAAGTCTCAATTCAACCCTCAAATTAGGTTAATTCAAGAGTCGAGGTGCGCTTCCTACCGATGTAATGCATCAAAAACCAAGCAAACCTCGCGCATTTGCTTAACATCATGAACTCGGAGGATATCAGCACCATTTAAAATTGCAGCGCAACAAGCTGCTGCTGTTCCCCAGACTCGTGCTTTCGGGTCTGGCTGATTCAAAATTTTACCAATAAAGCTTTTACGGGATGGTCCGACTAATATAGGTAAATTGAATGTTCGCAATTCTGACAAACGGCGAAATATTTCTAAATTTTGCTCGTAATTTTTAGCAAAGCCGATACCAGGGTCAATAATTATGTTTTCTTGACTGATACCCTTAGCTATCGCTTGTGCTATTTGTACCTTAAAGAAGTTATTAATTTCGCCTAATAGGTCTTTATAGTCTGTCATCTGTTGCATTGTTTCAGGGTTACCACGTATATGCATTAGTACGATTGGCAACTCTAAACTAGCAACGGTTGATAGCATTTCTGGGTCAAAAGTACCACCGGAAATGTCGTTAACAATATCTATTCCGCAATCAAATGCTGCTTTAACAACAGATGCTCGTGTGGTGTCTAAGGAAATAGGGATAGAAGTTTCTTTTCTTAGTTTTTGTAAGACGGGGATTACACGGTCGAGTTCTTCTGAAACCGATATTTGTTCTGCTCCTGGTCGAGTTGACTGGCCGCCAATATCAATAATATCAGCACCAGCAGTTTCCAGGGCTTTTGCTTGTTCTACAGCTGCGTCGGTAGAGTTAAAATCTCCACCGTCGCTAAAACTATCGGGTGTTATATTTAAAACACCCATCAAATATGTATGCTTCCCCCACTGGAAACAACTGTCGCGAATTTTTAGTTGGTTTGGCATAAGGTAAATTATCGGAGGGAAGGGGTCTTCCCTCGCGCTTTGTTCATTTATAGTTGACAATTCGGGCAAAACCTGGAGCTTCTAAACTTGCACCTCCCACAAGCACTCCGTCAATTTCGGGTTGTGCCATGATTTCATCAATATTATTGGGCTTCACCGAGCCTCCGTATTGAATCGGTACATCGGTATTACTTAATTGCTTGCGAATTAAGCCTGTAACACGGTTGGCTTCTAGTGTTTCACAAGTATCACCTGTACCTATTGCCCAGATTGGTTCGTAAGCAATTACCAAGTTATTTTGGTCAACGTCTACTAAGTCTTTTTCAATTTGGGTAATGATGATTGATTCGGTTTCTCCCGCGTCCCGTTGTTGTTTTGTTTCTCCCACACATAAAATTGGAGTGATACCGTATTTTTGAGCGGCTTTTAAGCGTAAGTTTACAGTGTGGTCGGTTTCACCAAAATACTGTCTTCGTTCGCTATGACCAACAATTACATAGCTCACTCCGATTTCGGTCAGCATTGGGCCAGAAATTTCTCCTGTGTAAGCTCCACTTTCTTCCCAATGGATATTTTGTGCGCCAAGGCGCACACGAGAACCATGCAAATTTCTAGATAATACGCTTAAGTCAGTAAAGGGGACGCACAATATTACATCTCTACCTTGGGGTGTTTCCTCTAAGATAGGCAGAAATTCTCTTAAAAATTCCTCAGATTCTGCCTGAGTTTTGAACATTTTCCAGTTACCGGCAATGACTATTTTTCGCACAACTGATTCAGTCAATTTCAAAAAGACACTTAATGCATCTTTAACTTTAGAGCATCTCGTAACCGTTTGGTCGATTGTTTCTTTGATAGTTTGTGTTAGCCTAGTTCGGCTAGGGGTTTGTTGGCTCCATAGAATTGTCTACTGCAAACGACTTAAATTAAATATAGAATTCCTCTCTAAATCTCTCCCCATTGACGGCTATGGTTTACACATAAATTCAATAAACCCCTGAACGGTCATTTCGGGCTGAAAGCTAAAACCCGTTAGAAACGGATTTGAATTTGTCCTTGAACAAAGGTTTCAAGCCGTTAACAATAGGTGAATTTGCGCTCTTAACCAAGGTTTCAACCCGTTTTTAACGGGTTTCAGCTTTTAGCCCGAAATGACCGTTCAGGGGGTATTCCATTCGCGTCGATAAAACATCCAAATATCGTTCCATAGGTTTTGATACATTTGAAAATAATTGCTTTATTTTAATTCCCAAATTTAAATTCTTATGACATCGACTTTGCCTGAAGAACCCCATCACAGTAGTTCTCACTCTTGGGACGAAGAATTGGATAGCGCTATTTTTACTTTTGATGATATCCAAGCTGAACTTAATTATAAGCAAGCAGAGAAAGCGCTACAGAATTTAGTCGCGAAAATCGACCTTACCCCTCAGGAAAAAGCTGGATTAGAGACCGAAATTGCTGATTTGGAAACTATTCTCAGCAAATTAGAACGCATGGTCGTACAAATAGCTGCTTTTGGTATGGTGGGACGGGGTAAGTCTTCTTTACTTAATGCTTTGGTTGGACAACCTGTGTTTGAAACGGGTCCTTTGCACGGTGTCACACGAGACTCCCAAACTGTGAGTTGGAGTTTTACTGAGGAAGCTGTAGGGGATACGGAAAGGGCTTTGCGAGTTACTCTTCCTGGTTTAGGGCAATCTAAGGTGGAATTAATTGATACTCCTGGTTTGGATGAAGTCGATGGAGAAACCCGTGCTGCTTTAGCCCAACAAATAGCGAAACAAGCGGATTTGATTTTGTTTGTTATTTCCGGTGATATGACCAAAGTCGAGCATGAAGCCCTTTCCCAGCTACGAGAAGCTGGTAAGCCAATTTTACTTGTGTTCAATAAAGTAGACCAGTATCCAGAAGCTGACCGTATGGCTATTTATCAAAAAATTCGCGATGAACGGGTTAAAGAGTTACTTTCACCTAATGAAATCGTCATGGCTGCAGCTTCACCCTTGGTAAGGATGGCTGTTCTTCGTCCTGATGGTTCCAAAGGTCTACAACTGAGTCCAGGTAAACCAAAAACTGAGGCGCTTAAGTTAAAAATCTTAGAAATTCTTCACAATGAGGGCAAAGCTTTAGTTGCCCTTAATTCCATGATTTATGCTGATAACATTAACGAGCAATTAGTGCAGCGCAAATTAATTATTCGTGAGAACGCCGCAAATCAGTTGATTTGGAGGGTGGTCATCACTAAAGCAACTGCGATCGCACTCAATCCAGTAACGGTTGTTGATATTCTTAGCGGTGCAGTAATTGATGTGGCTCTAGTTTTAGGTTTATCTAAAATCTATGGTATACCGATGACAGAAACGGGAGCAGTAAAATTGTTACAAAGAATAGCCTTAAGTATGGGCGGTATAACAGTTAGTGAATTGCTAGCAAATCTAGGCTTAAGTGGATTAAAAACTTTACTCAGTATTTCCACTCCTGCTACTGGAGGTGCTGCTTTTGTGCCTTATGTAACCGTAGCGTTAACACAAGCAGGGGTAGCAGGCGTATCTTCTTATGGAATCGGACAAGTAACAAAAGCTTATTTAGCCAACGGAGCAACTTGGGGAGCAGAAGGACCAAAAGCCGTAATCAGCCGCATTTTGGCAAACCTGGATGAAACTTCAATTCTTAATCGTATAAAAGAGGAACTACAGCAGAAAGTTAGAAGGAGATAGGGGTAAACAATTCACAATTCGCAATTTGGAATTCGCAATTAATTGGCAATAGCATAATTATTTAATTAATTGCGAATTGCGGATTGCGAATTGCGAACTGTTATTTCTTAGCCTTAAAGGAGTCAAGCCATTCTTGAACTTGGTTTCTTGCGATATCGCGACCGCCTAAACCAAAAGCTAGAGCTATTGCAACGGCTATTGCTCCTAGCAATAAACCGAAGGCTAAATTAACGATGTCGGGAGCAACACCGATTTGTTGCAATGCCATTGCTGACACAAGGATGACAATTGATACACGTGCTGCCTGACCTAAAATCCTTGCTTGGGGATTTCCGGACATGGTGATGATTCTGAAGGCTAGGTTTGCAAAGTACAAACCAAGAGCAAACACTATGGTTCCTGCGAGAATCCGTCCTAATATAACTAAAATACCGCTGACCAGGGTTGTTAGTGCCGGAATATTTAGGATATTCACTGCTGCGACTGCACCAAATAGCATTACAGCAACTAATGTGATGACGCCAGCTATTTCGGATGGAGTGCGAATTGGCACTTTTGGTGATGCGGATTGTGCTGAAGCTACAGGTCCCGCTAAGGATGGCAGACCAATAATCGAGAAAATGTTGTTAAATCCGAGACTAGTAAGGATGCTAGTAACGAGTTCTGATAAAAACCGTCCCAAGAAATAGGAAACAGTCAAAATTGCTGCGGCTGTGAATATTAGAGGCAGTGAGTTAAGAATTTGCTGCAACATCGTCACTGCTGGGACAGAAATTGCATCAATTCTTAAGGTGTTAAGTGCCGCTATCGCAACAGGAATCAATATCAAAACATAAACAAGAGTACCCAATATGGTGGAGAGCGGTTGTACTCCAGCAGAGCGCGAGAGTCCGAAACGGCTTCCCAAATGGTCAATTCCTGTGGCTGCTAGTAAGTTAGTGACTATACGTCGTACTAGATTCGCTACAAACCAACCAACACCGGCAATAATTACTGCCCCAAGTATATTGGGTAAAATTGAAGTGATTTGAGTAATAAGGCTTTGTACTGGTTGCAGCGCCCCTCTTAACTCCAAAGCGTCCAAAATGGGCACTAGGAAGACTAAAAAGATGAACCAGTAAAGAGCATTACCAATTGTATCCGCTAGAGAAACTTGATTTAAGCTAGGAGTTCCGTCCTGTGGATCTGGATTTAAACGTTCATCCAGATTCAAGGCTTGAAGCCCTCGCACAGTAACAAGTTTGACGATAGTGGCAACCAGCCAAGCGATTCCTAGCAAAAGTCCGGCACCCACCAAGTTGGGTAGAAAAGCGCCTATTTGGCTGAGGAACGAATTTAATGGCTGTGACGCAACCTTTAAGTTCAGGGTATCTAAAACGGCAACCACCGTTATCAAGAAGATAACCCAAAACGTCAAGTCAGAGAAAAATTTCTCCACTTGGAGAGTATCAGAACCAGTAATTCCGGCTGCAATGCGGTTGTCTATTTTAGTTCTATTAAGAATTCCGCGTACTGCCCAAGCAGCAACTGCTGCAATTAGCCAACCAACTAACAAAATTAATACCGCGCCTAGCAAGCGAGGTAAAAAACCCTGTAGCTGTTGCAGAGTATTACCTGCAACATCAATACTTTCCGTAACCCCTTGGTTAATTGGCAGCCTTGGCGATTGTGCCAAAAAATGCTGCACCCTAATCCCTAAACCAACTACCATTGGCTGGGCTATATCTTGCAAAGTTGTATTCATCTAAAACCTCATGGGACTATGTAAACCTTGTGGCTCTAGCCAAGCAGATGAAACAAGAAGCAGCAAATAGATTGCCCCCCCATTTGGGGTTGACTTCTCAGTATGCTGTTAATGGTTTATACAGAGATTTAGCCAGTAATAAGCAACACTAAAGTTAGGGTTTGCTGACTGCTATTCAGTATTAAGCGTGACTGTTATTAACAAACACCAAAAGATAAAACCAAGTTATTATTGCACGCTGACAATCATAAATTAGATTTTTATCCTTAAGCGTTTGCCTCTAAATTTAGCAGTAAAGGCATCAATTTGATTATTATTCCTTATTCTTTAATTTTTGTGTTTAATTTTTTATTTAGTCTTTGTTATCTGATAGAGAAAAACCCAAAATATTAAATCATCTCACTTTTTTAGTGTTTTGATATACAGTAGTTTAAGTAACAAAGTTAGCTAAGACATTTGCGTATTGTTTATAAGTACCGTCATATAGTAAATGTAGCAATTACCAACAAGATGTATTACAAATTATTATGTCTACAGTTTTTGAACAATCAATTGAAATTAAAGCCGCAGCTAGTACAGTAGAGCGTTGTTTTACAGATTTAACCTTAATGCAACGCTGGCTTAACCCAGCTTTACGCTGCGAACCAGTTGGAGAGGTTTGGAGTACGGATGTTGGTAGTAAAAGTAAGTTCTTGATTCAAATACCTATAATTAAACCAACATTAAATAGTACAGTTGTAGAAAGACGACCTGGTTTGGTAGTTTGGGAGTTTGACGGTTTTTTTAAAGGACAAGACCGTTGGGAATGTATACCCATAGATAGAGGCACAGAACTACTTAATCGCTTTGAATTTGAGATTCCTAACTCATTAGTTAGTTGGGGTTTTCAAACTTTTGCCCAAAAATGGACGCAAGAAGATATGCAAGCGCAATTGCGTCGCTTAAAGCTTGTTGCGGAGGGGGTTAAGTGTTGATGGTCAACAGTCAACAACCAACAGTCAACAACCAACAGTCAACAACCAACAGTCAACCAATCTGCTGTAAGAGTTGCCTTATTTTATATGCATCTTCAGCATAGGGGGCTATAGCGAGATAGTGCTGTAAGTCTTGAGAAGCTAACAAAAATTGACCGAGCTGATAGTAAATTAAGCCACGGTCGCGTAATTCTTCTGGATGACCGGGAAATATCAGCAACATTTTGTCAACTACTGTTAAAGCTTTTTCAAATTTTCTATTTTGGATGTAAATTTGTTTAAGATTGTTTAACATCCGTAACAGAAATTGTTTGTTTGTAACTGGGGCTAAAAATTCTGGCTTGAAAGTTACTGGTTGCTGAAAAATTTCTTCTAATCTGTTATGACAATCTTCTGGAAACATTACTTCCCCGTTGTTAAATGCATCTACGAAAATATCCATATCTGGTATATCCGGACGCAGAAGAAAATGTCCTGGCATTCCGACACCAACCATTGGAAAATCAATTCGACGAGCAACTTCTAAATATACCAGTGATAGGGTAATCGGAATTCCCAAACGACTGTCTATAACGTCATTCAAAAAACTATTACGGCTGTCATAATAGTTTTCTTTGTTACCTGCAAATTTCAAGTCTTCAAATATATAGTGGTTTAGTGTCTTAATTATCTGTAGTGGATAACGTGTGCTGGTTAGTCGTTCTTCGACCTCTGTAGCCATCATATCCAAAGAGTTTAAGTATTCTTCCGAGTCTAAATCCAAATATTCTTCCTGTGCAATATATAGTGCGGCCTTTGCCAAGTTGATAAGCTCGTCAGGTTGTTGGATTTCTTGGTAAAAATATTGTCGCGCTGACGAGGTATTCATCTCAAACCCTCCTGGAGACTTTCATTGTAAATTGTAACAGGGAGTGGGTAATAGGGAGTGAGTCCCCATATATAAAAACAGATTAAAGCGAAATGCGGATTTTACAAATTTTTATACATCTAATAAACAGAAATATTCTATCAAAACAAGATAGTGCGTTACTTCTGAGTTTTTTTATACTAAATACAATGTAATGCTTGTGTGAATCTTAGCTGTAAACACTGGTGATTTCCACAAGTAAAGAAGTAAACTGCAAATATAGAAAAGCGAGGAAAACACTGATATCAAACCTCGCTAACTACTTAAAAACAGATTAAAAAAGACTTTTACTAAGTGTATCAAGGGAGGCATTATACCATTTTGCCTGCGACGATGCACGTACGTAATTAGAAGTACAAACAATTGTAAACATCACTTTTAGAAAAAATCAATTTTATGATTAACTCTACATTCGCAAAAAACTTCAGCAAAATTGCATTAGCTGTTACAACTGTCTCTATTATTGGAGCTTGTGTGTCAGCACCTGTGTCTGCTTCTACTTTGGTTTTTGAAGATAAGTTTGAACAAGAAAATGATGGCAAAGTTACAATTGAATATGCCAAATTTGCTAAGTGGAATGTAACAAAAGGTAGTGTTGATTTGATAGGTCGCGAACCTTTTAAATTTGTTCCCGATGTTGATGGTTTATATGTAGATTTAGATGGTACTTCTATGAGTGCCGGTACGCTAGAAACAAAGGATGAGTTTACTTTTAATCCTGGTGATGTTTTTGATTTATCCTTCCAGTTGGCTGGCTCACAAAAAGGTCTTGGTGATGACTCAGTTCAAGTGTCTTTAGGCAACCTGTTTAAGGAAACGTTGACACTATCACCTGACAAACCTTTTACTACTTACACGCGAACCATTAAAGCCAAAGAAAAAGGAATCATGAAGCTGGCTTTCGCTGGGATTGGGGGAGATAATGTCGGATTGTTGCTTGATAATGTGAGCTTGAGCAAAACTTTGGGGGCACAAAATCCTACTACTTCTGTTAATGAGCCAACTTCGGGGTTAAGTATATTGACAATTGGCATATTTGGTGCTGTTCTTTGCATATGTAAAAAGCAAGCAAAAGCCCAAATTCAAGCATAAGCCCCGTTATTCGCTCTCTTAATGCTTTCAAAGGAAATTTTGGGTGGGATTGGATTTTTGAACCACATATAAAAATTAAACTTTTAAGTCAGTAAGTAGCTGTGCCAAAATTAACAAGGCACGGCATTTTTTTGTGTTGCTGGATATTCAGACACAAAAAATCTAACGGATTAATCAATCCCTGACATCAGCCTTCAGAATCAATTTAAAAGGAAGAAAAGCGCCGTTCAATGCTACCCTGATAAATGACATTGCAAATTCTTAAGTCACTTTCGGCCCTATCTGAAATATAGCTTCAATTTTGTAGGCTCAGCATGGTCACCACCGCAGAAAAAACAAACATAGGTTACATTACCCAAATCATTGGGCCCGTTGTAGACGTAAAATTCCCTGGCGGTAAAATGCCATCTATCTACAACGCTTTGATAGTCACAGGCACTAACGCAGCGGGACAAGAAGTTTCCGTCACTTGCGAAGTGCAGCAATTGCTGGGCGACCAACAAGTTCGGGCTGTGTCTATGAGTACCACCGATGGGTTGGTACGTGGCATGGAAGCATCTGATACTGGCGCTCCTATCAGCGTACCCGTTGGTAAAGCCACTTTGGGTCGAATTTTCAACGTTCTTGGCGAGCCTGTAGATAATAGAGGTCCTGTCGGTACGTCAGAAACATTACCCATCCACCGTGCAGCACCTAAACTCACTGAGTTAGAAACTAAGCCATCAGTATTTGAAACTGGGATTAAAGTAGTTGATTTGCTTACTCCCTATCGACGTGGTGGCAAAATCGGTTTGTTCGGCGGTGCAGGCGTCGGCAAAACCGTAATTATGATGGAGTTAATTAACAACATCGCGACCCAACACGGTGGTGTATCGGTATTTGCTGGTGTGGGTGAACGTACCCGCGAAGGCAATGACCTTTACAACGAAATGATTGAATCTGGGGTTATTAATAAAGATAATCTCAACGAATCTAAAATTGCGCTTGTATACGGTCAGATGAACGAACCACCCGGAGCGAGAATGCGGGTTGGTCTGTCTGGACTGACAATGGCTGAGTACTTCCGTGATGTTAACAAGCAAGACGTACTTTTGTTTGTAGATAACATTTTCCGTTTCGTACAAGCAGGTTCAGAAGTTTCTGCGCTTTTGGGACGGATGCCTTCTGCGGTAGGATATCAGCCTACTCTTGGTACTGACGTGGGCGAGTTGCAAGAGCGCATCACCTCCACCAATGAAGGTTCCATCACTTCTATCCAAGCTGTATACGTACCTGCGGATGACTTAACTGACCCCGCACCTGCTACTACTTTTGCTCACTTGGATGGAACAACAGTATTATCTCGTGGTTTGGCATCTAAAGGTATTTACCCTGCGGTAGACCCATTGGATTCCACCTCCACCATGTTGCAGCCAAATATCGTTGGTGACGACCATTACGATACTGCGCGTGCTGTGCAATCAACGCTGCAACGTTATAAAGAACTACAAGATATCATCGCCATTCTTGGTTTAGATGAATTGTCTGAAGAAGACCGTTTAGTTGTGGCACGTGCGCGTAAAGTTGAGCGTTTCTTGTCTCAACCATTCTTTGTTGCGGAAGTGTTCACTGGTTCTCCTGGTAAGTACGTAAAACTGGAAGATACCATTAAAGGCTTCAAGATGATTCTTTCCGGTGAGTTGGATGACTTACCAGAACAAGCATTCTACCTTGTTGGCGACATTAACGAAGCGAAAGCGAAAGCTGAAAAAATGAAAGGCTAATGGGTAAGGGGTAATGGGTAATAGGTAATAGGGAATGGGGAATGGCACAATTACCAATTCCCAATTCCCAATCACCAATTCCCAATTACCAATTCCCAATTGCCAATTACCAAAGGACAACTAAAATGACCCTAACTGTTCGTGTAATTGCTCCAGATAAAACCGTCTGGGATGCCCAAGCGGATGAAGTTATTCTTCCTAGCACCACAGGTCAGTTGGGTATCCTCAGCGGACACGCTCCATTGTTGAGTGCCCTTGATACAGGTGTTATGCGCGTCCGCTCAAAAGGCCAGAATTGGTTATCCATAGCTCTTTTGGGCGGTTTTGCTGAGGTTGACCAAGATGAAGTGACTATTCTTGTTAACTCCGCTGAACGAGGTGACTCTATTAATTTGGAGCAGTCTCGTGTTGCGTATAACGAAGCACAAACTCAACTTAGCCAAGTTGTGGCTGGTGATAGACAGGCACAAATTCAGGCTACTCAAGCTTATAAACGCGCTCGCGCTCGCTATCAAGCTGCTGGTGGTATGATTTAATACTTCCAATTGTTGCCATGCTTGGTCTAAAGTGTAGAGACGTTAATATATTGAGACGTTATATATATGAGACGTTAATATATGGGACGTTAATATATGGGACGTTAATATATGGGACGTTAATATATGGGACGTTAATATATGGGACGTTAATATATGGGACGTTATATATATGAGACGTTATATATAACGTCTCTACATTTTGTGGTTACGTTATTTTTGTTTTAAAATTACTAAGGTGATATCGTCGAAAACTTTTTGTTTGCCGATGTGTCGCTGTAAGTCGTTTATTACTTCTTGTCTAATTTCTTTGGCTGATTTTTGACTGTTCTGTTTTAAAACTCTTGATAGCCCTTCGATTTGATATTGTACACCGTTAATGTCTTCGGCTTCAGTAATTCCATCTGTGTAAAGTACTACTACATCTCCAGTATTTAACTGTATATCTTTGTAGGCTATAAGCTGGGATATATCAGGTTCTAATCCTATGGGAAATCCTAAATCAATTGTATCAATTCTTTCTAAAGTGCCTTTTTGGCGAATAACAATTACTTCTTCGTGCTGTCCGTACACTCGCAGTTTTTTGTTTTGGTAGTCCAGTAAACAGAGAGTGAGGTTTTTATCCGATTGCATTCGCTGGACATTACTATAAATGGTGCGGTTTAGAGAATCAAGGAATTTTTTAGGGTTGGTTTCATTATTTTCTAGCAAGGTACGGACTGCAGTTTGTACCATAATCATTAATACACCACTTTCTAAACCATGTCCTGTTACATCTCCTATTCCAATTTTGACATGACCGTTGTGATGAATAATATCATAATAGTCACCACCAACTTCGTCTGCTGATTCCATATAACCTGCAATATCCAAGTCAGAAATTTCTAATAATTCTTCTTCTTGAGGTAATATCATTTTCTGTAACCGTCGTGTTACATCTAACTCGGCTTTCATTCGATAATTATCTTCTTTAAGACGTTCGTTGAGGATTTGAACTTCTTGATTCGCTGCAACTAATGCGACCGCAATATCGTTGAAAGAGGTGACAACTTCTGCTAATTCGTCTCGGCTATTTAGAGCAACAGCTTCGGTTAAAGTACCTTGTATCATCTGTTTGGAAGCAGTACTTAAGCTAGAAACCGTTTGCATTACACCTAGATAAAAACTAATAAAAAGATAAAGGACAATTGCTAAAATAGTTAATACAAAAATAGATAATGTAAATTGTTTTTTTACAAAGCCATCAATACGATAGTGTAAGAGAATGTCTAGTTCGTTTATGGTTTCATCCCATAAAATAAAACTTTGTTTTAAACTGTCTTCTGCATTTAAAAAATAAAAGTCAGTTACGATAGGCTTATTGGTATTTGCAAGTGACTCTAATTCTTGAGTTAATAAATCTATTTTAGAAGTAAAACTAGAAAGTTGTTTTGTCAGTTTAGGACGCAAATTTCCTTTTGGGTTATTTTTAAAGGCAACTTCCATATTTCTTTTTAATTGTTCATTACTGTCTTTCAAATTACCCAAAAGAATCAATAATTCGGCTCTGTCATACGGAATGGCTTTTTGGTTTATAACAATTTGTTGAGTTCGTAACTGAATATTCCCTAAAATTTCTTGTGTCTGAGGTAACTTGAGTAGGGTCGCATCCATTAAGTAATAAGAGTCTAAGTCGGGGTCAAGAATTAAGTTAGATGTATCACCAATATGAGATTTTAAATCGTATACTTGTTTTAATAACAAATTATATTTTTCGTCTTGTAATATTGAATTACAATTTTCTTGCGATTTTATTTTTTGTAAGTTATACCAATTTTCTTTTGTGAGTTTAAATTTATTTTCTGTATGTAAAATAGCTGTTAATTCTTTATCAAGCTTTACTAAATAATTAAACTTATTATCAATTTTATATGTTAAATTGTTGATTTTATTTAAGTTCTTTTTTTGATTTAAACAATCATTTGTCAATAGTCTAATTTGGAGAATATCCTCTCTCAGTTCACGTAACGGACGAAGATAAGTATTGCCATAAATTTCTTTTTTTGCAAAATCGCTACGACTTTGAATTTCAGTTATCAGCAAGTACATTAATAAGCTTATTGGTAAAATAAAAACGCAACTGATTAAAAAAAATTTTTGAGGATACTTAAGGCGATTTAGCATTAAAATTGCAGGGATAAAAATTTCCCTTATTTTATTCATAATTAGGGAAGAAGGAAGTATTTTTATCAAAAATCAATGAAGTTCTAATGTTAGTCCAGGCATTAAACGCTGTAAATTTTTTAAAGATTTACCTTGCCAAGGTATATCATTAGAACCAATAACTATCATTTTTACTGTGCTTTTCTTTCGCATTTCAATTACGAACTTTGACAGCATTGAGATACCTGAACTATTCAAAAAATTTAGCTGTTTTAAATTGAGAGTAATATTGCTTGGTTCTAAGGAAGCAACTTCATGTAATAATTTTAGAATCGGAGCATACTCCTCAGTTCCACTCAACCGGAGTGAACCAATAAAATCTACAGTTGCTAATTGATTATCTCCACAAATTTTATAGTTATCCCCGTTAATTTCCATTTGTCAAATACTCCTTTATTATTAAAATATTAAGATGATTAAGTTAATTAAGTTAAACTATTAGTTTTACCATCGTGGTTACAGAAATTAGCTGCGGTTCTTCCTGAATAATTTCAAATTTCCAACCAAGTTTAGCTGAGTAGTCATTTATCATCGTTAAAAATCCTAACCCAGAATTTTTGCTATCTATTTCTTCCGCGTTTCTTTCTAATTGACGAAGATAAAAATCTTCGGGATTAGAATTAATTAACTCTTTAATAAAAACTTGAAACATATCTGCTTTTACAGAATTGATAATATTATTCACAAATAGTCTAATTTCTTTATCTTCCAACTGTAAATGTAAAGTAATGGAGTACTCAGCTATGTTTTCGGAATGCTTCATTGCATTTTCTAACAATTCGTTAGCAATATAGCTGACAGCACTTTTGATTTCTGATTGTCTCCGTAAACTAATATAATCATTCTCTTTAGGTGGAAAAAATGTACTTAAATATTCTGCGACATAATCTGCCGATAAACTATTATTGCGCCAACGGCGTCTAAATGGAAGACGAGAAGGTGAGAATACTAAAGTTAAATATTCGTTTTTGATAGGTTTTTCAATTAACTCTCCGAATACTTGAGTCATACTTTTGTTATCATCTGCAAATAAATTTTCACAGGTGTCCCCAACTATTTGCATCATGTTCTGCTCTATGGTTGTAAATTTGTTTTCAACAATTGCTATTATTTCTCTATACCTAGCTTTTTTATACAATCAGAATATTTTTGCTCATAAATTTTTTAGATGGAACAATCTAATTTATATTCTATTATTTTCGCCGATTTTAAATTTAATTGCTTTAATTTGCTCATTTTTAATTAAAATATCACAATTTTACCTTTATCCCTTATTACACAAAAATAGAGAGTTTGCTTCCGTATTTACACTTAGGGTTCATTTTACTCTAAATTTTGCGTGATATTAAATCTTTGTAAAAATACTCATAGGGAAGAAAAAATTGAAAAACCGCCCCTGTTTATCCTCTCGGTTCACACATGGGCGGTTATTAGCATCCTGTTGCACAACTAACAGCAACTGGCAGCAGGAGCAAGAGCATTAAACTTTGGCAATAAAGTAGATTAGAATCAAGCGCTACCCGTGAACATAACTTCAGGGAATTTGGACTGCGCTTCATTCATGGGTCGGTTTCTGCCTTCTTCTTGCCAGTAGTTAATTACTTCTGTGGCTTTGTTTAGTAACTCGACTCTATCTAATTCTGTTATCCAGTGTTTAGCCTCCAATTCCTTTTTTAACTCTTCCCAAGCATCATTTCGAGGCCAGAAAAAGTATTTAGTCAAAGGGCTGGAACCTTTACCAACTACTTGGTCAACTGCCAAGGCGACGTTCTCGTCTAGCCAGAGTATTTTGAGAATAAACTTCGACAATCACACCTCCGGGAAACATCTGGACACAACTTACTTTGCAATCGCCTATTTTAACTCAATATTCCCCTTTTAGACAAATTAATTGGGGGAGGGGAGAAACAATTCGCAATTCGCAATTCGCAATTCGCAGTTCGCAATTAATTGGGAATTGGGAGTGGGAGTGGACAGTGGGGATTTGGGAGTGGGAAGGGAATAACTAAGGTAAAATGATTTTTAGAATTAAAATCAAAAGTAGAGACCGTATTAACTCTGTCTTTACTAATCCCCACTTCCTACTCCCTACTCCCCACTCTCCACTCCCATGACAAAGGCAATAGTTGTTTTCGATATTGATGGTGTTGTGCGCGATGTTTCTAGTTCTTATCGACGCGCAATTGCTGATACTGTGGAACATTTTACTGACAAACAGTATCGGCCGACTATTACTCATATTGATAAGCTCAAATCGGAGGGTTATTGGAATAATGATTGGGAGGCTTCTCAAGAGTTAATTTATCGCTACTTGGAAAATCTCGGACGAAGCCGGGAGGAAGTACATCTGAATTACGATAATGTTGTTGCTTTTTTTCAGTCTCGCTACCGGGGAACTGATTCGCAAAATTTTAATGGCTATATCTGCGATGAGCCATTATTGTTGCAAGCTAGCTATTTAGATGAACTCACGGAAGCAGGGATTTCTTGGGGATTTTTTAGTGGTGCAACTCGCGGTTCTGCTAAGTTTCTTTTGGAAGGTCGTCTTGGGTTAAAATCTCCTGTGCTTGTTGCGATGGAAGATTCTCCGGGTAAGCCTGACCCTACTGGTCTTTTTGCTACTGTTGACCAGTTGTTAGATAATGTTGACGAAGTTCCCGCTGTCATGTATGTGGGAGATACGGTGGCTGATATGTATACCGTGGAAAAAGCCCGGTCTCTAAAACCAAATGGCAAATGGGTTGGGGTGGGGGTTTTGCCTCCGCATGTTCAAGAAAATTCTGAACGTCGGGATGCTTATACTCAGACTTTGTTGGATGCTGGTGCTGTTGTGGTTTTGAATAAGGTTACTGAGTTGACATCAGGTAAGGTTCGGGAGTTGTTGTCTTAGTTAAATAGACCTCACCTGTCATTGCGCTCCGGAACGACGAAGCAACCGCAAAATATTTAACCTGTCATTGCGCTCCGGAACGACGAAGCAACCGCAATGACAGATTTGTGTACAAGGAAGTGCCACGTCCGGGGGGAAGCTACAATTTTGATGTTTTTATATTTTTTGTGTTTTTTATTAGTGACATATTTGGTTTTGTTTTGCTACGTTGTGTCTTAAAACAAGCAAAGCGCTAAATAACTAATGATAAATAACAGATTACTTGATACTCATGAACGAGCTGTAGAAATATTAAATCGTAAGGCAAATTCTTATCATGTAGTTACAATTAGCCGTATTCGTGGGTTACTAAGTGTCGAAATTCTTAGGCAAGCGCTTGATTTAATTCAAAAGCGTCATCCTCTTTTAAATTCTCGAATTGTTGGGAAATTAAATAATTTACGTTTTGAAGCTGGAGCAATTCAAATCCCGTTACAAGTTGTAAATAAGCTCGACAACTGTCAGTTGGAAGAAGTGGTTTTAGAAGAATTAAATAAAAAAATTGCTAGTGATAAAGTTTTGATGCGAGCGGTATTAGTTACTATTGAAAGTGAGAGTAATATTAATTATTTAATTACAACTTTTCATCATACTATTATTGATGGATTATCTTCTGTAAGGTTACACTCAGAAATTTTAACATATTGCCAAAATATTGAGTCTGGTGAAGTAGATAGCAAAAAAATTGCTCGTTTGTCTCCTTTGCCAAGTATACAGAAAATTCTTCCCAAATCAATGCTGGGATTTTCAGGGTTTATAAAAACTATATTTTACTTGTTAAAATTTGGATTAAAGTTTATTTTTTATAGCCCTGCTACTTTAGGTTTTGAAAAGTATATAACTGTTGAACATCGTAGTAGCAATATGCTTCGCAGACAGATAGATGCTGAGATTACGAAAAAAATTGTTTCTGCTTCTAAACGTGAAAGAACTACAGTGCATGGTACTTTATGTGCAGCACTTTTGTTAGCTATTGCAAAAGTCATCTCTTATAATGAAAAATCAAATTTATGTTTGAGTTGTCTGTCGTATGTGAATTTACGTCAGCGTCTACAAACAGAAATAAGCGATGATTATTTAGGTATGTTGGTTGCTTCTATCAATTCATTTCATACTGTGGGAGACGAAACATCGTTTTGGGATTTAGCGAGAAATATAAAACAAAAGCTAGAAGGGAGCTTAAAAAATGACGATATATTTAGTAACTTGTTAGCATCTAAGATGCTGGCTAATTTTATTTTGAATAATCCTAATCAAATACTTTGTAGTTTAGCTGTTAGTAATATTGGTCGAGTTAAGATTCCTGAGATTTACGGTAATTTTAAAGTGGAAGAAATCAGTTTTGTTACTGCTGTGGCTTTATTTGCTGGTATTCCTGTAGTTTCTATTTCTACTTTTGTAGGTAAAATGTTTTTGAATTTTATGTTTTCGGAACCTTCTATTAGCGTAGCAACAATGGAAGAAATAGCGGATTATACTATTGCTTATCTGAAAAATAATGTTGATATTTTGTAAATCAAAATTTTAAAAAATTGCTCAATCCCTATACAATACTTGTCGGTTAAGCCCAAAAACAGGAAAATGCGTAGGTTGGGTTTAGGGACGAAACCCAACATTTTCGGTGGTTTGTTGGGTTTAGCGCTTTGCTCCACTTCGTGTAAGCGCTACGCTCCACTTCGTGAACGCGCCAGCGTCCGCTTCGGATACGCAAAGCCTCAACCCAACCGACAAAATCTCTTAACCGAGCAGTATTGAATCCCTATATTTCTTACTTTTTCTCGCTCACTTCAATAAACTTATGTCTTATTAAGATTATCGCTAAGACTTTAGCTTTTAAACAATGACTAAAGTCACTGGCTGGCTTGTGGTATACACATTGCTTAGTATTTTATTTATAAAACTCTCTAAGAAAATATTTTAAAGTAATATTACTCAAAACCTTATTTAAGTGGATATAAATTCCCGATGCCATTGTTGAGCAACTTTATCCCAGCCGAATGAATCTTTAAGAGCTAATGCTTCCTGTCTTAAAGATTCTTGTTTCTCAGGATTTTTTAGCAAGTCTATCACTGCTTCAACAAAAGCATTATTAGTTTCCTCATCACCAGCAAGACCCTGAATTCTGATACCTGATTTCACAGTTTCAGCTAAACCTGCATAAGTTGTTACCACAGGAACACAACCAGCAGCTTGCGCTTTCCAAGCACTAATACAGAAAATCTCCTTAGTATGACAAGGATAAACCCAAATTCCAGATTTAAATAATTCTTCAACTAACTCCCTATGTCCAATTCTACAATGTTCATAGACATTTTCTTGATTGAAAAGTTGTAAAAGTTGTTTCTTTTTATCTGGTAATTGCGGGAACCTTTCAATATAAGGTGAATTAATTAAAGCATCAATTACTTGCCAACCATAAAAAAGATGTAATTCAGCATCTGGTACTTCTTTGAGAACCTTATCCCATTGACTAAGTAAATGTTCAATACCTCTTGTATAATCACTAATCGAAATTAGTCTCTTGGGATTTCTAGCTATTCCTGTTACATTGAAATCTTCTAAATTAATACCATTGGTTGTTAGAAATATCTTGTCTTCAGGAATCCAGTCTGGCAAAAGAGATTTATGAAAATTTGACAACATAAAAAGTTTGTCAAAACTTGCCAAAAACTCTAAACGTTGAGACTCTTCTACTGAAGGAAATAATTGAGGGTTGTCATGCATCCACACAGCAGTTTTTGTGGCTTTAACTTTCATTAGCATAGGTTGTGCCCAAGCACGATGAAATATTAAGACATTAAAGTTATCTTGGGTATTAAATTTCTCAACAGACTGATAAACGACACCATTATATTCTCCTTCCATATCACCGCATCTATTAAAAACAGTAACCTGGTAGCCTAACTTAACTAATTCTTGGCTTAAATAAATTACCGCTTCGTTGCTTCCTCCAATACCTTGATTCACAGATAAAGGAGACCAATTTTCTACATGTAATGTAAAATTTGAATAAATTACGATTGACTTATTGTTCGAGTTCATATGATTTTACTACTACAAATACTACAATGAATAAAGTATAAGCTAGGGTAAATCCTTAATGTATTATACAATATAGTGTATTAATTCACTAAAACACATTACAGTTAGTGCTTGATTAAGACAATTAGAATTACACTCAAATCTTGAGATATAATTGTTTATAGGGTCCCGACAAACCATAATCACTAGAAAAAAAACTTAACAGAGCATATTATTGTAAAGCATCCTATCCAGAGTACAAGATACAAGTACTACCTAAGATTAGTCACTAGCAATTCTAAAAAACAATGAGTACACAAGTTCTTAACATTAAAAAGAAAAACCGTACCCCAGCGAGTCTAATTGCCAGCCTTAAAGACTTCGATTATGAGTTAGGGGAAACAATTGATTCAAAAATTATTTTGGATAACACTAATATTAGTTTATATTGCTTAGATTACGAAAACAGGCAAACAATTTTCGTAGAAACACCTGTAGATGTTGATATTTATAAGCCTGCTTTTCTGTACCAAGCTCAATATGAATATGCTCAGCGTTTGTTTGCTGTGCCTTATGATGATTTTCATAAGCTGGCAGCAGATATAGAAGATTCACTTGGTTCGATTATCATGATTTACTCTGTCGGTCGCTGTGGCTCAACTTTATTAAGCAAAATATTCAATCAAGTTGATACTATACTAAGTTTATCAGAGCCAGATATTTTTTCCCAAATGGTATTTCTTAGAAAACCTGATGGTAGTAATGATAGCGAAATAGTGCAATTAGTCAAAAGTAGTATTTGTATGTTGGCAAAAGCGAATGTTGAAGGTAAATCATCATTCTCTGTTATCAAACTACGTAGTTTTGGTATTGAAATAGCAGATTTAATATATCGCGCATTCCCTCATGCGAAACTTTTGTTTATGTATCGGAATGCTGAAAATGTTGTCAAATCATCTATTCGTGCTTTTATTTACTTTAGCGAAATTTTACCGATAATTAAACAAAATATTGAATTGTATAGTCAAGCTACCCCTTTATTAAAAGAGTATGCCAGTTATATAGACTTTACAGACTCAAATGCCACTGATTTGTATACAATTATGTGGCTCTCTGTAATGCAACGTTATCTTTTACTTTGCCAAAAAGGCATACCTATACTTGCTTTTCGCTATGAAGATTTAATAGTAGAAAAACAGCAGATTGTTACTGCTATTTTTAATTACTGTGGTTTACCAATATCTGAAGTTGCTAATGGCTGTAAAGCATTTGAGAAAGATTCTCAGAGTGGCTCAGACTTGTCTCGTGAAAACACTAGTAAAAATGATAGGGAATTAGATATGTTAGAAATTAGTCAAAAAATTAATGCTTTATTACAGAAGCATCCGCAAATAAAAATATCCGATTTTATTGCTCCCAATACTTTGACTATTGACAAATAAAAGCTAGATAGTATTTTTTAACTACTTAGCTGTTTAACAAAGATAACCTTCCTCTGCCAATTTTCCTAAAACTTTAAAAACACTTTCTTCAATAGTCTCCTTATCTGTTCTACATTCAATTTCAGGGTTTAGAGGAGGCTCATAGGGGTCATCAATTCCAGTGAATTTTTTGATTTCTCCGTCACGTGCTTTTTTGTACAAGCCTTTCATATCTCTTTCTTCGCAAATCTCTAATGGAGAGTTGACATAAACTTCTACAAAATTTCCGATACGTTGTCTAACTTCATTTCGAGTTTCGCGGTATGGAGAAATTGCTGAGACTAGAACAATTACATCATTACGAGTTAAAAGGTGTGCAACAAAACCAATACGGCGTATATTTTCATCCCGGTCTTCTTTGCTAAAACCCAAACCCTTGCATAAATTCTGACGTACTATATCACCATCAAGTAGTTCTACTTTATGTTCCAGCAAGCGCAACTCCTTTTCTACTAAGCAACTGATGGTAGTTTTGCCTGCACCACTTAAACCTGTAAACCAAACTGTTATCCCTGACTTTTTTCGCTCCATAAAACCAACTCTTTTTAAATCAACTTTATACACTCAGCACAGGTTTCCCCGTGGCTACAACCTTCTCAATCACATCCGCAGCGCGACTTACACCCCCTGCACGACGAATAGCTTCTTGCAGCCTAAGTGCATTTTGCTTGTAAGAATCTTGCGTCAGCACTAGTTTCACAGCCTTTCGCAATATGGGAACACTTACACGACCCAAGGGAACTACTTCCCCGCTACCAGTCCAAGCAATACGCGCTGCAACTCCCGGTTGGTCGTTAGCTATGGGAATAGCAACCATTGGCACACCTTGAGTCAGTGATTCTAAGGTGGTATTCATCCCCGCGTGGGTAATGACAAGGCTTGCTTTTTCTAATAATTCTAACTGTGGTGCGTATTCAACAACTATAGGTGAGCCAGGTAGTGTTGGTATCGATTCAGACTTAAAACCACCACCAAGGGAAATTACTAATTGAGCATCCAATCCCAAACATGCTTCCGCAATAGTTTGAAAAATTCCTGTCAAGCGATTTTGCAAAGTCCCCATTGAAGCGTAAATTAAGGGTTGTCCAGTCAACTTTTCAAATGGGAAAGATACAGGTTTACGAGCATTGGAGTTATGGTAAGGGCCTGTAAAATGAAAATACTTGGGTAAATCCTGTCTAGGGAATTCAAACTCAGCAGGTTGTTGGCTTAGTTGGGCTAGCTCCGAATATAAAGACTTAGAACTAGAGATTGGTGGCAATTTCCACTCTCTGCGATAATCAGCTATCAACTCCAGAATAGGTTTTGCTATATAACTCAACAATGTGTAACCTGCTCGATTGCGTAATTGTCCCCACCAAGCAGGATTATAATTCCAGAGGGTGTAATGAGGAGGAACGCTAACATCTGAATTAAGCACCAAGGCAGAACATACAGTAATAAAAGGGATTTCTAAATATTCTGCTATAGTTCCTCCTTCTGGTGTAGCCTGGTCTACTAGCAGTGCTTCGACACCAGCCTCTTTGAGTCTTTTTGGAGCTTCCTGGAGACATATAGCTGCCATCTTTTGAAGGCAAAAAACTGTGTATCGCAGTGCTGCTAATTTGCTCATTTCTCCCAGTTGGTCTAACATTTGTGCGATTGCACCAGCGGGGAATTCTGATTCTCCTATTGCCTTAAATTCTAAACCTGCAGCAAGAGTATTTGGCTGTGCGTCGAGAGGTCCAATTACAGTCACGCGATGACCACGTTGTTTCAGTTCCCACCCCAAAGGTGTCATCGTATTAAGATGACCATTACTAGTTGGGCAGATGATGCCGAAATGAGTCATGTTAAAAAACCTCTAAACTCTCCCCGTGGTGAGGGTGTTTATTTTAAGATTACTATAATCATGCAAATTTTATTATGTGATTTTTTTGAATTGTTAACAACTCAAAAAAGTGAGAAAAAGTGATATGTTTTAGCCAGGGATATAATAACATATATAAATCTGTCTTTCTCTCAAGTTTTACCATGCCATCTCCATTACCTGGTATGAATCCTTACCTGGAAAGTCCAGAATTATGGTCAGAATTTCACAGTCGTATGATTGTGGCAATTGCTGATGCGCTTGATGATAAACTTAGCCGAGATTACCGAGTTGCAGTAGAAAAGCGAGTATATTTAAGTGAAGGTGAGGAAAGTGTTTTAGTTGGAATTCCGTATGTTTCTGTTACCGCTGCTGTACCCGATATTAGCTCTACAACAAGTGTAGCAGTGGCTCAGCCAATTAATATCGAGATTCCAATTGTAGAGGAAGTTCAAGAACGTTTCCTGGAAATTCGTGAAGGTGCAACAGGAAGCGTTATAACCACTATTGAATTGCTATCACCAAAAAATAAACGCTCCGGTGAAGGACGTAGTGCTTATTTGCAAAAACGACAAAAAATTCTGACTAGTGCAACACATTTAATCGAAATTGATTTACTGCGAGGTGGTGAGCCTTTTCCGATGAAAAGTACTGTTTCCTCTAATTATCGCATTTTAATTAGTCGAAGCCATCAACGCCCAAAAGCACAGTTATACGCTTTTAACTTGAGAGAAATAATACCTGCGTTTCCAATCCCTTTGCTTGTTGGAGAAGCAGAACCTTTGTTAGAATTACAACCTTTATTACATCGAGTGTATGACCGTGCAAGGTTGGAGCTTGCTATAAATTACAGTATAGCTTGCACTCCAAAGTTATCTTTTGACGATGAAGCTTGGGTACGGAATTTATTAGGGTAATCAAATTAGCAAAGGATTTTCTTTTATAGGATGAGGGCGGGCAAGGATGCCCACCCCACAATAAGGTCAGATTTATTACCTTTGTAGCATCCGTTGCCCAAGCTTATTTCAGTTTTAAGAACTTTTGCAAAGCAGCAACCATACTCGGAGGCCAGCGACGGATATTTTGCACCCAGTCAATATCTTTATAGCGGCTGTCTAACCCATAAGCTGCTACCCAATTGCTTTCCGCTTCTCCTTGGTCTCCCTTGACCCAAAGTGCAGCAGTAAGTGCAGCACGAACATCAGCAAATTTAGGGTATTTACGAAGGATATTTTTCATCTCGCGGATAGCTTCCTTATTTTTACCCGTTTCGTACAAGGCTAGAGCGTAGTTTGCGCGGGCAAAAGCGAAATCTGGCGCAAGTAGGTTGGATTTTTGATAATCTGCTATCGCTTCGTCCCATTTTCTTAACCCTGCTTCCGCATTCCCTCGATTGTTGTATGCCATCGCGTCCTTGGGGTCAAGCTCTAACACATGGTTATAATCGGCGATCGCCTCGTCCCATTTTCCCAAACCTTCATAGGCAGTACCACGATTTAAATAGGGGTCAGTCACATTAGGGGCAAATTTGACGGCTTTGTTATAGTCTTCCAGCGCTTCTTCCAATTTATGCTGACTAACTCTGGAATTTCCGCGATTACTCAAAATTGCCGCATTTTCAGGTTGTTGCTCCAGAATAGCCGTCCAATATTTTTCAGCGGTAGTAAAATCACCTCGGTTCGTAGCATCAAAAGCCTTATCAGCCAAATCCCGCAATCCTAATTCTGACTGTTCTTGACTGGTTTGTGGTGCTTTAGTTTCAGCCAAAGCTACCGAACAAGTACCAAATAACAGCAAGAAACTTAAACAAATAGCAATTAACCTAATCATCTGTGTTTATATGTTTCCATCTCAATCTGTGGTTGCAACCCACAATTAATAATAATTCTAGAGACGCGATTAATCGCGTCTCTACATTTGGGGGAGGTAGATTTATCCTTTGTGTTCAATCTGGGTTGAAACCGAAAATTATGGTATTCGTAGAGACGCGATTAATCGCGTCTCTACAGCAACGACATTTGTTGATTAGGTGGTTTAAAGCCCATATGTTTATAAGCAGCAGGGGTAACCACACGACCACGAGATGTTCTACTTAAATAGCCTATTTGCATTAAATAAGGCTCGTAAACTTCCTCAATGGTTTGCGTATCTTCTCCGGTTGCTGCAGCGATAGTCTCCAACCCCACCGGACCACCATTAAATTGTTCAATTATTACACTCAGCATTCGGCGGTCTGTCCAATCTAAGCCACAGGGGTCTACCTGAAATAGCTCTAATGCTTCGGATGCAATATCTTCGTTAACTGTGCCTGTTTTTTTGACCTCAGCGTAATCACGTACCCTTCTTAATAGCCTATTTGCTATCCGTGGAGTACCTCGTGAACGTCTAGCGACTTCTTCGGCTCCATCACTAGTAATTGGGGTTTTAAGTAGTTCAGACGTTCGTAATACTATTTTGCTTAATTCATCGACTTCATAAAACTTTAACTTTTGAACTAATCCAAAGCGGTCGCGTAAAGGTGATGTTAATGCACCAGCTCGTGTTGTGGCTCCGACTAATGTAAATTTTGATAACGGTATACTACGGGTGCGAGCGCTTGGTCCCTTTCCTACAGTAATATCTAAACGGTAGTCTTCCATTGCTGGGTATAAAATCTCTTCAGTCATCCGCGTAAGGCGATGGATTTCATCAATAAATAAAACGTCTCCAGGTTTGAGGTTTACGAGTAAGCCAACAATATCTCTGGGACGTTCTAGTGCGGGCGCACTAGTTATTTTACAAGCAACTCCCATTTCCGAAGCGAGAATCATTGCCATTGTGGTTTTGCCTAAACCGGGAGGCCCATACAATAGCAGATGGTCAAGAACTTCAGACCTGGATTTTGCAGCGAGTATAGCTATTTCTAGTACATCTTTTAAATCTTTTTGCCCAATATAATCAGCAAAGCGCTGGGGTCGAATACTTTCTTCCTGTTTGCCTTGCTCGTCCGTTGTGGCTTCTGGTCGAAGTAGCTCTATGGTTTCGGGCGGTTTTACTGTTTCATCTGTAGGCTTTCGCCGCTGTTTGGGTTGTTTGTTTGGTTCTTGTTGAGGTTGTTGCTTGGAGGAGATAATTGCCATAATTTTGCGATTAACAGTGATTTTTAGTAATTTTTAGTTTATTTTGTGGCAAGAAGGCTGATTAAGGTTTAAAATGCCAAAAAAATCAAATTTTGGTTGTGTATTGGCTCGGTGGCTATAGAATTTATATTCGGGCGATTGCGAATTGGAGTGGGAAATTTAGTCATGCTGGCTAAAAGGATTTTACCGTGCTTAGATGTCAAGGCGGGACGAGTTGTAAAAGGTGTTAACTTTGTTGACCTTAAAGATGCTGGTGACCCCGTGGAACTAGCAAAGGTTTATAACGAAGCGGGGGCGGACGAGTTAGTGTTTCTGGATATTACGGCTTCTCATGAAGACCGGGATATTATCATTGACGTTGTGTACCGCACTGCGGAACAGGTGTTTATACCTTTAACTGTTGGTGGAGGCATACAATCCTTAGAAAATGTTAAAAATTTGTTACGAGCTGGGGCAGACAAGGTTAGTATTAATTCTGCGGCGGTACGCGACCCCGATTTAATTAGTCGGACAAGCGAACGTTTTGGCAATCAATGTATCGTCGTCGCTATTGATGCCAGAAAACGTGTTGACCCCGTTAATCCCGGTTGGGATGTGTATGTCCGGGGTGGACGAGAAAATACAGGTTTGGATGCGCTTAAATGGGCGCACGAAATGGAAAAACGCGGCGCGGGGGAACTACTGGTGACAAGTATGGATGCTGATGGAACCCAAGCGGGATATGACTTAGAACTGACTAGGGCAATCGCTGATTCTGTACAGATACCTGTTGTTGCCTCTGGTGGTGCTGGTAACTGTCACCATATTCATGAAGCTCTTACTGATGGAGGAGCGGAAGCTGCTTTGTTAGCATCTCTTTTGCATTATGGACAATTAAGTGTTTCTGAAATTAAAGATTACTTGTACGAGCAGGGAGTACCAATAAGAAGAGTTTCTTAATCTTTAAATAGCAATTAGTAATCTAACCACCTCGTTGTGGTTAGACAGAGTACAGAAAAATAATGTTAATATTAGTTAACAGCCATTAATAAATATTAAGAATTTATGCTTATACCTATTTTAGTTTTCGATGTGGCGCTGGTTGCCTGGTCGCTGCACCTGATGGAAAAAGCGTTTGAACATAAAGAGTTTTCCCTGATGTTGGCTGGTACACTTGTAGCACTTGCTGCTGCTGCGATGCTAGTAGTCTACTTTTTAATGGGGCATTGTATGAGCTATTTACTAGAAGTTCATCGTTAGGAAAGGTGGATTGTTTTCAATTGCTAATTGTCCTTATTTCTTTAGATTTTCTTAATATTTGCTGTTAGCAATTGCAATTCTTGACAAAAAGTCTTTTTTAAAAGATAATAGTTAATGCGAATTGCGGGGTTATAGCTCAGTTGGTAGAGCACTACAATGGCATTGTAGGGGTCAGCGGTTCGAACCCGCTTAGCTCCATTACGCAGTTAATTGTAAATAATTTAAACAGTTCGCTAACAAATTTGATTTAGATTTGTGGGTAGATGCGGTTTTTTATAGAAGTTTTGTGAAAATGGGCAAAAGTTCTATATTGATTAAAAACTATAGGGAATTGGTTTAATAAACTGGACGTTTGCTCTGACAAAGCATTTTATTTTTATATCCTCTGCACTACCTTGCTTTGCGACCAAAAGCCAAGGTTTGCCTGTAGCGTCCCGCTTAATGCTACGACTACCTACTAAGTCAATGACATCATTTTTAGATAATTTTCGCACGACACGGTAGTTAGTTCCAGGTTGACTGCGACAGGCTAAATTATTGCTGACAACTTTCCAAACTAAATGAGTAGATGTTGTTCCGTTTCTAAATCTGCTCTGGATTGAGTTGTAGTCACCGGATTTGCTTGGTTGCGGAAATTGTACATTACTCGTTTGAGCTAGAACGAATGTTGGTACAAAAGAGACTGCGGTAATTAAACTTGCTGACAATAAAAGTCTAAGCATATATTTAAAACTAATTGTTAGCAGCTAGACTGACATTTTTCTGTAGACGTTCCCGGTTGGTTGTAATATTTTGATTTCAAAATTTGTGTGTACGCGGTAGCCTAGGAAAGTGGGGTTTCTTATACGTCGTTCCAACCCAAAGCAGCAGCAATCTGGCTAGCCAATTGCAAAGGATTAAAAGGTTTTGCGATAGCTTCCTTAATACCCAACTCACAATAGCGACGACGGTCAGAAGCCTGTATTTTAGCAGTTAAAAAAATCACTGGTATTTGCTTAGTTTCTGTATTTGCTTGTAACTTTTCAAAGGTCGTAATACCATCCATCTCAGGCATCATAACATCCAGTAAGATTGCATCTGGCTGAGACTTGGAAGCTTGAATAATTCCTTCCTGACCGGAACCAGCAGTTAACACTTCCCAACCAGCAGTAGTTTCCAGGCAGATTTTGGTAATTTCTTGAATATATTCTTCATTGTCAACTACTAGAACTCGCTTACTTCTCATTGCAATCACCTGCTGGTATTTGAGTGATACTTTGGAGTATTCCCATTACCTGTTGTTCAAATTGTTGAATGGAAACTCTCCCTTTGGTTAAAAATTCTGTGTATCCTAATTTTAAGCGTTGGCATTCAAATTCATCTAACTCTTTAGTAGAATAAACAATTAAAGGAATATTATAAAGGTTAGTATGTTGCTGTAACCATTCAACCACAGCAAAGCCATCACCTTCTGGTAAAAGAACATCAATAATCAATAAATTAGGATTCATTTCTTGGCTTTTTTGAATTGCTTCACGTCCTGTGTTAGCAACGGAAATTTTAATTCCATGACTTTCTAAAATATTTGTCAA
Organism: Scytonematopsis contorta HA4267-MV1; assembly: GCA_019359035.1. Lineage (GTDB taxonomy): Bacteria > Cyanobacteriota > Cyanobacteriia > Cyanobacteriales > Nostocaceae > Scytonematopsis > Scytonematopsis contorta. The sequence continues at coordinate 350,813 of JAHHIC010000054.1, read as the reverse complement.
TTGTTCTGTAACTTCTGGGTCATTGTCGCAAATAAGTATTAAAGAAGAAGCATTAACTTCATCTAGGTTTTGATACGAATTTTTTAAATCAGCATATTCAGGAACAAAAAGTGGTATTTTAAAGTAGAAACTACTTCCTTCTCCTAAGGTACTTTCTGCCCATATTTTACCATTATGTTGTTGAACAATACTTCTACAAATTGCTAAACCCAAACCTGTACCATCGTGTTTTCGGGAATCAGAGGAATCAACTTGTTGAAAGCGTTCAAAGATTGTTTCTAATTTATCTGCTGGGATACCACGTCCACTATCTTTTATTTGGAAGATGAGGTGATGAGAAAAAGGTTCAGATATTTCTTGATTTTCGATACTTGTTCTTACGTTATCGACTTTAGCAATTAAAGAAACTGTAGAACCTGGTTTGGAAAATTTAATTGCGTTACTTAATAAGTTGGTTAAAGTTTGAATAATTCTATCTGGGTCTGCCCAAATACTTGCAGATATACTCGATACTGATAATGTTACATCTGCTGCTGTGGCTAGTGGTTGCATCAAACCAATTGCTGTATTAATTAAGTCCTCAGGGTTACAAATTTGTTTTTCCATTTTGACTGTTCCTGACTCAATGCGTTCGATATCAAGAATGTCATTAATTAGACGCACCAAACGTTCAGTACTATCGGTAGCAATTTGTAAGAGTCGTTTGCCTTGTTCTGTGTCGGGTTTAATTAAACCACTAGATATCATCCCCATCGAACCGTGAATTGAAGTTAATGGAGTACGAAGTTCGTGACTAACGACGGAAACAAATTCGTTTTTCATCCGTTCAATTTGCTTTCTTTCGCTGATATCTTGCAAGTAAACGGTGTAAAGTATTTCGTTCCCGACTTTTAATTTAGAAATAGAAGCTTCAGCAGGAAATTCTCTTCCATTTTTAGTACGTCCATAAATTTCTCGTCGCTCTCCCATTCGACGCGCTTTAGTTGCCGATTTTCCAAAGTCTTGAACATGTTGACGATGCGCTTCGGTATACCTTAATGGTAATAGTAAATCTAATGGTTTTCCTAATAATTCTGTTGCCGTATAACCAAAAATCTTTTCGGCTCCTTGATTAAACAAGGTAATGCACTGCTTACTATCGATAGTAATGATTGCGTCATCAGCAATACTTACTATTCCAACAAATAAAGCCTCTGATTTTTGTAATGCTTCTTGAGTCTGTAGACGGTCACTTAGCTCCTCCTGTAGTCTTTGATTAATATTAATTAGTTCACCAGTACGCTCTGCAACTCGCAGTTCTAGTTCTTCTTTGGTTTGCTGCAAAGCTTGTTCAGCATGTTTCCGCTCCATAGCTGCTGATAAAATATTGGCTATTGCTTGAATAAAGTGGACATCGCGTTGTGTAAAATTGTGCTGTTTACTAGTAAACGCACCCAAAGCACCGTATGAACCACTCGGTTTGGGAATTGGTACATTTAAACCACTAATAATATTATGGTCATGTAATAGATATGAACCTTTAAAGCGGGTTTCTGTAAGTAAATTTTTGATTAAAACAGGCTTTTTTGTTCTTAAAGCGTAGCCAGAATCAGAATCATCAAAATTAATAATTGCTTTTCCGACCAATCCATCATTCCAACCAACTCCAGCTCGCAGTAATAAATTATCACCATCTGGCAATAATTCCATGACTTTGCAATATTCCACATCGAGATTTTTTGCTACCAACGCAGCAGCTTCTTGCATTAAACTTAAAAGGTCTTTACCTAGCAAGGCAGAACGTCCCAACCTCGCTACTGTTGCTTGCTGGCAAATACGTGAACTTAGAGTTTTTTCTATTTTCTTGTAGTCGCTAATATCGCTTACCGTACCCAGCATTCGTACAGCTTTACCTTTGTCATTATAGAAAAACTTCCCTCTGGCTTCAATCCAACAAACGCTAGCATCCGAGCTAATTATGCGAAACTGATGGTAATAATCAAGACGTTGCCGACGAGATTTACTGAGTGCTTGTAATAATACTTTACGGTCTTCTGGCAACACACAAGCAATAAAAGTTTTATAAGCATTATCAAATGTACCTGAAGCAAGACCAAATAAACTTTCGTGTCCAGAAGACCAAACAACTCGGTTAGTAACAATATTTAAATCCCAAATTCCGATGTTAGCTGCATCTAATGCAAGACGCAGACGTTCTTCGCTTTCACGCAGTATGTTATGGTCACTTTCCGATTTTTCCACAGATGCTTGTTGGGTTTGGGTGATTCTTTGCTGTAATTTTACCCGTTCCAAACGTTTGATAATGCGGGTCACCAGTTCCGGGCCGATAATTGGTTTGTTAACAAAATCGTCTGCACCAACGGTAAATACTTGACTTACGGTTTCTGCATCATTATGAACTGTGAGAAATACTATCGGTAGTTCACTCCAGTTAGGGTCATTCCGTACTACTTGGCAAATTTCAATACCACTTACATCCGGCATTTCCACATCTAGAATCAGCAAATCAGGCTTAGCTATTTCTAGTTTTTCCCAGAAATGACTAGGATTTTCCAGAGTAATTACCTTTAATCCCCACGGACGTAACAATGTTTGCAGTAATACCAAAATTTTGGGGTCATCATCAACAACAAGCACTTTTGCTTCTGCGTTATCTTCTGCTTGCTGCAACACTCGTTTAACTGTTTCTAATACTTGACAAACTAATGCAGGTTTTTGTAAAAAACTTCGTACCCCATAACGTGCAGCTTCCAAACGAGTGCTAAAATCTTTTTCAGCAGTAAATGCAATTGCTGGGACAGGAGGTTTTCGTGCTTTCAGTTCTTCCAATAAATTAAAACTATCTTCACGGTTAGTTGTAATATTAGGGTCAAGCAGTACAATGCTGGGATGTTCTTGATAAAGTTTATTTCTTGCAATATTTATATTTTCAGCAATTGTAACTTGTATTCCCACATCAATAGCTGCATGTTCGATTTCTTGTATAATCTGATTATCGGAATCAACAATTAACAATAAAGGATGTTCATCTGAATTATTTCTAACAATTATATTATCATCTATTCCATTAGGATTTTTTTCAATTTCTCTTCGCACACCAGCCACTAAATTTTCCAGATGGCTAATTTGAGAATCTTTTATTTTGCTATTTTTTTTCAAAAATTGTTCAATTTCCTTAGCTAACCTAGAACCTTCTGGGAAGCCAAAAGTACCTAATGAGCCAGCTAATGTATGGGCTTCTTTTGCTGCATTAGAGCGCAGTTCCAAATTCAAATTATGACTACGACAAGCTAAGACCGTTTCTTCTAAGACAGATACTTGTTCTGATATTCTTCCTTTAAAACGATGCCAAATTACACCGACACTTGCGAGGGTCTGCGCTGCTATTGTTGGATTTACCTGTAAATTTACCTCTGAATTTACCTCTGAATTTACTTTAGTATCATCAGTTTCTAAAGGTTTAGAAGTTTTAGATTTGCTTCTGTCTAGTGAATTAGTTTCTAATTTTACCTCCACTGGTTTAAGACGATAACCAATCCCATAAACAGTTTCGATAAAATCATGTGCAGCACCTATAGCTTTTAACTTGTGTCGCAAACCTTTGATATGGGTACGAACAGCTTCTTCTCCGGGAGTATCCTCATACGACCACAGATGCTCTAATATCATCCCACAGCTAAAAACCCTACGGGTATTTCGTAAAAAAAGCTCCAGTAAAGCATATTCTTTGGGAGTTAAAGTCAATAACTGCCCATCATAAGTAACCTCGCAACAAGTCGGGTCTAGTCGTAACTTACCCCACTCTAATACTGGTTGCGAAATTGACCCAACACGACGTAATAAAGCACGGATACGAGCAACAAATTCTTCAATATCAAACGGTTTCACCAAATAATCGTCAGCCCCAGCATCCAATCCGAGCGCTTTATCGTGACTACTATCGCGACCAGTTAATAACAAAATCGGCATTCGCAAACCTTCCGAGCGAATTTTACGACAAAGGCTTATACCATCTAAACCAGGTAAAACTACATCAAGAATTATTAAGTCATAATCAAATGTTTCAATTAAATCCCAAGCAGAATTTCCGTCATTAGCTACTTCAACAGCATAGTTTTGATTGCTAAGAACAGCGACCAGAGCTTCTGCTACCGATTCATCATCTTCTATTACCAGTATTTTCATGATTCCATAACTCTATTTTATTAAAATTGATGAACTAGCTGGCAAAATATTAAATAAAATTAACTTTACTAAAAAGAGATTAATTAATAACTATCTTATCATGCAAACAACCGCAAATAGCTACATAAGCTAATAATCTCTCTTCTTGGCTTACTTGACTCCTACTCTGCGAGAAAACCTTTCGGTTTATGGCGGTTAGTAATACATCCTCACAATTTTCTCACATTTTATCCCTATGATTCCAATTAAAACAACTTAAATAAGCGGGGAAAAAATGATATTGAGAATTTTACTCCTAATTAGCGCATCACTCATTACAGGATTAATAATTTTAATATTAATACAAACTAAGAACACCAAAGAAATAGAAACTATTTGGCAATCTCTAGAACCAGCCGTAACCCAAAAGCACTTTAGTAAAGAAATGATTGCCGAATTACCGCAACCCGTACAAAGATACTTCCGGCACGCAATAGCACCAGATACACCATTAGCCTCCTCCGTAACGCTCAAAATGCAAGGAAACTTTAGAACCAAGCAAGACAACCCCTGGTTACAAATGCAAGGACAAGAAAGAATCACAGCGTCAAAAGGATTTGTATGGAAAGCAGTTATCGGTAGCGGATTGATGCAAATTAAAGGTGCAGATTATTACCTTAATAGCTTAGGTAGAATGCAATTTTCTTTGTGGGGGTTGCTTCCCATCGTCAACGTCCATAATTCTAATACTATCCGTTCTAGTATTGGACGACTCGCTGCAGAATTTATATGGTTACCCTCAGCCTTATTACCTCAGCAAGGTGTTCAATGGAAGGCAATTGATAACAACACTATTCAAGCCATTTTAAAAATTGACGGTGAACCCATCACATTGACACTAATCATCAACCCAGAAGGTAAACTCTTACAAATCACACTACCACGTTGGGGTCAAAGTACAGACAATCTTCCCTGGACTTACATTCCCTTTGGAGGAAAATGCAGTGACGAAGCTACATTTGGGGGCTATACCATTCCATCTCAAACTGGTGTTGGTTGGTGGATTGATACAGACCGTTACAGCGAATTCTTTCGAGCCACAATTGAGGAGGCTGAGTTTCGGTAAATAGAGCGATAAAATGAAAACACGTTAATCAAAGGCAGTGTTTATGGTAGCCCAGGTCGATAAAGCCAAATCGTCACCGCAACTGGTAATATCTTGGGAAGCGTTGCCAGACGGTTTTCAATTAGAGGATGAGCCAGTGGAGAATACGGGTCAGCCTGTTTTGGCTGGGGTTTTGCGCGAAATCTTAGAAATTAACGGATTTTTCCAACCTCAAATGTTAATAGCTTCCAATTTGGGTGTTTGTGCGACCTTGAATGGGGAATTGGTGATTAAAGCTCCTGATTGGCTTTATGTTCCTTCTGTTTTGCCAGCTTCAGGAGACCGCAAAAGTTATACTCCTAATTTAGAAGGGGACATTCCTGCGGTTGTTATGGAATTTTTATCCGAAACAGATGGGGAAATATATTCAGAATATTCAATCAAGCGAACCCACCCACCAGGAAAATGGTTTTTCTACGAGCAAATATTGAAAGTCCCTATTTACGTAGTTTTTGAGCCATCCTCTGGATTATTAGAATTTTATCAATTAGAAAACGGACGTTACGAATTAAAGTTACCAGATGAAAATGGTCGTCATTGGGTTGATTCAATCTCGCTATTTTTGGGAACTTGGCAAGGACAAAAAGAAGACCGTACTGGTTACTGGTTGCGGTGGTGGGATAAGTCTGGGAAGCTTTTACCGTGGGCATTAGAACAGTTAGAACTGGAACGTCAACAAGCAGCAGAACAGTTAGAACAACAACGCCAACAGGCAGCAGAACAGCTAGAACAACAACGCCAACGCGCAGAAAAAGAAAAACAGCAAAAGGAGCAGTTAATCGCTTATTTACAATCACAAGGTATTGACCCAAACACTATACTTGGAGACCAAAATACTTGAGAGTGAAAATGAGCGCAGAAACTGTCTTTCGCTGTAAGAAAGAAAGGAATATATTGTGTTCAAATTTTTGGGGTGAGTAGGATAATACCAGAATTAAAAAACTTTCATAGAGGGGTTTAACCCCTTTTGCATTGCTGAAATCGGATGTTATACAAGGTATTATGAAAATTTAATCCCTTAAAAATATGACATTAACAACAGATACTCGGCGTTCTGTTTTTTCTGCTCTCGACTTTGATGTAAACAGCAAATGGAAGACTATTTTATTTTCTGCAGGGAGTATGACAATTCTTTCCTTGCATATTCAGAAAGAGAAAAGCTTAGTTTTAGCTACTAAAGACCGAATTTTAGAATATCAGAAAAATGGTACTTGGGAAGAAATTGCTGCTGCTCCTACAAGTAGTGGATTTTTACAATATTTTGTTGGCAAAACAGTAAATTATGCGATATCTAAAAATAAAGTCTATCAGATGCTACCGGAGGCTTCTCAGTGGACGGAAATAGTCGGTAGTTCTCAAGTAGATGCTGGCACAATTGATGGAGATACTTTTTGGGGTATTGATGATAAAGGAACTCTTGGTAAATATACTCCCAGTAGCAATGTTTGGATGCAAGGAGAATTGCCTGCGATTAAGCATTGGAATCCTAATAAATCTGTAGGAATGGCTGCTAGTGGAAATTATTTTTGGCTCGGTTTAAGAGATAGAGCCAATGATTTATTTAAAATCGACAAAAATCCAGTAGCGAAAGGAGCTATTTGGCAGATAACAGCAGATAATTTACCATTCTATCAAAAAGATATTACTGAGAAAATTGGCTTACTCAATTCTCAAGGTCAGCCTTTCGGTCCATTGGGGCAAATTTGCATTAGTACAGATAATTTGCTTTATGCATCTACCGAGCAAGGAGTATGGCAGCGTTCCTCTTTGGAACCTACTTGGAAGCAAATTTGGTCAAACTTTGGTAATGTTGCTTTGTTTCCTTTAAACGATAATTCTATTTTAACTTATAATCGTAAAACAAAAGAAATATTATTATTTAAGAATCAAAGCTGGTATAGATTCCCGAATATATCTTTTGATATTAAGTCTGCTTGTTTACTAGATGGAGTTTTATATGTTTCAGGCAATAATATTGTATCTTCTATCCCTATTAATGTAGCTAAACCTGTAGAACCGGCAAATCCTAAGATGGCTACCTATCTCAATATTGGTAGAGTTAGCTCTGCTGCTAGATTAGGAAATAATATTTACTTGATTTCATCTGTTAATAATGAATTATTCCAGATGGAATGTGATACTTATAAAATGACTAAAGTTGGTTCTGTCAATAGTCCAGTATTTGATATGTCAGGTAGTGATGATAATTTATTCATTGCTACTAAAGCTGGATTATTTAGATACAATTCTAGCCAGCAGCAACTAACTCAGTTACTCTCTATTTCTATAGCTCCCCAAAATACCAGAATTGACAGTGATGGTAGCTTAATTGCCTACTTAGTTGATAAAACTATCAGGGTTTTAGATAGTAACTATACTGTGCTTCATGAAATAAATATTTCTGCTGATTATGTGTTAGATATAGCAATAAAGAATGGTCATCTTTATGTAGTTGGATTTCGTAATGAAAGAAATAATCGAGTACCAGTTCAGAGTGCGTTTCTAAATTGTTATCAAATTGGAGATACAGTCAAACAAGTCTGGCAAACTTGGGGTTTTCTAGGTGCAGAACTAGGGAACGATATGGCAGATACTAGGATATATAAAGTAGTTGCAACGGAAACAGAAGTAATTATTTTAGGAGAATCTGCTGGTGGGAATACTGTATATCGTTGGAATGGTAAAGACTTGTCAACACCTACTTTAGCTGTTTCCGATACGTACAATAATCCCTTTAATTCTAAGTCACCACATCTTGCTTATTATGCAGTTGTAGATGCAAAAACTGGATTAGTTAAACGCGGACAATTTTCAATTCCTCGGACAAATTCAGTGGGTGCTAATACAAATCGCGTCCGTACTCTTGCTTATGATGATAACAGTCTTTATGTTGGGTCTTTTGCTGCCTCTAAAATTGATAACCGCGATTACATAAAGTTTTTAGGTAAGAAGCCTCCTAATTATAGTAATGGAGATGCTGGTTTACTCAAAGTTTCTGCTGACTTTGAAGCAAGAGAGTTCTGGTTTACTCCGGGAAATGGACAGGTTGTGCTTTTCGATAGTAAGGTTACTGTTATCTCTGTTTATGCTGGGACTCCGGAAATGCCTATTACTGCTAATGGGAAGAATAGGCAAAGTGGTGAAGATGCGTTTGTTATTATTTGGTGATTTCTGTTTTTGTGTGGGAGTGTGGAAGCACAAAAGTTGAGAAGTCAGAAAGCTAGAAAGAAGCCAGAAAAAAAACTAGGAAAGAAGCCAAAAAAAAGCTAGGAAAGAAGCCAGAAAAACCAGGGAAGAAGCTAAAAAAAGCTAGAAAATAAGCAAAAAAAAGCTAGAAAATAAGCCAAAAAAACCAGGAAAGAAGCTCAAAAAAACCAGGAAAGAAGCTCAAAAAGGCTAGAAAAGAAGCCAAAAAAAGCCAGAAAAGAAGCAAAAAAAGCTAGAAAAGAAGCCAAAAAAAAACCAGAAAAGAAGCCAAAAAAAACCAGAAAAGAAGCCAAAAAAGCCAGGGAATAAATTCCCTGTCTAAAAGCTGAAGTCCTCTGGAAGAGGACTGTATGCCCGTAAATGTTGTTAGCAAAAAAATGTGGAACAACTGACTTCTAAAACTTAGTCCTCTTTCAGAGGACTTTAGCTTTTAGACAGGGAATTTATTCCCTGGCGATTGTATCGATTGTGGCGATTGTGGCGATTGTGGCTTGTGGCGATTGTATCGATTGTGGCGATTGTATCGATTGTATCGATTGTGGCGATTGTGGCGATTGTGGCTTGTGGCGATTGTGGCTTGTGGCGATTGTGGCTTGTGGCGATTGTGGCTTGTGGCGATTGTGGCGATTGTGGCGATTGTGGCGATTGTGGCGATTGTGGCTTGTGGCGATTGTGGCTTGTGGCGATTGTGGCGATTGTGGCTTGTGGCGATTGTGGCGATTGTGGGTTGTGGCGATTGTGGCTTGTGGCGATTGTGGCTTGTGGCAATTGTGGCAATTGTGGGTTGTGGCAATTGTGGGTTGTGGCAATTGTGGCTTGTGGCGATTGTGGCTTGTGGCGATTGTGGCGAAAATGTTGGGTTTCCCAAAGCCTCAACCCAACCTACAAATATCTAGTATCCCATTCGGTAAACCGCACAACCACATTACAACCTACATTTGCTAATCTAGTGATGATAAGTGTAAAGCATTGTGCCGATAGTCTCTCAAAAAACAATCCATAAAAACAACGACTTATATATAACTCATATACATAGATTAATAAAACTTAATATAGACATGTCGAGTTCTATTAATTTATGAAAAAAATAACAATCAGGGTATCACCTAAGTGATTAAGACTAAATACTAAATAATAACTCAGGATTTTACTATGGCAACTTCTGAAAATTCAAACAACCGTTATTATACTCAAGAAGATGTGCAGCAAATTCTCCAGCTAGCGATTGCTCGTCAAGTGGATGATAAAGATAAAGAATTTTCCTACGAGCAAATAAAAGAAATTGCCACCGAGTTAGAAATTCCTTTAGAGACCTTAAAATTAGCAGAAACCGATTGGCAATCGCATCATGGAGAATTGCAAAAACGACGTGCTTTTGACGCTCACCGTCGTGGAAAATTTAATAAACGTGCAGGTAGATATGTTATTGCTAACGGATTTTTTCTCTTATTAAACCTGTTAACAACAGGTGGAATCTCTTGGTCATTATATATTTTATTATTTTGGGGTTCAGGAGTAGCTCTCGATGCTTGGAACACTTTTCAAATCAAAGGAGAGGATTACGAAAGAGCTTTTCAAAGTTGGCATAGAACAAATCAATTGAAGCAATCTGTCGGTAATATTGTCAATCGATTTTTAAAAGCCGCATCAAGTTAAAAATAGAAACATCCCCCATCACCCTCATCCCCTCTCCCCCCTCCTCCTTCGTGTCCTCCGCTTCTACCCTTACGGGAAAACCTCCGGTTTACGTGGTTAATTTTTCCAAGTCTCTCCCTCTTCCCGACGATAAAACTCACTAGTTAAACGACCCCTATAAAATGGAGATGTTTCTTCTCGTGGAAAAATAAGACCCACAACACGTTTTTGAAAGAAATAACTGTACAACCAATTTATTATTACTATTAAACGGTTACGTACTCCCACCAAGTTAACGACATGGATATACAACCATAAAATCCAAGCCAAAAATCCAGTCATTGTCAGCTTACCTAAATCACCCACTGCTGCATTGCGTCCAATAATTGCTAATGTACCCGAATGTCGATACCTTAGTTGCAGAGCAGTTCGTCCTTTTATATGACGGGTAATATTATTTGCAGCTGTTTTACCCTGTTGCATCGCTACCTGTGCCAACATTAGTAACTTTTGTCCATCTTGCTGTACTGAAGCTAAATCACCAACCACATACACTTGAGGATAATCTGATAATTGTAGTGTTGGTAGTACCTCAACTTGACCGTTTTTAGATGTAGGTAAACCCCACCCTTCAGCTAAATAATTACCTCTTACACCCGCTGTCCATACTACAGTAGAAGTACGTATAAGTCTTTGATTTTCTAAATACACCGCATCTGATGTTACCTGACTAACACGAGTTTGTAATATTACTTCCACACCCTTTCTTTCCAATTGCTTTTGGGCATAAATACTTAAATGCTTAGGCATTTCCGGAAGAAGGGTATCCCCCGATTGAAAAAGTATCACCCGTGCTTGGTTTAAATCTAGTCCTGGGTAATCTTTTACCAAAGAATCAAAAATTAATTCTGCTAATGAACCAGCAAATTCTACACCTGTTGCACCACCACCGACAATTGTAAAAGTTAACAACTGTCTTTTACGCGATGGGTCTGCTTCTTCTGTTGCTTGTTCCAAACATCGTAAAATGTGGTTACGCAAGGTCACCGCTTCTTTAAGAGTTTTTAGCGGGTAACTGTATTCTATTGCTCCCGGAACACCACAAAAATGGGAACTACTTCCACAAGCGAGGATTAAATAATCGTAGGTAATCAGACTATTGCTTGTTTCGACAAATTTGCTTGCAACATCAATACGTTTTACTCCAGCAGTAGCAAACTGAACGTGAGGGTATTTTCGCAAAACCTTACGAATAGGGTACGCTATTAGCTCTGGTTCAAGTTCCGCTGTAGCAACTTGGTGCAAAAGCGGAGAAAATGTGTGATAGTTGTTCCGGTCTAAAAGTAATACTTCTACAGGTGAACGCGATAGGGCAATCGCAGCTGACAAGCCTCCGAAACCAGCACCGACAATTACTACCCGTTTGCGTTGAAAAGTGGTCATTGCTACCCCTAGTTAGCACACATTTACTAAGGTTAGCCCATAACAGAGTTTGCCACTTGCATTAAATTACCTATTTTACCCTTAATTTTTTCTACTTCCAGTATTGTGATTTCTTATGTATTTTCCATTACATAATACCACAGGTAGAGACGCGATTAATCGCGTCTCTACATATCTATGTAATTACGGATATGATTTTATTTTATTACATTTGTAGATATTCTATTGCAGCTTCCAATTTATCTGAATATTTTTGTGCGAAATTTTCAAACCAAAGACCTTCAGGGGAAAATGGGTCTAATTTTTCTAACCAGTCTTTTGCAAGATTTTTTAACTCAGCCAGTTTTTCTGCTTTAATTTGCTCTTGTTGGATTCTTTCTTCTTCTATTTGCTGTTGTTTTTTTAATTCAATAGCCTTATCTAATTCTGTAAAATCTGCTTGAACTTCAGCTAATAAATTATCGATTAGAGATGCTGCTTTTACAGAAGGAGAAACAATCTTATTTGTAGCTAGTGGTTGAGTTTGCTGCGGTTTTAATTCATTTGACTTTTCATGTTCACTTTGAATTTCTGCTAATAATTTGTCAATAGCATCCATTTTTTTATCCTCAACCCTTCGCTTAGCTTTAAATAAAAAATTAAAACTTAACAGTCAACAGTCAACAAAAATCAATCATTAATTGCATTCAGCAACACTTCCGATAAACTAAGTTCTTCCATATCCTCCATTGTAATTGTGTCGCAAATATCGAACTTGGCTCCAGCTCCTTGGAGTTCGTCATCCAATACTTTAAGAAATCTGGTAGCTTGGGGGTCTGTACCGACTTGAATAAAGGATATCCCTAATTCTTCATCACGTTCCATACGACGAGAGACTTCTATGATTACTTTCATTACAGCTTTGCGGTCATCTGGTTCGCCATCGGTGATTACTAAAATTGTCTCACCATTGGGTTTGGTTTCTCCACGAGATTTACGCTCAAAGTAGCTATCTGTTGCATTTTTTAAGACAGATGCTAAATCTGTAGTTCCAGAGGGGTCGTTTTCTTGAAATATTTGCGAGACTTTGCTTGATGTCACATTATCATATCGTTTAAATCTACCGGAAAATACGTATAAGGTAATTCCATCCGGGTCAAATTGCTCGCATTTAGCAGCTAAAGCAAAAGTAGATTCTTGTGCTGCAACCCATCTGCTTTTCCCCCCCTTTTGGTCTGGGGTTGCCATACTCCCGCTTTTGTCAATAATTAAAGTGTAATCGCGATTTTGCAGCATTCCCTTTTATTCTCCAAAAATTACTTATTAAACTCTCATCTAGTACAAATCTCCGAATAAGAGACGCGATAAATCGCCGTCTCTACGAATTTTATTTGTATCCGGCGTTTTGTGAAATGGTATTACCCCATTAGCAATTCGCAATTCGCAATTCGCAATTCCCCACTCCCCACTCCCTAATCAGTAATAGCATTGCTTAATACCTCAGCGAGAGTCATTTCTTCCATATCGTCTAAGGTAATGGTGTCACAGATGTCAAATTTAGCACCAACTGATTCCATTTGGTCATCTAAAGCTTTAAGAAATTTTGTAGCTTGGGGGTCGTTACCGACTTGGATAATGGATATCGCTAATTCTTCATCGCGTTCCATCTTTCTAGTTGCAGTAATAACTACTTCAAATACTGCTTTACGGTCGTCGGGTTCACCATCGGTTACCACTAAGATAGTTTCTCCGTTGGGTTTTGCTTGACCAGATGCTTTGCGTTGAAAATAATTATTAACTGCGTCTTGTAATACTCCTGCTAAATTCGTTGTCCCAGCTGGGTCATTTTCCAAGAAAATTTGTGCGACTTTGCTAGAGGTTACATTCTCATAGCGCTTAAATCTACCGGAAAATACGTAAACTGTAATACCATCTGGGTCAAATTGTTCGCATTTACGCGCTAAAGCTAGGGTCGATTCTTGTGCTATCTCCCATCTGCTGCGACTTCCAACTTGGTCAGGTGTGGACATACTTCCACTTTTGTCCAAAATTAGTGTGTAGTCTCGGTCGGTCATCATACGTAGCCCTAGATGTTATCTTGCGTTTATAGTTTAGCCTTTGCTTTTTGATTATTAAAGTCTATTGGCAAAGCCTACTGGTTTTAAAATGACGTAAGTAATTACCTGTTACTTCCCTCATCAGGATTAACTTCAAGAAAATTAATCCTGAGATTTTAAAGCTCGACGTGCTAATTTCGCGTAAGTTTTCACTGTTTCATAGGGTATCCCCAAATCTTCAGCAATCACCTGCAAAGACTCTCCCATTTCTCGTCTACCTAAGATTGTCGCCCATTTTGATGCTATCTCGTTTGCGCGATCGCCACCAGAGCGTTTACGTTGGCCTTTAAAAATGGCAGTTAAATCTTCAATTCGTTTAGCTAAAAAGCTTTCAATATCAGTAACCACGGTATTTGCTTGGGTAGAGTCCTTTTCACCAGCAGCGAAAGAGGAACACAAACGGGTTTGTCCTAAGCCAAAAGTGGTTTTGTGACCGGTACCACAATAGGGAGCAAATTTTCCCAAGGCAAAAAACAAATCATAAAACTCTTTATTCTTAGCAGCTTCCTTGGCTAAACCAAATTCCACAGTCCCAGTAAAACCCGTAACAGAACCTTTTTTACCAGCAAGTACTTTTGTAGAAGATAATTGATGACGAAGAATCATGGCATTATCATCTACCCAAGCAAGAAAAGCTTCCTGGTCAACAGGATTGTCAGAAAAATCATTCCAACGACGTAAATAGCTTTGGAATACGTTTATCGGCATTGGTAAAGGTAGGTGATGACCTTTACGACGAAAACTAGTAGGGCTAATAAATTTTAAACAAACAGTGTCCCCATGCTCCGATTCTAGCAGTTGAGCATAACTACTAGGAGCATGAGCAATATTGCAAGCACGAATTTGTAATGGTGAACCCCTAAGATTAAGCTCCTTGGGTAAATTTTCCACCCATTGGGTCATCCAATGAACAAGACGGCCCGACAAAGCAGTCAGATACCACCGATAAGTTCTATCTGCAAATAATTGGACTTGTCTACCACTGCTGATTATTTCCCCATCAAGTGCTGATACAGTAAAAGGCTTCTCCGACTCCCCATCATGAAGATAAGCCGAAAGCTCTGGGTCATAATTACGAACTTGGTCAAGAAACCAGGCGTGTAATCCAATAGTATATTGAGGATAAACAAAAGTATCTGACAATAAAAATAGTTCCAACTCCAAACCCACAAGCTCCGTATCCTTCGGGAACTTTAAAAGAGATTGCGGAGATTTGTTTTGTTTTCGCGAACGTGTAGGCATTTTAATATAAATCCGTGGGTATTGGATATTACGGATATAGGAGTTTTTTACCACGGACTGTGCTGTAAGTAGTTAATATTGTAAACAGATGTAACGGAGAAAAGAGACCTAACCCCCCAACCCCCCTTCCCTATGAGGGAAGGGGGGCTATGATATGAGGGAAGAGGGGCTACGATTAGGATGTTATTAAATAATTGTGAGTAATAATTAAGTTTTTTAATTAATTTAAATTATCTTATTCCCCCCTTCCCTTGCAGGGAAGGGGGGTAGGGGGGTTAGGTCTATTTTCAACGAATTACAATTGTTGTTCCGACTTTAGCCCAATCAAATAACCAACGAGCTTGTTTAGGTCGAAGATTAATACAACCGTGGCTTACAGGTGTACCGAAATTACTATGCCAATAAGCACCATGTATTGCATAACCACCATCATAGTACATAGTGTAAGGCACATCAGGAATATCATAACCAGGACCACGCATCCGAGATTCCCGCAATTTGGTTTGAACGTTAAAAACTCCTTTAAGAGTTGGGGTTCTAGACTTTCCAGTAGAAACAGTAGCTTTAAAAACAGCATTATCACCCTCCCAGGCAATTAACTGCTGCTTTTTGAGATTAACTTCAATCCAACGTGCTTGGGATTTTTTCAGAGTTTGAATAGTCCAAGTAATATCTTCTTGAGTAGTTTTTGTTTGTGCTGTTGATTTAGTTGTGACAGGTGCTGGTGCCGCTGTCGCGGATACTGCTAAAATATTTATACCGAAAATAAATAAGACTGCACAAGCGCTCATGGAAGCTAAAGCACTTTGCCAAGCGTAATCGGTGCATCCTTTCATCTTTTGGCTGCTCCTTATATATGTGTATTTATCAAATAGTTTTTAGTAGCAGATGCAACAACTAGCTAAACATAGTAACTTTCAGCACTAGCATATCTTTACTCAGTAAGCAGCATTAGCACCCTTTATTTAATTACATCTATTGACTACACCAATTTCAGCCACAATTCCGTATAGCAGTTAGGTAGAGACGGAAAATTTATGGTATTTGCTTTCATTGTGTTCGCACAGTGTGACCATAAAGGCTTACTGCTCATCATATCTATTATGAAGTACAACAAGCTGTCTACCATTAGCAATTCGCAATTTCCGACTCCCCACTCCCCACTCCCCACTCCAATGTTGTCCGCAATGTAGATTTTAATGCAATGTTTATCATAAAATCCTTTTTGAGGAGTATCGATAATCACCAAATAGCCTACTATCTATATGGGTCAAGAAAATTCTCTGAAAAAAATAAATTTTAAAAATTGTTTTATTGAATCTCAGTACTAAAAAAGCTTTATTGTTGAACTCTCTAACTAGTGAACTCTACCATTAAATATTAAACATGTTGACATTACAGGAAGATATCAAAATAGTTTTGACGAATCTGGTGCAAAACCCAAATAGTCAAAGCATTAGCGAATTTATGTATTTCTTAGAAACTCAGCCAATAGATATTTGGGAAAATTGTCTTGATAATCATCTTATTAATCGCTCACAAGCTGACCCATCCTCTGATGCTATAATTTACAGAGCATTATTTGCAGTTCTAGTACCTAGCACGGTTGTAGAATGGTTACTTTGGTTAAAATCCTTATCTAACAAGAGAAAAATTCAGGAATCTCTTGCTTTCCAAGAAGAAATTTGGGATGCAAGTCAACAAAGAAAAAAAGCATATAATAATTTTCGTACGCTGATTGATGCTGGGATTTCAGAATTATTATGCGAATTAACTACTAGTTATGTTTCCGAAAAAGATTATGAAAATATTTCTTGGTTGTTAGTAAAAGAGAAAAAGCGAAATATTTGGTACACTCGGTTCAGAGATTACACTAATATTTTTTTACATGAAATACCAAAAATTGCATCCGATAAACAACAAATTAGCCCTGATTATTTCCATCTACAAGTTGCAGGAACACTAAGTTATTTACAACAATTAGAGTGGCAAAAAACACGTTCAGAGTATGAAAATTTAGCTAAGCTATTTGAGAAATCAAAAAATTACGAACTGTCAGCTATTTTCTATCAAATTAGTACTGGTAGCGTTCCTTCTAGCGTTTTGTCTCAGATGACGCAAATTGATTTATATAAAATTCCTGATAATATTCCCCTGACTCGAAAACGCTCATCTGGTGATAGAATATGGCGAGTTCTACGTCATTTATTGTTTGTTAAATATATATTACTTTTGGTACTAGTTATTATTTTCTTTTTTGTTGTAGGATTTCTGGCATTCCATTTTATATTTTCTGTATGGTAAGCGAAAGTATTAATACATATATTTTATATATGGGTATTTTTCTAATTTTTTTAATCAAAAGCTTTTTATGGAAACAAGTAACTTTTCTTCACCGAACAAATCTTTACCAAACAATTGTGTATTACGTCCAGCGAGGGTCAGCGATATTTGGTCAATTCGTTTGTTAGTATTCTCGGCAAAACTAGACCCAACACAAATTCGTTGGCAACAATTTTGGGTGATAGAATGTAATAACGAGATAACGGCTTGCGGACAATTGCGTAATTTTGATGCAACGCAAGAACTTGGTAGTTTGATAGTTAAAACAGCTTGGAGAGGTCGAGGATTTGCAACTTATTTAACACAAAACTTAATTAATTTTGCAACTCGACCATTGTATTTAGAATGTCTTGGTCAGCGATTAGCGGATTTTTATAGCCGTTTTGGGTTTGAAGTAATTTCTTTTAACGATTTACCAAAATCACTTAAACCTAAGTTTCGGGTGTCTGAACTGGGTAGAAAATTGCTGAGAGTACCAGTAATTTTTATGCGACATTCAAATCCTCTATAATAATGTAGAGACGCGATTTATCGCGTCTGATTTATCGCGTCTGATTTATCGCATCTGATTTATCGCATCTGATTTATCGCATCTGATTTATCGCGTCTAATTTATCGCGTCTAATTTATCGCATCTGATTTATCGCATCTGATTTATCGCATCTGATTTATCGCGTCTAATTTATCGCATCTGATTTATCGCGTCTAATTTATCGCGTCTAATTTATCGCGTCTGTTAAACTTACTGTAGCTGCATAGGTAAACGTATACTAAACAAAGTACCTTGTTCGAGTTGAGAACTAGCTTCTATGGTTCCTTGATGCACTTGAACAATGCGATGTACCAAATGTAATCCTAAACCACTACCTGATTGTTTATGTTTTCCTTTGTGAAAACGTTGAAATAGTGTTGCTTGTTCTTCTTCTGAGAAACCAATACCTGTGTCTTGCACTTCTAATGTGACCCAAGATTTGCCTTGATAGTAACCACTAGAAAGTATACGAATTTCTACGTATCCAGAGTCGGTAAACTTGATTGCATTGCCTACTAGATTTGTTAGCATTCGTCGCAGTTCTAAAGAATCACCGATTACTTTAATTTCTGGATTTTTGCTATTAATATTATCAGTGTCTAGTAATTTTAGATTTAAAGACAAACCTTTTTCTTCCGCTAAAGGAGTCAATTCTTGGACAACTTCTTGAGCTATTTCCCACAAGTTACAGTTAATAAAAGTAAATTTTTTAACTCCAGATTCATGAGAATGTACTTCTAAAAGGGTATTCACAATTTGCATCAAGCTCTGATTACTTCGTATCAATGCAGATACTGCTTGGTGCATATCTGGGGAAATAGGACAAAATGCTTCTTTTTTAAACAAAGCCAACATGATATCAGCAGCAACAAGAGGTGTTCTCAAATCATGAGTTAAATGAGCGATAAAATCTTCTCGTTGCAACATCATTTGTTCTCGTTCGTCAATACTGTGCTTGAGACGTAACAAAGAACGGACTCGTGCAGATAATTCTTCTGGGTCAACAGGTTTGCGAACAAAATCATCAGCACCAGCATCTAAACCGATAATTAGATTTGATTGGTCATGAGCTGTAATCAGTAATATGGGAATATAAGGAAGTTTAGGATTTTTCCGGATACGACGGGTCACTTCATATCCGTCGATTATCGGCATCATTACATCCAACAATAATAAATCCGGAGGAGACTTTTCGATTTCTGCTAATGCTGTGGTTCCGTCTGAAATCGAAATAATTTCATAGCCTTCATCTTCCAAAATTGTCTCGATTAAGACAAGATTATCAGGCATATCGTCTACAGCTAAGATACGGTAGATTTTTGAGTTTTGCATAAGAAGGTTAATAGTGAAATGGTCAACAGTCAACAGTCAACAGTCAACAGTCAACAGTTAACGGAATATTACGCGGAATTTCTATTTGAAAAGTTGTACATTGCCCTATTTCGCTTGAGACTGTTATTTTACCAGACATCATTTTAATAATTGAATCGGTTATCGCTAAACCAACTCCTGTTCCTGGGTATTTTTTAGTAATAGTTTGGTCTATTTGTCGGAACGGTTCAAAAATATATTCTAGGTCTTCTAGAGCTATACCTATACCTGTGTCATGAACGGAGATTATTAATTTGTTCATTTCTCTATCTAATTTTATCTCTGAGTGTATATCTGGCTGTATTGCGCTTACTTCTACCCAAACTTTTCCACCTGAGTCAGTAAATTTTATTGCATTAGAAAGTAAGTGTATTAATACTTGCCTTAAGCGTCGAGAGTCATTAAAAACTTTGGAATTTTTGAGATGAATATCAGTAAATAAGTTAATATTTTTTGCTATAGCTTGAGGATATATTTCTTCAACAACATTATTTATGACTTGAGTTAAATCAAAAAAATCTGGCTTGAGTTTTGCATTACCTGCTTCAATTTCTGAGAGGTCAAGAATTTCGTTTAACATCGTCAAAAGTTGTTTGCCATTTCTGAGTATAGTTTCTACCATTTTGCTTTGCTGTTGATTAAGTATACCTTTACTAGGTCGCAAAAGCATTTGAGAAAAACCAATTATCGCATTAAGAGGCGTTTTCAATTCGTGAGACATCATAGATAAAAATTGTGATTTTAACTGAGATGCCTTTTTTAATTGCCAATTTTGTAATTGAATTTGCCTTTGCTGTGCTTCTAATTGATGATTTTGTTTAACTAGTAAATCGTAACTTTCTTGGAGACGTTGGTTTGCTAAAGTGGCTTCGGTGTTTGCTTGGTAAAATTTAATTGCATTGCGGGTTACTAATCCTAACCTATCAGGAGTGATTTTTGATTTAGGAATGTAGTCATAGGCTCCTGCTTTCATGATGTCTACAGCAATTTGCTCGTCTCCCTGTCCGGTGAGTACAATTAATGGCGATGTTATGTTAAGACCACGAATTTCTTTTATCAGAGTTAAACCGTCTTTACCAGGTAGGCAATCATCTATAAAAATGCAATCAAATTTAGTTTCCGCAAGAGTAACTATCACTTCATCAAAGTTGGTCACCTCAGTTAAATGAATATTAAGCCCTGCTGCTTTGAGTGAGCGAATTAACAACATTCGGTCTACTTCGTCATCGTCTACTACTAAAACCTCTAAGGTATTTTCCATAAATATGATTACCAAAAAACTGCGTTACGCGGTGTAGGGTCTTCAATACGACAATTTTCGCTAACGCAATCAGTTACAAAGTCAAAATGTAAACACTTATCCTCGTAAGGATTACTGAGGTAACCTTATTTAAGATAATACACAGATGCACACAACTACCTTAGTCAATATCTTAGAGGAATATGTTTATCAAATAATTCTGTATTTAGAAAGATATTCTCGCTTTATTACCCTGTCTTAAGGTATGTACCAAATAGGGATATTGACTAGCAAAAGCCTTGATATCAAATTACCTATACCTGAAGATAGATTTTTTTATCTATTTAGTCCAAAGTTATACTCCTATCGGAAGAGCTTGTTTGCCTTTCATTTTACTAAAATGTTTATTATGATTCCATCAAAGTTACAGCCAAAATAATGTACTTAAACAAATATGATTTATTCACCTGAAAGTTGCGGTTAGCTAAAAATTTAAGTGTATTTTTTAAATTGTTGCTATTAAATAAATTTAAATTGGTGGTGAATTAGCAATGAGTAGCATTAATGTAGTTTTAGTTGAAGACCATGACGTAGTGCGAATTGGTTTACGGACAGCACTGCAAAAACAAGGTGAAATTTTTATTACAGGAGAAGCAAGTAATGGTACGCAAGGATTAAAGTTGTTACAAACTCTTCAACCTGATATCGCTATTGTTGATATAGGCTTACCTGGAATGGATGGTATTGAAATGACTAGACAATTCCGTCAGTTTCAAGTAGAAACGAATAGCTATACAACAAGAGTATTAATTATAACTATGCAGGGGGATGAAAATGCAGTTCTCGCAGCGTTTGCAGCGGGAGCTGATTCATATTGTATGAAAAATATTGGTGTTGAACGTTTAACTGAAGCTATATATGCCACTAATGAAGGTAGTTCTTGGATAGACCCGACAATTGCCAATATGGTATTGCGACAATTGCGGTCTCAATCACCAGAGCAAGATACTGTTAATGGCAATGATTACAAAATGGTGAAAATTGGGGGTGTAGACCCAGATTTAGAGCAGTTGTTGGAAACTTATCCCTTAACAGAGCGGGAACGGGAAGTTTTGGAACTAATTGTGTCTGGATGTTCTAATCTAGCTATAGCTGAACGTCTTTACATTACTGTTGGTACAGTTAAAACTCATGTACGTAATATTTTGAATAAGCTTTGCGCTAACGACCGTACCCAAGCTGCTGTGCGTGCATTACGTTCAGGATTAATTAGATAATGCTCACTTTTATTTCTTTAGTCTTTACTAAATGAAGAATAACAAGGGTTGAAAAAAGGGGAGAAGGGTAACAGTAAGAATATTATTTTATTACCCTCTGCATAGAGATAAATAGTATGAGGGTTTTCTTATGAAAGCACCTACTATTCAGCTTTTAAGTTCTTCTTGATTCTTGTTATCAAAAATTAGAGGTTTTTTGGATTTATTCCATACGAAGGAACCTATACCAGCAGCAGTAATCAATCCGACAAGGAAAACGACGACAAGTGTGAAAGAGTAACTTGATTGAACTTCCTGTGCAGGTGCGACATCTGCCAAAATTGTTGAAAGATTTGAAAGATTTGCAAGATTTACAAAATCTATATTCATCATGGCATTAAAATCCATTAATTCATCAAGGTTAAAGATAGATTATCACCGTTTAATTTTAAATTACCCTACCAAAGGAAGAGTATCTAAAATAAAGCAACTCTATCTCTGTGGTTATTTTCAAATGAAAATAGGAGATGAAGATTATGTGTTTAGGAATATATCTATAGCTAAATAAGCTTTGTAAAATTAGTACAGAGTTAAGTATAAACTACCCTTTAAGATGGAAGCTTATATGTATGAAAAACTCTACATTTAATTTAGATATTGAAGGGAAATATTAACGGAAAACTTAGATGGAAACACATGCACAGCTTTCCCTAAAGAACTAGAAAAATAATTTAAAAGGAGAGATATGATGTCTGAAAACAGTAAACGTGGATTTGCTTCGATGGATGAAAACAAACAGCGCGAAATCGCTAGCAAAGGTGGAAAAGCGGCTCATGCAAAAGGTACAGCGCATCAATTTACATCTGACGAAGCAAGAGAAGCTGGTCGAAAGGGTGGCAAAACTGTAAGTGAAGATAGAGAGCATATGGCAAAAATCGGTCGAGAAGGTGGTAAACGTTCTCGAAAGAAAGAGCGCAAACAAGATGAATCTTTGGAAACATCACAGGAACAACAACAAGAAGAAATTCAAAATTAATTAAAAGTTTTGAGTTTCGAGCTTTTAGCTTTAAATTTTGAGCTTTGAATTTTGAGTTTTGAGTTTTGAGTTTTAAACTCAATCTACTTATGCTATTTTGAGCTAATGACTCAGAATTCAGAACTCAAAACTCGAAATTAATTATTGTTGATTACGTAATTCCTCTACTATATAATCTTCCAGTTCTTGCCTTTCTCGACTACTTGCATTTTTTTTATAATTTCTGACTGTCTCTTGAATAAATTTACGCTTCTCTGCTTGAGAAGAGCTAGCTTTTATTCCTTGTGCCTTAAGTTTTATTTGTAAGTCTTCCCATGTCTTTTCCGCTACAGCTTCGCCTAATTTTAGAAGCGCTGAAGGTAATAATGTTTTTGCACAATCACGAAAATCTTCTTCTGTGTCAAGTTGGTCTAAATCTACTTCGCTGAAGTCAATGCTGATTTTAAATTTGCTCATCGGTAAATCCCTCTATTTCACGGCCTTGTCGCAAGCAATTTAGTATAACCGCTAATATAAATATAGGTAAAGCAGTATAAACACTGGTTGAAAGCTTTTCGTTCGGCTTTTTATAACCTGGGATGTAACATCTTTCTGATGCTTATATCATAAAACGGTTAATTTTTATATCCTCTGGTAGGGCATTTATAAGAATATATCTAGCGATTCTTGTTTCGCTTAAAAAGTAGATAATACGTAGGTTGGGTTATCCGAAGCGGACGCACTAGCGTTCGCAAAGCCTCAACCCAACCTACAAATTCTCAAGACCTTCGCAGTATTGAGATTGATAGGCTTGCATTTTCTGATATTTTTCTTTCAGTGGAGCATATTATTAACGGATAATTATGTTATGGGTTATCAACAGGTTCTGTATATTCACAAAAAATATTTAAGCCAATCTTGAGGATGTATAAAACAACGACGGTCGCAATAGCTGGGTCAAGAGGTAGACCTTGTGTTCCGGCAATACCAACAAGAGAAACAATTAAACCAGTCAATAGTGGTGAACTTCCGGGATTTTTTGTATAGTCGCTAAGCTGACCACGAAATCCTTCATCTCCACAAAGTTCTTCCCTCAGTACTCTTAAAGTTACTTCCCAGAGGGATTCACGTTCTTGTGTTATTGGTGAGGGGCTATTTTTTTCAATCCACAAGTCTTGAAAAGACCGTTTCACGTTACCACTATGTCTCTGTAAATTTTCTAGTGCGTGTTGTGCGGGTTCGTAATCCTGTAGTACCTCTCGTGCGGAATTAATTTCTGTAGTGGTCAATTGTATATCCATAACTGAAATATCTTTGTTTTTGATTCGCAAGCCTAAAATTTTACTCTTGATTGTCTATTATTTACGGAGGGTGGAGTAGCCTTCTTTAATGATAGTTCCGCTATTCAAAATATTTCAACTCTTGTCCCCAAAAAATTCGTCAAGTTCTCCTTCTTAATCTGAGAGGATATTTATAAAACAATTATTAAGCCTCAGAAATAGATAGCCAGGGAATAGATAGCCAAGGAATAGATAGCCAAGGAATAGATAACCAGGGAATAGATAGCCAGGGAATAGATAGCCAGGGAATAGATAGCCAGGGAATAAATTCCCTGTCTAAAAGCTAAAGTCCTCTTAAGAGGACTAAAATAGTACATTAATAACAGATATTTTTGCAAAATTAGGATATATCAAATTTTTTTTATTAGTCCTCTTACAGAGGACTTCAGCTTTTAGACAGGGAATTTATTCCCTGGCTTTTGGTATGACTGATGCTTAATATTCTCTTTATAAATAGCCTCTAAGAGATTTGCAAAAAAATAAATGATTACACTGGGAAGCAAGATAAAAAAGACGTTACATGTCAATCTTTACATCGAAAGATTCCGGAGATTGAAAGGAATATTTGAAGATTTCTCTTTCTAAGTAAATATGCGGTTGTTGTTAGTAATAAAAAAATAAATATTAGAAAATATGTTTAGCATCTAGCAGCAGTCAATGGAATTTCCTTCTCTCCCACCTGGATACTCTGTCCGTCGTGCTACAGAGCAAAATAAT
This sequence comes from Scytonematopsis contorta HA4267-MV1, assembly GCA_019359035.1. Taxonomy (GTDB): domain Bacteria; phylum Cyanobacteriota; class Cyanobacteriia; order Cyanobacteriales; family Nostocaceae; genus Scytonematopsis; species Scytonematopsis contorta. The sequence continues at coordinate 326,047 of JAHHIC010000054.1, read as the reverse complement.
CGAAGTCAAAATAACAGTTTCCGGTCATTTATGATTCGTTTTATCTTCGGACTGCTGCTAGTTACATTTCTTTTCAATACTGTATTCCACTATAACTGGCAACGCGCTCAGCTAGCTATCGAACTGGAAACTGGAAGGCGATCGCAATTTTTCACTTTTGAAGATTGGTGCAAAATTGCTTGGTTTAGTTTGGAGCAAGTAGTACCAGCACTTGTACCAATGTTCGGTATAGGACATTTGATTTCCCGATTCGTAACCTCGCTAATTCGGCCAGATGAGGACAAACAGGAACGCTGGGTTGCTGTTTACAAAAGTCAGATTATCGGAAGGGCAACGCTTAGACTAGAACAAAATTACTCTATATTAATGCTAGTTTCCATTAATCCTGGTCATTGGTGGCAAGGAGTTGGGTCTAATTTAGTCTGGAATAGTATAAAAGATGTTAAAAAGCCACTCTATCTAACTTGTTTACCACGATTACAACCTTTCTACAGCCGTTTTGGGTTTGTCGCAGTAACAGAGCGAAGTATACCACCAGATTTTAGAAGGTATAATCTTGGTTGCGTGATGGCACTATTTGATGAGCCAATATTACCCCAAGAGCGTGAGGAAGCAATATTTCCATTACCTACTGGCTGCTTTATTTATACCATACAAAATATTACTGAGCGGTTACAGGTGTATAAAAAATTTTGGTCAAGAAAATCATTTAAACAATCAAGAGTTTATATTTTTACTTTCGTTGGGATGATATTTGCGACAGAAATTTCAATACTGACAATTCTTTGGAAAATAACAGAAATCTGGGGTATAAACTGGCTAGCAACAATAATTAGCTTAGTCACAGTTTTGCTACCAGTATTAACGATTTTGGTTTGGTGGCAAGAATGGATTATTGAGCAAGGGGTAGATGTAATTGCTTATGCCCATATATCTTGTCGTAGAAAATACTCTGTCCTCTATTGCTTGCATGTGGAACCGGAATATCAGCAAAAAAACGTTGGTCAAGCATTTTTGGAACGTTTAACTCGACGAATACAATTACCAATTTACCTAATTTGCCCACAGCAGAAAGTCCAATTCTACACTAATCTGGGATTCGCACCAACTAGTCAGCAAAACTTACCTTTTGAATTACAAATTTTTCGCTTAGGAAATTACGTAGCTCTTAAGAAGACCTAAGCCTTATTCAGAATAAAAAGTAGGTCTTTTAACACGATTATCATGTAAAATAATCACGTTAAAAATCCTACCTTTAAGGTGCAATAAGAGTTTGAGCTTGTCAACAAATCTCTACACAATAGCGACTTACGTCACTCAGTCTGTAGATAATCCGGAAAACTAGTAATCACAGCAGTTCTAGTGATAATCAGGGTAGTCATAATCTGGGTGGTACTTACCAGGAAAATCTTTAAAGTCGCCCTTAATCTTGATTTTCAAATCAAACTTGAACTTTCCTTTTCCTTTCCCGTGACCAGAACCACCGATGATTGTGGATTCCGAACCTGATAAATCTGTGATAAAGCTTTCAGAAAGTGTGGACACTTTATAAGCGGAATCGCTTTGACTATTAACCATTGCAAACTCTCCTTAATTTGGTAGATGTACTGGTTAAGGTACGTATTTCTCAACAAATTATTGAGCAATACTTCTTTAAACTTAACTTTTTGATAAAAAAAATGTTGCCAAAATGGCATTAATCTTATCCCATATTATGTACTCATGTATTTCCAGTAAAAGTCGATACACGAAAATTCCAAATGTTCCCCAATGTAGAGACCGTAAATTTCGCGTCTCTACATATATTGTTTACAATTGTTTACATGTAGACTTTATTTTTCCTAACATGAGTATCAGCCTACCTCTGAAAACCCAATTCTCGCAGCAAGTATGGATACAAGCCATCGGACGTGGACTCTATCAACTCGGTTCAGCAGTACTGATATTCTATACACCTATAGTTTTCGTTAACTACGGTAATATGAGTGCTACTGAAGTAGGCTTAGCAATTGGTGGTGGTTCTGTAGCTGGATTCGTGGGTAATATTATTGGGGGTATATTCACTGATTCACCCAAATTTGGACGTAAACGAACTTTATTATTCTCTACGTTGTTCGCAATTATTACTTCAATAGTCATGGTATTTACTCATGATTTTAAATTTTTATTACTAGCAAATATTTTCTTTGGTCTAAGCACTGGTTTATATTGGACAGCAGCGGATGCAGCAGTGATGGATGTAACTGTAAGCGAAATACGTCAGGAAGCATTTTCCTTGCTAGGACTTACAGATAATTTAGGTTTTGGCTTGGGAACTTTCGCTGGAGGATTTTTAATTAAAGTATTGCATCCTAAAGAGTATATTTTTGCTGCGAGTGCAATTACGTTTTTCTCTCTGTTACTACTATTTTTTATTGGACTTGTGGAAACCCGTTCTTCAGAGGAAAAAAGTCATGAAATCCAAAAGGGTTGGAAAACGGCACTAATCGATACCCGGTTAATGATTTATTTATTAGTCAATACTTTATTTATTACTTACATCGCATTAGTAGGCAGTACTTTGCCACTATATTTAGTTAACTTTGGTGGCACATCAGAATCTACAGTCGCTAACTTGTTCACCTGGGGATACGTCGGGTTAGGAGCGCTGTTTCAAATCCCAGTCATTAAAATTATCGCCAAATTTAATTATTTAACATCGCTGATGATATCGATGGGAGTTTGGGGTCTGGGCTTTTTGCTTGTATGGGTGATGAGCAGCTTTTTTGATATCCGTACTACTTACGAATTTGGGATTTTAGGTGTATTTGCCATTGCGAGTGTCATCTACAAACCCACATCATCTGCATGGATTTCTGAACTCGCACCCCCGAATTTACGCGGAGCTTATACTGCGATAGCGTACCAGTGTTGGACGATTGGGTATGTAATCGGACCGATTGTAGGGGGATGGGCAATGGACCAGTCGCAAAATGTAGCCCAAAATACCTGGTTAGCCGTAGCAGGTAGTACATTTATCGGTTTGATGATTTTACTATTGTTGAATCAAAAGAATACAGGGATATCTACCCATCAAGGCTCAAAACTTTAAAAATTTCTCTTGACAAGCTTACCCTAGAAGCATAGCTAAAAAATAACTTCAAGCGCCTTCATGAAGTCTTGGTATAAAAAAACGAAAAAGTATTTCAGCAATATATTTTAATCCGGAAAATTACTTGCTGTTGTTGATGTAAGTATTATACGGAAATAGTGAAAAAATTATGTAGCTATAAGGGTACTGCCTAGGTAAATTACTTTCCTAACTCCAACCCAAAGCTATACAGCCCGAAACGCTACGTAATTAAATTTACAACTACGTATTATGTCTAAAAGTAATTACTGTAGTGTTTTAAATAACTTCCTACTGAAGATAATTACTTTTGCATAGAATCACTTTATACTTATGTATAAACAGTATAGCACCCCCCAAAGTAGAAACGAGGTAAATACATGTATAATTTGAAACAAGTAACAATGAGCTTCATGAAAAAAACATGTTAAAGCGTAATGCACAACAAACTAGATTACATTATGAAGTTCTTATCATCAGGAAGTATTTTTATTGTGAAGTCCCCTGGTAATAACTTTCATCATCACAAGTTAGTGCTAAAGTACACAAGAGAATAGATTGACCGATAAAATGCCTAAAAACTGTGAGTAAAAAAAATTATGTGCTGTTCACAAGGTAATGGTTGAAAGAAAATACTCTGTTCTTACTAGTTAAGTAGCAAAAGGCCAAATAGTAGTAAATGTTTTTAAAGGTCTCATCCCCTTTAATAGTTTTATAGCCAGGGACTAAAAATCCATTCACCAGAAAATATTCTAGCGAGCTAATACTCGCTAACGCACATGGATGCTTGGCTTTGCACCCAGGTTTTGTCATGAGCAAATACGCATTTACCACTTGTACCTTATTAATGTCTATATATAGAGTTATGGAGTCCGTACCAAATTTTGAAGAAGTTGATTTTCAGAAATACCTACAGGTTTTACAAAGACGTTGGCTACCTATAGTAGGAATTTTTGGAGTAGGTGTTACTTTAGGGTTTTTGTACACACTTTCCCTAAAACCTTCTTATAAAGCCGAAGCCAGCTTGATGATTAAAACCAATCGCACTTCCTCGCTGACAGGTGTAACGGAAGATTTGGGTCGTCTGGAGGCTTTGGGGCAAAACGATAATCCTTTGGAAACACAGGTAAAAGTTATTAGCTCTAATCCAGTAATTGAGGAAACAATTCGTGCGCTAAACCTCAGAGATGCGAAAGGCAAACCGATTACAATTCGTGATTTTGCTGGAAGACTTAAGGTAGAAGGAATCAAAGGTAGCGATGTTGTTCAACTTGCTTATAAAGACAAAGACCCTGAAATAGCAAAAAAAGCTGTTAATAAAATCATTGACACTTATATCAGGCAAAATGTAAGTACAAATCAAAGTGAAGCGGTCGCGGCTAATAATTTTATTGTTGACGAACTACCCAGAGCTGAGGGAAATGTCAGAAGAGAGGAATTAAAGCTACGAGCATTTAAAGAAAATAACAAAATAATTGTACTCCAAGAAGAAGCTAGCGGGGCAGTCCAGACAATTTCTAGACTAGAGGCACAAATTTCTCAAGTACAAGCTCAATTGGTTGATGTCAATGGGCGTTTAGAACAATTACGCGCTCAAGCTAAGGTTGATTCAAAGCAAGCGGTAATGGCTGCGGATTTGAGTCAAACACCAGGGGTTCAAAAAGTACTTGCTCAACTTCAGGAAGCAGAAAGTCAGTTAGAACTGGAACGTTCTCGTTTCCAATCGGGACATCCTAGTGTTATCAATTTGGAAGAGAAAGTAGATGCTCTGAAAAAACTATTACAAGAACGGACACAAGAAGTAGCAGGTGAAACTCCTGTAGCCCAAGGGAATCTACAGATTGGCCAACTGCGACAAAGCCTGATTGCAGATATTACTCGTGCAGAAGCTGAAAAGGTCGGTTTAGAGAGACAGATTGTCACACTGACACAAAACTGGAGAGCTTACAAAGAACGAGGAAACTATTTACCTAAACTAGAGCAGACTCAAAGGGAGTTAGAACGGAAGTTAAAAGCGGCTCAAACGACTTACGAAAAACTGTTGACAAAAGCTCAAGAAATCAATCTTGCGCGGAATCAAAAAATTCCTAACGCTCGTGTAATTTCCTATGCTCTATTACCCGATAATCCTGAAGGACCAAAGAAAACTATATTCCTTATTGGTGGAGGTGCTGTTGGTTTATTCTTAGGTATAGTTGTTGCTTTTGGCTTAGATTTAGTAGACCGCTCAGTCAAGACAGTCAAAGAAGCCAGGGAAGTCTTGAAATATACTCTCTTGGGAGTTATTCCATCTTTGGGTCGGAATAGTAGAAGTCATTCTTTTGCGTCCGGAATAGATGGAGTTGTTCCCAGAATTGTTGGTAGAGATATACCCGCTTATCCTCTCGCTGATGCATATCAAATACTCCAAGCAAATTTAAAGTTTCTTGGTTCTGATAAGCAAATCAAAAGTATTGTAGTTACAAGTTCCGTTGGTAGAGAAGGAAAATCTGAAGTTGCTGCAAATTTAGCTGTTGCAATGGCTCAGGTAGGACGACGGGTGCTATTGATAGATGCAGATATGCGTCATCCCATACAACATCACGTATGGGAACTAACAAATGCTCTTGGACTAAGTAATATGATTGTAGACAAGCTGTCTTTAAGTACAGCAGTTAAGTCAGTGATGCCTGAATTACCTAACTTACATGTGCTTCCTTCAGGAGTATTACCTCCTAATCCTATGGCACTACTTGATTCTCAGCGTATGGAAAAATTAGTTGAGAGTTTTACGGAAAATTATGACTTCATAATTTTTGATACTCCTTCTTTGTCAGGAACTGCAGATGCAGCTGTCTTAAGCGGTCTGACTGATGGGATTTTGCTAGTAGTTCGTCCCGGAGTTGTTGACATAAATAGTGCTAATGCAGCTAAAGAGTTTTTGGCTCAGTCGGGTCAGAAGGTTTTAGGTATAGTTATTAACGGTGTGAATATAAAAAGTGAACCTGATAGCTATTTTTATTACACCAAAGGAAGACAAATGGAACAAATTTCAGCTTCAGCCTCTGCTGGTAGTTTAAAAAAGATTGCTCAAAGACCATTAAAGTCTGTGAATAATAGCGAACGCGAACGTCCGTAGTAATTTACTTACACTTATTTTCTGATGAGGCATTCTAAAGCTATGAATAAAAAAACGATGAGAACCTCTTGTTTGATTAGTAATTACAATTACAGTGAGTTTATTTCAGAGGCTGTTTATAGTGCTTTAAATCAAACAGTAAAATTTGATGAGATTATCATTGTTGATGATGCTTCTACAGATAATTCTGCTGAAATAATCTCTCAACTTGCCCAAGAAGCTAATGTAAAATGTATTTTGCAGACACAAAATAAAGGACAGTTATCCTGCTTTAACGAAGCTTTTTCGGCTGCGACTGGAGATATTATATTTTTTTTAGATGCTGATGATATCTATGAACCTCAGTATTTAGAGAAAGCTTTAACTTTTTATCAGAGACATCGTGAATGCGATTTTCTCTTTTGTGGATATAAAAAGTTTGGCGCAGCGGAAGGAACATTTAAAGATTTTGGAGTTGATTTAGATTTAGGTTATTCAGTAATTAGAACTTTATACGATGGTGAATGGATAGGCTCTATCACTTCTACATTATCCATGCGTAGAGAAGTATTGAGAAAAGTTTTACCAATTCCATATTTAGAAGATTGGCGTGTTAGAGCTGATGACTGTCTAATATGGGGAGCTTCTGTGGTTGGTGCGAAAAAGTTTTATATGTCTGAAGCGTTAATCATGTACAGAATACATGAAAGTAATAACTTCCATAACAGCAAATTTGTCGGTAGAGATAAAAATCATGAATATAGAAGGTTCTGGCAACGTAATTCTCTATGTAATTACATAATGCAAAAAAACACTTTAACTTTACCATTATTTTTAGCTTTTAACTCTTTAAATGAGTTGGAAACAATCCCTTGTCCGAAATTCAAAGACTTTATGGTGTATCTAAAAATAATCTTTATATTTGAAAATAATCTTTATTGGAAAGTTAAAGGGACGATTTTGTTACTCAATTATTTATTTAAACAATTCATGTCCGGAAAGCTCAAAGTCGCCTGATAAACAATTCAATACAAGACAGAAGAATAACAAAGTTTGGATGTTGGATATTTACAAAGAAGACTAGATGATTAAATGAAAATGTAATGCTAAGTAAAATGAAACTTCCAAACTTTTTAAAATTCAAGTCTAGCTCCGGACTGCGTGCAATTATTAGTAATACAGGGTGGTTGTTTGCTGACCGGATTCTACGTATGGGTGCCGGTTTAATTGTAGGAGTATGGGTTGCACGCTACTTAGGGGTAAATGATTATGGTCTTTTTAACTATGCTTTAGCTTTTGTCAGCTTATTTAGTCCTATTTTCACTCTGGGTTTAGATGATGTAGTGGTTAATCGTATCGTACATGAATCATCACATAAAGAGGAAATTCTAGGAACAACTTTTTGGCTAAAATTGCTGGGTGGAATAGTCTCTGTATTAATGGTATGCGGTATATTTCTTTTAACTGAGCGCGACCCATCAAAATTATCAAATATATCGCTGATTGTTATTTTATCAATTACAGGAATCTTTAGAGCTTCTGACACTATTGAAATATGGTTTCAATCTCAGGTACAGTCTAAATATGCTGTAATAGCCAAGAATATTGCGTACTTAATCAATACTTTTATTAAAGTAGCATTAATTTTAACAAAACAACCATTGCTAGCTTTTGCTTGGGTAACATTAGCAGAGTTTGCAATGAGCGCAATTGGCTTAGCGATTGCTTACCGAATGAGAGGGTTTTCCTTTCGGTTATGGAAATGGAGCTTTCCTTTAGCCAAAACTCTGATGAAAGAGAGCTTACCTCTGCTTTTTTCTGGGTTTGCTATCCTAATTTTTATGAAAATTGACCTAATAATGTTAGGTCAAATGAAAGGTAATACTGAAGTTGGTATTTATTCTGCGGCTGTGCGTGTTTCTGAACTTTGGTATTTTATTCCGACAGCTGTTGTATCTTCTGTTGCTCCTAAAATTTATGCCGCTAAAAAAGAATCAGATATTCTTTACTATAAGCGCATGAAGCAATTACTCCGTTTGTTAGCGTTTATATCCATTGCGATTTCTATACCGATGACATTTTTCTCTGGAAATGTAATCGGGATAATGTTTAAAAGTGGGTTTGCAGAAGCTGGCCCGATACTAGCAGTCCATATCTGGACTTCCTTGTTTGTGTTTATGGGTGTCGCAACATCACCTTGGTTTATTGCTGAAGGTCTAAACCATATTTCTTTTGGTAAAACTTTAATGGGGGCAATACTGAATGTTATTCTTAACTTTTTGCTTATTCCTGAATATTCAGGAATGGGTGCAGCAATCGCGACTATTGTTTCTCAAGCTGTGGCTGCATTTTTAAGTAACGCAATCGATAAGAGAACACACAAATTATTTAAAATTCAGCTTCAGTCGATTATTCCCTTTCCCATATATTAATTCCGTAAAGTTAACAACCTAGATTGAAACTACTAAAAAATGAAAACACCAGTCACATTTATTATTTTTAAACGTCCAGAAACTACGGAAAAAGTGTTTGAAGTTATTAGACAAGCACAACCAGAAAAACTTTTTGTTATTGCAGATGGACCTCGTAATGACCGTGAAGGTGAAGCTGAAAAATGTGAAGCTACTCGGTCAATTATTGAAAAAGTTGATTGGAATTGTGAAGTTATTAAAAACTACTCCGATATTAACTTGGGATGTGCTAAAAGAGTATCTAGCGGTATAAATTGGGTTTTTGAGAATGTAGAAGAAAGCATTATTTTAGAGGATGATTGCATCCCAGATTTAACTTTTTTCCGTTTTTCCGAAGAGTTACTGGAAAAATATAGAGATGATACAAGAATTGCTTCAATTACTGCACAAAATTGCCAGTTCGGACGTAACGCTACAAACTATAGTTACTATTTTTCGCGTTATAGTCACTGCTGGGGATGGGCAACTTGGAAACGTGCTTGGCAACATTATGATTTGTATATAAAACTTTGGGAAGAAGTAAAAGCAACAAATATTTTAAGTGATATTTTACTAGACTCTAAAGCCGTCAGTTATTGGAACAAAGTGTTTCAGTCTATTTATGAAAATCCTACAGGTATTACTTGGGATTATCAATGGACATTTACTTGCTTTATGCAAAGTGCTTTAACTATTATTCCTAACGTAAATCTGATTTCTAATATAGGTGTTGGTGCAGATTCAACCCATTTTACTTCTGGTGAAGATTTTTCTTACATTAATATGGCAACGGAAGCAATACAATTTCCTTTAAAGCATCCATTATTTATTACTCGTAATACACAAGCGGATAATTTTGTGCAAGATACGGTTTATGGAGAAACTACATTGCAAATTTTTAAACAAAAGCTGAAAGAGGTACTTAAAAGTTTAAATATAAAACCTATGAAAAAAGCGGAGAGTTCTTTGAATTTAAATCACCGATGAGGTTAATTCATACAACATTAAGACATTCATTATGTTAGGGCGGGCAGGGATGCCCACCCCACAAGATAAGGGAAGAAAAGAGAAGTAAAGAAAGAAAGAGTTTTATCAGGAAACATGAAGTAGTTGAGGTCGAAATTTGAACGTTAAATTGAGTGAAAAAATTCTAACCCTTGTGTTACTGCTGATTGCGGTGGGAGCTTTAACAATAAAAGATGCACAGGAGCTTTCCCCTTATCCAATAGGGGGAGCGTCGGTAGAGACGCTTTTAAATATAGTTTCGTATTTAATTCTAGGCTTTTTAATTCTCACCCATTGGAAGGGTTTTTTTTATGTGGGTAGCAAAGGTATATTGCAGTTTCTCTTAATGGTAGTTATCTTGTTTTCTGTCTTATGGACTGCGGATTTACCTTCAACTTTAACTTATCTCAGAGGTTTAATTAGAATTTATCTGTTGGCTGTATATTTGGCGATGCGTTATACCATCAGAGAACAAATGAGGTTTATTGCTATCGCTCTTGGGATAACATCTGTATTATCAATAGTTATGCCAGTTGCAATACGTGGTTTTGGTGTTCACCAAGCACCTGAACTTGCTGGAATGTGGAGTGGAATTTTTGGTCATAAAAATGAATTGGGTTACATGATGGCTTGGAGTGGGGGGGTTGCTTTACACCTTGGACTGAGCGGAAATAGATTTCAGTGGTTACTGTGGCCTATTGTTGGCATATCCATATGTCTAATTATCCTCTCACGTTCGACGACTTCTTTGACAATTTTTATAGTAATGATATGTCTCTTGCCTTTTTATAGAATCCTGAAAAAAACTAACTATAAATTACAAGTAATTATGGTGAGCTTCGCAGTGATGCTACTGATTAGTATTTCGCTGCTACTTCAAGCTAATGTAGAAACTTTAGTTGGTGCATCAGGTAAAGATTTAACCTTGAATGGACGTACTGATTTATGGGACTACGTATTTGCGAGTATTTTCGAGAGACCTTGGCTAGGGTATGGATTTTACGGATTTTGGGATAGCGAAATTGCACTTGCTGTGAGACAAGCGCAACCGTGGGCGAGTAATGCTCATAATGGTTTTTTAGAAATGATTTTGGAATTAGGATTTGTCGGGTTTCTAATTTTTGCTGCAGGATTAGTTCGCTTTGTAACGATGGCTTTAAATAGAATTATATCGGTTGCGGAAAAACCAGAAGATTACTGGCCTATGCAAATGCTAATTATTATTATCATAGTTAATTTTTCAGAAGCAAGATTGTTAGGACCAAGTTGGAATTGGTTAATGTATGTAACAATGTCGCTATCTTTAACTCTTAGTGAACATATGAAGAGGAAAAAAGTTTTATTAATGAACCACGAAGGGCACAAAGGACACAAAGAAATAAGAGCTTAGAAATTAACTTATATATTTACGACGAGTACATCCTTAAACAAGAGATTAATGAATATGAAAATTCTACATCTTAGCACTCATGATATTAGCGGTGGAGCTGCGCGAGCTACCTTTCGCTTACATAAAGGTTTACAGAATATCGGTTTACAATCACAAATGTTAGTGCAAGAAAAATCTAGTAGTGATAAAACTGTTATTGCACCTAAATTAAGACTATTTCAGGGTATTGCAAAAGCTAAACTTACATTTGAAACTTTACCATTAAAACTCTATCCCCAAAAGAAAAATACTACATTTTTCCCTCAGTGGTTACCAGATAGAGTTGCTTCCCAAGTCGCTGGAATTAATCCAGACATTATTAATTTGCACTGGGTTAGTGCAGGTTTTATGCAAATAGAAACATTCGCTAAATTAAAGCGTCCTCTTATTTGGACTCTTCATGATGTGTCGGGATTCACCGGGGGTTGTCATGTTATTGGTGAATGCGACCGTTACATGAAATCTTGCGGAGCTTGTCCTCAACTCAATAGCAATAAGGAGAAGGATGTATCGCGCTGGGTTTGGCAACGAAAAGCTAGAGCTTGGAAAAATCTAAATATAACTATTGTTTCCCCCAGTTCTTGGTTAGCTAGTTGCGCTGCTTCTAGTTCTCTTTTCGCTAATTATCGAATTGAGGTGATACCACATGGACTTGACACCCAAAAATATCGACCTATCACTAAAAATTTAGCGCGAGAAGTTCTAAATTTACCTCAAGATAAAAAGCTCATTTTATTTGGAGCAATAGAAGCAACGAGTGATAGAAATAAAGGATTTCATTTATTACAACCAGCACTAAAAGAGTTAAGTCACTCTGGTTTAAGTGATAGCTGGGAAGTTGTGATTTTTGGAGCTTCTCAACCAGAAAATCCTCCTGATTTGGGTTTCAAAACACATTATTTAGGGCATTTATATGATGATGTATCTTTAGCTACTGTTTACTCGGCGGCAGATGTAATGTTGGTTCCATCTTTACAAGAATCTTTTGGACAAACTGCTTCTGAATCATTAGCTTGTGGAACTCCAGTTGTTGCCTTTAATGCGACTGGTTTAAAAGATATTGTTGACCATCAAAAAAATGGTTATTTAGCCAAGCCATATGAAGTTGAAGATTTTGCTAATGGCATTAATTGGGTAATGGAAAATCCGGAAAGATATGAGAAGCTGTGTTTTAATGCTCGCGAAAAAGTAGAACGAGAATTTACTTTAGAACTACAAGCGCGTCGTTATTCATCTCTCTTTCACGAAATTGTGATGGTAGATAAAACCGACCCATTAAAAAATCAAACCTATAACTCGAAAGAGTCTTATTTGAGTGTTTGAAAAATTAAATATTGAATTGATTAGTATTCATCAAGTTTTGTTTATATTTACGTTATTAAGGAGAATACAAAATGTCAGCACAATTAGCATTTATAATTTGTACAGAACCAGGTCGTTTAGAAGCTCAATCTTTAATGCTTGCAGAAAGTATTCGTAAATTCTGCGGTAAATTAAAAGATACACCAATATATAGCTTCCATCCCAGAGTCGGTGAACCTATTGCTATAGAAACTCGCAAAGCTTTTGAAGAATTGGGTGTTATTCATCAACAAATCCCTATTAACCAAGAGTTTCACGACTATTATTTAGCAAATAAGCCCCTCGTTTGTGCATATGCGGAGAAAAATATAGACGCAGAAATTTTAGTTTTCCTAGACAGTGATAAATGCTTTTTTTCTGAGCCAGAAGAATTTTTACTTCCAGAAGGTTGTAATGTACGGATGCGTCCTGAATACGGTCAAGGAATCGGTTCTATGGGAGCTAACGACCCCAACGAATGGTATTGGCAAAAACTATATGAAATCTGTGGGGTTAAACAGGAAAAATTTGTCAATACACCAATCGGTAATAAAAAAATTAGAGCTTATTGGAATTCTGGGTTAGTTGCCGTCAGGAGAAGCGCAGGTATATTTACTGCTTGGAAAGAAAATTTTGAAAAAGTAATGCACCTCAATATTAACCCTCCTCAGGGTATTTATTTTGTGGAGCAGTCACTACTTTCTGTGACTTTATGTGCTTTAGAAGAAGACGTATCTCATTTTTCTTATGCTTATAGCTATCCATTGCCTTTGCATAACCGTCTAATTAAAGAAGTACGTCTCAAAAACTGGAATGAGTTTGTCTCTGTTCATTATTTCAATTTATTTTACTATGACGATTGGAATTCACAAATTAAAAAATTAAGTAATTTGAATAAAAATTCCGAAAAATACACTTGGTTATGTGAAGCAGTAATAAGACATAAGATGCCACGTACATCAGTAATGCATCGACATATGTTGACTGTTAGAAAAGTAGAACAAAAACTGCGTGCTTTCAATTTGAATATCAATTTAAGCTCTTGGATGGAGCGGGTAGCAAATCTCTAAACTATCTAAAATTTATTCAAACCCGAACTATTTATTTAATTTCTATCCAAAGAAAATTGAACCTTAATTAATAGGATAAGCAAATAATCTATGAAACAAGCACGCTTAGCAGTTATAATGACCTGTTTTAACAGACGCGAGACAACCTTGACTTGTTTGCGTGCATTATCTCAGCAGACAATATCTTTTGATGTTTACTTAACCGATGATGGTAGTTCTGATGGTACAGCAGATGCGGTTAAAGCTAGCTACCCAGAAGTGAATATTTTACAAGGAGACGGAAATCTTTTTTGGGTTGGAGGGATGAGGTTAGCTTTTGGTGAAGCAATGCAAAGGAATTATGATTATTATCTTTGGTTAAATGATGATACTTTACTGGAAGGAAATACTTTAGAACGCTTGTTAGTAATTCATCAAGAATTAACAGACCAAGGATATGAAAATTCAATAGTTGTTGGCTCGACTCAAGATGCAATCACCGGAAAAGCTTCCTACGGCGGTGCTGTCAAATCTCGTAAATGGTATTCCAATAAGTATGAATTTTTAGGTTCAAAGCAAATCATCCAAGAGTGTGATACTATGTTTGGTAATTGCATCTTAATTCCAAATAGTGTTGCAAAAAAAGTTGGAAATATTGACGATGCCTTTGTCCATACTTTAGGTGATTTAGATTATGGATTAAGGGCAAAAAATAAGGGTTGCTCTATATGGGTTGCACCAGGGTATGTAGGAAGTTGTAGTAAAAATTCCATCAACAATAGTTGGGCAGATACCAAATTATCAGCTTTAGAACGTTTAAAAAAAGTTACTCACATTAAAGCTTTTCCACTCAAACCCTGGACTGTATTTTGCAGTCGTCACTCCGGACCATTCTGGTTTATTTATTGGTCTCTACCTTATCTCCGCGCTCTTATTGGTTATCAGAATTTAGCAGATTCTCCTACATTTACCGAAGACATTAACCAAGGAAACTCGCAAACTTCTTAATTTTTATTACTTACTTTCGTGTCTTTCGCTCTTATTCTGGTGCATCTTCATCAGCTAATTTTCCTTAATGAACTATATGTACCAGTGAATAACTTATGTCTCAGCGTTTACTACTAGTATCTACACTTGATTCCAATCAGCCATTTGGAGCCTTTACTAGACCTTTTTATCTCGGACAATACCTCACTAAATATTTTGATGTTTGTCAGCTTGGTTTAAATTGTTCAACTGTTGATTATGCAACTTCAGTATCTGTTGGTTCAAGAAGTCTTTCATCATATATTAAAGCAATACAAAAAAGTATAGACGAATTTCAACCAGATATAATTTACGCTCAAGAAACATTACCTGGTTTAGCGGCTCTTATTTCTTTGACAATCAAAAAAAGAAAAAACTGTTCTTTGGCATTAGATTTTCATACTTTTTCTGCATATGAATACTGGAGTCGTTTGTTTTCTGTTGCTAATCCTTTAAATGAATTTAAACAATTGGTGAAGACATATTTGGCTCAGGGTGTACTGATATTCTCTGGCAACCCTATCATTGCAGCAGGTGAATCGACTCCAAAGTTAGTAAAACAGTGGTATGGGTACAATTCTAACAATATTCACTGCGTTGGGAATGGGGTTACTGAAGACTTTTTGAATATGGAAATCACTAAGGATTCAGACCCATTTGAGAAATTACGACCAGCTAAAGTAGTTGTTCTTGTCGCTCCTAAAACATTTCAGTTTCCTAGTAATGATATGTCTGTATCTATGGCGATTGATGTCGCTAGAAACTTGGAAAGTCATAGCGATAAAGTTCAATTTGTCGTCATCGGTCGTGATGCTAGCGATGCTCAACAGCCACTACCATCGAATATACATTTTGCCGGGTTTCTACCAGAGCGAAAAGATTTTATAAATCATTTACGCTACACAGATATTGGCTTTCTACCATTTCCTAAGCAAGCAGTTGCAGGTGGGGCACGTAACAAAACCTTAGATTATTTTGCGAGTAGAAAATTAGTGATATCTACTCCAGAAGGTTTACGAGGTTTGGAAGAATTTCAACATGACAAGCATCTACTAATCTCAGGCTATTCAGCTAAAGAAGTTGCTGATTTAGTTCTTAGCGCAGCTTTGAACCTAGAAAAATATCAACCACTCGCAGATGCAGCGCATTCTCTGATTCGCGAGAAGTACTCTTGGAGTGCTAAAGCCCAAAATGTTGCTGATGTTTTGATGTCATTAAATCAAAACCAATTGAGTTTACTGACGAATGCATAATTATTGGGAGCACTACACAATTAGCGAGCAAGATGCTCGCACTACACAATTAGCGAGCAAGATGCTCGCACTACTCGGCTAAATAACAAAAATTAAATCTTACAAATCATGAGTTCCCTTAATTTTTCCCAATCAGATGTTTTCATAGATGAGCAACCTCCTTCTATGAGAAAAGTACCTCACAAATTTCTCGGTGTTCAAATGGATGCACTCTCCATCCCTGAATTGAATTCGTTAATTGCAGAGTCTATTAAACAGAATCATAAATGGATTATTGCAAACCATAATTTGCATAGTCTTTACCTGTACCATAACGACCCCAAAATGCGAGCTTTTTACGCTAAAGCTGAGTACACTCATATTGATAGTATGCCTCTAGTTTTTATTGGTAAGCTGTTAGGTTTTCCACTGAAACGAGAAGAAAGAGTAACTTATGCTGACTGGGTATGGCCTTTAATGGCAGAAGCTGCTCGCAAAGGTTGGCGCATATTTTATTTGGGTTCAAAACCAGGAGTAGCAGAACAAGGAGCTACTATCTTACGTCAAAAATATCCAGGACTACAGATTGCTTGTGCTCACGGCTATATTAAAAACAATCAAGAAAATTTGGATATCCTAAATGCTATCAATGCTTACGAACCTCATATCTTAATGGTAGGAATGGGTATGCCGCGTCAAGAGCATTGGATTTTAGACAATCTAGAACAGATTCAGACAAACAGTATTTTAACTAGCGGAGCCTGCATAGACTATGTAGCTGGAGCGGTTCCCACACCTCCGCGCTGGATGGGAAGAGTTGGTTTGGAATGGTCTTATCGTCTGTTTAGCGAACCAGGAAGGCTATGGAGACGTTACTTGATTGAACCTTGGTTTTTAGCCACATTATTTTTACGGGATGTTTGGAGTTTAAAAATCCAAGCTAAATAGTTCCTTATTGTTCCCCAGACTCAATCATTAACAAATTACTAATCATCAAAAAAGTTGGAGTTCACCAAATAATGCTTACTCAAAATATACCTCTAGAAACTTTCAAACCGGACTTACGCTCCGCTAGTGGTACAACAATACAAAAAGGGTTATTTATCAGAGCAATGCGGGTAGTTATATTAATCCTGCTAGATGCTTTATCTGTAAGCTTGTCATGGAGTTTAGCTCTTAGTTACGGAAATCAATTACAGTTTCCTTGGGCAGAAAATTTATCTTTACTTTTACTTAGTCTCTGCGTCCAAGTCTGTATAATGATGATTAGCGGTCTCTACCAAGCAGGTCAAAACCGCCGTAATTACCCTGATATCATTAAAGCAGTTTCATTGTCAGCGGTACTCTTACCATTTATAGCTTTTCTCAACCAAACAAGTGAGTATATATCACGTCCGTCTTTCCTAATTTATTGGTTTCTTTCTGTTGTTTTCATCTGCACATCTCGTTTTATATTTGACTTTGCGACAAAGTTTGTGCGTAAAAAAGGAGCTATTCGTCACTCTATTTTCGTAATCACTGACACTGATGAAAAAGAGTATCACATAAATCTCTTAGAACAAGACCATTGCTACAACATACAGGGAGTTGCTCAATCTAGCTGTTTGGATTTAGCTAATCGCAAAGCAACTTTTGAATATCTTCAGAAACAAGGTGTAGTAGAAGCATTTGTTTCTTGGAGTTCAATCAGAAATCGTCTGTATATTTGCTGGCATTTTTATACTGCAGGTATCACTCTCAGAATACTTCCAACAGTTGATGATTTTCGTCATCCTAAATCCATTCCTAGTATGGTTGGTGCTGCTCCTTGTCCAATTATTCCCGCACCAATTATTATCGGTGGTGATTTTTGGGTGAAGCGGTTTTTGGACACTGTTGCATCGATTATTTTAATCTTACTTTTCTCACCTTTGTACTTTTTGATTGGTCTAGTTATCAAGTTAGATTCTCCTGGACCAGTCTTCTTTAAACAAAAGCGAGTTGGTTTGCACGGTAACGAGTTCTACATTTGGAAATTCCGGACGATGGTTGTAAATGCAGAAATTTTACAAGCATCTCTGGAGTCACAGAATAAAATTAAAGACGGTGTTCTCTTTAAACTAGAAAATGACCCCCGCATTACAAGAGTTGGTAAATTCTTACGTCGTTACAGCCTTGATGAGTTACCACAATTGTTTAATGTTGTGTTAGGTGAAATGAGTCTTGTTGGTCCTCGTCCTTTACCTTTACGGGATGTAGAAAAATTCCAAAAAAGTCACTTTATCCGTCAAGAAGTTTTACCTGGTATCACTGGTTTATGGCAAGTTTCTGGACGTTCAAATATCGAAAATTTTGAAGATGCAGTGAAGCTAGATGTTGACTATATTCAACACTGGTCTATATGGATGGACTTTAAAATTTTGCTCAAAACCTTCAATGTTGTTTTGCAAAAGACTGGTGCTTATTAAAGAAATCTTGACCTAACCCCCCTACCCCCCTTCCCTTCTAGGGAAGGGGGGACTATTATTTTTGTTGCCATATGTAGGTTTGTTAGATATAAATGATTGGGTATTTTTTATTTATTAAAGAACCTAACCCCTAACCCCTTCCCTATAAGGGAAGGGGAACAAGAGAACAAAGTTTTTTTTAATTTTCCCCCTTCCCTCCTAGGGAAGGGGGGTAGGGGGGTTAGGTCTGCGTGAAAATCTGTTTCTCACTTTTTACCTAATGTTATGGTCAACTACCGCTTTATTTTGTGGCTTAATGGTTTATGTTTACTTGTAGTCCTTGCTTTACTTGCTTATGCTCAATACTTTAATCCATCTACTGGTGCTTTATTTCTGCCACCTTCTTCCCCAAATTTTCCTGCTGAGGGGCTATTAACAAATCTTTTCCAGTTATTATGTACTGTACCACCGTTAGTTTGTGCTTTTAGCTTTGCTTTACTTAAAAATATTAATCCTCAAAACAAAAACAATAACTTTATTTTTTATTCTGCACTAATAACTTTAGGTTTTTTGATTAATGAAAAATATAGGGTTCATATAATGCTTACGATGGTTGGTATCCCAAAACTTACAACCATAGGGGTTTATGTTATTATCGCTCTTTGCTATGGAATTAGTTTTTGGCGCCCAATAATAAAATCAACTCCTTATATTATACTTATGGTCGGTTTGGGTTTAATATTTTCTGCCGTAACTGTAGATTCCTTACACTTGGGAAGCACTACTTCCAGTCCGTTGGAAGGAATACCTAAGTTATTTAGTGGAATTAATGTAGCACTTTATTTTTGGCTTATTTGCTACAAAGAGGTTGTGAATTCCTTTAAATAAAAGCCAGGGAATAAAAGCCAGGGAATAAAAGCCAGGGAATAAAAGCCAGGGAATAAAAGCTTAAGTCCTCTGTAAGAGGACTAAGAGAAAGTTTTGAAAAACATCCTAATTTCATAAAAATATTTGTTATGAATATACTATTTAAGTCCTCTAAAGAGGACTTAAGCTTTCAGACAGGGAATTTATTCCCTGGCTTTTTATCTACGCGACAATTTATTGTATCGCGTGTTAGTTTGTGGTTAATCATCACCTGAATCAAGTATTACTAGTATGTTAAGGCGTAAATCTCGGATAATACTTATACGGAGCAAAACCAAACTTAAATATAGAGCTTTTCGGCAGTTAGTAATATTAATTATTTTCTCAGTATTTATACTTAATATTTTTATTATTCAGTCCCAAGCTTCAGTTAGACAAAAAAGTCATTACGAAATTCACGCTCAGCAAAATTTTAATCAACCTAAATTCTATCCTATAGAGCAAAAAGTTCCTCCCAATCTCTATCAACCCGTTGCTGACTGGGTAGGAAGATTAATTTTACCCAGCGAAAAATCTTACTTTTCTTCTCCCCAATCTGACTGGGTATATTTTGAGGTACAACATGCACCTCCGGAAGCGCAAAACCTGTTAGGAAAAGTTGTGCGTTTGGAATGGAAAAATGAAAAACAGGTGCTGTCCTATGTGGAAGCTGTTACCCAAAATGTCAGTTTTACCGTTGAGACTAAGAAAAATGAAAAAAAGGGAATAGTTCACCCCTCTCGTCTTGATGGTCGTCAGAAAGTCGGACCCTTACAATCACTTGCTGGTAGCAGACCGAGCGATAGTGTTATTGTGACTTTAAAGACACCCTCTGTTATTAAGCGTGGAAGTGACGATATTTTACAAATTGAAAACGAACCCGTTTTAGCTACCGGAAGGTTTTATGGGTTAGTGGAAATATTAAAGAAGCAAGCAGGAGTTAGGTCAGAATTTTTTCAAGTACGTCATTACAATTCCACTTCCAGAAAATTTGATGGTATAGAAGAAACTATCCGTATCCCCCAGCAGGTAGCAGATGAACGCAATTTTTTACCCTCAACTTCTAGACAAATAGAAAATTCACCTGCGGGGAAATCGGGCTGGTATATTTACGGTGCTGAAGATAAAAATGATGTATTTGTTGTTAAAGCTTTAGCCCCTCGCGCTCTGTTCCAGTTGCAATCAAATCAAGCGATTTCAGGGTTAGAACCAGGAATAAAGTATATTCAAACACAAAATTGGCGAGAAACAGAGAAAAGTAAAGGCACAATTAACAAGGTTACCGTTGAAGCAGTCAAACCCATTAAAGCAGTAGCAACCGAACCATCTGCTCAATCAAATTGGTCGGAGGGAGACAAAGCTATTGTTATTCATCTGTTTGGGGGAATCGGTGGCAAAAAAGGAGAGCATCTAGCTGTATCGTCTACTGTTACCGGACATTTTTCATTTGGAACGGCTGAAGTAATTCGCGATCGCCTGACGAATGAGTTACGTTTTGGCATCGAATACCAACAAGTTTATGCCCAAAATCCCGACGGAATAATTGCTGGGAGACACACTTGGGCAGATTATATGGGCAATTTACAATGGGGATGGTTAGCAACACGTCCTGTATCGGATGTCTTGGTTAAATTTGATGCGGTAACGGAAGATTATAATTTTGATGGGGTCAAACTATCACCTTTAGAAGAATTTCAGCAACAATTACAAGTTATGACCGCTCGTTATCGCGTCGGTGACGGAACGGGAAATGCCACAGTTACTACCGCAACTTCTTGCGTACAAGATTCCAGTCAAGCACTGTATACTGCTATAGTCGCGATTAGACAAAAAGTTTCTTCCACCCCAGAAATTCTTAAATGGTTGGAAACTCATCCCGATGACCCACAAACTCTACGCTTCCAAAAATTAGTATCCCTAGGTTCAGCTTTAGAAGAACAATTAATGCCTTTGGGAATAGTCAGAAAAGATTGGAAAAGTAATGCAAGTGCTTTAGCTGGAACCGGAGTCGGTGATAATAGTGCAAGTTCGGAACTTTTTCAAAATCGTAGTGTTTTGGCTGGTTTGACAACTTGGCGAACAATGATGCCCAGACAAGTACATGACGAACTTGCTACTATATTCTTAAAAAATGGTGCGAAACTTTGGTTTTTGCGAACCAATCAAGTCGGAGGATGGCAAGCTGATATTTTACCTTTAGCACCAACGGTTTTGTTAGGACAAATTATGATTCCTTTTACGGATATACCTCCTGTCCCTATAATTTTGAATCGCTTATTAACCTCTTTAGCAATTCCTGAGTCTAGAGATTGGTTGATTGCTATTGCTGGGTTGTTAATTTATGCTGTAATTACTATACCTTTGGGTTTTTCTTGCAAATTTTTGACTTTTAATCCAAAGTTATATTCTCTTTCTCCTATTCATTTAATTCTACTTATTTTACGCTGTTTGATAACTCCGGCAATTACGGAAGAGTTAGTGTTTCGGGTTTTAGTGCTTCCTCTTCCTACAGAAGTTTTGAATTGGGGTTGGCGAGTATTTTGGGCTGGATTAATGTTGTTATTATTTGTTATTTACCACCCTTTGAATGCGAAGACTTTTTATAAAGAGGGATTTCCTACGTTTTTTAATCCTGTTTTTTTGATATCAACCTGGCTTTTAGGTCTTACTTGTACGATAATTTATGCGCTGACTAGCTCTTTTTGGATGATAGTTTTTGTCCATTGGGTTGTGGTGGTGCTTTGGCTGGTTTTATTTGGAGGGTTGGTTCGGCTTAATAAACATGACCATAAGATAAGCAAAGATATTTCTCCCTTCCCGCAGTAAAAACCCCACACCCAACTACATAAAAAACCCCACCCCCAACCCCCTCCCCGCACGCGGGGAGGGGGCTACGATTTTGTTGAAAGTAACAATCAGCAGTTAGCAGCCAGTAGTTAGCAGCCAGCAGTCAGCAGTTAACAGTCGGTGTTGCCACGTTACGTAATAGTTCTGATGAATCGTAGTTATCTGTAATCAGTTGAGGACAACGCATACAAGCTGCTTTGCCTTCTTGTTGCCACCAGCGACAATCTCGACGTATTGAGCAGGGTGGCAATTCTTCTACTGCTACTGGTAATTTCTCTACAATTCGCGTTGCTAAACGACAGTCTTTGCCATCAAAATGTTGACATCCGGATGCTGCACAGGGTGCTGCGGTTCTAAAGATTTCAGTTGGTGTAACTGGAGCCGCTTTTGCTAAAAGTTCATCGGTGACGGGTAGAGTTTTTTTTAGATAAGCCACATGAGGTTCTGCTACCGTTCCACTGATAATGCCAAAGACGATGCTATCTGTTAATTCTGGTCTTGCACTGGGACAAAGTGTGGTTTGACGCGCAGAAGATGTATCTCCCACGAATTAGCCCTCCTGGAATATAGTATCTTTAAAACTTGAATACTATGCTGTTGCGTGAGATGGAGCAATTAACCCGACGATTATTGGGCAAATAGGTTTCGTTTTAGGTTTACAAAGCTCTAGTTTTGTAATAGTTGTACCTGTTCCACCTAGAATACTTTCTGCTTGCTTATCAGATAAGTCTGGTAAGTTATCTTCTAAATCTATAGCTGGGTTTCGTCGCTCTACTGCATTTTTTACTGCACTATCAATCAGGTCGTTGATTTGGATTTCGCCTGTATAAGGTTTTTGATTGTTGCTCATTTTGATTGTCCTCTTAGAGTCGTTAACTTCTTGACAGTTAAGCAGAGTAAGCAAGTTTAATTGCCGATGTCTCTACGTTCCTGTATTCTACAAAGGTGGAAAGCAATTGAACGGAAATGGAAAATTATTTATTGGACACAAATAAAACTTTTATGTCACTAAATTGTTTCTTTTTGTATCGAGTTTCAATCCCTATACCCAATTGTTTGGCGCAAGACTGATTAACTTTTTGGTCCTGATATCTGCTTTCTTTGCCATCTGTTGGTATTATGAGTATAATCTGAATAATTTCAGGAGATTTTAAAAGCGTCTTCTTTAATGTCAATCCAACATATAAAATTGAAAAATAAACGCAAAGTTTAATAAAGGTAAATATCACATCAATTATATTGGGGCTGTTTAATAACCCTAACAAATTGCCAAAACTTCCCAATGCTCCCACAAGGCAAAAATATAATCTTAAAAAAGTTATAGTCTCGCGCATATTATTATTTTGATTATTTTTTTAAATTATTTTTTTGTACAATTTTATTATTCCCAAAATCTTTATTTTTATAACATTGTTAAAAATTTTATATCTAAATTAAAAAATATCAGAGGATGTTTTCAAAGTATCAGATTAGATACAGCAGTTTGCAGGTAAATGAGATACATAGGTTTGATACCAAACTCTTGTGGGGTGGGCATCCTTGCCCGCCCGGTTATATTTCATTAACTTAAAATTTGCTGTAAATAGGAAATACGGTTTTCAAAGCCTCTCCCCGTTGCGGGGAGAGGTTTGGAGAGGGGTTCTTCAGTCAACTTCTCAAAACCGCTGACCAGTCCTAACCTCAAACTTAACCTCACCTTGGTCACTCACCCCCAAGTCCCCCCGAATCAAACCAATAGGAGACAACCAGCGCAATCCGACCCCGTACCCAAAGCCGCTTCCCGGTTTATTTCGCAGCACCCCCGGTTCCCCCAAAACATCTTTCCCGGTTCCAAAATCAGTAGCCAAATCTGTAAACAAAACTCCCCCTATCCAACTTTGAATAGGAAAACGATATTCCATAGAAACCAAACCAAAACTACGAGCACTAGAAATCTTCCCTAAATCGTAACCTCGCACAGAATTTGAACCACCAAGATTAAAAGCTAGTGCAGGAGGAAACTCACCAATAATCGTACCAGCTTGCACATTGAAAGCAAACATTTCTGGGTTTCTATCAGTACCACCATTTCCCAAAAATTTTACAGGAATATATTGTATATAATTAGCCCGTAAGCGATTGCTAGAAATACTCCCCAGTCCAATCGGAATCGCTTGTTCCGTACTTACATTCAAAATTGAACCACTTGTGGGAGTATTTCGGCGATTTCTTAAGTCTTGAGTTAAAGATAGCGATACCGTCACCAAATCATCAATACCAGTACCACTAACCGACAAAGGACTTCCCAATCGGTCTTGTTGAACAACATCGTAATTGCGATCGCGAAGACTGACCCTGGTGTAGTTAACAGCTAAAGCAGCATCGACATCACCAAACGAGCGTAAAACACCGACGCTACCACCGAACCTTCCTTCACGAACCCTATCACCATTGGCAAGTCTAATTTTATCGTCAAAAGTTTGAGATAACTCGCGACTGCGAAATGCACTGACTGTATAACCTAAACGATTTGGTTCAGAACGACGGTAAGGGCTAGTAAATTGAGCATCAAATTGTAGTAGCTCAACACCACTAACTTTGACATTCGCATCTATTTTGTCATTTACCCCACCAATATTAGCATCGGTATAACCCACCGACCCATAAAGTCCATAATCGTCGCTATTACCACCACCAAAACTAAAAGATGGATAGCGACTCTCCCTAATACTATAGATAATACTCACACCCGCAGCATCTTCTTCCAAAGAAACCTCAACTTTATCAAAAGGTTCCAACCTTCTTAAACGCTGCAAATCTTTCTGCAAAAGGTCTACACTAAAAACTTCACCCTGCTTTAGCTGCAAATTACCAAGAATAAAATCTCTTTGGGTTCTTCCCTTTATCGGTTCACCGTTTTCATCAACCCACTTGTCTTTATTATTCAAAAAACGGATTTGAATATCTTTGACAGTTTTGTCACTATTTGTCTCAGCATTTGTCTCAGCTTGGCTAACTGTACTATTTTCCCTATTATTTTTGCTATTATCGCCAACCTCAACCACCAAAACACCATCCCAAGTAGAATCTTCCGCAAAAGCAGGTGCTTTTTGATTGAACCAGGCTAGCATTATCGCCGTAATAAACAGTACCATTTTGGGAAACAGTGGGAACAGTGTGTTGGTTTGATGCATGACTTACTAAAAATTGCCCTAGTTATAATGTTTTCTTTAGTTTTTCCTAACCCCAAAAAAAGGGTCAGCTGCACTTCATACCTTTATGATTCCCCGTAACGGGTCAACTCAAACTGTCAATATTAACCTATTTACTTTTGTGGGGGTGGGCAGACTTTCTATTTGTAAATCTCCCAAACCCATTGATATCAACAGTCAGCGGTCAACAGTCAACCGTCAACAGTCAACAGTCAACCGTCAAACAATTCCTAGGATATTCATTCTGCTTGCCGTAAACAAGGACATTTTTGCAAAAAAGTAATCGCTTTATCGCGAGCGTCTGGATTGTTGATGTGTGTTGGTGTTGGTCGAATAATCCCACCAAATAAATCATCTAACCCATAAGGAGTAAATAATTCCCACTGTCCTTGTAGGTCTACTCTTACTCCTGTTGCTGTAGCGGTATGTAACCAATTGGTAATACCATCCTCAGTGCTGGTATAAGTTTGACGACCAGAACGCCACCGAGCAAAACTGGCTTGATTTTTTACATCGAATAATAAATCAGGAAATTTTTCGGTTAACGCTGTCTTCGCAACTAACTCTTGAGAACGGTCACCCTCAGCATCAAAAAACGCAATATCAAAATCTTTAATCCCTAAGCCACAAACTTCTCCAAAAATTGAACTCCAAACAGTATTTCGCACCGCACCCCCAGCTAAATACCAGTTGGGAAGATTAACGGTAGCAATAACACTTAATATTTCACTGACAGAAGAATTCTTTAAGATATCGATTAGGCGTTGACTGTTGGCTGTTGGTTGTTGGCTGTTATCTGTTGAATTATTATCCATTTTCCACTCCCTGTTGAATAAGACGCGATAAATCGCGTCTCTACATTGGCTAAGACGCGATAAATCGCGTCTCTACAAGTTGTCCCCCCCATTCCCCATGAACAATTCCCCATTCCCAATTCCCAATTCCCCATTCCCCATTCCCCAAATTTGTATGATAAATTACCCTGAATTTATCCTAAGGGGTTGTATACATTTAAATAGACGTAAATCATCTGGTATAAAACGCTTACCATCAGCGGCTCTCTCATGGAAAGAGTTTTACCCCTTGTTGATTATCATCTGAAAAAACTACGCACTTGCCGCGATTTAGAATATAATCTGATAACGGTAAAAACTGCTGCTTCTTTGCAAAAGTAACAGTTTAAAGTTAACGAGTGTGTTTCAATTACCTCTGAGCCTATTTTAATTGAACAACTTGCCTTCTTTGGCGCGTCCATACAACAGCCATTAGTCGGTAGTTTGTATCATTCATACCCATTTCTGTTACAAATTATTTTCAAACGCGAGAAAGCTCCCCAAGCTATCCCCTTTGTAACTGTTTTGGAGCATAATGATATAAGTTGATGTTGCATCTTTTAAAATAGGTCGTACTGTGATACGCCTGTAGAAAGGACGCATCTATTGTGTGTATTATATGACTTAACAAAAGTCAACAAATTAAAAGGGGTAAATCCTGAAAGACACTATATAGTGTCTAAAGCTGCGAACTGATTATGTTTTAGTTGGTATTTCTCGTCTGCCCAAAAATATTTTTTGGGTAGAAGTTTTAAGCTCTTTTATCTCCAAACAAGGGAATCGAGAACCACTATGCAATCAAGAAAAGGAGTCCGTTCCGGTAAATTTTGGGGAGCCTTGAAGGTTGAGCAGAAGCACGAACGCTTAGATTTTATCCAGCGCTTGTTGCTAGAGTATGCTTTTTACAACGACAATTCTAATAAAAGCGACAAAAGTTTACTTAGTCGTATCAATGTTTTACATGAGCTAGGAATTGCCTATCGCAGCGTCGGGGAGTTAAAAAAAGCCAAAGAGACTCTCGAAACTGCGTTGCAATTAATTAATGAAACTGATGTTGATTTAGCCCAGGTTAAATTATCTATCCTGCAACAGCTAGGATGGTTATACCGTATCAGCGGACAAACAGACAAAGCTATTAACTTAGGGCAAAAGTTATTAGAATTGGCAGAGCGTCTAGGTGATGTGCAAAACAAAGCCGTGACGTTGAATAACTTAGCAATTATTTTTGCCCAACGAGGAGAAACCGACAATGCAGTTGAGCTTTATCAACAATCGTTAGAAATAACACAACGCATTGGTGATATCCAAGGACAAGCAGAAAATTTACATAACTTGGCAGAAATTTACTCTCAAAGGGGTGAAATAGACCGAGCTATTTTACTTTATCAGCAGTCGTTAATGCTTAAACAAGACCTTGGAGATATTCAAGGGGAAGGTGCAACTTTAAACGACCTGGCACATATTTTTAGCCAACAGGGAAAAATTGATAAGTCTATAGCACTCTACCAGAAGTCCAAAGAAATCTTTCAACATCTGGGTGATATCCAAGGTTTAGCAACAACAATTAACAACCTTGGCTTAATCTATTCTGAACAAGGAGATGTTGACACAGCAATTGGACTGTATGAAGAGGCTTTAGAACTAGCCCAAAAAATGGGGGATATGTCCCTCAAAGCTGCGACATTGCATAATTTAGCGCACATCCATACACAAAAAGGAGAAATAGATAGTGCAATGTCTCTGTTTAGGGAGTCCTTAGAATTAGAAGAATATACAGGTAATATTCAGGGACAAGCCTTAACGCTATGGTGGTTGGGAGATTTAGCAGAAAAGCAGGGAAATTTTGCTTGTTCGATGTCTTATTTGCAGCAATCTTTAGAAATATTGCTACATCTTAAGTCACCCGACGCTGAGTCTGTCAAAGAAGCAATAGCCAAAGTGCAAGAGGGGAGTGGGGATTAAACAATTCGCAATTCGTAATTCGCAATTCGCAATTCGCAATTTGCAATTTGCAATAAGCGCTCTGCTCCACTGCGTGAAAGCAATTCGCAATTACGTTTTGTGCTAGGAATTTAAACCTTTTATGCTGATAAAAAGTAGTGCGAGCATCTTGCTCGCTCTCAACCTATTTACAGAATTTGAATCAACCTATTTACAGAATTTGAACTAAGAATATTTCTTACAAATAGTAGCCCCCTCTCCGTTTACGGGGAGGGGGTTGGGTGTGCGGTAATATTTGTATTACCTATAATCTTGGCTCTGAATATAAGTTAAACGAGCCGCATCGCGAATATTATATTCTAGACGATTAAAGCGGCTCAACTGCGCTTCAAAAAATTCGCGGTTCTTTTGCAAATGTTTGGGGTTTGGGTCATCTAATGGATATAACAACGCTGTTCGCAATGCTTGAATTACCGCAGAAGTTACGTTATACATCGACCTCTGGAAACTAATTCCCAACTGAATCAACATATCACTTTCTCCACGACAGTATTGTTGATAGTAATCAAGTAAATACTGAGGCAAGAAATGTAACATATCTTGCATTAGTAATGTTGGTGGAATGCCAGCAGTACCAACAGGAAATACGTCAGCGTAAAGAATTCCAAAGTGAAAATCTTCTTGAGCATCAGGTACTTGAGCTACTTGAGCATTATAAGATTTTGTACCACGGAAAGGAGATGTACGATAAAATACTGCTTCTACATATGGTAATGCCGCTTCGTACAACCAGGTGAAGCCCTTAGATTTAGGAATTATTTCATAGCATTCACCACGAATATAAACATGATGGTAAATAGGACGACCAGCAATAGCAAAAATGCCGTTAACTAAGAAGTCCATTGCATCAGGAACACCTTTAAAACCGCCTTCATCATAAATGTCGGACATTTCAAAGAAAACCGGAGCCATTACTTCCCAAAATAACCCTAGATTGGAATAGTAAGACATTTGCCGACACTGTTCCATAAACATATCAGGAAACAGTTTATAGAGTCCCAACATCGCTGGGTTGCCTTTAAAGTATGCTTTAATTGCCCTATCAGCATTTTGTTTATACTCTTCGCTGTCTAGATAAGGGTCAAATTGGTTGACTGGACAATACATTTTACGATGCCACAGCATAGCCCGCATACATTCTTCAGCAAATTCCATGTTAATGCGGTCGTGGTTCCAGTGGTGGAACAACTTGGACATTTTGCCTGTTTCACCTTTCTCTATAAATTCCAACAGTTCCGGGTGAACAGAACCAATACCACGCCAAATTCTTAAATCGGCATTATCACCTGCATAATGATTTTCCCTTTCCAAATATTCTTTAGGAATAAAAAACTTGAAAAAGGGTACGGGGTCTAAAAATACCTGCTCTGCAATATAAAGTAAATCTCGCCAATAAAAATCCATTGGCACTGCATAAGCTTTATATAAGCCTATAATTTGCATCAAATTTTCTGGCGTATCAGGTAGCATTGAACCACCCGCTTCTAAGCGATGAATAATATCAGCAAACTCGTGAGTTGATGGCGGTATTTTAGTAGTCGTCTTATCTGGAGTTTGTACCATTTTATTCCCCTCTAAAAAATCATTTTGTTGACTGTCAACAGTCAACCGTCAACCGTCAACAGTCAACCCAATTACTTCATCGCGACTTTTGGTGATACAGCTTTTTCTATAGTTGGAATTGCTGCCACCATTGCTGTGGTTGTTGGTTCTGTCCAACGCACTAACCAAGTTGGTTGTACTCCTAAAAAGACAATTAAACCAGCCAATACTAAAGCGGGTATTTTTTCTGACCACAATACTTGGGGATAATAGGCTGTTTTGTTGTCCAATTTACCAAAGCATGTGCGGTTTAAAAGAATTACGAAATATACTGCTGATAAGCCTGTGGCTACAATGCACAACAGTGTGGGTAGTGGAAATACAGCAAAACTACCTTGGAAAACTATAAATTCGGCGATAAATCCTGTTAAGCCAGGAATACCTGCGCTCGCCATACCACCTAAAATTAGTAATGCGGAAACTAGGGGTAAACCACGAATTGGGTTCATTAATCCATTAAGAACATCTAATTCACGAGTGCCAACTTTTATTTCCACAACACCTACTAGGTGGAAGAGTATGGCAAGAATTATACCGTGGCTAAACATTTGGGCAACAGCACCGACCACAGAAAGAGGTGTACTTGCTGCTGCTGCAAGAAGGATATAGCCCATGTGACCAATGGAACTATAAGCCACCATTCTCTTAATATCTTTTTGAGCTATAGCTGTGACAGCTCCGTAAATAGCGCTGATGGAACCCCAGATAGCTAAGCTGGGAGCTAAAGTACTCCAAGCGTCTGGAAACAAGGATAATCCAAAGCGTAAAATACCGTATGTACCTAATTTAGCTAAAACGCCACCTAGTATAATAGCGACGGGAGCAGAAGCTTCTACGTAAGCGTCAGGTAACCAGGTATGGAAAGGAATCAGGGGAATCTTGATACCAAAACCCAACAAAATTCCGGAGAGTAAAATAATTTGTAAGGTAGCTGACAAGGTTTGGGTAGAAATAGCATCAATATCAAAGCTGGAGCTATGAGTTAGCCACACCATACCTAAAAATGTAGCTAGCATCAAAGCACCTGACACAGCAGTGTAAATCAAAAATTTCATTGCTGCATAGGCTCGCTTTTCGCCTCCCCAAATAGAAATTAGCAAATAAAAGGGGATTAATTCCAGTTCATAGAACAGGAAAAATAACATGAAGTTTTGTGAAGAAAATGCACCTGCGACACCACCGCTGATTAACAAAATCATTGAATAAAATAAGCGGGGACGGGGAGTTTCTTTGCTGCTGCTATAAATAGCAATCCATGTCAGCAAACTGTTTAATACCAACATCGGCATTGCTAAACCATCAGCACCGAGTTTATAGTTTAGACCCAAGGTTTCATTCCAAGGTATAAACTCTTGAAATTGCATTCCTGAATTGGTGATGTCAAATTTGAAGAGCAGAAAAATGTTGAACAGAAGAACTAATCCAGAAACTATCAGAGAGCCTAAACGAGCGCTGTTTGGAAGTATAGCCTTACCGGGCAAAAATCCGATTACCAGCGCACTTACAATAGGAACCCAAATTAAAACACTTAACATGGCTAGATTGGAGTAGGGAGTGGGGAGTGGGGAGTGGGGAGTAGGGAGTGGGGAGTGGGGAATTGCGAATTGCGAATTTCCTTATTCCCCATTCCCAATTCAATGTGGAAGAATTATACCGAAGAAGTTTAGTAATTCTGTTCCCCAGAATGGCCAAGTTACTATTCCTCCTAAGATACTTACTCCCAAAAGTACTGTTAATGCGTAAAATTGGGTTTGTCCGGAGTTACTGTATTTGAGACCTTCGCCACCTATCATTGAGAACACACCAACAAAGTTGACCATACCATCAACTACCAAACGGTCAACTACATCTGCTAGTTTGGAAATTTGGTCTACTAATGCGACGAAGCTCATACGATACAAATTTGGTGTGTAAAAGTCATAGGCCAGCAAGTTTTGTAGTCCTCTGAAGGGTAAGACAACTGGCTTGGGAATGAAATCACCTAAGTAAATTACACCAGCAATGCTACAACCAAAAATAGCTGACCATAGCAACAGTAATGCTACGTCTTTTTCCACTAATACCCAAGTCGGTAGCAAGCCTAAATTATCTAATATTAATGGTAGATGTAAGGTAAAGCCCATCATAACTGTCATCGGCAAAATCATTGGCCAATGAACTTCTGGAGAACGTTCACTCATTTGCTTGGGTTTACCACCCCAAATTAAACCAAATTCTCTTGTTAAACTAAAAGCGGTTAAGCTGTTGACTAACATCAAAACTGCTACTAACCAAGGTTGTTTTGTCCAAAGGTCATCTGCTAATTCCAGCAGTCCCCAGAAACCACCAAGAGGTGGGAAACCTATCAATGCTAAACCACCGATAACATAAGAAATTCCGGAAATAGGACGACGCGACCACAATCCTCCCAATTGTCTTATATCTTGGGTGATACTGTTCCAAACTACCGCACCCGTTGCCATGACCAGGAGTCCTACAGCAAAAGCATGGGTGACTAGTAATAGTAATGCTGCGTCGTCTTGACGAGTACCCACTGCAATAAAAACCAATCCCATGTAAGCGCTAGTTGAATAAGATAGACAACGTTTAGCGTCTATTTGAGCAATGGCAATCAAGGAAGCACCAACGGCTGTAACTACACCAACACCAACAATAAAGGAAGAAACTATTGGTGATAAAGCAAATACAGGTTGAAGCTTAATCAGTACCCACGCACCACTGGCAACAACGACTGAGTTACGCAATATAGTACTGGGAACAGGCCCTTCCATTGCTTCATCTAACCACAAGTGAAGAGGGAATTGAGCGCATTTACCCATTGGACCAGCTACTAACGCAAAACCAACTAATGCCATTACAGTTGGGTCTACTTTTGCTGTCGCTGCCCATTGTGCTAATTCTGTATAGTTCCAAGTTCCTGCTAAAGGCCATAGTCCTAAAACCCCCATCAACAGAAATAAGTCCCCTACCCGTTTGGTTAAGAAGGCATCTCTTGCACCAGTAATAACTAGTGGCTGACAGAACCATATGCCCACAAGTAAATAGGTTCCTAGGGTCAAAACTTCCAAAATTACATAGCTAAAGAACAAATCGTTACACAATACAAGGGCTGTCAATCCTGCTTCAAACAAGCCCAACATTGTAAAAAATCTTGCCCATCCCCAGTCCATTTCCATATAGCCGATGGCGTAAATATTCGCAAGGAAATTCATTCCTGTGATTACTACCATTGCGGCTACGGACAACGAGGAAAGCTCTATATCAATGGTCAAATTTAAACCAGCGACATTTAGCCAAGGAATTAATACGTATTTTGCTGGTTTACCCCATGTTGCGGCAAAAGCTAACGTGCAGTGAAGCAACGCCACAAAAGTCATTATTGCGTTCAAATAACCCGCAGGTCTTGGGCCTGTGCGCCTAATTATGCCAGGAGACCAGGGAATGGCCATCAAAGCACCAATTAAAGCGTAACAAGGCACTAACCAAACGGTCTCAAGCAAATATTGAGACATTTACTTACCCCTATACTCCCAGTAATACCATACAAAGTACGAACTGATTTTTGTCAGTTTGTCAACCCCTTAATTTCAAATTGAAATTAATGTTTGTTTAATCTTAGTAATATATAGGATAACTTTATATGGCTCAAAATGGAATTACTTGTTCAAGAATCATTTAAAAGATTAAGCTATCTTCCCTCTAATCAATTCTTATATTTTGATAGATATTAGGTTAATTGATGATAACCATCGTATTTATCGATGAAATATTTTTGAGAATTGTAGTAAATAGCCCTATATTGAGTAACACAAAGCTTTAAAGGTTAAATTGTAGGCACTTGGAGGGAGTCAACAAAGTCAACAAAAGATATAAAAGCTAGGTATAAATTCTCTTGAAACTATCATTTTTGGTAAAAGGATTGAGTTTTTAGTTGAAATAAAGGGTTTTAGAGAATGTAAGAAAATTTAACATTACCAACTCATCTGCTGATGTTGTTGATATTAATT
Organism: Scytonematopsis contorta HA4267-MV1; assembly: GCA_019359035.1. Classification (GTDB taxonomy): domain Bacteria; phylum Cyanobacteriota; class Cyanobacteriia; order Cyanobacteriales; family Nostocaceae; genus Scytonematopsis; species Scytonematopsis contorta. The sequence continues at coordinate 292,496 of JAHHIC010000054.1, read as the reverse complement.
TACGATGAATGAATTTGGATTTAACTTTTAATTAGTCGCGATAAAATATTCTCAGTGCAGTGCGACCAAGAACCTAACCCCTAACCCCTTCCCTAGGAGGGAAGGGGAACAAGAAAATACGTTTTTTTTAATTCCCCCTTCCCTTGTAGGGAAGGGGGGTAGGGGGGTTAGGTCTGCGTGTGAATTTAAAATCTATAAATATTTTCCAGAGATGACTAATGGAAAAAAAGCGAGCGGGACGCAAGCATACCAACTACCCAGTTTTGTAGTTCAATTTGACTCGTGGGGGCTGGTAGCATTTCCCCCCGAAAGTCGAGTAATTGAACTAAAATCAGGTAACCAATAGCCAAAATTAAAGAGATGGCTCCGGTGATTATCGCGACGATTTTTCCACTATTCATTAGTTTTATCTCAGTTTGACATCACAATTATTGTGATGGATAAATTTATCTATAGCACTTATCTACACCACTGAGGTCTTATATGACACTAACAGAAGAAATTCTCGGTCAACTGCCAGGGGATGTTTTAGGTAGCTTGCGTAAGGTTGATAACATACTTGCATCAACTAGAAAAGGCAATGCACCAGTGAGTACCGTTGTGAAGGAAAGTCAGCAGCAACTAGGTACTGTAGACTTTGATGTTGTGATATGTGGAGGTACTCTAGGTATTTTAATCGGAACTGCCCTAATTTTGCAAGGATGGCGAGTAGCGTTAATCGAGCGTGGAATCTTGCGTGGTAGGGAACAAGAGTGGAATATCTCTCGTAACGAATTGCAAACATTTGTGGAGTTAAATTTACTATCATCAGAAGAATTAGACAAAGCGATTGCGACAGAGTACAACCCTGCGAGAGTTGGATTTAAAGATGGTGCGGAAGTATGGGTCGAGGATGTATTAAATATTGGAGTAGACCCAGTTTATTTACTGGCAACTTTAAAGGAAAAATTTTTGCAAGCTGGTGGAGAATTGTTAGAGAACACTTCTTTTAATGGGGTAAGTGTACACCCGGATGGTGTTTTGGTAGATATCGGGGATGGGATAAAAGCTCAGTTGTTGATTGATGCTATGGGACATTTATCTCCCATAACCAAACAAGCACGAAATGGGCAAAAGCCAGATGCTCTTTGTTTAGTGGTAGGAAGTTGTGCGGAATATATTTCTTCTGACTCTGTAAAAGATTGGACGGCAGAATTTACACAAGAATTTCCGAAAAGTGAAACAGGGGACTTGTTGTTATCTTTTACCGAACTGGAAAATAAATGCCAATATTTTTGGGAAGCCTTTCCAGCAAGGGATGGTAGGACTACATACTTGTTTACCTATATGGACGCACACCCACAACGTTTAAATTTAGAAGCTCTTTTTGAAGAGTATTTGCGTCTTTTACCGGAATACCAGGAGGTGGAACTACAACAGATTAAATTTAAACGTGCATTGTTTGGCTTTTTTCCGACTTATCGCCAAAGTCCACTCAAAACTCCTTGGAATCGTATTTTACCAGTAGGGGATAGCAGCGGAAATCAGTCACCGTTAAGTTTTGGTGGTTTTGGTGCAATGGTGCGTCATTTAAAAAGGTTAACTTTTGGCACAAGTGAGGCACTAAGGGCAAAACAATTATCAGCTTATTCGCTTTGTTTGCTACAACCCTATCAACCTAGTTTAACGGTTACTTGGTTATTTCAAAAAGCGATGAGTGTGGGTGTCAATCAAAATATTAATTCAAATCAAATTAATGAACTATTATCAGCGGTGTTTGAAGGAATGCAGGAATTGGGAGAACCAGTTCTTAAACCTTTTTTACAAGATATTGTGCAATTTTCTGCGCTGACTAGAACCCTTATAAAGACCGCTGTTTCACATCCGGGTATAGTTATGAAAGTTATTCCGCAAGTTGGTTTGGTAAGTTTATTTGATTGGATGTTACATTACGTAAATTTAGGCATCTATACATTTTTGTTTTCTCAAAGTAATATATTGGAATATTGGATAAAATATATGCCTGATAGTTCACAATATTATGCACATCGTTTAATAGATGCTTGGAAATATGGCTCTGGTAGTGATTATTCTTTAGATGGTAATTGGGAATTGGTAATTGGGAATTGGTAATTGGGAATTGGTAATTGGGAATTGGGTGTTAGGAATACGAGAGTAGGAAATGGTAACAATATTCCCATTAACCATCACCCATTACCCATTACCCATCACCCATCACCCATTACCCATTACCCATTACCCATTACCCATTACCCATTACCCCTTTATGTTGTGAGGATAATATGCTTGACAAACAAATTTCAAATAATCATTTTGCTGTGCTTATAGGGTTTTTAAGGGAACGTCAGGTATTTTTAGAGGAAATTCGCGAGGGGGTTAGGTTACCAAGCAAAATTATTTCTATGCTGGTATGTAGCTCGCTATTTTTGGCTATGTATGGTGCAATTTTGGGTGCATCTCATAGCTGGATGCAGGCTTTGTCTTCTGCTGTAAAGTTACCTGCGCTTTATTTAATTACTTTGCTTATTTGTTTACCTGCGTTGTTCTTTTCTAATATTATTTTCGGTTCTAAGCGTTCTTTTGCACAACATTTTGCGTTAGTTTTAACCGCTGTTTCTATAACTAGTGTATTGTTATTTAGTTTTGCTCCGATTGCACTATTTTTCTTGATTACTACCAATCATTATCAGTTTCATATTGTTATAAATGTGGCAATTTTTGCTTTAACGGGAATCATTGCGATTTCTTCGTTATATAAAGCTGCTAATTTGGTTTTAACTCAAGAGGAAGATGAGTTAAATAAGACACGTAAGAAAATTTTAAAGTCGTGGCTGTTTTTATATGCTTTTGTGGGTAGTCAACTTGGATGGACTTTAAGACCTTTTTTTGGTAGTCCATATTCTCCTTTTGAGCTTTTTCGCGAAAGAGAAGGTAATTTTTATCTCAGTGTTATCCAAGCAATCGGTTGGATTTTCGGAATTAGGATTTAATTTATTGTAGTTATAAGCACTACCCTATACTCAGCAATCAGCACTAAACAGTCAACTGTCAACCGTCAACTGTCAACCGTCAAGAATTATGCTGGAAACAAGAAAAAACGGAATACAATATTTTTCTGTACTAATTAGTTTATTACGCGATAGACAAGCTTTTTTAGAAGAAATCCGTCAGCAGGTAAGGTTAGAAAATAAAACTATTTCTCTACTAGTTGCTAGTTCGATATTTTTTGCCCTGTATGGTACTATTATTGGCGCTTCTAATGGTTGGGCACAAGCGTTATCTTCGGCTATTAAGTTACCAATTTTTTACCTTTTAACTCTGATTATTTGTTTCCCTACATTGTTCTTTTTTAATGTTTTATTTGGCTCTCGTAGTACTTTTCAGCAGCATTTTGTTGTACTGTTAACGGCAGCTTCGGTAATTAGTGTACTGTTATTCAGTTTGGCTCCGGTGACTCTGTTTTTTCTAATAACCACCCCCGATTCTTACCAATTTTTTAAATTGTTGAATGTTTTTATTTTTGGCTTGACAGGTATTTTTGGGGTGAAGTTTTTATATGATGGGATGCAATTACTTTCTCAACAGGATGAGGTCGGGAAGGGGACTAGAACTACAATTTTAAGGTCTTGGTTACTGCTGTATGGTTTTGTGGGGATGCAGTTAGGGTGGTTTTTGCGACCTTTTTTTGGTGACCCAAACGCTAAGTTTCAATTATTCCGTGCTGTTGGGGGAGGTAATTTTTATTTGGATATTGTACATGCCATAACGCAAATTCTTGGGAAATAATTATCTAGCTGATATTCAATAGACATCTCCGTCCAAGAATGTAGAAGAAAACCTATTAATACGGACTCTACATTAGTTCATACCGACGCATGATTAATTTTTACCATATGTCTAAAGGGGTGTTTATAAAGAGAAGATAAAGCGTCATTTATACTACAAGCCAGGGAATAAATTCCCTGTCTGAAAGCTAAAGTCCTCTAAAAGAGGACTAAACGATACATTAAAAGCAGATATTTTACAAAATTTAAGATACTCTAAAAAATCTCATTTCTTAATTAGTCCTCTTTAGAGGACTTTAGCTTTTAGACAGTGACTTTAGTCACTGGCTGGCTGGCTGGCTGGTGTCAGTTTGGTAGACTACTGCCACCATTACGGTCGCGTAAATATTCCCAGATACGCTGTATTTCGCTTCTGAACTCTTGACGGTCAATGGCTGCTTGCTGCCTATCTTGTGCTGCTTGCTGCCTATCTTGTGCTGCTTGCTCTGCCAAGTTGTTTATATTGCGGGTGGTCTGTTCGCTTAGGTTATTAACGTTTTCAGTTAGGTTATTGACGTTTTCAGTTAGCTGAACGATATTTGCCACTAATACATCAATGGTATCACTTTGCGCGGCTACCGTTTCTGAGATGTTACCCAAACGGTTTTCTATACCATTAAAGCGGTCGTTAATTGATTCTGGTTGGTTTGTAGCCATAATTTTACTTTATAAAAAAAATAATATAGTTCATCGCTAGATAATTAAATCATAATAGCTTAGTTGATTTTGCTACAAATGAGTAGGTAAGCGGTAAGAAATCAAACCATATAAACGGATATTAAATTAATGAATCTTCTTTGTGGTGGAATTAAGCGCTAAAGCGCAACTACGAACCTAAAGCAATTTATTTTTGCATAGGAAACGACTTAATCATAGTTCATATTCTTTTTAAAGGAAATGTAATTATGAAGCAATATTACAACATTTGATTATTTTTGGGTTAAATTTTTCAAGAGAACTCAGTGTTGAAAGAATAATTTTCGTCATTAATAAAAATCTACTTAGTACGAATTCAGCATTTGCAACACCTGATTAAATAAGTAATAGTATTTATTGTTACCATTAGTAGGGCATGAGTTAAAAGTAATTTATTGAAAAGCTTAATTGAAAAGTATTTTGATGATTAATTAAAATTGGAACTTGATAATATAACTGTAAAAAAAAACTTGCGAATTATTAACTTTAAATAAAGTAGTAATATTAAAAACTCAATTATAATTTATTCAGCGTAAATCTTTATACATGCTTCCATCGGGGTTTGTATTCAAAATTGCATAGAGAGAATTATTCGATAAGCAAAAGTAATCAAAGGAAGTAAATTAAGTCTGTATTATTAAGTTGATTGCTACTAAAGCAAAATAAAATGAATGAGCAATAAAAATAGTAGCCACAAAAACTCTGTAAATCCTTCAGAGTCAACAGGCTTGATTCCGGTTTTGAAAACAAAAGAGAGCAGTCATGCTCCACCTAGTATTCGTTTGATTTCAAGATTATTGAGGTATTTGGCAACATTACCAAGTTTGCTGTCGAGGCTGTTCAGAAGGGCAAAAAAAGCTGCAATTCTGGGATTATTTGTCAGTGTTGCTGTTCTTAGCGGACATTTGGTATCAGCGCAAGTAGCCACTATATCACCTTTAGGTAAAGTCAAAGTCCCAGAACCAACTAACCTTAGTGAATTTGTCAAGGATAAAACCGCTGCAATTGCTCTTGGTAAGTCTCTTTTTTGGGACATGCAGTTGGGGAGTGATGGTATCCAAAGCTGTGCTAGCTGTCACTTCCATGCAGGAGCGGACAGTAGGTCAAAAAATCAGATAAATCCAGGTGCGAATGGTGCTTTTAATCTTGGTGGTAGACCAAATTACCAATTAAAAGCAACAGATTACCCATTCCATAAACTATCTGACCCAAATAACCGTGCTTCTCAGGTGGTGTCTAGTATTGATGACATTACTGGTTCCCAAGGGGTAACACGAGCACAATTTATCGATGTGGTTCCAGGTAGCGATAAAGATAAAACCACTCCCAAAAAGGATGATATCTTTAACGTTCAAGGAATAAATACACGTCGGGTAACAGACCGTAACTCTCCCACTGTAATTAATGCGGTGTTTAACTTCCGCAACTTCTGGGATGGAAGGGCACAGAATATCTTCAATGGTGTAAATGCTTTTGGTGCAAGAGACAAAGATGCTTTTATTTTAAAGGCAGAAAATCGCAGACGTATTGCTAGAGCGCAAGTGCGGATTGATAACTCATCTCTTGCGTCCCAAGCGGTGGCTCCACCATTAAGTGCTTTTGAAACAGCTGCTGAGAACGACATTATCATCGCACCATTCAGAGCGCAGTTATCTGAAGATGAGAAAACAATTCAGGTAACTAACGAAGCTGGGGGTAGTGCAGGTCAAGCTCCAGCAGAAAGAGGGGTGGGTATTGATGGAAGCATCGATAGTATACAAGAAAGAACCAACGACACCACCAACCCAACCAACAACCCAACTAACGATACAACCAAACAAAATATCAAGATTCCAGTAAGAACAGGAAGACCTCGCTTACAAACCTTTGGTCGCAAGCTGGGTAAAAAACTACTAGCTTTAACTCCCTTAGGAAAGCAAGCAGTAGCTGCTGATGATAGTGTTCTCGGTTCATTGAGCAAAGGAAAAGGTCTAAAAGTTTCTTACGAAAAGCTAATTCAAGATGCTTTTCAACCTACATGGTGGGATTCTAATATTGCTATTCGGGTGAATCAGCAAACTGGTAGACTTTCTTTCTTCCGCAGACCCCGCAACCGTCCTTTGCGAACCAACGAATATACATTGACGGAATATAACTTCTCTTTGTTCTTTGGGTTAGCTGTTCAAGCCTATGAATCAACATTGATTTCAGACCAAACACCTTTCGACAAATTTGTCGGAGGAAATGGTAGTGCGCTTAACGCTCAACAGCAAAATGGATGGCGTTTATTCCAACAAAAATTCTGTATAGCTTGTCATGCAGGTTCAGAATTGACTAGTGCATCTGTTACAGATGTTTCTACAGCAGGAAGAATTCGACGAATTCCTTTACCTCCACCAGTAGGAACTCGAACAGTTCAAGATACAGGTTTCTTTGGTATTGGAGTGAGACCAGCCACCGAAGATAAAGGCTTAGGAAACACAGACCCGTTTGGCAATTCTTTCTCGGAAACACAACTTGCTAAAGAAGGAAAATTCCAACAGATATTCGGTCAATCTCCTCCAACACTTAATCCTCCCTTAGGACAAAGTAACGACATATTAGCTGTGAACGGTAATTTTAAAACACCAGGACTTCGTAACGTTGAACTGACTGCACCTTACTTCCATAACGGTGGAGAGTTAACCTTAGAACAAGTTGTTGACTTTTATAACCGTGGTGGAAACTTCCCCAGTGATGCTGTACCTGGAATACCACCTCTAAACCTTACCGACCAGGAGAAGCAAGACTTGGTGGCTTTCTTAAAAGGTTTAACAGATGAGCGTGTTCGCTCACAACAAGCACCTTTTGACCACCCGCAACTGTTTGTTCCCAACGGACACCCAGGAGACCAGAACTCCGTTACCGCTGATACCAGTATCACAACTCAAGATGGTACTAAAGTAGCCAGGGATAGTTTATTAGAAATCCCTGCTGTTGGTCGTAATGGTGGTAATCCTTTACCAAACTTCTTGAGCAGCGCACCTTAAATCATATCTTGCGCCCATAAATACAAACCCAGGTAAAATAAAAACATAGGAAATAAAATTTTATTGGTGCAATATGTGATTTAAAACCCTTGTAGAGACGCGATTAATCGCGTCTCTACATATATTGATTATTTATTTATCATTTTTTGCCATCCTTATAAAGACGCGATTAATCGCGTCTCTACATATATTGATTATTTATTTATCATTTTTTGCCATCCTTATAAAGACGCGATTAATCGCGTCTCTACATATATTGATTATTTATTTATCATTTTTTGTCATCGCTTGTTGAACTTTCTCCACTTGTTTTGGTGCTTGCATTTCCATAAATAAATTCATCGCTCGTTGAAAATCTTCTTGACTTTTGTCAAATTCTTGCATTTTATGATAAGTTAATGCACGTTGATACAAAGCTTCAGCTAAATCACATTTAGCACCCATCTCCGATAAAAAATTAATAGCTTTATCGTGACAAATAATTGCTTTGCTAAATTCATCTTGCTGACGATGTAACTGTGCTAAACCACATAAAGCTTTATTTTTAGCTTGAGTATATAGGCTATCGTCAGCTAAAGAAATTACTGTGTCATAAATTATAGAAGCTTTCTCATTATCTCCTAATTGAGTATAAGTTAAGCCTAAATAATATAACCTGTATCCTGTGAACCATAAAGGTAAACCTTGTTCTGGTAAACAGTTATAAAGATACTCAGCAGTATTACAAGCTTCCTGATGATGTCCAAAATGTAATTTTAGAAATGTCATCGGAAATAAAGCTGATGGAGTATATTGTTCATTATCAATTCCCCGGCTTATTTCAATTACTTGCTTAAAGGTTTCCAAAGCTTCTTCTAGCTCCCAAAATCCTATTTGGTAAATCCCTACAGTTAATAAAGAATTAATTTGGATTATTCTCAATTTCCTAATGATAAACTCATCCAGATTACTTTCTTCAAGTTTTTGCTGTAAAGACTGATTAGCTATTTCTATCGCATGGTCACAATAATATCTAGATTGGATAATATTACCAGATAGCCAACAAATTGTAGCTAATGTATGATAAAGTTTTGCACTACAATATCCAACTTCAATCTTACTTAATATTTGGTTTATATTTGCAGACAATTGTTCTAACAGCCCACGCTTATATAAGGAACGTCCTAAAGATTCATTAGCTCCCGATTGATTTGGTCTTTTTCTAATGATGACATGAGCAGCTTGATTAAAATCTTCAATTGCAACATAGTGATAATAAGCTTCAAAAGCTTTTAAAGCTGTTGTTGTGTCGGTCACAGAATCAACACTTTTTGTCCAATAATCTGCTGCTCTACGGTTAGCAATTTCCCAATCTTCACTTTGTCGTAAACGTGCAACCGCTTCTGATAAAATAACTGGATGTAACCAAAATTTTCCTTTACGATATTCCAGTAAACATCTATCAAAAAGTCTATTTATTACTCGCCTTCTTTTTGATTCATCAACATCCCATAGCAAACAAAATAAACCTTCAATTGAGACAAAAGATGTATCTTGATAGCGATAGCATCCTAAACGACATAAAAGTCGATATGCTTCTATATCAATTTCTTGCAATCGCTGAAACTGACTAACAACTAAGTTTTGTAATTCTCGTTCTACTAATAAATCATTTTTATTTTCATTCCAATAAGCATCAATATCACCTTCAAAATCCTTTAAAACTACACCACTTATAATTTGCATTGCTTTCGCATTACCACCATAAGCGTTACAAATTTCGCTAATTACAGTCGATTGACAATTTATCTTACGATTACAAAAAAACTCTCTCCAAGCAGACTCTTCCAATCCTCGAAGTAAATACAAAATGATATCAATATTAGTTTCACAAAGCCGCTCACGACTAGTAATAAGGGTCAGAGAATTAACAGCAGGGTCAGCCAATACTCGTAATAATTGTGCGTAAGGGCGACGAGATTTAATAAATTCACCCTGCTTATCTAGCACTGACTCTAAATTGTCAATTAGTATACCTTTTTTAGCCTTTAAATCACGTAATTTACGCCTTAAGCGCTGTAAATTGATTCCGAACTCTCGCACAGGTTCTTCATCAAAATCTCGTTTCAGCCATTCCTCAACTAAACTTTCCGCAGAAATCACATCTTCGGCTTTTACAGGCATCCATAATTCTAAAAATTCAAAGCCGTAAGTTTTAAAATACTTACGTGCTAACCTGGTTTTCCCAACACCACCCTCACCTTGAATCAAAATAATCTTCGCACCCTGCTTGACCATACTATGGAGTTGGTCAAGTGCCTGATTTCTGCCAACAAAGTCAGATTTTAGCTCAAGCTCAGTATTCAAAGGTTGATAGCGCTCAACAATATCTTCCCAGCTTTCTACGCCTACAGCCTGACAAATTTTGATAAAAGTTTCTCTGTTAATTGCCTCCTTTGCCCAAAAACGTTTTAGTGTAGCTTTTGTGGTTAACGCTGCCAAACACCAACTCTCGGCTGTTTTATTCCAACCGCGTTGTCGTCTTGCATCTTCAACAATTTCCAGCCCCTGGCTTGACGCCCTGACAGAATCCGCCATATTATGCTTTTTATGTCTCTACATACTATGTTACATATATTTACAAGTAGTGATAGGTACTCATACTCACCAAATTACTATGTGAGCTAAGATTGAGCCAAAAAATGAGCCAAAAAATGAGCCTTCGTAAATAAAATTGAGCGATACCGTGAAAGTGTGGAGCATTTAACACCCACAACGGCTATTAACGGAGGTTCAAAGCATGGCTTCATCGACTTGCAATCATGAGTGCAATAGCGGTTTTTGTCCCTTTATGGCAGACCCATACAACACTAATAGACAAGTTTGCCTAAAATGCGGACATGAACATTCTTTTCAACCTCGTCGTAGCAGCTTTTGGTTGATTATTGCCCTAATCGCAAGCTTATTTTTGATGCTTAGCAATAACCCTAAAACCGAAGAGTCTACGCCAATAACTCAACCTGGCATTAGTTTCTCCAAGTAAATTCCAGACAAATTTGTGGTGTGTAACTGTCCGTTCAAAATGCGTCTCTTTGCTTTGAGTCAAAAGAATTCATCTATTAATTGAGAAAAACTATGAAAACCTCAACAGATGGTACTAGCTCCTTGCTGCAATGGACTTATAAGTTACTGAAATACTTCCTGCTAGCTATGTTTGGCTTTGGGATTGCCTATGTTATGTCTTTGAGTTTTGGAGCTTTGAATCTCAGCAGTTTTTTAATGCCATTCCTATTTGAAGGCTTTTGGCGGGGTGGACTTGTGATATTATCCTTGATAGCGGCTGCAATTTTCGTAGAATCTCTACGCTAAGATTGAGCAGCATCAGCCAGGAAAATAAAAGTCCAAACAATTCCAAACAATTTCAAACAAATTCTCACAAATCCAAATACCTCTGAATGTATCCGACAATGAGGCGTTACATGTAATGAGGCGTTACATGTAATGAGACGTTACATATAATGAGACGTTACATATAATGAGACGTTACATATAATGAGACGTTACATGTAACGTCTCTACATTTTTGGAATCTATTACCAACATTTGTCAAATCACAATATAACTTTTACTTGTGGCAACGATAAGTAATTATGATTAATAGTTTATACGAATAGCTATCAAGGTATCTTGATTTTAAGGTAAGTTAACGCATCATGATTGACTTAAAAAATAGTCCGAATATTGATTTTTTTATTGACACTTGTTTCAAAAAACAGTAAATCTACTCAAAAATATTTCATCAATAAGTTGTTTTATAGTTTTTTAAGAATTACAATCCAAATTGGTTTACATTCTAAGTAGAAACTCTCGCCAATCCTAGAGGTATAATAAATGGCTGACATAGTTGATATTGCTGTTGGTGCGGGTTCCTTCACTACTTTGGTGACGGCAGTACAAGCAGCAAGTTTAGTAGATGCGCTCAAAAGCCCTGGACCGTTCACAGTATTTGCACCAAATGATGACGCATTTGCGAAGTTGCCACCGGGAACGATAACCACCCTCGTACAAAATATTCCACAGCTAGCGCGAATTCTCACCTTTCATGTCGTCGCAGGCAAGTACACGAAAGACGATTTAGCAAAACTTGGTGTAGTTACTTCCTTAGAAGGCTCAACAATTCCGATTGATTGTTCTGATGGGTTTGAAGTTAAAAATGCCACTGTTTTAGCGGCAGATATTGAAGCTGATAATGGCATTATTCACGTTATAGATACAGTCATTTTGATGGGTTAATCTAGCTTTTTCAATAGCAGAGTGAGTATTTTAGCACCCTGCTATTTTTTTAAGATATTTTAAATTTATGTTAAGTTTTTACTATATAGCCACTTGCGGTATATCTTAAGTTTGATGAACAAAAATCAAAAAGATATTATGTGTATAAACAGACCTCAATTCAATTGGCAAAATTGATGCTTGACTTAAATGCTTTAGCTGAATTCTCCCGCACAAACTGCGTTGGCATTTGTGCATTCCTCGTTCCAGCCATTTTAGTTGCGACCCTGGCAACTATTGTTCTTGCCGTGCTGGGTCGTCCATCGCGTCAACTGTGGCCAAGTGCGGGAGTAGCCAGCTTGTTAGCTGTAGTAATGCTTCTACACGTATATACTTGGTTTTCGATTGGTGTAGTCATGGCTCCGACTTACGTTTTGCTGTCTATGGCAATCGGTTGTTTGACGACTAATAGCCTTATATTGCTTTACAAACACTACGCTTCATTGGCGTTCCGCTCCAAAGTACTTACCTAACCCCCCAACCCCCCTTCCCTGGGAGGGAAGGGGGAATAATATTAAGTTGTGTTGTGAATAAAAAAGTAACCCGTCATTGCGAACCCAACACCAATGATAAAGTAGCGTACCCACTTTGGATGCAGTTTTTTTGCTAGATAAACTCCCCCATAACCACCTATTGCTGCAGCGATTGCCATAAGAATTGCTTGAAACCAAAAAACGATATGAGCGGAGGTAAAATAAATAATTGCTGCAGCATTTAAACAAGTGGCTAACCAAGTTTTAAAAGCATTCATTGTGTGAATATTTTGAATACCCATAACGTTTAGCACAGCTAATATCAAAATACCTCCACCCCCACCAAAATAACCACCATAGGTAGCAATAGCGAATTGCAAAATTAAAATTACAATTAGTGGTAAACGAAGTTGAGAATCCCCAGTTAACTGCTGCACTAATGGTTGACCGAAAGTAAATAAAAGCGTGGCTGTTAGCATCAGGTAGGGAACCAATGCGGCAAAATCAACTGGAGATGTGGAAAGCAACAAATAAGAACCGAAAAATCCTCCGATTACACTGATACCGCTGAGTAAAGCCAGTTCCTTTCGCTGCTTGCTCAGTTCCTGACGGTATGCAAATGTACTAGTTAATGTTCCAAACCAAAGTGCAACTGTATTTGTTGCGTTCGCATTAAGTGGTGGAACTCCTACAATTATCAACATAGGAAAGGTAATTAAACCCCCACCTCCAGCAACACTATTTATAAATCCTGCTAGTAATGCTGTGGTAAATAGAAGTATGTTGTGAGACATGTTTTGTATTAGTTATATAAACCGAAATACCCCTTCAAGGGTTTATTGTCGTTGTCGCTGTTGTTGCTGTTGGATTTCTCTTGACTGCAACGATACGAATCCTGCGGTAGTCAGCTATCCAAGAACCATTTTGGTAAAGTGTTGGTTTTAATTTATCTTCCACAAGTCGAATTACCCAGCTTTTTTCTTCAACAGTGAGTCCTGTGAAGAAATTACTAGCAAACATTTCTATCCAATTCGCGACTCCCTCATCCCCAGCAGTTAAAGGTGTTGGACGAGAAAATAAAACAGCATAATTGACATCAAAACCGTGCTGTTCCAATAAAGAAGCATACTCACCAATACTGGGATAATACCAAGGATTTCTGGCTATGGGATTACTAACTCCAATTTCCTCTAAACTCTCATATAAAGCCTGAGTTATAGCATTTACATTTCCCTTTCCACCAAACTCAGCAACAAAACGTCCACCAATTTTTAACGCTGCTTGTAAATTATTAATCACCAAAGAAGCTTCCTGAATCCAATGCAACACTGCGTTGGAAAATACTGCATCTAATGGTGTGTCAACTTGAAAATTTCTCCCATCTCCCACCTCAAACCGCAACTGAGGAAAATTTTGTCTAGCTTTCTCTATCATTTCAGGTGCATTATCGATACCAATAGTTTCTGCACCTGCTTGGGCAATTTTTTCTGTTAATTGTCCAGTTCCACAACCCAAATCCAAAATTCTTTCTCCTGGTTGAGGGTTCAATATTTGTAGTAGCTCTTCTCCATATTGCCAAACGAAAGAGTGCTTCTCTTGATATAAAGATGCATCCCAAGGTTTGGGTATTACAATATTTTTCATATATCTTCTCGCGATTATTTAATCTAGTGCTGACGTACTGGAAATCTTTTATTTCTGCTTATTCCTAGAGTAAAAAACATTGTTAATTATGTCCAATATATTTTTCACTATGTATTAATATCTTTTAGATATTAGTTTATATATTTAACCAGTACATTGGAACTACGACATCTACGTTATTTTGTCACCTTGGCAGAAGAACTACATTTCGGACGAGCAGCAGAAAAATTGCACATAGCTCAACCTCCCTTAAGTCAACAGATACGTCACTTAGAAACTGAGTTAGGTTTTGAATTATTTCACCGCACTAAACGCAGCGTGCAGTTAACTGAAGCAGGACAAATTTTTTTAACCGAAGCGCAACAAATTCTTAAACAATTGGAACAAGCAATTCAACTGGGACGACAAACCAGTCGTGGTGAACTCGGTCAGTTGGTTGTGGGGTTTATCAGTTCTGCTGCTTACAATATTTTGCCCCATATTTTACGGACATTTCGCACTCGTGTCCCCCAAGTTCGCTTAGATTTACATGAGTTGACGACAAGAGAACAGTTACAGCAATTAAAAGAAGGAAAAATTGATGTTGGTTTTTTACGTCCCCCTGTGGAAGAGGATACTTTTTTTTGTTATGAAGAAGTTTTTGCTGAGTCTCTCATCGTCGCTCTACCAGAAAATCATCCTCAGGTAAATCAATCTTTGTTAAATCAATCTCTGGTAAATTTACAATCTCTTGCTATGGAACCATTTATTTTATTTCCCCGTTCTCTAGCTCCTGGACTTTATGACTTGATTATTAGCCTTTGCCACCAAGCAGATTTTAGTCCCAAAGTTACGCAAGAAGCGATTCAAATGCAAACGATTGTTAGCCTTGTTGCTGGGGGAATGGGAGTTGCAATTGTTCCAGAATCTTTACAAAATCTCCAACGCACTGGGGTAGTTTATCGAAATGTAGAGTCTGGTACACCCAAAGTTACCATTGTCGCAATTTGGCGTAAACAAGAGTCTTCTCCAATCGTACAGCGCTTTTTGGAAATAGTTAGAGAAGTTTCTGGTTGTCATTGCGTTCACGGTAGCGTCTCTTCTTAGAGGGTGTTTATAAATAAAATATTAAGCACCATGTATATTAGAAGCCAGTATATTAGAAGCCAGTATATTAGAAGCCAGTATATTAGAAGCCAGTATATTAGAAGCCAGTATATTAGAAGCCAGTGACTAAAGTCACTGTCTAAAAGCTAAAGTCCTCTGAAGAGGACTAAGAATAAATAAGATTTTTAGGAGTAATTTTAAATTGTGCAAAATATCTGTTTTTGAGGTATTACTCAGTCCTCTTATAGAGGACTTCAGCTTTTAGACAGTGACTTTAGTCACTGGCTGGCTTATGGTAAGAATGATGCTTAATGTTCTCTTCATAAACACCCTCTTAGGAGATGAAGGAATGACGAAGCAATCTCCTCTCTTAGAGGATGTTTGAAAAGTATAATATAAGACAAAGAGACCTAACCCCCCTGCCCCCCTTCCCTACGTTCGCGTAGCGTGCCGCTTCGGCATGGGAAGGGGGGTTAAAAGCCTTTATCTAAAGCGGGGAGAGATTTTGAAAGCTCTATTTTCTTGTTCCCCTTCCCGATGTTCGGAAGGGGTTAGGGGTTAGGTTCTTCGTTAACATTGATACTTTTCAAACATCCTCTTAGCCTCCGCGTTGCAGGCTAGAAATTTGATTTTATTATCCCATTACTTCCCATTCCCCACTCCCCATTCCCAATTCCCCACTCCCCATTAAGTAAAAGTACCTTCACAAATCGTCATAATTGGTTAATATTAAGTAAAGAACAACTTAGCGTGTGTAAAAGGTGTCTCTAATCAATTCCATGCAGCCTAAAGTTAGTGCAGGCCAGCTTACAAAGGACTCAGCATTATTAATTGCCCCATTTTTCCTCTGGGGCACAGCGATGGTCGCGATGAAGGGAGTAATTCCCCATACCACACCGTTGTTTATGGCCGGAGTGCGGTTAGTTCCAGCAGGAGTTTTAATTCTGGTGGTAGCAGCGTTGATGGGTAGACCACAGCCTCAAGGATGGAAAGCCTGGTTGTGGATTAGTATATTTGGTTTAGTTGACGGGGCTTTATTTCAAGGATTTTTAGCCGAGGGATTAGTCAGAACTGGTGCGGGTTTGGGGTCAGTTATGATTGACTCACAACCACTAGCGGTGGCATTAATGTCACGTTGGTTATTTGGTGAAGTTATTGGTTTATGGGGTTGGTTAGGATTAGCCCTAGGAGTTATTGGCATCAGTTTTATAGGCTTACCCGACCAATTGATTTTAGGAATTTTCTCTAATTCCGTTTCCGTTCCTCAGTCCCAATTTTTCTCTCTCCAATCTTTATTTGAGAGTGGTGAATGGCTCATGCTCTTAGCCGCATTAAGTATGGCTGTGGGAACGGTAATTATTCGCTTCGTTTGTCGATATGCAGACCCTGTGACCTCTACTGGCTGGCATATGATTTTGGGGGGATTACCTTTGTGGGGAATTTCCACAACCGTAGAGTCCCAGCAATGGGTAAATCTTGTCCCTCACGACTGGGTATCCTTGGCATACGCCACCATATTTGGAAGTGCGATCGCCTACGCATTATTTTTCTATTTTGCTTCCAGTGGCAGCCTGACGAGTTTAAGTTCGCTAACTTTCCTCACTCCCGTATTTGCCCTACTCTTTGGTAACTTATTACTCCAAGAAGTTTTAACAACCGTACAGTGGTGTGGGGTGGGTTTAACCTTGGTAAGTATATACCTAATAAACCAAAGGGACAGCATAACTGGGTCAAAAGAAAAAGCTACAGCAGGAGAAATTACTGACTCCAAAATACAAAAAATTACTTCAATTAGTATCCCCGTGCGAAAGCCGGAACCAGAAATTTTACCGTAATATTAGGTATTTGGGGTAATGGATAAACCTTGACAAATTACAAACTACCTGCGACCACTGACTAAAGTGTCAAGATAAAAGTTAACATTAGTCCAAATTGAAGTTATCGTAAAAACGGTGACAAATTTTTATCACCGTTTTTAATAAATATTTTGGCTAAAAATTTTCATATGAGGCTATGTCGTTACTCAACCTTAATAATAGTCTGTTTCACTTGTCTAAGTTTTCAATCGGGACAAGCAAGCATAGCCTTTGGTAAGTCACTTCCAGAAGGCTTACAACTTAGCCAAGCTAGTATTCCTACTGATAGCAATACGAATTTACTTCTCAGACCAGGCAGCCGAGGGGAAGAAGTTCAAAAGCTACAACAACAACTTCTGGATTTGGGATACTACAACGATAAGTTAGACGGACAGTACGGAGTAACTACACAAGCAGCCGTTGCGAAATTTCAGCAAGCAAAGAATATCCTGGCAGACGGAGTAGCTGGTAGTGAAACCCGCAAGAGCATAGAAGAAGCTGTTGCAGCAAAAAAAGCAGCAGCACCAATAACTACCCCTAACCCTAACCCAAGTCCTAAAGCAAGCACATCAAATAAGAGTAATAATCATGGCTTTTTTTGGTGGTTATTGATTGGTATTGCGGGATTGGGAGGTTTAGGAGCATTAATGTACCTTATTCGTGCCATCAGTAGTCCCAAAAAAATCTCACAATCAGCCGTCATAGAAAATGACATCGATGCTGTTACACCACAACATCCATCGTCCTTTGAAGTGAAAAATTTACAGATGACAAATTTAGAGGTGACAAACAATGGAAGTCACCGTAACGGTAAAACTATCAACGAAGAAACAAAAGTACCACCTCAAGCGCAATTATTAGCACCAGAAACGACTTCTCGTCTTGCAAAAGTCAATATTATCGAGGAATTAATTCAAGACTTACGCAATCAAGACCCAACTTCGAGACGTAAGGCAATTTGGGATTTGGGTCAACAGGGGGACTCACGAGCAATTCAACCATTAGTAGATATGTTGATTGATTCTGACTCCCAACAACGCAGCTTAATTTTAGCTTCATTAGCAGAAATCGGCTCACGAGCATTAAAACCCATGAACCGTGCATTAGCAATATCCCTACAAGACGAAAGTCCCCAAGTTCGGCAAAATGCTATCCGAGATTTGACTCGCGTTTACGATATGATGGCGCAAATCAGCCAAATGTTGTCCCATGCTTTAGATGACCCAGATTCGGAAGTACAAGAGACTGCTAAATACGCGCTTAACCAAATGAATCGGATTCGCGCTTTGCCTGCAAGTGATAACTCACAGGAAGATTCGCGTTCTTCACAAGAGAATGATTAAATATATGTTGTAGAGACGCGACATGTCGCGTCTCTACAGGTTAAAAGAAGTTTATTGCTCTGCGGGAATTTCAATCAAAAATTCTGCTCCATAAGCAGGTTCAGAGTTAACATTTAAAGTTCCGCTATGTTTTTCCACAATAATTTGATGGGCAATAGCTAACCCCAAACCTGTACCTTTGCCAACAGCTTTAGTCGTAAACAAATGGTCAAATATTCTATCTTTGACATCTTGTGTCATTCCCAAACCGTTATCCTTAATGCTGATTAAAAGCTGTTTTTTATTATCACTCATTTTAGTTGTGATAGTAATGCGATTAGGGTTTGCTTGAATTTCCGTAAAACTACGACCCGTGTTAGATTCTTCCAAAGCATCAATAGCATTGGCAAGCAAATTCATAAACACCTGATTTAGCTGTCCGGGATAGCATTGAATTAAGGGTAAATCGCCATAATTCCTAGTTATTTCAATTTCTGGACGTGTCTCATTTGCTTTGAGACGATGCTTGAGAATCATGATAGTACTATCGAGACCTTCATGGATATTATAATAAATTTTGTTATCAGTATCAGCCCTAGAAAAAGTACGCAAGCTATTACTAATATTTCGTATACGCTGCACACCTTCTTTCATAGAAGTAATTAGTTTTGGTAAATCTTGTCTTAAATATTCTAAATCGATAGCTTCAATTTCTTCATCAATTATAGGATTAGGCTTGGGATATTCCTGTTGGTATAAATCAACAATATTAAATAAATCTTTGACGTAATTAAGTGCTGGCTCTAAATTACCACCAATAAATCCAACTGGATTATTAATCTCGTGAGCAATACCTGCGACTAAGTTACCCAGCGCTGACATTTTTTCACTTTGTATCAATTGTAGTTGTGCTTCTGTTAGTTCTTGTAAAGAACTTTCTAACTGTTGAGCATAATCTTTTTTTGCTTGAGCATACTCTTGTGCTTGCTGATATAAACGAGCATTTTCTATAGAGATAGCAGCTTGGGAAATTAATAAGTAAATAAATTCTAATCGTTCCGATGTAAATGCTCCAGATATAACTTGATTTTCTAGATAAAGGATACCGATTAAATTACCCTGTTTGAGTATTGGAATACATAACACACTTTGTGGCTGGTACTTGATAATATAAGCATCGTTAGCAAAGTTAATTTCTGTGGCTATATTGTTAATTACTAGGTTATGGTAAGAATTTTTGACATAGTTGATAACTGTATGAGGAATATCTTCATACTCAAGTAAAGGTATAAATTGCAGAATTTGATGGTTGTTATTACCAGCAACACTAGTAGCTTCTACAAATAATTGACCGTTTTGTAATAGCAATAAAATGCCTTTTGTCGCTCCAGAATTTTCGATAACAACTTCCATTAAAATTGATAGTAATTTATCTAATTTAATTTCGCGGCTTAAAGCTTGAGAGGCTTTAGTTACTGTGAATATATCTAGAAGTGTTGAAGCTGTACTACTAGTAGATGTTGCAGATTTTTTATTTAATAAAGAAATAGTAGCATTATTGTCAACATTATTTTTTTCTCGCTTTAGTATGGGATAAAGAAGTTGAGGATAAAGTATTTCTAAACCTTCTGCTTTTGCTAAAGCACCCCAGCGACTATAACAATAATAAGCCTCAATCATATACGATTGAGCAAGTTTTTCCTTACCCCATTCCAGATAAAATTTTGCAGCTAGTTCGTTAGCTAAGGCTTCTTCTTGGATATATTGATTTTGTTTGGCAAGAGCTATTGCACTATCATATAATTCTATCGCTTCACTTTTTTTGCCCAATAGCCGATATCGTTCGGCTTCTACCAATTCATATTTATGTTGAAAGTTCGATGGTGCATGAAAAGCCCATTGCTTTAATAATTCCTGGTTTATTTCTACTTGAGTTATATTTTGTTGTTGTTCCATTGCATCAACATGAGGATATTGTGCAAGAAGTGCTAATGAATAATAAAAGTTGTTAATTGCAACAGGTATAAAAGCACCAAGTGATACTGAGTTTTCTGCTGCTAAGGCTGTGTTAGCAACTGCTTCAGCGTAATCATTAAATAAATAAAGAAGAATTCCTTTTGTTTGGTAAACATTAAATAATAGATACCCCATTTTTGCTGCTTGTAATTGGGGTAGCATGATAGTTTCGTTAAAACTTTCCCCTACTAGGCGATATTTGTCTACTGCTTTTCCTTGTAAATTCAAGTTCAGTTGTTTTACAGTACTAATATCAGAAGCAACAAATTCATTTTTCATTTCTCTGCAAAAATCAATATAGTATGTTTGCTTCTGTTCGACAAGTTTCAGATTTTCCCCGCTAGCAAGCGAGTAAAAAGTATAATTTTCTGCACCATAACTAGCATAAACTAAATCTCCTGCTTCCAATCCACTTTGTATTACTTCAACTAAAGGAACTAAAGATTCCCTAAGGGAATTTTTCCAGGGATTAATAAATACATAAAACATATTATATACAGAAGCTTTGAGGTGATTTGCATTAAATTTCTCTAAGAATTTAATTGCTAATCTACCAGAATGAAATCCTTTTTCAATTGTTTTCGGATTAATACATAAAATAGTTCCATACCAAACATATGAAAATGCACTTGATGTAGAATATCCATGTTGAATACAAATATGAACTTGAGTTAAAATAATTGGGAATAAAATTTCAGGTCGAGAGTTTAACACAGCAGAAGTAATAGCAGTTAATATCCGCAATATAGCTAGTTGTTTTGGGTCAGTCATAACCCGCAAATTATCCACATCGCTTAATTGTGGCAATATTACTTCGATTCCAGCATAATCTAGAATATTTGCTAGAGACAAACCCATCACCTCCAAAGCCTCTAAACCAATATCAATGGCTTTGGGAGACTGCATTGTATTCATATAAATTTGGATTTTAGTCTCATAAACCTTGATAACATCTAGTTGATTATTTGCTTTATTTAAGATAACCTCAGCAAGAGTTTCAGAACCCTCTATATTTGTATTTAAATATTCAGCTTCCATTAGTTCTATGTGTAGAGCTAAGGTTAAATTGTAGGAGCAAGACCAACTTTCTTGTGCTAGCAGTTTTATACCCGTATTGAAATATTCAACAGCAGCAGCATAAGCAGTTGCAGCTTTAGCTTTTTTTCCAGCAATTAAATTTAACTCTGCTAGTTCATCCTTTTGATTTTGCTGAATAATTAAATCTACACCATAGTTCAATTGCTGAACAATATCAAAAATATTTTTTTCTTGTTCTACCTTAGGTGTATTTTTTAGTAACAACTCACCTATTTTCAGGTGAGTAATTTTCTTTTCGCTTTCAGGAATTAATGAATAGGCAGCTTGTTGTATACGGTCATGCAAAAATCTATATATTGGACTTTGAGTAATATTAAATTCTGAATTTACAGAAATTTTACTGTCATCTTCTACGTTATAGTTTTGATAAAACTTATAAACTTCATTTGTTGGTATAATCAGACCGAACTGTAAGGCTTTCCACAAATTAGCTGCTGTTTCGGCTTGTGATATTTCGCAAACTATTGCAAGCGTTGCTAAATCAAATTGATTTCCTATACAAGCTGCCATTTTTAAAGCTGCTTGGGCTTCTTTTGGTAACTTTTGTATTTGTAGAGCGACAAATTCCACTACATCATCAGTTAAAGATAAAGTTATCACACTAGCAATATCGCATTGCCAATAACCTGTATTAAAATTAAAATTAATTAAACCATCATCATATAATGCTTTCAAAAATTGATTGCTGAAGAAAGGGTTTCCTTGAGTTTTTTGATAAATCAGTTCTGTCAGTCTTTGAGCAATTATACTTGAGCAATTAAGAGTATCAGCAACTAGGTTATTTAAGTCGTATTGCTTGATAGGGGGTAGGTTTATTTGGTTAATAGTGACACCATTCTTTTGTATTTCCTCTAATGTCATTACTAAAGGATGTATAGGATTAACTTCGTTATCTCGATAAGCACCAATAAGTAATAAATAACCGTGATTTTCACTCATTAGTAATTGCATTAATTTGAGAGAAGCTAAATCAGCCCACTGCAAATCATCCAAGAAAATTACTAAAGGATGTTTATCTGTGGTGAAAACTTGAATAAATTTTTGGAATAATAAATTAAAGCGATTTTGAGCCGCAGTTCCTTCTAATTCTGCAACTGTTGGCTGTTTACCAATAATTTTTTCTAATTCAGGAATGACCTCAATAATTACCTTTGCATTTTCATTTAAAGCTAGCAATATTTTCTTTTTCCATTCAGCAAGTTGAGCATCACTTTCACCCAATAATTGTCTGATTAAATCCTGAAAAGCTTGCACAAAAGCAGAAAAAGGAATATTACGCTGATATTGGTCATATTTTCCTTTAATAAAATAACCTCTTTGACGTACAATTGGTTTATGTACTTCGTTAACAACAACTGTTTTTCCAATACCAGAAAAACCTGATACTAACGCCATTTCTCCGGCACCAGTGGCTACTCTTTCAAAAGCCTGGATTAGTTCTTTTACCTCATCTTCACGTCCGTAAAGTTTTTCGGGGATAATAAATCTGTCAGTAATATCACGTTCTCCTAAAGCAAACAGAGGAATATTACCTGTCTCTTTTAAATTTTGCCAACAGTTAGATAAGTCATGCTTTAATCCCCTAGTACCTACGTATCTATCCTCTGCATTTTTTGCCATTAATTTATGGATAATTTCTGACAAAACTAACGGAATATTAGAATTAATAGCATTTACACTAGGAGGAAGTTTTGTTATGTGACTATGTACCAATTCCATTGGGTCGTCACTACTAAATGCTAATCTCCCGGTCAGCAATTCAAAAAAGGTGACACCCAAAGAATAAAAATCACTTCGATAATCTATCCCCCGGTTCATACGTCCAGTTTGTTCCGGGGAAATATACGCTAAAGTCCCCTCCAGAACATTTGGATTGTGTAGTTGTTGCATTTCTCGTGGGAGGAGCGAGGAAATGCTAAAATCAATCAGTTTTACTTGTTTTGTTTCTGGGTTAATTAATATATTGTCAGGTTTAATATCTTTGTGAATTATACGAGAAAGATGAATTTCCTCAAGAGAGGTAACAATAGAAATAGCAATTTCTAGGAAATCACTTATTGGTAGCTTACCTTTCCCAAAATGCTGTTTAATATATTCTGATAGTGAAATACCACCAAAATCTTCCATTACTATAAAGTAGCCGTTACCATAGGGTTGTAAACTGTAAGGTTTGACAACACCTAAACTGTTAATATTTTTAACAATAGTATACTGATTGCAAAACTGAACTATTTCCTTGAAGTTGGGATACTGATTTTGCATTAACTTCAAAACAACTGGCTGTTGGTCGCTTTCTCTAAGACCTCGGTAAACAAGTGTTCTTGTCCCTGTATATATTTGCGTTAAAATACGGAAACCAGGGATATTTATCGTAATATTATTCATACTTTGTACTTATTCCTCAGTATACTTTTACCTAGTTATTATTCCCTGCTATGATGTGTTTCTATCATATGGATTGATATTTTCTATGTGATACAAATAAATTCCAAAAATCGAGCAATTTTAAGTAAAAGCGAGATAATAATGGTAAATCAGTCAAATATTCATTCAGTTCAAGTACCTGTAATTGATTTTGCTCCATTTTGGGATGGTAATTACGATAGTCAACTTAAAGTTGCTCAAGAAATTGCTAGAGCTTGCTGTGAAGTTGGTTTTTTCTACTTAAAAAATCACGGAGTTTCTCAAGATATATTACAAAAAGCGTTTGCTCAGTGTAAGAATTTTTTTGCTTTACCTTTACAAATCAAACAGCAAATCCCTATAGAAGCAGGTAGTCGTGGCTACGAGAAGTTAGAATCTCAGACATTCGACCCTAATAAAGCAGGAGATTTAAAAGAAACGTTTTTGTGTTGTAGAGAGTTAGACCCATCGGATTTAAAAGCATTGGAGGGTCATTCTTATGCAGTTTTAGCGACCCAACCAAATAAGTGGCTTCCAGAATATCCGGAGTTTAGGGAAGTTTCGTTACAATTGATTGATGCTTGCACCCAAGTAACTCAAAAAGTTCTTCAGGCTTTTGCACTAGCTCTTGATTTACCAGAAAATTATTTTACCAATTTGCATACAACCCAAAATTATATTATGCGGTTTCTCCATTACCCAGCGTTACAAGAAGCACCCAAACCTGGACAACCTCGCCTGGGTGCTCATACTGATTGGGGAAGTGTAACATTACTGTTCCAAGATGAGGCAGAAGGATTAGAGATTTGTACTAATTGGGGAGAATGGGTTGCAGCTCCTCCTATTCCTGAAACAATTTTGGTGAATACTGGAGATTTGATGCAATTATGGACAAATGACCGCTTTCGTTCTACAAAACACCGAGTTGCAGTCCCTTCGGATTTCACTACTGCGAAAGAAAGATATTCTATTGTTTGTTTTGGGATACCAAATTATGATGCTGAGATTTCTTGCATTCCTTCTTGTGTTGATGTTGACTCTCCGCTGAAATATGAGCCTGTTGTTGTGGGAGATTATTATATGCAAAAGATACGAGAAACTTTTTACTAAAGCAGACCACTAGAAAACCGGTTTCTCGGAGAAACCGGGAATAAATTTTCGCTTCACCTAAATGGATGATTATTTTATTATTTCTTAACTGAGGTTTGGCTAGTAGGTTGACTTGGTGTATTAGCAGAGCTACTTCCGGGGTTATTTTGCCCTTGTGATGGTGAAGATTGAGAACCACATAAACGACTTAAATCAAAAGTTCTTCTCTGATTTGTTCTGACAAAGCAAATAGGGGTAGAGCTTCTTGCTCTAACACTGGGGTATCTATGTTTTAGGGATGCATCCAAACTAGTTTTTGGTAAAGATGCAATGATTAGAACAGGCAAAATACTATTAGTTAGGCTCATTATTTCAACAAGAAAATTTTTAGTTTCATATTCTTATATTTTAGAAATAAATTGTTGATGTAATATATTTTTTATGCAAATTTTTGATGGTTATTTATTATGAAATTTAAATTCTAAAGTTAATTATAAAACCAGTGATATTTTTTTAATTCCGGTCGATTTGGTTGACCGTTAAACTCAATTTCTACCAATTCAGCTTCTATTTCTTTCTCTAGTAGCGCCACCAAAACACGCCGAGAGTGAGGGGAGATAGTATTATAATATAGCTTAAGCATAATTGTATTATTTCCCTTCCTTTATAAAGTTATATAGAATTAATAATTATTTTAGCGAGTATAAGTAATTATAACCGATAACAAAATATTAGTTTTAAACAGGAGGAGTTCAAACATGACTGTGCAAGAAAACATTTCTTCTTTATCCATCGGTATGGTACTGTTTCAAAATCTGACGCAGTTAGATTTTACAGGCCCTTACGAAATTTTTGCCAAGCTACCAAACACGCAATTGCATTTACTAGCGGAAAATCTAGAGCCTATCCGAAGTGAACGCGGACTCAGTTTTTTGCCTGATACGACCTTTGATGAATGTCCAGCCTTAGATATGCTGTTTGTACCCGGAGGTCCAGGAGTTAATCCCAAAATGGAAGACAAAAATTTTCTTGACTTCCTAAAAATCCAAGGAGAAAAAGCTAGCTACGTGACTTCTGTTTGTACTGGTTCGCTGTTGCTTGCTGCTGCTGGCTTACTTCAAGGTTATCGTGCCACAACACACTGGCTATCTTTGGATTTACTAGCAATGTTTGGTGTCGAAACTGTAAAAGAAAGAGTTGTGATTGACCGTAATCGAATTACAGGTGCTGGAGTCACATCAGGAATTGATTTTGCTTTAGTAATAGCTGCGGAGTTATTTGGAGATAAAATTGCTCAAGAAATTCAACTGGGAATGGAATACAATCCTCAACCACCATTTCAAAGTGGTTCTCCTCAAACAGCCCCTCTTGATATAATTGCTAGTGTTACCGCCGCTACCCAAAATCGTCAGGAAATACGGCGGCAAATCGTCCAAAGGCTTCTCTCCCAAAATTAGCTTTCTGATATTTGTTGTACAAAACGAGAAAAATCATTTTACGATATAGCAAAGCCTGTATATTGTCGTAATTCTACTGGACATTGTAAACACAACGCTTATATTTTTATCCCTTCGATAAACGCAAGTGTAGCCTGATTAAACGCAGTTGACGCAACCAAACTCTAGCAGGCTGGTCAAAAAACGTGAAAATATCACCATAGCCTTCATTAGTTTTATGATGGTGGAGCCAATGTTGCTCTGGAGTTGTAATAAATAAAAGTTTACATAACCACGTGACTGGTTCTGGAGTTTGCCAACCCATAATACTGGTATGTCTCCACCACACATGAAACTGACCAAAAAGTAGCCCAAAAATTACCCCAACGTTGGAGAAATTCCACAAAAATGGTGCTACCAAAAGATATGGCAAAGCACCTAAAACTCCATCTAAAAGAACCTGAAAATTGAGTATCAGGATTGCATAGTGACGAAAATTCTTCTTTGCCGAGTGGTGAGTTTGCAAGTGAAGACGACCAAAAACATGTTCAGGTACGTGGTAACAGAATGTAGAAAGAAAGTCACCAAAAAACAGTAATAGCCAAGCTACAACTATAGCTTTAAGCATTTATACTCCTTAAGTTCAGCGGTAAATTACTAGGAATTTATGTATGAAGAGATACCCTGAATTTTTCGGTCATTAGGAGTACTGTAGTCTGTAATTGGGACTCGTTAGCAAAGGTTGAGTTAAAATTTTTACAAATCTAGGTTAAACTTCCGCATTGTAATAAATATTACTTTTGGAAATTAATAATTTATGATTCATAATTCGTTATCTTAGCCCATATATTTCAACTGAATTTTAATCTTAGTATTAGGACCAGCAACCATAAACACCGCATCCCCAAACTTAGGTGCGCTAGCCTTAACCTCTGGATTTTGGGAAAAACCGAAACCTTCTATAGGCATTCCCATACCGTTGCGATTGAATTTTTTATCACCATTTTCATCATGGTATATAACAACCGCATAACTCCCCGCTTTTATATTGTCAAATTTCACCAACAAAGGATTTTCAGTAATTTTTACGCACTGTTTTTTGAGAGCGCGGTCACCATTGCTAGGAAAACCTTGGCTGTTAGCAAACAAGCTCAGACAAACTTGTCCTTTAGTATTCTTTAGGCCATCAATTTCTACCGCTAAGTTACCAACAAAATCAGCTTTCACAGTACAGGACAACGCTAAACTTCCTAAAACAGATAGCAGCAACATCCCAAAGCTAAATTTTTTCATATAAAACCCGTGATTTTCTAAGCTTAGTTCCTCAATATATATAGCACTAATAACGTAGAGACGTTACATGTAACGTCTCTACAGATGTAACGCCTTTACGGGTCATCAACAGGTGTAACCTTTCCGCACCATTAAATATTGACTATTAGCTATTGACCATCGACTATTGATTATTAACCGTTGACCGTAAAAATAAATGAAACTACTATTTATATCCACATCAGTAGGAGCGCTTGGAAGCGGAATTGGTGGAGGAGTAGAATTGACCTTACATAACATCGCTTCCATAATGCTTCGTCGGGGACACCAACTACAAATTCTTTCCCCCACTCCGAGCACCTGGACAGATTTACCAGTTATCCAAATTCCCGGCAACCTACAAATTATTGCCCAATCCCAAGAGCGCACCGACCCAATTACCATGCCAGAAAATTCCGTTCTAGGGAATATGTGGGAATACGCTCGACAACACCAACAAGAATACGACCTAATCCTTAACTTTGCCTACGATTGGTTACCCTTTTACCTCACTCCTTTTTTGCAATGTCCCATCGCTCATTTAGTCAGCATGGGTTCCTTAGGAGACGCCCTGGACCAAATTATCGCCCAAACTTCTCAAAAATTCCCCGGTACTATCGGCTTTCATACTCCCTCCCAAGCGGCTACTTTTCCTCACTTAACCCCACCCTTGTATTACCTCAGTAGCGGTATCGATTTATCTTTATATAAATTTTGTAGCGAACCAAAGCAACAAATTGCCTGGTTAGGGCGAATTTCCCCTGAAAAAGGTTTAGAGGATGCCGTTGCGGTAGCAAAAGAGACTAAAATCCCATTGAAGATTATGGGTAAAATGCAAGATACATTTTACTGGGATGACATCTGCCAAAAGTATCAAAATGCTCCTATTGAATATTTAGGATTTTTATCAACAAACGATATGCAAGAGGTTGTAAGGGAATGTCAAGCATTATTAATGACACCACGCTGGGTAGAAGCTTTTGGAAATGTGGCACTTGAAGCTCTTGGCTGTGGAGTTCCGGTGATTTCTTATAGTCGTGGTGGACCAGCAGAAATTGTTCAAGATGGCAAAACAGGGTTTTTGGTAGAACCTGATAGCGTTTCTGGATTAATTGCAGCAGTTTCGCGTCTCGATGAAATTGACCGTTACACCTGTCGTCGTCAAGCTGAAACCGAATTTTCTCTCGAAGCACTCGGTGAACGCTATGAAAAATGGTTTAGTGCTATTTTGGCTAATTGCTGATGGGTAATTGGTAATTGGTAATTGGTAATTGGTAATTGGTAATTGGTAATTGGTAATTGATAATTGGTAATTGGTAATTGGTAATTGGTAATTGGTAATTGGTAATTCATAACTTGTAATTCATAATTCGCAACAATGCAAACGCAAATTCAACATAAAGTACCTACAATTATTCCCCCAGCTTTAAATAAGGGTGACTTACTTAAAGTTATTGCTCCCAGTGGAGCATTACGAGAATTTTCAGCCTTCCAACATGGGGTGGAAATTTGGCGTTCTCATGGTTATAAAGTCGAGGTAGTTCCCGATATAGAAGAAAAATGGGGGTATCTAGCTGGTAAAGATAAAAACCGTAGCAACCACCTA
Organism: Scytonematopsis contorta HA4267-MV1; assembly: GCA_019359035.1. Taxonomy (GTDB): domain Bacteria; phylum Cyanobacteriota; class Cyanobacteriia; order Cyanobacteriales; family Nostocaceae; genus Scytonematopsis; species Scytonematopsis contorta. The sequence goes on along the minus strand of JAHHIC010000054.1, from coordinate 263,317 downwards.
GCAACTGCATGGGAAAATCCAGAATGTAGGGGTATCCTTTGTGCAAGAGGTGGTTTTGGAAGCACCCGGATATTAGAAAATTGGAATTGGCAAAATTCAGAATCACCTAAATGGCTAATTGGGTTTTCTGATATCACAGCTTTATTATGGAGTCTTTATAAAAAAGGTATTTCTGGTGTTCATGGACCAGTTATGACAACTTTAGCGGACGAACCCGAATGGTCAATTAAACGCTTGTTCGACTGGGTGGAAGGACGCACTCTTGAACCCTTAAAAGGAGAAGGTTGGGGAGGAGGTGTTGTTAATGGTGTTCTATTACCGGGCAATTTAACAGTTGCAACTCATCTTTTAGGTACACCAATGCAACCAAATTTAGATGGTGTAATTTTAGCCTTTGAAGATGTTACCGAAGCACCCTACCGTATCGACCGAATGCTGACACAGTGGAGAATGAGCGGGGCTTTATCTAAAGTTAAAGGAATAGCTTTAGGTACTTTCACTCAATGCGAAGCACCAGCAAACGTCCCCAGCTTTAGCGTTGAGGAAGTATTACGCGACCGTCTAAGCGACTTAGAAATTCCAATTATTTCCAACTTACCCTTTGGTCACAATGGCCCCAATGCTATTTTACCAGTTGGAATTACAGCAACCCTGGATGGAGATAAAGGACTTTTAAGCTTTTAGTTATATTGTGGTCACTTATATTGTGGTCACTTGTATTGTGGTCACTTGTATTGTGGGGTGGGCATCCCTGCCCGCCCAATATTTATAACCAATAATATTTATAACCAATGTTTATGCCCAATAGTTCATTTATGGCCAATATTTATGCCCAATACTCCCTACTCCCCACTCCCCACTCCCCACTCCCCACTCCCCACTCCTACACTCCTAAGGTATCGAGAATAAAAGCATATTCAAACGCTAGTTCTTTGAGTTGCTCATATCTTCCCGAAGCACCACCATGTCCTGCTCCCATGTTAGTTTTGAGTAGGAGAATATTATCATCAGTCTTCATTTCTCGTAATTTTGCAGCCCATTTTGCAGGTTCCCAATATTTAACTCTTGGGTCGTTTAAACCTGCGGTAATAAGAGTATGAGGATAATCCTTTGCTTGTACATTATCGTAAGGCGAATAGGATTTCATGTAATCGTAATAAACTTTGTCATTTGGATTCCCCCATTCCTCCCATTCTTGCGCTGAAAGTGGCAAAGAAGTATCCAAAATAGTCGTAACTACATCAACAAACGGCACATTAGCTACAACTACTTTAAATAATTCCGGACGCATATTCATCACTGCTCCCATTAATAAACCACCAGCGCTCCCACCGGAGATAGCTAAATGTTCGGGAGATGTCCAACCTTGAGAAATCAAATATTCTCCACAAGCGATAAAATCAGTAAAAGTGTTTTTCTTGTGCAAAAATTTACCGTTTTCATACCACATACGACCCATTTCTTCGCCACCGCGAATATGTGCTATGGCAAATACAACTCCTCGGTCTAATAATGATAGTTTATTGGATGAAAAATAAACGGGGTAAGAATATGCATAAGAGCCATAACCTGTTAAAAGTAAAGGATTTTTACCGTTTTTCTCGGTTCCTTTTTTGTACACAATTGAGATAGGAACTTGTGTACCATCAGCAGCAGTTGCCATCAACCACTCACTCTTATACAGGCTTCTGTCATAACCTCCAAGGACTGGTGTTTCCTTTTTCAACTCGCGTTCAGAAGTTTCCATATCATAATCAAATACAGACTGTGGTGTAATTAATGAGGTATAATTAAACCTAAAAGTCGTTGTATTAAATTCTGGATTACTCCCTTCAGAAAATTCGTAGGTAGGTTCCGGGAATGTAATGTAGTGTTCTTTTTCTGTACTCAGATTTCGCACCCGCGCTACAGGTAGTCCCTTTTGCCTTTCATGTATTAATAAATGATTAGCAAAAGCGCTAACATCTGACAGCATTACATCATCACGATGAGGTATAACAGTCTGCCAATTTTCTTTACTTGGTGAAGCAATCGCTGTTTTCATCAGTTTAAAATTAATTGCTTCTTCGTTAGTAACAATGTAGAAGAAATCACTATGATGTTCAACTGAATATAAAACACCATTTTCTCGTGGCTGAATAACCTGGAAATTTAAATTAGACGACTGATTTGCATCTAAATAATGTATTTCTGATGTGATATTACCTTGTACCGCTAGAAGAATATATGCTTCGCTACGGGTTTTGCTTAAATATAAGTTAAATAATTTGTCTGGCTCTTCATAAATAAGAATATCTTCATCACTAGATGTACCTAAAGTGTGACGAAATACTTGAAATGGACGATTTGCATCATCAATTTTTGTATAAAAAACTGTTTTGTTATCGTTTGCCCATTCTAAAGAATAATATGTATCTGGTATATTTTCTGAGTAGAGTTGAAATGTCGTGAGGTCGAGAAAATAAAGTGTATATTCTTCCGCACCAGTCATATCGACTGAATAAGCTAAAATTTGATGATTTGGGCTGACTTCAACTACCCCTAAACTAAAAAATTCATATCCTTTAGCTAACTCGTTTTGGTCTAGTAACATTTCTTCTGGTGCTTCCAAGCTGCCTTTTTTACGACAGAACATGGGGTACGCTTTACCTTCTTCTGTGCGAGAATAATAATAATATTCACCTTTACGGTATGGTACAGATAAATCAGTTTCCTTAATCCTTCCTAACATTTCTTCATATAACTTTGTTTGCAGCGACTCTGTATGCTTCATTACACTATCGGTGTAAGCATTTTCCGCTTCCAAATAAGAAATTACTTGCTCGTTTTCCCGGTCGCGCATCCAAAAGTAGTTGTCAACTCGCTTATCGCCATGCAACTCTAAAACCTGTAGCTGTTTTACGGCAACGGGCGGAGTCAAAAAAGTGAGCGAACGATTATCAATCATCATTGTTTTAACCTTCAGGCAATTTTAGCTTTAACCAAAAGAGAGTCATCACAGTGACCACACTTTAATTGGATGTCGAGTGTGACATCACAAGTTTTTTTCTTTATATCATCAGTGGGGATAAATATAACCCAAAAGTGCGTCAAAGGTATATGGTGAATCGCAACAACAACCCAAGAAACTGTGTTTGGACTTAAATCCCCGATGGCTGAGACCAAGCTACGAGAACACAGAACGTAATTGTGTACCATACATAAGTCGAGCGGAGGGAGCGCGAATTGCGTTCTATAAGCGTGCCTATAAAGGTTTATTGCGAATTGCGTAAGCGCTCCGCTCCACTGCGTGTTCGCGTAGAGTCCGCTTCGGATACGCGCCAGCGTGCCCATAAAGGCTTATTGCGAATTGCTTATTACCCTCTTCGGTCTATTTTAATTTTTAAAAAACAAAAAGCAATTGCTGGAAGTAATCCAAGAATCAAAGCCGTAGATACCTGTATAGTTACGTATAATATGTCGTCTCGATTTGGTTCAGGAATTAATTCTTGTACAATCGACAACAACCAAACCAAAATATGTATTAACAAAAAAGTTAGGACAGGCAGAAAGTTCCACCACCAGACAGCAGCGGCATGACGACGTAGTACTAAATATTGAAAAAGTCCTAACCAAATAGCAGAAATAATAAAAGCAAAAGTTGACAAAAGACTAAAGAAAAATGCAATATTAGGAGATAGACCCGGAGAAAAGGCAATAGATAAAAAGTAATTTTTCCAGGATGTACCAACACTATTAAAAACTATCCAACCTGCACTCATCGCGAACAGCCACAGCCAACCTGATACATATTTATAAACCGCAAATGTCTGTGCTGTGGCAAAAATCGTCGCAAAAACAATGCTTGTAGTAATATATTTTACCAGTAATAGCCATTCAGGTTGGGTTTCTGGGGGTAAATTTCCTATGATGCTTTTTTCCAGCAACAAACTAGCAATACCACCCACAACCCATCCCAAGACAGTCATCGAAGTAAACAGGATAAGAAACCCCCATCGAGCTTCAGGTGGAATTAACAATTTTTGCGGTTGAGTAATTGGTTTGGGTGTGTTGTCCGAAGTTTCATTATTGGTTTGCATAGCTGAGGTCGTGGGTAGAAAACAAAGTAACAAAATATTAAGTGAAAATTGTTTATTTTTCACCTTTTAGAGAACTTTTTTGTAGATAAAGAAACAGTGTGAAAAAGGGTAATCTGAGAATGATAAGCTAATGATTGGCATAAAAAGAACGCTTTAGGATGAAGTATTAATGGGAGTTTCCTCTAACGAACCTTTACTTTTACGCGCTGCTCGCGGTGAACAAGTAGAACGTCCCCCCGTCTGGATGATGCGACAAGCGGGAAGATATATGAAAGCATATCGAGATTTACGAGAAAAATATCCCTCGTTTCGTCAGCGCTCGGAAATTCCTGATGTTGCGATTGAAGTTTCCTTGCAACCTTGGCGTGCTTTTCAACCAGATGGTGTGATTTTATTTTCCGATATTGTTACACCGTTACCCGGTTTGGGTATTGATATGGATATCGCTGAGGGTAAGGGGCCTATCATTCATTCCCCAATCCGCACCCAAGAACAAATCGATAAACTCCGTCCTTTAGATGCAGACGAATCTTTGCCGTTTATCAAGACTATTTTACAGTCTCTACGGTCTGAAGTAGGTAATAAATCTACCGTACTCGGTTTTGTGGGTGCTCCTTGGACTCTGGCTGCTTATGCTGTTGAGGGTAAAGGTTCTAAGACGTACTCCATAATTAAAAATATGGCGTTCTCCAACTCCGCAGTACTCCATCAACTCCTGACAAAATTAGCCGAAGCCATCGCTAATTACGTTCGCTATCAAATTGACTGTGGCGCTCAGGTAGTGCAAATGTTCGATTCTTGGGCTGGTCAATTGTCACCTCAGGATTATGAAATTTTTGCTCTACCCTACCAAAAAATGGTATTTGAGCAGGTTAAGCAAACCCATCCTGATATTCCGTTAATTTTATTGGTCAGTGGTAGTGCGGGCGTATTGGAAAGAATGGCAAAATCTGGTGCTGACATAATCAGCGTTGACTGGACAGTTGATATGGCTGATGCGCGGGCAAGATTAGGAAAGAGCATGAAAGTGCAAGGTAATCTTGACCCTGGTGTGTTGTTTGGTTCCAAAGAGTTTATCCGCGAACGTATTTACGATACGGTAAACAAAGCTGGTAATAGAGGACATATTCTTAACCTCGGTCACGGTGTATTACCAGAAACACCGGAAGATAATGTAAGATTCTTCTTTGAAACAGCTAAGCAATTAAACACTGCGGTTGCGGCTTAATTGACCTAACCCCCTACCCTCCAACCCTAGGAGGGAAGGGGGAATAAAAGCCTAGTTTTTGGTCGGAACTTTATAGTTAATTTTTAATTCGTAACTTTCAACTCTCAAGTCACATATAAAGATGAGCCAAAAGCGGATACTAGTAACAGGTGCGAGTGGTTGTGTTGGTCACTATCTAAGTGAAGCTTTAATTAAGGAAACCACGCATGAGTTATATTTATTGGTCAGAAACCCGCAAAAACTGCAAGTGGATACCCAAGCACGTCCAGGTATCAACGTTTTGCAGGGTGATATGCAAGAAATAGAGCGTTATTCCGATTTGCTCAAAACTATAGACACAGCAGTGTTGACAGCTACTGCTTGGGGAGGGGATGCGACATTTGATATTAATGTTGGTAAAACCCTTGAATTAATGAACCTTTTAGACCCAGAAAAATGTCAACAGGTAATATATTTTTCTACGGCAAGTGTATTAGATAGAAACGACAAACCCTTAAAGGAAGCCGGAGAATTTGGTATAGATTATATTCGCTCTAAGTATCAGTGCTTACACAAAGTCCGAGAATTAGCTATTGCTCCTAAGGTAACCACAGTTTTTCCGACATTAGTTTTAGGTGGGGATGCCACTAAACCTGTCTCTCACATTACCTCCGGTATTCCAGAAGTAACAAAGTATGTAGATTTAATTCGTTTTCTTAAAGCTGACGGTAGCTTTCATTTTATTCACGCTAAAGATATTGCGACAGTGGTACAGTATCTTATCGAAAATCCTCCCAAGGAAAATCAATCTCGCTATTTAGTTTTGGGACAAAAACAATTAACCGCGAATCAAGCTATTGAAGAACTCGGTGCATATTTTGGCAAAAAAACTCCTTTTAGAATTCCTCTGTCTGTGGGTTTAGCGAATATAATAATTGCTTTATTCCGCATTCAGATGGATGATTGGAGTCGGTTTTGTATGAATTATCGGCATTTTACTTATAAAAATGTAATTAATCCTGACACTTTTAGTTTACCTAATTACTGCGCTACAATGAGTGATGTTTTGCGAGTTAGTAGTGTTGAAAAATAAACGCGATTTATCGCGTCTCCTCACATCGGAATTTCAATAATAAACTCAGTTCCTTCACCAGGTGTAGAAACACACTTTAAATTTCCCCCATGTTTATCCACAACAATTTGATGACTAATAGACAAACCAATTCCCGTACCCTTACCAGCAGGTTTAGTTGTAAAGAAAGGATTAAATAATTTTTCTCTTACCTCCTCCGTAATTCCACACCCATTGTCAGCGATACGAATAATAACCCAATTATTATTTAATATTTCTGTAAAAATTTTAATTTTTGGTTGTCTTAAATCTTCCAAGTCTATTAAGTTTTGACCGAAATCCTCACCGGAACAAATTGATTCTTCAAGTGCATCAATTGCATTAGCCAAAATATTCATAAAAACTTGGTTGAGAAGACCAGAGTAACACAAAACCATTGGTAGGTCTCCATACTCTTTAATAATTTCAATTTCTGGTCTTTTTGATTGTGCTTTTAAACGGTGCTGCAAAATCATTAAAGTTGTGTCTATAGCCTCATGAATATCTTCTAACGTCCTTTCGCTTGCATCTTGACGCGAAAAATTACGTATATTACGCACAATTTCTTTAATCCGGTCGCTTCCCATTTTCAGGGAACTAAACATTTTTGGCAAATCTTGTTGAATAAATTGTAAATCCATTGCATCAATTTCTTCTTGAATTTCTGCAACTGGTTGAGGATAGCTTTGCTGATAAAGATTTATAAGATGCAGCAAATCCTGAGTATAGTTACTTGCGTAATTGACATTAACGCTAATAAAATTTAATGGATTATTAATTTCATGAGCTATACCCGCTACCATTTGTCCCAAGCTAGACATTTTTTCACTTTGGACTAGTTGCAATTGGGTATTTTGTAGTTCTTGCAATGTATTTTCTAGCTCAGAAGATTTTTCTCGTTCTCGTACTTCTGATTGTTGTAAGGCAACATTATTTACTTCTAGTTTATGAGAATAATTTTGTAAATCTTTATATAAAGCAGCATTTTCAATAGAAATAGCAATTTGGGAACCAAGAAGAGATAGTATTTTTAACTGTGACCGTGTAAATACCGCTTCCGTTAAATTATTTTCTAGATAAAGGATTCCTGTTAGTTTACCTTGAAATATTATAGGTAAACCTAAAATAGATTTTGGTTGCTTTTTTAAAATATAGGTATCGTTGGTAAATAATCCTTCTTTAAAGGCATTATTCAGCAAAACATGTTGTTGATTTTTTTCAACATAATCAATAATAGAAAATGGAATATCTAAACATTCATCTATAGGTAAAAACGGTAAATTCACTATTTTGTCTGTACCCACATTACCGACATATACATCAGCGGCTAAAATTAGTTGGCTTTTATTATATAGAAAAAACAAGCCTTTATCAGCACCTGCATTCTCCATAACAATTTGCATTAATTTATCTAACAATTTGTCAAAAATAATTTCTTCAGAAATTGCTTGAGACACCTTGATGACAGAAGATAAATCTAATGCAGCTAAACTCTCTGTTGTTAAAGTAGATTTTGTTGTTTTATTTACGGAAATTTCTGTTTTTACTCTGGTTGTAATTTGAGAAAGTAACTGAGGGTATTTTGCTTCTAAATCTTTGACTTTTACCACTGCTCCCCAACGAATATAACAGTAATAAGCATCAGTCATATATGTTTTAGCAATTTTTTGTTTACCTATAGTTAGGTAAAATTTCCCTGCTAACTCACTTGCCAAAGCTTCTTCTTTAACAGAACCGTGTTCCGCTGCGGCTAGTATAGCTTTATCATAGTAATCCATTGCTTCATAATTTCTTCCTAAAACTCTATTTTTTTCAGCTTGAACTAGATTCAGTTTATCTGAAAAGTTTATCTGATTAACATGAGCATAATGTGATATTTCTTTTTGATTTTTATCTATATTTAATAAAGCTAATTTTTGTTCTTGCTCTGTTAATGAAGGATAAAGCAATAATAATGAGAGAGAACTATACAAGTGAAATAAAGGAGTGATTTCCTGTTCATTTATCTCAATTAAGTACTCCGATATATTTTCTTCATTATCTAACGCTTGAATATATTTTTCAAAAAAGTAACATAAAATAATTTTTTGCAAATACAATAAGTGAAAAAATATCAATGTTTTCACAATAAATGACTTACCAATAGACGCGAATAATTCTAGTGAATCTAGGATTACATTAGTAACCGCTTCTGATTTATTTTTTCCTTGTTCCTGATGACAAATATTTTGTTTAATCACAGTTTGATAAGGTAAATCTTGTTTATCTACATTAAAAGGAGTAATTTCACCATTTGCTTGTAATTGACTTAAACAAAATTCTAAATCATTTTTTAAAGCCAATGTTGATTGATATCTATTATCTGCATTTTTTGCTAATAATTTCATTACGATTTCTGAAAGTGCCAAGGGAATTGTAGAAACTATCTTGTGGGGAGGAATAGCTTTTCTTGCTATATGGCTGTGAATTAGTTCCATAGCATCAGTAGACGTAAATGGCAACTTACCAACGAGCATTTCATAAAATGTGACACCTAATGAATAATAATCTGTACGATAATCAATAGCGCAATTAGTCCTCCCTGTTTGTTCGGGTGATATATAAGCAAGAGTACCTTCTAAAACGTTAGGGTTGCTAAGATGTTTGGTTTTGTTACTTAGATTAGAGGCAATAGCAAAATCTGTTAGCTTAACTTGCCATGTCTCAGGATTAATGATGATATTTGAAGACTTGATGTCTTTATGAATAATTTTATTTTCGTGTAACTTACTGAGAATTCTGGCTAACTGAATTGCTATTTGCAGGAAATCCAATAATTCTAGTTTTTTAAATAGTAACAGATTTTTAATAGAGATTCCGCCGAAATCTTCCAGTATTAGAGCTAACCCATTACCAGAATTCTCCAGGCTATAAGTTTTTACAATACTTTCGATGTCAAGAAATTTAGTAATTTGATACTCATGTTTTAACAAAGAGATTTCTTCTAAAGTTGGGAACTCGTTCTTTAAAGCTTTGATAATCACTGACTGTTGTTGGCTTTTCCAGAATCCCCGATAAATTACCGTATTATCACTGGAGTGTACCTCTTCAACAATCTGGTAATCAGGTAGTCCCAACATCTGCTGTCCCTCGGTTCTGGAAGCTGAAAACGATTCATTTTTCGCAAAATGTGACCAACATTGCAGTGATCTCAATCACAACCACATTTTATTTCATGACTAAAAAATAAAATCAATGACTTATATTGTCATAAATGTGCCGAGTTTTTACTGAAGGAAAGGTTAAGAATAAGAATGACACGGTTTTGTATGCGTGCTTTTACGAACTCCTTGTCAGAAAATAAGTAAGTACAGGTTTATCTCAAGTCTACAATGTAAATCTTGGTTTCTTTATTTGAAACGTAAGAACAGGTCGCAAAGTTTACAAGGTAAGCCTTTTCCATAGCTCTTCCAGCGTTCATCTATCGAATCAGACGCTTAACTGATGAAATTGATGACAGAGAATATTCAAATAAATACTAGTAGTGATTATAAATACATTTATAATTTTTTCTACTTAGATAATAATAGAAATGTTAATAGGAAACACATTTAGTAAAAACTAATTTACACTCTAGAAAGGGTTAAAAATAAAGAAAAAATTAGAGTGTGAGGATTGGAACTTTATGAAAGTTTTACTAGTCTACCCTGTATTTCCTAAAACATTTTGGTCATATGAAAAAATACTAGAATTAGTTAACCGCAAAGTATTGCTACCACCCTTAGGCTTGGTGACGGTAGCTGCAATTTTACCCCAAGAATGGGAATTTAAATTGGTAGACCGTAACATACGCGCAGCAACCGAAGAAGAATGGGCATGGGCTGATATGGTAATTCTTTCGGCAATGATTGTGCAGAAAGACGATTTAATATCACAAATCAAAGAAGCAAAAGAGCGCGGTAAATTAGTAGCTGTTGGAGGACCATATCCAACTTCCGTACCGAGTGGAGTCCAAGCAGCAGGAGCAGATTTTCTGATTTTAGACGAAGGGGAACTAACCCTACCAATGTTTGTTGAGGCAATTAAGCAAGGTCAAACATCTGGAGTTTTTCGTGCAACAGAAAAACCTGATGTGACAACAACTCCAATTCCTCGGTTTGATTTGTTAGATTTTAAAGCCTACGACTCAATGTCCATTCAATTTTCACGAGGCTGCCCTTTTCAATGCGAATTTTGTGACATTATTGTTTTATATGGTCGCAAACCCCGGACTAAAACTCCAGCGCAACTTTTAGCTGAGTTAGATTATCTTTATGAATTAGGTTGGCGACGCAGCGTTTTCATGGTCGATGACAATTTTATTGGTAACAAACGTAATGTCAAGTTGTTACTCAAAGAGTTGAAAGTTTGGATGGAAGAACATAAATACCCCTTCAAATTTGACACCGAAGCTTCTATTGACCTTGCTCAAGACGAAGAGCTAATGCAATTAATGGTCGATAGTGGCTTTAAAGCTGTATTTTTGGGTATCGAAACACCCGACGAAGAAAGTTTACAGCTGACCAAAAAATTTCAAAATACTCGTAGCTCACTGGTTGACGCAGTACAAACCATCATCAAAACAGGTTTGCGTCCAATGGCTGGGTTTATTATTGGCTTTGATGGTGAAAAAACAGGTGCTGGGTCACGCATTGTGCGTTTTGCGGAAGCTGCAGGTATTCCTTCCACAACATTTGCAATGTTGCAAGCACTACCAAACACCGCATTATGGCATCGTCTAAATAGAGAAGGACGACTACGAGAAAATAAAGATGGGAACATTAACCAAACAACTTTGATGAATTTTCTCCCAACTCGTCCCTTAGAAGATATTGCCAGAGAATATGTTGATGCATTTTGTGCTTTATATGACCCCGTACTTTATTTAGACCGGACTTACCGTTGTTTTCTGATGCTGGGTTCGGCAAAATATAAAACAGAGTTCAAAATGCCCAGTTTAATTGACTTGAGAGCTTTCGCAATTATTATATGGCGACAAGGAATAAAACGCGAAACTCGTTGGAAGTTTTGGCATCACCTGTTTAGTATTTTGAAACGCAACCCAGATGTTTTTGTCAGTTACCTAGAAGTTTGTGCCCACAACGAGCATTTTCTAGAATATCGTGAAATTGTACGTCAGCAAATCGAATCTCAATTAGCAGAATATTTGGCTCAAGGAGCGGAAAACCCCTACGTAGTTAAACAACAAGAAAAAGTAGAAGCTATAGCTAGCTGAAGAGGGGAGTGGGGAGTGGTTATCTGTCATTGCGAGGAGGAACGACGAAGCAATCTCATCCCCTAGCCGTCAGTGACACACATAGTGTATATAAGTATTTCGTGGGATTGATGAGTTGTTGGGATTGCTTCGTCGTTCCTCCTCGCAATGACGGTAGCTCATTCCCCACTCCCCACTCCCCATTCCCCACTCCCCACTTCCTGTTAAACTTCATTGCAAATTCACAAGAACTGTAAAACAACGTGATAAGTTTTGATGATGTGAATCAATAGTACGGATAAGGAGAACACAGTGGTAAGCTCGTCCAATTTTGTCAATGTGGCACATGCACTTGAATCACGAGAAGACATCAGCGAATACGTTGCCCACCTGCAACTACATATGACTCTCCAAGCTCGCAACCTCGTTCCCAGTATGAAACTGACTCAGCAAGACAGTCGTCAAGAATTATTACACCAAACTCAAGCCACGATTGAAAAACTTATCTCGCGGCAACCTATATAAAGATATACAAATTTTTACCAAAATTAACGTACAATCTAAGCAGGACTTGTTAATCCAACAAATTATGTTGTTTTCATCAAGCCTGCTTCGTAATATATATCGTTTTGAAAATCATTCTTTCGGAACAACGCTGAAAGTAATGAAAGCCGCTACTATTATTGCAGCGGTTTCTAACCCAAATTGTGTTATCTAGGCTGAAGGTGGCTCGAAAACAATGACTTCATTGCTTAAGCGAAATATCAGCAGCGTTATCGTTCGACCAGTCCAGTATCGGGACATGGAGGGAATTGAGCGCCTCAACCAAGAGTCATTTGCCCCTGTCACCGAAGACACAAAAGGCTCTCAGAATGCTATTGGGCAAATGCAATGGTTACGTCAGTGGTATGGGGTACTCAAATTTTTGAGTTGGTTCCCTAATCCCTTACAGTATATGTTTTTCGCATTCGTTGCAGAGCAAGGTCGCGACCTGTTAGGAATGGTTCAAGTATCACCATTTAACAACACCCGCAGTACTTGGCGTATTGACAGGGTAATGCTTGACCGTGGAGCTGATAAATTAGGAATTGGTTCCCAAGTTTTGCGCCATTGCTTTGAAACAATTTTGGAAGCTCGCACCTGGATACTAGAAGTTAATATTAATGACACCGAAGCGTTAGCTTTATATCGTCATAACGGCTTTCAACGTCTAGCAGAAATGACATATTGGGAACTCAGCCCAGAGCAATTAAAAGATTTATCCCAATCAGAGCCGGATTTACCTAACTTATTGCCAGTTAGCAACGCTGACGCTCAGCTACTTTGTCAGTTAGATACAGCTTCAATGCCCCCTTTGGTGCGACAAGTTTTTGACCGAAACAAATCTGATTTTAAAACTAGTTTGTTTAGCGGAATCAGCGATGCCGTTAAGCAATGGATGAGCAAAACCGAAGTTGTTAGCGGTTATGTATTTGAACCACAACGCAAAGCTGCTATTGGTCATTTTCAACTAACCCTTGACCGTAAAGGTAAACAACCTCATTTCGCAACATTGACAGTGCATCCTGCTTATACATGGTTATATCCAGAACTACTGTCGCAACTTGCTCGTGTAGCAGTCGATTTTCCGCCACAAGTTATGCAACTGGCGTCGGCAGATTATCAATCGGAACGAGAAGAGTATTTAGAGCAAATCGGAGCAAAACGTATTTCCCACACTTTAGTCATGTCGCGCTCGGTGTGGCACAAGTTACGCGAGTCGAAATTAGTTTCCTTGGAAGGAATTCAGTGGCAAGAAATGCTACAAGGTTTGCAGCCAGCACGTAAACCCATACCTGGTGGAATGTCATGGGGACAACCAGTACAACTACCTCAGCCTTCCGATAAAAAGGGGAAAAACAGCTCAGGAAAAGAATCTGTAAATTTTTCTTGCAATGTTCCTAACCTGGAACCAATTTGCAATCCAGATTCTAGCGAAACACCTAAGGAGTAGTATTTTGGCTTTTTCTCAAACCCCAGGAGAAGAAATAGCTAAAAACGATTCTCCCCCCAACTCCCCACTCCCCACTCCCCACTCCCCACTCCCCATCCCAAGTCCCCAAGTCTTAGCGCTGGGCTTAGATGTTGGTAGTAAGCGGATAGGTGTAGCAGGGTGCGACCGTACAGGCTTAATTGCTACTGGCATCGAGACCATTGAACGCAAGTTTTTTAGTTACGATGTTGAGCAAATAGGGCGGTTAGTAAAAGAGCGCGAAATAAATGTTTTGGTTGTTGGGTTACCCTATTCGATGAGTGGTAATTTAGGTTTTCAAGCTCGCCAAGTGCAAAAATTTGCCAGGAAAGTAGCAAAAGCTCTCAACTTGCCGATTGAATACGTGGATGAAAGATTAACATCGTACCAAGCTGAACAACTGCTAATAGCCCAAAAAATTTCGCCTTCACGCAATAAAGGTTTGATTGACCGCAAGGCTGCAGCGTTAATTTTGCAACAATGGCTAGATGCGCGACGAGAAAATACGAAGAAGGATGAAAATATCGGCTGAGCAATCCTGTCTTTGAGCATGATATTCTGAAAGCTATTAGGCAGCAGTTGTATTTAGATCCAAAATGATTTTGTTAACTTCATTTAGTTGACCTCATAATGTCGTTAAAAAATCAAGCGATTTTCGCAAGTGCTGATAGCAAAATAGTCTTAATATCCTCCGCTATGTTTTCCTCCCCATTCTCCGAAAATGAAAATCAAAATGCGGGTTCCATCACTTTGACTGACGACAAAGGGCGGACGCTCGATTGTTATGTTGAACATTCGCTTTCTGTAGACGAACAGGAGTATGTTTTACTTCTTCCTGTTGATTCACCCGTAGAAATTTTTGCTTGGCAAGGTGAAGGCGAGGAAGAAGAGGCCGTTTTGGTAGAAGACGACGACACCATCGATGAAATTTTTGCCACAGCTCAAGCTGTACTTGCTGAGCATAATTTGTTCCTTAAAAACACCGCTTATGCTTTGACAGTCGCAGGTGAATTACCAGAGGCAGACGAGTCGGAACTCTTTACATTAGAAATAGAAGACGAAGAAAATTCTCTAGAGCCAGAGCAATTGCAGTTGTTGGCATATTTCTATCACGAAGAGCAGGAGTACGCAATCTACACACCATTAGACCCATTGCTATTTTTTGCTCGAACATTACCGTCCGGAAAACCCCAATTACTCTCCCCTGAAGAGTTTCGTAAAGTCCAACCCCTGTTGGAAGAACAGCTTTTTAACGAAGTTGAGTAATTTGTGACAACTCCACACACTGACTTCCACCCCCCACTCGAAAATAACATTTAACAGCTGTTGCCAAAACTGGCAAAAAGCAGCAATAGTTAAAAGGCAAGACGCTAGTCCATAGTCAAGAGTTCACCATCTCTAGACTATGGACTTTTGAATATTAACTGTATAACCCTTGATTACTGACACAAACTATGAATTGGAACAAGCTCTTACAACCCGACTTGATTTTAGAAGGTTCTATCTTGAACCTAACACCAGATATGGTGCAACGGTATCAACTTAAGGGACTTGTTTTGGATGTAGATGAAACCTTAGTTCCAATTAAAGCCGCTTCTGCTTCCACTCAACTCCGACAATGGGTAGAAGAAATTCGTCCCATCGCCTCCCTCTATCTGGTTAGTAACAACATCAGCGAAAACAGAATTGGTGGTATTGCTCGCTCTTTAGACCTACCTTACTTCCTCGGTGCAGCAAAACCCTCACGACGCAAAATCAGAGAAGCCCTCAAAACCATGAACTTACCCGCACAACAAGTCGCAATGGTCGGCGATCGCCTTTTTACTGATGTGATAGTAGGTAACCGCTTGGGGATGTTCACGATTTTTGTCGAACCTATTGTCCATCCAGATGAAGCTTTACGCTCCCACCCCATACGTAACTTTGAGGTTTGGATTTCAGAAATCTTAGGAGCTTCCATTGCTCCCAAGAAACAAAGATTAACAAATCTTCACAAATAGTCACAAAAGACAAACTAAAGAAATAATTAAGAAATACTTATTTTTGACAAACAGGGGCGAAAATAAGTGTGAATCAAAAAGAGTCAAGCTTATAAAGACTCTTAAATTAATAAACTTTTATAAAATGCAGAGCGTCGCCTTTTAATGTTTCAAAAGGTTGGCGCTTTGTAATTTAAATTTGTTTTTTTTGATAATATTTTTCTTAATTTATGTTACCAATACTTGTAAAGTTTTATGATGAAATAAAGCAAAGAATAACTATTTTTCAGGAAGTTGTGACATAATAAAATTAATTAAAACAGATAACAAATGGGGTCATCTAAATAAAGACCCTAGCTATAAACATCAAATTTAAATATCCAAAGCGTCAGCCTTCACTTTATAGAGGGTTGGCGCTTTGATAATTTTATTTATGAGTAATAAGTTATTAATAATAAGTTTTGAGTTATGAGTCAAACAATAGTCGTAAAAATTGGAACATCTAGCCTGATGCGACCCTCGACAGGGCAATTAGCGCTTTCAACTATTGCAACATTAGTAGAAACTTTAGCGCAATTGCAGAGTGAAGGAAATCGAGTAATATTGGTTTCTTCTGGTGCTGTGGGAGTAGGTTGTGCGCGATTGGGTCTAGTAGAACGTCCTAAAAGTATTGCTTTAAAACAAGCAGTTGCAGCAGTTGGACAAGGAAGATTAATGCGTGTTTACGATGATTTATTTACGACTTTACAACAGCCAATAGCTCAAGTTTTACTTACTCGCACAGACTTGGTACAGCGTTCTAGTTATTTAAACGTGTATAACACTTTTAAGGAATTATTAGGACTAGGCGTAATACCAGTAGTGAATGAAAATGACACGGTAGCGGTAGATGAGTTGAAATTTGGAGATAACGACACATTATCAGCCTTGGTCGCTAGCTTAGTGAAAGCGAATTGGCTGTTTTTACTTACCGATGTTGATAGACTTTATTCAGCAGACCCACGCTCTGTACCTGATGCACGTCCCATAAGTTTAGTTTCTAGCATTAAAGAATTAGTACAGTTACAAGTACAAACTGGCTCGGCAGGTTCCCAATGGGGTACAGGGGGTATGATGACAAAGATTTCGGCTGCTCGTATTGCGGTTGCGGCTGGAGTTCGTACAGTAATCACCGAAGGGAAACAACCTGGTAATTTAAAAAAAATAATCCAAGGTGAAGATATTGGAACTCATTTTGAACCGCAACCAGAACCAACTTCAGCTCGTAAAAGGTGGATAGCTTACGGTTTGGTTCCTGCGGGTAAATTATATTTGGATGCGGGAGCAACGGCTGCAATTTCTCAAGGGGGTAAGTCGTTGTTAGCTGCAGGTATTACTGTTGTTAAGGGAGTGTTTGATTCCCAGGATGCAGTGCAGTTGTGTGATAGCGATGGGAACGAAATTGCTAGAGGATTAGTTAACTACAACAGCGAAGAATTAGAAAAAATTCGGGGACGACGTTCGAGCGAAATTTCGGCAATTTTGGGGTATGAAGGTGTGGAGACGGTGGTTCATCGGGATAATTTAATTTTGACTTAGAAGATAAGCTATTCCATATTTAAGTTGCATAATCGAAATGCCCGATACAATAAAATCCGTAGAGACGGCGATTTATCGCGTCTCTAATATCTAGGAATTTGTATCTAGGAATTTGTAGCAAAGTATGTAGAGACGCGATTAATCGCGTCTCTACAAGATTTTTGGGTTATCGAATTTTCTTAACCGACAAGTATTGCTATGGGATTTTGAATTAGATAATTTGTTGGTACGTCGTTGTCATGATTTACTTACATACAGCAAATTTTAAGTTAATGAAATATAACCGGGCGGGCAAGGATGCCCACCCCACAAGAGTTTGGTATCAAACCTATGTATCTCATTTACCTGCAAACTGCTGTATATAGATAATAACCTCGATAACCAGCGCGATAGAAGCGACTCTCAGGAGAGTAAAGCTGATAAACCAGTGGTTGATATTAGAGATAAAGATTTGTGCAAGGGTATCGGGGATAAATCAAAGCGGTAGCTAATCATCTGCGTGATTTTGCAAAACATCCAGACCATTACTTCATGTAAAGCGAGCACCCAACTCAACACTAAATTTTAAATTGTTAGTCTAACAGCTTTCGAGTATTATAGAAAAACTATCGGTTTCAGGCTTTACCAGTGTCTGCCAAAGATATTTTTCATTAAGTAGTGAAACAAGCTCTTCAAAAAGAGCAGTGGACGATTACAGACGACCCATTAAAATTTAAGTTTGGTAATATCAATTTTCAGATTGACCTAGGAGCAGAAAAATTAGTAGCAGCAGAAAAAGCTGGAGAAAAAATAGCTATTGAAATCAAGAGCTTTCTTAATCCTTCTGCTATTACAGATTTTTATGCAGCTTTAGGGCAGTTCCTAAGTTATAGGCTAGCATTAGAAGCAATTGAACCAGACCGACTTCTTTACATGGCAGTATCACTAGATGCTTACCAAACATTTTTCCAATATGAATTTACACAAATTGCGGTAAAACGATATCAGATACCGCTTATAGTATATGACCCAGCAGGGGAGGTAATTGTACAGTGGATAAAATAGCAAAATATCGTGAGTATGTACAAACTTTGCTAACTCGCTATGCCAATTATGATGTTTCGGATAATGATGTCGAGGTGCAGCTTATTTTTGATACCGAGCGAGAGCATTACCAATGGATGAATGTTGGTTGGCAAAATTTTAATCGGGTCTATCGCTGCGTCATGCATTTTGATATCAAAGATGGTAAGATTTGGCTTCAGCAAAATTTGACTGACCAAAATCCAGCGGAAGAATTGGTGACAATGGGAGTACCAAGGGAAGATATTGTATTGGGTTTGCAACCGCCTTTCAAACGTCAATACACTGAGTATGGTGTTGCTATAATCTAATGTAGATATACCGGGTTCAACTCAAAATTAAGATGTTTTCCGATTGTGAAACATACACCGAAAGTAGTGTCAGTTCAACATCTGTCATAATCAACTACTCACAGCAACCGTAGTTATAGTACTTTAATACCCATTCAGCGGTGTGAAGTTAAAATTAATGTGTCAGGAGTAGGGTGTGCAGCGTGAAACCCACACCCAATGCCCCACATCCTTAATTATTTGGAGGTGTGTACATGGTACGACAAGTGACAGAATTTGAAACCGCCGATGATTTAGTTATCTACCCAGAGAGCGACGGTCTACCAATGGCGGAAAATACAGTACAGTTTCGATGGATTGTAACAATAAAAGAAAATTTAGAAATATTATTTGCAGCAAATCCAGATGTATTTGTCGCAGGGGATTTATTTTGGTATCCGATACAGGGAAATATTGACATCAGGTATGCACCTGACACAATGGTAGTTTTCGGCAGACCAAAGGGAGATAGAGGTTCTTACATACAATCACGCGAAGCAAATATACCGCCACAAGTTGTGTTTGAAATCTTATCACCGGGCAATACCAAAAAAGAAATGAAAAAAAAGTTAGAATTTTACGATAAATATGGTGTGGAGGAATATTATCTCTACGACCCAAAAAAAAATAATTTAACTGGTTGGTCGCGTTCAAACAACAGTTTAGAACAAATCACAAACATAAATGGTTGGACAAGTCCAAGCTTAAAAATTAAGTTTGTTTTAACACCGACAACACTTGAAATTTATCGTCTTGATGGTCGAAAATTTCTAACACCAGTCGAGTTGGAACAAGAACGGCAACTTGCACAACAAATTGCGGAAGCTGAGCGTCGAAATGCAGAAGCTGAACGTCAACGTGCGGAGCGTTTAGCTGCTAAATTGCGCTTATTGGGAGAAGACCCAGATTTGATATAAAAACCTTAATAGCTGGTTTGTAGAATTTCTTTGTAAAATTTCTATATTGTTTATCAACGTTATAAAAAACTCGAAATACACCAATCCGTAGTTCCCAGTCAGCAATATCCGCAGGTTCCCGTCGAAATCGGTTTTTAGTTTCTATGTCTGGTTCATAAGGTAGTTGGGTTTGCATCGCATCGATAATAATATTTTGTTCAAACTTCCTGAAATAGCGCAAATCTGTAACCGCTTCAGGGGTAAACTCAATTTCGTACATTCTTAGCTAAAAAATACTAACGAGCCAAGTTTTTGATAAATTATAGCACTTTGCAAGTAAATGAGGCACTTTCGCTAAATATTAAAACTCTTTCTTGTGGGGTGGGCATCCTTGCCCGCCCGCTTGTATCTCACTAACTTTAAACCCGCTGTAAGTCGAGTTACTTCTAACCTAATCTTTTTTGGATTTCCTCCACTAAATTCTCCCACTCAACCTCAATTTGTTCGCGACTTCTTAAATCTTTGAGCGCGGCTTTTTGTGCAGTAGCTTCATCCTTACCAATTATCAAACACAAAGGAATTCCTTGTTTTTCCGCTTGTTGAAATTGTTTACCTAATTGTTTTTGTTCAAAAGCCGTAACTACATTAATTCCTGCTTTTCTAAGTTGCTGGGAAACTTGCAAATAAATCGGCATCAAATCCGCTTGCATATTTACCACCATTACCTGTGTTGGAGTAGGAGATAACTCACTCAAAATACCAGCTTTTAGTAAACGACTCATTAAACGAGTTAAACCAATAGAAATTCCCACACCGGGCATTTTTTCACCCAAAAATGTCCCAACTAATTCCTCGTATCTACCACCAGAACAAATACTTCCTAAAGCTTCATGTCCAATTAGACTAGTTTCGTAAACTGTCCCTGTATAGTAATTTAAACCGCGAGCAATAGATAAATCGATACAAAATCTATTTTGTGGAATACCCAGATTACGCACCCCAGCAATAACAGTTTCTAATTCCGCGATACCCAAACTTAATTGTTCAGCATTTGATACTTTTTCGCTAATAGATTTCAGTTTTTCTAAAATCTCATCATCAGTACCTTTGATATTAATAAAATTAATAACTTCCTGTGCTTGCTCTGGTATAACTCCCTCTTTTTCTAACTCTTTTTTTACCTTTACTTCGCCAATTTTTTCTAAATTATCAATAATACCTATACAGGTTTTAATTTGACTTTCTTCTATACCTGCAACCTGAAAAAAGCCAGTAAGAATTTTTCTATTATTGATACGAATCAAAAAATCACCAATATTAACAGCCGCAAAAATTTCGGAAATAATAGCAGGCATTTGAGCATCGTAAAGCAAACTTAATTCTTTACGTCCAACAACATCAATATCGCACTGTCTAAATTGACGAAAACGCCCATCTTTAGCTCGTTCCCCACGAAAAACATTGTCCATTTGATAACGCGCAAAAGGGAAAGTTAATTCATTTAAATGACGCGCAATATAAGCAGCCAAAGGAACAGTTTGGTCAAATTTTAGTCCCCTAGCTTCCGAACCAGCCTCCGAACCACCATCCGAACCACTACCACCAGCTTTATCTTTTTCAGCTTGACGATTTGGAGGCAAAATCGGACTCAAACCATAAATAATATTATCCCCTTGATTGCCTTTCGCTTGCAAAACATCCAAACGTTCGACAGCAGGTGTTTCAATAGGAGTAAAACCATAACTCTCAAACACCTTACGGATAGTATCCATTAAATATACTTCCAGACGTTTTTCACCAGGGAGAAATTCCGGAAAACCACTAGGAGTTGAATAATTAATTTTTTCTGTTTTTGCCATATTTGTTGACTGTTGACGGTTGACTGTTGACTGAATTCCCCACTCCCCACTCCCTACTCCCCACTCCCCTCCTATTCAAAACCACCAAGGGTCAGGAATTGACTGGGTTTTAATTAAATAAGCTTTTTGACGTAAAAAGCGTTTTATCGATGCAGAACCCATACGTGAACCACCTAAACCGGAAAATTTAAAAGAGTTTTCTTCTGCTTCGTGCATAATACCTGTTAAAGCAGCATCGTTAATACTAATAGCACCTGCTTCTATATATTGTGCAACTTCTAGCGCTTCTGCTTCTGTTCCAGCAAAAACAGCTGCACTTAGTCCATACATACTGTCATTTGCTAAAACTATCGCATCACGGACGGAAGAAAATGGCATGATTGGCATAATTGGACCAAATGTTTCTTCACTCATGACCTTCATACTATGGTCTACCTGAGTCAGAACTGTGGGATTACACCACCAACCCCCTCCCAGTTGCTCGACTTCTCCACCACAGTGAACCACAGCTCCTTTCTCGATAGCGTCTCGTAAATGCTCGTCAATAACTACTGCTTGTTTTTGAGCAATAATCGGACCAAGTTCACCATCTTCAACTTTAGGGTAAGCTAACTGTAAAGCTTCTGCTTTCGCGACCAAATTCTTCACGAACTGCTCAAAAATCGATTCCGCAACATAAATTCGCTCAATTGATAAACACGACTGTCCGCTATTCATCACAGCACCCCATAAAATTGCTGAGGTCGCTAAATCAATATTTGCAGAACGCAAGACTATCGCTGGGTCTTTTCCGGACAACTCCAAAAAAGCGGGAATAAATCGTCTTGCTGCAGCTTCTGCCACTAGTTGTCCTGTTGCCACACCCCCCGTGAAACAGACCAAATCTACATTTTCAATCAATTCCACTCCCGTTTCTCTTGCTCCCTCAATAAAAGTTAATACATCTCGCAATCGGGGAACACTATTAACAGCACTCATTAACGGTGCGACAAAGCGGGGTGTAATTTCGCTGGGTTTAACAATAACCGCACAACCCGCTAACAATGCGGGAATAGCATCAATAGTAGATAATAATAACGGGAAATTCCAAGGGGTTATCGCTCCTACCAATTGATAAGGTGCTACAGATTGCTGCACTTGTATAAAAGGAATTGATGTTCCTTTTTCGGTTACTTGTAGTAGTGTTGGTGCTAACCCACACCAACGGTCAATACTAGCAAGAAACAAATCAACTTCTAATATTGAAATAGATAATCTCCCAGTATCAGCAACTAAAGCATCTATAAGTTTATCTCTAACAGATAGAATAGCTCGCTTCCATGTCAGTAAAATTTCTATGCGTCCTTGTACACCCAGTTGCAACCAAAGATTTTGTGAGCGTCGCAAGCGGTTACACTGCTGTGCTAAAAGTTTTGGAGGTGGGGGTATAATTACGTAATCATATTTTCCTGTGCGTGGGTTACGGACTTCGATTGGTTTGGACATGGGGAAATAGGGAATAGGGAGTGGGGAATAGGGAATGGGGAATAATATAAAATATAATTTTTGTTGTGTCTTTTCCCTAGACCTTTCATCTCCCCAGTGATTTCAATTAGCAATCACCGATTAGCAATTACCTCATTCCCGTCAACCGTCAACCGTCAACAGTCAACCCTCAACTCTTACTTGTTCTACAGATAAACCTAATGCTGATGCCACTTGTTCTACGCTTAATCCTAGAGCAAGTAACTTGGGAACAGCATCTAGTTGTGCTTTTTCGGCTTGTTCGGCTCGTTGCTTTTCCTGTTCGGCTCGTTGCCTTTCCTGTTCGGCTCTTTCGCTACCAATAAGCAACAAATTACCGGACTTATCCCACCAACGTAGCCAAAGTTCGGTGCGATTTTTATAGTACTCTCCAGACCATAGCCCCAATTCTACTCCCAAAGGTTCAATGGGGTAATGACCTCGTTCGTTGGGTTCAAGAAGGTGATAGAAACCATTTACCAAGTTATAAACTTCTAGTTTGCCTGTTTGAACCTCGTAAATGCCGTAATAAGGGATACGCATAATACGTTCGTAAACCCAAAACTTTCCGGGTTTTGTTGTCTCACCTTCTGAAGAACGTGATAAGGGAGTTTGGTCTCTTTCTTCAGAGCCATCACCGCTAGCAAACTCTAAAGCAATTAAAGGTGCGATGTATTCTCGCCGAAGTACATAGGAACGCCTAATTACACCATTTAAAGTAGGGGGTACATTGCCCACATAAAACCAGTCTGGAGCCTCAGCACCTTTTTCTGGGGGGTCAGTTTCTCTCCAGTAAATCCCACAGTCTTGTCCTATTATATATTCACCATCAGGATGAATTTGGTCTAGAACTGGTCTGATTGAGTCTGTTAAAACAATACTTTGTGGATGCTCCTGGAAATTTTTCACAAAAGTCCCGTCCGAATCTGGTAGCTGCGTATGGTCTGGGAAAGGAGGGGGTATTACCGTGCGTTCAATGCTGGTAGTCATAGTATTTTTCTCCGTTCTGATTGAATTTACTATAGAACTATTGTATTGAATATGCCATTTTGGCACTAGATACTAGGTATTTCATTAAAAATACTCGTTAAAAATTAATAACCGAGCACAAGCATTCTGCTATTTCTACTGAAAATCACGGTAAGCAACATAAAACAGATGCATTTGATACGGAATCGCGTTAGCCTTAATTTATTGTTAATTTTTTTAATATTCCGTATCAATGAATAACAGTTTGACACTTACTCCTATCTTGGAGGATAGCAATAAACAAACTCATGATAAAAACCTAGTTAATATCAAGCAAATAATCGTACTATGTGCAGAATTATTTTTGGCATTACCTTTAGGATTTATCCTTTTACAATTTAATATTGGTGGAATTGCTTGGATTTTTGGTGGAATTATTGCGGGTGCGGTGGTTTTTCAAAGTTGCCGAGTTTTGTATGAACATACTCCAAAATTAAACCGCGCTGCACGTAAAATTGGTATGGTGCTTGTTGGGCTAGCTATTGGATTTTCTAATGCTCATGCAAATTTAAATAATGTTGCTTCTGGTATCCCAGTTTTTGCTTTGCTAACAATTTTTATGTTAGTGAGTGGTAGTATTATCGGTTACATCTACTCTCGGATTAGCAAAACAAATATATTAACAGCAATGTTGGCGACAGTTCCTGGTGGTGTAGGTGTTATGTCGTCAATTGCGGCTGATTATGGTAAAAATGTTACTCTTGTAGCATTAGTTCAAGTGATTCGTGTTACATCAGTGGTATTACTTATTCCGATGCTTGCTAGAGCATCTGTAATAGGTAATTCTGTCAATCAGCAATCTACCTCCTTAAATATAGCTTTATTCTCTTTGCAAGCTTCAGATATTACATTTTTATTATTAGCACTACTATTGACTTTTGTTGTAATTAATTTCGCTGTATTATGTAAAATTCCAGCCGCTCATTTTTTTAGTGCATTGTTAGTGGGTATGAGTTTTAATACTTTGGTCAATGTACTACCTTTCGTAAGTGATGTTGATTTTATGCCGCCACGAATTATTAATATATTAGGGCAATTACTACTAGGAGTTACCATTGGGGAATATTGGGGAGAAAAACCAAATTTAGGCAAAAAAAGTATAGCTTACGCTTTAATTTGCTGCGGTATGACTTTGTTAGCTGGAATTTTTGCCGCTTTGCTAGCTTGGGAATTAACACCTTGGGATTGGTTAACTTGTCTATTAGTAACAGCACCAGGTGGCTCAGCAGAAATGATTTTAGTCGCTTTATCGTTAAATCACAATGTAGAAATTGTTACAGCGGGACATTTAATGAGATTATTAGCGATTAATTGTTCTTTACCACTATGGATATTTTTGTTCCGTCGCTTCGACAACATGTAGAGACCGAATTAATTCGGTCTCTACCACCATTTCTTACGTCTATATCAGGTATAAATTTTAAAATCGACTGATAAAAAATAATTATACAAACTGATTGTAATTTGTGATGTAAATCACTTGGAATTTGTGATTTGAATCTGCTACATTGACGAAGAGAAACTAAAAGCCTAGATTTGAAGAGCTTCAGGGTTAATATTTACTTGTTGTAATCCCGAAGCAAAAGTGGGAGCGAAGTTCGAGTAATTGGGTGGTAGCACTAATCTGATACGCATCCAAAAGCACATGAATGTTGTTCTCTAACCGCTAAGAAAATCGGAATCAATGAAACAAAAACAATTGTGGTCTGTTGTCGCCTTATCAACAACTGTTGTGGGCATCCCGTCAGTTGGTCGTGCTGCAGCTACCAACGGAGTTCCTACGAATGAGCCACCAGCACCCTCTGCTGATGCAACAAACGTAGAAAAGTCTGAGTCTCAAACTCAAAGCTTGTCCTCCCGTCGTGTAATTACTCAAGTTCACGCCCATAATTTGGCTGGTCGTCAAGCAGCGACATTATATGTCCGCAATATTCCTTTTCTCACTTTTGTCGGTCAACAAGCAGGTAATGACAATCCTGTTGAACGAGCTAGTTTAATCGGGAATAAAGTTAATCAGTTAATGGAAGATAAAGTTGACGCTAATCAAATTACAGTTAGTTGGAAAGCTGGGCGTTATACAATTAAAGTTAATGGCGCAGAATTGGTAGAGCTTGATGGGAACACACGTCTACCTGATACAACAAACAATCTTGGAAATGATGCATTGCAAGCTACTAACCGCTTGCGTAGACTAGTCGGTGGTGCTCAGCCCTTAAATCAAGTTAGCAATATTGCTGTTTCTCCAACTCCAGTTCAGCAACCACAGCAAGCAGCTAAAAAACCACAACAGACAGCTAAAAAACCACAACAAGCAGCTAAGCAACCTCAGCAAACGGCTAAACAGCCTGAGGTAGGAGTTCAAACACAACCAAATACTCGCGTAAGAAGTTCGGCTGGTGGTGGAATGGCTTCTTTTTATGGTCATGACCACGCAGGTCAACGTACTGCGACAGGTGAGAGATTTAATCCTTATGCATTAACTGCGGCTCATCGCTCTTTGCCTTTTGGAACAAAAGTCCGTGTGACTAATACTAGAAATGGTCGTTCTGTAATTGTGAGAATTAATGACAGGGGTCCATTTATTCGGGGTCGAGTTATTGATGTTTCTCTCGGTGCTGCACAACAACTGGGAATGGTTAGTAGTGGTGTTGCGTCGGTGAAATTAGAAGTTTTAGATTAATTAAAAAGTACTCTAGTGGGCTATATGTAGGTTGGGTTAAGCGTGAGCGAAACCCAACGTTTTTATTTTTAGATTTGTTTTTTAAGGTGATTGGCAAAAAATAAATTACCCAATTTTATGAGAATGGGTTTCCTCTAGCAGTTTATATGCTTTCTTCTAGCGGGTTCTATGCTTTCCCCTAGAGAGTTCTGTGCTTTCTTCTAGCGGGTTTTATGCTAAGGGCGGTAGCTGTGTCATATATTTTATATATTTAAGACTATAAGTTGATTTTATTTTACGCTATGCACTATTTTTATAAAAAATAATTAGCCCGCTACTGCTAATAACAGAGCGGGATTAATTTTTATTTTTAACAATAATCCTTACCTCCGAAGAGGTAAGAAATTAAAGTTAAGCCGGATAAATCCGTAATCTACGATTTGGTTCCTCACCAAAGCTATTGGATTTTAAGCGATAATGCTCTACTAATTCGTGTTGCATTTTACGCACAGAAGCCGAACGAGGCAGTAATTCTACGGGTTGCCCCTTCGGAATTACAATTTGTTCAACCGCTAGGCGAGCTTCTTCCAAAGCATCCATTTCATCATCGTTTGCACCGTGCAAAAATAATTGCAGTTCCCGGTCGTCCGCGATATCTGGGTCATCCATATTTAACATCCTTCGCAAACCACGGGTGATTTGGGGGATGGTGCTGGACTTAATCATATGCAGCGGTAGGTGGCGCGACTTGGCTAACTGTCTTAATTTTGCGTGGTTCTTCACGTGCGATCGCAATGCCAAAATTGAGTCGGCACTATCGATGTCTTTTGTTAAAGACACAGGTAAATTCAAAACGCTAATGACCTGCTCTAACTGACTACGGCTAACACCATAGGGGTAAACATGCAGCGGCAAATCCTCACCGTTGGGTCCAGCCTTTCTTTCAAAGTCAACATCCAAGTCAGTATCAGCCTGACTCCAAGACTCATCAAGTAAGCGGTCGAACTCGCTCTTAGTGGAAGTTCTCTCCCGTTCTACAGTAACAGGGGGTAGTGGAACCATTTGCCCTGAAGCACGCCAACCGTTAGCGGCCTGTTTTGCAACCGGAGCAAAAGCATCCTGTATACTAACTGGTTGTTGTGCGCGTCCGTTGCTGATGGGAATAGCCACCCGTGTAACACTCACCTGGTCATTTTCATCAACTGTTCGCACCTGGGGATTTGGCTGTCTTCCGCGCAACAAATTATCTACAGTCTCAGTAACGCTTTCGTGTACTACCCAGCGTTGCCGCTCATGCATTTCGACGGCAATATCAAAGGTAGGAAGAGCTTTACGCTCCAAAACCGTTTTTTGACTGCCGCGTCGTCTCGCTTCGTCGTCTCCCAACGTCACAGCTTGGATGCCACCTACTAAATCTGAAAGGGTGGGATTTTTAATCAAGTTCTCAATTTGATTACCGTGAGCAGTACCGACTAATTGCACGCCGCGCTCAGCAATTGTGCGAGCAGCAAGGGCTTCCAATTCCGTGCCGATTTCATCTATAATAATGACTTCCGGCATATGATTTTCCACAGCTTCAATCATCACTTGATGTTGCAGCTCCGGACGAGACACTTGCATCCGTCTTGCCCGTCCAATAGCGGGGTGGGGAACATCTCCATCTCCAGCAATTTCGTTGGAGCTGTCAATAATCACCACTCGTTTGTGCAATTCATCGGCCAAAACACGAGCAATTTCCCTGAGTGCGGTGGTTTTACCCACCCCTGGGCGTCCCAGCATGAGAATTGATTGACCTGTTTCCACTAAATCGCGAATCATGCGGATTGTTCCGAAAACCGCTCGTCCGACCCGACAGGTCAGACCAACAATTTTCCCACTGCGGTTGCGGATAGCACTGATTCGATGGAGGGTTAGCTCAATCCCCGCACGATTATCTCCGCCAAAGGCTCCCACTCGCTGAACACAATCATCGATTTGGGATTGAGTAATCGCTTGTTCGCTCAGATACTCAGCCTCAGAGGGGAAACGAGCCTCTGGACGGCGACCCAAATCCAAAACGACTTCCACTAAACTATCTCGTTGCGGATGACTCTCTAGTAAATGTCGCAGGTCTTGGGGCAAAATGTCTAACAACTTTTGGAGATCGTCTGTTATCGTCATGCTTTTTTTGGTGACGTTTTTAGAGATAGTGAGGGCACTTGCGCTTACGAAGAAATCACGTGAAGCAAAGTGTTCCTACTGTGACTTGAGCTGGGAAACGAGTGAATGGGCAAGCTCTACAGCCTGCCACAGCAATATGGGATAGTCCTCCAAATGGACATTTGTTTTAACATCAGAGTTATTCACCTCCATTTTTTCTAATCGGTCAATAATAGGAGACAGCAACACGCGGGCATAACTTCCGTAAGCCACACCAGCAATCTTTGTGAGCTTATTTCCCAAACCAGAAAGCAGCCCCAGAGAATGCAGCTTGTGGACGGTGTAATCATTGGTACCACCTGCCAATTGCACATATCCTGGTAATTTAGCTGCCAAAACTTTTTGCCCTAACTTTACTGCCGCGTTAGTAGCGCCATCACCAATATCACCACTCATTGGACGCCCGTCTGTTTGCCAAATTAAGGCACACGGGAGCGGAGCAATTAATTCATAAAGTCCTTGAAGGTATTCAATTACACCCTCACCATCAGGACAACTGATGGCTACGACCTTCAAACGCTCTACCCACGGCGAAATAGCTTGCCACAATCGCTGAAATTCAGCCAAACGACCTACCCTGGTATGAATTTCTACAGCATCTACTCCCGTTGAAAGTACCAATGGCGCTACAGCTCCTGGCGTATACACATAGGATGATGTATAAATTATATCGTAAGGACAAGCCGGAATGCAACGACCACACCCATAACATTTTTCGGTTTCAACTCCGGAGTCGTTGAAATGAGTAAAAACTATTGCTTGTGCGGGACAAATTTTTTCACATGGTTTTGGGCAGTCCGTGGGACATTGTATAGAATTAAACTGCGCCTTGCGAAAATGAGGGTCTTCGCCATCATTGAGGCTGACCATCAAAAAAGTAGATTTGCCGCTTGAGAGGTAGCCTCGGCTTTTGGCTTCATCAGTCAAAGAGGAAGCGACTTTGAGAGCTTCTTGAGCAGCGGCAATTACAGCTGGATCGCAAGCCACATCGATGCAGTCAGCGCCCGCCAAAGTGTAGGCTAATGTTAAACTCCTGACCGCAGGTAGATGTTGGTAACTGGCTCCGCAAATGAGCTTGAACCAGTGGCCTTTTTTCAGGGAATGTAAAGGGACAAAAAGTTCAGTCACATTACTATTATGCTAATTTGTGACGTAAAAGAGTAGTCTCTAATTGATAAAAAATCTTGAGTTTGAAATTTTTTCCGAATTGGGGGGTAGGGAGTGGGGAATAGGCTACCCAAGTTTCAAATAATCTGGCTGCTCAATGGGGATTTCGACAATCAATTCAGTTCCTTGTCTTGGCGAGGAAAGGTAGCTAATATTGCCGTGATGTTTGTGGACAATTATTTGATAGCTAATTGATAATCCTAGTCCACTACCTTTACCAACTGCCTTTGTCGTAAAAAATGGGTCGAATAAACGCCCATTTATAGACTCTGGAATCCCGGAACCGTTGTCAGCAATAGATATTTTGACGCAATTGGAACTCGTTCGCTGAGTTTTAATGTGAATTTGGGGTATTGTCATTTGTCCTAATTTCTCGACAAATGGCAAAGAGCTATTGACAAAAGATTCTTCCAATGCATCAATAGCATTATTCAGGATATGCATAAATACTTGGTTAAGTTCCCCAGCGTAACAAGTAACTAGGGGTAAATTGTCATATTCCTTAATAACCGTAATTGCTGGACGAACTGTAGTTTCCTTAAGTCGGTGTTGTAACATGACTAAGGTGCTGTCAATACCTTGATGAATATTAACCAATTTCATTTCAGCTTCATCATGACGAGAAAAGTTTTGCAGGGCTAAGACTATTTCTCGGATACGGTCTGCACCTCTGTACATTGCTCCCATCAAGTCTTTCAAGTCTTTCATCACAAAATTCAAGTCAATATCATTAACTAATTGCTGAATTTTGGCTGTAGGACGAGGATATTCTTCTTGATAAACTCCTATTACATTAACTAAATCTTGGACATATTGACTGGCATAAAGAATATTGCCGTAAATAAAACTGGTAGGATTATTAATTTCGTGGGCGATTCCGGCTACTAATTGACCAAGCGCAACCATTTTTTCGTTTTGAATTTGCTGCACCTGAGCTATTTTTAAGTCATTAAGAGCTTCCTGCAATAATAAATTGTTTTCTTGAAGTTTAATCCGTAATAAACGTAAATTAATTTGATTTTGTATGCGTGAGAGAACCTCTTCACCGTGAAATGGTTTAGTGATGTAATCAACTCCTCCAACATCAAAAGCTTTAACTTTATCTAAAACATCATCTAAAGCACTTATAAAAATTATGGGAATATCACTAGTTTTCTCGTCTGCTTTTAGTTGCCTACAAACTTCATAGCCATTCATTTCTGGCATGTTAATATCTAGTAGTATTAAATCGGGCACAAGTATTTGACAAGCAGTTAGTGCCATTTTACCATTTAAGGCTTTACGAACTTCATAACCTTGTGCTGTTAACATTGCCGACAACAAACGTAAATTGTCGGGTGTATCATCGACGACGAGAATATTGCCTTTATTATCGTTATTTTGATTGAAATGCATTTTAGTAATAAAGCAATTGCTGTTTATAAAATAAAATATGTTTATTTAAGGAGGAACTCAACTTAGCGTAACCAAAGTTTTTGTCCTTTTTGGAAGTATATAGTCAAGATAGAGGGGGGTTTATCCTGCGTAGTGTTACAAATTTGTATAATAAATAGTGTATAACTTTAATCATACACATTACTAGGGTTTCTATAACAATAATTTTACGCTTTATTTTAGTTTACAGAAAAAAATGCTCAGTATTTAGTACAGACTCATGGTAAATGTGGTTTTTACAAAGGGTGACGATTGTATAGACTCTATCGTTCACAAGTTTGTTAATCTCAGCTATACCTAAGTATCAGACCAAACTAAATTTCGCAACTTTAGGTTAGCTTCTTTCAAGCTAGCTTCAGCTTGATTACGTTTGGCAATTTCTTCCTGAAGTTTATACTTAGTCTCTTCTAACTCAACTGACAAACGTTTGATAATAAGTTGATTTTGTACCCGAACTACAACCTCTTCAAACTGAAATGGCTTTGTGATGTAGTCAGCTCCACCTATTTTTATACCTTTTACTTTGTCAACAACATCATCAAGGACGCTGATAAAAATTACGGGAATATTCCGAGTATCGGGGTCAGCTTTAAGTCGTTCGCAAACCTCATAACCATTGATATCAGGCATGTTAATATCCAGTAAAATCACATCTGGGGGTAGAGTTTTACAGGCTATCAAAGCCATACTGCCATTAAGAGCTTTGCGTACCTGATATCCTTCTTCCGTTAGTATAGTAGATAGAACTCGCAAGTTATCTAGTTGGTCATCAACTATAAGAATATTTCCTTTAAATAGTGCTTCTGGAGTATTAATCATAAAATTTACAATAATTTAACTACCAAATTTACTGGAATTACCATATCGGTTCCGACGTAATTAAATCAAAAGCGGCTTCTGTCCGTAGCGCAATAGCAAACATATTTCCCTGGGCAAAGTCACACTTTAAGCTTTTGAGTTGAGCTAACTGTTGAGGAGTTTCGATTCCTTCGGCAATAGCTCGCATTCCCATCGAACGAGCGATACTGAGCATTGCTGGTACTAAACCCATGTTTTTTTGGTTTTCTTGCATTATTTTAACAAAAGATTTATCAATTTTCAGGGCATTAAAAGGAAAATTATGCAGGTAACTCAACGAAGAATAACCTGTGCCGAAGTCATCCATGACTAACTGAATCTGTCGTTCTCGGAGTTGTTGAAGAATTGTATGAACGGCATCACTATTTTCCATAATTACACTTTCTGTGATTTCTAATTCTAAATTGGCAGGATTAACTTGAGTATCGTAAATAATTTTGTCTATGGTGCTTAGTAAATCTGATTTAGAAAATAAACGAGGTGAAAGATTTATGCTAATAGTCAAATTTTTATTTGCAGTTTGTTCATGCCAAATACGTAAAGTTTCACAAGCGGTCTGAAAAACCCAAATATTTATTGTTGTAATTAAACCAGTTTCTTCTGCCACGGGGATAAAATCTGCGGGAAAGACTAAACCTCTAGTCGGGTGTTGCCAACGAACCAAAGCTTCAAATCCAGATATTTTACCAGTCGATAAACAAATAATTGGTTGATAGCAAACAATAAATTCTTCTCGTTCGCAAGCTCTTCTCAAATCATTTTCTAATTCTAAAAGCTGAATAGCTTCTTGATGCATACCTGGGTCAAATACATGATACCTAGCTCGACCTAAAGCTTTAGCTCTATACATTGCTGTATCTGCATCTCGGAGTAAATATTCTGGTTTTTCATAGCATTTTTTACCCCAACTAATACCAATACTAGCATTAATAAAAACTTCATATCTTGACAAATAAAATGTATTTAATATCTGTTGCAATATTTTTTCCGCAACTTGAATCGCCATCCTAATATCAGTAATATTTTCTAAAAGAATACCAAATTCATCCCCACCCAATCTAGCTAAAGTGTCAAAGGGGCTGAGAGATTCTTTGAAACGACGCGCAATAGCTATAAGCAACTCATCTCCTACTTGATGACCAAGAGAATCGTTAACAACTTTAAATCTATCGCAGTCTAAAAACAGCACAGCAAAGTGATAACTTGAATCTTTTTTAGCGTGGTCGAGAGCTTTTTCTATTTGCTTGATGAACAAAACGCGATTTGGTAACCCAGTTAAAGAATCATGTAAAACAATGTCTAGCAATTTGCTTTGTAATTCTCTGCGAGAGCCAATTTCTGTACGAAGTTGTTGTAAGGCATTTTCTAACTCGCTAGTACGCTCTTGTACTCTCTCTTCTAACTGAGCGTTTAGGGTCAATATTTCTTTTTGTGCCTCTCGCAATGCTAACTGGTTTTGCACCCGCACTAATACTTCTTCAAATTCAAAAGGTTTGGTAATATAATCTACACCACCAACCTTAAAAGCTTTTACTTTGTCAAAAACATCATCTAAAGCGCTAACAAAAATAACTGGTATATCAGCAGTCTCTCTCCAATTCTTAAATCGTTGACAAACTTCATAACCGTTTACATCTGGCATCATAATGTCCAGTAAAATTAAATCTGGCAGTATTGCTTGACAAGCTGTCAAAGCCATTTGCCAATTCAATGCTTTACGGACGCTATATCCCTCTTTTGTTAAAAAAGAGGATAATATTCGCAGGTTCTCTACCGTATCATCGATTATCAAAATATCCTTTTTATGAGAAAGATTTCGCTCGTAATTCATTCTGCTTTCGCTCTGGTCTATTTTATAATTTTCTCAAATAATTACTGATTGTCTAAATTCTTCATAATTTTAAAATTTGATTATGATTTGATGACATTCGTCGTAGTTTGCTACCCACATGGATATTTTCGTAAGAGCTTTTTATGAGTCTTTTTACAGTACGTAAATTTAAGCACCATATTAAAGCTGGTTTTATACTAACCCTATTTAAGATAGCTGAAAAATTACCAGGGGGTAGTTTTTTAAAAATGAATTGTAAGGACAGACGAGAAAAAAATACACAATTTACTGTTATTGATTAGTTGCGGGAGCAAAAGTTACAAGCAAGATAACCTCAACTGATGCCTGCCAAGTAAGTTATTATACATGCTTTTACGTTTTATAACCTCCTGTTAGTTTATCCTTAAGGTTTGTTATGGCATTTTAATTTACTCTGTTTCATCCGTAATAGTATATATTTACGCTGGTTCATAATTTAGTTATGGAAGAAGCAAATTAAGATTGATTATACATAGCTTTAGAGGTAATCGTCGCAAGATATAATCTTTAATATGAAACTTAAGGCGTGTAAAGCTTGTAAAATAACATTTTTTGCATTGCAAGCTATAAGCCAATTGATAATTAAATCATCAAGTCTAAAGAGAGACAAAGCATTTCTAAATGTAACCGATGTCTCAAGCATGGCTTATTTCTTAAAATAGGCTTATCAAATATTAATAATTTGTGCTTTTAATTTCTGATTTATTAAGCTTGTACTTTAAATCTTAGTAACGTATTTCTACTGTATTGCCAATGCATAAAGTTTTACCTTTTTCTGTATTTGGTAACTGAGTATTTACTGTCAAGCGGTAGAAGTGACTAAAGCGAGACGATGCAGCCCAATTGGGTAAAGTTTCTTTACGTTTTTGGGTAAATATTTTTTGAAAGTTAGGGTAAGGCTTCGCTGTGAGAGGGTCACGTGTTGGTACGATACAACGCTGACAGGGGTTAATTCCTAAAAAACTGACATCTCCCATCAAAAAAGAGACAATCTTGCCACTTTCGCCAAACAATTTATCTTCCCAAAATGCGGGGACACCACTAATTTCAATATTGGCACGTATCCGATAGCGCATTTGCTCTATACTGACATCATCATACCACGAAGCGACTTCTTGAAGCGTTGCTTCGCTAACCACCGTGGGACCAGGTGATTTCGTATCATCAGGGAAGCCTATTTCGGTATTTTGGATAATGGTGACCGAAAAGCCAAAAAAATCGCTTAAAGTTTCTGCGAGAGCTTTTTTTTCCTGGTCTAGATGAAAAATTTTGAAAGAGTCGTTATCAGGAAGCTTTAAGGATATAGTTTTTGCTGATAAATCAAACTGGGAACGTAGCAAATGAATTTTAGCATGGCGTTTGCCGTTAACAAATCTACCTTGTTCGTCAATGATAGCGAATTCACGGTCATAGAGAAGTGCCCCACTTGCAAGAACTTCTATTTGGTCAACTTCTATACCATCGAGCGACTTGATAGGGAATACTATAATTTTTGATATGTGTGGCACAGTTTGTAAAAGTTAGAATTTATTATTTATACAATAAAGTAAATTAGTATTGTGAAATAGTTTGTTGGGTTTCCCCACTCCCCACTCCCCACTCCCCACTCCCCTTAATTATCAAACCCGCCAAAATTATTTAAGGGCCAAAAGCGCAGAACTGCACGACCAATAATATTTTCTTGGGGAACAACACCCCAGCAACGACCATCGTAACTGTTTTGGCGGTTGTCACCAAGTACCAAATAAGAGTTAGGGGGTATGGTGACGGGTTTTGCAAGGAAAGATGCTTGTCCGGCTTTACAAACGTTAATTGATGTCTGCTGTTGAGGAGTAAGATATTTATCTTCTCGTAAAAGTTGGTTGTTAATATAAAGTTTACCCTTTCTGATTTCTACTTTTTCCCCAGGTAAAGCAACTACCCGTTTGATGAAAGCGTCATTATATTGCTCTTTTTTTAATTCTTCCGTAGGTGAAAATACTACAATATCAAACCTTTGCGGTTTTTTGAATTGATAGACCATTTTGTCCACAATAAACCTGTCATCGATTTGTAATGTCGGTTCCATAGACCCTGAAAGCACGTTGAAAGCTTGTGCCACAAATGTGCGTATTCCAAAAGCAAAAAGTACACTCAAACCTATCGTCTTAACCATCTCTATCCAGAACAAATGCTGGTTTTTCGATGGTGATGGCTTGTTTGGGGTGCTACTCATGAAGTTTTAGTATTAGGGTCAATAGAGAATAAAAGTGAAAAAATAAAAAGTAAAAATGAAAGGGGTTTGTGTATTTGTAGAGACGCGATTAATCGCGTCTCTACATACTGAGGAATATTTATACTTAAAATTCCTGGGAATATGGGGTTGATTTATCTATTCCCCCAAGATTATTTAATGGCCAAAACCTTACGATTGCCCTTCCGATGATATTTTCTTTTGGGACAATTCCCCAGCAACGACCATCATAGCTTTGCATCCGGTTATCTCCTAATACCAAGTAGGAATTAGCGGGTATGGTGACTGGTTTAGAAAGGAATGGTGGTTGTGGTCCGGAAGTACAAACTTCAACAGATGTGCGCTGCTTGCTGTAATCTAAGTAATTTTGCTCTGGCAAAAGTTTACCGTTAACGTATACTTTTCCTTCACGTAGTTCTACCTGTTCTCCAGGCAAACCTATAATACGTTTAATAAAAGCATCTTTGTAATCTTCGCTTTTCAACTCTTGTGTCGGTGAAAATACGACAATATCGCCACGTTGGGGACTGGCAACTTTATAACTTAATTTATCAACAATTATTTTGTCTGCTTCCCACTGGTTTTCAGAGCCATGTAATGTCGGCTCCATTGAACCGGAAGGAATCCAGCGTGCTTCTGCAACAAAAGTACGAATACCTAAGGCAAGAATTATACTGAGTACAATAGTTCTACCTAGTTCGGCGAGCCAAGAATTGTCAGGTTGTTGACGTGGGTTGTTATCAGACACTTTATTTTGCATGTAGTTAGTGTAATAAAGTCAAGACGCAGGTAATAATTCTATTTTAGAGACCGTATTTGGTTCATTTTAGCGATGTAATTTAGTATCCCTGGTTATGTTAACCTCTTGACATGGTTATTTATTCGTTAAAAAAAATAACATTTTTTATCACTTGTCGCAAAAATTGAAAATCTAGAGTGGATACAAGTTTAACCTATAGGCATAACTGTTTGTCACGTAAACATTTTCCGAGGGGAGGAGGAAGAAGAAAGAAGGAAGCCCTCTTCCCAATCGAACCAAGCAAGTTTAAATTTGCCATATATTGTCTTTTTCCTTCTTGCTTCTTACTTCACCATCATTTTTTAATGCCATGTCCGTATCTACAAATTTATTGATTCGCAACGCTACAATTGTCTTACCCAATGGTGAATTGACAGTAGGGGACGTATTAACACACGACCGCCAAATTGTTGAAGTTGCACCACAAATCTCCTTTACGTCAGCAACAAGAGAGATTGACGCAAATGGTTTGACTTTGTTGCCGGGAGTTATTGACCCCCAGGTACACTTTCGCGAACCAGGACTAGAATACAAAGAAGATTTGTTTACCGCCAGTTGTGCATGTGCAAAAGGCGGAGTCACTTCGTTTTTGGAAATGCCGAACACACGTCCTTTAACAATTACACAGCAAGCTTTAGATGACAAGTTACAACGTGCCTCCCAAAAGTCCTTAGTTAATTATGGCTTTTTTATCGGAGCTACGGTAGAAAATCTACAAGATTTACTGGCAGCGAATCCCACATGTGGGATTAAAATTTTTATGGGGTCGATGCACGGTTCGTTACTGGTTGACGACCGTACAGCGTTGGAAGTAATATTTGCTTCTGGTCAACGATTAATTGCGGTTCATGCAGAAGACCAAGCAAGGATTAACCAAAGGCGTCAAGAATTTGCAGGAATTGAAGACGTTGCTATACATTCACAAATTCAAGATAACCAAGCTGCGTTAATGGCGACTAAGTTAGCACTTTCACTTTCCAAAAAATACCAACGCCGCTTACATATACTACATATGTCTACGGCAGAAGAAGCTGAGCTGCTACGGCAAGATAAACCCACTTGGGTAACCGCAGAAGTTACACCACAGCATTTATTTTTAAACACAAGTGCCTATGAAAAGATTGGTTCCTTCGCGCAAATGAATCCACCTTTGCGTTCCAAGCATGATAACGAGGTTCTTTGGCAAGCTTTACTAGATGGTGTCATAGATTTTATTGCTACAGACCATGCACCTCACACTTTAGAAGAAAAAGCACAACCCTATCCAAAAAGCCCTTCGGGAATGCCAGGAGTTGAAACATCTTTACTATTAATGTTAACTGCTGCGGTAGAAGGAAAGTGTAGTGTTGCTCAAGTTGTGAATTGGATGTCGAGTGCGGTAGCTAAAGCTTATGGTATTCCCAATAAAGGAGCAATAATTCCAGGTTATGATGCAGATTTGGTATTAGTTGATTTAAATAATTATCGCCCAGTTTTGCGAGAAGAATTGTTAACTAAATGCGGTTGGAGTCCTTTTGAAGGATGGAACCTTACAGGATGGCCTATTTATACTATTGTAGGAGGGCAAATTGTATTTGAAAAGGGTAAATTGAATACAGAAGTTAGGGGGGAAGCACTGACTTTTCAAGATACCTAACCCCCTTAACCGTTAAAACAGGTTTTAGCTCTCAGCCAGAAGCATTGCAGGCAGTAGTGGGAGCGTCTCGCTCCCTTATGAGGTTGCTCCCTTATGGGCTTTCTCAAAATACTCTCTATCGTGGCAACTGGTATCAAGTAATGAGATGCTAAATTTCATTGATAGCTAGCCTTTATATTTATCTTTAAATATTTTCATTGCTGATTTTAAATTTTGATTTGGCTCAGGAGGATTTTCTATCAAAGATAGAAACAAATCCCTATCTTTATCACTTAAAACAAGTTTTTCGTAAGATTCAATATCTTTTCTTGCAGCTTCCAGACTATTAGAGAGTAAATAAGCGCTAAGGCTCAATCCTTTTAACGATGCAGCAGTCTCAAGTAAATCCTTTTGCTCTTGACTTATTCTCAAGTCAACCCTACTTTCTTTGAATTGTTTTGCTGTATTATTTGACATAATAATTAATTGTATTAGTACCCACAGCTACTTTGTTTAACTCTGCTCAAG
This sequence comes from Scytonematopsis contorta HA4267-MV1, assembly GCA_019359035.1. Taxonomy (GTDB): domain Bacteria; phylum Cyanobacteriota; class Cyanobacteriia; order Cyanobacteriales; family Nostocaceae; genus Scytonematopsis; species Scytonematopsis contorta. The sequence goes on along the minus strand of JAHHIC010000054.1, from coordinate 224,079 downwards.
TCATCTATACCCATTATACAAAGTTTTAGCCTTTTGCGGTAAATGTACACACAAAAGGTTAAAAAGTTGTCCTTGCATTAATTGTGATACCTACCAAACCTAGAGTCGGCTTTAGCTATTCCTTACGTCGAACTCAGATTATTTAACTTTCGCACGAAAGCGAATAAAACCATAACCTGAAACATTCGCAGCAGTATCGGGTAAAGTTGTTGCACCAGTAACAACATTAACTATTACCGCTCCCGTCTTATTATCTACTCCTGCTAATGGTGGTGGAGTTGTATTTCCAAAAGCACCTCTATTACATGCTGCAGGAGCTGTTGTTCCAGCTGGAAAAAACTCCCCACGGTCATTATTATCTTGAATGTTTGTCAGATAAACAGTTGCAGAACCGATTGTTAAAGAAATACCAGAATCACTACCACCCACACCGGAATCAGTCGGAGTTAAACCATTAAAAGCAGTGGGAATAAAAGTAGTATTATCTGGAACTAAATCGCAAATACTCACATTTTTAATCGCTCTGTCACCATTAGAAAGAAAATAAATTGTATATTCCAATTCATCCCCAGGTTTCACAACTCCACCATTAATTGCACCTTTTAAATAACCAGCAGGCCATTTTGCATCATTATCATCAGTTGTGTTAGGGTCATCAACAAAATTATTTATATCCACACCATTAATACGAGTAATGCGCTTAGCTAAAACAAGCTTAACAGTTCCACCACCAACAATATTAGTAGGGTCATTAGCAGTATTATTATCAGTCTTAGTTTCTCCACCACCCGCGACTGTTGCTGTGTTTGTTAAACTAGCAGGAGCATTTTGAGCAACATCAACAACAATACCGATATTGGGGTAGCTAGAACCAGCAGCTAAAGCATCAGTACGAGTGCAAGTTACAGTCTGATTTGATATTGAACAGTTCCAACCTGTAGGAGTTGTTGGTGTAGGAGTAAAACCTGTAGGAGTTAGACCTGTGGGTAATGTGTCAGTAACAGTAACAGTACCAGCAGTGGGAGCATTTCCAGAATTTTTCACAGCTATAGTATAAGTCCCAGTTGTACCACGAGTAAAATCACCTGTATGACTCTTAGTAATAGTTAAATCTGGTGCAGTAGGAATGATATTTAAAAAAGTTATTTCAGCTTGACTAGGAACGTAAGTCCAAATATCTAAACCTTTAACATCACCAAAAGAACCAGTACATGATGCGTTAGTATTTCCACCATTAGATGTACCGAATGCGCGTTGATTACCAGTAGTATCAAAACCATTTACGGGGTCACTAAAAGCTGTTGACGGTGCAGAACCACCACATAAAATAGTACCAGGTGTTCCCACATTCACCCCAGACAAGGTACGATAACCTCGGTCATCGTAAAATCCTTTAGTATTGCCAATTGGATTAGTCGTATTCAGCAAATTAAAGCTCGGGCCCCCTTTAGTACTATTTTCCGCATCTAATAAAGGAAAGTGATATTCCCCGTTACGAGCTTTTATTTGTACTTTATAGTTATTACCGACAGGAAAAAAATTACCACTATTATCTTTACCATCCCAATTAACAGTTTGCACTCCAGAAGTCGTCATAACTCCTCGCAAAAGGCGGTTTTGGGGATTAAACGGGTCTAGATTTGTTCCATCTCTACTAATTACAACTTCATAACTACCCGGCACATTACTACTAAATTGAAAATTTCCTCCTGTGTTTTGATTAGAAGTATTTCCTGTAGATGTTCCAGTAAAAGTTGGATTAGTAACTTGTGGGAATATGGGGATAGAAGGAATATTACGCTCAAATAATATCCTTTCAACTTCCACCCCATTTGTCATAGTATTACTAAAGAAAATCAGGTGAGTTGGTAATGCTAAATTAGTACTACCTTCCAGAGTTGACAATTGTCCATTATTACCAAGTACGTTATGGTAAAGCGGTGTTTTACCATCACTGTCATAGTAACCAACATCATTACCGTAAACCACAAACCCATTAGGGTCTAATCCATTAAAATCAGTACGGTAGCGATAACCATCTTTAGTAATCAGATAAAATTCCGAATTTATAGGTCTACCATTACTTCCAGTAAATAGTGCTAAATAATCCGCAAACAATCTTCCATTAATATCTGTTGTTGAAGTTAGACTACTTCGTACCGTCACATCCCAAGCCGCAACACTAGTTTTTTGATTACTATTAAAGTTACCACCATTAGTCAAAGCAACATCACCAGCAACACTTGCATCATCATTACTATTTGCTCCCAATGGACCATGAAAAGCCACATAATAAATACCATCAGCAGGAGCCTGATAATAACAAGGAACATAACCATTTGTAACTTGAGAACCTGGAGTAGCAGTAGTCGAATTTGTAATTGTGTCCGGTCCAGCTAACTCCTGATTGCGATTTGTAATCTTACCTTGGTTTGCCGTATTACCAGTTAAACTTCTTTGCTGAGAACATTGAAACTTCAAATCAGACAAAGTTTCATCACCAACCCTACCAGTTTTATTTCCGTATAATAAAATATCACCATTGTCCACCCCCATCGCACTAGAACCCAATAAAATGTATTCATCCTTCTTCGCATAAACTTGCAGCAAAGTTCGACGCAACAAAGAATTATTAGCAGGAGTCGTCGGACCATATCGACTTGTTCGCCATTCTAAATTCGCTCTAGAACCAGTCTCACCACTAGGATATAAATTACGACTACCCTCCGCTTTCACAGGTCTCACCCAACCAGTAAAAAAGTAAAAAGCAAAAAGTAAAAAATAAAAACTCAGAAGATTTTTTCTCATCATAAAATTAAAAAATATAGACTATCCAACTTTCTTCTCTTTCTTCTCTTTCTTCTCTTCCTTGGCTTCCTTGGCTTCCTTGGCGGTTCGGTTCGGTTATTAAAAATCACGAACAACAGCATTGACCGCTGGTTCCGAAGTTCCATACTGCGGATGAGTAACAATCGCACTCACCCGCGTTCCCACCCCTAGACCATCTACTGTAATCGAAAACACTCCCTTGTCATCAGTAGTAGTCTTCCCTATTAGCAAATTCAAAGGGCCAGCAACAGCCCCATCCTCCGTAACCTGATATATCTCCACCACAGAACCAGCAACAGCCCTACCATCAACAGAAACAGAACCCTTAGCCCGATTAAGAAAAACTCCAGACTCAAAAAACGAGGAGCATCAACACCAAAATTACCAGTCTTGCGACGATGTTGGAGACTATCGCTAACAGGATTACCACCATCTCCTTCCTGGTATTCCTTTACGCCAGTATTTTGCTGAGCCACCAAATCAATACTTAAACCAGCTAAACCAGCAAACATATTACCAGTAATCGCATTACCATAACTTTGTGGATAACCAGCAACAACAACACCCGGTCCACTCTGCTCACTAATACGGTTACCCAAAACTTGATGACCATCCCCCATCAAATAAACCGCAGCACGACGCAAACTAACACCATTAGATTTAATCTCATTATTTTCCAACACCACAGAACCAAACGGTTTAAATAAAAATACCCCACTACCATGATTTCCAAAAATCACATTAGACAGAATGCGAGTACCACTAACAAAACCTTCCAAACGGATAGCATCAGGCATTCCCGCAAAACCATTTTCAGTAATAATATTTTCCTGAATTAATGAATTTTCCGCCTTCACCGCAGAAATAATTGCACTACCATCATGATGAGCAATTTTATTACGTCGAACAACAGTACCAACAGCATTAAAAATAGAAACTCCAAAAGCAGAAGTAGTCGAAGGCTTACTAGAATCAGGAGAAACACCTAACCAATTATTTTCAATCACCACATTCTTCGGAGGATTTACATTTCTTCCCTCTTCACCCTTCTCGCTTCCATCAGTAATAAAAATATCCGCAGGAGGTAAACTTTCCGTTGATAGATGCACAGATGTAAACCCATACAAACTTAACCCACGAACTTGAATATTATCAGCAACAATCGTCAAACCTCGCAACACCCTATTATTGTCCCCAGAATTGACCCCAGTAATTGCCACAACCGGAACAGGAACCTGATTTGTATTTTGTAGAGACGCGAAATTTTGCGTCTCTACATTATTACTATTTGTGGGATAGCCTGGTTGGGTCGTACCATCTACCACCAAACTAGGAACAGCAAGTGGGGGTAACATATTCTTCAGATAAATAGTAGTTTGCTCCTTAGGTAAATTAAACTCAATTCGGGGAACATCACTCATAGAAACCCGAACCCTCTCAGCAGCACTCAACTTATCCAGAGGTAAAGTACCATTAACAACCTCAATCGCTTCCCGTAAAGTCACAACATCATCAGCACGAACAACATCCTCATTACTACCAACAACAACCCGCTTCGTAGAAGAAACAGACCCAAAAGCAGACCCCAAAGTAGACCCAATAAAAAATATCTGCGGAAAAACCAACAACAAACAAACAACAAATAAACTTCTTACTTCGCGCTCTTCGCTTCTACCCTTCGGGAAAACCTCCGGTTTACGTGGTTTGTAAATCTTCATATATTAAACCTTCCCACCATCTCTAAAACTTCTCAAATTTCTAACTAGCGACTCCTGCTGCTGACGAGGAGCCACCTTTTGCAACCCAAAGCCATCAAACAACTCATTCAACTTCAGAGTCAGACCCAAATAAGGACCTCCCGCAGAACGAGTACCAGAAAAATCGCGGTCATCAACATTACCAAACGCATAACCCCCAGCAAGACGCAAATTAGGAGTCAAATAATACCCAGCCTCCACAACAAAACCCGTCTCGGTATAATTAGATTGACCAATCCATCTAGCCTCACCTACCAAATCCATACTGTAACCTAAACGATAAGTAGCACGTAACTGAGCTAGATTCACCGTACTAGTACCGACTAAATCATTAGCCAAAAAAGACGTACTATTACGTAGCGCATATTTACCGTAAAATTCCCATTGCCAATTTGGTGCGTAGATACCTTCCACAGCAAAAGTATGGTCTTCAGAACCCGTACCACTACCCAAAAAGATTGTCTCAGGAATTACCGCAGGATTTTTGCGATACTCATAACGCAACAGAGCATTAAATTTATCGTTATTAGGGTCACGATAAGCCAAACCAACTCGTAAATTTGCTGTATCTCCCAATCCGGTTAACCTTTGATTAGCAGAGTTTGCTTGTTGATAGCGTACCAAAGCAGTCAGAGCAGGAGAAATTTTCCCTGCAACACCCCCAGTAATCACAGTATTAGAACCACCAGAAGAAGTGCGATGCTCCAAACGAGCGCTAGCTTGAAAATCTGGATTATCAGAATAGTCCAAACCAACACTATAGCTATCACCACTATTAAAACCTAGAGAAAAAGCACTTTGACCAACTGCAAAAGGTTGAGCAAATTGTTGTCCAGTTCCATTTCTGACAAAGAAATCACCAAAAACATGCTCATAACCCAAGTTCAAACGCAACCCCGGAGCAATAGTCCAGCGGTTATTTAGTCCAATTGCACCTTGAGTAGTGACTTCATTTGCACCACCCAGAATAGAATAGCGACCAGTAATAGTGGTATCTGTACCTAATTTATGTTCCCCATTGACGCTTAAAGAAGTAATAGATTTACCATCAAGCTGACCGCGACTGTAAAACTGTTGTGCCAGACTAATATTAACACCGGGAATTACTCCCCAATTTAGTCCCAATATTGTTCGGTCTGGGTATACAGCATCAGTCTTGTCCGATAGGGTCAACTCGTTTTGTGCTTGGAAAGTTAGGTTACTTGCTAGGGGATAAGAAAAACGCGATCGCAATTGGTCGGAGTTACCAGAAAAAGCATTTCCAGCAATTCGGTCTTCTCTATCACGGTGAATCCAATCGATATCAAAAGTGGCTTTTCCTAACCGCTGTTGCAAACCAGCAGAAATAGTCGTCAGTGAATTATCCACTCGACTACCAGGAAGAGCAGCAGAACGAGGAGCAAAAAATTCCTCAAAAGTATCCAAAGGTTGGGGTGCTACACCAAAATTATCTTCATGGTCGTACTGCACTCGTAAATTAGTAGTTGTAGAAACCTTACCAGAAACCTGCGCTCCATAACGAGTTTGACCAGGTACAAAACTAACGGTCGCATTATTAGCAAAGCCAGTATCCGCGAAACGATAATAACCTCGTGCTTGTAAACCAGGTAAAACTTCTCCCCAAGCTTCAAAACGGTAAGCATCACCGTGAACCTGTGCCAAAATATCAGAATTATTGCGGGAATGGGCATATTCAGCAATAAATTTACCCGTGGAACCCAGAGAAAACATCGCATCCGCACCATAAAGCTGAAAGTCTCGCGTTCCTTGATTCTCCTGTAAAAAAGTAGCACCTATCCAGCTTTCTTGATTATAGTTACTACCATAATTGCGACCGAAGTTATATTGCAACCTCCCAGCATATATATTGCTGTCAGCACCATTGCTGTCATATTGGTAAGTAGCAACAACTCGTCTTACCAAAACCTGACCATCTTTACTAATATCAGTACGTAATAGCGGTTCACGGAATAATAAAGTCCCCCGATTATAATCAATTTCATAGTCAGCATTTCGGTTTAACTGCTTACGTTCCAAAACAGTTCCAGGACGATTCAGATCTTCCAGTTCAACAAAAACATTTTCACTACCTGGAATTAATATCCTCCGAGAAAGGAAATAGAAACCACTTGTTCCATCAGGTGCAATCGCATCTCGTTGAAACCCTTCAACATTGTTCCCGTAGAAACCAGTAAGTTGAAGATTACCCAAATTATAGTTAACCTTAAACCCGTGAAGCTGACGAGTAATAGCAGTGAATTGCTGGGAAGCTCGTGCAAACTCCTCAGTATTATAATCACCCCACATACCATAATCAGGAGAAGCTCCCGGTACAGGAGAAGAACGCTCAAACCTTGCGAATACACTATCAGTAGAAGGAGTGACAACATTAATAGTAGAACTATCACCATAAACGGGATAATTTTGCTCATTAAACTGATAAGTTCTGAACAAGCGATTATCGCAATTACAATCCTCATTCAGACTGCGAGAACTATTAAAAGCACCAGTAAACAACCAATCACCAACTTTACCAGTAGCAAATACCGCTCCTTTAAAATCTACTTGAGTACTACTATCTCTATCTGGTCGAATAAAATCCCGGAAACTACTATAATAATCAGTACCCCGCGCACCCAACCGAAAATCGACAACCCCAGTCACCAGACTAGGACGCAAAGAAGTAATAAACTCCAACTGCGTAAAAGCTTCTAAATCACCAGAAGTTGCTCGAATTCTGACAGTTTGCGCTTGCAGAGGAGATTTCAACGTAGCCGAAAACTCACCCTTTTTCACCTCCACTTGAAACCCTGGTTGGTCAGGTTTGAAATCAGCCCCAACAAACTCACCAGCAGAAGGTATCAAAGTAGCAACACCATCGCGGTTAGAACGATTCCCGCTTGAATCCAACAATTGACCATTGACAGTCCCTGTAGACCTTCCATCAGCAGGAATCCGTGATTCCACGGTATCCACAGTCAATTGCTGAGGAGTACCTCGTACTTTTACTGTAACGATTGCAGCAGATTCTGTGCTACCGACTACCTTAGCAGAAAGAGTATTATCCCCTTCTTTAAGCGAAACACCGTACCACGTCTGCGTCACCAAATTAGTAGCAGCATCAGTTTCCGTACGTCCAAGCAAAGAAGAATCAACTAAATCCCCATTAATCCGTAATTCCACCTGACTACCCACAGGGAACTGTAAAACCACCGTCGTAGCAGGAACATCAGCGATAGTATCAGGAGAGGGAGTGAGAAATTTAGGGAGTGGGGAGTGGGGAGTTGGGAGTGGGGAGTGGGGAGTTGGGAGTTGCGAGTGGGGAATGGGGAGTGGTGAGGGGGAAAGTGAGGGAGGGGGGGATGAGGGAGAAATAGGGGAAGATTGGGGAGTAACAGATAACTCATCCGTTACATCTGTTAGCGAAGCATCCGTTGCTAAGTCTGTTGCCGCGATTGCGGGTGATAAAATTAAACTTAATGCACTAGCTATAGTACTTAGTAAAACAAGGTTATACTTGCTAGATTTTAGGATTGTTTTTAGCAGTCTACGTTTCATTTATTTTTTAACCTCCTGACCAAAGGTAGGGGTGACTGCGAAATTCATACGAACTAAACCACCTGGTTGTAAACGCACAAGACGAGATTGGCTATTACGTTCTTTGAATTTTCGGTTGGGAGCTAGGGTGTAACCAGGTAAACTGCTAAGGTCTAAAGCTCCAGTATGATTTCCCGGCAAGACATTGGCAACGGAGAATAAACCATTTGGGTCAGTACTAATACGGTTGCCATTTTCCATAAAAATTACCGCATTAGGAATTCCAGGTTCATTCTCTTGCTGTTCCCCATCAAAGTTTTTATCAACAAAAACGCGACCAATAATAGTTCCACAATCGGCTGTAATTCCTGGTCTAATTTGTAATTGATGCGTTGCAGGACCATCTTTAGTACGGAAACCGTTATCGGCTCTTTGTCCATTAACTATTGCAGTATTTCGACCCGTACCTCTTAATGAATCATTGGTTAATTGGGTCGCATAAGCTATATTTAATACTTCACCTGGAGGAATAGAAGTATCGCTCTTAAATGTTAATATTGACCCTTGAAATTCTGAAATTAAATTTACGGGTTTCCCTGCTATTTCTCCTCGCAGTGATTTCGGTAAAAACTTAAATCCTAAAGGTAAATTATCTGTAATTACTAAATTATTTAAAGCAGTATCAGCTAAATTTTTCATAGATAATCGGTAAATTACGGTATCACCGGGTTCTGCTGTTGCTCTGTCACCTGATTTCAAAATTTGAACTTGGCTTGCTTGACAAAGGTTAGTACCAAATTCAAAAGTCAATAAATCTAACCCTTGGAGTTCTGCATCCTCAACAGCAACAATTGTACCTTCAAATCTGGTTTCACCAGTTAAACGAATTGGCTGACCATCTAGGGAAGTAGCAATATAACGAAGAACACGACTTTGAGGGCTATTAGAATTATTTGCTCCTGGTACAGTTCCAACAATTTCTATTTTTATACGTCGTTGTTTATAAATTGAATTTGCTGGTGGACTGACGACTAAAATATAAACTTTACCGGGTTCAACTTGACCCTTGCTTGGGTCTAGAAGGAAATTATAAGTTCCTCTTAATTTTTCATCGTTAGGATTATTTTGGAGAAAATATGGGTTGCTGTTTTCAATGTTTGGTGCTTTACCACCAAAAATATTGTTATTGGGAATATCGGGTAGTTCTGTACGGGTTAAATTAACTAATCTTCCTAATTCTGTACCTGTCGGGTCATTTGGTGATGGTTCATAAAGACTCATTGAAAAACCTGTATAGTCAGATAAAGTTTCACCCCCACAACCTAAAATTCTTCCTAATGGGTCAATTAACCCAGGAGTTGCTTTTAACTGAGTCGAAATGCCTTGATATTGAGAGTTACTATCTGGGTCTGTATAGGTATAACTGGCTTGATTATTAATCACTGGACGCACAGAATTTTTTTCTGATTGCTGCGCGGAAGTAGAAATTGAAGTTTGTAATAAACTACTAACGATAAATATAGCAGTTAAACTTTGTGAACGTATATTTTTAAGATAAATTTGGTGTTGCCACCTTTTAAGTTTCACTTAATTTTCCCCACCGTTGTAGTTAAGCTATTCACATTTAAGTTGTATGTTTGGGCTGTTAAGCTATTCACATTTAAGTTACATTTTCGGGCTGTTAAGCTATTCACATTTAAGTTACATTTTCAGGCGGGCAAGGATGCCCACCCCACAAGAGTATATTTTTATTAGTCATTTATTGGCGCACTCGGACTTCATAAGTACCTTTAACTGTGGTATTTACAGCTACTGGGTTGTTTAAAATAAAACGAATATGGGTATACTTATTTGCTGGTGCTGGTTGAGTTGCGACTTTACCGTTATTTACTGTGACTTTTACTGTGGGATTTTCAACAAACTTGCTTTCAGCATCAACCCGGAAATAAATTTTTCCCACATTGTTAACAGCTTTTGCAGATTTGAGGACATATATTGTTCCCTTAGGAATAGCCTGGTCAATGACAAGATTCTTAACTGGTTTATCGCTGATATTTTTACCACTAATTGTGTAACGTAGGATATCTCCAGGTAATACCACTGCTTGACCTTTTAATGTTTGCCATTTTTTATTTTCTTTACCTTGAGTATCTTTTGTGATGACTAATTTTTCTGCGTCTAACTGTAATTGTACTTGCGGCTGTTTTTGGATATTTTGAGCAATGGCTGAACCTACTTCCCAAATATTTAATAGTGCTGGAACTGTACCAGTTAAGGGAACTGCTGCTATTAGTGCGACTGTTCCGAGGTTTGCGATTGAAAAATTTTTCATTGTTGTTTTGCTCCTAAATAAAAACTTGTAATTAGGTTCGTAGTTGCGCTTCAGCGCCTCTTTCAAAAGGATTAGCGCTAAAGCGCAACTACGAACCTTAGGCCTCTAGTTAACCTTGCGTTGGAAAGTAAACTCCCTGGATTCACCTGGTTGTACTTGGTTTGTGACAGTGTTCACATACTTAGTTACATCAGTATTAGCTGTTGTCCCAGTTTGGTCAGGGGTAGATGTGGTGGATGGTTTACCGCTGAAATATTGAATTGTTGAAGTACCAGTATCTCTCGCAGAGCCAATAACGTTACTAGTATCAATCCGGCCATTATTATCATTATCTAAAGCCCAATTATTTTTCCCGTCAGTAGGTAAAGTACTAAGAGTACCATCTTCAGTAATCACAACTTTATCGGCTCTCAAAATAACGTTACCAGTTCCGGATGTTGCTTCAGAAATATTTTTGTAGGTAATCCGATACTCAATAATGTTTCCTGGTGAAGGTTTCTTCGCATCAGTACTAAAGTTTCCATCATTACCTTGGACTGGTGTACCTGTTCCAGGTAAAATTCGTGACTCTTTTAGGAGTTTCAAAAAGCCTGTATATAACCTATCAATAGTGGTATTTTTGGCTGTTTCTGTTCCTAAACCAGGGGTTGCATCATCTACAAAGGCAGTAATTGGTACTGGGAAGCCTTTTTCTGTATCGGTTGATAAAGGTGTACCAGGTGGTAGATTAACTTCGACACCGTAGTTAATACTAGTGCCTGCTGGTACATTAGGAATAGTAATGTAGTCAGTTTTCTCGTCTACTGGATTTCCGCCAATTGTAAATTGAGTTCCATCCCAAGTGTAAGTTTTTGATTCACCTTGGTATGTAATAGTTACAGTTGTACCTGTGGGTAAATCGGCTGGATTTCCTGGTGGGGTAGGTAGCAGGGAAATATTGCTCGGTTTATTACCGCTATTTTGGATAGTGTTGGTAAATCCAACCGGAGTTGGGTCAACGGTACTACCGGGAGTAGAACCTGGAGGAACTACCCAAGATTTATTTGTAAAGTCGTCGTTATTACCAGTTGAACCCGTTGCATTAGGAGTATTTTGTGGGCCGTTTAACACTCCGATAATAGGAGGAACATCTATTGTAAAGGTGTTTACCTCACCACCTGGTCCTTGACCACTGTTGTCATTATTTGTATCAGAGCCAGAATTATTTAACTCGGTGGGATTGTCAATAAAGCCGTCAGTCACCGTCCCTGGTGTGTCGGGAACACCATCATTGTTTGTATCTGTAGACCCTGGGGGAATATTTCGACCATCATAGTTGCTAGGATTTTGGTCACCAGATTCGTCGTAAATTTGATTATCAGGGATACCATCATTATTGTTGTCTACTGGTGGTACTCCTGCGGTTTGACCGAATAGTTGAGCCATGTTGTTTATGGTCAATGGTGCTACTGTACCCGATTTAACTTTTACTTGGAAGTTAAAACCATTTACTGTTGTGCCAGGTGCAACAGTAGTTATCACGTTAGGGTCGTTAATAAAACCAACACGAGTAACTGTACTTAAATTGACTCCAGGAGTTAACAGACTCCAAGTTGCTGCATTAGCATTGGTGGAAACTGGGTCTGTTGTATAAACAACTTGCCAGCCAGATGGAGTATTGGGTACAGTAGCTAATTCAGTACTTAAGGGAATAGCATCAGAAACCAAAATACGTGGTCCGCTAAAGCCTTTTACAGTTGTTCCAGCTAAAGGAGCAGGAGTAATTCCATTTCCTGTTGGGTCATTTAACTCGACTCGGAAACTTAACCCATAGCTCAATTTATCATCAGTTATATCAGGAGTATTAGCATTATCGTAATCAGTACGTTCCTTGAGAACAGTAGCTAATGCGTAGTTCTTAATCAACTGATTTACAGTTACTTTCTGGGTTGCACTAGCTTCACGAACACCATTAACTGGTATACCTGCAACTTCTCCAGTGACCCCAGTATCAGGGTTGTCAACAGTGAAGATATCAGTATTTTCGTCGGTTCTGGGTTGGTTTTGATTATTGCCTGGGGTATTACCTAGAACAACATTAATATCTTCATTCGTTTGAGCTGTAGATGAGATAGTCACAGGAACACGGACGAGGATAGAGCCATCTGGTGAAATAGAATTAGTGATAAGTTCAGCACCACTGATTGCCGTCCAAGTAGTACCTCCATCTGTACTGTACTCCAAATTCCCGACAGTTCCTGGACCAGTAACAGTTGCGATATTAGGAATCTGGAATTTTGTTGGGTCGTTACCAACGTTGGTAACTGTATAGTTAAAGTAAACTACATCACCCCTGGATATAGGAGTTGCTGGTGTAGTATCTGTTGTTCCTGAGGCTGTAACTGTTATACCTGCGACTTCTGCGACAGTGACGACAACGGTATTTGAAGTGGCATTGATTGTTGTATTGGGGCTGTTAGGGTCTTCGTAGGTAGCTGTTGCAGTGTTGCTGATAGATTGACCAGCGGTAGTACCTTCTGCGAAGACTGGAGCAATAAATTGAAACAAACTACCAGTAATTAATGCTGTGGCTACTAAACAACTGTAACGCTTTGAATTCTGATTAAGATTTTGACTAACAAATTTCATAGGGTAGCTTATTGTGACGCGATGATATTTCTAGTAATTCTTTGCAGAATCACCCTTATTGGCAAATACTTTAAGGTTTCAAATTTTTTCTTTAATTACGGTATTCCAACCGACTCCAAATAGGAGAATTTAAATAAAGAAAGAAAGAAATGGTCGATGCTGCCTGGATAGCTTAGAAGAACTGCTTCTGTTTGCCCGTACATCAACCATGTCCTCAGTATAGAAACGCATGTGTGACAAACTTGTGACATTATAAAAATTTCCTACTTTGTCACAAGTTTGTCACAATTTTCTTCTTATACTTTATTTCAAGTAAATAAATAACTTCATTATATAAATTTTATGTAAAAAAAAGACAGAATTATTGAAAAATTAAAATATTCCTAATAATAGTAAAATTACTAATCTAAATACAGCAACAGTAGGAACGATTCAAATGAAAAATAATATAGAGTCAGGGAATCCTTTAGAAACTGGGCAAGCTTTACTTAAAATATCTCATAGTCTAGAAATTTCTAATCAATTAAAGGATGTAAGACTGGGTTTAGCAGAAGAAAAAGCAAAGTTGAATGCTATACAAAATCAGATTAAAAATATTTCGCAGAATTTATATGTAATTCTTGAATCGTCTTTTTCATTACCACCACGAAAAAACACCCCGTAAACGAGGCTAAAGTGTACACACAAGCCGGAGTTGACTCTCATTGCGTTCACGGTAGCTTTACGGGGAAGGGGATGGGGTGTCTTATGCTGGGACGAGAAAGATGTTGATGATTATGTTTTAAGTGGTGATAAGTCTGAATCCCTATTTTTACAATAATGCTTCCAACATTTGTTTTATTGTGCTAAAAAACAAGCGTGCATCTTTTTCTTGAGGAATATTAATATAAATAGATTCAGTATAAAATAAAGCCAGTTTTGGGCAACAGACAGCATATAAATTTTCTTTTTTTGATTTGTATAAATCAATCCCAGAATTTCCTAATTTCACGCGCTCTATTCTCTCATAGCCTTTATTTGTAAGCCATTTAGTCCAATTATCTTTTCCTTGAACTGGGAGTTGAAAGTGTTGTTGTGTTTGCCAATCCGAAACTCTAAGAAAAGCTAAAAATTTCATATGACTTTTCCTCAACTATAACTAAGTTTTAAATTAGATTCACTTACAGCAAGGACATCTTTTTGTGAATGAGTTAAATGTTTTTGCACATATTGAGCCATTTGTCTACGCCAACGTCGAAAAGGATGGATTCCCCCACTAGCCCAGACTATTCTTCCTAAGCGATAATAAAATTTCCAAATAATTCCTTTGGAAGACTTTATATTTAAACTACCATTGTATTGTATTTGGGTACAAGATTTAAATTCACCAATTAGATAATTGGGAATCATTAAGTTGGAATACATTTTTTTCCTTTTGTAAAAAACTTTTAGATTAAAAAAAGATTGTCAACTGATTTTATTTTTTGTTACTATGTGTTCGTGTGACCCGTTAATGAGCGCAAACTTCGTTACTTGGAAATGTTTGATTGATTTTCCCGGTGATTCCTCCAAATCGCTTACAAGAGTTAGTTTAATAAAACAGTGTGACAAACTTGTGACAGAAGCAGTCAAATTTGTTTTTAGTGCAGGTGTATTAAAAAAACACACGGCTAAATCTGATAGACACTTGGGAAAACTGGGAACAATAAGATTAAAGAACTTAATATACGGGTGAAACTGAGTTCGGTGCATCTAGATTTAAAGTGCATCACCGTTTATTCCAGATAGACATCCCTATCAATCCCCAATGACGAGATATTTCCCTATGAGTCAAATGAGTAAAGACGATATACGCGAGCGACTTGGTAATATTGACCAAATACGCGACATTATTATTGGGGCACAACTGAGGGATTACGAAAATCGCTTCAGCAAAATAGAGTCAGACGTTTCTCTGTTACAACAGCACATGCGTTCTCATGTTGAACAACTGAAGGGTACTTTTTCCACGGAATTAAAGACCGCTGTTGAACTACTAGAGAAAAAAATCAAGTCGGTGAGTGCTTCCAGTCAAGAAGAGACTTTGGATTTGCGACAACAAGTAGACCGCTTAAATAGAAGATTTTCTAGCAATATTCAATCCCTCGACGAAACGTTAGATAGCCAAACTACATTGATTCGAGAGGAAGTGACCCAAACCAAAGGTCAACTGCAAGGTGATATTAATGCTTTGCGAGATTTAGTTATGGAAGAGCTTGAACGTCGTTTTTCGCAGTTGACGCACACCAAGGTTTCTAAAGATGATATTGCGGAGACTTTATTTGCTTTAGGGATGCGCTTGAAGGGGACAGAATTCATACCTCAACTACGTGAAGCGGCTGATGAGAATAATTATAATAATCCACTTCCTTTATTAGAAAGTACAAAATTTTCAAAGGTGTTGAATCACTCGAATGGTTCAGGGGAAACACATTAATACGATAAAACAAAAGTAAAAAGTGTAATTTCCAAAATTCGTAGCCCCCTCCCCCCTAGGGGCTATCATGTACACACAAGTCTTGGAATAGTCCCAAAGCTCCCCGAAATGACCGTTCAGGGATTTATTAGACTTATAGTCAGCAATCAGCAATGAGCAACAACCAATCTTTTGATTTAAATCAGGACGTATCATCACAACTGGAGAATTTTGTTAATTTACTTGTCGAACTTGATGTTATTGAGCGACCTGAGTCAGTTTCTCAATCTCCAGTTGAAATTAAAAATGATGAAGACGATTTGGCAGAAAAAGCTGAATTGCTGATTTGCGATGCACATCTAGAATTAGTAGAATCTTCC
Organism: Scytonematopsis contorta HA4267-MV1; assembly: GCA_019359035.1. Lineage (GTDB taxonomy): Bacteria > Cyanobacteriota > Cyanobacteriia > Cyanobacteriales > Nostocaceae > Scytonematopsis > Scytonematopsis contorta. The sequence goes on along the minus strand of JAHHIC010000054.1, from coordinate 208,182 downwards.
TCTGGAACTAATTATCCTCAAATAGAAATTCCTATTTTAGATGTAGATATTCAAAAAATACAAGACAAAAGTACATCAGATATTACAAGCGGTAACCAAATTTTAGACCCCGTGAGTGTAAATTACTCTCCAGAAGAGACTATTGATGCTTTTCAGAAATTGCAAGATATTTTAGTGGGGGCTGAATTAAACGATTTACACTCTTTAACTAATGATATTAAGGAAAGTTTAACAAAATTAGAAAACCAGATATATGAACCTCAAAAATTAATTGATTTGCTACTACCCTATATGGGTGAACTTTTAAAGTTGAAGGTTATTGAATCTCAAGAAGAAATTGTACAAGCAATTTATCCGATTATTGACCAAGTTATCAAAAGTCGTGTTGAACAAGATAGAGCTAGCATAGGGAATGCAATAGCTTCAGCAGTTCCTTTAGCTATTTCTCAACAAATTAATTTTGCTCCTGAGGAGATTTCGGAAGCGATTGCACCAACTATGGGACGTGCGATAAAAAAACAAATTCAAATTGAACAAGATACTATTGTAGATGCTCTTTATCCGATTATTGGTAGTACTATTTCTAAATATATGGTAGAAACTATCAGCGCTATTAATCAGCAAGTAGAAGAAACTTTTAGTATTAAAGGAATTCAACGTAAAATTACAGCTAAGTTACAAGGAGTTTCGGAAGCTGAGTTAATATTAAAACAAGCAATTCCTTTTTCTGTTCAAGCTATTTTTTTAATTCATAAAACATCAGGTTTAGTAATTACAGATATTCAAAAGTTAGGTGAACAGCAACTAGAGTCAGAAATGGTCGCAGGAATGTTGACTGCTATTCGTAGTTTTGCTAATGATTGTATGACTCATTCTGGTACTGTATCTGAATTAAATACTATTGATTATGGTAAATCCAAAATTATTTTAGAAACTGCTGGTTACTGTTATTTAGCAATTGTGACTGAGGGAGAGGCTACCAAAGATTTTATCAAAGAAATGCGTATAGCGCTAAGTCATATCGTCAAAAACTACGGCGATTCAATCGAACAGTTTGACGGTAATCCAGCAACAATACCAGCTGATATTTATCAACTTTTGCAACCGCTCAAAGATAATAATTCTCCCACTAGTGCTTCTCAAATCAGTAACCCCCAAACTATAAATGTAAAAAATAAAACTTCCCCTCTACAAATATTCAGTTTAACCCTACTCAGCCTTACTTTGGTTCCTTGGGGTGTTTGGCAATACCGTGCTGGAATAATTCATTCAGCAGAAAATACAACCGCGACTGCTTTAGCTTCTACCCCGGAATTATCTGTCTATCGTTTGAATGTTACGGAAAAAAACGGTAAGCTTAGGGTCACAGGACGTTTACCTAATCAGGCTTTGCGTGAGAAAGCGGAACAAATTGCCAAACAAAGTGCTCCTAAATGGTTAATTGATAACCAAATTTTAGCAGTAGAAGTACCACCAGACCCAGTATTAACTGCTGCGGAAGTCAAACGAGTTACCCAAGTATTGAATCAAATCGACGGTATAAGTATTTCATCTGCATACAGTAGTGCTAAAGTCTCAGTTGATGGCAGTGTTTTCCGTAGCGAAGAATCTAAAAAAATCCAAAATGCCTTTGAGCAAATTCCGGGTGTAAAATCGATATCAAGCACAGTTAGGATACAGCCTTTCAAAACAGGGATTCGCTTTTATTTTGAAGGGAGTTCAGCATATTTAAGTAAAAAAGATTTTGGTTATAAATTACAACAAGTAAAGTTTTTTTTAAACCAGCACCCAACGAAAAATTTTAAAATTATTGGCTATAGCAATTCAGATGGCAATCAAGTACAAGCTCAACAGCTAGCCCTGACACGAGCAAAGGCTGTAAAAAAAGCACTGATTTATGAAGGCATTGAACCATCACGTTTACAAGTGACTAGTGCAAAAGGATTGCCACCAGGAATTGATAGAACTCAACCTGAATGGTTAAGACGGTGTGTTGCTTTAGAATTAGTCAAATAAATATAAATTCAATATACAAAAAATGTAGAGACGTTACATGTAACGTCTCTACAGCTTATTATAGGATTAAAATTACCAAAGTTTATTTTTATCCCACACAATAATTTTATAAGAAGTAATCCTACTAATGACAGCAGCATCTACCATTTCTAAAAAAATTTGTATTATTGGTGATTTTGGTGTTGGTAAAACAAGTCTGATTCGCCAATTTGTAGACCGCCAATTCAGTGATGAGTATCTTTCTACCGTCGGAGTAAAAATTTCGCGAAAATTAGTTGATTTGCTGGAAACCTCTCAAAACAAGCCACAGCAAATACAAATGCTAATTTGGGACGTGGAAGGAAGTAATAAATTTAAGGCAATCGCTCCCAGCTATTTCCAAGGAGCCAAAGGAGCTGTTATAGTTGGAGATGTGACCCAAGAAGAGACGCTCGAACACGTTACAGAGCATATAAAAAATTTTTTAGCTGTCAACCCAAAAAGCTATATAGCAATAGCTCTGAATAAATCTGACCTAATTGAAGCTGAATATCTGGCCAATATTAGACAAATATATCAGCATAAGTTTGAAGACAAAACTAATGTACTATCAACATATTTAACTTCAGCCAAAACTGGAGAAAACGTCGATAATATTTTTTTAGCTTTAGCCCACTCTCTAATTTAGTCAATTTACTTGCAATGTAGAAAAATGAGTTATTTTCTAACAGACCTGTTATCAGAGCGCGGTATTGAACATCTAACTATTGCTGCGGACTTAAAGATTTTAGAAATGTCTCCAGGAGTCAGCCGTTTTGCGGATATGCCGGAAGAAGTTAAATATGGTAATGACGTTTGGATGGCTTTCCCTGAATTAGTAGGGACTGAAGAGGTGATTGAAGAGATTCTTCAGGGAAAGGAAAATAATTTTGAAATCAGAGGCGTATCTCGCTCACAAAATCATAGCTCTCCTTTATATATTGATATTTATATGAATAAAAATATTAATAATAAGAGCTATCAACAAGAACTGATGATTTTTATGGTAGATGTGACAGAGCGAATGCTAATGGAAAGGACTTTAGTCCAAAGTGCAAACGAAGCAAATCTTTTATTACGCAATTTAACTGCTTCTAAACAATATACAGAGCAAATTGTGACATCAATGGCAGATGCGTTATTAGTCACAACATTATCGGGGAAAATCAAAAAAATTAACCCAGCCGCACAGATTTTGTTAGAGTATACCGAAAATGAATTAATTAGTCAATCTATTTCTACAATGATTAAGGAAGTAGAACATTTAGATAAAAATTCTTCTAATCACCTTACAGAAGTAGAGACTATTTGCACAACTAAAAGTGGAAAAAAAATACCGATAGCTATATCCTGTTCAAGACTACAAACAGATGTAGAACACTTTCAAGGTTATATTTATATTCTGCGCGATATGACAGAACGTAAACAAGCAGAATTGGCTAAACAAGAATTTTTAGCTATGATTAGTCATGAAATACGTACTCCAATTACATCAGTAACTGGAATGGCTAGTCTCCTACTAAAAACTGATTTAACAGTAGAGCAGCAAGACTATGTTAAAACGATTCATATGGGTGGTAATACCTTACTACAAATAATTAATGACATCCTTGATTTATCTAAAATTGAATCCAGAAAACTCGAACTAGAAGCGCAAGCTTTTGAGTTACGACGTCCTATTAGTGAAGTTTTTTCTCTACTTGCACCTCAAGCGAAGGAAAAAGGTTTAAAACTGGAATTTATTGATACTCCCGAAATTCCGCAAATGATTCTCGGAGATATTACTCGACTGCGACAGATTTTATTAAATCTAATTGCTAATGCTATTAAATTTACTGAAAAGGGAAGTATCGAACTGACACTAAAGACACTTAAAAATAATTCAAATTCTGCTACAAATAACTACGAAATTGAGTTTGCTATTAAAGATACAGGTATTGGTATTCCACCCGCAAGTCTTAATCGTTTATTTCAATCTTTCACTCAAGTAAATGCTTCCATTACTCGTGAATATGGTGGTACAGGTTTGGGTCTTACTATATGCAAACAACTATGTGAATTAATGGGTGGTAAAATTTGGGTTGAAAGTGAATATGGTGTAGGAAGTATATTTTATTTTACAATAAATGTTCCAGTCCTTCAGGAGGGAATTAGGAATTGGAAATTAGGAATTGCAAGTAGAAAGTGGGGAGCAGAAGATACCGAAGAAAATCCTGAAGTTGATGCGAATATGGCTAAACTTCATCCTTTGAGAATACTTTTAGTCGAAGACAACGCGATTAATCAAAGAATGATACGGCTGATGTTACGGCTAATGGGTTATGAAGCTGAAGTCGCGAGTAATGGCTTAGAAGCACTAGAAATTTTACGTCATCAATCTTATGATCTACTGTTGATGGATGTGCAAATGCCAGGGATGGATGGTCTGACAGCAACAGAGAAAATATATGAAGAATGGACAGTAGAGAATCGTCCCCAAATTATTGGATTAACTGCAAGCGCAATGTGGGGTGACCGTGAACGTTGTTTAGCATCAGGAATGAATGACTACCTTGGTAAACCCATTAAAATCGCAGAATTAATGCAGGCACTTAAGCGGTGTCAGCCTTTGGTCTGGAGTGGGGGAGAAGAAGAGATGGGGAGATTGAGGGATGAGGGAAATAAGGGAGATGAGGGAGATGAGGAGACTTCCCACTCCCAACTCCCCACTCCCCACTCCCAACTCTCCACTCCCCACTCTCCACTTAACTCGACTGCACTAGAGGAAATCTTCAAGATGGCTGAGTTAAATACGGGGGTTAATCCTGCGGAATTTTTGCTGGAGACGATTGATGATTTTCTTGATGAAACACCGAGGTTATTGCAAGGTATTCATATCATTTTAAAGGAAAGCAATCCTAACGAAGCTAATCTTAAAAAACTTCGTCGATTAGCTCATACACTTTCTTCCCTCAGCGCTACTTTGGGGGCTAACAATTTAGCTACAATTAGCCAAGAATTAGAGATGATGGCTGCAAAGGGTATATTATTGTTAGCAAAGGATAAAGTTTGTTTGATTGAAAAAGAATTTCAATTAGTTGATGTGGCTTTGCAGCAAGAGCGAGTCAAGTATCAATTTTAAATACCTATGCAACATTACCCCCACATGTAGAGACGTAACATGTTACGTCTCTATTTAATGTCTCCATTTAACATATCCATTCTTTTTCAAATATTAGTAAATCATTTTATGTAACATTAATAACGGATAATATTGACCTGCTGCGATAGTAGCAATATGTGGTTATAGTAAATGACATTTATCCTTTTAATAAAGCTTACCCTAAATTTAATATCCTAGTCTAGGTAAGGCTTTCCGACAATTCGCAAGAAAATTTTACAGCCGCAAGTAAATTAGCAATGTCTATGCTATAGTTTTTGTAGAGGGAAAAAACTAAAGCGTTAAAAATATTCAAGGAGAAACTATATAAGCTTAAGGTTAGTCCTTTTGTTACCGTAAGTTCACTTCAATTGGCTATTACTTATTATAAACGAAATTGTTGAGCCAGATGAAGCAGGACAGTGAACTTCGTAACAGCTTGAGGTCAATTAGAACTCGTCTAGGCATGAGTCAGCAAGACCTAGCAAATCTAGCTGGAGTTACCCGTCAAACCATTAGTGGTGTAGAATCGGGACAATATTCTCCCTCAGTTGCTATTACACTACGTTTAGCCAAAGCACTGGGTTGTCAAGTCGAGGATTTATTCTGGTTTGAGCAGGATTCCCCTTTTGTTGAAGCATTGCTTACCAAATCAGTTCCAGAAGGACAGCAAGTACGAGTCAGTCTGGCACAGGTTGGAGGACAATGGGTAGCTTATCCTTTGGTAGGAAAAGATGCTTTTCGCTTAGAGATGATTCCCGTAGATGGTGAGGTGGAAAGCCAAACTAGTGCGGAAAAAATCCAAGTGCGACTTTTCGAGGATATAAATAAACTCAGTAATACAGTTACGATTGCTGGATGTTCACCCGTAGTTCCATTATGGGCGAAAGCTGCTGAACGTTGGCATCCGCAAATGCGAGTCCAATGTAATTATGTCAACAGTTTAGCCGCATTGCAAAGTCTGAACCGAGGTGAAATCCACATAGCTGGAATGCATTTATATGACCCAGAAACTCTGGAGTATAATATTCCTTTTGCACGTAAAATTCTAGCTGGAAAAAACGCCGCTTTAATTACTCTCGGTATGTGGGAAGAAGGACTTTTAGTACAGCCTGGAAACCCAAAAGATATTAAAACCGTTACCGATATAGTGGAAGCAGGAGCGGCAATTATTAACCGGGAAGAAGGTTCTGGGAGTCGGATGCTTTTGGAGCAAGCATTACAACAAGAACAGATATCATTTGATGTAGTCAAAGGATTTAACTGGATTGTTGGAAATCACTTTGATGTTGCTCAAGCTGTGGTCTCAGGAATAGCTGATGCAGGTATCAGTACGTCATCTATAGCAGCTTCCTTCGGGTTAGAGTTCATCCCTTTGCATCAATCAAGGTATGACTTAGTAATTCTGAAAGAATACTTAGAAGAAGCACCAGTACAGCAATTACTCAGTACCTTAGGACATCGGTTAATTCATTCACAACTAGAAGTTCTTGGGGGTTATGATACGAGTAAAACCGGAGATGTCGTAGCCACAATCTAAAACAAAAGTTCGTAGTAGCGCTTCAGCGCCTCTTTATCTTCAAGAGTGTTCTCGAAGGGTGGTGCTACTACGAACTTGGCGCTAAAGCGCTACTACAAACTAATAAGAACAAAAATTTGTCAATCAATTAGCTAAGAAGTTAATCATGTCAATCCTTATAGATGCTTTTGCTGTAGAACGTTCACCACCAATCTGCAACGTTCTATAGAAGGTTAGTAACTCCATAGCGAACACCAGACAAAATCGACGAAATCTAAACAATATACTTGCAGGAACTCATCATGTCAGACGAAAAAATTAGACAAATAGCTTTCTACGGTAAAGGTGGCATTGGTAAATCTACCACTTCCCAAAATACTCTCGCAGCAATGGCAGAAGTCGGTAAACGCATATTAATTGTAGGATGCGACCCCAAGGCTGATTCGACCAGATTAATTTTGCATTGTAAAGCTCAAACCACCGTTTTGCACTTAGCTGCTGAACGTGGTGCAGTCGAAGATATCGAACTAGAAGAAGTGCTAATTGATGGCTTCCGTGGTATTAAATGCGTAGAATCTGGTGGTCCAGAACCTGGTGTAGGTTGTGCTGGTCGGGGTATTATCACCGCTATTAACTTCTTAGAAGAAAACGGCGCTTACCAAGACGTAGACTTCGTATCCTATGACGTATTGGGAGACGTAGTTTGCGGTGGTTTCGCAATGCCAATTCGTGAGGGTAAAGCCCAAGAAATCTACATTGTTACCTCCGGTGAAATGATGGCAATGTTCGCTGCTAACAACATTTCTCGCGGTGTTCTTAAGTATGCTCACTCAGGTGGTGTGCGTTTAGGTGGTTTGATTTGTAACAGTCGTAATACTGACCGGGAAGAAGAACTGATTACAACATTAGCCACTCGCTTAAATACTCAAATGATTCACTTTGTACCTCGCGATAATATTGTCCAACACGCAGAGTTACGAAGAATGACTGTCAATGAATATGCACCTGACAGCAATCAATCGAATGAATATCGTATATTAGCAGACAAGATTATCAACAATACAAATCTCACTATTCCCTCACCCATTGAAATGGATGAGTTGGAAGAATTGCTAATTGAGTTTGGTATTCTGGAAAGCGAAGAAAATGCTGCGAAAATGATTGCTACAGCTGATGCTGAAAAGCAACAAGAAGATGCTACAGGTGAAGCAATAGAAGCAGTGAAGAAAGGCAACATAGAAGTAGTTGCTGCTAAGAAAAAGAAAAAATAAAAGCAATAACAGAATTAGTGGGAAGCATCATTTTTCCCACTAACTCTCAGTCCTTTCCGTAACGTGGAGGTTATTTGATGGTCAACATCTAATTATATAAGTCCGTCAATGTTTCTGTCATGAAACAAATGTTTTAGTTTTCGTATTCTTCTGAAAATTGGTTGGTTATTAATATTTGAGAGAGTGAGAAATTTTTTTCTTGCTCTCTTTTTCAGTTTATAATTTGTATCTCGACAAATATTTAATTGGTAGAGACGCGATTAATCGCGTCTCTACATATCTATGAAGGCTTTAAGGCATCTAGAGCTAAATTCAATTTTAAAACATTAACCCCAGCTTCACCAAAGATTCCCAAAAAACGACCATCGGTGTTTTGAGCAATTAAACTCTCTAATTGGTTAGGTTGAACTCCTCGCACTTTTGCCACCCGTGCGACTTGCGCTTGGGCACCTTCGGGAGTAATGTGTGGGTCAAGGCTGGAACCAGAAGTGTAGACTAAATCACCTGTAGGCTGTATACCCGCTGCTTTTAAACGAGGGAGGTCACCTGCAATTTTTTTGCTGGGGTCGGGGTCGTCCTTACCTTTGATGCGGTCTAATAAAGCTGGATTACTGGGAGCAAGGTTGCTAGCACCAGATACCCCAGTTTTCAGAACTCCCGCTTTATCATCTTTTGGGTCAGCAGTACTGTAGCTAGTAGTACTAGGACGGCTCCAGAAGTATTTTTCGCTAGTAAAAGGTTGACCAATTAATGCAGAACCAATCACTGCTCCTTGGGAATTTTTTATCAAGCTACCGTTCGCTTGAAAAGGAAGTGCTATTTGTCCACATAAAATCATGAAAAAAGGATAGATTAATGCTGTTAGCAGCCACAAAGCAATAGTAGAACGAATCGCTTTTGATATTTGTCGTGCCTGAGTCATCTGATAGTTTCTCCTGAAAGTTTCTACGGTTGAAAATAACTATAAATAGACTTGTTAAGTTGTTCCACATTTAGTTTGCATAGCGAGGCGGGCAAGGATGCCCACCCCACAAGAGTCACACAAGAGTCACACAAGAGTTAGATAAATTGAAATTATGCAGTTTAAATGTGTTTTAGCTTAGAATTTCTCTGGCTGAAAAATCACAACGAACAAATAAACGCACAAAATAACAGTCGCTAATCCCAACAAACTAATAGTATAAACTTGCCAACGCGGTGATTCATCCGGTGTTGCAGCTTGCACAGATGATGCCAAAAACACGTTAAAACACATCACCAAAAAAATACTTAAAGGAATCCGATTTCGCTTTGAGCCGACAAAAGCAAATATTCCCAAAAAATCTTCAGAGAGTAAATATTTCATAAGTTTTACTTGTGCATTTATGCCTTTACGTGAATACAACGTTTCTCGGTTTAGTTAGGTGCAAAATTCAATTAGTAAAAATCTATCTTGTGGGGTGGGCATCCTTGCCCGCCCTGGCGTAATTCACCAAAGTAGAAAGCACTGTAAATAATCTTTTAACATCTAAGCCAAACCAACAGCAGCAATCAAAACATCAATAATCTTGATAGCAATAAAAGGAGCAACGACCCCACCAAACCCATAGATAAAAATATTACGTTGCAAAAGTTGGTCAGCTGTTAACGGTCTAAACTTCACTCCAGTCAACGCTAAAGGAATCAGTGCTGGAATAATCAAAGCGTTATAAATTAGTGCCGACAATACAGCAGATTGGGTACTAGCCAAACCCATAATATTTAAACCACCAACACCAATACCCGGAAAGATAGCCGGGATAATTGCAAAATATTTTGCCACATCATTTGCAATCGAAAACGTAGTTAGTGCCCCACGAGTAATTAATAACTGCTTACCAATAGTAACGATATCAATTAACTTTGTTGGGTCAGAATCTAAATCCACCATATTAGCTGCTTCCTTCGCCGCTTGCGTACCAGAATTCATTGCCACACCAACATTTGCTTGAGCAAGTGCAGGAGCATCATTTGTACCATCACCCGTCATTGCTACTAATTTACCCTGCGCTTGTTCGTTACGAATTACCTCTATTTTATCTTCCGGTGTTGCTTCAGCAATAAAGTCATCAACCCCAGCTTCTTCAGCAATTACAGATGCGGTAATGCGGTTGTCTCCTGTCAACATCACGGTTTTAATTCCCATCCGTCGCATTTGGTCGAAGCGCTCTCTAATACCTGGTTTGATAATATCTTTTAGATAAATCACACCATACATATCATCTTCTTGACAAACTGCTAATGGTGTTCCACCCAACTTAGAAACTCGCTCGTAGGCTAAATCTAAGTCAGGAGTTATCTGTCCTCCTCTCGACCGCACAAATCCTTTAATCGAATCTACCGCTCCTTTGCGAACTTCCACCCCATTTGGTAGGTCAGTACCGCTCATCCGAGTTTTTGCTGAAAATTCAATACCTTCCGATTGTTTAGGGTCAAAATCTACTTTTGCTCCTGATTTTTCTGCTAGCAGAATAATTGATTTTCCTTCTGGTGTTTCATCAAATACACTTGACGCCAAAGCAACTTTCGCCACTTCATCCAAAGTATGACCGTTGACGGGAATAAATTCCTCAGCCAAACGGTTTCCTAAAGTAATCGTTCCTGTTTTATCCAATACTAGAGTATTAATATCTCCGCAAGCTTCTACCGCTCGTCCAGAGGTAGCAATTACGTTAAACTGGGCTACTCTATCCATCCCAGCGATACCAATAGCACTTAGTAATCCGCCGATTGTAGTAGGAATTAGTGCTACTAACAAGGCAATTAACACCGCAATACTGACAGGTGATTTTACGTAGATAGATACAGTTGGTAAAGTCGCGATAACCACTAAAAAGACCTGAGTTAAAACAGCCAGCAAAACCGTCAAAGCGATTTCATTTGGTGTTTTAGTACGAGCCGCACCTTCAACCAAAGCAATCATGCGGTCAATAAAACCTTGACCAGGGTCAGATGTAACACGAATTGTCAATTCATCAGAAGTGATGCGCGTCCCTCCTGTGACGGAACTAGCAATGTCTGTTCCTGGCTGCTTTAATACGGGTGCTGACTCCCCAGTAATAGCAGACTCATCCACCGAAGCTAGCCCAGCAATTACCTCACCGTCAGCGGGGATGATATCACCAGAAATTACTTTAATTTGGTCACCACGACGTAAAGCTGTGGAACTCACCTCTTGGATAGAGCCATCGGGAAGAAGCTTGCGGGCTGTAGTATCAGACTTTGTAGCCCTCAAAGAATCAGCTTGTGCCTTACCGCGTCCTTCTGCCACAGCTTCAGCAAAGTTAGCAAAGACAAGAGTAAGGAACAAAATTACCGTAATCAAGCCATTAAAAAGTCGGGGATTATTTCCAGAAACGTTACCAAATAAGTTAGGCTCAATAGTGACCAAAGCTGTAACAATTGTACCAATCCAGACCAAGAACATAACTGGATTTTTAAGCATGTTGCGCGGGTCTAGCTTGATAAAAGCTTGCTTAAGTGCTCTTGAATAAAGACCCGATGTTTTCGCTTTGGGTGTATGTTTACGCTCTTGTCGAGTTTTTGTATTAGCTTCCATTTTGAATTGGGGAATAGGGAGTGGGGAGTGGGGAGTGGGGAGTGGGGAGTAGGGAGTGGGAGTAGGGAAATATGGGAATTTTGAATTTTGAATTGCTTATCCGCCTTTAGCTATTAAAAATGCTTCTGCGATGGGTCCTAAAACTAGGACGGGGAAGAAGGTTAATGCTCCGAGAATTAAAATTACGCCACCTGTAACTGTCGTAAAAAGTACTGTGTCGGTTCTTAATGTACCGGAGGTCATGGGTACAGGTTGTTTGCGAGACATACTATCTGCTAGTAACAATAAGGCTACCACGGGAATATAACGTCCCATTAAAATGCTAATACTAGTGCTGAGGTTCCACCAAAGTCCTGTGGCTGCGGGTTGACTGTCTGCTAGTCCTTCAAAACCAGAACCGTTGTTGGCAGCAGCAGAAGCATATTCGTAGACTACTTGGGAAACTCCGTGGAAACCTGGGTTACTAATACCTGATAAAGCATCGGGAAAAGCGAAGACAATTGCCCAAGGAACCAAAATTGCAAAGGGGTGAACTAATAAGACGACGCTGGAAAGGACAATTTCTTTTTTCTCGATTTTGCGTCCTAAAAATTCAGGTGTTCTTCCCACCATTAACCCAGTTAAAAATACCGCCAAAATAAAGTAGATAAACAGATATGCTGTACCTGTTCCCTGACCTCCCCAAATAATTTGCAAGAACATATTAAATAGAGTTACAAAACCACCGGGAGGCATTAAGGAATCGTGCATCCCGTTAACCGCACCACACATCGTTCCGGTGGTAATTACTGCCCATAATGCGGTTTGTGCCCAACCAAAACGAACTTCTTTTCCTTCTAAGTTAGGTTGTTGCGAGCCTAATAGTGAATTTACTTGGGGATTTCCTTGATACTCTCCTACTACCGCAACACCAACCAAGACTATAAAGATAGCAAATACCATCGAAAATGCTAACCATGCTTGCTTGCGATTATTTGCAAACACTCCATAGGTGTAAATTAACGCTGCTGGGATGGAAATCATTGCCCAAGTTTCTAATAAGTTAGAGAAGCCATTGGGATTTTCAAAAGGGTGTGCTGAGTTGATAGCAAAAAAGCCACCGCCGTTTTCTCCTACTTGTTTGATAATCTCAAAGTGAGCAACTGGTCCGCGTGCAATTGCCTGGGTTGCTCCTTCTAAGGTGGTTGCTGTTGCTACTCCTGCAAGGGTTTCTGGGACACCCGCTAGTATTAACAATAATCCCCCAATAATAGACATGGGTAGCAAAATACGGGTAATTGACCTAGTTAAATCAATATAAAAGTTACCTAAAGGTCTACCAGTTAAACCGCGAATAAAGGCAATACCCACTGCTAAACCAGTTGCTGCTGAGGTAAACATTAGAAAACCAAGGGCAAACATTTGACTGGCATAACTATAAGTAGTTTCACCAGAATAGTGTTGCTGGTCTGTGTTAGTTAAAAAAGATAAGGTGGTGTGCAATACTGTATCCCAAGTTGGGGCACTTAGTCCTGTTGGATTTAGTGGTAGCCATGCTTGAGTCATAAGGATAAAGAACACCAAAATCGCCATCGCGATATTGCTATATATAACAGCTATGGCATACTGTTTACCTGTCATATCTTGCTGCGCTCGGACGCCACTGATGACATAAATCACCTTTTCCATTGGTGTGACAACGGGGTCGAGCAGCGTTTTCTTTCCTAGATAAACATTAGCCATATATTCCCCAAGTAAGGGAGTAGTGGCAATGACGATGACTAACGTCAAAGCTATTTGAATCCATCCTTGTAGCATGAATTAAACAAACTCCTGATAGGATAAGTTAAATTATTTAGCAAACACTCATTAAAGGAGTGCTAAACTTGGTATTTTTTTAGGAAATTTTATCTGAATTTTTACACTAACTAAGCCTAATGGCATAACAGCATATTCCCGTAGAAAGAGAGTTTTTTTATTTATCTCTTTTGTTGTCTTATTTATATGATTGATTGCTTTGAGTATGAAAACAAGGGATAAGTGGATATAAATAATGTTTATTTTTAGATATATATCACGGTTTAGATTGTTTAAATCATATCTAAACGCAGTGAATTTCGTATATAATTTGATATAAACACTAAATTTAATTTAGTCTATTAGCTAATATTAGAATATCTAAATTTGTTAGTAATAAAATAATAAAATAGGATTTTCCCAATCGCGTCACGACATCATACATACACAGTGGTTTTGTGCATGACATATATAAAGGCTAAATTTCTCTCTAAAAGTTCGCATTTTGGCAAATCGTTGCTAATTTTGGGAGTATTTCTCGTGCTGGGTATTTTGGAGTATTCCACTCCCAACGATTATGTATTTGGGTATCTCTATAGTGGAGCGATATTGCTGGTAAACTCCTGGTTTGGGGAAGTAGCAACTTTGCAAGCAACCATTGCGGCTGTTTGCTTAACTATGTTAAATGCTTGGGTTCCAGGGAGTGCATTTATTAGAGCTTCCACAGTTGCCAGTAGATTAATTGCTTCGGTCGCGTTGATTGTGACAGGATTTTTGAGTCAACGTTTACGACGCTCCCAAGAAGCTATTGCTTTGACTAGAACAAAGCTAGAATCACAGGACAAATTGGCCAGATTACGGGAAGATTTTGCTTCTACGTTGACCCACGATTTGAAAACGCCTATGCTGGGAGCAATTGAAGCTCTTAAAGCATTTCAGCAAGAACAATTTGGTGCTGTTTTACCAGCGCAACAACAAGTCTTGGCAACGATGACACGCAGTCACGAAACTTCCCTGCAACTCCTAGAAACCTTATTAGATGTTTATAGAAATGATACAGAAGGTTTAAAGCTGAGCTTAGCTCCTGTGAATTTAGCTGTATTAGCAGAAGAAGTTGCGAGTACTCTGACCCAATTAGCAGCCAGTCGTCGCGTTCATATATCATTTAATTACGGTGGCTCTGATTTTAGGCAGTCCCTTTGGGTAAACGGGGATGCGCTGCAATTGCAACGAGTAGTTACTAACCTTCTGGCAAATGCTATCAATCATTCTCGCCGAGGCGATTGTGTTGAGGTCGTATTGGAACCTCAGGCTTCTTATCAAGTCGTGAAGATTGTAGATGCGGGCGCAGGTATTTTACCAGAACACTTCCCCTATTTATTCCAACGGTTTTACCAAGGACATAGCGACAGACAAGCAAAAGGTTCTGGACTGGGGCTTTATTTATCTCGCCAAATTATCGAAGCGCATGGCGGTATAATCTGGGCAGAGAACAAAGTTCCGACTGGTGCTATTTTCAGTTTTAAACTGCCTGTTCTACCATTTAAGTCCTCTGCTACTACGTGAAATGTGTTCCAATCCTATCAAAATTCTCTTAGTTGAAGATGATGAACTTTTTCGCCTGGGTTTACTTGTACGATTACAACAAGACAAAGGGCTGGAGATTATTGCCGAAGCTGAGGATGGAGAAACAGCCATTGAGTTAATTAATCAGCATCTTGTTGATGTGGTACTGCTAGATGTGGGATTACCGGGAATTGGGGGAATCGAAGCATGTCGTCTTATAAAAGAACAGCATCCCAATATTCCAGTATTAATTCTCACTTCACATTCCCAGAAATCCCTGATTTCTAGGTTGATTGAGGTAGGTGCTCAAGGTTACTGTCTTAAAGGAATTTCCGCAGATAAATTAGTATTAGCACTACGTTCTGTCGCAGCAGGAGCATCTTGGTGGGATGAAACAGCTACACAAGAAATTCGTTCTTCTTTTAAGTCTCATCCATCACAGTCCGAGTCAGAAAATAAAGCAAAATCCTTTAACCCTCTCACCCAAAGGGAACAGGAAATTTTGTCATTGCTAGCAGCAGGAAAAACTAACCAGCAAATTGCTGAGGTTCTTTACATTACTACCGGAACAGTTAGGGTGCATGTTCATGCTATTTTACAAAAGTTAGAAGTGAGCGACCGTCAAGCTGCAGTTACTATTGCTTTGCAAAAACAGTTGATTAAAAGCGATTTGATTGGGAACGAATAATGATTATCGAAAAATAAAATAAGCTTCACTGTATTGTGTAACTTGTTTAAGTTTTTATTTCAAAGTGTGACATCAAAATCAATTGACGTTTATGTCGTTGCAGCTTTCCTTCAGCCTCAAGCTGTTGTAATACTCTTGTCACACTGACACGGGTTGTGTTCAGTACATCTGCGATTTCTTGATGGGTAATAGGTAACTCAATCAGTTTACCCTGTTCTAGTTCCCGACCAAATTTTTTGCTTAACCAGATTAAAAATTGCCAGATACGAATGGGTATGCGATTGCAATTGACGATACTCGTGATTTCTTCTAACTGCTGAATATGTGATAGCAGAATATCTAGATTCTGGGTTAATGCTTCTAAAGGAACAACTACTGCTTCTACATACGAAAGGCACTCTAGATGATATGGTTCAACTTTTGATAAAGGATAGCCAATAATATCGCCTACTCCCCAGTAACCTAAGGTCACACATTTGCCATTCTCGTCCCATGTAACAGCACGAACAGTTCCTCTATCTATTTTCCACAGTACTGAATCTTGCTGTGGGATGATTTCGCGACGTTGAAAGAAGCGTGGTTTTGGTGGGGTGGAATTAGATATTACTGTTTGGTTGATGGCTTTACTCATGAAATTAATACCAACTTAGTTAAGTAGATTTAACATAATGGTTGGTATCATCTCCACGCCGTAACTTTTGATACTTAAATTTGGGTTTTATTTTGTTAGATGTATTTTTTGCATCTCAGCAAATCAATACACGCATCGAGAGACGTTACATGTAACCTATCTTCAGTAAGGTGAGGTTTCATTATGCAAAATTAGGATACTCCTTAGGAACAAGATGATAGAGAGGAGAAAATTTTTAGCTTAAACTAGATTAAAGTTATTAAAGTTGGCAATTGTTTCTTATGACTTCTCGTCGCATATTGAAAGCTGGTGAGTCTTATACTTTCAGCCGATATTTTGAATTGCCTTTTACTATTGATGATATTTTAGCCGAATTAGATTGTACTGTTGAAAGGAAAAATTTAACACTTCCTGAATCTTTAGAAACTTTAGACTTACAGTTTTTACAGCAACAGCTTCGACGCAATTTATCTCATATAGATTTAGTCAATGAAACTGCTAGACGTGAAGCTTTAATCGGCCCAATTTTATTCGAGGTCTGTGATTTAACTAATCGACGGCTTAATATAGAATATTCTATAGCAGTTAATGATTATCTTAAAGGAACTCTCGATTACTATATTGCAGCACCTCAGAATTTATTAGTCATCGAAGCAAAACAATCAGATTTAGTTAGAGGATTTACTCAACTTGCTGTGGAATTAATCGCGCTTGATGAATGGACTACATCCACATCTGAGCTTTTATATGGAGTTGTTACAACTGGTGAGGACTGGCGTTTCGGAATTTATAATCGCGCAAATCGTAAAGTAACTCAAGACCAAAAACGCTATCAAGTTCCAGAAGATTTATTAACGCTTATGAAAATTCTTACAGGTATTATTGCTCAATAAATTATGCAAATAAAATTTCGGATTTTGTGCGAAAGATAAATACAGCAGATTTTAAGTGAGGTCAGTACAAGAAAGATAAATACAGCAGATTTTAAGTGAGGTCAGTACAAGAAAGATAAATACAGCAGATTTTAAGTGAGGTCAGTACGAAAGATAAATACAGCAGATTTTAAGTGAGGTCAGTACAATTGGGCGGGCAAGGATGCCCACCCCACAAGAGTTTTAAAATTAAGTAATATATTTCCCCCCTTCCCTCCTAGGGAAGGGAGGTAGGGTGGTTAGGTCATTTCCTCATATCAGCAATCGCTCCCTTAGTCATTGCAGCAATTGCTTTATCAGTAGCTTTAGGTAAATGATAATATTTCCCCCCTGAAGTTTGTGCCAATTCTTTAGCGAAGCCGGTAGACACAAATTTACTCTCGGTGTCAATTACTAATAATTGCATTCCCAAAGCTCTTACTCTGGAAGCAATTTGTAACAACTCACCTTTAATATCGGGCTTTTCTCCTGGTTCTTGTGGTTCACCCAAGGAACGCGCTAAGGGAATATTTCCACGTCCGTCGGTTATAGCAACAATTACCACTTGTCCTACATCACCGCTCATTTTAGCGTTCATTCCCACCCGCACAGCTTGAGTTAAGCCATGTGCTAAGGGAGAACCACCTCCACAAGGTAATCTTTCTAAACGGTTACGTGCCAAAGATATGGAACGTGTCGGAGGTAATAATACTTCTGCTTGCTCTCCTCGGAAGGGGATTAAAGCTATTTGGTCGCGGTTTTGATAAGCTTCGGTTAATAATTGCATTACCGCACCTTTTGCTGATTGCATTCGGTTAAGTGCCATTGAACCCGATGCATCAACAACAAAAATTACTAAGGCTCCAGCTTTTCTGACTAAACGTTTGGAACGAATATCTCCTTGTTCGACTACAACATTTTTACCTGGGTGTCTTGCCCGTCGTGCTTTTTGATACGGTGCAGCAGCGCGAAGGGTGGCATCAACCGCGATGCGTCGTACTTTACCTTTCGGTATCATTGGCTTGACGTAACGTCCTCGGTCATCGGAGAAGATTACACTACGACTACCAGATTTGCCTTGTCGTGTTGCCATTTGGGCAAAATAAAGCACACTATCGTCAAGAATTACTCCCTCTGGGTCAAAAATAAATTCTTCAGGGATACCAGGTGGTTCTTGTTCCTGTTGTTCTTCTTCCTGTTCTTCCTCTTGCTCGTCTTCGTTTTCTTCTTCTTGCTCGGAATTATCTTCTGGTTCGTCTTGATTTTGTGGTGGGGGTGGGGGTGGAGGTGGTTGGTCGGGTGGTGGTGTTTGGACTATGGTGGTTCGCGGTACAATTACTAATTCAACAGCACGTCGCAAATCTTCAGCAGTAACTTTGTTGCGTCCGTCTAATGCTGCGGATGCTTTGGCTACTCGTACAGCAAATAATTCCGCACGATGTCCCTGAACTCCCCCACGAATTGCTTCTTCCACTAGGTAAGCAATTTGTTCGTGGGTGATGGTGACATCTTTTAGCCATTCCCGCGCTAAAATTATCTGAGTTTTGATAGCGTCGATGTCTTCTGTGTAGTTTTCTAGGAATTTTGTTGGGGAACTAGAAAAGGCGATCGCATTTTCCACTGCTTGTACTCGCTCGTCTAAACCGATTACGCCATCAGCGGAGAGAGAAATTGCAATTCTATCGAGCAAATGTTCTCGTAACGTGCCTTCTTCGGGGTTGTAAGTAGCGATAAATAAGGGTTTGCAGGGGTGAGCAAAACTAATGCCTTCACGCTCGATTTGATTTCGACCTTCCGACAATACAGTTAAAAGCTGGTTACTAATTTGGTCATCTAATAAATTAATTTCATCAATATATAAAACGCCTCGGTGTGCTGTAGCAAGTAAACCAGGTTGAAATACTGTATCTCCCTGCTTAACGGACTCTTCCACATCCACGGAACCTAAAAGTCGGTCTTCGGTAACTCCCAAAGGAATTTGTACAAAGGTCGGAGGTATTATTTCAGTTTCAAGTATTTCAGTTTCAAGTATTTCTGTTTCTACTTCTGCTTTGGTTTCTCCGTTAGCAATAGGGTTTTGTAAAGAATCCTCCCATTCATCTTTTCTATTGGGGTCAGCATTACTTATGGAACCCTTAACCACTTCAATTGGTGGTAGCAAAGCGTGAATAGCACGAGCCATTACTGATTTTGCCGTACCTCGACGACCTGCGATAGCGACTCCCCCCAAAGCTGGGTCAACTGCGGTTAAAAGTAAAGCGATTTTGATAGCCTCTTGACCAACAACAGCGCTAAGGGGAAAAGTTGTAATAGTAGGAGTGATAGTAGCAGGCATCTTTATTTATAGAATTTTATTCTAGGTTTCTAGCATAGCAATTTATGGTTACCTCTAGAACACCAAAGAATATTATGCTATTTTTTTAATGCTGCCATCACTGAAAATAAAAATTACAACACACCTATTGGATATCAAGAATCGGTGTAGAGGATGAGTAAAAAAGAACATGCAATTTTATTCAGCAAAAACAGGAAATCTCAAAGAGCAGCAAGTTTTGCAATTTAAAAACGAAAACCTTCTACGCTGTGCGCTAACTCACCGTTCTTATATCCATGAAAACCCTCAAGCAGGGGAACATAACGAACGTTTAGAATTTCTTGGAGACGCTTTGCTCACCTTTTTGAGCGGTGAATATCTCTTTCGTCGTTACCCAGGTGTGGGAGAAGATGAACTAACTCGTAGACGTTCGGCATTGGTTGACGAACAACAATTGGGAAAATTCGGGATGGAAGTTGGTTTAAGCGACCTGATGCTACTTGGTAAAGGAGCAATCCTGGATGGGGGACGTAATAATGCTAACTTGCTGAGCAGTACCTTTGAGGCTGTAATCGGAGCTTATTATCTGGACAAAAATGGAGATTTGGAAGCGGTTCGTGCTGTTGTGGAGCCATTCTTTAGTTCTGTCCCGGAAAATACTGTAATAGTGCGTGCGAACGTAGACGCAAAAAATCGCTTTCAAGAATGGGTACAACGTAATATTACTACCACTCCCCCAAAATATATTGCTGTCCAAGAAGGGGGTACATCTCATGCTCCAGAATTTATCGCAACAGTATTTGTCGGGGATGAGGAGTACGGACAGGGACGGGGACGCAGAAGAAGAGATGCGGAAAAGGCTGCTGCGGAGAATGCTTTGGCTAAGTTAAAGGAGAAGGGTTTATTGTAATTTTTTCTTCATATTAAGTTTTAGTGAAATTAATAAATACTTATCCTTATTTTTACTCAAATGTTTCCTGAGAGATTTTTTAGCTTTTTTAAGTGTTATTTCTCAGGCTACTAAACATTTTTTTTACTTATTATAAACTTTATAAGATTATCTCCATTAAAGTTTGTAAAAGGTAAATTCATGAATTTAAAAGCCCTTACTCTAGCTACAATATTAGGACTTTCTGCACCAGCAATTACAGACATTGCTGTAAGTAACAAAGCCATAGCTAATAGTCGATTTGATTATCCTAGTGGGGAGTTTGTAGATTCAGAATGGCAAGTCAATTTATATTTTCGTAATAATGCGTTTTACTATGAAGGAAGAAATATAAGAAAGGATTCTTCCATTGTATTAGTTGGTGCTACCACATCAGGAAATAAACAACGTCAAGTATATACTTGGCGTAATGATAGAATTAAATATCAAGTTACTTGGAGACCTAGCGACCCTGATTTTATTCGCGTACAAGTAATTTCTGCTAACGGTAAAGTAATTTTGAATCGTTTACTCAGAGCTAGTTAGAAATAGAGCGAACCCCCCTACCTCCCTTTACTGGTAGGGAAGGGGGGAATAAGAGATAATATTTTATTTGTATTAACGGTATAAGGTAAGCAATTAATTAAAATAGCGATAGTGACCAATAATTTTCCAATTAAATAAAATATCTTCTTCCTTAGTTCCAGAGCCGATATTATGTATAACTAAAGGATTTTGGCTATTAGCAGATAGATTATTACTGATAATACCAATATGTTGTTGTCCCGGACCTAAATCCCAAGTGACTATATCACCAGGTAAATATTTTTCTCTATTATTTGTAACTGGAACTGCTTTACCCTGACGTTGAAAATAAACCATCAAATTAGGCACACGTCGATGGTCAATGTTTGTATCTGGTCTTTGTAAACCCCAGTTTTTTGGATAAACCTTAAAATTATGCAGTATATCTTCGTGAACTTCTTTTTGTAAATCGATACCAACTTTACGAAAAGCTCTGATTACAACATCAGTACAAACTCCAGTTTCTATAGGTACATCTCCACCGGGATATTTTATTTTCACATATGCAGGGTCGTAAAAGCGGGTATATTTTGTTTGTTCCAATCCAGCTTGAATAACTTGTTTAATTGTTGGGGAATTAATTTTAACAGATGATGGAACTGAGCTTGTGTTATTTGGATTAGATGGTTGTCCAACTAATCTCAAATTCTGTTGTTTGCAAGCCGTAATTAAAAAGACTAAAGAGAATATAAATACATACAGTAATTTAATATACATTCTATCCATAAGATAAAAATTACACAAGTTATTAATAATTAAATTTAGTTAGCTGTAATCTTTGACTCTAAACAGGTAAAAATTGTTTCTATTATTCCTAAAATTTGATTTAGTTGCATAGATATCTAATTTATATTTTTCCGATTATTTCAATTAAAAAATATTTTGTATGGAAACTTAAAATTTAGACGAACTAACCGAAGTTGCATCATCTTCGATTGGACTTAGAGGGTGTTTATAAATACAATATTAAGATTAATTCGTACCATAAGCCAGGGAATAAATTCCCTGTCTCAAAGCTAAAGTCCTCTAAAAGAGGACTGAATTATACGGCGAAAATAGATATTTTACAAAATTTAATAGACTTCCAACAATTTTATTATTAGTCCTCTTTAGAGGACTTTAGCTTTCAGACAGGGAATTTATTCCCTGGCTTGTAGTATAAATAGTGCATTATTTTTTATTTATAAACTCATTCATGCAGTAAGACCTGATATATACTCATACAGCAAAGTTTTTACTTAGAATTAATCCCTCATATTAAGCTACTTTCAGCCACCCAAAGACCTGCTCAACTGTCAAATTAAGTGTTAAAAATTGTGGTATAGGCAAAGAGTCATTACTCGTAAACTCAACAGGTTCTTGTCCCGGAATAAATACCAAAATTAACCGTTCCTCTGGGTCTATCAACCAACCTAGCTGAGTACCATATTTAAGGCAGTACAAAATATTACTAATAACTTTAGTAGTGCTTTGTTCAGGAGAAAGAATTTCAACTGTCCAATCAGGGAAAATATTAAAGGTGTTGGGAACTTCTCCATCTCCATCAAAAGGAATACGTTCCCAAATAAATACGGCAGCATCGGGAACAACGGAACGGTTACCAAACGTACAGCGCAATTCAGGAAAGGCTAAAGCAATTTTTGAAGTTTCCGCGATTTGATTAACTGCATCACAAAACTTGAGTTGCAGACGTGAATGTTTACCTTGGGGCATAGGTTTTTGGTAAATGCGACCATCAATGAACTCACTAGCAGGTTTAGTCTCAGGGAGTTTGAGAAATTCCTCAAGAGTAAGAGGTAATGTTGTTGTCATAACTTAAATTAGAGTTATTTTAAACTAATTTAATCCTTTTTAACTAGCAATAATTCACATAAATATTTACCCAAAAAAGCTATTTCATATTTAAGTTGCATACTAGGGCGGGCAAGGATGCCCACCCCACAAGAGGTGTACACTTTTTTATTATGCAGCTTAGATGTGGAACAACTTATTACGCGCTCAAATAGAATAATACAAAGGAAAAGACTTAGCATCCTTAGGCTTAACATAAACTTTTTGCTGCGGTTCCAGTTGCAACTGGTCAAAACGTTCCCGCGTCAAATTTGCCGTCACAACTTGTCCATCTTCCAATGATAATTCTAACTGAACTTCCCAACCCAAATGTATTAACCGACTTACCCGTGCAGGTACAGTAGTGCCATTAGGTGAAGTATCAACAAGTACGTCTTGTGGTCTTAAAAACATTTCTGAATGTACAGAATCAAACCCATTACTCTGGAAAATATTAGAAGAGCTAGGTAACACATTCACCGGGCCAATAAAACTCATGACAAAAGCCGTTGCAGGATGGTCGTAAATTTCTGCTGGACTTCCGACTTGTTCCACCCGTCCTTTATTCATCACCACAATTTCATCAGAAACTTCCATTGCTTCTTCCTGGTCGTGGGTGACGAAAACAGTGGTAACATGCACTTCATCATGCAATCGACGCAACCAAATCCGTAAATCTTTACGAACTTTAGCATCAAGCGCTCCAAAAGGTTCATCTAAGAGTAAAACTTTTGGCTCTACTGCTAAAGCTCTTGCTAAAGCTACCCGTTGTCTTTGACCCCCAGATAATTGGGAGGGATACCTGTCACCAAGTCCCCCTAATTGCACCAAATCCAGTAATTCCTCTACCCGTGCTTTTACCTTTCCTTTCTTAGCTTTACGAATTTCTAAGCCAAAAGCAATGTTTTGTCTAACTGTCATATGCTTAAACAAAGCATAATGTTGAAACACAAACCCAATATTTCTTTCTTGGACGCTTTGATGAGTCGCGTCTTTACCTGTGAGTAAAATTTTGCCGCTATCTGGCAACTCTAAACCCGCAATTAGCCGCAATAAGGTAGATTTTCCCGAACCCGATGGCCCCAACAGCGCGACCAAAGAGCCACTTTTTATTTCTAGGTTGACATCATCGACTGCCTTAAAACTACCAAAATTTTTGGATGCGTTTTCTACTACTATACCCACTGTTAGGAACCTCTGGCTTTAATCTACGGTTTATGCATCGGATTACAGTGTAATAAATATACCATAGATATTTCCATCTGAATCATCAGATTTTTAAGGATAATGTAGAGACGTTACATGTAACGTCTCTACTTAGAAAAATGCAAATTCCTAAAATTGTTACCAAACGCCTTATCCTGAGAGGATTCCAGGAAGATGACCTGGATGCTTATGCCGAAATGAGTGGCTCGGAGGAAGTTATGCGATATATCGGTACAGGAAAACCTATGTCGCGTTCCGAATCGTGGCGAGGTATGGCGACGATTTTGGGACATTGGCAATTGCGGGGTTATGGAATGTGGGCTGTTGAGGAACGTCAAAGCGGTGAAATGCTGGGTAGAGTTGGTTTATGGAACCCAGAAGGCTGGCCAGGTTTAGAAATTGGCTGGACAATACGAAGAGCATTTTGGGGACGGGGATTCGCAACGGAAGCGGGAAAGGTTGCTATAGAATATGCATTTGAAGAATTGCAGCAAAGCCATGTAATTAGTTTAATTCGTCCAGAGAATATTGCATCCCGACGTGTAGCGGAGAAATTGGGCGAAAAGTTGGAAGGAAGTACAGAAATGTTGGGAAGTGAGGCGCTAATTTACGGAATTAGTCAGGACTTACGTTAAAATTACCAAAAGGCTTGATTTATCGAACCATGGATGTGATTGCGCTTTCTGATTGTTGTAATAGCTCTTGTAGGTTTACTGGTATTTTCATAAATTTAATTCATTAATCTTTCACAACTGACGTAAAGTCAGCGTCTTCGTCCATTAATTGTAGCTGTAATTTCCTCATATGGTTAGTTTTTATTTATACTATAAAAAATTTACAGTAGGGGCACGATACATTGTGCCCGGACAATATATACTGCTAAAATAAAGATAAATTACAGCAGCGTTGCAGTAAATTTATGACAAGCGTAGTAATCAAGCCTTCATCTTGGTTAGCAGAGGGAATTCGAGTTGAGAGAGTCAACAATCTAAACCTCTTCAAGTTCACAGAGGAACTAGGGTTGCGTATGCAAGAGCTTCTCGATAAGAAAAAAGCCGACCTGTTAACGTTGGAAGAAACTGCTGAACTAGAGGCTATAGGAGAATTAGATACTATATTTAGTTACATAAATGCTATAAACGCATCACAGTCGTGACAATTTCTAATAGTAGCCAGGAACTTGTACGGAAGCGTGCTGAATATCGGTGCGAGTATTGCCGTTACCCGGAATTTCTCAGTACATCTCCTCTCACAATTGACCATATCAATCCACAATCACTGGGTGGTTCCGATGATACTGATAATTTGGCACTAGCTTGTCGTCGCTGCAATGAAGGGGGTCTCGTATGGTTCTCACGCTTATGGACGGAACCAACTTGATAGGTGCTAATCTCAAAGATGCCATTTTTCGAGGAGTTAAAAGCACAAAAAATATAAACATCATTTGCTACCGCTAGTTTCTTGTAATATTTCCAGCCTTTTTTCAATATCTTCTCCATACTTGCCCAACATAACTCTCCACAGCATTAGCCCCAAGCATCGAGATGCTCTGAAGGAAAACACTGCATCCTGTCGGTCAATATAACTACGTTCAAATAATAAATGTCCGATTAAACCCACCAACTGCGTCAGGGGTAAAAAGCAAAGAAGCCAGAGGTTCTGAAACTTCCACGCACAAAAAAGCAAGCTGTAAAAAATGAATATTCCTGCAATATGGAGAGCAATATTAATCGGATGCTGATGTTTGAGGACAAAAATATCCCAGTAATCTGTAAACGGATGGTCTAGGATTTGAGCATTAATCCTATTTCTCAATTTTTGCTTTTGTTCTTGTCTCTGAATTTTTTGCCTCTGATTATTATCGAGTTCATTCATAACTTGTTTACTTTGTGCATGATGGATATAATATGGTTCCCAATCGCTCATTACCTAAACGTTCGCTTACCTGTCCGCGACTAACGACCTGCACCCCATTAATATAAACCGCTTGCACGATATCACTCGAACCACGTTTCACCATCCGAGGTTCACCATCCAAAAGTGGGTCTGTAATTTCTACTTGGGGACTAATAGGTTGATTAAGCGCATCGGGTTTTAGTAAAACTAAATCAGCTTTAGCGCCTATTTTAATTACCCCAGCATCTAAACAAAACCATTGAGACGGTTCTCCGGTAACCCGGTGGATGGCAGTTTCTGGTGATATAAATCCTGTCGTAATTGCTTGTTTAAGCAGCGACAAAGCTCCATCGTAGTAGCCAAGATTACGCACATGCGCTCCCGCATCCGTAAAACCAGGTAAAATATGGGGATGTCCCATCATCGCAAGTCTCGGTTCTAGACGGTCGTTGGCTCCTGTCGCCTCCCAGCGCAAATCTGTATCGTAGAATTGTAATGCGTCTATGAAAAACTCCAAGGAGTCTTGCTGTTTTTTATTAGCAACTTCTGCAAAACTCAAACCCTCCCAGTCTGTTCCAGGACAGCTGACTATTTTCATCAATTCCAACTGACGATGAAACGACTTGCGCTTTCCCCCCATCCAGTTTTGTCGAAACTGTTCGCGAAAGTCTTCTGATTGCCATAATTGTTGTCGTTCCTGAGGGAATTTACAGCTATTGAGTTGAACTCCACTGGCAAATTCTTCAAATAACGGTGTAACTGAACTATTAGAATAGATGGTAAAGGGTTCAGTCAAGGTTTGAAACCGCACATTGCCCCTAAAAATTCGATTCCATAATAAAAGAATAGGGGAAAAAATCCGCCACAATTGACGACTATGGACGGCATCTAAGGCTGAAAGTACAGTCAAGCGCAGAGGTTTTCTTAGCCCAAAACTCATGCGGAAAATTTCTAAGAAAGAAGTGAGTCGTTGTAAATTGGGAGTGACTTGAAAAACCCGGTCGCGCTGACGACAAAGATTTGCGAGCATGGCATATTCTTTAAATTTTGCGTGTTGGGACGGAATTGTGTAACCGCACCATTCACCACTCATCATGTGCCAGGGGAACATATCAATAGAAATACCGATGAATCCAGCGTCTAACGCTTCGGCTGCTATGTCCTGCATTGTTTCCAGTTCTTTTGTTGAGGGCTGATTCGTCAAACTGCGTTCTAACCCCATAACGTGGGCACGCAATGCACTATGTCCAAACATTACTGCCACATTCGGTCCCAAGTTTAACTGTTGCAAATGGTGCAAATATTCTGCGGGAGTTTCCCAGGAAATTGACTTTTGCAGCCATTTATCAATTAATCGATGGGATAATGTTTCCACCCGTTGAAAAATATCTGCCAGCATCTGAGGCGCTCCCACAGCTACGGACAAGCTACAATTACCGATAACCACACTGGTTACACCATGACGCACTGACTCACTCAGCCCTGGTGCAATCTCTACTTCTAAATCATAGTGAGTGTGAATATCGATAAATCCGGGGGTAATCCAAAGTCCGGAAGCATCTATCACTTCACAGCCATCAGTTGAAAGTGATGGAGCAATTGCCACAATTCGTCCGTTTTTAATCCCGATATCTTGACGGACAGGAGCAGAACCCAACCCATCAAAAAGCAGCCCATTTTGTATTAGAAGGTCTAGCATGATTTTTGGTCTCCGGGAAAATTTTGACCATAATGCTTTGTCTTAATCCAATTTAATTGTTTTGGCTGTACGCATAAACGTAGAGTGGACACAATCATTACTGGTATCCAGTGCAGCATATAAAGCGAACCTTGAATTGTTGCCCAAAGCAATGCCCATCCGCGTAAATTTTGAAATTTGTAAAGTCCGACTATGAAAGCAATGGTGAGAATAAAGCCAAGTAAGGTCTGAAGAGGTAGCAAAACAGGATGATGGCTGTAAAAAATGGTCCAGAGCAAGTCAGGAATCAATCCTATGGGTAGTAGAAATTGCAGCAGGAAAAATAAGAGTAAATCGATTTCTTTTGTCCAACTTAGGGTTAAGATTTCGGGGAAATAATCGAGATAACGCTGGTAGCCCCCTTCAGCCCAACGGTTGCGCTGATGCCAAAGTTGTTTCCAGCTGGTTACGCCTTCTTCTTCAACGTATGTCATCGTCGTAAATTTGATTTCTGCTCCCGCTAGATATAATTTAAAGGTCAGGTCTAAATCATCGGTAACACTGTCCTCGTTCCAACCGTTGCATTTCTCTAGCAGTGTTCGTCGCAACAACATGCCATTACCTCGAAGTTCCGCCATCCCCCCTGCTGCTATACGATGGATTTGCAGAAAACAATCGCAGTTCATCTCCAACTGCTGGCAGCCGGTGACAAAATTAACCTCACTATTTGTTATGACTTTTCGCACCTGCACTGCTCCGACTGTGTTGTTCTGAAACAAAGGAACAGTCTGTTGCAGAAAGTTTGCCGGAAGTTGTGCATCTGCATCACAAACAAGAACAATCTCCCCCCGCGTAAAGGGAAAAACCGCATTGAGCGCTCCTGATTTACCCCCCTTCGATTCTCGTTTGTGAACCTGTAGCCCAGTAAATTTATTTTGTAATTCTTGCAAACATTGGGCGGTTTCATCGGTGCTACCATCGTCAATAATCCAGACATCCAAATGCGAGGCTGGATAGTTGAGTTCAAATAAACTGTAAACGAGTTGGGATAATACCTCACTCTCATTTTTTGCGGCTACCAAAATCGTCACAGTGGTCAAGTAATCGTCGTTTGCACTCTCCTCGACTAATGGTTTTGCCATAAGCATTTTTAACGTTTGCAGCGTCAGAATTGCTGTTAATCCCACTATGAACCACTGCGCTTCCGGCAAATAATGGAGTAAACTCACGATACCCCACACCAACAAAACAATCAGGAATGCCTTGAGACGACGACCGCGATTAAATCGAACATTATGACTTGGCAAACAGATATTGTTACTCACCGTAGTTGCGACCTCTCTCAATTCTTAGCTTGCCAATTGTATAAACTGATATGTAAAAACACCAGTTTAGCGGCTATTTGCTATCGGTCAAATAAATTAAACGGAGCCATAAATTTAGTAAATACTTTAGTTTTTGTATCGAAAAATTAAGGAATATTGCAATTACGTCAAATCTTGTAGCGAGAGCGAGAAAACAACCCCTTATCAGTGATAGGATTCTCTCGATAAGTCAAGAACAGGAGAAAAGCTTTGACACTAAGGGTTGCGGTTGTAGGCTCAGGTCCAGCAGGTTCCTCGGCTGCCGAAGTCTTGGCAAAAGCTGGGATTGAAACTTATTTATTTGAGCGCAAGCTCGACAATGCTAAGCCTTGCGGTGGTGCAATTCCCCTGTGTATGGTCAGCGAATTTGACCTACCTGCGAATATCATCGACCGTCGGGTTCGGAAGATGAAAATGATTTCACCTTCCAACCGTGAGGTTGATATCAATCTCATAAAAGAAGACGAATATATAGGAATGTGCCGTCGTGAAGTGTTAGATGGTTATCTACGCGACCGTGCAGCAAAATTGGGTGCCCATTTAATAAATGCCACCGTTCATAAACTAGATATACCTACAAACGATACTAACCCCTATATCATCCATTATGTTGACCATACTGAAGGTGGGGCACAGGGTATAGCCAAAACCCTTAAAGTGGATGCTATTATTGGGGCTGATGGTGCCAACTCCCGCATCGCCAAAGAAATTGATGCCGGAGATTATAATTATGCGATTGCGTTCCAAGAGCGGATTCGTATACCTGATAATAAAATGGCATATTACGAAGATTTAGCGGAAATGTACGTAGGTGATGACGTTTCCACCGACTTTTATGCTTGGGTATTCCCAAAATACGACCACGTAGCAGTGGGAACGGGTACGATGCATGTAAACAAAGCTAGCATCAAGCAGTTGCAAGCAGGTATTCGCGCTCGTGCAGCCCGCAAGTTAGATGGTGGCAAAATTATCAAAGTAGAAGCACATCCAATCCCCGAACATCCCCGTCCCCGTCGAGTTGTCGGTCGGGTGGCATTGGTTGGAGACGCTGCAGGTTATGTAACCAAATCTTCGGGTGAAGGTATTTACTTCGCAGCCAAGTCCGGACGCATGTGCGCGGAAACGATTGTAGAATTAACCAACGGCGGAGCAAGTATTCCTAGCGAAAATGACCTCAAGGTTTATTTGAAACGCTGGGATAAAAAATACGGTCTCACTTACAAAGTTTTGGATATTCTGCAAAGCGTTTTCTACCGTTCCGATGCAACCCGTGAAGCTTTTGTGGAAATGTGTGCTGATAATGATGTGCAAAAGCTAACTTTTGATAGCTACCTGTACAAAACTGTTGTACCAGCAAACCCCATTACTCAACTAAAAATTACTGCTAAGACTCTTGCTAGTCTTTTACGCGGTAATGCTTTAGCACCCTAATATATCTATATATATATACATATATATAGTGCAAGACATGAGAATACGATGGCGTTGAGGTTTTTTCGGTAAAATCTTCCGTTTTCGTAAGCTCATGTCTAATTTTTTGTTTTTTATTTAACTTGTCAAACTAAGCATTATGTGGCTTCAAGATTTAGTCGCAGCTTTTGCATAATCTTACTTAATAACAGTAGTAACACGGTTATTATGAAGCTTAATAGCACAGTACTAGGATAATTTGTGTGAAAATAATAAGAAAAATTACGGGGCATTTTATCTGTAATTCATGAAAAATTCAATATTATTGTGCTACGAAAGGTATAACTAAGGACAGAAGCTTCCCTGAAAAATGTGATATAAACACCTTAATTAAAGTGAAAATGATAAGAAATTACAAACTATATATAAAGATTTAATGAAAAACACCATAATTACTTGGCATTTGCTCAGTAGATTTACTACTGTAGACGGGTTACCTACTGAGTAAAGTTCCTGTAAAGGAGCCGAATCCGTTCAATGAAGCTAAGTTCACCTGTTGCAGCCATTATTCCTTATTTAGCTGTTAGTCTAATGACAGTACTTGGTTTCTCTGGTCAAGCTCAAGCTTTCAGATTTTCAGGAAGCTCAGCTGGCACTTGGGGAAATCCAACTCCAGAAAAGGTAAATCCTGATTATCCAAATGCTCCCATCAAACCTATTTTTACTGGTGTGGGGGGTAATAGGTTTACTTGGGGGGAACCAGGAGTTAGATTTGCTAACGGACAAATATCCGTTGCCAATTGGATGGAGTTTGACGGAATTCCTAATTTTGAAACTAAAACAAACAATTTATTTAAAGTCGGCTCTTTAACATATTTTAATGGCACAACCCCTTTAGGTACGAATGTTGATTCTGTGCCTCTAAATTTTAGTGTGTTGTTTAATAATCCAACAAATGAGAGAAAAAATTTTGATTTCCAATTTCAGTTAGTTAATACACCTAATTTGGGTACTGCTGAACAAAATGCTGATTTTGTATTTGTAAAACAAAATATTAAAAATCAAACTTTCGAGGTTGATGGTAGAAAATTTGCGCTGCAAATAACTGGTTTTCGTCAAGAACAAAATATTCTTAATCAAAGCGTTAATGAATTCCGCGTTTTGGAGGCTGCAACAACTACAGCTTCGATTTACGGCACAATCGTTAGCGTACCTGAACCTGCTGCTCTTACTGGTATTTCTCTTTTGGGGGCTTACCTAATTTCTCGTAGAAAATCTTCTAGGGTAAAAAAATAACCAGAACTTCATTTTGGTTTATTTTAAGTTTTAATTTTTAATTTTTACCCATACAATATCTTGTGTTTTGTGTTGTTTGATACTGACTATTAACATGAGCAACCAGCTTTACTTGTCCTAATTCATCAACCGTCCATCCGTTAGCCTCAGTCAGTAGGGCATTCTCACTATTAGCAGCTGATTGAAAAATTGTTTCCTGGCTAGAATTCTGTTGGGTATTTACTGCTCGCAAATCAGACCAGATAGTCTGTCTTCTTAATGGTGCGCTAGGATTTTGTGCTAAACCACCATTCCCACTAATAACAAAGTTATTCCCAGAAGATGCAGAACATCTGGGGGTAATTTGATTACTCGTATCTGTAGGTTGTGCTGATAACTCTGAGCGAGTAGCACTTGTATCTACATCAGGGCTATTAATATTTACTACCCCATTAAAAGAGCTTCCCTGAGCGGAAGTGGCAGTGATTTTACTATTGGGACTAAGGAATACACCTGTAGCGTTAATCGTCACTGTTCCACCAAAGCCACCTAAGGAATTAGCTGTAATGCGACTATTTGCTAAAGCCGCAAGAGTGTCAGTATTAATTTTGATATTTCCACCCGTACCAGTTCCTTCCGCATTAGTAGTAATTTTGCCACTGTTGCTTAATCGTAAATCCTGGGATTGTACAAAAATGTTACCTCCAGAACCAGATTTACTTTCAGCCGTGAGGTTACCGTCATTTTTTAGTGAAACTAATCCTGCATTAATTCGTATATTACCAGCATCACCTTTTATCCCTTGATTGGTTACGCTTACTTTTGCCCCGTTGCTAATTTGCAAATTTGGGGTGTTAATATCTATATGACCAGAGTTTCCACTGGGCTTGTCCGGCAAGCGGAATCGGACTTGAAAGAATCGATTTAAGCTGCTAACATCTGACCTAATTTGACTGGGAATTAGTGCTGTTTGAGACCCACTTTCCTTAGCGGAACCATTTATCTCTACTAATTTAGAGGCATTAACTATTACATCTCCAGCATTTGCGGGGCTAAAGCTAGCAGTAGACAATCTTCCACCATCAAGAAGTCTTAACGTCTGAGTATTTAAGGTAAGATTACCAGCATTACCAGTAGAACGAGCTGCAGTAGCTATACCACTAGCACTGGCGACATTTGGGGCTTTACCAATTACTTCGATGTCGCCTGCATTAATGTTAATATTACCACCTGCACCTTTACCAAAGGTTCCGGTTGATACAAGTCCACTGTTGAGTATAGAGAACTTTGGGGATGATATGAGTATATACCCTCCTTTCCCAGTATCAAAAGTTGTTGAATCTATAGTACTAAATGTATCGGTTGCCAGGGGTGAAACATCTTTAACTTGTATGAAATCAGTAGCAGCAAGATTAATTGTGCCACTGGCACCAGCACCGTAAGTTCTGCTAAAAATACTACCGCCTTCTCTAACAATTAGTTTTCCTGTAGAGACAGTAATATTACTAGCATCTCCGGTTTTCAAAGTTTCAGCGAAGAATCCACTTCTAATTTTTGTTGCTGGAAGGTAGTCTTTTATTTCTAATGATTCAGAACGAACATTAATACTTCCTCCCTTTTGGGTTCCTACATTTTGTGCTAAGAAAACTGAGCCTTCACTAAGGGTAATGTTTCTACCTTGCGCTTGAATGGAACCTGCGTTGTTTCCACTAACATCTAACAATGCTTTTTGAGAGAGTTTGATATCACCAAAGTTTCCGACACCGGAATAATCAAGCATTAACCCACCAGTTGTGGAATTTAATGTGGAATTTAAACTAACTAAACCTGTTGTACCAACACTACCTAAGTGTATTTTTCCTTGTTCTGCCGTTAAGACACCGCCATTTAAGTTAATATTTCCACCAACCAGTGTCAGTGTTTTACTGGGCTTAACTCGCAAACCACCACTATTAGCATTACGGCTGATTTCTGAAAAGGTATCTCTTGTGTTTAACTGATGCCCTTGTCCATTAACCGTAATTGCTGTTGGGACTCCAGCAAATTGTACTCCCACAGGTACACTCATTGTGAGTAATGGGCTTACCTGTGGGTTTATAGCGCTAAACTCAGTCCCATCGGAAAATTTTATACTGCTTGCAGTATTAGCAAAAAACGAACCTCCGATTTGCAAACTGGCATTGGGTCCAAAAATTATGCCATTAGGGTTCATCAAAAATAGATTAGCATTACCATTCGCTTTTAAAATGCCATCAATATTAGAAACAGAAGAACCTGTTATCCTTGTAAAAATATTCTCAATATTCGATACATTGTTGAAAAAAGCTTGGTTTCCTGTTGGTATATCAAACTTTTGGAAACTGTGGAAGAGGTTACTCCCTCTCTGAGAACCTCCATCTATTTGGAAAATGTTCCCATTCTTTGTGACCAATGAATTTACAGGCATTGTGCTGTCGGGAACAATTTCACCCCTTACTGGAGAGACTGCAACTAAACAGGATAATAGAATTGCATATTTAAGAAAATGAGAATATTTAATAAGTGATAGCGGTTTATACATCACAAGTTTCATTATTAAATAGCTTTACAGTTATTAACTATTTTTTTCTCCTTAATTTATATAATTCCCAAACACAGCTTTGTAATTAACATCGTCAATTACAATTTAAGAACCTAACCCCTAACCCCTTCCCTACAAGGGAAGGGGGACAAGAAAATCTTGAAATCCACAAAAAATTCCAGGATTTTGCTTTAAGTTGTTTTGTACCAACCTTGGAAATTTTTAACTAATTCCCCAAAAGATAAATCCAAGAAGCCATCTTTAAGCACACCTTCATCAGTGCCACCATTTACTCCCCAAGGGTTGTAGAGCCTAACTTTTTGTGTTGATGAGTTATAACCAACCATGATGTATCCATGATTCTGTACGACATTCGCTGCAACTTCACTTTTGCTTCTTGAACCAAAGTAAAGCATTTGCCCTTGGTTAAATGCGCTAACTACAGAATTAAAATCTGAATTATCTAAGGTATCGTATTCTGTGCTACGACCTGTAATGTCAGTAATAGCACCTCCACCAAAACCTGACTCAATTGCTTGGTAAGAGTTAACACGTTGTTCACTACCAGGGCCAAGAGTCCAGCCAGATTCATTAATTTGAGCATAAGCTTTTTCAGCTAAAGCAACCCAAAGCTCATTTGTGGGGTTATCATGCTTTCCGCCAATTTTTGCATAAGGTATATTACCTCCAGTAAGATAATTGCTGTTGATATCACTCAAAGTTGCTAAATATCTGTCTACAGTTACGTAATCTGCTACTCCATCATTTTTATAGAACCGAACAGTAAACGTACTGTCCCCATTATCTATAAACATGCTTTCAATTACATTTGGTGTACGGAACGCAGTTACAGATAAACCAGCCAAAAAGTAACAGTTACCAACCTGCCCTTGCGTAATATCCTTGTAGTCAATTCCATTTCGGAAAAGAGTACCTTGTGCTTCTCGATACACAAAATTGGAACTAGTTAGTTCGGGACGGTCGCTACCTAAAAACCACTTCTGAACTAGTTTTTCTAGTTGGCCTGCTGCACTACCGGCAAATAAATTACCCAGTTGTGTACGTTGGTATGTTTGGTTTGCCACATCACTATTAACTACCTTGTTGGACAAAACACGAACATGTTCCGCCATTTTAAAACGACTAGCGTTATTAACAATAGTTCGTAAATCTGATAGTTCGTTTGTATCGACAATACCGCCATCCTGTGAACCCTTGAAGATGTCCATCATATCTTGACGATTGAGGATAGTATCAGCAGCTAAGTTTCTGGTTAATGTAATAATTTGTTGGTCACGCAAGTTTTGGCTAAACCAATCGCCAACAACTTCAAAAGCTCGCTCAACAATATTGCTGACTAAATTACCACGGTCAAAAGCTTGTGCTCGAAGAATATAACTACCAGCCGCTAGACCAGACCCTTGGTTCAAATCAGCTAAGGATATATTGTGGGTGAAATTACCTTGACGATTGTCGCTGGTATTTGGGGTGAAGCTGGTGACATCCGCAACATCAACAACTAATACACCATTTTGAAGAATTCGGAAGTCAACACGAGAAATATCACTGACTCCATTACCATCAGATACAGAACCACTTGTAATATTTAAAATTTCGGTATTACTAAGCCTAGGATTATTTATAGTAAATCCTAATGAAGATGGTGCGATTGGTGGAGGGGTGACAGTAAAATTCCGTTCAACAATAGTACTTGCTAAATTGCCACGGTCAAAAGCTTGTGCTTGCAGAACATAATTACCAGACGCAAGATTCCAACTACTTAAGAATACGTTATGGCTGAAACTACCTTGACGATTGTCGCTAGCGTTTGGAGTAAAGCTGGTGACATCAGCAACATCAGCAACCAATCGACCATTTTGGGTAATTCGGAAGTCAACACGAGAAATATCACTGACTCCATTACCATCAAATACAGAACCACTGGTAATATTTAAAGTTCCGCTATTACTGACACTAGGATTATTTATAGTAAATCCTAATGAAGATGGTGCAATTGGTACAGGAGTGACAGTAAAAGTCCGTTCAACTATATTACTTACTAAATTGCTACGGTCAAAAGCTTGTGCTCGAAGAATATAATTACCAACCGCTAGACCAGACCCCTGGTTCAAATCAGCTAAGGATATATTGTGGCTAAAATTACCTTGACGATTGTCGCTGGGGTTTGGGGTGAAGCTGGTGACATCCGCAACATCAACAACTAATACACCATTTTGAATAATTCGGAAGTCAACACGAGAAATATCACTGACTCCATTACCATCAGATACAGAACCACTTGTAATATTTAAAATTTCGGTATTACTAAGCCTAGGATTATTTATAGTAAATCCTAATGAAGATGGTGCGATTGGTGGAGGGGTAAGAGTAAAATTCCGTTCAACAATAGTACTTGCTAAATTGCCACGGTCAAAAGCTTGTGCTTGCAGAACATAATTACCAGACGCAAGATTCCAACCTGCTAAGGATATGTTATGGCTGAAACTACCTTGACGATTGTCATTAGGATTTGGGGTGAAACTGCTGACATCAGCAACATCAGCAACTAATCGACCATTTTGGGTAATTCGGAAGTCAACACGAGAAACATTACTGATACCATTACCATCAGATACAGAACCAGCGCTAATATTTAAAATTCCAGTATTACTGACACTAGGATTATTTAGAGTAAATCCTAATGAAGATGGTGCGATATTTGGAAGGGTGACAGTAAAAACTCGTTCAACGATACTACTTACTGAATTGCTACGGTCAAAAGCTTGTGCTCTAACAATATAACTACCAGCCGCTAGACCAGACCCCAGGTTAAAATCAGCTAAGGATATAGTATGGCTGAAATTACCTTGACGATTGTCGCTGGCATTTGGGGTGAAGCTGGTGACATCCGCAACATCAACTACCAATACACCATTTTGAATAATTCGGAAGTCAACACGAGAAATATCACTGAATCCATTACCATCAAATACAAAACCGTTGCTAATATTTAAAGTTCCGGTATTAATGAGGCTAGGATTGTTTATAGTAAATCCTAATGAAGATGGTGCAATGTTTGGAGGGGTGACTGTAAAATTCCGTTCAAATATGTTACTTACTGAATTACTACCTGAAGTACTACGGTCAAAAGCTTGTGCTTGCAAAACATAATTACCGGACGCTAGACCAGACCCGAAGTTTAAACCAGCTAAGGATATGTTATGACCGAAACTACCTTGACGATTGTCGTTAGGACTTGAGGTCAAACTGGTGACATCAGCAACATCAGCGACTAATCGACCATTTTGGAAAATTCGGAAGTCAACACGAGAAATATCACTAACACCATTACCATCAAATATAGAACCATCAATAACATTCAAAGTTCCAGTATTGTTGACAATTGGGTTATTCAGACTAAAGGAAAGTGAAGACGGTGCGATGTTTGGAGGGGTGACAGTAAAAGCTCGCTCTATAAGACTACTTGCTAAATTACCATTGTCAAAAGCTTGTGCTTGAAGAATGTAATTACCAGTTGCAAGGTTCAAGCTAGCTAGGGATATACTGTGGTTGAAATTTCCCTGACGACTATCACTAGGATTTGGTGTCAGACTGATTACATCTGCGACATCAGCAACTAATCGACCATTTTGGACAATTCGGAAATCAATACGGGAAACATCACTGACACCGTTACTATCAAATACAGAACCACTGCTAATATTTAGAGTTCCAGTATTGTTGACACTTGAGTTATTCAGAGTAAACGAAAGTGAAGATGGTGCGACGTTTTGCGGTAGTTCTCTTGCAGAAACACTCAAATTGTAGAAAGAACTGCTATTTGCACTATTCCAAGCGTAGATGCGGATAAAGTAATTACCACGTTCTAAATTTGTTGTGATTGACTCAGCTTGTGTGCCACTTCTATATGAACCAGTTATTACTTCTTTCTCGTCTAATAAGCCGTTTGCATTAGAGTCGTGGATTAGCTGTATATCAATGTCGTTCGACAAACCGTTGAGAGTGAGATTAAAACTACTACGACTAGTAAGATTAAAGCTGTAAAAATCGTTTAAATTGTTTGGATTTATAGAATCTACCAGAGTTTGTGTAGTGGAGGTTAGGTTCAGTTTTCTCGCTGTAGCCAGTATATTATCCGCATTATTAAATGTCATGATGAAACCTCTGTGTTTTTAATACAGTTAAAACAAGTGCAAAAAGCCCTGCAAGTCTAATTAGAATACTGGCTTTAAAAATGAAAATAGTTACGATTTATATTAATACTGATATTTAAAGCAGCGAAAAGACTACAGTATCAGCACGTATTTTATTTATGAAGCGTGGTTAAAGATATAAGATTTCTTTTTTAAAAAATGAATTAGAATACAGTATAAAGGTACATTTAATTTTAAATTTTAAACAGATATAACTTTGTTTGACGCTCCCCGACATAAATGCTAGGGATTAGTTACTTTGGTAATAATTTTTTTTTAGATTTAAGTAGTGGGAGCATCTTGCTCCCCGGTTTTAGAGAGCAACATTTTGCTCCCCGGTTGTAGAGAGCAACATTTTGCTCCCCGGTTGTAGAGAGCAGCATCTTCCTCCCCGGTTGTAGAGAGCAGCATCTTCCTCCCCGGTTGTAGAGAGCAGCATCTTCCTCCCCGGTTGCAGAGAGCAACATCTTCCTCCCCGGTTGTAGAGAGCAGCATCTTCCTCCCCGGTTGCAGAGAGCAGCATTTTGCTCCCTCTTAGCACAAACAAAATAAATTGCCGAATTTGGTTTAGTTATTCTCTGCGATAGGAGTACCCTCACCTGATTGAGGAAGAGAAGGCAACTCTAAACAGTAACCCGCACCATAAACTGTTTTTATATAGCGAGGATGTCGAGGGTCTGGTTCCAACTTGGTTCGCAAATGACGAATATGCACCCGAATGGTTTCGATATCATCATCTGGGTCGTATCCCCAAACTTCCCGAAGGATTTCGCTAGGGGAAACTGTTTGACCATGACGCTGCAACAAGCAGTGCAGCAGTTCAAATTCCAAGTGAGTTAATTTAACCGTTTGAGCAAACCAAATAGCTTCAAACCTTTCTGGAACTAAGGTTAGGGAACCATAGTTAAGAATTTCGGTATGTTTTGCAGCTTGGGGAATGCGGTCGGTACGTCTTAACAATGCTCGCACTCGTGCCAGCATTTCTTCGACTTCAAACGGTTTGGTGAGGTAATCATCCGCACCAGCGTTAAAACCTTCGACTTTATCTTGGGTTTGGCTAAGAGCTGTCAACATCAGCACAGGAATTTCCGATGTACGGTCATCCCGTCGCAGTCGTTGACAAACAGTAAATCCGTCCACCCTAGGCAACATCAAGTCCAGCATAATCAAGTCAGGCTGTAACTGGAGAGCTAAAGCCTGACCTTTGATACCGTCTTCGGCTTGACTGACATCGTAGCCAGCCATTTCCAAGTTTACGGCTACCAGTTCTGAAATTGCGGGGTCGTCGTCTATGACTAAAATCCTTGGCATTATTAAAAATTTATTACTACTTGTTAAGGATAAATAAGAACCTTGGACAGATACTAAGATTTCTTTATTAATTATAAAAACAAATGAAATCTTACATAATCCTTAAATTATTAAGTGATTGTTAAAACTCCTACTCAGACTACTAAATTTCATATACTATGACCAGACGTTTATATAAACCGTCTTGTTTTTTACAAAACGGCGTGGCTGCCTGCTTTAGGCCGCTCTGTTAGCTTACCGGAATTTGTGCTTTTTTCTACAAAAGCTTGCATTGACAATTTAAGTCCTAACCAAAGAGAACCCCACCCCCAACCAAAGAGAACCCCACCCCCAACCAAAGAGAACCCCACCCCCAACCAAAGAGAACCCCACCCCCAACCAAAGAGAACCCCACCCCCAACCCCCTCCCCCCTTGGGGGGAGGGGGTTGGGGGTGGGGTTTTCAGGTGTAGGGGGAACCATATTTTAGCTAATATTTGTTTGTTATGAAGAAACTTATATGAATTAGAAGCATGGCTCACCTTGGTTTATACTGTCCCGCAGAAACTGGACACCTGAACACAATGCTCCCATTGGGGCAAGAATTACAAAGACGCGGTAATCGTGTCACCTTTTTGGGGATACTTGATGCAAAACCCAAGGTGCTGGCTGCTGGTCTAGATTTTCTCGCTATTGGAGAAAAACAATTTCCTTCGGGAGAAACAGAAAAATTATTTGCTCATTTAGGGACATTACGTGGTAAAGCTGCGTTATTCTACACCATGGATTGGATACAAAAGTCAGCGACTGTGTTTCTTGATGAAGCTCCGGAAATTATTAAGCAAGCAGGAATCGAAGCACTTTTAGTAGACCAAATTTATGCTGAGGGAGGGACTGTTGCTGATTTTATCGGTATTCCCTATGTGACTATATGTAGCGCTCTACCTTTTAATCAAGAAGCCAGCATTCCTCCTTTGTTTACGACTTGGAGTTATAGTTCAGCTTGGTGGGCTACTTTTCGCAACAGTTTAGTTTATAAGTTAACTAATCCTTTTGGGCAATCAATCAGAAATTTGAGGATGAAGTATCGTCAAAAATGGAATTTACCCCCGGAAGTTAATGCTGATTCCAAGCTCGCAATTTTGAGTCATCAACCTGCGGAGTTTGAATTTCCTAGGAAAAAATTGCCGGAAAATTTTTACTTTACTGGTCCATATCATAACCAAACTAGCCGAAAAGCAGTTGATTTTCCTTGGAACAAACTGACTGGACAGCCATTGATTTATGCTTCGATGGGGACTTTACAAAATCGTCTAACAAATGTATTTCAAAATATTGCTTCAGCTTGTTTAGGTTTGGATGCTCAGTTGGTAATTTCTTTAGGAGGTTCTGCTAGTCCGGAATCATTACCAAAATTAGTGGGAAATCCTTTAGTGGTTAGTTATGCTCCACAGTTACAGCTATTAGAAAAAGCGAGTCTTAGTATTATTCATGCAGGAATGAATTCCACTTTGGAGTCGTTAACTTATGGTGTACCTATGGTCGCGATTCCTGTAACTAATGACCAGCCAGGAATTGCTGCACGTATTTCTTGGACTGGTTCGGGAGAATTTGTACCTCTTGGCAAGTTAAATCGTGATAGGCTGCAAAAAGTGGTAAAAAAAGTATTTACTGAAGATTCTTACAAAAAAAATGCTTTGAGATTAAAGGAAGCAATTAAGCGGTCGGGGGGAGTTAAGCAAGCATCTGATATTATAGAACAGGTAATATCTAAATAATTCGTATTTAGCAATCCACAATTCGCAATATGGCTATACATAAACAGACTGTTAAACTAAATAAATATACTGCTGCCTATACAATGTTTGGTGAGGGCACTCCTGTAATTTTTCTGCATGGTTTTTTTGGCAATGCTTCCACTTTGGAATTAATTATGGAAGAGTTGCAGGATAGTTACTGTTGTATTGGTCTCGATTTATTAGGGTTTGGTGATTCTTCTAAACCAAAGATGCGTTATTTGATTGACCATCAGGTTGAGTTTTTGCAAGAGTTTATTGATGCAAAACAAATACAAAATTTTCATCTGGTTGGATATTCCTATGGTGGTTGGACAGCAGCGGCTTATGCAATTGCTAAGAGTAAGGAAGCGAAAGTCAATGAACGTAATAATGCTGATTCTAATATTATTACTCAGCAATTATCTTCTTTAAAAAGTATGGTTCTGCTTGCTCCGGCTGGAATTAGAGATGATAGCTTTGTGGGTCGATATAATCATTTAAGACCTCTTTTGTGGGATACAAAAGTAGTCGATTTGGGTTTGGATATTATATCTCCATTTGCAAATTTAATGGGAAAAGGTAAACAATTTAATACAATTCGTGTCGCTAGGAATGCTATTGTTAGTCAACCTGCTGGAAAATCTTTGCTTTGTGACAGATTAAAACCAGAAGATGCGGTTGATACTGTAGAAAAGGAGATTCATGAAATTATTACCCCTACTTTGGTGATTGCTGGAGAAAAAGATAGCCAAATACCTCTTTGGCATTGTCAAACTTATGCTGAAAATATTCCTCAATGCAATTTTGAAATCATTCCTGGGGCTGACCACGATTTAGTTCATACCGATAATATAGAAGTTGCTAACAGGATTAGGAAATATTGGCAGGCTTTATCGTAAAAAATAAATATTCGCTAATATCGAATCGTCCCTGCAAATTTCAACCCCACCCCCAACCCCCTCCCCGCAAGCGAGGAGGGGGCTAAGACAATATAAGTAAGTTTTTATCAATAAATGTAGGGGAAAAATATGAGTAAAGTTAGGGTTTTATTAACTTTAATATTAATAGTTATTTTATGGGGTGGGTGGTTTACCAAAAGTGCTTCATCTCAATTAAATGAGTCGCGTTTTGCTAATTTAGAAGCACAGTTTTATCGTTTAGAGGTACGCTTAAATCAAGTAGAAGCGCAATTGGGTAGAATTGCCTCAAGTGGTTCGGCTTCTGTACCTAGGCAAGCGATAATTACACCGCAATCGCAACGTCAAGGAAGAAATCTTTCGATACAAGAACGGGATAAGATGTTTGATAGGTTGGCGACTCTGGTTATTGAGGTGCGCGAGCAGGTCAAGAGTTTACAAAGCCGTGTTTCCAAATTAGAATCTCGCAAGAAGTAAAGAAAAGCCCTGAAATAAATTTCGGGCTAAAAGCTCAAGTTAGCTGAAGCTAACTAAAATAATTTAATTCAACCCGTTTCAACGGGTTTAAGCTTTCAGCCCGAAATTTATTTCAGGGGCTTTTGTAAAATTAGGATGCTCCTTAATTTATTGGACTTTCTATTTGTAACCTGCTGCTTGTAAGGCAAATAATCGTGCGTATCTTCCGTCGTTTTGCAGTAGTTCTTCGTGGGTTCCTTGTTCGATAATTTCTCCTGCTTCTATTACTAATATTTTGTCTGCCATTCTGACTGTAGAAAAACGGTGAGAAATTAAAAAGACCATTTGATTTTGGGTTATGGAACGAAAATGATTGAAAATATCAAATTCCGCTTGTGGGTCCATTGCGGATGTGGGTTCATCTAATACCAAAATGTCCGCACTGGTTCTCATAAATGCGCGAGCAAGGGCGATTTTTTGCCACTGTCCTCCAGAAAGTTCTTGTCCTTGGTGGAACCATTTACCTAGTTGGGTGCTAAAGCCTGTGGGTAGTTTTTCTATGAAAGATAATGCCATTCCTTTTGAGGCTGAAATTTCCCAAAGTTCTCTGTCTTCTATACGTTGAACATCTCCAACTCCAATATTTTCACCGACAGTGAATTGGTAACGGACAAAGTTTTGAAAAATTACACCTATACGTCGTCGTAATTCGTCTATATCCCATTCTTGCAAGTCCAAACCGTCGAGTAAGATGCGTCCAGAAATTGGGGTGTAAAGTCGAGTCAGGAGTTTGATTAAGGTTGTCTTCCCTGAACCGTTTTCACCAACTATTGCTAATTTCTCTCCTGGTTTAATATGAAAGGAAATATCTTTCAGGGCTATTTGAGAGCTTCCTTCATAAGCAAAGGTCACATTCTCGAATCTGATACCGTCTTTGGGTTTAATACCTTTGGTGGCTTTTCCTATTGATAATGGTACTTTTTCTTCTAAAAATTCATAAAGGTTGGAGAGATAAAGGTTATCTTCGTACATTCCTCCGATGGAAGTTAATGCACTTGCAAAAGTGTTTTGTCCTTGCCGAAAAACTGTGAGATACATTGTCATCTCTCCCACAGAAATTCTTCGTGCTACAGTTTCTAAGACTATCCAAGCATATGCGATATAGAGAGTTGCTGTACTTAACAAACTCAATAAATATCCCCATAATCCTCGTCGCAAAGTTAAATCTCGGTCTTCTCCATACAATTGCTGAAAGTTGTTGCGGTATCGTCCTAACAACATTTCTCCCAACTGATATAGTTTGACTTCGGAAGCAAAGTCTTCTCTGGCTAGCAGTGTTTCAAAGTAGTGTTGCTGACGAGTTTCTGGGGCACGCCACCT
The DNA here is from genome assembly GCA_019359035.1 of Scytonematopsis contorta HA4267-MV1. GTDB lineage: Bacteria > Cyanobacteriota > Cyanobacteriia > Cyanobacteriales > Nostocaceae > Scytonematopsis > Scytonematopsis contorta. Next base: position 163,990 of record JAHHIC010000054.1, on the reverse strand, counting down.
AAATAAACGAAATGCTTGTCCTGCAAACTTTGTTTCTGCAATAAATGAGGGCATTGAGCCTAAAATTAATACCGCTACTGCCCATCCGGAAAAGTCTAATAGTAAAGCTCCAAAAGTTACAAGGGAAAGGGCGCTTTGTACTAGTCCAAATGTGCGGTTCACTAAGGATAAGGGACGACTTGATGCTTCTCGTCGCGCATTTACCATTTTGTCGTAAAACTCGGAGTTTTCAAAATGTGCGAGTTCTAAAGTGAGGGCTTTTTCTAAAATTAATTCATTTACACGGTGTCCTAGAAGGGCACGCAAAAGCGATTGGCAAACGCTTAATCCTCTTTGGGTAAGTGCTAGTAATGCTACCGCAACAGCTTCTATACCCACATACATTAAAGGGTGGTAGGTATTGACAAAATTACCGTTTTGTGGATTAATTTGAGAGGTTGATATAACGGCATCAACGATTAATTTACCAATGTAAGCAATAGCAGCTGGTAGAAGACCGCCGATTAAAGTGAAAACCGCTAGGATAATGGTCAGGAAGCGGCTGGTAGACCATACAAGACCTATAGCCCGTCCACTATAGCGGAATACACTAAATGTTTGACGCAGAGTGTTGTGTATTTTACGAATCCCCATAATATTTATATAGCGCAAAAACTTTATTTTTGGCTTTAAGTGTAAAAAAGTGATGATATTGGAACGTCAGACTCTATCTTTGCCTAATGTTCAAATTTCTTACCTAGAGTGGAAGCAAGCTCAAGAGCCTGTATTACTTTTACACGGTTTAGCTGACCATGCTTTAGTTTGGTCGAATTTCGGAGACTATTTAGCTAAAAGTTATCATGTTGTTGCTCCCGATATGCGGGGTCACGGGGAAAGCAGCAAACCCGAAAAAGACTATAGCTTTGTGAGTGCGATCGCTGATTTGGAATCGTTGATGGATAAGCTGGGATGGTCGTCTGCTCATGTGGTGGGGCACTCTTGGTCTGGTAAGCTAGCTTGTATATGGGCGAGACAAAATCCTGAGCGTTTGAAGAGTATGGTTTTGGTTGACCCTATTTTTATTTGGAAGATGCCCAGTTTTCTGAAGTTGACGTTTCCAATTTTGTATAGTGTATTGCCTTTTTTGAAGGGGATGGGACCATTTAAGAGTTATGAGGAAGCGGAAGAATTAGCTCGCAAGTTAAATCAATATCAGGGATGGACTCCTTTACAGCAGCAAGTTTTTCAAGCAGGGATTGAAGAAAAAGGTGATGGTAGTTGGGGAAGTAAATTTACTATTGCTGCTCGTGATGGTATTTTTGATGAGGTGATGCGAGTTCCGGGTTTAACTATTCCGATTGATATTCCGACTTTGTTTGTACAGCCAGAAAAAGGGGTTAATCGTCAAGAGTGGCAATTAAAGACGTATAAAACATATTTAAAAAATTTGCAGATAGCTACTGCACCAGGTAATCATTGGTGTTTTTTAACGCAACCGGAAGCGTTTAAACAGATTGTGGAAGGATTTTTAAAGTCAGTGTAGAGCATTGTGCTTGGGTACTTTCAAAAAATTAATTATTCAATTTGGTGAATTGCCAGCACAGCGGTGAAAGCATTACTATGGAAATAGAAAAGTTGATACGGTTGTCTATGAATCTTTTAGCCGTCGCGAATTATAATGGGTCGTCTCTTCATATTTTGCTTGAACAAGTTGAATCTGGCGATTGGCATCATTGTATATCTCTAAGGCACTTTTAGGTTGATTTAGAAAAAGAAAAATATTTTTTTTGCCTATTTTTTCCTCAATTCATAAGCCTTTGAGCATGTATTGAGCAACAAGTAATACAATTAAATTGCCAATAATTCGTGGGCATATTGTGGCGGAAAAGAGCTTGTGAAGAGACTTAGGGAGCGCAAAAAAATAATCTAATTTGGGTGTTTGCCCAAAAATCTATACATAAGTACTAAATTTTCCCAAAAGCCTCCCAAATCTTTCTGTCATCTACCTTCTTTTTGACTTTGGCTCGTTTGTAAAGTTTTGCGACATAGCCTATAGTATTTATAAAGTCTCTTCTTATTAATAGCGTAGAGCATCAATTAAAGCAGATGCTTTGACTCTTGATTCAGAACTTTTTAAGCGAGGGTAGCGTCATAAATTAGTAGCTTAGCATTAAAATAGTAAATAAAAGATTTAGATATATAAAATGGTATACAGCGATTTTACTCTCCCCAAAGTTCAAAAAAGTTTTAATTTAACGCTTGATGAGACTGGCAATTTATTTGCTGATGTTAAACCTGTTTCACCATCAGAGACATTAAAAGCTATTTTGAGTGACTATATTCCTTTAGCAACTTCGATTGGAACAGAGAAAGCTCGGTCAGAGTTTTTAATAGCCCCAGTTTTAGCGGATGTAAGAAAGTTACTAAACAATCAAATATCATTATTTTCTGGTAATGAATTCAATGTAGACCCAAGAAAAGGTTTACAAGGTTTTTGCGATTATATCTTCAGCATGTCAAAAGAACAGTTATTTATTTCCGCACCTGTAATGTTTGTTGTTGAAGCGAAAAAAGAAGATATTAATAGTGGTTTCGGTCAATGTGTTGCTGCAATGATAGCAGCACAATTATTTAATCAAGCTCAAGGAAGCGAGAAAGAACGAATTTATGGCTCTGTTACTACCGGAACTAATTGGAGGTTTTTGTTTATAGAAGGAACAACTGTTTATATAGATTCTGTTGAGTATTATATTAAAGAAATTGATAAAATTTTAGGTATTTTGTTACAAGCATTTAAACCAATGTATGAAGACTAATACACAGTATGATGACTCTCCGGGTGTCACCTTGTCTCAAGATGAAGAAGATAAGTAATCGAGCAGCTTAGATAGGAATTGTATATTTTTTGATTGAATAAAAATAACTTCCCCCACACGGGAACGAGGTGGGGTAATTTTGTATCTAGAGACAGAGGTTTAAACCAGTAACATATACTAAACACGCGGATATAAAGTTACCCTAAGTGAGCTATGAGTTTTTGTATAAATCCTGTATGCTATAAACCGAACCACCCAGACAATGACGAAAACCGTTTTTGTCAAAGTTGTGGTTCCCAGCTAGAATTACAAGGACGCTATAGAGTCATGCGTCTTTTAAGTGATAAAACGGGATTTGGGAGGGTGTACGAAGCTTATGAGCAGGATACGCCAAAAATTCTTAAAGTGCTTAAAGAAAATCTCTACCACGATGCCAAAGCTGTCGAACTGTTTCAAAAAGAAGGAAATGTGTTAAAGCAGTTGAATCATCCTGGGATTCCTCAGGTGGATGGTTATTTTGAATATCAAACCAGGGAAGGTTTGATGATGCACTGCTTAGTGATGGAAAAAATCGATGGTCCGACTTTAGAAGGATGGTTAAAGCAGCAACAAAATCGACCTATTTCCCAAGAACAGACAATAGCTTGGTTAAGACAACTGGCAGAAATTTTAGTATTAGTGCATGGTCAACAATATCTCCATAGAGATATAAAACCATCTAATATTATGATTAGACCTGATGGTCAACTAGTTCTGATTGATTTTGGCACAGCAAGGGAATTAACTAGGACTTATTTAGTAAAAGTTAGCAGCGGTAGTGGTGGAATTACAGCGATTTCTTCATCTGGTTACAGCGCTCCGGAACAAATGAATGGTCTAGCTGTACCGCAGTCAGATTTTTTTGCATTGGGGCGTACATTTGTTTTTTTGCTGACGGGTCGCCATCCTTTAGATATGTATGATGCTTATAATAATGAGTTACGCTGGCACGAACATACAAAAAATATTTCACCTTCGCTATTAAATTTTATTGACTGGTTAATGATGCGGGAAATTAGTCAACGTCCCCGTAGCGCGGAAGAAATTTTAAGGCGTCTTGCAGAACTGGAAAATCAATTGAATACGCCAATTATACCAGTTATACCACCTATACCAACAGCAGCAGCAACGGTAGCCACAGTCAACGTAGTCGGAAATACTAAAACCGAAATGTTGACACCACCAATTCCGACACCACAAGTACCACCTGTAGTATGTTTACCAACTGAAGAGGAAGAAAAACATAAAATTCCTCCTTTGTTTGCATTATTAGCGGCATTATTAGTAGTATTAGGATTACTTGGTATTGTTGCAGCTGTAACACGTAATCCCAGATTTGCTTCCTCAATATCTTATGGACAAGCACCAGAGAAAAAAGGCAAGGTAGATTATTTTCCTTATCAAGAAGGTAGAGATAGTCAAGGTAGAGTAGCAGAATTTAATATTGCTGTTTTATCTGTAGAATATAAATGGCTTTTAGGTAGTACATTTAGAATTAAACATAACGACCAAACTATTAGTCTTGATGGGTTACAGTCTAATTTGGAAGCTGAAGGTATCCAAAGAATTATGGATAATCCTAGTGAAATTATTTCTGTGGGGACAGCATCCTGTGAGGGTGATTTAAAAGCTGAAGAAGCAAGAGCTTTGGAACGGTCTAAACAAATACAACTTTTAGTAAAAAAAATATTTAGTCGCGTTCGTAGTGTTGAGGGTTATCGTTTATTAAATTTGGGACAATTTAGACGCAGTGATTGTCAGCCAAACCAAGATTCGACAGCTTATCAAAGAAGTATTATTATTGTTGGTGTGCGAAAAAAATCGCAAGGTGTTGTTCTTGATGAAGCTCTGAGAAATAGATTGGAGAAAAAGCCTTTTGCTGATTTTAAATTAGAAGATTATTCTTTGGGTTCCCAGGATAAATTTAAAACTATACCTAGCAATTTATAGAGACTTAACCCCCTACAAAGAAAACCCCACCCCCAACCCCCTCCCCGCAAGCGGGGAGGGGGCTACGATTTACTATAAATATTTTGAAAAATTAAAAATTGACACTATTCTACTCATTTCTACTCTGTTAATTTCTATTTTTCTCATTTCTATTTTTTGTAGCCCCCCTCCCCGCGTGCGGGGAGGGGGGTTGGGGGGTGGGGTTTATTCTGTTGGGATGAATTAGAACTTGTAGCCTAAACCAACTTTCCAAGCAGTATCTTTAGATTCAGTTAGATAAGTAGCATCACCATATAGAACTAGATTTTGGCTAACAGCTGTTTCAAGACCAGCAGTAAGTGCAAAGGAGGAGTAGTCACGAGCAACACCACCACCAACACCAGCATAAAGGTTAGTGTTTTCAGCTATAGGAGCATCATAGGTAACGGTACCAATGAATCCTACTTCACCAGAACCAGGTGCATAAAGGAGTGTTGGACGGATAGAGAATGGAGCATCACCTAATTGAATACGTCCACCTAAAGAACCATATCCTTCACCACCTACGCTACCACCACCAACACCTACATAGCTTCCTTGTAAACCAGTATCAGCACTAGCTGGGTTTGCAGATAAAAATACTGGAGCTAAAGCAAGTGCAGATAAAGCAGAAACTGTTGCTAAAGACTTAATAAATTGACGCATATTTACCTCTGTATAACTTCTATATATTTAGGAGCTTTAAGTTGCTCTATTAGTAGAAACAAGCCCAACCCTAGAGATTACGGATAGTATTTATGCCTTTTTCTTATAGTTAATATCGAGTATATTTACGCTTGCATTGCGTAATTATGTGAAATGTAGATGTATATATATGTAGAGACACGATGTAGAGACGCGACGTAGAGACGCGATTAATCGCGTCTCTACAGTGTTCAGGTATTTATAATGTTCCTACCCCCACTACCAATTTCCCATTCCCTACTACAAACTAAAGACCTTCTGCACACGCTTTCTTACCCAAGAAATAAGATTAGCATCATCTTCAGTTTCGTCAAGCAAACCCATTTGTCGTAACTGTTGTTGACGAGATGCTAATTCTTCTTGATGTTTTCCTAATTCTTGAATAATTTCTTCTGCTAAATCTGGATAGCTTTTTAAAAGTTTTTCAAATCCGTGATTATTGATTACAAATAATGTTGTATCTTCTAAAGCCTTAACTGTTGCAGTACGAGGAATTGCTAACATTAAAGCAAGTTCTCCCAGAAATTGTCCGCTAGAAAGCTTTGTTAAATGCTTATTAATCTTTTCTACATATACTTCTACTAGTCCAGAAAGAACAATATAAAAGGCATCTCCTGGGTCATTTTCTCTAAATAAAATTTCGTCTGTTCGCAAACGTTTACGATATCCATTTTCAATTAATTGTCGTAACTCAATGTCGCTAAAACTTTGAAAGTAAGTCACTTTACGCAAGAGAATTCGCAAAGGAGGTATTTGAAGAGATTTATCATTAGAATTTTGTAATTTAGAAGAGGATGTTCCAGCATTATTTATCCCTTGTGCAAAAGGAGGATTAATTCCTTGATAGCGAAAATAATATTCAATAATAAAATTTAAAGAACTTCTAATGTCTGTTTTTTTCTCAATATAATTGGTCCATACTCGAAGTTCAAAATCTAGATATCCATCAACAAAACCATTGAAAATAATTTTGGGAGTAGGCTCTTTGAGTACTAATGGCTCCATGTATGCGGCATTTAATAAAGTTTCTGTAATTATTAATGGGTCATTTCCATAATCAACTTTTACGGGTATATTAATCTGGTATATATTATTTTCATATTTCCAATTAAGGATTGGTTTTTGTACTAAACTACTATTAGGAAGAATTAAATTAGCTCCTTCAAATGTTTGAATAATTGTAGAACGTAGGGAAATTCTTTTGACAGTACCCTTGAGTGTTTTAAATTCTTCAGAGACCCAAATTTCGACATAATCTCCAACTTTAATAGAACGTTCTATCAGCAAAGTTAAACCACTGATAAAATTTTCTGTGATATTCTGTATCCCGAAGCCTAATCCAATCCCTAAACCACCAGCTAAAACTGCTAGTGAAGATAAGTTAAAACCCGTACTATCTAAAATAATTAGTAATCCTAAACAGGAAATAATATAGGTAATTATTGTCGCGAGTGCATCTCTATTACCCTCGTCAATTCCAAACTTTACAAGTAGTCTATTTCTAAGAAAATTATTTAGTCCGCGAGAAATAATTATTATTATACTTAATGAAATAATTAGCTGCAAAATTGAAGCTAATGAAACCGGAGTTTGTCCAACTTTAATAACAGGTGTATGCAAAATATTTAATATTTCTGTCAATATAGGTTGTAATAGCGTTTTCATTTGTATTCCAGCAAAGGAAAATCAGACGGGAGCAAGACGCTTACAGAAAAATCTTAAGCACTCAAGTTATAGAGTTCCCCAATATCCCACGAAAGTAACAATATCAACAAAAAAGAATATTTTTATAAGCTATGTTGAGATATTTTTTACTGATAAATCATTAATTATATTTTGTCATCAGTAAAATCCCTTAAACTAATACTTTTATTATTACTAAATTTAATATTTGTGAGTTATTACTGTAATGTATATACCAAAAGAATATAAAAGCTACATTAATGAGGCACATTAGTGAAAATTTGGTATTTAAACAAACATCGAATATAATTTTTATTTGGTTTAGCGTTATCAGGGCTACCCTACCAACAACAGTTCGTAATTGTTCTCCTTTGCCTTCTTTATCATTATCTGAAATACTGAAAAATAAAAATTATGACTAAATTAATCTTTTTAGGCTCTGGTTCTGCTTTTACGCTAGCTAGTAATAACTTTCAATCTAACTTACTACTAGTTAGTGAAAGTGGGAAAAAGCTTTTGATTGATTGCGGTACTGATATAAGATTTTCCTTACATGCAGCTGGATTTAGCTATCGTGATATTACTGATATTTACATTAGTCATTTACACGCAGACCATGCTGGTGGACTGGAATATGTTGGCTTTTCTACTAAATTTGACCCCAGATGTAGTAGACCAAATATTTATTTGAATAAAGAAATTTGTGATGATTTATGGAATCATACTTTATCTGGAGGAATGAAGTATATTCAAGGTGAAGTAGCCAATCTAGATACATATTTTAAAGCGCACCCTATTAATTTTGGAGGGTCTTTCACTTGGGAAAATATAAAATTTAATTTAGTCCAGGTTATTCATGTTAATAATGATGATTCTGCAATGCCAAGTTATGGATTATTTTTTGAAATTAATGGCGCTAAAATATTTTTGACAACTGATACTCAGTTATGTCTAGATAAAATTGCAAAATATTATGAGCGAGCAGATATTATTTTGCAGGATTGTGAAACTTCGAGATATCCTAGTCAAGTTCATGCTCATTATCAACAGTTATTGACTTTGCCTAATGAAATCAGAAGAAAAATGTGGTTATATCATTATCAGCAAATAATAGAGCTTCCTAATGCTAAAGAAGATGGCTTTATTGGTTTTGTACAACGGGGTCAAGTATTTGAATTTATAGCTAATTCGGTTTTGATATGAATTGATATAAAAATATTGAGAGTTTAAAGTATTTATTGAAAATAGGGCACTACAAACAAGCTCTGGCAAAAATAGCACAGCTTTACCAAATAATCTTATTAAAAATAAAAAACTCACTCATCCTTATTACTGGACTGCTTTTACATTAATTGCTAATCCTTGGTAGTAGAGACGCGATTAAGAAACCGAATAAATTCGGTCTCTACGCATAAACACGCAAGAGAATATAAGTATTTCTACTGTGCTAGTAATATCCCTGATGCGTAAGTAAACTATTAAAACTACTTTAATTAAAGGACTTTAGGTTATATTTACGGATATAAAAATGTCAGGAAAAAAATTCATCAGTTTTTATCTATTGATAATTTCACTAGTCAAGCTAAAGACTTTATTAATAAAAGATGAATTTTATCTATTTGGCTGAATAAGTGAAAATATACCTATAGCCCTTGCCATTCACAATTACTTTTGAGAAAATAATAAGTACTACACAAAAATTATCTTTAACGGTAATTAGATAGTTGGCAGCCACTGATGTTGAAAAAGGCTAAAAGTTAAAAGGTAGATTCCTTTTATCTATATTATCCTTAAAATTGCACAAAATCTCGATAAAGCTAAGTACAAGTAACAGAAAAGATAAATACAGAAGCTAAAGGGGAAAGAATAAATACATTTCCTTAGCTTTCATGCGATATCTGAATCAATTTAAAGGAATAACCACCATGTCAAATGGAAATTACATAGGTCAAGTATTGGCATTTTCTTTAGGGGTAAATGTCCAAGAAGATTTGCATCTGAATCCTATCATTCAGAGTATTGAAGAATCCGTAAAAATTATTTTACAAACGCCTTTGGGTGAAAGACTGTATCAGCCAGATTTTGGTTCCCGTTTAAAAGAATTAGTCTTTGCGCCGATGAACATACAAACTTTATTGTTAGCAAAGTTTTATACGCAGAATGCTTTAAAACAATGGGAACCTAGGATTGTGGTTGATGGTGTCTGCGCGGAAGCAGACCCTGTACGTGGTCGTATAGATATTGTAATCGAGTATCATCCGAGAGATAGTTATGAAAAGCGCAGCTTAGTTTACCCCTTGTATTTGATACCACAGAGTTGAAAATTCATATTTGCTGACTTACGCAAATAAAAGAAAAATAAACCACAAAAATGCAAAGTGTACGAAGCTTGCTTTTGAAGAAGTTTTTGCGTAAGTCTTAGAAATGTGATTAGCAAACAAGTATTTTTATAGCGAAAGTTACGGATGAAACATTTATTGTTAAAAAAGTTTATTAAAGGTCTAAAATTTAGGTTTTCTAAGAATAAAAAATTAAAAAAAACCTTCTCTCATTCTACTCGTTATTCAGACTGGGTTCAATTTTTTTCGCTCCAAAATTTCCGAATTATCTGTGGACTTCTAGCTATAGTTTTAACTGTAATTTTCATTAGAATAGATGTTTCACATGCCAAGTTTTCTACTAACCAGACTGCGCTAGTGCAAGCAGCAAATACATCTTATCAGGCTGAGCGTTTCGCAGAAGCTATTACCCAATGGCAGCAAGTACATCAAATGTTTGTTTCTCAAGGAGATAAATTAAATGCAGCAGGTGTTTTAAATAACTTAGCCTTAGCATACCAGCAGTTAGGTAAACTCAAGGAAGCAAATAATTCAATTTCAGAGAGTCTGAAACTTATATCTTTTTTAGAAAAAAATGAGTTTAGTAGAGAAATTTCCGTACCCAATGCAAAATATAAAATCCAGAAGTTATCCGCTAGTGCATTGAATATTAAAGGTAGCTTATTACTTTCTGCGGGAAAAGCCGAGGATGCATTTGCAACTTGGAAGCAAGCTGCAGATAACTATGAAAAAGCCGGGGATAAAACCGGGTTAATACGCTGTTTGCTTAACCAAACACAAGCTTTGAAAGAATTAGGTCTTTACCGACGTGTTCAAACAACTTTGGAGCAAGTTAATAAAAGCTTACAAAGTGAAGCCGATTCTTTGCTTAAAGTTTCAACTCTGCTGAATTTGGGCGATACTTTACGAGTTATGGGTGATTTAAATCAATCTCGGAAAGTTTTGCTACAGAGCCTTTCTCTGGCTCAAAAATTGAGGTCACCCAGTGATATTTCTCGTATTCTTTTAAGTTTGGGTAATACAGCTCGCTCGCGTAGCAGTAGCCAAGAAGCATTGAATTATTATCAACAAGCGATAGAGAAATCTCCAGACACAGGAATTAAAATTCAAGCACAATTAAATAAACTGCGTATTTTAGTAGAAGCAAAAAAGATTCCAGAAGCAAAAGCACTAGTAACGCAAGTTCGACCTTTGCTTGAAAATTTACCCGCTAGCAGAACAACAGTTTACGCATGGGTCAATTTTGGCGAAAGTATTAAAAAACTGAACAAAGAATATACAAATTTTCAAGAAATTGCCAAAGTTTTCGCCCAAGCAGCAAAATTAGCAGAAACAATTGATGATGATAGAGCCGAGTCCTATGCTTTAGGATACTTAGCTGAAGTTTATGAACAAAATAGTTCCTTGAATTTTGCTCGCGATTTGACTGAAAAGGCATTAACTTTAGCACAAGCAAGTAATGCACCTGATATCGCTTATCGCTGGCAATGGCAATTAGGAAGAATTTTAAAAGCTAATGGTAAAAACGAGGAAGCAATTATATTATATAATGAGGCAGTAAAAACTTTAGGTTATATTCGCAATGACCTTGTAGCTAGTAATATTAACACTCAATATTCCTTTAGGGAGAGTGTAGAGCCTGTTTACCGGGAGTTTGTTGGTTTGCTGTTAGAAGGTAGCTCAGCAAAAGCTAACCATAAAGTGAATCAAACAGTTAATCAAGCAGTTCCTCAAAAAAATTTAAAACAAGCTCGTCAAGTAATTGAATCGTTACAATTAGCCGAGTTAGATAATTATTTTCAGGAACCATGTTTAAAAGCGAGTCCTACTCAAATTGACCAAATCGACTCACAAGCTGGTGTTATTTATCCTATCGTCTTACGCGAACGTTTAGAAATTATTCTGTCCTTACCAAATCAACCCCTACGTAATTATTCTTCAAAAATTAGTGAAAGTGAGTTAGATACTCTGGTAAAAAGTATGCGTCGCTCATTTCAACGCCATTACCCAGTAAAACACCATTTAGCGATGGCACAAACAGCTTACAATTTACTAATTAAACCTCTAGAAGCAGATTTGCAAGCCAGTGGAGTAAAAACTCTAACATTTGTTCTTGATGGTGCGCTGAAAAATTTGCCAATGGGGGTGTTGCATGATGGGAAAGAGTATTTAATTGAAAAATACAATATTGCTTTGACTCCAGGACTACAATTACTTGCCTCAAAACCCCTAGAAAACAAAAACTTAAAAGTACTAATTGGTGGATTGAGCGAAGAAAGACAAGAGTTTACGGCGATACCAAACGTTGAAAAAGAAATAAGTCAAATCCAATTAAAAGTTTCTACAAAAGTTCTTTTCAACCAGAACTTTACAAGCCAAGAATTTCAAAAACAAATGGCTGCGACTTCATATCCAATAGTACACCTAGCGACCCACGGTGAGTTTAGCTCTAACGCCGCAGATACATTTATTCTCACTTGGGATAACCGCTTAGACGTGAAACAATTGGGCGAAATACTGCAAACTAGAGAAGAAGAAAATGATACTGCAATTGAATTATTAGTTCTCAGTGCTTGTAAAACTGCAAGTGGCGATAATCGCGCTCCTTTGGGAATTGCCGGGGTTGCCGTACGCTCCGGTGCTCGCAGTACCGTAGCTACCCTGTGGTCAGTAGACGACCAGTCCACCTCTAAATTAATGGTGGAATTTTACAAGCAGCTATCTAAATCTAAGGTTACCAGAGCTGAAGTTCTACGTCGTGCTCAATTAGAACTCCTAAAAAACCCGGAATACAGCCACCCCTACTTTTGGGCGCCTTTTATTATGGTGGGAAGTTGGTTGTAAAAGTTGTCATTGTTCGATTATTCAGTGGCTAATAGCTAATAGTAATATCTATACTTTTTACTCTTATATCCTATGGGTCTATCTAAAAGTGTTTTTCTATCTTTCTGCATTACTGCTTTTGGGTCTTTACTTCCAACCAGCAATGCTTTTGGTCAAATTGTTCCCGATAATACACTACCGATGAATTCCTCTGTTGTTCCAGGATGTACTATTTGTACTATTGATGGTGGGACAATAAGAGGTGTCAATCTCTTTCACAGCTTTGGTCAATTTTCTGTACCAAATGGTGGTGCAGCACTTTTTAATAACAATCCTTCTATTGAAAACATTTTCACACGAGTTACAGGTGGTAGCCAATCGGATATTGATGGGTTGATTCGCACCAACGGTAATGCTAGCTTATTTTTGCTTAATCCTAGTGGAATTGTTTTTGGACCAAATGCTCGTTTAGATATTCGCGGTTCTTTTACAGCTACTACAAGCGAAAGTTTTATATTTTTTGATGGTAGCGAATTTAGCGCTGTTGACCCCCAAGACCCACCGTTGCTGACGATTAATGTTGCTCCTGGTTTACAGTACGGAGCTATACAAGAATTTAGCTACATTGAGAGTACGGCTAATTTGAGTGCGGGACAAGACCTGGTATTGGTAGCAGATGAACTTTATTTACAGGGAACGCTGCAATCTGGTAGAGATTTAAATCTTTTTGGAGGTCGGTTTATTAATAGCCCTCAGGGTTTAACTATTCGTGCAGGAGGTAATGTTACTTTTGACTTTTACCAAGATGAAGATGACTTTTACCAAGATGACTTTTATCAAGATGACTTTTACTATGAAGGCGCTTCTTTACATATTTTAGCAGGTGGTAGTGTAAATATTCCTGGTGATATTTATATTGATGGTGTAAGTGAAAAGAATGGATTAGAAGAGACTATTGTTCTATCGGATGGTAGCTCGGAATTTATAAATGGAAAAAGCGAACCTATTGTAGATATTCGTGCAGGGGTAAAACCAGAGGCTATTGGTAACTCTATTAATAATACTTCTACTCCGATAAATGCTGATATTAATATAGGTTCAGTTGATTTTGTGAATGAGCCGGGAAAAGTATTATTAACTAATTTGTACCAACCAAATGTTCTGCTAAGTGGTGGAAATATTGAAGTTGCGAGAATCAACACTAGTACAATATTTTCTAGTGGCAATGCTGGAAAAGTTATTGTAGAATCTCGTGGCAATTTTAGTTCTACAGCAGATATTAATACTAGCGCAAGAAACGGACAGGGGGGTGATATAAATATTAGAGCTTTGGGTTCTGTGATGTTTGATGACCTTGAAGTCAGAAGTACTAGCTCAGAAAGTGGAAATGCTGGTAATATTACAATTAATGCAGATTCTCTATTTTTGAATAATGGTGCTCAAATTATCACAATTAGTGAGCAATATTCCACTGGAAATGCAGGTAAAATAACTATTAACCTACGCGATACTCTTTGGATGACTGGTAACAGTTCTAATCCTTTTAGAATCCACGAACCACCAATACCTAGTGCAATTTTTTCATTAGCAGATTTTCATTCTACTGGTAATGGTGGAGACGTTTTCATTAATACAGGCTCATTGGTAATGACTGATGGTTCGGAAATTTTGGCAAATAACTTTGGTAGTGGAATTAATACCAAGGCGGGTAATATTACTATTAGGGCAACTGGAAACATTAGTTTAGATGGTTACCGTATTCGTAGTGGTGATGTCCCTGCAACCTCTATAGGTAGCAATTTATTTACTCTATCTCCTGAGGCGAGTGGCGTTAACAAAAAGGCTGGTATAATTGATATTAAAGCTGCTAATCTGGCTATAACAAACGGAGCGAATCTTTCCAGTCAAGTGTCAGGATATTCTGATGGACAGGGAGGTAATATTAAACTAGATATTGCTGGGAATGTTTTCATCTCTGGTGCTAAACCTTTTGAATATGTAGACATTAATTCGATTAATAGTGGTATCTTTACTTCAACTCAAAAAAATAGCACTGGAAATGGGGGAACCATTGAGTTAAAAGCTAATACTTTAACGATTGCAGATAGAGGAACTATTAGCGCTCAAACAGACAACCCTGGAGATGGGGGAAAAATTAGTCTGAATACAAATAATTTAGTAGTAGAAGACAACGCCAAAATTACCGTGACCACTTCAACAATAGGTAACGCTGGTAGTATTACGATTAATACTAATAATCTAAATTTAAATAATAAAGGTGAGATTTTAGCAACAACATCGGGTCAGGGTAATGCAGGAGATATTATTATCAATGCACTACGGTCGCTCTCGCTGAATGATAATGCCCAAATATCCGCAGGTACATCTGCTGGGGGGAAAGGTGGAAATATCGATATTTCTACGAGAGAATTAGTTGTAACTAACGGAGGAAAGCTAAGTGCTAACACCACCAGACAGGGTGATGCGGGAAATATTGAAATTAAAGCTGACAATGGTTCAGTAAGAATTACGGGTTTAGGTAGTGGCTTTTCAACCCAAACCGATTCAGATAGCGGTAAGGGGGGGAATATATTTGTGACTACTGATAACTTTAATATTGCTAATGCAGCCCAGTTAAATGCCACAACTACAGCTGCTGCGCCAGGTGGTAGTATTACGGTAAACGCTAAAGAATTTAGTGCCTCAAATGCAGGACAGCTAAGGACAACAACACCTGGTAGCGGTAAAGCTGGTGATATAAATATTAATGCAACAAATAGCCTTAGTTTGTCAGACTCTGACACCGGTTTGTTTGCGGATACAAATGGCGGTCAGGGGGGTAATATTTCTGTTAAAACTAATATTTTCAATCTCACCAATGCCGCGCAGTTAAATGCTGCAACTACAGCTTCTTCACCCGGTGGTAGTATTACGGTGAACGCTAATGACTTTAATATTAATAGCGGAGGACAACTGAGAACCACTACATCTGGTAGCGGTAAAGCTGGTGATATTAATATTAATGCTGCCAATAGCCTTAGTTTGTCAGACTCTGACACTGGTTTGTTTGCGGATACAACAAGTGACGGTCAGGGAGGTAATATTTCTGTTAAAACTAATACTTTTAATCTTGCCAACGCTGCACAGTTAAATGCTGCAACTAGAGCTTCTGCGCCTGGTGGTAGTATTATGGTGAACGCTAATGGCTTTAATATTAATAGTGGAGGGCAACTGAGAACAACAACATTTGGTAGTGGTAAAGCTGGTGATATTAATATTAATGCTACGAATAATATTAATTTATCAGATGCTAAAACTGGTTTATTTGCGGACACAAATGGCGGTCAGGGAGGTAATATTTCTGTTAAAACTAATACTTTTAATCTCACAAATGCCGCACAGTTAAATGCTGCGACTAGAGCTTCTGCACCCGGTGGTAGTATTATAGTGAACGCTAATGACTTTAATGTTAATAGTGGAGGACAACTGAGAACCACTACATCTGGCAGCGGTAAAGCAGGTGATATTAATATTAATGCTGCAAATAACATTAATTTATCAGGTGCTAAAACTGGTTTGTTTGCGGATACAAGTGGCGGTCAGGGAGGTAATATTTCTGTTAAAACTAATACTTTTAATCTCACAAATGCCGCGCAGTTAAATGCTGCAACTAGAGCTTCTTCACCCGGTGGTAGTATTACGGTGAACTCTAATGACTTTAATGTTAATAGTGGAGGACAACTAAGAACCACAACATCTGGTAGCGGTAAAGCCGGTGATATAAATATTAATGCTGCGAATAGTCTTAGTTTGTCAGACTCTGACACTGGTTTGTTTGCGGATACAAGTGGCGGTCAGGGAGGTATTATTTCTGTTAAAACTAATACTTTTAATCTCGCAAATACCGCACAGTTAAATGCCACAACCACAGCTTCTTCACCCGGTGGTAGTATTACAGTGAACGCTAATGACTTTAATGTTAATAGTGGAGGACAACTAAGAACCACAACATCTGGTAGCGGTAAAGCTGGTGATATAAATATTACTAACATCAATAATTTGTTACTCGCTGGTAATAACACCGGATTATTCGCCGATACTGACAACAAATCTACAGGTGATGGTGGTAGTATCTTTGTTGAAGCCAAAAATATACTACTAGAAAATACAGCAGGTATTGCTGTTGGTAGTCGTGGTACTGGTACTGGTGGTGCAATTCAAATTCAAGCAGGTGCATTTACTTTAAATAATCGCGGTTCTCTCTCCGCTGAAACAGCCAGTAGTCAAGGTGGAGACATTAATCTTCTGATACAAGATTTACTATGGTTGCGTCAAAATAGTTTAATTTCTACCACTGCTGGTACTGCTGCTTCTGGAGGAAATGGTGGCAATATTAGCATTACAGCACCTTTTATCATCGGTTTTCCTCAAGAAAATAGCGATATTCGTGCCAATGCTTTTACGGGCAATGGTGGAAAAGTTAACATAACTGCCCAAGGTATCATCGGAATGTCATTCCAACCAAAAGAAACCCCCAACAGCGATATCACTGCTAGTTCCCAATTTGGAGCAAGCGGAGAGGTTATTCTTAATACTCCCAACGTTGACCCCAGTCGAGGTTTGGCAAATTTACCTGCTAATCTCAGCGACCCATCGAGTCAAATCGCTCAAGGGTGTTCGTCTGGTGGACAAGCCACAAGCCAAGGTAGTAGATTTATTGTTACTGGACGTAGTGGACTACCTTCTAACCCTAATGAACTTTTTACAGGAAGAAATATTTTAGTTGAATTGTATCAGCCAGTGGAAAGTTCTACTAAAAAATACAACTCATCACAAGCAACTAGTTCTACTTCTGATGACCAAAGTACTGCGTCCGAAGTGGTAGAAGCTCAGGGGTGGGTGGTAGATAAAAATGGAAATGTATTTTTAGTTGCTAGTGTGCCGAATCTGATGCCCGGTCATCCTGCGATTAAACCTGTTGCTTGTCCTCCTTAAATATCTATGTAAATCTTATTTAAATTTATCAAGAAAATTTTTAGCATCTACCAATGAAATATTCAGTAATATTACTTCATCAGTCTTTTTTCATGTTACTTCAACAGCTTATAGAAATCAGGGAGATAGCCTTGTTTACTTCAATAAGAAAAACATTTTCAGTAAATACATCAGCAATATTATTAGTCAGTTTTCAAAATTCTCATTAACTAAACTTCTATTCTAGTGAATACACGTAATTCATGAGCTTCAGTAATTTAACAATAAGCTATTGGAAAAATTTTTCTCTTCTTTGTACAGATTGCAACAAAATAAGCCATTTTTAAATTACTTGCAAATAGTATTACAAGAATTTGCTTAGTAACTTAGCACCGTACCCACTCGCAACCATCCAGAAAATAAATTTATACCAATAACTACTATTAATCAAAAGAGGTTCACTCATGACTTGGATGAAGACCGCTCTTTACCTTTCAAGTATTCCTTTGTCTATAGGACTAGCAATTATGTCTAGCATCCCTGGACAAGTTAAAGCTCAGTTGCAACAAGAATCAGCAATTACTAAACAACCTCAACCCTTGCTCATCAGTTTAAATTTTAAAACACCAAATAGAGGAACACCCAGTAGTACTACTGGAGGTGCTACCCGTGGCTCCTGCGACAAACTTAGTAAACAAATAACTCCTATTCTACCTAAAGAGAAATTGGGTTTGACTTTGAGCGAACGTCCAACTTTTTTCGTAAACCTTCCGAAAACGACAGCGAAAACTGGTGAATTTCTATTATTGGCTACCGAAAATGATATAAGTACAGAAGTTGTATACGAAGCTACCGTTAATCTTCCAGAACAGCCAGGAATTATGGCTCATACTCTACCGGATAATGCTTTGGCTCTGGAAGCTGGCAAGCGCTATCGATGGTTTTTAAGTATACCTTGTAATGCTGATGAATCCGATGCTAAAGCCACTGTAGATGGATGGGTGGAGCGTACTGAGTCAAGTCTGGCTTTAAGCAAGCAGCTAGAAACAGCAGAAGTTAGCAAGCGTCCCGAAGTTTACGCACAAGCTGGTATTTGGTACGAAACTTTGACCTCTCTTGTACAGCAACGTTGTAATAATCCTAATGATGCCAAAATTAAGGAAGACTGGCGAAAATTATTCCAATATGCAGGTCTTTCCAATTTAGTATCAGAACCCCTCGTTAATAGCTGCAAAGTGGATAAATAGTAATTTATTTTTCCAAAAATGTAGAGACGTTACATGTAACGTCTCTACACTATGTAATAATTTATTCATAGTAAATAATTAAAATGTTTAAAAAAATAAAAGCGAAATCATGGGAATGGCGTGGTGTTTTAATCGCTGCACCAAGTATTACTATATTAGTATTATTAATGAGGTTTGCTGGCATACTAGAAATGCTAGAGTTAGCCGCTTTAGACCAATTATTTTTAGCTAGACCTACAGAAGTAAAAGAAAGCCGCGTTGTGATTGTAGACTTAGATGAATCAGCGGTTGAAACTTTGGGGAAACGTTATCAATGGCCGCTTCCGGATGACATATACGCTCAGGCTTTGGAAAATTTAAAGCAACATAATCCAAGTGCAATTGGTTTAGATATTTATCGAGATTTTTCTATTGAACCTGGGAAAGAAAGATTAACAAAGGTTTTTAAATCGACACCAAATTTAATTGGTGTACAAAAAATTGGTGAAAGTAGTGATAGTTCTAGTGTTGCTCCTCCTCCTATTCTCAAAGAACTTAATCAAGTCGGTTCTAATGATTTGCCAATTGATGCAGATGGAAAAATCCGACGCGGGATGTTTTATTTAAGAGACAAAACTGGTAATAACGTATTTAGTTTTTCTTTACAACTTGCTGATTTTTACCTGAAGGATAAAGGCGTTAAAATTGACCAAACAGAAGATTTTTTAATTAAAGCTGGGGATGTTGTGTTTCCCCTATTTAAAAGTAACGATGGGGGTTACATCCGTTCAGAAGACCAAGGTTACCAAGTTCTGTTAAATTACCGTGGTTCAACTAAAAGTTTTCTTCGTATATCTTTTATGGATGTGCTAGAAAATCGTATACCACCAGATTTAATACGCGGACGAATTGTTTTAATTGGTTCTTCTGCTGAAAGTTTAAAAGATTTATTTTTTACTCCTTATACGAGTAGCCTTTTTTCTGAACCTCAACGAATGCCGGGGGTAGTAATTCATGCTAATGCAATCAGTCAAATTTTGAGTGCAGCGCTGGATAATCGACCAATAATTAAAACTTGGAGCGAGTCTGTAGAGTGGGTATGGATTTTTACTTGGTCATTGGTTGGGGCTATAGTCAGTTGGAAACTAAGACATAACAATGGTCGCAAAAGTCAATATCCTATAGCTGTTGCAAGTCTTTTTATAGCAGGGGGTTGTCTGGTAGTTAGCAGTTATGTTGCTTTTATTAATGGTTGGTGGATTCCTGTTGTACCTTCAATAAATGCATTACTACTGTCTACTGTGGCTGTTACTGCTTACGTAGCCAAAACTGCCGGAGATATTAGAAAAACTTTTGGACGTTACCTCACAGATGAAGTCGTCGCTAATTTATTAGAACACCCTGAAGGTCTAAAGCTGGGGGGTCAACGGCAGAAAGTTACCATTATGACTTCAGATTTAAGAGGTTTTACGTCTACGTCTGAACGTTTACCCGCTGAAGAAGTAATTAAAATTCTTAATATTTACTTGGGGTATATGGCTGATGTGATTACCCAGTATCAGGGAACTATTGATGAATTTATGGGTGATGGTATTTTAATTCTCTTTGGTGCTCCCACATCAAGAAAAGACGATGCTACCAGAGCTATTGCTTGTGCGATCGCAATGCAGCAAGCGATGGAACCAGTGAATGAAAAAATGAAAGAAATGGGTTTACCTAACCTGGAAATGGGTATCGGTATTAACACTGGTGAAGTAGTAGTGGGAAATATTGGCTCAGAAAAACGCACTAAATACGGGGTTGTTGGCAGTCACGTTAATTTAACATATCGTATTGAATCATACACAGTAGGTGGACAAATTTTAATTTCCGAATCGACGCTAAAAGAAGCGAGTCATCCAGTTGAAATTATTGCGGAAAGACAGGTACAACCAAAAGGTGTGAACCAACCTATCACAATATATGATGTCGGTGGTATTGCTGGAAATTATAATCTACATCTGAAACAGGAAGAAGAAGAATTTTATCCGTTGTCACAAGCAATTTCATTACATTACGCAGTTTTAGATGGAAAAGATGTAAGTAATACATTGTTTAAAGGTAGTCTAATTCAGCTTTCTGAAAAAGGAGCAGAGGTTTGTTATGAAAAAATTGAAGATAATGAAGATAATTTAAAACCGTCTGCGCTGACTAATTTGAAAATGAGTTTGTTCTTTCCCGATTGCGAACTTTCAGGTGAAGATGTTTACGCGAAGGTATCAGAAAAACCTACGGTAAAAGGAAGTTTTTACATTCGTTTTACTAATTGCTCACCAAAAGTTACAGCAAAATTGAGCGCGATTTATAAATCTATAAAAATGAAATAAAAGCATCGTACATTAAACCCCATATAAACACAAATAAACTCTAAGATGGTGTTTACAAGAAGAATATTAAGCATCATAGATACGATAAGCTAGGGAATAAATTAAGAGTCTAAAAGCTAAATTATTCTAAAGAGGACTAATAAGAAATAAAGCTTCTGGGAATATCTTAAATATTATCAGATATTTGTTTTTTATGCATTATTCAGTCCTCTTTTAGAAAACTTCAGCTTTTAGACTCTTAATTTATTCCCTGGCTGCTTTAACCCCATGAAATTACGTAAATGATGCATAGAATATAATCATATCCAAAGTCGGAGATGATTATGATAGAAGGGTTGCAACGCAAAAAAGTAGTGGTTGTTGGTGCAGGTTGGGCAGGTTTAGGCGCAACTTACCATTTAGCAAAACAAGGTTATGATGTAACACTTCTAGAAGCAGGCCCCTACCCTGGAGGATTGGTTGCGGGTTGGAAAACTGCGGGGGGACGTTCAGTTGAAGCGGGGATTCATGGTTTTTGGTATCCTTATCGCAACATTTTTTCTTTAGTTAATGAATTAGAAATTAATCCCTTTACAACTTGGACTCGCTCCTCCCAATACTCTCCAGCTGGGTTGGAAGTAGAATCGCCAATTTTTCAAGACTGTCCCCGACTCCCCACACCATTAGGAACTTTTCTTTACACACGATTCAAACGTCTACCATTAATTGATAGGCTTAGCGCTTTGCCTTTACTTTATGCTGTAGTTGATTTTGATAATTCTGACGAAGCTTGGCGTCGTTATGATTCTGTGACAGCACGGGAATTATTTAAACAATTTGGTGTTTCGGCACGACTTTACCGCGAATCGTTTGAAGCGATGTTGTTAGTGGGATTATTTGCTCCAGGAGAGCAATGTTCCGCTGCGGCAACAATCGGAATGCTTTACTTCTTTATTCTTGCACATCAAGCAGATTTTGATGTCGTTTGGTGTCGCGGAACAGTAGGAGAAAAAATATTTCGTCCCTGGGTGGAGCAAATTGAAAAAGCTGGGGGTAAACTACTAGCAAATAAGCGTGTTACGGACTTAATTGTTGATAGTACTAATCGTGCAACAGCAGTAGTATGTAATGGGAATGAAGTGATTGATGCCGATGCTGTGATTTTTGCAGTTGGTATCACAGGGATGAAAAAAATTGTTGCTAATTCCAGTAGTTTACAAGCTCGTGAGGAATTTAGAAACGTCAATAATTTAGGTGCAATAGATGTTTTAGCAACACGTCTTTGGTTTGATAGAAAAATCCAAATTCCTCTTCCTTCTAACGCTTGCTTTGGTTTTGATACGACTACAGGATGGACATTTTTTGATTTAAATGCACTACATGATGAATACAAGGACGAACAGGGAACAGTTGTAGAAGCAGATTTTTACCACGCTAATCAATTTCTTCCATTAGACAATAAAGAAATTATCCCGATTGTACAGCAGTATTTAACAACTTGTATCCCGGCTTTTAGAGGAGCAAAAGTGATAGACAGCAGCGTGATTCGTCTTCCCCAAGCGGTATCTCATTTTGCTCCTGGTAGCTATCGTAATATGTTGCCAGCAAAAACAAGTTTTGAGAATGTATTTATGAGTGGTGATTGGATAATTAACCGTCACGGCTCTTGGTCACAAGAAAAAGCCTATGTTACAGGATTGGAAGCTGCAAATTTAGTTATTTCTCAGTTAAAAGAGGGTAAACCTGCAAATATTTTACCTGTGGAAGCAGATGAAGCACATATACAAGTAGGAAGGGAAATTAATAAAGCTGTGCGGCAAATAGGTAAATCTATTTTGCCTAATTTTTGGTTGCCTTAAAAAATATCCCACCCTAAATTGTGGGTGGGGTTTTCTTTGTATAAATTAATTATCTAACTCTTGGACGAACATAAGACGCATCTAGCCCTTGCTTAATCCAAGCGATACACTCATAGGCTGATGAAAATATTTTGGGTGCAGCAATATTATTCAACGAATCTTGTGGATAGTGGTCGTAGAAATATTTGTCTTCTTCTTGGTAGACAACAATCAAATTATTTTTATAAACATAGCGAGTCTTAAAGTAATCACCATGACTGACAAAATCTGCATGTTTGTCAATATGCTCTTTGGCTATATCGATAATATTATCGATACCACTACCATAAATACCTGCTGGGTTTTCGACTTTGTGGAGTTGGCTCTTGTAACCGACTTCTGCTAATAATTTATATGAGTAAATTTCATAGTTATCAGCTTTGCCAAATACAAATGGAATGACGAGAAAGCCTTTATAGGAAAGCGAACTTTCATAAAGAAGACGGGTCATCTTAACCTCCTTGACGGCTATTGCTTAGGAACGAATTCCTCAAATGCATCAACTTTAAAACAATAGATTAAAATATCTATCTAACTATAATTAAGTCTTATTAATATATTTGTAAAGAGGGCTGATACCCCCTAGATTTTAGTTATAGATTATTCAATTATAACCATAAGAAATTACAGTAAATATTTATATTATTTGTCTATTATGGTGTAATGTCGCAAGCTCTACCTATGTTTACCATAGATTCAGTTGATGAGGAGAATTTTCAACTTGATTCCAAGGGAGAGGAGGGATTTCTGCTCCAGCTTGCTCTAATAAGCTTTGAAAATAACGAGCGTTAGCTGGGGATTTTTCTTCTATCGGACAATGAACAAAAAAGTAAATCACTTTGCCTTGCTGCAATACCTTCGCCAAAATGGAGTATCACAGAAACCGGGCAAAATCCCACGACTCGTGAAAAAATAAGGGTTTTATTTTCAGCCGACGGCAAAAGCTGAAACCCTTGATGCCACAGGAATTTAAATAAAACCCCTTCCCGAAAAATCTGGACGATGTTAATACAGCTTTCAACAAAGCTAAAAAAACGGAAACGCCTAATCAACGGTGGAGGGTGAAAGCTTTATTTCTCGTAAAATGGCGAAGGTATTGTTGCTGTAGACACTGTTTAATATAGTTAACCCACTCTGTCATGAAAGGCTGATTTATGGATAAGTCTGGGTGAGAAATGAAACGAATTAAACTAAAAGAGGCTGTAGTGCAAAACTCTACAGGTAGTTTTGGTTTGCGTCTTTCGGATTGTAACTGTGGGTCATCATCTCCTATATATATGGGACGCGAGTCTAGTAGCACTCTACCGACACCAATTTTTGTTAACAGCTCATTTAAATTATCAGAATAAGGTTTTTTAAACCAGTTTTGATGACGAACTTCTAAGGCTAAAGGTACTTGTGTTTGTTGCCAAGCTTGTAAAAAAAATGTCAAGTCGTCAATTAAGTCTGGTGAGTAGGAAGGAGGTAACTGGGCAAAAATAGGGCCTAAACGATTATCTAAAAGACGCATTTTTTCTAAAAAATCTAAAGCAGAACCAATATAAGGTTGTAATTTTCCATTATGGGTAATATCTCGCGGTAATTTAAGGCAAAATTGAAAATTAGCTGGTGTTTCAGTTTTCCAGCGAGTTACGTTCTCAGGTTTTGGCACAGCGTAGAATGTGGTATTACCCTCAACAGCGGTGAATCGACGACTGTAAAGCTTGAGGAAATCGTTGGGACGAGTTCCTTGGGGATAAAATTCACCCACCCAACCTTTATATGCCCAAACAGCGCACCCTAGAAAAAATCTCACAGTTACTACTTCTGAAAAACATCTATTTTCATAAATCCTACCTCGGATGTGTCCCAATTTTCAATATACAGAATGGTAGAATTTATGTAGATAGGTTGCGTTATGCGGCTATATCTTCTACTTCATCAAACTGATTTTTAGGTGGGGCAAGATTAATTAAATCTTCGGCATTCCGGTTGATTGTATTACAAATGAAATCTAAAGGTAAATCATTTGGGTCATGTCCAAAAGGTTCTTCAATTTCTGAGCCGATTTCATCAATTCCCAGTAAAATAACACTGATAAAACCTAGTATAGGACCAGTCCACCAAGTTAAACCATTCACTAATTCCCAAGGAAGTAATAAAAAGTAAATGCACAGTAAAGCTTTGAGGGTAATAGTATAAATTAAAGGAACAGGTGTTTTTAAGATTCGTTCGCAACCGCCTAAGATATTCACTAATTCATCGACTAATTTATGAAGCGCTGTTAACTGAAACACATCTATTTGTTGGCGTTCATATTGAGTCTGTAAATAGTTTCCTAACCATAGAGAAACTTCTATTGGGGCATGATTAACTTGTTGTAGTTTACAATACTGAGAAGATGACATTAGAGGACTTAATTCTGTATTGATTGGGTCACGTCGTAGATGTAGTTTCATTGCTATTGTAAATGCAACTACTAACCGGACAGCTTTTTCTTTGGCTTTTCTGTCTTGCGGTCTAGATTCCTCAATATATATCCAGATTCCTCGTGCCAAATTGCGAACAGCATTAACTAATGCTCCCCATAATTTACGGGCTTCCCAAAAGCGTTCATGGGCTGTGTTTGTACGGAAAACTAAGAGTAGACTTAGGACAATATTTAAACTCAAAACGACATGAGGAAGAACTTTACTATCACTGAAAAATGAAAAATGTTTAAAATGGTTTATAGCTGAAACAGCAAACCCATATCCAGAGCATAATAAAATCCAAGGTAAAATGGTGGGAATTACTGTACCAACAAGGCGTAAAATTACTTTTGACCAGTGGAGTTGTTCGCCAGTGTAAAGTTTAAACTTTTCCTTAAACGACCGAGAGTGAGCATTTTTCTGTGGTCTTTTTTTACAGCGAGAGGTATCAGAATTGTTTTGAAAGGAATGAACTAAAATATTATTCCGACCTTGGTTCAATCACACAATTATTACCAACAGTGGCACGAAAAACTAAAGACTGCATACCAACAAAAGTGTCAGAACCAATATATGCTGGACCATGCACTTGACATTGATGGGCTAAAGAGACACGAGGGCTTATATAAACTCCATAAAACTCACCGTCAACTTCTACCACTGCTTCCCTGATTAATACTCCATTTATATGTGTTTCTAAAGCATGAAGAACAACACAATCTTGAATATTCACATCATCATCTACCCAAATTGGTTGTCCTTCATCACCACGAACTGAAGCAGCTGGTGCTACCATGACTCGCTTTCCTAGATGAATATTACCAATTACCGCAGCCAGAGGATGAACATAAGCTGTGTCATGAATTTCGGGAAGTTTTTCAAAAGGATTAAAGGAAGTGCGAACATTAGCATGAATATGGGTAGTGTTGAATGCGATGACGTTATTCATAAAGCTTCCTGTTTTTGTTGTCTAGTGATTGGACTTCCAGCTACATAAAATTAAAATTATTTGTCGCAGGCTACAATCTATAGATAGTCAAATAAAGAACATCTGTAAAAACGTGAGTTCTTTTTATTGCCTGCGTCAACAAAAGTATTAGCACCTGTTATGTCAGCTAGAAGTTTTGTTTACCTCTATGTTTTTCATTAAAAACAGTAAAGGTGACAAAAGCGGGACAAAAAAATGACAAAACCAGGAAATTAAAAAAAATCTCAAAATACATCACTACTTATTTGTTTTTTTAGCTGCAATCTAGGTTTATCAAGGGAGACAATCTAAAGCTGAGTTGGCTAAAATAAAAATATTCCTAAAGTTGAATACCGTTCTATACCAATAGGCTGATGGCAAATGTGATTATTTCTTTAAAATAATTGAGAACCGATAATTATTTTTGATAATATGCATATCTTAATCTGCTTATACTATGACAGTTAGCAAAGTGTCCTATACTTTGATTCGTTAGGTTATATCAGATGTAGCGTACATACTTACCTTTCCATATCCCTAGCTTAAATCCTGTAATTTCATTACTAATTATAGGAATACCTAGGTAATCAGGCAACAGTTGTTAACCCTTAATTTTTTATGCATATTACTGTCATGAGAAAGCTGATGCAAAGTCATTCAGAACAACTTTCAGCTGATGATGTGCAGAAATTAACAACTATTAGTAAAGCTTCCGAACAAATTAGACGATTAGTTGAGGATTTACGTTTTCTGTCGCACACAGATGCTATTGTTGACACTTCCCAATTAGATTATCCCAAAGTTCCTCTTGACGAAATACTACTCGATTTAGCAGACACTTTTGAAACTGATGCTGAGAGTAAAGAATTGAATTTTGAGTATCATTTACCAACAGGTATATCAATAAAGGGCGATATCTATCAATTGAAACGTTTGTTTACTAATCTATTGGATAACGCGATTAAATACTCCCAAACTGGAGGAATAATCAAATTATTCCTGGAAAAACAAAAAAATTTTGCCGTTGTGCGTGTAGAAGATACTGGTATTGGTATTCCCCAAGAATATATACCTTTGATTTTTCAACGCTTTTGGCGAGCAGAAACAGCTCGAGTTCAAGCAAAAGAAGGATTGGGATTAGGATTAGCCATTACCCAAGCGATTGTACAACGACACTTAGGAAAAATTATAGTTAATAGTAAGGTAGGAGCCGGTAGTTCTTTTCATGTATACCTACCATTAGCTTAACAAAAAAATGTAGAGGGATTACATGTAACATCTTTACATTTTTTTTCATAGATGTCTATTATAGAAAATACCAATATTCTCAAATTTAAATCTTATCATCTCAGTAAATACACAGTGGTATTGTGTATATATTTCCCATAAAGTATAACTAGTAATTTTAATAATTTTATTAAGTGTCATTCAAAGTTTTTACATCTAGATTTTTGTATATCCATAGTATCGTAAAGCACATGACATTAGAAGCTGTTCATCATTTTTTAGAAACCGCTAACGACAATTCTAAGATTCTACACGAATTGGTTAGCGCAATGTCGTCAGAATCTTTTAGCCATCTTGTTGCGGAAATTGGAGCTAAGTATGGTTATCAATTTACAGCAGACGAACTCATGCAACAAATCAGTAATTACCAAACGGTTGTTCATGATAATAATACAAATGAATTGAGTGAGAAAGATTTAGAAAAAGTCACAGGTGGGATTGCTGCGAATACAATAGCTTCACTCAGCAACATTTTACCAATTATCTCCAAATTACCTAGTATAAATACTTATACTTCTCATTCTCTGGTATTTTAAAGTTACAAACTTGTATATATATTTTGTAAATTGAATTACTATTTCATTTTTCAAAATATATATACTTGTTTTAATAAAAAACTGGCTTTATATTTGCGCTAAAAGTGAGTAATTTTACTATTGAAGCTGTGAATAAAAAAGTCATAAATCTTTATGTGATGTTAAAACAAATTGAATATACAACTTCGAGAGGAATTGGGCTGCTATATTTTCAGTTAGCGATAGTAAATTTTATTTTACACAAGCACGAAAATTACCACGAACTTTAATTAAAAAAGATTTGGAGCGTTTTTGATGACATCACGGGAATTTAGAAGCGGGGTTTTAGCTAGTTATGGTGCTGGAACTAAAGAAATTGATGAGCTGCTAGCTTACACAGAAAATATATTTGACTTGTCTGGTTTTGCAGAACCGATTAAATTTCCTCTCACGGCAGAAGAGCATATCGCGACTTGGCAAGAATACGTTATTCAAGCCAAGAATTTTGGTGCTTTTGAAACTTTACAAAAAAAATTACCACAATTTTGCTTCCCTATTAAGGAAGGAATTAGCGAAACTTCAGCCTATCAATCTGCCACTCGTAAGGGATTGTCAGTTCGTGATATGCCAGAAGCGAGTGGTTTGCAGCTACAAGAAGCAGAAAAGCTACAGTTGTTTGTTCACCAAAGCTTGGCAGGAGCAATACCTGTAATTATACCAGGAAACCGTACAGATTTTGTGTCAATAGTACAAGCACTCACTAAAAAAAATGAACCTTCACATGTTCCTGATTCAATGGGAGCTTGTATGATTGGTGGTTTTAATAATTGGGATAGAATTCATAAATATAAACAAAAATGGCAAGCTAATCATCCAGAATATACAGAAGCTAGTTGGAATGTTGAATTTCAACGCTTAATTAAGCAAAAAGAACTTTATCAAGATAGATTTATTATTTTAAGCCAAGGGGAATATAGTAATGTCCCAGCAGAAGATGTGGGATTAGCGTCTGCACAATGGCAGCAATTTTCCTTAACAATTCGTTTAGAGCATGAATGTACTCATTATTTTACTAAACGTTTGTTTGGCTCGATGAGAAATAATTTGCTTGATGAATTTATTGCTGATTATAGAGGAATCGTAGCTGCTACTGGTTGTTATCGAGATGACTGGTTTTTGCGCTTTATGGGATTGGAATCTTTTCCTAATTATCGTGTAGGAGCTAGGTTAGAAAACTACCGAGAAAATCTTTCGGATAGCAGCTTAGAAGTTTTAAAATCTTTAGTTTTTCATGCTGCTAAAAATTTAAAAACTTTTGAGCTACGACAAACAAATGATGTTAGCCCTGCGATTATGTTAAGCGCTTTGTGTCAATTAACTTTGGAAGAATTAGCTTCTGATGAATTTGAAGCATTTGTTTGCCAAGCTTTGCATTTTATAGAAGAAACAGATATTGAGCAAACGGGAGTTAGAAGTTGGGAGCTAGGTGTGGGTAGTTAAACTCTTGTGGGTAGTTAAACTCTTGTGGGTAATTAAACTCTTGTGGGTAATTAAACTCTTGTGGGTAATTAAACTCTTGTGGGTAATTAAACTCCTGTGAGTAATTAAACTCTTGTGGGTAGTTAAACTCTTGTGGGTAATTAAACTCTTGTGGGTAATTAAACTATTGTGGGGTGGGCATCCTTGCCCGCCCTATTACATTTCACCAATTAAATTTCACCAATTAAATTTCACCAATTAAATTTCACCAATTAAATTTCACCAATTAAATTTCACCAATTACATTTCACCAATTAAATTTCACTAATTAAATTTCACCAATTACATTTCACCAATTACATTTCACCAATTACATTTCACTAACAGAATCACTAATTGAATCACTAATTGAATCACTAACTAAATATTGTATTTGCTCAAGTCATTTGTCTAGCCATAAGGCTAGCAAATAAACCTTCCTGACTAGCCAATTCATCATAGCTACCTTGTTGTACAACTCGTCCAGCCTCAATTACATAAATCCGGTCAGCATTTTTAATTGTACTGAGACGGTGAGCAATTACCACCCTAGTTACGCGCAACTTATCTAAACTTTCGCTGACGATTGCTTGAGTGCGATTATCCAAAGCACTAGTAGCTTCATCAAAAATCAAAACTTTAGGTTTTAATACCAACGAACGAGCAATTAATAAACGTTGCCGTTGTCCCCCAGAAAGGTTAGTACCACCTTCAGAAATTACGGTATGCATACCCATTGGCATAGCCTGAATATCATCAGCAAACCCCGCCATTCGTGCAGCTTCCCAAGCTTCATCTATTGTCACCAACGCACCACCAGAGATATTTTCAAATATGGAAGCACTATTAATACGACCATTTTGTAAAACTACACCCAACTGACGACGTATTGCCGATGTATCGAGTCCGGATAAATCTTGACCATCAAAATAAACGGTTCCCAACTCAGGTGTATCGAATCCCAAAAGTAAACGAATAATTGTAGATTTACCACTTCCACTAGGTCCGACAAAGGCAATAAATTCTCCAGCTTCAGCTTTAATACTCACATTGTCTAAATTCCAAGGACCATCTGCTTTATAGCGGAAACATACATGTTCTAATTCTAATTTACCGCTCAACTTTCCAGGATCAGCTTTGTTAACATCAATTTCTGGGGTCTCATGCAAAATTGGCTTAGCTCGTTCCCATAATACGACTACTTCCAAAGTACTTATTAATGTATTACTTAAGCCCGTCGCACCACCCATAAAAGTACCAAAAGCAGAGTTAAAAGCTAAAAATTTACCTGCAGTAAAAACTTCAGCACCTCCAGCACCGGTGCTAGCTTGGTACAACATATTAGATGTTAAAGCAAAAATTATAATGTTCGATACACTAGGTACTATAATATTAAATACAGCAACTAAGTCTTCGATTAATTGAGTACTTAAAGTTAGCCTTAATTGTTTTGTATATTTACTACTCCATATAGCAAAAGCACGATTTTCAGCTCCAGCAATTCTCAGTTTAGAAACACTACCAATAAGTTGTATCAGCAAGCCAGAAATATCACCCTGAAGTTCTTCTAAAGGAAGCATTGCGCGACGAGTAAACATACCAGACAAAGCAGTAACAATCATTACTACTATTCCTATACCCATAGCAACTAAAGCTAGTTGCACATTAATAGTAAATAATAAACCTAAATTAAGTATAGAAAAAAAACTGGTAAATATTGTTTGTAAAGTACTGCTACTTAAATGTTGACGAATTTGGGTTACCGCTGAAACACGTGATTGTAAGTCCCCAATAGAATAGGTGCGAAAGAATGACATTCGCAAGCTCAATAATCTATCCCAAATAGCAGCTTGTGTGTTAGCGTCGGAACTAGTTTCTAGCCTTAAGGAAGCATAGCTTTGGGTTATTTGAGCAACAGCACTACCAAAGCTTGTAGCCAGTAGACCTAAGCCAATTTGCAATAACAATCCTCGGTCAGCATCAGGTATAGCCTGGTCTATAATAATACCTGTAGCTTGTGGAGTTAGCATTCCCAGTAATGCAGCAGCGACTCCGGTCACAAGTAGTACCAAAATATCTTTAGTTCTACCTTTAGTCGCGAACTTAATAACATCAATCGCCTTCATTTGCGAGCCAGGAAAAGGCCGATAAAGCATAAAAGCGATTGGGTCTAATTCATTTTTCTTCAGAAATGCTTGAGCAGGGATTCTCTTACGAACTGAAGGGTCAAAAACTTCGTATTTATTACCAGGTGCGGGCAAAAGTGCTACAGGACGTTTATTATCGTCGTTAACGTAAGCTATCAAAGCACCAGAATCTTGTTTCCACCAACCAGGGGTCAAAATTACGCGACGCATACGCAACCTAGAAGCACGTGCAATCGCTTCAATAGGCTCTTTTATACGGTTTGTATCTTCTGACTGACTTGGAGCGTTTATTTTTACACCCAAAGCGCGTCCAACAGCACCAGCAGCCATCAGTAGCTCTGTACTTTCTTCAACTATATTTTGGTTTTGTTTGCTGATGATAGAAACCAGGTCACCTAAAGCTTTAGAAGTCACCTGGCTATTTAATTGTTCTCTAGCTTCAAATTGTGACCGAATTTCTTCCTTTTCAGCTTGATTTAATTTATCTAAGTAGTAAAAAAAATCTTTGTGCAAATGGAAAAGCTTTTGCGATATCTGGTTCCAATCATAGGAATCAGATATATCTAGAACGCTGGAAGGATTGATAACACCTGGAAAAACAGAAAATTTTTCAATCCAAGTTTCAGCTAGAGTAATAAATTCTTTGGTAATAGGATTTTTGACAGAATTGCTATTGTCACCAATTATTCGTTCTTCTACATCTCCCTGTGTAATTTTACTTAAATTTGCTTCTTCTAAAGGAACTGCTAATATCCCGTATATTTTCGGATGGTTAGCGTCATTATTCGATGTAACTATCGACTTAATTTCATCAGGATTTATGGCAAACAAAGCTTCCCCAGCGCTAAGGCTAAAAAGATACTTACGCTCGCTAATTGGGAAGCCATCCTTGATTTCTACTGCGAATAACCCAATAATTCCTGATTCAATTTTCCAGATGATGGTTGGGTCGTCTAAAAGTAGGGGTTGATTTGCTTTCAAGACAAAATTTGGGTTCAGTAATTCAGTTTTATTATTCATTTTAGGTAGGTTTAATTTATGAACGCAGTGTTGGTAAGTTCCGAAGCTACAGAATTATTATCTCGTCTTACGAGACGCAAACTGAATGATGCAGATATCACTCCTGGAATGATGTTCTTGTCTTCATTGGTGACTATGACTTTAGGTGTAATGTTTGCTGATGGTACAGTTACTGAGTCTGAAACAAAATTATTAACTAAGACCATTGAACAATTGGTTCCAGCAAAGGGTGATGTACCTGTGTTAATCCAACTTTTAATTGATGGCATCCGAGAAAACCCCATATATAAAAATCCTTCAGAATTACTCAAATTAACAAAATCTCTTTCCCAAGCTGAAAAAACTTTACTTTTGAGCTTTTCTTATGAAATGTCAGCGGTTGATGGAGAAATAGCTCCTAGCGAAAATGAATATTTAAAAGCAACTGCAAATGCACTGAATATTGACCTCCGTTATACCGCGACTTTAGAATCTTGGTATAGTAGTCGCTATATCCAAGATACTGCCACTTGGAATGAATTGCAAAATTTCATCAATCCTCGGCAATTTGATTATTTAGGTCTACGATTCGTTAGTTTAGATGCAGTCAGCTTTTTATCTTATTTAGCTGATAAAAAACTTACGAAAGGTGATATAAACTCTGTTGTCGTGTTTTTGTCGTCCTTACTTGTAATTACTTGGGGAGTATTAGTTGCAGATGGAATGCAGCAAGAAGAGGAACAAGCACTTCTTTCACGAACTATCAAACGCTTAATCCCTAAAAATAACAATGATATTAGGGAGCTAATGGAAACACTGATTGATAAAATGCCTCAAAGTGATATTTATAAAAGTCCTAAAGATTGGTTGAAACTGACAGCTTTTCTCTCTGAACCAGAAAAAGTGTTAATGATGAGTTTTTGTTACGAAATGTCAGCAATTGATGGTGAGATATCATATGATGAGAAAAAATATTTACATAATGCTGTTAATCACTTAGGTATCCAGCCAAAATATGCAGCAGTTTTAGAATCTGGTTTTGGTGGAAGTGGTATAGAAGATGAAGCTAGCTTTCGAGAATTACAATCATTAATCCATCCCGATAAATTTCAAGATATGGATGAAGTTTTTGTTGATGCTGCTAGATATATTCTCGATACTTTAGAAGTACTAAGCTTCTAAGAACCTAACCCCGTAGATTGGGTTGAGGAACGAAACCCAACAAAATCTTGGAGATGTTGGGTTTTACATGTTGGGTTTAACATGTTGAGTTTATGTATGTAAATTTAATTTTGGTTATTAATAATGGTCACATTAAATTTGATTAATAATTTGTTTACAGCCGCAACGTATCAAGGATTTACTTTTCCTTCATACCGTTTTCTCTTACAAGAATTTCAACCAGATAGTTCAACTTTAGCTATTGCTGCAGTAGATGAAGTAAATAAACCAGTTGGTTTGGGTTTGGCTGAAAGTTCTTCAGAAAGTGAATTTGCTGAAATACTTTCGATTTTTGTGTCACCCAACTATCGTAATCGCGGAATCGGTAATGGAATTATAGCTAAGTTGCAAGAAGAACTGTATTTAAGAGGTTGTTCGGGTGCTAGATTGTCTTACACTACAGGTCAACCAACAACTAAAGCTTTAGAACGTATATTACAAAAGCAAGATTGGTTATCACCCCAAGCACAACAAATAGTTTGTAAATGGAATTGTCAAGTTACTCAGGTTCCTTGGCTGCAAAAAAGTTTTCGTCTACCAAGTGAATTTAAAATTTTTCCTTGGGTGGAGATTACTGACGAAGAACGTTTGGCTCTCAAAAAAGAACAAGAAGAAAATCCTTGGATACCATCTGACCTTGACCCCTTTATAAACGAAGAAGATTTTGAACCCCTTAATAGCCTTGGTCTAAAATATCATGAAAAAGTTGTTGGCTGGTTACTAACCCACAGAATATCACCTGATACTATTCGTTACACCTGTAGTTTTGTCCGACCAGATTTGCAAAGAATGGGTCGAGTAATTCCTCTTTACCAAGAAGCTACCCAACGGCAATCTCAAATACCAGATATTCCTAATGTAATATGGACTGTTCCAGCTTCTCATCCAGCCATGATTAATTTTGCCAAAAGGCATATGGCTCCTTATTTAAATTCTTTACAGGAAATTAGAGTTTCTTGTAAATTGTTCAATGGAAGCATCCCAATTATCTAAAATAAGCGCCAGGGAATAAATTCCCTGTCTAAAAGCTGAAGTCCTCTGAAGAGGACTAATAATAAATATGACTTTTATGTGTATTTTGTTTTCGATGTATTAATATTAGTCCTCTTTAGAGGACTTTAGCTTTTAGACAGGGAATTTATTCCCTGGCTTGTGTCGTATAAATTGAACAATACGAGAATAGAACAAACCGAGAAGCATTATATCTAAGGATTATCCACGATAACCAATAGACGCTATCAGTTTTGCCATAGCAATACACTGGGTAGTATATCCGGATAAGCTAAACGTAAAAGTTGGTAACCAACTCCTGCCACTCCAGAGAAAAAGCTAGGATTATAAACTTGCTCAAAAGGTGGGGAAGATATTTGAAAATTTCCAGTTTTTTTGGCATTTTGTATCAGTGCAGCGGCTTGTTTTTGAACAACTGAAAACATTTCTGGACGAGAAAATTGACGAGATGCTATTAATAGTGTTTCCATACGACCGAAGTTACCACAGCAAAGATGGTCAATCCCTTGTAAACCTATTTGTTGGGTATATTCCAATGATTTTTCGATGTCTTGACGAATTTCTGGAGTATCTAAAATTTCCAACCCACCTAACCTTGCCAAACCAATACCGGGGGCACCATGACACCAACTTATACCAAACACTGAACTGTCGTATCTGTAGTCTGGCCAATTTTGATTAGTAGAAGAGAATACACTATTTTCGTAGGCAATTCCTTCTTTAGCTGCATCTAAAAATATTGAGTTTTTAGTGACTGCATACAACTTTAGTAAACTGTAAGCAATACCAGCAGCACCATGAGAAAAGCCAGTCAGAAGTTTTTCGTCTATAGTTGGCCAAGCTTGATAGCCTGTAGTGCTGAGTTTCCGGTTATTTAATAAATGATGTCCGCAGGCGATCGCAATTTCCAAAACTTGTGGGTCATTAGTTACTTTGTGTAAAGCCAGTAACCCTAAAATAGCTCCAGATGCCCCAAACACAGTATCCAATTTTTTATCTGCAGCTATAACATCTGCCGTTATAAAGGATACTGCTTTTTGAGCATCTTCCAGTAACATAGGTTCATTCAGAAATGAACTTGTCTGCACTAATGTATAAATAAGTGAACCTAACCCTTTAGCACCACCAATGCCAATATCATTAACAATTTTTTGTTGAAAATCTGCTTCTGCATGATGTAGGAATTTATGAAAAGCTTGTAAGCTGCTTACGGCTAACTCACGAAAACCTGTACCACCAGTAACTTTTTCCACAGCAGCAAGAAAAAGAGCTACACCAGCAGTCCCATCATACAAGTCACTACCCATAGGGCTAAATAGGAAGCGCTGACTCTTAAGTATATATTGCAACCCCATCCAAGTCACGCTACCATCAGTACCTTGCATTGCCTTTTCTTGAATTTGTTGAGCTATATAACATGCTTCTTGCACTAAAGCTTCCACAGACAAAGGCTCAAACGACTCAATATTGAATGAATCTTCCTCAATTAAAGATGAATTATCAAGCTTCTTGGTTGCATTTCCATAAAGGGAAGCACGAATAAAATTAATTTGCGTATCCAAATCCTGCTCGTTTAACTGCTGCAAACGAGAACTAACCAATTCATAGCTAGGATTAGTAAAATATTTCTCCAACTGGCAATTTGTAGAAATAGTTAAACTATCGCTATCACAATGAGTTAGTAATAATGGAACATCAAGCTGTGTCAAAGCTTGTTTTTCTTGTTCTAAAATTTTCCAGTAATGGGGCTTGTCTTCAAATTGAAGTTGTGGTCTATAGATAACGTCCAGTGCAATACTGTATTCAATTCCGTTTCTTAAATATTTAGGTTGAAGTGCTTCTTTTTGTACAGCGGCATAAACTTTGGTGGGACGAAAAATAAAACGAACTTGCTCACGAGCAAATATTTTTAATGGACTATCATCAGCGAGTAAAACTTCTTTATTTACCACGAAAAAGTTATACATGTGGCGAAATCCATCAACGAATTGCTCCACATAATCACCTGGTAAGAGATTAACTTTATTAACTCCATCTACAAAAGGTATATTAGCTTTAGATGAGGTTTTAACATACTCATAACTCATCTCCATTTTATCGGTGTTAATGTGCTTCCATGTTTTCACTCGATAATGGGTTTCCTGTCCACCAATTCCACCGATTCCACTAATATCATAAACCGAACCGTCTGCTCCTGTTTCCCATGTGGGTAAAAGACTAGAACGCAGTACAGAATTATTCATATGTTGCATCGCAAAATAAGAAGCTTCTAAACCTGCGTCTGCGCTATCTACTTCCCGTACACGAGGAGTTAAAAGCATTTCTGTATCAATTAGAACTGGATGTTCACCACAAGCAATAATATTTTCATTATGGCAATCAGTGGCTTCTAGTACATATAGTAAACATAGTAACATTCCGGCTCTTTTGTAATAGCGCTCACCAGCCTCTAAGCCTGAACAGGGCAAGTGCTCTACATACTCAACCCAACCATATGTTGAGCGATTAATAACTTTAACTATTTTAAACTGTAAAGGAATTTCTTGTTCATTAAGCCAACTGAGGAACTGAAAATATGCTGCTTCCATACCCAAATCTTTGGGTTTATAGATAAGTTTGAGTCCACAAGCAAAGGTAATGCTTATTACTGTTTTGCCGTTATGATGGCTGTCCGATAAACTAGGTTTGATTGCAACAACTTTGCCTAATTCATCTGGAATAGCAAAAGTCTTTTGGATATCCTGAAAATCTGATGCTAAATGCTGCAAAAATTGACAATTATTATTAACCCAGAAAGTTGTAGTTGTTGCCAGTAAGCGGGCTAGTACAGCATATTCTTGCAAAAAGTTCAATAGCCCATCTTTTAAAAGCTCATTTATAAATGCTTTATATATTTCTTGAGGCTTACCATCCTGCTGTGGTTCAATTCTATTGATTAATTGAGGATTATAGTGACGAAATACTTGAAAGCGAATACCCAAAACCTGAGAACAAAGCAAGCTTAGATTTTCTAAAAGGTCTCGCTCTAAATCTTTGTGAGCTAAATCAGAGCATAGGTAATAGTGGGAAGCAGCTAATTTTTGTAACTTCTCGCGAGCAACTTTAATAAAAGGTAAAAATAATTCTTCAAAAGGTAATGGTTCTTGTAAGTCTAAACAACGGTCATTTTCTGTAGTGTATTCATTTGGAGTTGCTTCCAGAACATCCTTTAAAATTTCTGCCCAGTCTGGTAAAGATTCTATATCACTTATACTTCCGGAACCTAATACATTACGTACTAAATTTAAATCTAATTTATCCCATGCAAAACGTTTTTCCAATAAATCCTTATTACCACCAGCAACAGTTTTGCACCATGCTTCCATTCTAGAATCAATTAAACGCTCATTCTCTGGTGTATTTTCTGGTAAAAATTCACTCTGTAAACGTTCACTAACTGTACTAGATTTATCGATTATCTTATTTAGGTATTCTTGCTTTACTCGCATACAAGTTAAACTTTGTTGCTGATTTGCTGATGAAAAGTTGGGTAATATTCTTGAGTTGCTCAAACAATCAAAGAAGGACGGATTTTTCCGTCCCTCTTGAAAGGGCTAATATGATAAGTTTTAGATTTTAAATAACCTGAAATATCATATTTAGGTAGGTAAGATTTTGATTATAAACCTCTGTTTGTGAGAACACAAACTGAACCAAATGCACAGTCTACGCGGATAGTAGCACCAGTTACACAGTTTCTCTTTCTGCTTCCACCAGCTACAGCTTCTAGTTCTGAATCAGACAACTCACCTGAAGCATCAGGAATACAAGGCATAACCAAGTAAACTGTATCTTCTGTTTCTTGGAGTACTTTAACATTGAAAGCATCTGGAAGCTTTTGACCAATCTCTTGTTCAACAGCTTCTTTTGCTGCAGTTGGATTGCTCAACAATTGTTGTCTGAATTCAGAATTTTCTAACGCTTTGATAAGAATCTTAGATTGGATTTCGTCGCGGGAAATAGATTGTTCGCTCATGTTATTTACGATTTGATTGATATGAGAGTTTGAAGCGGTAAAGAGAAATAGCAATTGTTAATATATCTTTTACAATTGCATCTTTTGCTACCGACCTCCACAGTGTAATCAAGGTAATTATCAAACGTCAAGATAAGAATAAAATTTGATTTTTTGTAAATAAAGTGCGAAAAATATTGCATAATCTAAGTTATAACTGTTACTATAAATAGCACCTTATTTAGTAATAAGGCGATAATCAAAATAGTATTGTTTATTTTGCAACCCTGGTAGAGACGCGATTAATAGCGTCTCTACATTATGGATTAATCGCGTCTCTACATTATGGATTAATCGCGTCTCTACATTATGGATTAATCGCGTCTTGACATTAAGGGTTACATGTCATGTTTATGAATGAGACGTTACATGTAACGTCTCTACATTTAAATGGAGGCTAAAGCTTCTTGTTTTTTAGATTCTTCCGATTTAATTAAGTTTGCATAATATCCACCCATAGCCCATAATTGTTCATGAGTACCGCGTTGGACAACTTTACCTCTTTCCATAACGATAATCTCATCGCAATCGCGAATAGTGCTTAAGCGGTGAGCGACAATAATACAAGAACATCCACGTCTACGAAGATTTTGGTCAATCATTGACTCCGATTCTGTATCGAGAGCGCTGGTTGCTTCATCCATCACTAAGATTGAAGGATTATTCACTAAAGCACGAGCAATCTCTAAACGTTGGCGCTGTCCCCCACTTAAATTTCCCGCTCCTTCCATCAGTTCCCCATTATATCCACCAGGTAATGCCATCACTATTTCGTGAATCGCTGCATCCATACAAGCCTTGACTAACTGTCCATCAGGTATTGTGTCATCCCACAAAGTTAAATTGTCTCGCACAGAGCCACTGAAAAGTAAAATTTCTTGTTCTATTACAGCCAAAGAGTTTGTGATAACAGAACGAGGAATTTGTGAACGGGGTATACCGTCAAATAATATTTCTCCTTCCCAAGGTTGATACAAACCAGTAATCACTTTAGCGATAGTAGATTTACCAGAACCACTACCACCAACAAATGCCACTCTTTCTCCTGGTCTCAAGGTCATGCTAAAGTTTTCAACCAAAGGAGCTTCTACACGACTATAGCCAAAAGTAACATTTTTTAATTCTACGTGACCTTTTAAGCGATAAGTAGTAATTGGCGATGCGTGTTGTTTAACTTCACCTTTTTGTATCCTATCTAATTCGGGGTCAATAGGGTTATTCAAAACGTCATCAATTCTGTTAATATCTCCTTCAAGTTCTTGAATTTCTCCAGCAAACTTAACCAGAGAATCCACAGGACTTTGAAAACTACTCATCAAACTCTGAAAAGCGACTAACATCCCAATACTGATGTTTCCGTCCATAACGCGCAATCCACCGACTATTAAAACTAACATATTAGTCAGAGAGTTTAATAATGACGGTAAAACGCCTACAGTCTGGTTGGTAACTGACAGTTCTTGTAGCGAATTAATACCTTTAGCATAATAACCAGCCCAACGAGCAAAAAAATCAGATTCTAATGCTCCTGCTTTCAGAGTTTCCATGCTCTGTAACCCAGCAATTTCTGTCCCAGCAACTTTACCCATATCTTGAGCTAAGCGCATATTAGAATCTACACGTTGTCTAGATATTAATTGTAAAGTGACGACGTTGACAATTGCAAAAAATATACCAATTGTAGTCAGTACCCAGTCATAAGTAAACATGACAATAGCATAAAAAATAAGCATTACTGTATCAATCGCAGTAGTAGCTAATTTACCAGACAATATCTCAGCAACTTTATCATTAATACTGACACGGCTACTAATTTCCCCAGCAAATCTTTGAGCATAAAATCCTGCTGGTAAGTTCAAAATATGCCAGAGAAACTTACTAGTCATCCCCACAGACAATTTAATTTTCAATTGTCGCAGATAACGTTTTTGTAAAAAATTTAAACCGGCTTGTAAAAATAATGTCAATCCCATAGCTATAAGCAATGGGCGCGTCCAATCAAATCTATTTTCAACAATGATATTATCAATAAAAACTTGATTAAACACTGGTACAGTTAAACCAGGTAGAACTAACAGAAATCCAGCTGTAATACAGTACAAGAGCGCAGCAGACGAACTTTGTAATCTTTCTAAAAGAGACAAAAATAGATTAGCTTTACGTCCACCTTTTTTAAACTCTGCTCCTTTTTCAAAAACTAATACCACACCAGTATAAGCTTCATCAAATTCTTGAACAGATACAGTACGTGGTCCGGTAGCAGGGTCATTTAAAAAAACTCTTTCCTGACCAATAGATTCGACTACAAGAAAATGATTAAAATTCCAGAAAACTATATAGGGAGGCTGCATCTCTTTAAGACTAGCAAGCTCACGCTTATAACCTTTAGCCTCTAACCCATAACGTCTAGCAGCTTTGAGAACATTAGAAGCTTTACTGCCATCACGAGATACGCCACATTCTCGCCGTAATTCAGCTAGTGGGACAATGCGTCCATTATAACCCAAAATAATTCCTAATGCTGCTGCACCACATTCTACAGCTTCCATTTGTAGAAGTGTAGGAGTTTTAGCTCTCTTGTAGACTTTAGGTTTAGCTTTCGGTTCAGCTTTAAGTTTAGTGTCTATGCTGCTGCTGGTCATTTTTAATTGTTTTAAATTGTGAATAAAATTCTGAACACAGTAATTACCAATTACCAATTACCAATTACCAATTACCAATTACCAATTACCAATTAATTAAAACCAGTCCACTCTTTCAAAATTGGTAAAACAAGAGTAATTGGTACTTGTTTTTCCACTTGTACTCTAGATGAGGTGGTTG
Source organism: Scytonematopsis contorta HA4267-MV1 (assembly GCA_019359035.1). Classification (GTDB taxonomy): domain Bacteria; phylum Cyanobacteriota; class Cyanobacteriia; order Cyanobacteriales; family Nostocaceae; genus Scytonematopsis; species Scytonematopsis contorta. The sequence continues at coordinate 122,203 of JAHHIC010000054.1, read as the reverse complement.
TTCCAGCAGACACTTGTAATTTGGGTCCTTTAGAAGAAGACCAACGATAACCGCTAGGTGTAGATTCATCTATTTCTAATTCAGCAACTACTTCAATTTTTGGTTCATTAGAAATTAACTTGCTGGCTAATTCTTGATTCCCTAATACCAATGCTGCACCTTGAGAAGTAACGGGGAAGGATGATACAGAAACGACTTTACCAACTATGCCCCCAAATCTTTCACGTTTTACCATATCAGGAGTAACTTGAATTTGCATACCTGGTTTAATTTTCTTACCGTTACCCACAGAAAAATAGCTGATAGCCATCATTTTAGAACTATCTCCAGCTATGTTTATTGTGCCAATACTACTACCGGGGTTTACTATTTGCCCAGCATTAGCTGTAACTTCCAAAATACACCCATCATTAGTACTCACAATTTTACTATTTTCGTTTAATCTTTGCTCTAGTTGTGCAATATTACGCTCAACTTCTTTTATTTCGTTTAATTTACTGTTTGATGTTTCTAAATTTTCTTGTTGTAATCTTGTTGCTTTTGTATTTATATCTTGTAACTGGGTTTGTAACTGTGAAATGGCATTAAGATTTTCTAAATATTTTTGCTTTGCTTGTGTTTCTCTGACTGTTGTCTCTCTTAATTGGGCTTGAACTTCACTAATATTATTTAAATTTGTTAAATATTGCTGCTGTGCTTCAGTTTCTTGGACATCAATTTGTTTTAATTGTGCTCGAAGTTCAGAAACTTGCTGTAAAGCTTGACGATATTGCTGTTCAACTTCTAAGATTCCTTCTCTGGGAATTGCTCCTTCTGCAAACAACTGTTTTCGTCTCTCCAATCTTTCTTTTTGTATGGGTACAGAAGCTTCCGAGTCACGTAAACGCTGTTCTACACTAATCCTTTGTTGAGCAATTGCAGTAGATGATTTACTACGCAAAATTGGTGTTAATGCTTGTGCTGCTCTTAAGCGCTCTACTAAACTTTGACGTTGTTGAGCAATCGCTTGTAAATCTTGCTCTTGAATCACTGGTGTAAGTTGCTGTGATGCTTGCAAACGCTGCTGTATACTAGCACGCTCCGAAACTAAAGTATTTTTTTCTAAGCCCATACGTTGACGTTGTAGTCCAACACTATCCTGAGCTTGCGCTATCAACAGCACTCTTTTACTACGCTGCTGCTCTAGTTGTTGTCTCATTTCAGAGGGGTTAACTGTAGCCAGGACTTCACCTTTCTTGACACACTGACCTTGACGTACATTTAAAGATTCTAACTGTCCAGCGATAGCTGACTGAAATTGCACCACTTTTCGCGGACGAATCAACACCCCTTGAGTATTCTCCGTCATTGGGATTCGTCCAAAAATACTCCAAATTAAAGCTGCAAATACAAATACTCCAAAAGCAGTTAGGGGTATCCAGTCTCTAGGGTTAACTACTTGCATTAACTGGTCTAGCCTTTCGGGAGAAGATAGCCGCTCTAGAGACTCTTGGCGAAATAGTTTTTCGTTACTCATCAAAAGTATACCTATGTAAAGTCACTTACAAGAAAAGAAAAGCCTCTTTATTAGAGATGACTATATTATTCCCGCATTTTTCAGCTAAATTCACATAGCTTTACAGATGAAACAATAAATGTTGTATGTACTATATAAGACTCAGTAACAATGACATAATAGTTTAGAGAAAAAGTTATAGAGAAGCAGGTTACGAATCTTAATACACCTGCGACAAGCAAAATCTTAACAAAATTTAATTCAAGCAAAGCGGATTTGATATAAGATAACCATGCTCATATGGCGCATTTCGGCAACAAAACCAATCACCCACAAGCAAAAACATGAGTCTGAAAGTATATTTGCTCCGACATGGTGAAACCGTATACAGTCGTACAGGTGGTTATTGCGGTGATTTAGACCCAGACCTAACACCCGAAGGGGAGTTAATGGCTAAGGGTTTTGCAGAAAATTATCATTCGCTACCTTGGAATGCTGTGTACGCTAGTCCCAAGAAACGTACTATTGCCACAGCCAAACCCTTATGCGACAAGTTGGGGATGGAAATGCAATTGCGGGAAGGTCTAAAGGAAATTGCTTACGGAAAATGGGAAGGGGAAACGGTTGATTTTGTCAAGAAAAATTATTCCGATGATTACCTTCGTTGGTTAACCGAACCAGCTTGGAATCCACCCACTGGGGGGGAGACATCTGTACAAATTGCGAACCGAGCAATGCCAGTTATCACGGAAATTCAGCAAAAATATTCTACAGGCAATGTTTTGGTTGTTTCCCACAAAGCTACTATTAGAATTATTTTGTGCAGCTTGCTGGGTATCGATTTAGGAAGCTACCGTAACCGTATTAATGTATTAGCGGCTTCGGTGAGTGTAATTAAGTTTGATGCGCGTGGACTATTATTGGAGGTTTTGGGAGATAGATACCATTTGCCAGAAGATTTGCGAAGTTTTGAAGGGACTTGAACAAAAATTGAGATAAAGTACAATCACAAGGCGCGGGACGTGCCACCCCACAAGAGTATCTCGTAAGAGAAAAGTTTTTTAGCTATTATATTTAGAAAAGATGAACACCTACGATGCACGTTATTAGCCGCAAAATCCTTCGGGAGTTTTGCGAAGCACACGCAGATGCAAGGGAAGCGCTTTATGATTGGTACAGGGTCGCAACCAAAGCTGAATGGAAAAATATTGTTGATGTCCAGGCGGTTTACCCAAAAGCAGAAGCTGTTAGCAATTTTACTGTATTTAATATAAAAGGGAACCACTACCGCCTAATTGTTGATATCGTCTATCCCAACCAAAGAATTTATATCAAATATGTACTAACTCACGCTGAATACGATAAGGACAAGTGGAAAAATGACCCGTACTTTTAATGCTGAATTTTATGGTCAATTATTAGCTAAGTATCAGCCGAAAGCAATCACCACAGAATCAGAAAATGAGCAAGCTATCGCCGTAGCTCAAGATTTAGAACATCGTCCCAATCGGACTCCAGAAGAAGATACGTTCTTAGAATTATTAGTGGCGCTAATCGAGAAATTTGAAGAAACTCATTACCCAATACCCAAAGGTACGCCGCATTCAATGCTAATACATTTGATGGAAGCACGTGATATGCAGCCAGAAGGATTAGTTGGAGTACTTGGTTCATTGGAACTTGTCTTGGACATAATCAATGGCAAAATAAGCATAAGCCAACATCAAGCAAAAGCACTTGCTGAAGTATTTAAAGTGGATGAAAGCTTGTTTGTCTAATGGAAATAATTTTTTGCCAAAGCAAATAGTACTTATTTAGAATCTTGAAACCCTTTTATTTTTTCATAAAGACTAGCAACCGTTTCATTCTCAAACGTTTGGTCTTTCAATTTGATGTAATCACCTTGACCTAGTTTACAAGCAACCCAAAACTTCATAACTTTAGATGGCTCTAAATGCATCATCAGAATTTGCACAAATTTAGTTTGCACCCACTCTTGTCTACCCGTTGGCATAAAAAAATCTCTTGAGGAATATTGTAATATCCTAGCCCAAGAGTTATTTTTCTACTTTTTGATTTAATTTCTAACTTTTTGTTCTTCCAAAAGACAATTTATTTCCAGAAAATCCCTTATTCCACCGTCACCGACTTAGCCAAATTTCTTGGTTGGTCAACATCTAACCCGCGTCGTGCCGCAATATGGTAAGCTAACAACTGCATCGGCACCACAGTCAACAAAGGAGAAAGTAGTTCTGATACTTCCATCACCGGAATTAAATCATTAAACACTTCTCCAGCTTCACCATCTTTCACAGGAGTTACCCCAATCAACCGGGAATCTCTTGCTTTAGCTTCCTGAGCATTAGAAATAACCTTTTCATAAACGTTTCCAGGCATAGCAATTGCTACTACGGGGACTTTCGCATCTAGCAACGCAATCGGTCCATGTTTCATTTCCCCAGCAGGGTAACCTTCCGCATGAATATAGCTAATTTCTTTTAATTTCAATGCTCCTTCCAAAGCAATAGGGAAATTAATACCCCGTCCCAAGAAGATAAAATCTTGAGTATCAGCAAAATCGTGAGCCAGATGTTCTGTCAACTTTTCCTGACTTTCTAAAGTTTCTTCAATATCTTTAGGAATTTGTCGCAACCCAGCAATAATTTTTTCAAGCTCAATAGGCGCAATAGTTTTTTTCAGGTAAGCTAAATCCAGCGCTAAAGCATAAAAAGCCATCAACTGAGCAGTAAAAGTTTTAGTTGCTGCGACCCCAATTTCGATTCCTGCCAAAGTATTAATTATGTTCGGTACTAAATGTCCCAAACTACTTTCGGGACGATTAGTAATCCCCAACAACCGCGCTTGATATTTTGCTTCCTTACCTTGACGACGCTCTTTTTCCATTGCCAAAGCAGCTAACGTATCCGCAGTTTCACCAGACTGAGTAACACCAATAAGCAAAGTATTTGATGTCATCGGTGCTGGTGCATAGCGAAATTCCGAAGCGTATTGAACCTGTGTAGGAATCCCCACCAATTGTTCCAATAAGTATTTACCCACCAAGGAAGCATGCCAACTTGTACCGCAAGCGACGATTTGAATTTGTTCTAAATCACCATACAATTCCGGATTTATACCGAGATTAATTGGCGTCCCTTGAGTATCGTCAGCCTTCCAATCAGGATTAAAATAAGCATCCAAAGAAGCCCTAACTACCCCAGGTTGCTCGTAAATCTCCTTGAGCATAAAGTGTTTGAATCCCTGTTTTTCCACCATCGTGGGATTCAAATTCAACATTCGGGGCTGTTTTTTTAATCTACGTCCAGTAAAGTCATAAATTTCCACACCCAGAGGGGTAAGACGAGCCATCTCCCCATTATCCAAAGGTAACACCGCACGAGTGTGGGAAATTATCGCAGGAGTATCAGAAGCACAGAAGAATTCCCCTTGACCAAAACCAATCACCAACGGAGCTTGTTGACGAACCACAACCAACTCATCGGGGTAATCAGCAGAAATCACCGCTATAGCAAAAGCACCTTCAAGATGATTTACCGCTTTGCGTATCGCATCAAAAAAAACTAACTCCGAATCCCCATTTCCCAGGGCTATTTCTTCTTTGATAAATTGAGCGATTAAATGAGGAATTACCTCAGTGTCAGTTTCAGAACGAAAAACAACACCCTGCGCTTTCAATTCGTCACGTAAATCTCTATAGTTCTCAATAATACCATTTTGTACCACCGCCACCCGCATAGCTGTATCCATATGAGGATGGGCATTATGCTCTTCAGGCTTACCATGTGTTGCCCAGCGAGTGTGACCAATACCTATTTGGGATGGAGTTTGTACTGACTCTAACTTTGAGCGTAAGTTATAAAGTTTACCTTTTGCTCTAACGCAATCAACCTCACCTTCCCAAATAGCGGCGATTCCAGCAGAATCGTAACCACGATATTCGAGTTTTTCCAGCCCAGCCAGCAAAATTTCTGTAGCTGCTTGGGTACCAACATAACCAACGATTCCGCACATGGTTCACACTACTCCGTGCTGAGGATTCAACTAGTACTTAGTTAGCATATCCTCCCCAATTTGGTAAAGAAAAAAGGAGCTGTTATTGATAATTGCCCCCTTTTTCCAAAAATAAGTAAGTCGGTGGAAAAAAATTACTTTAGGTTTGTAGTTGCGCTTCAGCGCCAAGGCTTATTGTGAGCACCACTCGTCAATTTTACATTTGTTTACATAGCGGACTTTATTCCTGCCTACCTACTTAATTTTATTTATTTTTTATTTTTCAAAATAAACTGTAGGTTGTAGGTTGGCTTGAGGAACGAGACCCAACAATTTGCATATGATGTTGGGTTATCCGAAGCGGACACTCCTTGTTCTATGAGCGTGCCACTTCGGCATAGGTCCCTCAACCCAACCTACGTTTTGCTAGTAAGCTAGACCCATACTGCGAGTGGTTTCAGCACCCAGGTAAACCCGAATGCTCAAAAAGTCAGTAGGACAAGCAGTTTCGCAGCGCTTACAACCTACACAATCCTCTGTACGGGGGGAAGAGGCCAACTGTGCGGCTTTACAGCCATCCCAGGGAACCATCTCTAGTACGTCTGTAGGACAGGCACGAACGCACTGAGTACATCCGATGCAGGTATCGTAGATTTTTACGGTATGAGACATTGAAAAAAGCTCCTTTCCGAGTTATCTTCTCGTCAAAAGAAAAGAATCTAATCAACGGCTAGTTTACCGCAGAGGCTGAGACATCGTAATCATTAAGCTACATAACTTCAAACAATTTAATAACTTGGGGAATTGGGAGTGGGGAGTGGGGAGTGGGGGTCTTGATATAAAACCACATCCTGCTGCTCCTAGATTTCATCTCCACTATAAATATGGGGAGATTTTGGGATAATTTATTGTAATAATCTAAACCCACTGACAAAAGCCTATGGAACCAGATTCTTTACCCACTGAGGTGATTTTGACCCATCCCCAACAATCTCTCGGTAGCGTGAAACTTGACTGGACGCCACAACCGGGTAATTATCTTGATTTTAAAGGAAAAACTTACGCAGTATTAGAACGACGTCATCGTTATCAATTAAAAGCCGGACGCTATCGTTTACATAAGATTTCCTTATACGTACAATCAGCTCAAAGACCCAGCGAGAGAACTTTAGTAAACGGACATTGGGTCATCGGAGATGCCACCTGCCGCTACAATGCTCATTCAGAAATCATTCGCTGTGCAGTTAACCCAGAAGGTCTCTGTCAGTCTTGTCGCTTTTATGAAAAATTAGGGAGTGGGGAGTAGGGAGTTAGCAATTCGCAATTCGCAATTCGCAATTCGCAATTAATCTTTTTATTTACCGTTCTCAAAAATTTCCCCCAGGGTTAGACGTGAACCGTTAACAAAATCCCATCCTGACTGAGGACGTTTGCCAGGTAATTGAACTTCTCGAATAAGCAGTAAGCCAGAACCGGTCTGGACTACAGCTCCCACACCCTTGGCAATACTTACTATTTCTCCTGGATTGGCTGACTTTATTGACAAATCAGATAATTTATGTTGTAGTTTTTGTAATTCTGGTGGTAAATCAGCCCAGTAAGCAGAACCAAGGGGAGCGGTTGCGGTGATTTTTACTGGTTGATTTCGGAAAGTGACACTACAGTTAGGGTAAAAACCCCGGATTTGGTTATGTATTTGTATGGCACTTTTTGACCAATCTAGTAAGTAATCCTCCTTTTTAATTAATGGTGCGTAAGTCGCTTGAGAATTATCTTGTTTTATTGGCTGAACTGAGTTCCTTTCCATTTGCAATAGTGTTTCTAGAAGCAAATCACTACCTATATCTGAAAGTCTTTGTGCCAAAGTTAAGGTGTTGTCGAGTAAATTAATAGGTGTGGTTGCCTTCAACAGCATGTCCCCAGTATCCATTCCCGCATCCATTTGCATTGTTGTAATTCCTGTTTCCTTCTCTCCGTTATAAATACACCACTGGATAGGAGCCGCACCTCGATACTGTGGCAAAATCGAACCATGAACGTTTACACAACCCAATGTTGGCATATCCAAAATTTCTTGGGAAAGAATTTGTCCATAAGCGACAACCACAAACACTTCTGCTCCAGATTCCTTAAGTAAAGTTAAAGTTTCAGGGTCTTTTTTCACTCGTTGAGGTTGCCACACAGGTAAATTACGAGATGTCGCAAGGGCTTTTACAGGAGAAGGGATTAGCTGATTTCCACGTTCCCTACGTTTATCTGGTTGGGTAACAACAGCCACGACTTCAAAATTTGAATGATTGAGCAACTTTTCCAGAGTGGGTACAGCGAACTCTGGAGTACCAAAAAAAACTATTTTCATAAAAATGTGTTGACGGTTGAGGGTTGACTGTTGACGGTTGAGGGTTGACTGTTGACGGTTGACGGTTGACTGAGCAGCATTATCGCTCACTACATAATAAATAATAAGGAGATTGCGTCATCGTTCCGGAGCCTAATGACAGTCAACAGTCAACAGTCAACAGTCACCAGTCACCAGTCACCAGTCATCAGTCATCAGTAAACCTTTATAAAATTGTTGGGATTTTGTTGAACAAAATTGTACTTTATGGAGTTATAATTATTTTGTTTTTAAAGTCAATACCTTCGCCAAAATGGAGTATCACAGAAACCGGGCAAAATCCCACGACTCGTGAAAAAATAAGGGTTTTATTTTCAGCCGACGGCAAAAGCTGAAACCCTTGATGCCACAGGAATTTAAATAAAACCCCTTCCCGAAAAATCTGGACGATGTTAATACAGCTTTCAACAAAGCTAAAAAAACGGAAACGCCTAATCAACGGTGGAGGGTGAAAGCTTTATTTCTCGTAAAATGGCGAAGGTATTGTAAAGTAAGCTGATATTAACTGCATCTGCTCCATAGTAAACCCATAGTACAAAAATGCCACAATGCAGATTGTCAGCCATCTTTACTAGTGTTCCTTGCTTCATTTTCAGCGGTGTAATTGGCTATGTAATTTTCCAATTACTTTGATTATTTTAAACGGCTAGATGTAAGTGGTTTTTTTTCTACGATTGATATATACTGTGTTGTCGCTTAGTAATTTGTTAATGGTGTACTGCCCTTTTAGCTTATTTAGCTAATAAATGGTAATAGGTCATGGATTGTAATACTCTTGGCAACTCTCTACTCAAAATAGAGGTTAACATTTGTACTGACAGGGGTTTGCGTTTCAAAGACTCGGCGCTTACAATAGGAGTCTGAGCCTACAAATATGGTAAAGCCCTTAAGTGAAACAAATCTATCCCAGGTAAGTGGTGCTTATACGGATGTACGTATTATTGTAGAGTTACAGCAGGTGTTTTCTGCCGCAGCTTACACAGGTTCTGATACTCCTCCATAGCTGCATTACTACGTAAAACTTGTATCTATGATGTGATTGATATTTTTACGTACCGAAAGTATTGTATCACCCGAATATAGTAGTTTTACGATTGTTGCTTAAGTATATATTATCTATAAACCTTTAAGTGAATCTTCATAGATAAATATGTCGATTCTTGCATCGAAAGGTTGAAGTATGTGAATAGATTGTAAACATTTTAGCTGGAGTTTAAAAAAGAAAAAAAAAATATAATTTATTTCGATAAAAGTGTTAGTTCCCTGTTATACATGTATTGTTAGCCCGCCGAATTGCCTTCTAGGCATTGTTTATCACACAGCACCCGCCCCTCTAGAGAGTCTATTAAAATGCTGAAACCGCTTTTGCTGTCAGGATGGTATCGCGTGCAACCATTCTTTAAGTACGTTGTCCTTGTAATTTTGATTTCACCCCTAGTGGCTGGGTCAGGTCACACCTCAGCAAAACAAGCAGAGTTAGCTCAAGTTGCTTCAACTACAGAAGAGCTTAAGTCTGTACCAGAGGTAGCTTCTAACCCTGAGCTATCTCAGGAATTACAAGCGACTCCAGGTGACTACTACTTACCTGGAGGATTTGACCCTACACCCCAAAAAATGGCTGTTGCTCCTAGTCAGCCTGAAGTATTAAAAATTTATCAAATAGAATCTTCAGCAGAAGCGGATGAGTCTTTATCTAAAGCTCCAGCTAATGACTCCTTATCAGCAGTTGAACTTGCTCCCGTACGAGAAGAGCAAGAACATTCTGTTTCAAGCTCTATGTCACATAGTTTGACTGCGAGCCAACTAAATTTAATTAAGCGGCTAAAATCTGGAAAAATTCAATCATTGGCGCAAGCAGACGGTGCTACTGTGACTATAGCCATTGCCGGAGACAAGTCATTAAAGGCGGCCAAGACTTCACCTAGTTTGAGAAATGTTCATCCTAGCAGCAACGAAGCACCTAATTCCCAACCTCTCGAAGAAGGGCAAATACAGGATGACCCTTTAGGTAGTCCCCATAGTATTCCTTGGAAATGGATAAACGCGACTCAAGAGTCAATTGGTTCTAAGGGACGCTCTGGTGTACGTTATTACCGTAGCGTACCTGTTAGTTCTCCTGATGGGCGTTATGCTGTTTACAGTCGGGTAACTTTGGAAGTAAAGCCAGAGATGCACAACAGTCGAGTGACCAGCGCTTTATTTATTGAAGATAGACAAACTAAGACTCTACGGGTACTAACTTCAACTTCTTCAATTCGTGACCCTCTGTTGAAAGCAAAACTCGCGTCAACACAAACTGGTACACCAGGAGAAATTGGCGTTTTAGTTCCAGTTAGCTGGTCTCAAAAAGGTGATCGCTTTTTAGCTCGTAAGTTTGAAGGGGTATTTAGCAGCGCAGATGCAAGCGACCAAGCAGTAATTTGGGACAGACAAAAAAATAACACCAATAGTATTGCACCCGCTCAAGAAGCCTATGAGCACGATACTGCGATATTACTAGGATGGAGTAAAACTCAACCAGACCAGGTGCTGTTCCGTGCTGGTAAACTAGGTGACGAAGATTGGCCATTGATGCAAGTTTCCAGCGATGGTAAAACAGTAACCACAAATTCAGAAATTGACCAACCAATGACTTATGGTCAAAAATTAACTAACGTCTGGGGTGACCCTCAGGTAGCAGTTCGTTAATTTAATTGTATTAATTGAATATAATAAAAACCCGCTATGGACTTAAAAAGTTGTAGTGGGTTTTTGCTATTAGACCACACAGACCTAACCCCCCTACCCCCCTTCCCTTGTAGGGAAGGGGGGGAAATAAAAGACTCAAGTGTGGTTTGTTTACCTAAAAATAGGTGAAGTATCTGTAATATGATAAAAACTTTGAGTTGAGTTAATTATAAAGAGGAGTATGAAATATTTGTTTGTGGGGTGTAAGTTTCTAACGACCTAGCTTATTTAACCATTGGTTAACAATCACCAGTTAGGAGTCACCCGTCAACAGTCACCAGTCAACAGTCAACCATCAACCACTTCCGGTACTTCTTCTGTTATTTCTTTAACTCGACGAATAGGTAAATTTGCGATTAAGGCTGTAGTACGTTGGTTGCTTTCTAGGGAAAACTCCAAGCCTTCTTTCTCGACTTCCACATAACGACAGACGATTTCGAGAATTTCTTCTCGCATTTTTTCTATCATTTGAGGACTTAAATCAGCACGGTCATGGGCTATCACCAGTTGCAGACGACGTTTAACTTCACTGCGACTGTTGTCTGGGTTACGGAAAATTCGTTCTAGGAATTCGAGAATCATTCCAACTAAAGTGTACAAAACACAGTAAAAGATTAAACTATCTTTGTCCACAACAGCCGACGAAGGCGGGAAAAGATGCTATCGTTGGGTGAGTCGAGGTCGAGAAATTCGACCGTTTCTCCTTGCAGTCTGCGGGTGATATTTTCAATGGCTGTGGCAGCTAAAGATTGATTATTCTCTGATAATACTAGAGGTTCGCCACGATTGGTTGAAACAATAACTCGCTCGTCGTCAGGGACTACACCAATCAGAGGAACTGCTAAAAGTTCCTGTACATCATGTACAGACATCATATCATTAGCCCGTACCATTGCGGGTCGGATGCGGTTAACAATTAAATTAATCCGCTTGACACCTTGGGCTTCCAGTAAACCGACAACTCTGTCAGCGTCGCGAACTGCGGCAATTTCAGGTGTGGTGACAATTAAAGCTTCTTTAGCGGGAGCGGTGGCATTTTTAAAACCATTTTCAATTCCCGCAGGGCAATCAATTAAGATGTACTCATATTTTTGTGCTAAGGCGTTTACCAGTAGCTGCATTTGTTCAGGACTTACTGCTTCTTTCGTGCGGTTTTGGGCTGCAGGTAAAAGCACTAGGTTTGGTTGTCGCTTATCTTTCACCAAGGCTTGTTCTAAACGACACTCTCTGGCTAGAACTTCAATCGCAGTATAAACAATACGATTTTCTAGTCCCAGCAACAAATCTAAATTTCTTAAGCCAAAATCGGCATCAACCAAAGCAACTTGACGTCCCGCTTTGGCTAATGCCATACCAAGGTTGGCTGTGACTGTTGTCTTTCCCACCCCTCCTTTACCGGAGGTGATTACAATAATTCGAGTCATGATCTGACGGCGCTCGATTCGGAATTTAAAATGAAGGAAGAAGAAAGAGGGAAGAAGAAAGAAGGAAAATTAGTTTTCAAAATTTGAGGTCGAAGCAAGGACATTTTATATATCGAGATGCACGCCTCGATAAAAATATTTTATATTACTAAACTCGAAACTCAGAAATAAAGTTTTTGAGAGTATATCCTTACGTCCTTGTTCCTTGTTCCTTCTTGCTTCTTGAATTATTTTGGTTGGGTTCTGGAAAAATCAGATGCTCTACCGATACGAATTCCATCATCCGTAACATAAGCTACTTCAGCGTGAAATTGCGTCGGGTTTTTCTCTGGTGCTCTGGCAACAGCGTCTGCGATTCGCAATTGGGTAGGTTCCATTTGCAAAGCCATAATTAAACATTCACGGTTACCTCCGACACCAGCATGAGCAACGCCCCGTAAACGACCCCAGACTAAAATATCTCCTTCTGCAATTACAATACCACCTGGATTTACATCTCCCAAAATAATTACTGTACCAGGGTGACGAATTTCTACCCCAGAACGAATTGTCATCTGTAAATAAAGCGAGTCTGCTAGAGGTGTTCCCGCAATCTTTGGCTCAGTTGTTAGGGTGGGTGTAAGTTGTACTTGTTCGACAGAATAACCTGATGTGACTGCAGCAATTGCTGTTTGACGACGACTGCTGGAAACTGATTTTAACTGTAATTGAACGGAGTTTAAACTTTCAGCTAGTGCTTGTAGCTGCCTTGCATCTAACAGCCTGTCCTGAGCTACCAAATGTACATTTATACCTTCAACCCTCAGACGGTCGCTCCCTTTTAGACGTAGTTGAAGTTGTTGCCAAATATCACTCCAACTATATTCAGAACTGGGAGCTTGGGCTTCGGTTGGTAAAATTAATAACAGCCTTTCGCCTTCGCTTCTGAGTTGGACTTGGATATTTTTGTTAAGCGTGTTTGGAAGTTCGGGAAACTCTGAGTCGATATCCAACAAAGGATTGAATTTTATTTCTTCTTTAGTTTCCGAATTCTCAGTTGTCGAATTCTCAGTTGTTGAGTCCTCAGTTATTGAGTCCTCAATAGTCGAGTTGTCAGTAGCTAAAGTTTCAGTTGTCGAGTTTTCAATAGCTGAGTTATTAGTAATTAAAGTTTCAGTCGCGGAATTTTCAATAGCTGAGTTATCAGTATTTAAATTTCCAGTCGTGGACTTCTCAGTAATTAAATTTTCCTTAATTTCCTTAACATCAACCACAGGAGAAATTAACTCTACGTCTGATGATGTATTTTTTTGCACAGGATGCGGATGTAAATACTGAAGAACAAAATTTACCTCGGACTCAGGTAAAGGTGAATCAAAAATTCCGTCATCACTTACAGTGTTTGGCTGTGAAATGATTTTAGCCTCAGGTTTATAATCAACCGGAGTCTCATAAGCCGCTTTATTTTCCTGTGAAATTACCTCATCTTTCAGGTTACGAGAAGTTAAATTTGTATCATCGGGTACAAAAGTTTTCTGTGAAATTTCCTCCGTCACAAAAAAGTCAGTTTGTATAGTATCAGTAACGGCATCTTTCTGTAAAGTCACCTCATCTGTAACGATAGGAGAATTTTGCTGTAAATCACTAATCACAGGACTTTCCTGTAAAAATTCCTCAGAAGCAAAAGAGTAAGATTGGGTGCTATTGACTACAGAATTGTCCGCTAAAGTTCCTTCTTTTTCGACAGTGGGGAAATTAACCTGTGAAACAGCTTCAGTTTCATGGGGAGAAGAATCTGATGACTCTACATAATTTTCTTCTGCTGTAATATTTTCTGGTAGAAGTTCTTGCTGTTCTTGCTCGGTATTATCAGCTACAGAGTTTGAGCGTAAAAACTTAAGCAGAAAATCATCTTCGTCATTATAAAGTGGGGGAATATAATTTGACTCCTGAGAAACGGTATTATTTGATTGTGTGGCGTCAGGAATTGCAGAATTTGACTCTACATCTTTTTTTGACGTAGAATTCGGCTCGAAATCACGGATAGTAGAATCAGGATTCATCAACACCACCCAAAAAAATATTCAAAAATGAACAATATAAACTACGGACTTTTTTTATTAAGTCTTTGATAGACTGTAGCCAAGGCAAATTCGTCACCTACATTACCTGGGAAAAGCACCACTGGTAAATTTGGAAACAGAGGATGCTCGCTTGGGGTAATTACCATCGAGCAACCGGCTAAAATTTGACCGAGTAAACGTGCCGAGGTTAAATCCAGACCAGTACTCAAAACGTCATTGGAAGTAATGCCACCCTTGCTGATTAAAAATCCTATATCATTCGGTAAACCCTGGACAACATCCATTAATAATTGGGAAACTTTGAAGCCAAAATCTAACCTAGTTTCAATATCCTCAAAAGTCAATTCTTGACGACTAGTATAAACTACTGGAGTTTTACCGCCATCATGTACTGAGCGGACTCTTCCAATTACTTCCTGCTTCAGTTTAGCAGATGCATCATTTGTATCTCCTAGTAACTGTGATACATTTACTTCTACCCCAGTTGTGCCGTCTTGTTCTAATAATTTTTCTAACTGCTGAGTAGTCTTTTTGACATGCGAACCCACAATAACTGCGCCAGGTTTACCTTTTCTAACATACTCTGCCATATTTTCGGCGGGGATAGATTGTTCCGGTAAAGCAGCCAATGCGGTTAAAATACTGGCAGCAGAGCGGAACAAAAAACGCTTACCCTGACTTGCGGCATCTTTAATATCTCTAGCAAAGGCATTTAAATCAGCCTGGGTTTCTCCATCAACCACACCACACTGATTATTATTAAGTTTGATTAAGCGTTCTAAAGTTCCATTGCGGATGTCAGGTAGTAAAAATCGTTCGACGGATTTGGCTGGTATTCTTCCCTGAGTTTTTTCTTCTACATATTTAGGTAAGTAACTATTCTGATAGGCAAACACAGAATCACGAGCAAACTCAGTTTTATCAACAGGTGTGGGTACACCGTTAACAATTAGGTAATGTATACTGTCACGAGTGATACGTCCTCCTTCAAAAAAAGCAGGCACGAGAAAATGAGCGTCGAAGGGGCCTAATTGTTCTGCGATAACATCTGTTTCAATAGGATAATGTCCCCGCAAAGTCGAGTCGGAACGGCTAACAATAAGAAAATCTTTTATTCCTTCTGCTTTAATAGCGGCTTTGAGATTAACACAAACTTCTTTAGTAACTGATGCTGCCGACTCTGGAGTTAAAGACCGAGTGTTAGTAAGCACAAAGAATATAGGTGAACTATCCTGTAAACCTTGTCTTAAAGTATCTACATCCCACCGCATCAAAAGTAAGCAACTGTGGACAGTTTGAGAACCTGTGGGGTCGTCATCCAGGACAATTATCTTCGGTTTTGCGCTCATACTTGTGACTTAATTTTGACTTAATTGTGCGACTGTAGTTTTTTAATTTCGGCTTGCACATCCAGAGCAATCTGGAAAGATTGATTTAAAAGTTGTGCATAATCACTTGCCTTATCGCTTAGTTGCAATGCTTCCAGGTTGGCTAAATTGTTAGCAAGTAACTCGTGGTTATCAGCAAGTAACTGCTTATTATCGCGCAAAATACGTTCCGTTTTCAAAGCACGGACTAAATCTTCCCGAATCAGCTGTAGTGCAGCAATAATTTTTTCTCGGTCATTTAAGTTACTTTGAGTATTACCAGATAATGCGAGTTGGTCGTTTATATAAATTGCTTTGATAAGGTTATGATATTTATCAACTTCATCTAAGAGTGTGGAAACGCTTTTGGAAAACACCATTTTTCGCCAAATCGAGCGTCCAACAACAACTGTGATGGGTCCAAGTAGGAGTAAAATAATTCCTAAAATTAAACTACCAGAACCAACAAGTGGTCGTACCACAAATAGGTAAATTGGCCCAACAACTATTGGGGTTAAAGCTAAAGCGACCATCAATTCGTTCATTAAAAAACCTAGTCGCTTATTTTTGTCTCGCATAATCGAGGGACGAAAGACATCATCTGGGTCAAGCCCAACCAAACGCTTCAGTTCTCCCCTAGTAATTTCTAAGCCTATCAAATCCGGCTGCACAATTGGATACTCCTCTCCAAACGCGAGTTGCGTATACATTGTAGTCGGAATGGGGAGTGGGGAGTGGGGAATTGGGAATTGGGAATGGGGAATGGGGAATTGGGAATGGGGAATTGGGAATGGGGAATGGGGAATTGGGAATTGGGAATGGGGAATGGGGAATTGGGAATGGGGAATGGGGAATTGGGAATTGGGAATTAGCAATAATATGTAGAGACGCGATTAATCGCGTCTCTACTGATGCAATACATGTATAAAAAAATCATTTTATATAAAAAGGCGGAGGATACGGTTGGATTTCTCGGAACCATAACCCTCGCCAAATCCGTCACTAAGTTGAGATGTACGTTCCTACTGTAGAGACCCGACTAATCGTGTCTATATATGAATACACAAGTGACAATACATAATCCTAAAGTTTCTTGTCACCCTCTGGGGTGATATTGAGGAGTTACGCGTAGAGACGTTACATGTAACGTCTCTACATTTCTATTCGTTTTGAAACAATGACCAAGCTAAAAATCGTTCGGTATTATATAGTGCTAACTGATTACTTACTCCATTAAATACTGCGTCAAAAGCATGTTCTGCCCAAGGTATTTCTAAGAAAACTGTTGTATTGCCAGATTTATACAAGCTTTGATACATATTTCGTCCATATTTTGCTTGTACTAAATTGTCCCGACCACCGTAAATTAGTAATGTTGGTGGCAAATTATTTCTTACATAATTTATAGGGGAAGCTGTTTTATATAATTCTGCTAATTCTTGTGGGGAACCACCGAGAAATGCTTTTAACACTGCACGAGAATTAATTGGGTCGGGATTTGGTGGAAAATTATACCCATTAGTGAGGTTAACTGGACCGTAGTAACTAACAACAGCGCGAATGGGGGGTGCATCTGGTTGATAAGCTGCTAGCATTGCTAAATGTGCCCCTGCTGAACGTCCTAACAAGACCATATTATTTGGGTCTGCTTCGTATTCATCTGCGTGAGTTTTAATAAAATTAAGAGCTGTTTTTACATCTTCTAACTGTGCGGGGAAACGGTGTTGAGGTGCGTGACGGTAGTCAATAGCAAAAACTGTATATCCACGCGATGCCATGTATTGATTAAATTGGAGATTGTCTTTTGGGTCACCTGTTCGCCATGCTCCACCATAAATTACTACCAGGGTTGGATATTTTCCTAATTGTGGCGGTTGTAGTGGCTGATACACTTCCATTGTTAAAGGTATTCCGGATGGTGTTGCAAAGCGGATATCTGATTGATGACGTGTTTTTTCAAGATGGATACCTGTGAATGCGTCAGCTAAAATAAATGAGCTTGAACGCATTTTTGCTTTGGCACTTTGGGGTATTTTTTTTAAATAATCTACACCTAATCCCTGTTCCATCGCTACCGTCATTTTGGCGTGGGTTGGTGGGATATTTATTATTACCCAAGCGCAAATTAAAAATCCTATAAAACTTCCAATACAAGCGATACGCTTTAGTTGACGCTGAGGGACAAAGTAAAAGACTGAGGAAAAAGCTATTATGTTTAGAATTAATAACCAAGGAGATATCTCTGGTGTTCCTACTGCAAGAATGAGTACCTGCATATTGGAAGCTGGAATTACAATCCAAGAACTTAAGAAAATTCCAATTCCACTTAATAGCAGAGCAAGAAACGATAAAGTTAATTTTAAGGCTAAGTTAAGGTGTTTTTTTTTCATAAGGATAACTAATTTTTACATGATAATACATATATAAAGCTAGTTTATCAGCGGATACAAATATCTCATATTTTTTTGTGCTTTCGCAAATGAAAAACAGCAAATATCAAAGCTTTTCACCAGATAACAAAATTGCATATCATTAGTTGTACTGAATACTGTAATACATGCAAACACCAGTTAAAATACGTAAGTAAAGTCTTATACTGCATACAGAAATGTCAATAATTGCTAGAGACCCGTTTGCCGACGGTATATTAGTGCTGGGAGAAAATAGAATTTCTATCCGTCTTATTGATGGAACTGATAACAACCTAAATAAAACCTCTTTAGGGTCTGCAGAGACAGCATTTATTAATATTTCTTTTAAAGAATATGAAGACGGCATTCAATCACCTGCGGGGGTAGCTTTTGATGCCGAGGGTAACCCATTTTTTAATGTAAATGGAACGGCAGTCACTCGACAAGCAATTCCGATTTTTACACAAGCAGAAAAAGACCGATTAGTTGGGCTGGGATTTAATGTTATTGATAATACAAATCGTCTCACCAATCAGCCTTCCGCGCCATTTGTATTATTGAACCCTTCAGACCGTCCTAGCGCGAGAGTTATCAGTAACACAATTTCTAAATTAAATCAGGGAGAGTCTCTCCTTAATACAAATGGTTTAAATGCCTTGAATTGGAGCTTTGGGCAGTTCGTTAACCACGATAATAATTATGCTGCTGAACCACGGGATGAACAAAATACAAATCGGGTAGGTTCGCTAAATTTCCCGATTGATATTCCCACTAATGACCCAAATTTTCCTGTAAACATTCCAGCAACTCCAACAATTTCGCGACAAAAAGACGGTGGTTTACAGTTTGAATTTCCTAGAAGCGCGTTTGAGTTAGGTACAGGAGTTCCTCTTAGCGATGGTTCTGCGGTGCCTGGAAAAACTCCCAATGAGGCGACTCACTGGTTAGACCTTTCATCTGTCTATGGTTCGGAAAAAGCATTTGCCGATGGGGTTCGTGCTTTTACTGGAGGTATGCTAAAAGTCACGAACGATGGCAATGGAGCTTTAAATGATGACTTGTTACCTGCTGATACTAACAAGCAAACCAAAGGGGGATTTTTCCAAGGTGTAGGTTTTTTTGCTGGTGATGACCGAGTTAGCGAAAATGATAATTTGGCAGTTCAGCAAACCCTTTGGATGCGGAATCACAATCGTCTTGCGAGAGAACTAGCTAGATTTCACAGTTCTTGGACAGATGAACAAATTTTTCAACGCGCACGTCAGATCAACATTGCTCAGTATCAGCAGATTACAATGTACGAATGGCTGCCTCTACAAATAGGTAATGCTATCGGTGCTTATCAAGGATACGACCCAAACAAGACACCTGAAGTATCTAATGAATTTAATGCTGCTGGTTTTCGTTTTGGTCATACTCAAACAAATAGAGAGATTCAGACAATAGATGCAAATGGTAAAGTGACTAGCTTTCCATTACTAACTGCATTTGGCGCACCTCATATCAATTCAGGTAGTGATGTTGATAGCATTTTACGAGGTGACACCCAGCTTGTTGCAGAAAAGGTTGACACCAATGTAGTTTTTGACTTGCGTAATGCCTTATTTCCTCCAGCAGGTGTTGGTTTTGATTTATACTCTGCTAACATACAACGAGGACGCGACCGTGGGGTGGCTGATTATAACCAAGTCAGAGCTAGTCTTGGTCTTGACAGAGTTACCAGCTTTAGCCAAATTACATCTAACCCTGAATTGGCTTCTAATCTACAAACTCTTTATCGCACTGTTGAAGATATTGATTTGTTAGTAGGGTTATTCAGTGAAGACCCTATAGCTCCATCAGGTGCTGGAATCACAATTCAAAAAATTGTCGCAGAACAATTTGCAAGACTAAGAGATTCAGACCGCTTTTGGTTTGAAAGACCAACTAATAGTGGAGGCTTTTTTGCTTCAGAGGAAATAGCGGAAATCAAACAAACGACTTTGGCTGATATTATTAAGCTGAATACAGAAGTTACCAATGTTCCTAACAATGCATTATTAATTGCATCTGAAAGTAATCCTGTTGTTAATGGTGTCATTAATTTGACTGGTTTTTCTGGGGAAGCTACGGTAACTTTAACCAGAGAAGCAGCTTTTAACAACTCGGTAGGATTTTATGTTGTTAGCGATAACCAAGGAACAGTTATTGACCCCCTAACTGGTAGAAGTTTGACTCCTAGTCAAGGAATAGATTACGCAAAAGCTGCGATTTCCAGAAGTGTCGCTGAGTTCAGGGTCAATACAAACTTCACAAGCATAAATCAAAATGTGAATTTACCAGGTGGTGCTTTTTTGGCTCCTTACATTGTTCAGAATGGAACTAAACAAGATTTTCAAGCTGGAAAAGCTCAAGCATTTTTCGCATTCGAGGGAGCCAATAGTGATGGCTCTCAGCATATTCTGCAATTAGGAAATGTTTCTAGCAGTGGATTAAAATTCGCTTTTGAAGACTTAACTGGTACTGGTATCCAGGGTAGTGATAGAGATTTCAACGATATTGTTATGCAAGTGAATTTCGGAGCAAGAAATATATAATACCTGGCGATTAGAAATCGCGGCTACACAAGGAAAACCCACCTTCGTGGGTTTCAAAGTCATTTTTTTAATTTCAGATTGCACTATTCACCTATAAATTGATAAGGCTGGGTGCAACTACGGAAAATAGTATAATTCCGTTTACCAATTACAAGAAAACTAAAATGCGCTCTAATTCACACAATAAAGATTGTAATACAGAAAGTCAAAACGTGCTTGTGAAAATTTCTGGAAGTCTTGTATTAGCAGATTTAATTGATTTAATACATGGGAAATTTTTAGCATTATGTATTCCTAATTATTATCCAGAAAAAGAAGCTGAAGTAATTACTCAAGAGCTACTTAAACAAAAAACTCTAGAACGCTATCTAAGAGCACCTGATGTTGGTGTGAAAAGGAGTGGAATGACTTTTTTTGAGACTAATGGCAATATAGAGTTATTGGAAATATACTATGAACAAGCTTCAGCTTATATAAAGAAATTACGTGAAGTTTGTTTTCCTTTTCTATCTCCCATTGACATGTTGAGATTGGATTTAGGTGATATTTGGTTAGCTGGTGCAAATATAGAAAATATTCACGGACGTAGAATGCTGGCTGGTATTGGACGTGTATTTGAAGATGCTTCTGAGCTTCCTCCACATCAAGATATTCTTTCACAGGATATCCAAGATTCTGGTCTTGCTCCAAATGGTTCTTATGAACAAGTTATAACTCAGCTGTCCTCAAATATTTATCTACAAGTACCGAAAGTAGGTGGGGAGTTAGAAATTTGGAATTTGAAACCATCTTCTACGGAACAACAAGCAATTCGGAATCCAGAATACAAGTATGAGGGGATTATCGATAGAGCAAGTCTTCCTCCTGCAACATTAGTAATTAAGCCAGAAGCAGGAGATTTGATTCTATTTGATTCTGGACGAATCCATGCTGTTTGTCCTTCCGAGAAAGATTTACGAGCTTCTATGTCTATGTTTATTGGATATCGTGGTGAGGACAAGCCTCTAACATTTTGGAGTTGAGTACCTATAGCAATTACCGTTTGGGTTAAATATACTGGGCGGTTCGGGATGCCCACCCCACAAAAGTTTTATTCTTTCCTGTGTACTTCACTCAACATAGCAAACCCCACCCCCAACCTAGGCTGTTGACTTTGTGATTTTTCCGACCATTCATGCTCATACATAAATCAAGAAACGCAAAAAACGCTTATAGTCCTTATATAGATAGAGATTTAAGCTTTTGTTTTTAACATAAAACTGTATGAACCATCCCAAAGCTTGGATTCATGCAGTTTTACGTCGTAAATAAAATACTAAGACCCAGTTTATTACAGGACTATAAGCCTTAATGATTAGCACAATTTATGCATGAGCGTGATTGGTCTAGAAAACATCAAAGTCAACAGCCTACCCCCAACCCCCTCCCCGCAACGGGGAGGGGGCTACGATTTTTTGTATATAAAATATAATATGGAAAGTTATTGTGGGTTCCTGAAACTAGAAGGTGTGGTACAAAGTGAATTCTAGTGATATCAAACTAATTTTGGTTGCTCCTGATGAAAAACTTTGCGATGCTTGGAAGCAAGAATTTTATGAAGTTAAATCAGTATCGGTGGTCAATGGTTATTTTGAAGAACTAACGGAATACGACTGTATGGTTAGTGCGGGAAATTCTTTTGGGTTAATGGATGGGGGAGTTGATTTAGCGATTATTAAGTATTTTGGTTTGGAATTGATGAGTTCGGTGCAGGAATATATTATTAATAATTTCCGTGGTGAGCAACCTGTGGGAACATCATTTATTATCAGTACAGGTAATCCTCAGCATCCTTTTTTAGCTCATGCTCCAACGATGCGAGTACCGATGGAAATTGCAACAACGGATAATCCTTACCTAGCAATGTGGGCGATGTTACTTTCTGTTTGGCGGCACAATCAAAGGGAAGAAAAGAAAATAAATATTGTTGCTTGTCCTGGCTTGGGTACTGGTACTGGATGCGTGCCGTTTGCTAAAGCCGCGAAACAAATGAAGCTTGCTTACAACAATTTTTTATACCCACCCAAAGATATTAGCTGGCCTTATGCGATTACGAGACAAAATGCGATTGGTGCTGGTGGTGATGTCAAAAATAGTTAGATATTTTATGGGGATATGTTTAATGGAGTGTACACACAAGTCTTAGAATAATCCTAAAGAAATGTCCCTGAACGGTCATTTCGGGCTAAAAGCTGAAACCCGTTAAAAACGGGTTGAAACATTAGACCTCTCCGTCCAATAATGTAGAACCGTAAATTTATTTTCTCTACAAGGGTTTCAAACAACGCACAATTAATTTCTGGAGATGTCTATTAGTTAAAACACAAATTCAAACCCTTAAAAACATGTTAAAACTGTAATTTTAAGAGCATATTCAAACCCGTTAAAAACGGGTTTTAGCTTTTAGCCCGAAATGACCGTTCAGGGGCATTTATGAGCTTATGTATACACGGTAAGTCTAGGGGGAGAGGTTTGGAGAAGGGTTTTATATTTCAGTTTGTTAATTAATTTCCCGTTGCCAAAGAATCTCCGCGACCCTCACCATCCCCGCTTTCAAATGGCGACGATATGTACTAAAAGGCAAATCCAGCAACTCCGCAGCTTGTTCCTGGGTCAGAGCCGGATTCAAATAGGTACGATGTAAAGCTCGATACAACTTTTCATCCCGTGGAGATGTTTGCAATGACTCTGCCGCTTGTTTGATGAAATTTTGTAGAGTTGTCACACGTTCCTTAGTACTATCGTTGCCCGTTACTTGGGCATCAACCAAGTGCGATCGCAATAGTGAATTTTTCTGTAAAACATCAGAGCGGGTGAAGTTCCGCAAAGCATCCTGGACAGCTTCGATAAAATCAGGTTGACTTAAAACCAGCAATGGTTGGCTGGTTGGAGTATTTGAAGTTGCGGTTTCAGAAGCAGCAATTTCTCGACGAGCTAAAAGTTCTCGCCATGCTTCGGGTGAAACAATTCGCCAATCGTGTCCGTAAACCCCATATTTCCTTGCTTCGACTGTGAAATCAACTTCCGATAATCTCGTCATGTCAAAATAAGTTAGCATTGATGCCCAAGCATCCGGCTCAGCACAAACTAAGAAAGTATATGCCAACGCAGGCGTTTTCTGGAAATATTGAACAAAATTGACAAAAATCAAGCTTTGGGTGGGGGAAGTCAATTGATATGTATCTCGTGCCATCCAAAAACGAAAAACTGTTGCACCTTCTTGCAGTCGTAATGGTGCGTGATTTTGTAAATATCGCCAACAATCATCAACAACAGCATCTACCTGAATATCTTCAGAACTTGCTTCCTGTAATGCCACCATAATTGTGAATCCCGCAGGTAAAGCTTGGGAATCTCGAAATACCACTACATTTTGCGGTTGTTTTTGTAACCAATGTGCAGCTATTTTTGCTGATTCTTCCCCTTCAAAATGCCTAACCATCGCCAAAATAGCCTCTTTATCACCGGGTTGCAAAGAGTCGGTTAATAAACTGCTATGTTCTTGCCAAGTAAAACGCATTCTAATATCAGCATTATCCCGATGCAAAAACATATAATCAAACAAAACACGATGCTTTTCTTCTCCTTGGCTTTGTCCCAAACGTACGGTATAATAATTACGAGAGCGATGATGTAAATCTACGTATAAATCTGGATTGCGCCAGCGTAAATCAGCAATTAAAACTTCTCTTGCTAAATCGTGGGGAAATAAACCGAAATGACTAGTTTCCACGAAAGATAATCCCCGCAACCACTCGAATATATCGTGTATTTGATGAGTATCAGGTAAACAAAGCATTTGTGTAAGTAATGCTTCAGTTGTAACACGCACAACAGCACAAGCTTGTAACGCTAAACGATGTGCTGAGGTAGGGACTTCGCTAATAAACCTTTCTAACAAAGTTTTGACAATATTGGGTGCGTGGTCGCTATTAAGAGAAATTTCTTGTCCCTGAGCAAACACATCAGCAATTAAAGATAAAGCTAGAGGAAACCCATGTGTAAAATTGAGAATAGCTTGATGCTGTGCTGTGGGAATATGTCGTCCAGTCAAATAAATTAAACTTTCTTCAGGACTAAGATTACGGAGAGATAAAGTGTGTATCAAAGTTTGCCAACCAGGGTCACTACGCCAAGCAGCGCTAGGAGAATTTCGTTCAGCAATTACAATTAGAGTATCAAGCGATAATTGGGGTAAAAACTCTTCCCGTAACCATTCGTCTAGCGGAGTAATGTTTTCATATGTATCAATAAAAATGACCTGACGTTCTTGTCTTTTTGCTAACACAGATATGGGGCAATCATATTCAGACAAACCCATTATGGAACTTAAGGAGCGCAAAAAAGACTGTGGTGCGGATTCTAAATTACGTGCTTCTAAGTAAAGACATTGTATTTTTAACTCGCAACAAAGACGCCGAAACTGGTTAAGTAAGGCAGTTTTACCAACACCTCCAGGTCCATAAATGTATAAAATATTGAATGGTAATTCACCTGATGTAATCGCACGTTGAAAAATTTCTAATTCTCCAACACGTCCAACAAATTTACGGTTTCGCTCTGCATTTAAACGCGCTGCCAACGATGACATAAACAATATCCTCCAACAATCAATTTGATTGATGATTCCCACCCTTATATACGTCAACTTGTTCAGTTTGGATTTGTGGGGGTGGGGAGTGGGGAGTGGGGAGTGGGGAATGGGGAGTGGGGAGTGGGGAGTGGGGAGTGGGGAATGGAAAATAAAATATAAATTTGAAATTTGACAGGTCGTCTGTTGATTATTTGAGTCAATTAAAGCAGAATAATATACGCCTTAATAATTTAAGAGGGTGTTTATAAAATAATTATTAAGCTCCAGAAAACTTATTATTAGTCCTCTAAAAGAGGACTTTAGCTTTTAGACAGGGAATTTATTCGCTGGCTAATTCGCTGGCTGATTCCCTGGCTTTATTCCCTGGCTGATTCCCTGGCTTTATTCCTGGCTGATTCCCTGGCTTATTGCATATCATTTGAAAAAAGAAATTTTCAGCCATCATCAGGGATATTTATCCATACAAAAAATTTTATTTGCTAAGGGGTAAAAACCGACATGCTAGACCTATTTCTAATAATGTCCTTGGGATTTTTGGGCAGTTTTGGGCATTGTGCAGGAATGTGCGGGCCCCTAGCTGTGGCGTTTTCCCTCTCAACACAATCAACCGTCAACAGTCAACCGTCAACAGCCAACAGTTTTTACTTTCACTGCTTACTCAACCTAGGGAGAATGTTCAGTTACGCTATGGTTGGGGCTGCTCTTGGTTCTTTGAGTTCGGTATTAGTTGCTTCTGGACAACTAGCCGGAATAAGTAGTGGATTGCGGCAATGGATAGCAATTATTACAGGAATAATGTTGATTTGGTTTGGGTTGGTACAAATTAAACCAGAATTTTTACCTCGCATCCCACTACTTAACCCACTAGCAAAAGGTAGCCTGCATAACTCCCTAAGTTCAGCGATGATGAAACTATCGATGATATCTCGCTGGTGGACACCCGCATTACTAGGAGGTGTGTGGGGTTTAATTCCCTGTGGTTTTCTTTACGCAGCACAAATTAAAGCAGCCCAAACTAGTAATATATGGACGGGAGCAGCAACAATGTTGGCTTTTGGAATCGGTACATTACCGACAATGTTAGCTGTTGGGGTATTCGCATCAAAAATCAGTGCTGATAGACGTAGCCAATTATTTCGTATGGGTGGTTGGGTGACTCTAACAATTGGTATTCTGACGCTGTTGCGAACAGGGGAAATGGTAGACTATACAGGACATGCAGCACTTATACTTTTGATTTTAGCTTTAGTTGCTCGTCCTATAAGTCGTTTGTGGTCACCATTGTTGAAGTATCGTCGTGCTTTAGGAGTTGGAGGTTTTGTACTAGCCATTGCCCATACAGGTCATATGTTATCTATGACCTTGAATTGGAATATTAATTCTGTATCATTTATGTTGCCCAGACACCAGTTAGGAGTAGTATCAGGAACTCTAGGGCTATTATTAATGACTCCAGCAGCTTTGACCAGTTTTGATAAGTTACAAAAAAAATTAGGTCAAAGCTGGCGAAAAATTCACCTTTTTAGCGTACCTGCTTTAATTCTTTGCGTAATTCATGCTATTGCAATTGGTTCTAGCTATTTAGGAGCTTGGGACTGGACTTGGAAAAATCAATTACTAACAGTTTTATTGAGTTTCATAGCAGTTTTGACGTTATTGATTAGAAGAGGTTGGTTTTGGTCACTTTTATCTTTAGAGAAATTTTATGTACCACCAAATAAATGAAGGGAGAAGGATGGGTAAATCAGGAGAAATAACTATTTTTTCTGTTTCTTGGTTAATGTTTTTATGTTTATTTTCAACCTCAGTCTCAGCTCACAAAGTTGAAATATCTGGGGATGTTGCTGGTACTTGGCATGTTGAACCAAATCATAATCCAAAAGCTGGGGAAACTTCTAGAGCTTGGGTTGCATTGACCCGTAAAGGAGGAACACTTGTACCTTTGCAACAAGCTAATTGCCAAATGGCTGTTTACTCACAACCTCGTAAGCAAGGGGACTTTCCAATACTACAACCCCCGGTTAAAGCTATTAACGTGGAAAAATATGAGAATATTCCTGGTGCTGATATTGTATTTCCCAATACTGGAATTTATCAACTAGAGTTAAGTTGCAAGCCAAAAACAGAAGCTAGTTTCCAAGCGTTTCAAATGAAATATGATGTCACTGTTGCGACTGCTGCTACGAAACCACCCCAACAATTAGCTCAGTCAAAAGACAATAAAGATAATAATAATAAAGACAACAGTAAAACAAACACCGACGAACAACAGATGAATGCTCCTTTAATTGCAATTCCAGCAATTTTAGGATTGGGAACCTTAGGAATATTACTATTGCGTGGGTTGCAACGTAAAACTTAAAAACCCCCTCCCCGCTGCGGCTACCGTGTACACACATCTGTCATTGCGAGGAGGAACGACGAAGCAACCCCAAAAACTCTGAATCCCACGAGATATTCATATGTATTATTCGTTGTGGGTTATGGGGGAAGGAGATTGCTTCGTCGTTCCTCCTCGCAATGACAGGTTAATTCCGACTTGTGTGTACACCGTAGCCCCGCAACGGGGAGGGGGGCTGGAGGTGGGGTTTCGCCTGTGAGTAGGAGAAACATGTTGGTGCATCTGTTGCAGGTAGTGATAGGTCTCAAGCTTTATTGGCCAACAACATCCTGAAATAGTGAGGGAAACTTACGAGCAAAGAGTATTCTGGTATACATAAAAT
The DNA here is from genome assembly GCA_019359035.1 of Scytonematopsis contorta HA4267-MV1. GTDB lineage: Bacteria > Cyanobacteriota > Cyanobacteriia > Cyanobacteriales > Nostocaceae > Scytonematopsis > Scytonematopsis contorta. The sequence goes on along the minus strand of JAHHIC010000054.1, from coordinate 94,375 downwards.
TAGTGTCATAAATAGCTAAAAGTATATTTTACGACTATGTAAATCATTAATTTACTGATGCAACTCACCTGAAATCAGGGAAATATAAAGCTAATAGTTATATACATCACACTTAAGTTTAATAATACAAGTAAAATTTCATTAAATATACTGTATAGTAAAATGTATAAAAACTGGGACAGGCTTCTGACTCCAGAGGCATTTACCGTGGATATTGATAATTATTTCGGGAATATCCGTTTAGGATACCTTGGGATTGTATCCGAAGTAATTATAGGACTGGCTGACTATTCCATCGTTATGATGATTGTGTATTTTATCTACAAGCGGGGATGGAAGCCATTTAATCATATATTATGGTTGTTTGCAGTATTATTTGCCGTCGCAGGTAGCAAGCAAATATTGGAAATATGGACTCTACGTTATGAAAATTTTTGGCTAGGGGAAGTGACACGAGCGATAACTGCTTTTGTTTTTCTGTGGGGAGGTATACTGCTATTTTTGAGGATTCCCAGAATACTGGACTTGCCGAACGTTAAAGATTTAGAAAAAAACAATAAAGAATTAGTACGTGATTTTACTGAGTGCAAACAAGTAGAATTTTCACTTAGACTCTCGCAGGCAAAGCTTGATGATATTCTCAACAGTGTAGATGTTTCTATTGTTTGTTTGCGAGTGTTTAGTGATTTTAGTTGGGTGTATGAATACCAGTCTAAAGGTAGCGAAGCAATTTTTGGTTATACAGAACAAGAAATTTTAGCAAATAAAAATTTTTGGATACCGCAAGTTATCCCAGAAGACGCAGAAAATTTAAAGATGTCTTTATTTGAAGACATTTTTGCAGAACGTCCGACTAAAGTAAAATACAGGTTTAATCACAAAGACGGAACTATTCGTTGGATTTGTGCCACTTATATATCACGACGAGACGAAGAAGCTGATTGTTGGATTGTTACGGGTGTTAGCACCGATATTACTCAACGCAAAAAAGCAGAAGAAAAACAACAGCGAACCTCAGCACTATTATCTACAGCCGAAAGACTTGCTAATATGGGTAGCTGGGAAATTGACTATAGAAGCCAAAACCTTACTTGGTCGAAGGAAATGTTTAGAATTTATGGTTTTGGTTCTATTGAGTTTGAACCCACAAAGGCAACATTTCTGCAATTAATTCATCCTAAAGACCGTTCCCGTATAGAACAAATTACACAACAAGCAATATCAAAAGGAATTTCTTATGAAGTAGAGTTTAGGATTATGCGTCCAGATGGTTTGATTAGATACTTAGAAAGTAGGGGTGAACCTATTTTTGACGAACAAGGAAAGGTAATTAAACTAGTGGGTGCGGTACAAGATATTACACAGCGTAAGCAAGTAGAAAAAGAACGATTGCGCTTAGTGGCTATTTTAGAAGCCAGCACCGACCACATAAGTATGATTAATGCAGAAGGAAATCCCCTATGGAGTAATGCTCAGGCTAAAAAAATTATCGGACTTCCTTTAGGAGCAGATATTACCCGTGTTCCAATATCTCACTACCACCCTAAATGGGCATTAAAGATAATTGAAGAGCAGGGGTTTCCTACGGCTATTAGTCAAGGTACTTGGATAGGTGAAACAGCACTATTGCGTGGTGATGGTAGGGAAATGGCTGTTTCGCAAATGATTATTGCCCACAAATCAACTGATGGTCGCGTAGAATATTTTTCTACTATCATGCGTGATATTAGCGAAAGTAAACAACAAAAAGCTGAACTAGAAGAAGCCAAAGAAGCCGCAGAAGCAGCTAATCGAGCTAAAAGTGAATTTATTGCACGGATGAGCCACGAGTTACGCACTCCGTTAAACAGCATTTTGGGTTTTACTCAACTGATGCATAGCGACAATTCTTGCTTAGCGCAACATCGTCAATATCTAGACATTATTAATAAAAGTGGTCAGCATTTGTTGGCATTAATCAATGATGTGCTGGAAATGTCAAAAATTGAAGCCGGTAGAGTTAAACTCCACCAAAATAGTTTTGACTTATACCACCTGCTCAATAATTTAGAGCAAATGTTATGGCTTAAAGCTACGGCAAAACAAATCACTTTAACTTTTGAACTTGCACCGGATATACCTAAATACATTATTACTGATGAAAGTAAGCTACGCCAAGTCTTACTAAATTTGATAGGAAATGCCATTAAGTTTACTCGGAAAGGTGGTGTAAAACTACAAGTAACAAGGGGGAGCAAGGATTCTTCTCTAAACTTTGAAGTTAAAGACACTGGAACGGGTATTGCTTCAGAGGAAATCGACAATTTATTTAATCCGTTTGTACAAACAGAAAGTGGTAGAGCTTCTCAAGAAGGTACAGGTTTAGGGTTACCTATTAGCCAAAAGTTTGTACAATTAATGGGGGGAGATATTACAGTAAGTAGTATTGTGGAAAAAGGAAGTATATTTGCTTTTGATATTCAGTATAAATTAGCAGATAAGATACATATACAAACTCAGGCTTCTCAAAAACGAGTCAAGGGTCTAATTTTTAATCAACCATTATATCGATTGTTAATCGTAGATGATGCTTGGGAGCATCGTCAATTTCTCTTCAGGGTTTTGACAAGCGTTGGTTTTGAAGTACGGGAAGCAGAAAATGGTAAAGATGGTGTGAAGTTATGGCAAAGTTGGGAACCACACTTAATTTTTATGGATATGCAGATGCCAATAATGAATGGTTATGAAGCCACGCAAGAAATAAAAGCTACAACCAAAGGACAAGCGACTATAATAGTAGCTTTGACAGCCAGCGCTTTAGACAATGAACGTTCAATTATGCTGTCGTCTGGGTGTGATGATTTTATCAGCAAGCCATTCCGTCCAGAAGATATTTACGATAAACTGACTCAACATTTAGGTGTTAGCTATATCTACTCTGAACCGACCTCTGCTATAGCGAGTTCCTCTTTGTCTAATGTCAAATTAACTAAGGATGACCTCGCAGTTATGCCAGATGAATGGTTACAAAAGCTATATAAGGCTGCCTGTTGTTGTAGTGACGAAAAGATTTTTCTGTTGCTTGAAGAAATTCCTCAGGAGCATACAAGTTTATTATCTGTGTTGCAGGAACTAACCTATAATTTCCGCTTCGATAAAATTGTTAAGGCAACTTTTCAAGAAAATGTTTAAAATATGGTATTTAAAGTTTAATGTAAATCTAGTGTTTTTACTGGTATGTGTTTAAAACTAGTAAAGCCTGGAATTGCCCTATATTAAAGATTTAGAGGTCTACGCTATCTTGTAACTGAAAGCAAGTTTAATTGATTTTTAGGGATTGAAAGAATATGAAATGTGCTATTGAACGGAACTGTACGATTTTATGAGAGTTAATTTCAATTTCAAACAGTTTATTGAGGAAAAATAAATCATTTTGCTAAATTATCAAGAGTTTTCACTGATGGCAAGATATCCAGAATTTCTTTAGAATGATGTCAATTGTGATGTCTCACTGCTTCATTTTTTACCTGCCCTGGAACTAGCTACTGTTAAATAGTAAAGCTTTTCAAGTCTATTTAATTTTTTAGACTCATGGTTACTCATATTAACGAATCTGGAGATTTTCTGTTACAAAAATGACTTCTCTAAGTATAGTCACGCGCAAACCTATTTTAACAATTTTTTACCAGTTCAATCCTTGGCAGACTAGTATTGGGGGTATACAAACTTTGATAAAAAGTTTTATCAAGTACTCTCCAAGCGAGTTTGAAGTAAGGCTAGTTGGAACTGGGAGCAGTTACCAGCAGACAAATTTAAAATGGCAAGAAGCTGAGTTTTCTGGCAGGGAAATTCGTTTTTTACCTTTGTTCACGTTGGAAAATGATGATGTTAGAGGTCGGATACCCACAACGATTAAGTATTCGGCTGCTCTTTTAGGTCGAAAGTTAAATTCTGACTTTATGCATTTTCATCGGCTAGAACCATCTCTAGCTGCAATACCTTGGCGCTCTGAAAAAACTCTGTTCATACATAACGATATTCACACCCAAATCAAAGCTACGGGTGATAAAAAAGCGATTCTTTGGCGTCGATTTCCAGGTGCATATTTTGCCATAGAAAGCTTATTAGTTCGTCAGTTTCAGCAAATCCTCTCTTGTAACACGGATTCTGCTGAGTTATATAAACAGCATTATCCAAGTCTTGCTAACCGTATTTCTTATGTCAAAAATTCTTTTGATAACGAAATTTTCTACCCATTAGAATTTTCAGAAAGAAAAGCTAAAAGACGTGAACTAGCTATCAAGCTTGGTTTGAACGAAAATACAGCTTTTATTCTCTTTGCTGGTCGTCTGCATCCCCAAAAAGACCCTATTTTACTTGTACGTTCTTTAGCTGCTTTGAATCAATCAGATGTTCATTTACTGATTGCAGGGAATGGAGAGTTGGGAGATGAAGTAAAAGCTGAAGTTACCCAATTAGGTTTATCAAAACAAGTGACAATGCTTGGTTCTGTAAATCAAGCAGAGCTTGCAGAGCTACATCGTGTATCTAATGTTTTTGTCCTTAGTAGTGTTTATGAAGGTCTACCTTTGGTTGTTTTAGAAGCTCTGGCTTCTGGAACACCAATCGTGACGACTCGAACAGGTGAAACTCCTAAATTTTTGACCACAGACAGTGGAATTGTCTGTGAAGAACGTACACCTGAGTCAATAGCAGATGCTCTACGTAAAGTACTGTTGCACTCAGATGATTATCCAATAGAGTCTTGTGTACGTGCTGCACAGCCTTATGCAGCTAGTAATGTTATCAGGGAAGCCTACAGTGATATGTGGGAACGCTACCAAAAGCGCTGTTCTCAATTGCTTCAACTTAATTAAGGGTGAAAGTTAAACTAATGAAAATAGCTGTTATTGGTTCTAAAGGATTACCCCCTAAACAAGGAGGTATTGAGCATTACTGTGCGGAAGTTTACCCTCGTATGGTAGCGCAAGGTCATTCAGTAGATATTTTTGCTCGATGTTCTTATACTGAGAGCGCTTGGTTTAAAAGCTATGACTTTCAAGGTGTACGAATCCTTCCTTTTCCAGCTTTGGATTACAAAGGTATAGACGCATTTATTAGCTCAGCTTTGGGTGCTATAGCATCTAGTGGAGTGCAATATGATATTATCCATTTTCATGCTTTAGGACCTGCATTGTTTAGTGGATTATCGAAATTTATTTCTAAGGGAAAGATTGTTGTCACCTGTCATGGTTTAGATTGGCAACGTGCCAAGTGGGGAAATTTTTCCAGCCGTTTAATTTATACGGGTGAAAAAATGGCAGTTCGCTTTGCCGATGGAATAATTGTTGTTTCTCAAGATTTACAATCTTACTTTCTGAAAAAGTACAACAAACAAACAGCCTATATTCCTACAGCTCCTGCAAAATATTTAGAATCTGATGCTAATTTCTCTTACGTTTCATCTTTGGGATTAATACCAAAACGATATATTTTGTTTTTGGGTAGACAGGTTCCAGAAAAGCGTCCAGATTTACTTATTGATGCTTTTTCTCGTCTCAATGCTATAGGATGGAAATTGGTTTTAGTCGGTGGTGTTAGTGAAGCGAAGTCTTATGCTATTAGCTTGTTAGATAAGATTTCTAAAAATCCTGATGTTATATTGGCTGGTGAACTACAGGGTAAAAAACTTTGGGAGATAGTTCGAGGTGCAGGATTATTTGCTCTTCCTTCTGATTTGGAAGGATTACCTTTAGCTATGATGGAAGCAATGCAAGAAAGTATTCCAGTTGTAGCTAGTGATATTTCACCTCATCAACAGTTATTGGGTAAAGAGAGAGGTGTTATGTTTAAAGCAGGCAATTTGGACTCCTGTATTGATTGTTTAGATTGGGCAATTAGTCACCCTTTTGAAATGGCTATTATGGCTAAAAAAGCGAAAGAATACACTCAATTAAATTACAATTGGCAGCAAATTACTTCTGACAATTTGCAACTTTACGCTAATGTGTTAAATTCAAATCATGTTAATGTCTTGAGTCCACCAGAAATAAGTCTTTATCAATCGGTAACACAAGACGTAATTATTCAGGATAATCAACTAATTCAAAATTTGGAATCTAAAATATAAAATTCCAAATCCACAATTCTTTGACGCAGTTTACGGTTGCGAGCGCAAGTTACTTACAATGGCTAAAACTACTTTATCCTTATCATCGGCTTTCAGAAAATACTATAAGTTTGGACTTGCTACTTTCGGGTCTGTCATCGCTGGTTCGGCAGTCTATTTATCTGTTACTCCACCTGTTTACCAAACATCATTACAATTGATACTTGATGAAAAAAGTGTCAGTGTCTCAGAATTGGGCCGTGACTTGGCACAAGTACCTGGGAGTACACCAACAGGTTCTAGTCCATTGGCAAATCAAGCCGAACTAGTGAAAGCAGAACCGACTCTCAACCGTACTGTCGCCAAACTTGCTAGTAGTGCTAAAGTTAAACTAACAGCCGATGAAATCGCCGAAGGTTTGAATGTTAGTCTTCTCCCAGCAACAAGCATTTTCAAACTCAGCTATAAAAGTAAAGACCCTGTATTGGCTGCTGCTGTACTCAATGCAGTCGCAGAATCAGTTGTTGAAGAAAGTGTTCAAGGTGTGCGTAGAGAAGCTGCGAATGTAAGAAAATTTTTAGAAGTTGAGGTTCCTAAAGCAAAACTTAGAGTTGAGGAAGCGGAAGCTGCTGAAAATAATTACAGAAGAGAAAGTGGGATTGTTTCTTTAAACGACCAAACCCAAAATATAGTAGCAAGTATTTCCAGAATTGAAGAAGAAGAGAGAGTAGTATCTACCCAGCTTGCTGCAACTACAACACAAGCAAATTCACTGAGGAGAATTACTCAGACTCAGAGTATTAGTACTGGGTATACTTCAGTACGTAAGGGACAAGATGAGGAACTCAAAAAGATACGCGCTCAACTTGTTTCCTTAGACACCAAAATAGGTGAGACTCGTTTACGTTTTACTGAAAGTCATCCAATTCTGCAAGATTTAATTGCTCAGCGTGATGCAATGAGTGAATTGTATAATCAGCAGTTGGCTCGTGTATCTCCCAGTTCTGCAAGCAGTTCTTCCATTACTGGGAATGCAGCAACAGATGAAATTAGTCAAAATTTTACTACTCAGTTGATTAATAATGAAGTTGAACGTGAAGCTCTGGAAAACAAATTAAAAGTTTTACAAGCTCAACGCAAGCAACTACAAACCCGATTAGCACAATTACCAATACGTCAGCAGCCATTAACTACAATGACCCGCAAACGGGAACAAGCAACAGCATCATTGCAGTTATTACAGACAAAACTAGAAGAAGCACGGATTGCAGAAGTTCAGTTGGTAGGTAATATCCGCATTATGGAAACAGCAAAACAACCTACATCTCCTCTTGAGCCTAAGCCTACAGTTGTATTTATTTTAGGGGGTGTGTTTGGAAGCATTTTAGGGATTGGCGTAATATTGCTGTTGGAGGTAGCTAGTAATACTAGGAAAGACAAGTATGGTGTCGAAATTACCACATCTCAAAATTGGGGGATTAGGTAATAATGCCAATACTCCATCATGCTGGTTCTCTGATACGTCGAATACCTTGGATTGGCTTGGGGTGTATTGTTTTTGGGGTTACATCGGGTTTTCTGGTTGCTACTAACCCTTTGCTATTGGCTATCCCAATTGTAGCAGTGGTGGGACTAATCTACTTTTTTACTTGCTTTGAACAAGCGGTGATGGGATTACTGATTGTGCGTAGTTCCTTAGACCCTTTTTCTTCCCTGCAACTACCTGCTGTTTATGCCATTACAGTTGATGCTTTAACTATACTTTATCTGATTGTGGCGGTGTTACAGGGTCGCTCGATAAAATGCGATCGCTTTTGGTGGTTTTTTGCAGCTTGGGTAATTTTACAAGGTTTGTGGGTAATACTTTTACCTTTTGGTGGTCTGGGTTTAAATGGTTCAGCTTTGGCAGATAGCGCTCGTGAATGGGTACGATTATTTTCTTGGTTGATGGTTTATTTACTGGTGATGCAGTTAAAAGACAGAATACATCCAGAAAAAATCATATCTCAATTACTGCTGGCAACAGTTGCACCTTTAGTGGTGGGAACCCTGCAAATAGTTTTACCTGGGGTATTACCTAGTTATTTTCTCCCAATACCAGGTAATGGATTTGATACTGGTTCGCGTATTAATGGAACTTTGGGACATCCGAATACTTTCGCTACTTTCATTTTGTTATTTATTGCCATAGTTTGTTGGCAATTAATTAAGTCAACAAGACCGTGGCGTTGGTTAATAATGTTGAGTTTACTTGCTTTTTTCTATGTTGGTAGCAAAGCTCTATTTAGCTTAATGATGCTCGCGGTTTTTGTCACCGTGCTAATTGTTCCCAGATTAAGCTTAGTTAACTTAATAGGTGGAATCGTTCTATTCGCATTAGTAATAGGTCTATTTGCTAGTACGCCATTTGGACAGGAACGTCTTAGCTCTGTTGCAAATACACCACTGATAAATCCATATCTCCCCGTAGATAGAGCAATTTTGCTTTCTCAAACAGATAACAACAGCTTTAATTGGCGTCTTTCTCAATGGACTTATTTATTAAAGCAATGCGAACAGTTTCCTCTACTTGGCTATGGTTTGGGTGTCAGTATGAAAATTAGCACCAATGGACTTTTACCTCACAATGATTACGTCCGTGCTTTGGTGGAAGGAGGAATTGTTGGTTTCACAACTTACATCACATTTTTTATTGCTCAGGTAACACGTCTTGTGTTGCTATTTAAAAATTCATCTCACCCATTGCAACGAAATCTATGTATCAGTTTATTGGGGATAATTTTAGCAATAACTGTGGGGATGATTACTGAAAATATTTGGAGCCATACCACTATGTTTTTCTATTGGTGGACATTTTTGGCAATTGCTGGGTGGGATTGGAATCATTATTCAACACATAAAAATATTCCTATTTTTACGAATAACCAAGAGTAGTCAGAGATTAGAAGCTAGGAAATAAAAGCCAGGGAATAAAAGCCAGGGAATAAAAGCTAGGAAATAAAAGCTAGGAAATAAAAGCTAGGGAATAAAAGCTAGGAAATAAAAGCTAGGAAATAAAAGCCAGGGAATAAAAGCCAGGGAATAAAAGCCAGGGAATAAAAGTTAGGAAATAAAAGCTAGGAAATAAAAGCCAGGGAATAAATTCCCTGTCTAAAAGCTTAAGTCCTCTAAAGAGGACTGGGTGAGTGGGTTGATAAATAATTTATTCTATTTGGGAGGTACAACAACAATGCAAGATTTTATTAAATATATTTTACAAGATTGGCAAGTCAACAAAGGTACTAGTTTTAAGTCTCGGCTGATTTTACTGATGTTTCGTACTGCCCAAGTCTTGGATAGAGTTCCCAAAATTTTGAAGATAATATCTACTTTGTACCGCTTCTTTTATCAAATTGTTGTTGAGTATATTTTTGGAGTTGAAATTCCTGTTAGTGTTCAAATTGGAAGTAATTTACAACTCCATCACCCTCACGCCATAGTTATCAATAATCAAACAATTATTGGTGCAAATTGTGTTTTGAGACATTCTACAACAATTGGTAATAAAAAGTTATCAGATGGTTCATATAGCAACTCACCAAAAATTGGAAATAATGTGGAAATAGGTACAAGTGTAGTGATTATAGGTGATATTACGGTTGGAGATGATGCAGTAATTGGGGCAGGTTCAATAGTAGTAAAAAATGTCCCTGCAGAATCAATAGTCGCAGGGAACCCAGCCAAAATAATTCGCATAAAAAATGGTGCTACTGTGTAACCAATTCCCCAGTCCTCTTCCAGAGGACTTGAGCTATTAGACAGGGAATTTATTCCCTGGATACTGATGATTTAATAATGATTTACTGATGGGTTATCAACGGATGACCTCTAACTAATGACAATTCGTAAAATCTAGGGAAAATAAAATTAATCAAAAAAAGGAGAAAAAGTATGCCAAAAGTTTCTGTCATAGTACCAGCATATAATTCAATGAAATATCTCCCAGAAACATTAGAGAGTATTTTACAACAAACCTTCCAAGACTTTGAAGTATTAATCATTAATGATGGAAGCTCAGATAATATTGTAGAGTGGTTTTCTCAAATCGAAGACCCACGAGTAAAACTAATATCACAAACAAATAAAGGGCTATCATCTGCACGCAACACAGGTATTACTAATTCTCAGGGTGAATATATCGCACTATTAGATAGCGATGACACATGGGAAAAAACAAAATTAGAAAAACAAGTTAATTATTTAAACCAAAATTCATCAATAGCTGTAGTTCATACTTGGATAAAACTAATTGATGAGCAAGGTAAATCTACAGGAAGAATTTTGAAATCATATGCTCAAGGAAGTATTTTACGAGAAGTAATTGAACAAAATGTAATTGCTTGTCTTTCAGTAATAGCTCGTCGTTGCTGTTTTGAAAGTGTTTCTGGATTCGACGAAAACTTACGTTCGCTAGAAGATTGGGATATTTGGATTAGGATTGCTAAAGATTATCAATTTGCAGTTATCCAAGAACCACTAGCGAATTATCGACAAATTCCCACAAGTATGTCGAAAAATTACCAAGTTATGGAACAATCGTTCCATACTGTAATCGAAAAAACTTTTAACACACTACCAACAGATTTACTTTACTTGAAAAATAATAGTTACGGCAATGCAAATATTTGCTTAGCTTGGAAAGCATTACAAAGCGAAACACAAGACTTAAAGCAAGCAAGTATATTTCACTCTGCAGCATTGCAACACAATCCCAAACTGCGTTTTACACGAGAATATATGCGCTTAAGTTTGGCAATATTCATAACTCGATATCTTGGAGTAAATAGCTATGGTAAATTTTTAGAATTTGCTTACTCCATACGAAGATACTTCTCCAATCTTGTATACAACATCAAATAACTGTAATTTTAACCTTTGCGGCTTTGCGTGAGGTTCCATAAACACTTTTTACAAGTAAAACATCAAATATAATGCTAAAACAGCAAATAAAAAGACTTGCATCCGAAAAATTTATCCGCAATATTGGTTGGCTGGGTTTAGCAGAACTAGTACAGCGTGTTTTTCGTCTGGCAACAACAGTGACTCTTGCTCGCATCTTTACACCGCATGATTACGGTATGGTATCTGCTATTTATACCATCTTTGAATTTGCCAACACTTTTAGTTTAAAAACAGGAATTGGAGCAAAAATAATCCAAGCAACTGAGCAAGATTTAAAAACTATCTGCAATACATCTTATTGGTTGAATTGGATTTTATTTTGTTCTTTATTTGTTATTCAATTCCTTTGTGCATATCCTATATCTAAATTTTATGGAGATTCTGGATTAATTTTGCCTATCCGAACTTTAGGACTAATCTATTTAATGTTTCCAATTTTTTTAGTGCAATCAGCATTAATTGAAAGAGAAAATCGATTAGAAGTAAAAGCATTAGGTAATGCTATGCACGCAATACTATGCAACATTATGGTTGTGATATTTGCCATATCCGGAATGGGAGTATGGGCTGTAGTTTGGTCTATGGTGATAACATATCCTGTATGGATTGTTATTACTTACATCAAACATCCTTGGCGACCAAATATAAATTTTAGCTTAGACCAATGGCGAGAAATTACAAAGTTTGGGACTAAGACATTAGGAGTTGAGTTATTACAAAAGCTCAGAATGAATATAGATTATTTACTAGTGGCAAGATTTCTCGGTACTGAGGCACTAGGAATATACTTTTTTGCTTTTAATGCTGGATTAGGTATTAGTCAAAGCGTGTTATCTGGTTTGAGTTCTGCTTGGTATCCGCATTTCTGTGAAGCTAGAACTGATTTAAAGTTGTTAAAGAAAAGATTTTTAGGTAGCTTGAAAAATATAGCTGTTATAGTAGTCCCGCTAGTAATTTTGCAAACAAGTTTAGCTCATTTTTATGTTCCGGTTATCTTTGGACAAAAATGGGCAACTGGAGTTCCACTTTTAATATTAATCTGTTTTTGTGCTGTACCTATTGCTTTATCTAATGCAACTACTCAATTATTGCAAGCTATTAATAAAGCTCATATTGACCTTGCATGGAATTTAATTTTTACGTTGTTTTTTGGAATATCTTTGATAACAGTGGTTAAGGGAGGAATTTATTGGGTTGCTGTTTCTGTCCTTGTTACTCAAGTAGTTGCTATCCCTATTTTTACTATATGGGCAACTCGATATGTTTTTAAAAGCAATCTACTTAAGTAGTTTTAATTAAGTAGCAAAACTTAATTAAGTTGAGCTAGATAAACTAGACAAATTAAAAAAAGTATGCCAGATTGGATTGAATCGTAAGAAATATTATCAAATTTAATTCAATAGATAAAGCGTTAGTGTTTGAAGATTAAAGTTAAATATATGTTAGATGTTTTGCCAAAAGTTTCTGTTGTAATTCCAGCATATAATGCAATGCGTTATTTGCCAGAAACAATTGATAGTGTTTTAAAGCAAACTTTCACTGACTTTGAGTTAATAGTTATTAATGATGGCAGTTCAGATAATATCATCGAATGGTTTTCTGAAGTCAACGACCCACGTTTTAGACTAATTTCACAAGAAAATCAAGGTATGGCAAATGCTCGGAATACAGGTATTTTACAAGCACGGGGTGAATATATAGCTTTCTTGGATGCAGATGATTTATGGAAAGAAACTAAGTTAGAAAAACAAGTTTTGTGTTTAAATGAAAATCCATCAGTTGGGTTAGTCTATACGTGGACAGAGTTTATTAACTCTAATGGAGAACGAACAAAATTTACTGTAGCTCATACAAGTAAAGGTAATATTTGGGAGCAAATTATTGTAGAAGACGTAGTGGGTAGTGGTAGTTCTGCAATGGTTCGTGCTTGTTGTTTTGATAAAGTCGGACTATTTGACCCAAGTGTTGCGATAGCTGCTGATTTTGATATGTGGGTTAGAATTGCTTATGTTTATGAAATTACTGTAGTCAAAGAATTTTTACTTTTATATAGACAGCATGAAAATAACGCTTCAAAGAATCGACTAGAAATGATAAACATTCATGCTCAAGTTATAGAAAAAAACTTTAGGGGTGTACCCTTGGATTCTTTCTATTTAAGGAATAGAGCTTATGGAAATTTGTATCGCTATCAATCTTGGTTAGCTGTGCAGGATGGTAACTACAAGGAAGCAATATATCTTTTGAATCAAGCAATTTTACATTACCCAACTCTACGCTATTCAATAAACTGTATTCGCTTAAGTTTTGCGATTCTCGTTTCTTGCCATTTGGGAGCGGGTATATATAATAAATTACACCAATATACTCGCAGTTTACGGCATTTATTGTCTATTTTTTTTCGTATTAGCAATACTTTAGTTTAATACTATTTAATAGGTTGTAATAATTACTATTAAATCTCAGTTTTGAGCAGGTAAAAATTAAAAATTAAACTTCTTATTTTGAAGATGATGAGCAACAATTTCTTTCCACTAGTATCAGTAATTATTCCTGCGTATAATGCAGAACTTTTTATTGAAAGAACTCTCACTTCTGTTCTTTCTCAAACTTATGAAAATATTGAGGTTCTAGTAATTGATGATGGTTCACAAGATAGAACAGCCGAAATTGTTACCAGATTTAGACAGCAAGATGAGCGCGTTATTTTATTACAGCAGTTGAATTCAGGTGTTGCTGTAGCACGTAATTTAGGGATAGCCAAATCTAAAGGAGAATATATTGCTCCAATTGACGCTGATGATATTTGGTATCCGCAAAAATTAGAAAAACAGGTAAAATGTCTAGAGTCAGCAGATGAATTTGCTGGATTAGTTTATTGTTGGTCAGTAGAAATTGATGAAAATGATGTAATTCTGGATAAGTGCGATTCGTCTTTTTATTTAACGATTCAAAGTGTTGAAGGAAGTGTTTACCCAGCTTTGGTAGATAGTAATTTTATCGGTAATGCAAGCGTACCTTTAATTCGTCGTGAATGTTTCGATAAAATTGGTGGCTATAACTCTGAATTTAGAGCAAAGAACGGTCAGGGTTGCGAAGACTGGGATATTTATTTACGAATTGCTGAATGTTACCAATATCGAGTTGTCCCAGAATTTTTAGTTGGGTATCGTCAGGTAGCAGGTAGTATGTCTCGTAGTTATATGGTAATGGCAAACGGCTATGAGCTGATGATGGCAGATTCTCGAAAGAGACATCCAGAAATTTCTCAGTATATCTATAATTTATCTGCAAGTAATTTTTATATTTACTTGTTACATAAAAGTTATAGTTGTCACGATTATTGGCAAACAATAATTTGGATAATTAAAGCTATCAAATTAAACCCCAAACGTTTGATAGGATTGTATTTGTATAAATTACTGTTTTTGTGTGTATGGCAAATAATAGCAAAATCTCATACAGAACAAAAATTAATAAAAACAATTTCAAATGTGTACTAAAAAGTAATCATTATCCAAGGAATATAGGAGATACAAAAGATGAATGAGTGGAAAGTATTTAAAAAACTACTACCCGTAGTTAAATTTTATCCTTGGGCATTTCCTATAATTATTATCTTAGGAATTTTGTCTTCCTTCTCTGAGGGGCTAGGTATCAGTTTATTTATTCCGTTTTTACAAACCTTTGATGGGAGTAATACTCCAATTCCTACTGATAATTGGTTATTAAAAATTTTGAGTGGGTTATTCAATAATTTGCCTAGAGAAAATTTGTCTGTTGCTATCCCCTTATGTATTTTCGCTACTATTCTGTTAAAGAATTTATTACTTTACAGTAACACTATTGTATCAAGTTGGCTTTATTTACAAGTATCTCATCGCTTAATATCTGGAATATTTAAGCAATTATTTACAGTTGGTTATAGTTTTATAGAATCCCAGCCATCCGGTAAACTATTAAGTACACTTACAAATGATAGTTGGTATACAAGTGACGCTTTACAAGTCTTATGTAATATAGCTGTTAATATTTGTACTATCTTTGTGTTCTTAACATTTTTACTCCTAATATCTTGGAAACTAACCTGTGGTGTAACGATTGCATTAATATTTATTTCTTTAATTGTTCGGTATTTATCTAAGTCAGCAGAATCTCTAGGAAAAAGTTTAGTCAAAAATAATAAAGAGCTTTCTCGAAAGATGACTGAAGGATTGTATGCAATGAAAATGATTCGTTCTTTTGGACGAGAAGAATATGAGCAAAAAGAGTTTGAAAAAATACTTGATAAATTAAATAATACAATTATGAAGGTATATTTAATCAAAACTATGACACCAACAGTTTCTGAAATTTTAGCTGTGGCTGTTTTAGTGGGTATTTTAATCTTATCTTTGCAAAATCAATCTCCAAGCAGTCTACCAAGCTTATTAACCTTCATTTTTATTCTCTATCGTCTTCAACCAACAATAAAAAATTTAGACGCATTACGTACTAACCTTTCTTGTTTAATTGGTTCTGTAGATGATGTGATGTATTTATTGGCAAACCAAGATAAGCCATATGTAAAATCTGGAGAATTACAGCTAAATAATGTTGAAAAAAATATTTCCTTTGATAAAGTTTGTCTTCAATATCAGACAGCAAATAAATATGCATTACAAGATGTTAGTTTTCAGATTCCTGTAGGTAAAACTACGGCAATAGTTGGACCTTCTGGTGGAGGTAAATCATCTTTAATTAATCTTCTAATGCGTTTATATGATGTGACTAAAGGAGAGATTTATGTAGATAATTATCCTTTAACACAACTCAATATTAATTCATGGCGTAATAGTATAGCTATAGTTAATCAAGATATTTACGTTTTCAGTACAACTATACGCGACAATATTCTTTATGGACGTTTCGATGCTACAGAAGAAGAAGTTATAGCTGCTGCAAAGTGTGCGAACGCTCATGAATTTATCACTCAACTCCCAGACGGATATGATACTATTGTTGGTGATAGGGGAGCAACCCTTTCTGGTGGACAAAGACAGCGTATTGCCCTAGCTCGGGCGATTATTCGTAATCCAGAAATACTGATTTTAGATGAAGCAACAAATGCCCTCGATACTTTCTCCGAGCATTTAATTCAAGAGGCAATTAATAATTTCAGCCATAATCGTACTTTAATTGTCATTGCTCATCGCTTGTCAACTATTGAGAAAGCTGACCAAATTATTGTAGTTGACCAAGGAAATATTGTAGAGCAAGGTAATTTGAAAGAGCTATTACAACTTAATGGATTGTTTGCTAAACTGCATAAACTGCAATTTTCTACCGTTTAGATATTTCCTTTATCTGATTGGCTTTATCGATTTTATTAGCTCTGTTTTGGGTTAGTTAATTTTCCACATGACATTACAATGAATCAACCCTTAGTATCAAGTATAATTATCTTTTTTAATGGTAAAGACTTTCTTGTAGAAGCGATAGAAAGTGTTTTAACACAAACCTATGAAAATTGGGAACTCTTATTGGTAGATGATGCTTCTACAGATGGTAGTACTGAGATAGCAAAGCAATTTGTAGCGCAATATCCTGAAAAAATCCGCTACTTGGAGCATGAAGGACATCAAAATCGCGGTATGAGTGCTACACGCAATTTAGGTATTTGTAATGCAAAAGGTAAATATGTTGCCTTTTTAGATGCTGATGACATATGGTTACCTAACAAACTCCAACAACAAGTGAGTATCTTGGAATCTTGCCCGGAAGTAGGAATGGTTTACGGACGGACACTTATTTGGTATAGCTGGGCAGAAAATTTGCAAGATGCTCAAAAAGATTATTTTGAAGATTTAGGAGTGAAGCCTAATAATGTAATATATTCTCCACAGTTATTCCCCCTACTAATGACCAATAAAGTACAAAGTCCAACGACTTGTAATTTTATGATTAGTAAAGACTTATTACAGCAGCTAGGTGGATTTGAAGAAAGTTTTCGAGGAATGTATGAAGACCAAGTTTTTTATACAAAAGTATATTTAGCAACATCTATATATGTCGCTGATAACTACTGGGCTAAGTATCGTCAGCATCCAAAAAGCTGTTGTGCGGTAGCCCAAACAATTGACTATCATACAGGACGTTTGCCTCTATTAACTTGGATACAAAAATATTTACAGTCTCAGAAGAATACCAACACTATTGTATGGAAAGCTTTGCGTCAACAGCTACTTTACGCTCGCTACCCAGCTGCATTCACTCTTTTAAATAATCTTCGCTCTATAAAGTGGAGCGTACAAAGAAAATTCAAAAGTCTTTATCAGTAATCAATCAAATGAATAACAATCCCTTAGTCTCGATAATTACTCCCTTCTGGAATGCAGAAGAATTTTTTGTGGAAGCAATAGAAAGTGTTATTGCTCAAACTTATGATAATTGGGAATTATTACTAATTGATGATGGTTCAACAGACGGAAGTACAGCTATTGCAAAAAAATATGCTGAACTGCATCCCGGCAAAATCTATTATTTACAACATCCTAATCATCAAAACCTAGGAAAAAGTTCTTCTCGTAATTTAGGAATTGCCAACGTTAGAGGTAAATATATAGCTTTACTTGATGCTGATGATATTTTTTTACCAAAAAAGTTAGAGACACAAGTGGCTATTCTCGAAGTGCATTCTCAAGCTGCAATGGTATATGGAGCAACTGAATATTGGTACAGTTGGAAGGGAAATCCTCAGGAAGATAAACCACAAGATTTCTTAGCTAATTTAGGAATTGTATCAGATACTTTACATCCTCCAGTAACCCTTGTCACGAAATATTTACAAGATAGCGGTGTTGTACCTTGCACTTGTGGTTTATTACTGCGTAGTTATGTTGTTAAGTCTTTGGGTAACTTTGACGAAAGCATTCAACATATGTATGAAGACCAAATTTTAATTTTTAAAATTTGTTTGAACTCACCTGTGTTCGTTGAAAGTGGATGTCATGATAAATATCGTCAACATACAAATTCAAGCTCTCATCTCGCTATCAATAGTGGAGAATACCATCCAACAAAACCGAATGTGTCTCAGCAGATGTTTCTCAATTGGTTAGAAAAGTATGTATCTGAAAAAAAAGTAAATGATAAGCAATTATCACAAGCATTACACAAGTCACTTATACCTTATCGTCACTCATTATTCTACTTTATCCTGAGATTTACTATTTTTATGAAGAATAAGATTAATCCGAAAAATTACTTCAATAAATATATTGTTAACAATTCGTAATAATGAACAACATCAGCTAAAATAAACTATGAAAAATTACACAGTGAGTCAGGTTAAGAATATCATAAATACAAGCTTCACTGAATTTAAAGCTCATGATATTACTGAATTAAAAGGAGGTGATAATAATTTTGTTTTCCGAGTAAATAATGAATATATTTTTAGGTTTCCTAAGCACTTAGAAGCGGAGAGAACCGTCAAAAAAGAATTTATATTACTGGATAGGTTAAAAAATTACGTTAATACACTAATCCCTAATTTTGAATTTATTGGTAATCAGCAACAAATATATTCTCAGAATTACGCTAATTACTCTAAAGCTAAAATCCTGAAAGTATTTCATAATTCAATCAGTAGTAAAATCTATAAACTTAGAGGTCTTGATAAAAGATTTTTTGTAGGTTATAAAGAAATTAAAGGAGTACAATTGAGTAATGAACTTCTTCAAAAATTGCCATCTAAAACTAAGGAAGGCATAGCTGAAGAGATTGGCAATTTTCTTTTTGCTCTCAATTCATTTCCTGTAGAAAAAGCAGAAGAGATAGGTATTATAACATGGGATTTCACTGAAAAATATTATCAATATTTTTATGATATCTTCACAAAATATGTAAAGACCGAACTTCCTTTTGATGAACAAAATTTATTAAATAGGTTGTTTAGGGAATTTATAAATGAACCCAATAATTGGGCATATACACCATCATTAATTCATGGAGATATATCATATGACCATATAATATTTAATAGCTTAGATAATAAACTATCAGGCATTATAGATTTTGGAGGTATTGCTATCGGTGACCCAGCTTATGATTTTTGTGGTATTTATTCAGATTATGGCAAAGAATTTTTAGAGCTTATCTTAAAATCTCATGATATATATTTGAATCAACAATTATTGCAAAAAATACAGATACTATTTCTTTGCAATGCTGTATACAGAGTTATGATTGGCAAAGAAAAAAAGAAACAAGCTATCCTCCAACGAGGATGGAGTGAAATCAAAGCAATGATTTTTCATCTACAGAAATAACAGAATTCATACAATTAGGAGTACAAAAAACATGAAATCAGTACTAAAATCAATAGCAAAAAAAATTCTTCCCACACCCATCCACTCTAGTTTGGGAACTCTGGTACTCGGTGAAAAATACAACCCACCACAAGGAAAAGTCAATTTTGGTGATTTACGTCGAGTTACTCCTATTAATCGAA
The DNA here is from genome assembly GCA_019359035.1 of Scytonematopsis contorta HA4267-MV1. Taxonomy (GTDB): domain Bacteria; phylum Cyanobacteriota; class Cyanobacteriia; order Cyanobacteriales; family Nostocaceae; genus Scytonematopsis; species Scytonematopsis contorta. The sequence goes on along the minus strand of JAHHIC010000054.1, from coordinate 74,852 downwards.
AGTTTGGTTATGACCGAGGAACACCCGTAGATAGATACTATGTAGAGAAATTTCTTGCTCAATACGCAAGTGATATTCAAGGCAGAGTGCTAGAAATTGGTGATAATTCTTATACAAAACAGTTTGGTGGAATTGCAGTAAAAGTTAGCGATGTCCTCCACGTCCACTCTGAAAACCCACAAGCAACCATTATTGGTGACTTAACCAACGCTGATAATATACCATCAAATGCTTTTGATTGTTTAGTACTGACACAAACGTTACATATTATCTATGATATTCGTGCAGCATTAGCAACAATTCACCGGATTCTTAAACCTGGTGGAGTAGTGCTGCTAACTGTTCCTGGTATTAGTCAAATTAGTGATGACGAATGGGCTGATTATTGGTGTTGGTCGTTTACTAACCTTTCTATACGACGTTTATTTTGTGAGTTTTTTCCTGATAGTAATGTCGAAGTTAACACTCATGGGAACGTATTGGCAGCAACAGCATTTTTGCAAGGTATAACCACAGAAGAATTACAGCCACAAGAGTTAGATTACCGTGATGCACAGTATGAAATGTTGATTTGTGTACGTGCAGTCAAACCGGAGGTTACAGTATGAAGATACCAGGAATGTGGCAGTTAAGGAAACTCAGCCGAAAAGTAGGCAAACGTGTTCAAGGATTAGTTGCACCTGGTACTCTTATACTCATGTATCATCGGGTTGCAGAAATCGGTTCTGACCCTTGGGGATTATGTGTCAGTCCACAGCATTTTGCCGAACATTTGCAAGTACTACAAAAGTTAGGTTGTGTGGTTAGTCTAAGGCAATTACAACAAATGTTAGAGAATGGGAAACATCCTTCTCGTTCTGTAGTTGTTACCTTTGATGATGGTTATGCAGATAATCTTTACAACGCTAAGCCTTTATTAGAGAAATATAATATTCCTGCTACAGTGTTTTTTACCACAGGGTATATGAACCTGAAACAGGAATTATGGTGGGATGAGCTAGATAGATTATTGTTACAACCAGGAACCTTACCATCCGTTTTACAACTAAAAATAAACGGTGAGGATTTCTCTTGGGATTTGGGTAATGCAGCGACATACACCCAGTCTGAATATCAACAACACCGTAATTTACTGGTTTGGCAAGAAAATTTACCTAGTTTACGTCATCGTCTGTACTATTCGCTATATAAATTACTTTATCCTTTACCAACAAACCAGCGTCAAGAAATTATTGATGAAATTTTAACTTGGGGTAGTTTACAACCTGAAATCCGTGAGACTCATCGCTTTTTAACACTAGAAGAAATGGATAAATTTCAGCCATCTGAATTAATTGAAATTGGTGGACATACGGTTAATCATCCATTTTTATCAACGATTAATTATGCTTCTCAAAAAGAAGAAATTCAGAAAAATAAAGCTCATTTAGAAGAGATTTTTTCCTCTCCTGTAGTCAGCTTTGCTTATCCTCATGGTGATTTTAATCCTGATACTGTAAAAATCCTGCAAGAGCTAAAATTCAGCTGTGCTTGTACCACCAACGTTGGCAGAGTTGCAAGGAAGTGTAGCCCTTTTGAATTACCTCGCGTGCAAGTCGAAAACTGGGACGGGAATCAATTTGAAAAGCATTTATCAATGTGGTTTAAAGAATAATTTTACTTGAGAATATCCTAATTAACTATAATGCAACAAAAGCCTTTGGTCTCAGGAATTATTATTATTTATAATGGTGAAAATTTTCTCACCCCAGCGATTGAAAGTGTACTTTCTCAATCTTATGAAAATTGGGAATTATTATTAGTAGATGATGGTTCTACAGATAATAGTACTCAAATTGCGAAAGATTACGCTGAAAAATACCCTGAAAAAGTTCGTTATCTTCAACATCCAAATCATGAAAACCGAGGTATGAGTGCTTCTCGTAACTTAGGTATTGATAATGCAAAAGGAGAATTTATTGCTTTTTTGGATGCAGATGATATTTGGTTACCACCAAAACTAGAAAAACAAGTCGCAGTATTACAGTCAAACCCCGAAGCGGCTATGGTCTATGGTAGAACACAGATGTGGTACAGTTGGACTGGAAAACCAGAAGATATAGAATACGACCGTTATCGCACACTGGGTGTTCAAGCTAACAGTTTAATTCAGCCACCCACCTTGCTAAATATTTTTCTCAAAGGACAAGCCGAAACTCCTGCTACCTGTGGAGTATTAATCAGACATAAAGTCATCCAAGAAGTTGGTGGTTTAGAAAACAACTTCCGTACAATGCATGAAGACCAAGCATTTTTTGCCAAAATTTGTTTGCAGTATCCTATCTTTGTTGAGGGTGATAGTTGGGATAAATATCGCCAACATCCAGACTCTAGTTGTAATTTAGCATTAAAATCAGGAGAATTTAATCTTACACAAATGAGTCCTAGTTATTGGAATTATTTGATTTGGTTAGAGCAATATTTAACTACAAAAGGATTTCGCAGAACAGAGACTTGGAAAGCACTACAAGCAATTATTTTTCCTCATCGTAATCCTTTATTGTATAAACTATATAACAAAATTTTTGTTCGTAGGTTGGGTTGAGGCTTTGCGAAACCCAACTTTGCAAAACCCAACTTTGCAAAACCCAACTTTGCGAAACCCAACTTTGCAAAACCCAACTTTGCGAAACCCAACTTTACTGAATCTACATTTTCATGACTTTGTTGGGTTATCCGAAGCGGACGCTACGCGAACGTTCCTCAACCCAACCTACAAATTATATTTCTAGGAAATAAAAATTATAATGAATAACTTTTACCCTTGGGAAATCTTAAATATCGATTTGCAACAAGATATTCCTTCACTCCCTAAAACACAAGCAAATAAAAATTTATATCTCATATTTTGGTGGGGGAATACACCTCTTGGACATCAAGAAATTTCTGCACAGCAATTACCTATATCCGCTGAAGAAGTAATTAAAATAGCACTGATTACAATTACTCCGACTATCACAGCATATTTATCAGACAAATCAATTTCCCTAAATAATTCTTTGCTGAAAAATCTGTCTGACTTAGAAACTATCCAAAGCATATGTCAACCTTTAACACAATTCCAAAACAACTACCAAAAAAATTATGAAAATACAGCTTTCCTATCTGTCTCTGTGGTGATATGTACACGTGACCGCTCAAAACAACTAGCTCAATGTTTAGATTCACTACAAAATTTATCTCCACCACCTCAAGAAATTATTGTTGTTGATAATGCTCCCAAGGATAATCTCACCCAACAAGTTGTGGAGCAAATCTCTAATGTATCTAATATCAAATATATTCTCGAACCTCGTCCTGGTTTAGATATTGCTCGTAATACGGGTTTGCTTAACTGTACAGGAGATATTATTGCTTACACTGATGACGATGTAATGATTCATCCCCACTGGATTAGACAACTACAACATAGCTTTACTAACCCTACAACAATGGCAGTTACAGGACTCGTTTTAGCTGGAGAAATTGCCACAGAATCTCAATATATTTTTGAAAAATTTTCTAGTTTTAATCGCGGATATCAACCTATATTATTCGATAGTGAATACTTTAAAAAACATCAAAAATGGGGTGTTCCTGTTTGGCATATAGGAGCGGGAGCAAATATGGCTTTTCGACGCAATATTTTTGAATTGGTAGGAAACTTTGATGAAAGATTAGATGTTGGTGCAGCAGGCTGTAGTGGTGACTCAGAAATGTGGTATCGTATCCTCGCTGAAGGCTACGATTGTCGCTATGAACCAACTGCTATCGTTTATCACTTTCATCGACGAGATTTAAGCAAACTCAATCAACAAATGTTCTATTATATGCGAGGGCATGTTGCTGCATTAATGGTTCAATTTGAGAAGTATAAACACTATGGTAATTTACGACGTTTGTTTTTGAATTTACCAAAATACTATAGTAGCTTAATTTTTGAGGGCTTACTTAAGGGCTATAAAAATAGATATATTACATTGTTTCCGGAAATTTTTGGTTATCTCTCAGGTATTAAATTTTATTTAACTGGTCGATAAATCGAGTATATTGTATTTCTTAATACATACATGATTAACTTTAGCATAAATCGCAACTTAGCAGCTTTACTTATGTACTAAGATGCTAATAAATAAAACTTTGCCATTTATTAAAAATTAATTTATATTTAATCATGTTTAGTAATTTGAGGTTATTAGTATAATATGAAACATTATATTGTCACCGGAGGAGCAGGCTTTATTGGCTCTCATTTAACTGAAACGCTATTAGCAGCTGGTAACAATGTAACAGTAGTGGATAATCTTTCCACGGGAAAGTTCGGCAATTTACCAGATAATCCGCATTTAAAATTCATTCAAAAGGATATAGCGCAATGTCAACCAGATGATTTTCCGGAAACAATTGATGGCATTGCTCATTTAGCAGCTACACCAAGCGTCACAGAATCTTGGTTACAACCACTAGAAGCTCATCATAATAATTTATCAAGCATAATTAACGTAATTCAACTATGTGAAAAACTTAATATCCCTAGATTAGTGTTTGCAAGTTCCGCAGCAGTATATGGACAACAGAATCATTTACCCATTTTTGAGGATTTAGAAACTGTACCTATCTCACCTTATGGGTTACAAAAATTAGTCTGTGAAAAGTACGGTAGTTTATTTGCAGAAAAAATAGGTTTCTCTTTTGTTGGGTTACGCTTTTTCAATGTTTTTGGACCACGACAAGCACCTAATTCCCAGTATTCTGGAGTGATTTCTGTTTTTGTAAATGCAATGCAGGAGAATTTACCTATCACAATTTACGGAGATGGAACACAAACACGAGACTTTATTTACGTTAAAGATGTAGCAGATGGTTTAACCAAAGCTTTAACAAAACCTTTGGAACCCGGTAGTTCCTTAATTTGCAATTTAGGTACAGGAAAAACAACTTCTTTACTTCAGCTTGTGGATGCTTTGAAAGGTATTTATCAGGATTGGAAATCGGAGGTAGGATTTGCTCCCGGACGCTTAGGAGATATTCCCCACTCTCAAGCGGATATTTCTAAAATTACCTCACATTTGAACTTTATTCCCCAATGCTCGTTAGAGTCATCTCTTCAGATTTACGCTTCCAGTCTGGGGTGATAGGGGAGATGGGGAATGGGGGAATTAAAATTTTTCCATTCCCAATCTAATAAATCACTGGATAAATACAAGTATATATACAATACATATTGACTAAACCTAAAATCTAAACACTCTAAACACTAAAACCTAAACGCAGTAAACAAAAAATATATATGCAAAATATGGCACAAAATTAATAATTATTTCACAATATATATTAAGATTTATAAGTGTGTGCCTAATTGCTGGCTACTAACTATCTTTGTTTATTCCCCGTAATACTTAGCGGTTGACAAGTAAAAAAACAATTTTATGTATAATTACTTAGCGAATTCACCTGATGATTTGTACAGCCATCGTCCTCATCGCGGTAAGCATAAGATTTTCTTAAGTATGGCTCCTGGTGCGGGAAAAACTTACAAGATGCTAGAAGAAGCTCACCAGATGAAACAAGAAGGAATCGATGTAGTAATTGGATGGATAGAAACCCACGGACGTGAAGAAACAGTACTTAAAGCTAAAGATTTAGAAATTATTCCACCAAAAAAAATACAGCAAGGGAAGCTAGCTCTTTATGAAATGGACGTTGATGCGATAATTGCTCGTCAACCTCAACTAATTTTAATTGATGAACTCGCACATACGAACCTTTTGGGGTCACAAAACAATAGACGCTACCAAGACGTAGAAGCAATTTTAGCAGCAGGAATAGATGTTTACTCAACTGTAAACATTCAACATTTAGAAAGCCTCAGTCAAGAAGTAACCGATATTACAGGACTTGTCGTCAGAGAATCTATACCTAATTGTTTGTTCACAAATGCAGAGAACGTAGTGTTTGTGGACGCAACACCAGAAATACTAGAAGAAAGATTATCAGAAGGTAAGATTTATCCATCTTCAAAAATGAAGCCAGAGGTACAAAACTTTTTTCAACGTCGTAATATAGTTGCTTTAAGAAAATTAGCTCTTCGACAAGTCGCAGATAAAATAGAGCAACAGAAGATTCAGGAAGCATCTCAATTTAACAAACCTGGTAGGGAATGTAATCGAGAAGTTTGTAGTATCCAAGAAAGAATTTTGATATGTATTTCTGACGAGCTAAATTCTCTAAACGTAATTATTAGGGGTGCGAGATTAGCTGAGTATATGAATGCACCATTCCACGTTTTATTTATCGAAAAACCTGATAGCTACCCAAGTAAAGAGCAAAAAATTTACTTAGCTTCATGTAAACAAATGTGCCAAGAATTAAAAGGAGAATTTTTACACATTTCAGCTTTAAACACAGCAGAAGAAATAGCTAAAGTTGCCAAAGACTACAGAATCACTCAAGTAATATTTGGTCAAACTAATCGTCCTTTTTGGCAAACCCTGCTAAGTAAATCTTTAAGCAATCAACTTATGCATCTGATAAAAAACATAGATATTCATATTATTTCAACTACTAAATAATTCATGTTCTGTAACTCTCTGCGGAACTTTATTGCCTAATGGCAACACTTCAAATAGAGACTGTTAATAATAAGGCTAGTGGTTCATTCTTAGTTGGGCTTCATCCCTAATTTATATATTTAATTTCAAACCCTACTACGAACCTATTTTTCATTTGCAATTGCCACCAATTTACCTTCTTTCGTCAATAGCATACGTTGACCTCGCCAATCAATTATATTACCAAAAAATCCATAGCACCAAACAACAAAAGTAATAATATCTCGTAGAGGTACTAACAACAAATATTTTTGAGCGGCTAAATCTTTAAGAGCTTGAACACCAATAACCCAAGCCATAAGCAATCTCACCACCCAGGTAATACATAATATTTTCCAAGCAAATATAGAAGCATGACTAAAAATTAATAAAAGCAAACTGCTAACAACACCATAGGTAAAAATCAATCCAAAATAACCCCAAGGACGAGAAACTCTCACACAACGTGCCCAACGGGTTTGTTGTTTGATAGCATTTGCTAAGGTATCACAAGAAAGTACGTGTTCAACAATATAATCAGAAAGAACAACTTTATAACCTGCTTGTGCAGGTAAATATCCTAGCTGGAAATCATCTGCTAAATAATCAGCAATTGCTTCAAATCCACCAATATGTTCCAATACTTTTTTACGAATCAATATAGTTGAACCAAAAGCATATTTAATTCTTCCTTCCAATTGGTTACTAACTAAAACTCCAGCATGAAAATCACAAGCTGTACCGATAGCTTCTAAGTTTGTCACCCATCCTTCAGCTAAAGAACGATATAAACAAGTGACTACCCCAACATTCTCATCTTGTAGCGGTTGAATAACTCGCTGCAAATAATCTCTCCCAACACGAATATCGCTATCCGCTAACAACAAAATATCATATCTTGCTTTAGCAAAAGCATTAGCCAAATTACTAACTTTTAAATTCGTTCCAATCACACACTCATTAACAACCAACTGAATATCTAATTGAGGAAAATCATTAATTATTTGCTTAATTACATCAACAGCAGAATCCAACGAGTCACGAACACCAAAAATAATCTCATAATTAGGATAATCCTGCTGGCAAAAAGAAGCTAAATTTGTATAAGTCTCGCTATCACTACCACAAATAGGTTTTAATATAGTAATTGCTGGTAGAAAATTATCATTACTATCCTGCCAACGCTTATTAAAAACACAAGCAGCATAAATTCCATAGCAATAAAACAAAACAGATGAAAAACACAGAACCAAAAGCGGAACCTCAACAATCCTCATCTCTCATCCTCTGCTTACCCTGTGCCTTTTCTTACCTTGGCTACCTTGGCTACTTGGCGGTTCGGAAATAGTATAAAATTGTTACAGCTGCTAAAATTGCCTAAAATTACAAAGTTCAAACCCATACTCATTTATCACAGAACGCACTTGCGAACTTAAATAAGCAGCCAGTTCCGCTTCCCCACCATCAATCATCATCGCAGGGTGAGAATAAATTTCCACCAAATCAGCAGAAATTTGTGGTATTAAACCAAGCAAATACTCCTCAGTCATCCCACCAGTTTGCAGTAAACCATAAACTCTATCAGCAAAACCAATACCCTTGGATTTTAACAACTTTTCACTATAACGACGCAATCTTCCAAACACAATAGACCAAATTATTTTAGTAACTAACCCCTTATTATTCAGTTTTAAATTTATACTTAATTCCTCAGCAGGAAGACGAATAAAACTAATACCAAATTCCGGAGCTAAATCAACTAAGATACCCATAACTACAGGATGAACATGCATATGCAAATGTCCATCTACATGAGAAAGCGGCAGACCTGTTGCACGAAATTTTTCCAACTGAGCACGGATTTCTTGGTAAAGTTGCTCGTGTGTTGCTTGATGAAATTGGTAGCGTAATCCTGCTTTAGTCGGGTTATCAGAAAAGTTACCTTTCGCATCAACCAAATCAGGGATTTCTTTTGGGGACAAAGCCGACTTCCCACATACCAGCACCAAATGCAAACCAACTCCCAAATGGGGATAAGCACGTGCTAAATCAATTGCTTGTTCAACTGCATCCCCCGTCACCATTAGGCTTGTACTAGTTAATACTCCTTCTTCGTGTGCCTTGATAATTGCTTGATTCACACCGTTGGAAAAGCCAAAGTCATCACCATTGATAATAATACGACGAGGGTTGTTTGTGGGTAGAGACGCGATTAATCGCGTCTCTACGGATTTGGAAGTACTATTTGTCACAATGTCTATGCACTTTTAAGTTTCGCGTGTTCTGCTGCTTTTTGATGACGTTCGTTCAAATAAGAGAAAAATTCTCTTCCTTCTCGCAAACGACGTACTAACATTTGTCTGTCTGTCAGCATTTCCTTTACGATTGGGATGATAGCTTTGGGGCGGAAGTAAAATTGTCTATACATCCGCTCAACTGCATCTTCAATTTCCGCACTCGAAAGGTCGGGATAAGCCAAGGTGGAAGTTTGAATTCCTGATTCGGCTACTAGGGATTGATTTGGGGATTGATTTGTAAACCAACCGTTAGCTTTGGCTTGTTCGTAAAGTTCCGTTCCTGGATAGGGTGCTGCTATTGATACTTGAATTGTGTGGGGGTTGAGTTCGCAAGCAAAGCGAATCGTTTCCTCTACGGTTTCTTTGGTTTCGATTGGCAAACCAATAATAAAAGTACCATGCACTGTAATACCCAGTTTGTGGCAATTTTTCATAAACTCCCGTGCCACTTCTAGCTTAATGCCTTTTTTAATGCGGTTGAGATTTTCTTGATTCCCGGACTCAAAACCCACAAGTAGCAAGCGCAAACCATTATCACGTAGTGTTTTCAGAGTCTCGTAATCCAAATTCGCACGAGCATTACAACTCCAGGTGAGCTTCAGCCGTTTCATGTGTTCGCTAATTGCGATCGCCCGATGTTTATCGATGGTAAAAGTGTCATCATCAAACATATATTCCCGTACTGTGTCACCAAAGATTGCTCTGGCTTCTTCCATCTCACGACCCACAGCATCTGGACTTTTGGTGCGGTATAAATGCCCACCAATTGTTTGCGGCCATAAACAAAAAGTACACTTCGCTGGACAACCGCGACCAGTGTAGAAGGAAATATACGGATGTAAAAGATAACCAATAAAATACTTTTTAATATCTAAATCACGAGCATAAGTAGGTAAAACACTGGGCATTGAGTCCCAATCGTGAATTAAAGGACGGTCTTCGTTGTGACGAATATTACCTAACTTATCGCGATAACTTAAACCTTTGATTTCATCCCAAGGATTCCCCTGTGCCAGTTCAAGACAAGTGTAGTCAAACTCATGACGACAAGCAAAATCAATTATCGGGTTTTCCTGTAGAGTTTGTTCTGGTAATATTGCAACGTGCGCTCCTACAAAACCAATTTGCACATCTGGGTTCGCAGCTTTAATAGCCTCCGCACACTTGACATCATTAGCAAGAGAGGGAGTACTGGTGTGCATGATAATCAGTTCGTAATCTCGAACAATTTTCAACACATCATCCACAGTCTGTTCGTGGGGAGGAGCATCAAGCAACTTGCTACCAGGTACAAGAGCAGGGGGTTGTGCTAACCATGTGGGATACCAAAACGAAGTAATTTCGCGCTTAGCTTGGTATCGGGAACCAGCACCACCGTCAAACCCGTCAAAAGAGGGAGGGCTAAGAAATAAAGTTTTTTTCACAGAAACCTCGTAATAAAGAAAAAAGTAAAATATTTGTTATGAGGATTAAATAGCGATTAAATTCGGCATTAACAATTTTGCATTAATTCGCATTAACTTTAGTTAAATATGACTAATTACCTAACAGATTTTGTAACAACTTTGTTTTATTTTCATTTTTTTTAATTAATTTTTAAGAATTACCTGGTAGATTAAGATTTGCGTAAAAAGTAATTTTTTTCTCCCTTTTCCTTCCACTATGAATCTAATTTATTTTATTTTGCGTTCTTCTTTAAGAATGATGGCAATTGCTATCATCACCGGGTTCTTGAGTGGGGGTAGTAGCGCTGCGTTAATTGCCTTAATTAGTAGAGCATCAGCTAATGGGGGTTTGAACTCGTATATTTTTTATATTGCTGTGGCATTCATCGGATTGGCTGTGGTAGCTTTAATCACCAGCATAATTTCCCAAGTGATGCTGATTCGCTTGTCAGAAAAAGCTGTTCTACAATTAAGGATGAGTTTGAGTAATCAAATTTTGAGTTCAGAATTAAGCCGTTTAGAACAATTAGGAAATCCTCGATTGTTGGCAACTCTGACAGAAGACATAAAAACAGTTGCGGATGCAGTTTACGCTATTCCTTTTTTATGCATTGACATAGCAATGGTGTTAGGTTGCTTAATTTATATTACCTGGCTCTCTTGGTTAGTATTGTTGATAGTTATAGGAATAACAGTAGTCGCATTGGGAAGTTGTATATCGCTATTACAACAAGGAAAACATTTTTTATCTTTAGCAAGAGAAGATGAAGATACACTATTTAAACATTTTAGAACAATTACCGAAGGAACTAAAGAGCTAAAACTCCATTACCAAAGACGAGAAGATTTTCTCAAAAGACAACTAGAATCAACAGCAACTAGATTTAAAAGTCATAATACTCGCGGTTTAACTTTTTTTGCTATTACTACTAGCTGGGGAAGGTTGATATTCTTTTTTGCAATTGGTTTTGTGCTTTTTGCACTTCCGAATATTATTAGTATTAATTCCCAAACACTTTCTGGCTACATTTTAACATTTACATACTTAATGTTGCCGATGGACAATATCGTCAGTAAACTCCCCTTATTGAGTAAAGCAGGAATTTCTTTAGCCAAAATAGAATCATTAGGTTTATCTTTGTCAGAAAAAGCAGAAAAATTTACTGCACCACCTCCAGTTAAATTTGATTGGGAAAAATTACAATTTAAAAATGTCACCCATACTTATCGAACCGATAGAGAAGATAGCGACTTTATTCTCGGACCAGTAGATTTAATACTTTATCCAAAAGAATTAGTATTTATAGTTGGAGGTAATGGTAGTGGTAAATCAACCCTTGCTAAACTGATTACAGGACTTTATATCCCGAAGTCAGGAGATATAAAATTAGATGAGCAGATGATTACAGAGCAAAATCGCGAATGGTATCGTCAGCATTTTTCTGTGGTTTTTTCTGATTTTTATTTGTTTGATGAACTTTTAGGCTTAGAAAATAGTGACCTAGATAATCAAGCAGAAGAATATCTCCAACAACTGCAACTGGAACATAAAGTTAAAATCGAAAACGGTAGACTCTCTACAACTTCACTTTCCCAAGGACAAAGAAAAAGACTAGCTTTGCTCACAGCTTACTTAGAAGACCGACCGATTTATCTATTTGATGAATGGGCCGCAGACCAAGACCCAGTATTTAAAGAAGTTTTTTACACTCAGCTACTACTTAAACTGAGAAATAAAGGTAAAACAGTTTTAGTCATTAGCCATGACGACCATTATTTCCATCTCGCAGACCGGGTGATTAAACTCGATTATGGAAAAGTAGAATACGACAGAAACCAGCACCAAAAAATGTAGAGACGCGATTAATCGCGTCTCTAGAGGGTTGTGTGCTGTTGCGGTTATCCTGAATTTGTCTCTGAGTTATATTAAGGTTCGACTTTTACAAGAGTTCCAATTTTCACTTTTTCATAAAGTTTCATCACGTCTTCATTCTTCATGCGAATACAGCCATGAGAAACAGCTCTACCAATTAACTTAGGCTGATTTGTTCCGTGGAAACCAAGTTGAGTTTTGCCATCAGTCCAGATACCAATCCATCGGGGTCCAAGTGGATTAGTTGGTCCAGGATAAATATATTCACCAGTTTTAAAGCTCTTAAAAATTGGGTCTACTTCCATTGAAAATACTTTAAAACTTCCTTTCGGGGTTTCCCATCCTGCTTTACCTATAGCCACAGGAAAACTCTTCAATACTTTATCCCCTTGATACACAAAAACCCTTCTAGCTTTCAACCGAACAACAAGATGAATCTCGTCTGCTGTTGGTTCTGTTGCTCTGGTTGGTTCATCTGGAGTATTAGTTGAATCTGTAGTTGCGGGGGGTTTTGTTTCTGGAGTTGTCGTGTTGGGATTGGGTGATTCTAGCTTCGCTGGTTGCTCCCCTTTTGATGGCTCAGAAGCACTTGCTTGTAAAGAACGAAACGGTAATAAATCCCCTGTTGTAAAACACATCAGAAGAACTACCAGGGGTAATAATTTACCTTTTAAAATTTTTAGCGTATTCAAGTTTAAGTAGTTTTTCATACTACAATTCAATATTTTTACTAATATAAATAAAACAGTGGTCACTAAGCAATTCGCAATTCGCAATAAGCGCTCCGCTCCACTGCGTGTTCGCGCCAGCGTCCGCTTACGGATACGCAATTCGCAATTAAGACCTAATGCTTAAAAGCGGAGCTTGAATTTAAGAGTAAAAAAACCGGGTATTTTCAGTGTATAACTAAAACCCGGTTATTTAATCACTTGGTACGAATCTTTAGAGTATCTTTAATTACCAAGTCTGAGGGATAACTTTATCAGGGGTAGCTGGTGCTGGTGCAGCTTCTGGTGCTGGTGCGGGTGCGGGTGCCGGTGCTGGTGCTGGTGCAGCTTCGGGTGCTGGTGCTGGTGCTGGTGTAACTACTTGAGCGGGTTGTTGCTCTACTTGTGTAGTTTCTGGCTGTGTCGTTTGTTGAGTGGTTGTAGTTTCTGTTCTGGATGCACCAGCGGTAGAAGTAGCTGTGACTATTGAGGGTGCAAGTGCCACTTTACGGAAAGAATTACCATCAACAATCACTCTTTGCCCAATCAGGTGACCTAAGGTTCCTCTTTCTCCCTTGGAAACAGCGATTTGTCTGCTTCCACCATTTTCTAACTCAATCATTACGACATCACCAACTACGTCGTAGACTCTACCAAAATTTCCATCACCTGCGTTTGTGGATGTGTTTTGTTGCTTGAATTCAACATTCCCTGGTGCGCTTTCTGGTGTTGGAGCAGGTACGTTTTCTGGTGTTGAGTTAGGTGTTCTTTCTGGTCTGGGTGCGTTTTCTGGTGCAGGTGCGCTTTCTGGTGTTGTTGGAACAGGTGCAGGTGCGCTTTCTGGTGTTGCAGGTGCAGGTGCGCTTTCTGGTGTCTGTGCCAGTTTCTCACTAACTGGGGTAGCTGCGCTTACGTTTTGAGCAAATAGTAAAGGTACTACTGCGATTAAAGAAAATAAGATTTTTTTCATGATTAACTTGGTTCCTCTTGTTTCCGAATATATTGCCGCTCTCTATTGCGGCTCATCCTCAAATGTGAGGATTTTTTCAAAAAGTTGAAAGTGAGCGGAATCTATTTTGACGAACAGATGAACGAACACTTCCCAGATTAAGACTGGGAGGAAAAACTTTTTTAAAGCTCAGTAAATATTTAACATCTCTTTGTACACAAAGCAAAGGTTTTTTTACTAGAAAATACGCAGAGTTTTATTTTGAACAATCCTTCAGAAGCTTGAATTCATTGATATCGTAGCGTTTCAAGGATTGTTTCAGTCCTTTGGATTTGCGATTTATATTTAAATTTCTAATCGCATAATTTTAGTATATTATAACCTGGGAGGGATGCTTTTTTTTGCATCATATATTTTTACTACAAACGAGTATAAAATAATTCAATGATAAAAATATTTACAATATGACATCAGTAGAGAATTAAAACAAAACTAAATAATTTAAATTAAATACGTAGAGACCGAAGTAATTCGGTCTGATTAATCGTGTCTCTACATACCAAATTATAAAAACAAACGTATCTAAGAAATTAAACTCCGAAGTGAGCAGCTAATTGTTCCGAGCTACCAATCAACTTACCATCGATAAATACTTGAGGAACTGTTGTTGCACCTGTAACAGCTTTTAAGGAACGAGTAGTTACGTCTCTTCCTAAAACAATTTCCTCATAATCAAAGCCATGTTCTTGTAACATTTTCTTGGCTTTTGCACAGAAAGGACAACCAACTTTGGCAAACAATGAAACTAATGCTGGTTGTTTTGCATCAGCATTGATATACTTAAGCATTGTTTCTGCATCCGAAACCTTGAAGGGGTCTCCTGGTTCTTCTGGTTCAATAAACATTTTTTCAATTACACCATCTTTAACCAGCATTGAATAACGCCACGAACGCTTACCAAATCCTAAATCTGATTTATCGACCAGCAGTCCCATACCTTCAGTAAATTCACCATTACCATCAGCAATCATTGTGATATTTGTTGCTTCTTGGTCTTTTGCCCAAGCTTCCATCACAAATGCATCATTCACGGACATACAAACAATGTCATCTACACCGTTTTCTTTAAAAGCCTTTGCTAATTGGTTATAACCAGGCACGTGAGTTGACGAGCAAGTTGGTGTAAAGGCTCCAGGTAAGGAAAATACAACTACTGTCTTACCTGAAAACAGTTGACTTGTGGTAATTTCTACCCATTGGTTATCGTGACGGTTACGGAAAATGACGTTAGGTACTCTTTGTCCTTCATGATTAGCTAACATAGTTCAAACTCCTTGGAAAATTTAACATCAATCATTTTACTTTAACAATTAAATCATACTCATAACGACTATGAGTTGTCAAGTGTGAGGAGTGGGGAGTAGGGAATGAGGGAGACGTAGGATGGGTTAGGCGCATTTGTAAAACTAAATTGGAAGCTCTTTAACTTATAAAGCGCCGTAACCCATCACCCCTTTCACCTTAATGCGCCGTAACCCATCACCCCTTTCACCTTAATATTTGCTTTATAAATTATCTTTTAAAATCCATTACCAATTAATATAAATGGTGCCCAATAATATGGATGTCTAAATGCCTAAATTTAAAACAAGGGTAGCAATAATGAGACGATTAAGCATAAATATGAATTGATATGAGATGGTTATGCTATACCTTTCCCAAAAATATAAACAAAGTGATATAGATAGTAAAATTAATTAAGTATCTTAACAAATAAACTTATCAAATCCAAAATCCTAAATTAGTACTATGTCTCAGCTAGAAAACGCTCAAGTAGCATATCAAGGATTCACAGAGCAATTTCAAAGCGCTATTATCAGCACTGTAAGTCAAGAAGGTGTTCCCAACGCTAGTTATGCTCCCTTCGTAATGGACGAGAACAAAAATATCTATATATATGTCAGTGGACTTTCCACCCACACACAAAATCTACATGCTGTCCCTAAAGTGAGCGTATTATTTATCGAAGAAGAATCACAGACTAAGCAAATATTCGCACGTCGTCGTTTAAATTTTGATTGCTCAGCTACCTTAGTGGAACGAGAAACTGAGTTGTGGAACCTAATTGTTGATAATTTTGAATCGCGTTTTGGGGAGATTATTCCTGTGTTGCGCGATTTGCCTGACTTTCGTATTTTTCAACTCAAACCTAGTCAAGGTCGCTTTGTAATTGGTTTTGGTGCTGCTTACGAAGTTGACCCCAGCGATTTTAGTCGTTTAATTCACATCACTAAATAAAAACCTCACCCCCAACCCTAAAAATCCCACCCCCAACCCTAAAAACCCCACCCCCAACCCTAAAAACCCCACCCCCAACCCCCTCCCCGTTTACGGGGAGGGGGCTACGAAAAATAGAATAGTAAATAATCTAATTTGTAATTGCAATTTTTAGTAAAATTCATCAAAAATCGTAGCCCCCTCCCCGCGTGCGGGAGGGGGTTGGGGGTGGGGTTTCTTATAATGGGACGAGAAAAATGTTTGCGCTTCTGTTGTAAGCGGTGATGAATCTCAACTCTTATTTGCCAACTGTATCTTCATAGAAAAGGGGAAACAAGTGTTATTATTTATTTTTTCAAATTTCAACAAAAGGAAGGACTAGATGCCGCGAATTACAGGAATTATCTTTTTGTTATTTTTCCCAGCTTGCTTAGGTGTATTGAGACAAATTATTTGGGGTTCAGAATTAACTCATCAAATGTTGGCTTTGGGAACATTCTTATTTTGTATAGAGCAAGCAAGGATGGCAGTAAAGGATTTGCGACAAATAACTGATGCAAAAAAGCAAATTAATGATATTCGTCTGAATAATTTTCAAAAAATAACTATTAGTACAATTTTCATAGAGCTTATAGGATTTTATGTATCATCAACTTGGTGGGGATGGGGGTCAATTATCATTTTAATTAGCCAGGTTTGGTTTAACCTGTTTGCAGGAGTCAAAATTCAAACTTCCCCAGAAATAATTATTAAATCTTGGCATATTTCTGAGCGCTCGCTAGTCTTGTTTGCTGATGTTTTAGGATTAGTTTTAGTTAGTCTTTGGATGTCTAATATTGCTTCTAACTTGATAGCTTGGGGGCTTTTTGCAATGGTTATTATCTACGGTAGTGTCAAGTTATTTCTAAGATTAATATCCAGCAGCTATGGAGAACTTAAGCAGGTATCTCAGCAATCAAATCAATAAAAATTAGAATTAAAATAATTATCAGTAGTTTCTACCAAATTTATAAATATAAATATAAATATAAATATAATGTAACTATTTATTTTATAATTCTTAATCATTAAATACACATAACGCCTCCTCTATATCTCCTCTATGTGTATGTGTTTTTTTGAAGTCATTATTTTTTTTGCAAAAGGGGGTAAAACACCTCACGGCTACCATGTGTTTTACCCGTGTATTCCCTTGACAAAATAATAAAAATATGTTTTCTTAGAATGGCAGTTTGATGAAGGTATTTTTACGTACATAAACTAAAAAAATATTGCCATAACTCAAATATCTGAGATGCTTAATAATCACAGATAAAACAGGAACAACACTTAATGCGTTGTTACACATCTTATTTGTGCCTACTATTTACCTCATCAAAGCTTTGCATAAAATTCTGTTGCTACGTAGAAAGTGTATGAACATAGTGAAATTTTTAGAGAAAAAGCCGAAAATATTTTCCGTTTTATTCAGTATTTTTCTCGTTGCTCTAATTAGCTTTATTGACTATAAAACGCCAGGAATTTCTTTGCCGTTCTTTTATGTGTTTCCTATTTTAGTAGCAACATGGTTTGCAGGTTTGTATGCTGGTATATTTATATCTGTAAGCAGTTCAATGATGTTTTTAGCAGACTATACAATACCAGAAAAATATCATCTATACTACCCTTTCGTAAAATACTGGGATACTTTTATATTTCTAAGTTTTTTCTTATTAACTACTTATTTGTTATCGAAACTTAAATTTACTTTAAATAAATTAGAAAAACTTGCTCAATGTGATGGTTTAACAGGGTTAACCAATAGAAGTTTTTTTATGGAAATAGCAAGTCATGAACTTAATAGAGCCTTGAGATATAAAGAGCCTTTAACTTTAGCTTATTTAGATATTGATGATTTTAAAATAGTCAATGATACTTGGGGTCATAATGTTGGTGATGGTCTTTTATGCTCTGTATCAGATATTGCCAGAAAAAATCTCCGAAAAATAGATGTTATTTCTAGACTTGGGGGAGATGAATTTGCTATTTTGTTACCACATACAGGATATGAAGATGAAAAAATTGTTTTGGATAGATTCCACAAAATTCTTTTAGAATCCATGCGAAACCAAGGATGGCCAGTTACTTTTAGTATTGGAGCCATTACTTTTACCCGTCCACCTAATTCCGTTGTAGAAATGATAGAAAAAGCAGATGCTTTAATGTATCGCGCAAAGAAAACAGGAAAAAATTCACTCAGGCATGAATTATTAACTACTGCGATAACTGCAAAATAATTTTGAATAGATGTAGAGTAGTAGAGACGTTACATGTAACGTCTCTACATTTTTTTAGGCGTCGTTTAACGCTGCAATACCTGGTAAAACCTTACCTTCAAGCAATTCTAAACTAGCACCACCACCAGTAGAAATATGACTCATTTGGTCAGCTAAACCAACTTTTTCTACAGCCGCAACAGAGTCACCACCACCAATAATAGTAATAGCACCAGTTTTGCTAATGTTGGCTAAAGTGTGGGCAATCGCTTCTGTACCAGCTGCGAATTTGTCAAATTCAAACACACCCATTGGTCCGTTCCAAATGACGCTCTTACAATCAGCAAGTGCGTCTTGGAAAACTTTCACAGAATCAGGCCCAATATCTAAACCCATCCAACCATCAGGAATATTTTCTATGCTGACGGTTTGGGAGTTGGCATCAGGAGCGAAGTTATCTGCAACAACTACATCGGTAGGAAGCAGGAAAGTAACACCTTTTTCTTTAGCTTTAGCTTCCAAAGAGCGAGCTAATTCCAACTTGTCATCTTCCACCAAAGATTTACCCACACTCAAACCACGGGCTTTGTAGAAGGTAAAAATCATCCCACCGCCAATGATGAGCTTATCGCATTTTTCTAGCAAGGTTTCAATAACACCAATTTTGCTAGAAACCTTGGAACCACCAATAATAGCAACCAAAGGACGTTGGGGATTTTCGATAGCATTTTGCAAATACTGCAATTCCTTCTCAATCAAATATCCAGCCACTGAGGGACTAAGATATTTGGTAACACCCTCAGTAGAAGCATGAGCGCGGTGGGCTGTACCAAAAGCGTCATTGACGTATAAATCGGCATTAGCAGCTAGTTTTTCGGCAAATCCAGCTTCGTTTTTCTCCTCTTCTTTATAGAAGCGAACATTTTCTAGTAACAAAACTTGACCATTTTGCATTGCCCCAACTTTAGCGGCAACTTCATCACCAATACAATCGTCACATTTAATGACTTGTTGCCCTAATAACTCAGAAAGACGGTTGGAAACCGGAGTTAGGCGTAATTTTTCGTCAACACCCTTGGGACGTCCGAAGTGACTTGCTAGAATTACCTTAGCTCCCTTTTGGGTTAAATCCTGGATTGTGGGCAACGCTGCACGAATGCGAGTATCGTCTGTAATGTTTCCTGAGTCATCGAGAGGTACATTAAAGTCTACACGCACGAAGGCGCGTTTACCTGATAAATCAGCAGACGATAAGCTAGCGATACTTTTCTTAGACACGGTACCAAACTCCTGACTACCTTTTTGTTATTGTTTTTTAAGTAGAACCATTCAGATTTTACTGGAGCGGGGGTGCGGAGGAGAAATTTCTATGTTCAAAACAGTACTATTTCCAATTGACCGAAGCAGAGAAACGCAAGAAGCCGCTGAAATGGTTGCTCAAGTCGTGCAACAGAACGGCAGTCGCTTAGTATTGCTGTCTGTTGTCGAGGAGAAAGCCCAAGATGAGGCTAGCACAGACCCAATGAAGTCAACTGAAGCGGTCGCTAAACTACTGGAGACCGCTAAAGCCTCGTTTTCTAAACAAGGTATTTCCGCCGATACCATCGAACGTGAGGGTAAACCCGCGTTCGTTATCTGTGATGTCGCTGACGAAATCGGAGCGAGTTTAATCATTATGGGTTGTCGGGGATTAGGGTTGACCGATGAGGGGGCTACTGAAAGCGTCACCAGTCGGGTGATTAATCTTACACCTTGTCCGGTGTTGATTGTGCCTTAAAGCAGCTACTTGCAACTAACAACTGCTAATTGCAATTAACAACCACTAATTGTAATTAACAACCACTAATTGTGGGGTGGGCATCCTTGCCCGCCCTTACTAAGTAAGAAACAAAGTAAGAAACAAAATCGCGAGCAACCAACAATATCGCGAGCAACCAACAATATCGCGAGCAACCAACAATATCGCGAGCAACCAACAATATCGCGAGCAACCAACAATATCGCGAGCAACCAACAATATCGCGAGCAAGATGCTCGCACTACAAATACGTCTGTGTAGGCGGTGTAATACATTTATTTTGGGAACACTATACATGAACAAGTAATTTGATTTGGAAAAATGTCCCAAAATAAAGATTCATGGGTAGAACAGATTTATCAGTACGTAGAATATTATTACTGGGAACCACAATATTTAAATAAGAAAACATCAATTGCGGAAGTTCGCGCTACGATGCGAAAAACAGAAGCACCATTAAACGCGATTCTTAATGTCAGTCTTCGACTTTTGCCTTCCAGAATATTGACAAATTTATTAAGTTTATTCAGTGAAGCAGATTTTGGTAAAGAATTTGCGTTGATAGATATTTTATCCATAATTCCCGAAACGGGTTACTTTGCTCAAGCTGATATTACTTTAGAAACAAATACATCTCGTATTTTTATTGAAACTAAAATCAAATCCGACTTTACACTTTCACAGACTTATAAATATATATTCTTACATGCTTGGTGGAATCAGAAAACAGGTATCTATAATAAAAAGCCATTTATTTTCTTTCTATCCCCAAATTATATCCATAAGCAATGGGTAGCTAAAGAACGGAATAAAATTTTTGCCAAAGAGAATTCAGTCACAAGTATTGTAGAATATCTCAATGAAAACCCTTTTCCTGTAAAATTGGGTAATTTATATTCAACTGAATTGTTACATAAAGATGCTATACAAATATTAAATTCATAGCAACTAGGTTCCGCAACTTGGCAAAATATTGGAGATTATTTAAATAACGAACTTGAAGACATTAAGCAGCGGATATATGATGATAGCCAAGAAGTAATTACTAAAATTATTTATGACTTTTTATCTGAATTAAAAAGTCGCAATCTTTATATACCCAATATTCAATCATTTGGCTACAATGAATAAATATCTATCTTATAGCGGTTTGTTTTAATTCCGGTGAAGTATACAAGGGCGGGCAAGGATGCCCACCCCACAAGAGTTTTATTTTTCTTTGTACCTCACTCAACTGAGAACCGCTATAGAATATTTCAGGAAAATTTTATGCAGTTAACCCAAAGTTATCATCAAGAACTTTCCTACCATATTTCACCAATAGTAGAAAATTTGCTCCAAAATAACAGTTTATACTTGGTTAAATAAAAAAAACATGAAACGATTGAAATATTAGTTGATTTATTTAGTAAATTTAGTCCAGAAGAGATGACAGAAATTAAAGATGATGATTTAATCGACAGGATTGATAGTATCCTGATTTTAGAAGCAGTTTCAGGTACTTTTAATGATTTAACACCTGAGCAAGTTGCGGTATTTGATGAAGCTGTTGAAGGAAAATAGGAAGAGTGACTTATTTAATAGACTTATTCCAACAACCAATTAAATAATCCCTCAACCGTGAGACTAAAAGACGATGCAAATTCTGGTACTGGCAAAAGTGCTCCAGGTTCGTCGTAAAACGTGGTTGGATGATTTTGATGGAAAACAAACACAGATTGTTCCTCCGGGTCAATAAGCCACCCCATTTCAGTTCCATGTTTTAAGCAATGTAAAATATTTTTGGTAACTTTAGTTTGGCTTTGTTCTGGAGATAAAATCTCAATTGTCCAATCTGGAGCAATTGAAAAGATATTAGCAACCCCACCGTTTTCTTTACGCGGAATTCTATCCCAAAGAAACACAGAAATATCAGGTACAATTGAGCGTCCACCAAAAGTACAACGAAGCTCACAGAAAGCTCGTGCAATTTTTTTGGGTTTCACAACCAAGTTAATTGCTGGTGCTAATTCAGTTTGAAGTGTACTGTGTTCCCCTTGTGGCATTGGCTTTTGGATGATACGTCCATCAATGTACTCGCTGGCTGGTTCTGTCTCTGGCAACTTCAGAAATTCTTCTAGAGTAATGGGTTTTAAAGGGGTCTGTACCATTTTTGCAATCCTGACAGAGAATTGAAAGTACTGCCATTAATTGTCATTTTACAAATAATGCAGTCAATTGGGGTGGGTAATTTATTTATAGGGGTTATCAGCAGTATATGTGGGCATTTCTTAGTGCTATTCGGTGATATTGAGGAGGGTGGGCAAGAGAAAGCCACCCCACAAGATTTGTACTATGCTGTTAAATAATTGAAACAAAACTGTTGCGAGTTAGGCTAGATGCATTAATTCCAGAAAGAACAGCCAAAGATTGGTTTGTGTTTCTATCACTAATTAAAGTATCCCGACCTTGCTGAGTAATTAACAAAGAGTCGAACTTCAAGCCACTTGCACCAGCAATTAAATCTTCACCCAGACGAAAATCCATAATACTGTCTGTCCCTTGACCAACAGCAACAACAAAAGTATCTCGACCAAAACCACCTCTGAGGGTATCGTTACCTAGACCTCCCCAAATTTCATCATTACCATCTTCACCCCAGATTTGGTCATTACCCGCATTGCCAAATATACGGTCATTGCCAAAACCACCGTAGATAATATCATCCATGCTAAAAGTAGAACTATTTGTAATTCCTGTTAGTTGGTCTCCGTAGATGGTATCGTTACCGTCTTGACCCCAAATTTGGTCATTACCCAGTCCACCAATAATTGTGTCATCACCACCCCATGCGTAAATTAAGTCGTTAAAATCAGTTCCTGTTAGTGTCTCAGCATCCCAACGACCATTAAGAGTAATCGAATTAGTTGTTGTGTTCAGAACAGAAATAGTAAAAGTTTGAGCAACAGAAGTATCTACACCGTTATTTGCAACACCACCATTATCTTGAACATATGTTAAATCTCCTGTTTGAGTGTTTATTGTTGGTGCGATTTTAAAAATGCTGGGGTTGCTCAAAACTTCAACAATGTACCTTTGGACATTTTGATTTGCTTCGTTAGCACCAGGATTAAAGTTATTCACCCAACCTTTAAAAGTCAATTCTCCCATACCATCTCTAACAGTTTGACTAGTTCCCATCGTAAAACTAGGAGCATCATTAATAGAGTTGATATTAAAGTTAATTGTTTGGCTATTAGTCAGTCTTCCATCGCTGACAGTATAACTAAAACTACCAGCCTCACTATTAGCATTAGCAACAGGACGGAACATCAACCAGGGTATTTGGTCAGCACTTAAACGTTGTCCGTTGGTAACTTCGATACCATTTGAAAGATAAATTTTCCCTTTAGTCGCGTCTGGTATTCCTGTAATAGTAGCGGTCAAAAGGTCACCATCAATATCGCTGGGTCTTGTGATATTTAGTGATGTATTAAAAGCGGGTTGTCAAAATTTAATAATACTGTAGTACGAACTGGCAACGTAGTTAAGTCACGGCACCGATACACAACGAATATCAAAGTATCGAAGCAAATTAGCCTGCGCTTACCGTGCAGCTTATGGCGTAGGTGTTTTGAGCATTTTTCTGGGAATCCTCGCGTTTGTTGCTAGCAATCAACTTCCTGGAGGTATAATATTCGGAATCGTCTATTTATCTTTCGGTTTACTCTATCTAGCTCTTGGTTTTTTTGTACAACGTAAATCAAAACTTGCCTTGGGTATTGCGGTAGGATTTATGGTAATAAGCCTTTTAAGTGGTATCTATAGTACCATTCAAACTGGTAAGCCTTTTGGTCTGATTATTCCCACCGCATTCTTAAGTCAAGCATGGGAAGGATTTGAAGCAATAAAAGTGTTGAAGTCAAAGACTTGAAGTTGGAAGCATATCAAATATTAAAATAAATTTTTTTAGTGCGGCATAAGCCGCTATCACTCTGCTGACGATATTTCTATTTAGCCTTTAGTGTTTTAGCAATTATTTGTTTTGAGCGTCGTACCTTACTAACAGCGATTATCGCACCACCAGTCAGCCAAATCCCCCAAAAATTACCAGGTTCAAAAACTTTGCTTGTTGGAACTGGAACTACATTTGCTTTAAGTGCAACGAAGCCAACCCTTGAAGGAACCCTTGATAAACCTGCTTTTAATAAAGCCTCTCTCCATTCTTGACTAACTACTAGCAATCCATCTTTCCTTAAAGTATTACCATCAAGAAACGTAGGGCTAGCAGTTGAAAAACTAAAAGTACTCAAATTCTTCAACGAAGCATTATTTTTAAAAGAAAGGTCATTAAAGCTAAAACTTAAATCACCAATTTCAAAAGGATTGGGTAGATTCATACCGGGAGCGACATCATAAATAAACTTACCAGCATATTTAATTTCTCCTTGAAAATTGCTCAAGCTACCATTTGAAGTATCGTAATCAAATGTCAGATTACTCCCAGATGAATTTGAGCTAGGAGGAATCACTTTTAAACCAAAAGGAGAGCCAAATTCTCCAGGAACAAAACCTTCTACTGACTTAAGCTTAAGGAAAGGTTCTAATATTCCTGTATATTCAGAGTGAAAGCCCAAGAATGTTGTTGTACCAGATTCGACTTGATATTTAACAACTTTAGCTAATGTACTAGGTTGTAATGATGCAGCACTAATTACAGCAAGTCCCAAAACTACACTTAATTTCTTAATTGCAATGACAAAATTCATTTTATTAAACCTTTGCTGTAGATAATAATACTTACATTTATACTTTCGGAATTTACTTATCGTCATCTGTTTTTATGTAAATATAAGGTGAAGACTCCGTAAATTATTACACTTTGTTTTTGGCTATAATTTTAAACCTCAAAGCAAATGCATCTATTCTTTGCTATCATTCCCTCTTAACCTCATAGATAAATATTGTGAAATATCTTCAAAATAACTGTAAAACTTGCTCTCGCTGGCTTTATCAAAATCCGTTTATGATTGTTAGTAGTCAAAATAAAACCAAATTTATATGCCAGTTGTCGCAGCTAAATCCTACGTAGAGTATCGAAACGATGCTTATTGGGTTGAAGGAACCCGGATTTCTCTTGACTCGGTTGTCTACGCTTTCCAAAGGGGATTATCACCTGAAGCTATTGTTCAGTCCTTCCCATTGCTGACACTAGAGCAAGTTTACGGGGCGATCGCATTTTATTTAGCTAACAAAACTGATGTTGATGCTTATCTTGCTACAGAGGAAGCAGCCTTTAATGCTATGCCTCAACCACTACAATCCACTGACCCAGATTTGTACAACAAGCTCATAGCAGCAAAGAGCGCAAGAAAGAAGGTGGACTCGTGAATATTCGCGACCAAGCAGATGCGGATTCAAATCAAGATATAGTGACAGCAGTACTACGACGAGAACCCAACATTGATTTCCAAACAGCTTTTGCTGCTGGATTAGAAGGTGTAAAGGACACAGAAGTATTGGCAATTGCTGCACAGCAAGGCCGTATTCTAGTTAGCCATGACAGAAAAACAATGCCGTCGGAGTTTGCTGAGTTCATCATAAACGCTCAAAGTGCAGGAGTTATAATCGTTTCCCAAAAACTGCCAGTTGAACTTATCATTGAGGAATTAATTGTGATTTGGGCTGCATCTAGTGCAGAGGAATGGATTGACCGTATTGCTAAACTACCTTTATAAAAAATTTTTAGTGTAATTAGAAGGTAAAAAAACTCAAAACCCAACCGTTAGTACGATTGGGTTGAGTTGGGGTAAGTCCCCATGCTTTGCTATATAGATTTGTTATAGTCGCTTGTTTTTAAATGGCACAAGCAGGTTTTAAATAATTACGGAGAAGCCAAAATATTATGTTCTCCGTAAGCTGTGGTTGGTGTTCTATAACTATCTATCTATAGGCTCAGCAAAATAAAATTATGCAGTCTTACGATTAAGTCAGTCAAAATTCCTGAAATGCTTGGGACACAATCAAAATAAAAAAACCCAATCATCAAGATTAGGTTGAATGAGGGAAATCTGTGTGGTAGTGATAGTGTGTATATAATTTTTTATAGTTGCTTTTCTAAATATAGATACACCAATAGGTTTGACGATTACGGAAAGTGAGAAGAAATTTTTGGGGATTTTACTGTTACTGATTTAACTTTGATACAGGATACTCTCTTTTATTTCCCCCTTCCCTCCTAGGGAAGGGGGGTAGGGGGGTTAGGTCTGTGTGGTCAGCAAAAAAGAAGGTGCAGCAAAAAGCCACACCTAGCAAACAGAATATACAGTTGACTCGAAAATCCAAATAGGCAATTACCAATTAGCCATTAGCAATTACCCAAAAAGCTAACCCCCAGCAACCGCAGGAACAATACTCACCTCATCACCATCTTTCAACGGGGTATCAGTACCTTCCAAAAAGCGGATATCTTCACTATTTACGTATAAATTTAGAAAACGCCGTGGTTGACCCTTTTCATCGCATAGCCTTTCCTTAATACCCGGACAAGCTTGCTCCAAAGAATTTAAAAGCTCACCAATGCTAGCACCACTACATTCGAGGGTTGCTTGGTTATTCGTAAATTTTTGCAGTGCAGTAGGAACTAAAACTTTTACAGACATAATCAATTGTTAACTGTTAACTGTTGACGGATGACCGTTGACGGATGACTGTTGGCTGTTGACTATTTTATTGTTACTCATTTAGTTGAATGTTATTCAACCCTCAACAATTAGCAGTTTACTGTTTTTAACATCTGGAAGTGATTCATAAAGTAAATATTAAGTCTACATAAGTGATGGGTTACGGCGCTTCATATAACTTAAAGAGCTTCCAACCAAGTACTACAAATGTGCCTAACCCATCCTACGTAAATTTTACTTTTACTTTTACTTTATAAATGGCCTCTCAACAATTAACAGTCAACAGTCAACAATAAACCATCAACTAAACCAAAACTTGCTGCCATTCCAAACGTTCCAAAGTGCGAGAACGCTCTAGAGCTTGTTCAAAGCTATCAAGTTTCGCATCAATTGTTAAGGGTTCTCCGACATAGCCCTGAATTGCTTCTTGGGTTTTTAAGCCGTTACCAGTGATGTAAACCACAGTTGTTTCCTCTGGGTCAATTTTACCAGCTTCCACCAGTTTCTTTAACACCGCAACAGTTGTTCCACCAGCGGTTTCGGTAAATATACCCTCGGTTTCGGCTAGTAGTTTAATGCCTTCAATAATTTCAGCATCAGTCACCGTTTCTATATTGCCGTTTGTCTTATTCGCAATTTCGACTGCATATACACCATCTGCAGGATTACCAATTGCAATCGATTTAGCAATTGTGTTTGGTTTCACTGGTTTAATAAAGTCGCGTTTTTCTCTGAACGCTTCCGCAATAGGAGAGCAACCTTCAGCTTGTGCCCCACTAAAGCGGATTTTTTTATCTTCCACTAAACCAACTTCGACGAACTCGCGGAAACCTTTATAGATTTTGGTAAATAAAGAGCCAGAAGCTAGAGGTGCAACAATGTGGTCGGGTAG
Source organism: Scytonematopsis contorta HA4267-MV1 (assembly GCA_019359035.1). Classification (GTDB taxonomy): domain Bacteria; phylum Cyanobacteriota; class Cyanobacteriia; order Cyanobacteriales; family Nostocaceae; genus Scytonematopsis; species Scytonematopsis contorta. Next base: position 47,089 of record JAHHIC010000054.1, on the reverse strand, counting down.
TTCCCAGCCTAATTGCTCAGCGACTTCAAAAGCCAGAGTTTTGGAACCTTCTGAGTAATAAGGACGTAAATTAATATTGACAAATCCCCAACCATGTGTATTGGCGACTTCAGAACAGAGACGATTTACTTGGTCGTAGTTACCTTTAACAGCCATAAGTGTGGGACTGTAAATCAAGCTACCCAAAACCTTACCAGCTTCCAAGTCTGAAGGGATAAACACACAACAATCTAAACCAGCATGAGCCGCAATTGCAGCAGTTGAATTTGCTAAATTACCAGTACTAGCACAAGAAACAGTAGTAAAACCTAATTCTTTGGCTCGTGAAAGAGCAACGGAAACTACCCTATCTTTGAAGCTGAGGGTAGGCATATTGACGGCATCATTCTTTATATATAGCTTTTTCAAACCTAGGCGACGAGCTAAGCGCTGGGAACGTACCAAAGGAGTCATACCAGTTCCGACATCTATATAGTCATCGGTAGCAACAGGTAAAAAATCACGGTAACGCCATATAGAGTTTGGACCAGCTTGAATTTTTTCGCGAGTGACAGTGAGACGTAAGTTGCTGTAGTCGTACTTAACTTCCAATGGGCCAAAACACAATTCGCAAACATGAAGTGCTTTTGCTTCATATTCCGCACCACATTCTTTACATTTGAGACCTTGGAATGGGGCTGTAGTTTTTTTGGTTGTGGTAGTCGTCACCTGAGTCATAAAAAAAAGCCTTTTCTGAATTGTCCGTCAACTGTGGACTGATACTAGCACGAGTAAAAATACCCGTCAAACAATCCCGACAAATTTTGTCGGGTTTTATTTTTGCTAGCCAACTCAAGGTTAAAAGCCTTGTATAGCAAAGTTTTTCAGTGCTTTTAAACGCGAAGAACAAAAATTGACAAATTGTTAAGTTTTATTAAGTTAGCGATGCCCAGTAGTAGGATGGGTTAGGCGCATATGTAAGACTTAGTTGGAGGCTCTTTAAATCGGATGAAGCGCCGTAACCCATCAATTTTGTAGACTTAATATTTACTTTATATAGCGGTTCTTGCTCTGGTGAGGTACACAAGGGCGGTTCGGGATGCCCATCCACAATACTTTACAATTTTAAGCTGTACTCCACTTGACTGAGAACCGCTATAAATCAGTTCTAAGTCATAATAAATTATTAGGAGTTGAACATAAATGGCTACTTTAACTATTCGTTTACCAGATGAAAAACATACAAGATTAAAGGAACTTGCCCAAGCTAGAGGAGTAAGTGTGAATAAACTTATAGAAGAACTTTCCACCATAGCTTTAGTTGAATTTGATACATATACCAGATTTAAAGTAATAGCCGCAAATGGCGACCCTGAAGAAGGTTTAAAACTACTCGCAAAGCTTGATGCTTTGACAGAAGAAAAGTAAGGAAAGGCTTGCGGAGGGGTATCCCAATGTTGCAAAAAGCTCTTCACTTTAGTGAAGAAATTTTTGTTGCAAGAATCGATTTCAATTGAGCCGTAATGTTTATGTAATAAAGATTTTACAATAATGAATTATGTAACTTCTGCTTTTAGTTCTTGTGCTATCAAATCGAGCAATTCTTCATCTGAAGATGAATTTTCCCAATCACCTGATAGCTTAATTCTTACTGACTTAGCACCACCACTTGGCGTACAAACAACCCAATATTTATTGTCTTCACCCTTGACTTTAGCTGCATCACTTTTTTCTTCGCTGTCGGAAAGCCCTGAATAAGCCTCCGCACATGACCAAGTGATATTATCACTGTCTGTAACTTCTCTTGCCATTGAATACCTCTTTTTTACTTACAAATATATTTTTTGCCTTACTTCTAAACTTCTATCTGCGTGAGGATTTTTAGATTGACAATTTATACATTGGTTCAAGTGCGCGCGATAAAATTGTAAAGGTGGTCTACCTTTTTATCAAGATTTATTTATCACTGCTACAATTTTTGTAGTTAGTAGACTTCAAATAAAATGTCATCTTACTGTTATCCAGTTATTGAAACCACTGAAATCGAAACTACATTTATGGAATTAGCAGAACAATGGCGAAGTGAGACAGGAATGCTTTCTGTTGTATCCAAAATATCAATGCACCCAGCTTATCAAAGAATAATTGGAATGGGACAACCTGTTGTACCTTTAATTATGCGCGAACTTGAGCGGGAGCCAGACCATTGGTTTTGGGCTTTAAATGCAATTACCGGAGCAAACCCTGTCAAAGTCGAACAGAGTGGTAGGCTTCCACAAATGGCTCAAGCATGGGTTGAATGGGGCAGAGCAAATGGCTACAGATGGTAGGTTGGAAAGCTATAAAGAAAATAAGTTTCCCAACTTAGCGAGGAATCAGTATTCTGTAACCAGCAAGCAAAGCACGCAATATAATTGTTTCGCCTGGGCTGCTGCGCGGATTGTAATCATCCATTTGTATGAGAGAGAGAAAGTTCCTTCACCCGACAGATTTTTAGTGATATATATGAACTATTTTTAATTTTTTCTTTATAAACTTATTGCTAATTGCGAATTGTTTAACCCCCACTAACAGGAGGAATCAAAACCACTTCATCTCCATCTTGAATAATCGTATCAGGTTCAACAAAATTCAAATTAACACCAAAACGAGTCACATCACGCCACCGAGCGAGCTCTGGATGTTCATTAATAAGACGTTCCCGAACCTCAAAAACTTGAGTATTTTCCGGAAAATCAAGTACTAACTCCGAAACTTTATAAGCTTCTTGATAAGCAGCAAACAACTTAACAGTGATACTAATACCAATTTTAGACATAACCCCTCCAAACTACTAACCCAAAACTCAAAATTATAATTCAACTTGTTTAAGCAAAGCCATCCACATATCTGGTGGGTTAGAGTAGTAATCAATTTCCTCAACTTGGTATTTATAACTATTACCATCAGCCCCAGTAATTATTATACAGTCACCACTGTTGACATTCTTTCCTGTTGCAGTCATTTGGCTTTTTTGTGTATCTTCCGACTTTTCCAATACGTAATCTTTCCCACAAACCAAATTAGTATAATTGTGGGTTTTAGTCTCCAGACGGGACTTTGACTTGATAGGCTGAAAACCCAACAGCGATAAAAATCTCAATAAGTATTTCATACATCATTCACTGAATAATAATTAGCTATTAGAAACACACTATATGTAATTAGTATTTTGAAGCCATTATCAAAAATCTACCAGGACAATTTTAACAAAAGCTCTGATATATACTTCTAAAGATAGTAGCTTAAATCAAGGCATTATGTATTAGTAACTTGTTAAACAAGTTTTAGTAAGTTAATGACACGTAAGTTGGGCAGTGCAATTCTAGCCAATAAACGGACTAAAGGTTCGTAGTAGCGCTTTAATATGCCAATTCCTGCTTCCTCTTTACAAAAAGACGGTATAAAGAGGCTTCATAAAGAGACTGCATAAAGAAATGGCGCTAAAGCGCTACTACGAACCTAATTACAAGTGTTTAGCCGAACATAATATAAAGTTATAGCTCATGATGGTTATGGTGCGTAGCAAGGCACCACAATAAACAAAGAAAAAATTAGCTATAAATGATATTAAAACAATGTTGCAGTAAAACAGTTGGAAAACTTATGGGCAAGTAAAATCTTTAAGTATTATCAGGTTGCTATCAAAATACTGTATCTACTAATAAAAAATCAATTTAACCTTTAGTACTACAGACCACATAAACTACTTTTTTGTAATGAAAATAGAGACGATGAACAAGTGCAAGTGTTAAATTATATTTTATGAATTACTGTTTAAATCCCAAATGCCCAAACCCAACCGACCCGATGACGCCAAAAGATAGTGTCTTTTGTCGCCATTGTGGAGCCAGCTTTATATTACCAAATCGCTATAGAGTAACTCAGGTTTTGGGAAGTGGTGGATTTAGTAAAACTTATGAAATCGAATATCAAGGAACAAAAAAAGTTCTTAAAGTCTTAGATTTATCTCGTTTTAACAATAGAGAAAAAAAAGAACAAGTTATTAGATTATTTAAGCGAGAGGCTGAAATTTTAAGCCGTTTAAATCATCCGGGAATTCCTAGAGTAGAAAAAGATGGCTATTTAGAATTACATTTTCCTAACTATCAAGAAATGCGACATTGCTTGGTAATGGAAAAAATCGAAGGTATAAATTTACAACAATGGTTAGAAAATCGTGGAAATCAACCGATTACACCTGAGCAAGCTTATCTTTGGTTAAGACAATTAGTAGAAATTTTAGATATAGTTCACGCACAAGGTTTTTTTCATCGAGATATAAAACCAGCTAATATCATGTTAAGAAGCTCTGGAGAATTAGTTCTAATAGATTTCGGAGCAGTTAGAGAGTTAGCACAAACTTATATACAAAAAGAGCAAAGCCTTACAGGTACAGCAATAGTTTCCGCTGGTTATACACCTAGGGAGCAAGAAAAAGGTAAAGCAATCAAGCAATCAGACTTTTTTGCATTAGCCAGAACATTTGTGCATTTGCTGACTGGAATTCATCCCATAAATTTACCAGAAGATTATAAAACACATCGGTTAATTTGGCGAAATAAATTACCATATTATTCGGGTAAATTAGAAAATATATTTAATTTTTTCCGCATCAGAGCACTATTTGATTTGTTAGACAAAATGATGGAGCCTTTGTGGAGAAATAGACCTCAAAACACGCAGGTAATTTTGAAAAATCTTGACCATAAATTACCAATGCCCAAAATTCCAGTTAAAACAGCTAGTGCAGCAGCTTTATTTGTAACTTTAGCTTATAGTTGGAATTGGTATACAACTGGTGTAAATGGCTGTTCAAAAATTTGGCTTCGCAGTTTTCCTCAGGGTGATTCCATGAGTTGCGGAGAAGAAATTCTTTTACCAAATCCCACAAATTCAGAAAAGCAAGATGGAGTTCAAGCTATTGCACAAAGAAATTATCAAGAAGCTGTAAAAAAACTGGAAAAAGCATGGCAAGAACAACCAGACCCAGAAACATTAATTTACTTAAATAATGCACGTTTAGAATTAGAAAAATTTAAAACTTATACTATAGCTGTCGCAGCACCTATTTCTAATAACAACGACGGTATTAACTTCAGTCGCGATATTTTACAAGGTATTGCACAGGCACAAGATGAATTTAATCAAAATAACAAAGATAAAAAAATTGGCTTACAAGTTTTAATTGTCAATGATAATAACCAGCCACGAGATGCAGTAAGAGTAGTTAAAGAGCTAGTTAAAAAACGCGATGTTTTAGCTGTTGTTGGTCATTTTAGAAGCGATATAACCATAGAAACCGTTAAAGTTTATCAAAAAAATGAGTTATTATTAATTTCTTCCACAGCAACATCAGAAGATTTATCAAATGTTTGTCAAAAATCTCATCCGCATTGTTTCTTTCGCGTAGTTCCTAATAATAATATTACAGCACAAGCTTTAGCTAAATACTTAAAAAAAGAAAATAAACAAAACCCAGTTGTATTTTTTAACCCTGGTAGTAATTATAGTAAATCGTTACAAGCGGAAATGAAAAAAGAACTTTCCCGTGTAGGTGGAAAAGTTATAGCAGAAATACCTTTATACGAGAATTGGGAACAAAATATTAACCAAATGCAGGCAAAAAAAGCTGATGTTATTGTTTTATTTCCCACAAGCGATGGTTTAACCTCCGACTTAGCAATTCAAGTAATTGAATACGCTAAAAATAATAAATATTTGATAGCCGGTGGAGACAGTCTTGCAATTAGAAAAATACTCAAAGAAATTGCCGAAAACGAAGTCGGTTCAGTTATAGCATTACCTTGGTATCCAGGTAGTACTCTCAATTTAGATTATACTCAGCAAGCAAAAAAATTATGGGGAAAACCTGTTAACTGGCATACTGCGCTCTCTTACGATGCCACTCGGACATTATTAACTGCTTTAGAACAACTTCCAACACCATCACGCACTAGCTTAAAAAATATCATAGCCGACCCTAATTTTAAAGCTACAGGTGCAACTGGTGAAATTCGTTTTGCAGCTAATGGTAACCGCAAAAAGCCTTACGTTCATTTAGTCAAAGTTACACGAAATCCTGTAACAAATGAGTTAGAGTTTCAGTCTTTACAGCAGTTTTCAGGTAATTAAACAACACAGACCTAACCCCCCTACCCCTTCCCTACAAGGGAAGGGGGGGAATAGGGTACTTTGAAGTGGTAAATGATGGTACATCAAAAAATTTCAAAACTCTTGTGGGGTGGGCATCCTTGCCCGCCCGCTTCTACTCCACACAATGACAATAATATAAATGATTAAAAAACTTGCTCTAAACTTTGAAAATCCCGCTGCACCTCGTTACATAAAGTTTTATTATTGGGGTCAGTTTTCAAAGCTTTTTTAAGATAAATCCTCGCTTTAAGTAATTGTTTTTGTGCAATTAAAGCCCGTCCCCAAATTTGATAAGAAACAGCCAACCACTGACGCACTTCCATATCTTCGGGTAAACGCTCAGCCAAAGCTTCCGCTAAAGCAATAGCTTGTGGGAAACGCCTTTCTTTCAAAAATATTTGTAACTGTTCGTAGGTCTTCCACTTTAACCGCTGTTCAATTTCCCGAATATTAGGAGGCTTAGGTTGCGGTTGTTGCTTTTGCTTCTCCTTTTCTTTTCCCTTTACATCTACTTCTTTTCCCTTTACATCGGCAGAAGCAGGTTCCGACTTCTGCTTAGGGGTGCGAACTTTTGTAGCCTTCTCCTCTAGGGTTGTATCTTTCCCTGGACTAGGCTTTTGGATTATCTCAATAGGAGGCACAATTTGCAACAGCAATTTGTACGCTTCCGTCAGCGTAATAAACTTTTCTTTAGCTCTTAAATCACCAGGGTTAATATCAGGGTGATATTGCTGCGCTAGCCTACGGTAAGAGGCTTTAATATCAGCAAACGAGGCTCCAGACCTTAAACCCAATAAGCGGTAGCAATCTCCAACATCCATTTTGAGCATCAGCTATCATGTATACAGCTATCAGCCATCCAGCTTAAAGCCTGAATTTATAATAATAAAGACTAATTTTAAAATGTAAAGTTCTTGGGAATACAAATTTGGGGAATGGGGAGTTGGGAATTGGGAGTTGGGAGTTGGGAGTTGGGAGTGGGGAGTGGGGAGTTGGGAGTTGGAAATTACAAAAAATTAAATATTAATTTAATATTCTCCCTCATCTCCCCACTCCCCATTCCCCATTCCCCATTCCCCACTCCCCACTCCCCACTCCCCACTCCCCACTCCCCTCACTTAGACGGGACGCTCTTCAATCACTTTGTCAATTAGACCGTATTCCTTAGCTTCCTCGGCTGACATGAAAAAGTCTCTATCCATGTCTTTTTCGATTTTCTCAAGGGTTTGACCGGTGTTGTTAGCGTAGATTCCATTTAGCTGACGACGAAGCCTAATAATTTCTTTGGCTTGAATTTCTATATCGCTAGCTTGTCCGCTTGCACCACCAGACGGTTGGTGAATCATTATTCTGGAGTGTGGTAGGGCTAAGCGCTTACCTTTAGTTCCACCTGCTAGCAGGAATGAACCCATCGAAGCTGCTAAACCAACACAAATTGTTACCACATCTGATTTGATATGCTGCATGGTGTCATAAATCATCAACCCGGAGTTGACAACACCACCAGGAGAATTGATGTATAAGTAAATATCTTTACCTGGGTCTTCTGAGTCTAAGTAAAGCATTACCGCAACAATTTGGTTTGCTATTTCATCATCAATGTCTCGCGGGAGGAAAATAATACGCTCGCGATAAAGACGATTATAGATATCAACCCACTGGGTATACTGTTCCCCCGGCATCCGGTAAGGAACCTTTGGGACGCCTATAGGCATTTGACTACTCCTAAAATAGTTTACTGTTGACTGTTGACGGTTGACGGTTAACTGCTGATGGTTGACGGTTAACGGTTGACGGTTGACGGTTAACGGTTGACGGTTGAAAGGGAAAAAACATCTATGAGTTAATTCGCTCGTTAGTCAACAGTCATCAGTCAACAGTCATCAGTTAACAGCCAACAGTCATCAGTTAACAGCCAACAGTCAACAGATAAATTAAAGAACTCCAGCGGGTAATGGCGATTTGGCTAGTTCTTCTTTAGTTTCAAAAACTTTGTCTATAACACCGTATTCCACCGCTTGTTGAGGTGTCATATAAAAGAGGCGGTCCATGTCTTTATGGATTTTTTCTCTATCCTGTCCTGTATTGCGGGAAAGGATATCGAGCATTGTTCCTCTATTTGTCAGAACTTCCTTAGCCTGGATTTGGATGTCGGTTGCTTGTCCTCTTGCTGCGCTCATTGGCTGGTGCAGTACAATAGTCGCATGAGGTAAAGCTGTTCGGTAGCCTTTCGTGCCCGCAGACAAAAGCATTGCTGACATACCCATCGCGCTACCTATACAAATGGTGTGGATGGGAGGCTTAATATATTTCATCGTATCGTAAATGGCGAAGGCTTCTGTTTCAGCGCCATAGCCCGCCGTACCGATAGAGTTGATGTAAATTTTAATTGGTTTTTCTGGGTCGTCGGACTGTAAGTACAACAGTTGTGCGACTATTAGCTCCGTAACTGCTGCCACCAGCGGCATCCCAAGATAGACGATACGTTCCTTCAGCAATAAGGAAGGTAAATCTGGTGGTGGAGTACGGTAGGAATTGTCGCCGTAGTACTGGGCTTGAACAGCCTTGATGGGGGAAGTTTCCATAGCAACTGTTGCCTGAGAATTAATGCCTTTAACTGTATTACATCCTAACGCGATGCTTGCTATTATGCCTGGTACGGATTTCTGCTATTCGGTAAATAGATTTTTATTAAATCCTGTAAGCGGACGGCAAAGGCTATAAATCTTGGTAATGGCTAATTGGTAATGGGTAATTGGTAATAAATAATTGCTGGGAACTCTTTTTGCTCTAGTGTCAATGGCAACAACCAATGGAACACAGGAACGGTTATCCCTCCATGTCGAGGCTGCTATGCTAGTTAACTCTCGTTATCCTGAAGAAATCTAGTTTTTGCACTTTTTGGTAAATTTGCCTACAAAGATATTCTAAATATTATTTAATGTATTTGTATTTTATTCTTTTTTCCGTAGTGCTGAACTAGGATTTTGAAGTTATTTATAAGTATGTGTAGCTTGTATAGGACTCTTGGTTTATGAAGGTTAGTTTGCAGCCTGCTCTTAGCGATTATAACTTAGACGCCAACCAACCCAATAGTCAGCGTCAGTTGTCTGTTTCAATTTCAGCCCTAAATGAAACTTTCGACAGCAATGTACCGCTAAATTTATGTTTGATTTTAGACCATAGTGGCTCAATGAGCGGGCGACCTTTGGAAACTGTCAAACAAGCCGCTATCCGTTTGGTTGACCGACTTAATCCTGGTGACCGACTTTCGGTTGTGGTGTTCGACCACCGTGCGAAAGTTTTAGTACCCAACCAAGTTGTGGAAGACCCAGAAAGCGTAAAGCAACAAATAAGCCGTTTGAAAGCAGACGGAGGAACAGCTATCGACGAAGGATTGCGCTTGGGGATTGAAGAACTAGCTAAAGGAAAAAAAGAAACTATTTCACAAGTGTTTTTGTTAACCGATGGGGAAAACGAACATGGAGATAATAACCGCTGTTTAAAATTTGCCCAATTGGCTGCTGGTTACAATTTAACTCTCAATTCCCTGGGGTTTGGTGATAATTGGAACCAAGATATCCTAGAAAAAATCGCTGATGCTGGTGGTGGTAGCTTGTCTTATATTCAACAAGCAGACCAAGCAGTAGAAGAATTCAGTCGCCTTTTTAACCGGATTCAATCCGTAGGTTTAACTAACGCATATCTAATATTTTCTTTAATGCCCAACGTACGCTTAGCAGAACTCAAACCAATCGCTCAAGTAGCACCTGATACAATCGAATTACCAGTGCAACAAGAAGCTGATGGACGTTTTGCGGTACGTTTAGGGGACTTAATGACCGACTCAGAACGTAAAGTCCTAGCAAATGTTTACATCGGTCAATTTCCAGCAGGTACTCATCCAATTGCGAAACTACAAGTACGCTACGATGACCCAGCAAAAAAACTAACGGGAGTACTTTCCGAAAATATACCAGTAGAAGGGAATTTTGTAACGAACTATCAACCCGTTACAGACCAAGAAGTACAAAAATCCATACTCGCTTTAGCTAAATATCGACAAACTCAGCTAGCGGAGGCTAAATTACAACAAGGTGACCGTGCAGGTGCAGCAACAATGCTGCAAACAGCCGCAAAAACAGCTTTGCAAATGGGAGATACTTCTGCTGCAACGGTACTGCAATATTCTGCAACCCGCTTGCAAGAAGGAGGAGACCTTAGCGAAGCAGACCGGAAGAAAACACGGATTGTTTCTAAAACAACCTTGCAGGATTCTTAAACAATTCAAAATTCAAAATTCAAAATGCAAAATGCAAAATTAAAGAAAAGCAAATTCAATTTTGAATTAATAAAACCTCTAAATCTACTTATAGAGATTGTAATTTTGAATTTTGAATTTTGAATTTTAAGTTTTGAATTTTAAGTTGATGGTATTTTATGATTAAGACTAGTGGGATTCATCATGTAGCTATTATTTGTTCTGACTATGAACGCTCAAAGAAGTTTTATACAGAAATTTTAGGATTTACGATTATTGAAGAAACTTTTCGTAAAGAAAGAAATTCTTATAAATTAGATTTAAAGGTGGGGAATAACGACCAAATAGAATTATTTTCCTTTCCCAATCGACCCAACCGAGTTAGCAATCCAGAAGCATGTGGGTTAAGACATCTTGCATTTAAAGTGGAAAATATTGAGCAAACAGTAGCTTACTTAAAATCCCAAAATATAGAAGTTGAAAATATTAGGGTTGATGACCTAACAGGTAAAAAATTCACATTCTTTCAAGACCCGGACAATTTGCCATTAGAAGTTTACGAATTATAAATCCCCGTTAGCTGTCATTGCGTTCGCGTAGCGTTCCCTCTTAGGGAATGGAACGAAGCAATCCCAGGTAGCCAGGGAATAAATTAAGAGTCTAAAAGCTGAAGTCCTCTTAAGAGGACTAAAATCACAAATCCAAAATAGATAATTTCTACAAAATTAGGATGTTTCCAAAAATTTTCTTATTAGTCCTCTTACAGAGGACTTTTGCTTTTAGACTCTTAATTTATTCCCTGGCTTGCGGTACGAATGCAGCTTAAAATTTTATTTACTACCTACTTCTTCTTCGCTTTCCAAGTCCCACCATAAACATAAAAAGGGTTATCCAAGCTCACCATATCCCAACATTCGCGGCAAACAAAAACCCAGTTCCCATCTTCTTCATATTTAACCCTATACAAAATCGCTGCAGTTTGACTACAGCGACCACAAGGTTTTACCCTAATTGAACGTCCCATTGATTGTTATACAAACTCTACGTGAACGCTTTTTCTTGGGGTTTAGCGAATATCATTCTCCCAGCAGAAGTTTGTAACGCACTAGTGACTACTACTCTAATTTCGCCACCAACATAACCACTTCCTTCCTCGACAACAACCATTGTGCCATCATCAAGGTAACCTATCCCTTGGCTGGGTTCTTTTCCTTCTTTAAGAATTTTCAAATCAATGTTATCACCAGGTAAATAGCTAGGACGTACAGCATTTACCAAATCATTCACATTTAATACCGATACTTTTTGCAAAGTGGCGACTTTGGATAAGTTATAGTCGTTCGTTAGCAATATAGCGTTAATTTCTTGAGCAAATTTGACTAATTTTGCGTCAACGGTGGGAATATCTTCGTAATCAAGGGAATTTAACACGATTCTGTCTGGATAATCTGTTTTTATCCGGTTAAGAATTTCTAAACCCCGTCTTCCCCGCACCCGCTTTTGGTCTTTGCTCGCGTCTGCAACTTGCTGTAATTCCTGCAAGACAAACTGAGGTACAATTATTTGTCCTTCTAAAAAACCTGTCTCTAAAAGGGTTTCTATTCGACCATCGATAATACAGCTGGTATCTAACACCTTAGTGCTGGCAGGCTTCAATGTTCCTTCCACTACCATTGTTTCTACAGTGTTGGGATTGATAAGGCGTAGTAAACCCCTTCCATGAGTATCTGCTAAGTTCATACCTGTAACAGCCAACACAATACTACCAACAACTGCCACCAAGGGCTTAATAAAACCAAAATCAGCTGGAATGGGTAACAAAAATAGTGGCGCTAACATTAAGTTGGCAACAAGTAATCCAATTACCAAACCAATAGCGCGAGTCAAGATAACTTCTAGTGGTAATTCCCGGACTTGTATTTCCAGACGGCGGTATTCAGTCTGAAATCTTAGCCCAAAAGCTCCACCAATAATAGCAGCAAAGACAGCAACGATAAAACGTAAAGCATCTAAGTTTGTCACCCGACTTAGTGCTTCAGTTGGAAGCAAATCGGTACTGTAGAAGCCGATTCCCGCCGCTGCCAGGATGAATGAGAGAATAATAATGGCATCAAGCATGGTTGTATAATCTTCCTGAAATTATATTATCGGATAATCCGAAGTATTTTTTATATCCTCGGTAACATAGATTTAGAATTATTTACAAAAGTAAGAGGAATGATAATTGATAGCATCTGCAAATATTATAACTAAATAGCCTTATATTTTAGTTTTTTCATCTTTGTTATTGAAATATAATAATAATTTATGAAAGTCACATTAATTTACATTATTTGTAATTCTTGAAAACATAAGTTAATCATGAACTCATAATGCTTCAAAAAGTTATATTTCCTAGCGTTCCTAACTCTGCTTATGTGCATATTCCTTTTTGCCGACGTCGTTGTTTTTATTGTGATTTTGCGGTTTCGGTTGTTGGCGATAATAAGCGAGGAGAGACATCTGGTACTATCTCTCATTATGTTGATGTATTATGTGAGGAAATCCTCATTACACCAACCTTAGGGCAACCTTTAAAAACAATTTTTTTTGGTGGTGGAACTCCTTCACTGTTATCTACACAACAGTTACAGTGTATATTAAATACGCTCGATAAGCATTTTGGTATTTGTGATTCGGCAGAAATTTCTATGGAAATTGACCCAGGAACGTTTAATTTAGGGCATATCCAAGGATTTCGTGATGCTGGAGTCAATAGGGTAAGTTTTGGTGTGCAGGCGTTTCAAGATGAACTGCTAAAATTATCTGGTCGCTTGCACTCAGTTTCTGATATTTTTGCATCGGTAGAATTAATTCGCAAGGTAGAGGTTCCAGAATTTAGTTTAGATTTAATTTCTGGTTTACCGAACCAAAGTTTAGAAATGTGGCGAGAATCTCTTGACAAAGCTATATCTTTAGCACCAACACATATATCTATTTATGATTTAACCATCGAAGCAGGGACAGCTTTTGGTCGTTATTATAAACCGGGTGATAAACCTTTACCTACGGATGAAACAACTGTAGATATGTACCGGATGGCACAAAAGGTTTTGACTAGCGCTGGATACGAGCATTATGAGATTTCTAACTATGCTTTACCAGGACATCAGTGTCGTCATAATCGGGTTTATTGGGAAAATAAGTCTTATTACGGTTTTGGGATGGGAGCTGCGAGCTATGTTGAGGGTAAACGATTTACTCGTCCACGCAAAACTCAGGAATACTATGCTTGGGTAGAAACGGGTGCGGTGGTTGATTGCCAAGTTACACCGCTTAATGAAGTTTTATTAGAAACCTTAATGGTGGGATTGCGCTTAGCTGAGGGTTTGAGTTTGCAGGTTTTGCAGGAAAAGTTCGGTGTCGATAAAGTGGAGAAAATAAGAAAAATTTTACAACCCTACTTAAAGTCTCAAAATGGTCAAAAGGCTTGGGTAGAGATTACAGACGAAAAGTTAAGGTTTACCGACCCAGATGGATTTCTGTTTTCCAACGTGGTTTTGTCCCAGTTGTTCACCGAATTAGATAAATAACAACCCCCCGTCATTGCGAGGAGGAACCCCCTGTCATTGCTTCAAACAGTACTTATATCACATCTCAACCATAGAAAGCTCGCATTCCTTGCATCCTCAGAGTTGTGTCAAAATGTAAATGACAAATACCTGATTCGGAGCGCTTGCTCTAAACCTCTATATATTTAAGGATAAATCCGAGCAATGGCAGAAGAAACTAACCCAACTCCAGCAGCAGAGCCAGCAGCCGCACCAGCAGTAAAAGCAGCTAAAAAGGAAAAACCCGCAGGTCCAGAAACTAAGCCTTTTGCAGAATTTGTTGAGCAAGACTATATACCAGCCATCCAAAAGGCAATCAGCCAGGTAGGGGTAAGTGATTTGCAATTGTCACTTGTGAAACAGAAATTCCCAGTTAAAGGGATGGAATCTGTAGGGGATTGCTGGCAAATGATAGGCTCATGGCAAAATGGGCTGCGTCAATTTAATCTATATTTTCCAGATGAAGATATTCAAGGGAAAAAGGGTTTTTCTTGTAGCGAAGGTAAAAAGAAACCCAGTACCCTAGAGTCTTTCTTGATTGACGAGCGCAAAATGACTCTTGACCTGTTGGTTTGGGGTTTAATTCAGCGCTTAAACGGTCAAAAATGGCTCAGCCGAAATTAGGGAGTAGGGAGTAGGCAATTCGCAATTCGCAATTCTCCACTCCCCCACTCCCCATTCCCCACTCCCCACTCCCCATTCCCCATTCCCCCCTTAACCGAGTTCATGAAAATGGTATGTGACGGCTCCAGTAACGGGGTCGTTGTCTATTTTCACGTAACCGGATTTAAGCATTTCTTTAAAACAAGCTTCAACTTCAGCAAAAGTGGCTCCCGTCTCTTTTACAGCTTTAGTCACGGTGAGAAATCCACCTGTTTTGTCAGCGACTTCGATAAGCTTTACCATCAATTCTTGACCCGTAGGACGGTGAACTTGGGTAGCAACGATTTGTTGAGTTTCAGGTATTCCCCAAGGGTCTAAACCACCTTTGAGCCGGAGCTTCATGTGGTGTTCGTCTACCATGTCGTTAATCAGAAATAAATCAATAAACTGGCCGACACCAAACATCCCATAAGTAAATAGCCATAATAAGCCTGTGCCAATTTTACCATTGTATATACGGTGCAATCCTCCTAGACCCAAAAACCAACCCGCAGATAAAATATAGGAAGTTGTTACACGTTCTTGCTTCTTGGTGTTTTGCATAATCAATTATCCTTAAAACCTTTGGCGCTTTAGCTAGTTATTATTAATACTCTTTACACTTAGTTTGAGAACGGTTCATTCAAAAGATAGGAGAAGCAATTCAATATCAGCTAACCTAAGCGGTGTCAGCAATTAATTTAAAAAACTGATATCAAGCATTAAGTAAAATTATAATGTGAAATCTTTAACGCTTGGGGAGATTCATCAGGGTTTTTACAGTTGCTTTCCTTAAAATGCTTTGTACTCATATATGACTTCCTACTCCCACTTAGCAATTCCCGAAAACAAGCAAAAATTTGTTGCAACTCTTAACGTTTGAGATGGCTGTAAGAAGTGCAAGGCTTGGTAGACTGAATTTTATACTATGCGACTAAATATTTATCGTCGTATTAATTGGTTTTGTTAGGCAATGCCAAAGTTGAGCAAAAAGGATAAAGGACAACCAGCAATTATTTTATAATTTCTTTTGCCTTAGTTTATTTTGTTCCTTTTGTCAACTGAAAGCTTGTCGGACATGCAAAAGATAAAAAAAAGAGAAAGAGCAATCAAAACATGGTAGATTCCCTAAAAAAACCAGGCTTTGAAGAATTGCGTCCGGGAATAAAAGCCCCAGCGAAAGATACGCTGTTGACACCCCGGTTTTATACAACCGATTTTGATGAAATGGCGCGGATGGATATAGCCGTCAACGAAGACGAGCTAAAAGCCATCTTGGAAGAGTTTCGCGCTGATTATAACCGTCATCATTTCGTTAGGAATGAAGAGTTTGACAAATCCTGGGATGATATTGACGGGGAAACACGCCAATTATTCATTGAATTTCTAGAACGTTCTTGTACAGCGGAGTTTTCTGGCTTTTTGCTTTACAAAGAACTTGGTCGTCGCTTAAAGGATAAAAGTCCTTTATTGGCTGAGTGTTTTAACCTGATGTCACGGGATGAAGCACGTCATGCTGGCTTTTTGAACAAAGCGATGTCGGACTTCAATTTGTCCCTCGATTTAGGGTTTTTGACTAAGAGCAAAAACTACACCTTCTTTAAGCCAAAATTTATTTTCTACGCAACTTATTTGTCGGAGAAAATTGGTTATTGGCGGTACATAACCATTTATCGTCATTTAGAGCAACATCCTGAAGACAGAATTTATCCGATTTTCCGATTCTTTGAAAATTGGTGTCAGGATGAGAACCGTCATGGTGACTTTTTTGACGCTATTATGCGTTCTCAGCCACAAATGCTTAATGACTGGAGAGCGCGGTTATGGTCTCGGTTCTTCTTGTTATCAGTATTTGTGACCATGTATCTAAACGACATCCAGCGTAAAGATTTTTATGCGACGCTGGGGCTTGATGCACGGGAATACGACAAGCATGTAATTTTGAAGACGAACGAAACTGCAGCACGAGTTTTCCCTGTAATGCTGGATGTGGAAAATCCAGAGTTTTACGAGCGCTTGGAAATTTGTGTCAAAAATAATGAGAAATTAGGTGCGATAGCTAATTCTGGTACACCTAAGTTCTTACAAATTTTCCAAAAGTTACCTCACTTTGTTTCTAATGGGTGGCAATTCGTCAAATTGTATTTGATGAAACCTATTGATTCTAAAGTTTGGGAAGGTTCTGTCCGGTAATTTAGAAAAACATTTAGAAGTAATGGTGGTTCTGCGAAAACAGAGCCACTTTTTTATTACCTGTCATTGCCTTCCTCCACTTCCTAAGAGGGTTTTTATAAAATAAATATTAATCCCAAAACCCTTATTATTAGTCCTCTTTAGAGGACTTTAGCTTTTAGACAGGGAATTTATTCCCTGGCTTTTTGGGTATTTTGCAGCCTGAATTATGCTTAAGATTTTATTTATAAACACCCTCTAAGAGGGAACCCTTCACGAACGCAATGACAGAAGGAGGAAAAAGATTGATTTTTAGATTAGGATTTTTGGTTTGTTTATTGTTAACTGCGACTCCTGCTTGGTGTCAGACTCTCCCAGCTGTAAAGGTTTCAGTATCTGCGGAAGATTTGGATTTAAGTCCGGAAATTATAGAAAGTAGTCCGGTTTTACAGCGTTGGTTACGTCAGGTTCCTAATGTGTTGGAAGATATTAAAAATGACCCCAGTTTTCCTACTCGATTAAGGTTTGGCTATGCTCTGTTTCCTTCTAATGGACAATCTGGTGGGGTGAGTGTTGGCATTGAGGATATATTTATTGGTGATAGTCGTTTAACGATTAGTGGTGATTATCAAGTAGCGTTTAATGGTCAGCGTCAAGCATATGGTGCAGATTTACGATATTATTTGCGTCCTTTGGGTAGTTATATAAATATAGCTCCGGTATTGGGGTATAGATATTTAAAAAATAATGGTGAAAATAACAGTAATGCTAATAATTATTCAACATCGGGAGTAAATATTGGAGTGAGACTTCTGTTTGTTTTATCTCGTGGTGGTGGAGCGGATATTTCTTTGACTCAAAGTTGGGTTGCTCCGGGTACTGATGAGGAGGTGGGTTTAACAACGCTGTCTTTTGCTTATGCTGTGACAAAAAAATTAAGGTTTTCTACGGATATACAAAAACAAAATGCTCGACAGAGTAAAGATAGTCGAGTTGGTTTGCTTCTTGAGTGGATGCTTTGATGGGGAATGGGGAATGGGGAGTGGGGAGTTCCTCAATTTGGAGCAATTTACGGAAAATCAATGTCATAAGTAGTTGATTAAAGAAAGTGCTTACAAAATCAACTAAAAACCTATGCTTAAGCTTGTGTGGGGGAAATTAGCCCTATTAGTAACTGTCAGCTTATTTGCTAGCTCGTTACCGACTTCTGCATCAGTAGTATGTTTAACAAATTCTTATACTTTAGCAAGCAGAGATTATGGTAGAGACTATGGGACAGATGGACGTAGTGGAAGCTCTGGACGTGCTGGTAGAGATGGACGTTCTGGTCAAAGTCAAACTATTTTTGCTGATGGTTCTGCGGTAAATCTTGAGCTTTCTGGTAGTAATGGAGAAGATGGGGAGGATGGTACAAATGGTACTCGTCCTTATTGCTATGACCAACCAAGCAATGTAAGTCATGATGTGCAAGCACCTGATGGGGGTGGTGGTGGTGTTGGTGGTCGTGGTGGTGATGGTGGAAATGGGGGTTCTTTGACTGTTTATTATTCTAATTTAGATGATTTAAGAAAAATTTTGGTTCGTGCTACGGGTGGGGAAAGTGGACGTGGTGGACGGGGTGGGAATGGTGCCGAAGGGTGTCGCTGTCGCAAACGAGATTGGGAAATAGAAAGTTGTACGGGTACTTCTGGTAGTCCAGATTATAAATGTACTAAGAAAACTTATAGATGTAATGACGGTAGGGACGGTCAAGATGGTAGCGATGGTAGTAGTGGGAAGCGCGGAAGTTTGGGGGTTTTGAGTATTATTAAGGGTAAGGAAACTTTAGCGGTTGATAATCCTAGCGTTACTAAGGCGATTTCTGAGTTGGGTAGTCAACAGTTTAATTTATCTAAGAATAAATGGAATCTTCGTACTGGTGCTACTTCTTTATTGGCTCCTGGCTCTATTATTGCTGATGAATATCGGGAATTTGATAAACGCTTGGAAGGAACTTTTCAGTTAGTTTGGCAAGATAAGCAACCTATCAACCGTTATGGTGATAAAAATGTCAAGATTACGCTAAATGATAATAATCAGATGGAAGTAGATTTTCCTGAAGATTTATGGCTTGATGGTAGCGCTAAAACGGAAGGTAATATCACTAAATATACTGTTAATAGTGCTATTCCTAGAAAGGACGTTACTAGATTGGCTGTAGCAGAATTTGCTGGTTCGGGACAAAATTTAAGTTTAAAAATAGTAGATTTAGCTGCAAGGTCTGATGTGATTAATACAAGATTTCGTGTTAAATATCGTATTCAAGATAGGGATGATTTTCGCGGTTTTTCAGATTATCAAAAGGTTTATGAGGGTGATATTCCAGCAGAGCTTGTAAATCGGGAGTATAATCGTTTTTCTATAGCTTTAGGTAAACTACAAATTCCTAATAATGCTTTACGTTCGGGTTTACAAGTTGATATTGAGTTGGAAGCAACCCGTTCTTTAGGAGGTCGTTCGGCTAAACAGAATATAACTTGGCAAGGGAGTATACGTAGATAAAATGCATTAATTAAACCCAAGTATTACTAATAAAATCCTTGATACCCCTTCACTAAAGTGAGGGCTAAAAGCTTAAACCCGTTGAAAACGGGTTGAAACACTTATTTTAGTTAGCTTTAGCTAACTTTAGTTTTTAGCTAGAACTTTAGTTCAGGGGTATCTGGGTCTTTTCTTTGTAACATTTGGTGGAGTGTCAAAATATCAGCTTTGAGTGGGTAAAATACCTTCTTCTTCCATAATTTTTTTTCTAAATGAGGGTGTCAAAATCATTAATCCTCTGGCAATTTCTTCAGGGGCTGCTGTACCATTAGCTATACGAGGAGTAATTTCCATGACCTCCAAAGCCAATTTTTCGGGAATTCCCCAGTTTATAAGCCGTTTTAATTCTAAAACATCAATACCAGCTGCCAAACCTGCTAAATATTCCTCATCGGTGACTCCTAAGTCTTCAATTTCTGATATGGTAAAACCTCCGTCTTTTAGAACTTCTGCACTGAAGAATATTTTACTATGCTTAACGAAATAGAATTGAAACGGAGAGGGGGGGATTCGAACCCCCGCTAGGTTTCCCTAGAACGCATTTCGAGTGCGTCACCATCAACCACTCGGACACCTCTCCAGAATTTTATTTTCTCTCAGCCATCAGTTGGGACATCGAGTACCACAACTTACATGCGGCGTCCACTATTGTATCACGATTTTGTGGATACGCTATGAGCGTATATTCTTATAAAATATTATGTGACCATACTGCCCATTGTGGTACGATTGCGTTCATTCTTTTTAGATTTCTCAAGAGCTTGACGAGCGTCTTGCACTAAAATCGCAGGGGATTGTGTATTACTAGGAACTATCGAAGAAACACCTAAGCTGATAGTTACAAAAGAAGCTGTAAGTCCAGAAAATAGCATACTATCCAGAGGGATAGCTAAATTTATTACTTGCTCACGGATATATTCAGCCAGCTTAAAAGTTATTGCAGATGCTTTACCAGGAACAAGCAAAGCAAATTCTCCGGAATCATAACGAGTTGCAGTTAATTGGTAAGAACCACGAATAGAAAAACTGTTAGCGATTTCTTTGAGCAAATCAGCTATTTTTCGCAAACAATTATCTCCTGCTTCTCGTCCATAGGTTTTATTATAAATTTTCAGATGGTCAGCGTCTAATATAATTAACGAAATAGGAGCTTCTTCTTCTGCTAGCGTTGGCCAAAGGTCATTTAGTAATGTATCAAAGTAGCGTTGATTGGCAAGTTGAGTGAGGTTATCTGTATTTGACAGTTCCTCTAAGGTCTTCTTTTCTTGTTGTAACTGCTTTAGGTATTGCCACTGATTTAACTTTTCCCAAGGTTGATTAGAAAAGTATTGTCGATAAAGTTCGCAAGAAAAAGTACATGAATCACCTTCAAGTTTTATTAAACCTAAACTTTCTAATTTATATGCTAATATGTGGTCTATATTTAGTTTACCACGAGCAGCGATTAACTCTTGTAGTGCTGCTTTAAGTTCTATATTTTCTTGTAAAGTGATTAGTAAATTTTTGAGATGACTGCTGTAAATACTTGTAATTGTAGGAGCATCTTCTAAAATTTGGTCTAAAGTTTTATTTGCATTATTTGCTAAATGGTAAAGGGTAAGTCTCACTAAATATGGATGCCCACCCAACATCGATTTGAGAGCGAAAGCATTACGTTTTGCGGCTTTTTCTGTCCAATCTAAGCCATGGCGTTGTGCTAATTCTTGAATGTCTTCGACTGTAAATTCAGGTATCTTAACTGTTAAACCTACATTAAAGGGAGATTTATTTATATTAAGAGTAATATAAATTTCTGTAGAATGAACTAAGACAAATCTTAGTTTCTGTAAAATTTCTTCTTGTTTCGCTTCTTCATGCCAAGCACGTATTAACGGTAAAAAATCTTCGGCAATTTCCGGATATTCTAAAATTCGATTTAATTCATTAAAAACTAAGACTAAAGGATTATTTATTTTTCGTAATAAGTAATGTTGAAAATAAATGGAACAGCTTATTTTACTCCCGATATCATCATCCCAATAATTATCTAAATTAACTGGTAACTGTAACTGCTGACTGACGTTAGCACATAACCAGCGTAAGAATTTATTTATAGAAGCAAAAATAGCTTTATCAGCTTTTTGTAAATCTAAATATACGGTATGATATTCAAGGCTTTTAGCATGAGCAATTAAGCGTAAGACCAAAGATGTTTTACCCATCAGTTGGGGTGCTTTAATACGAATAATACAACCTGGATGAGTAATTTCTTGGAAAATTAATTTTTCCATACTAGGACGTTTAATGTAAAAAATAGAGTTTGGTTCTAATGGGGTTCCAGGAAATTCTATAGTTGTAGTATTCATTTACTTTATTGGCGACAAGTGGGCTAAGCTTAAATTCATATTGAATAAAAAATCGCACTCAATGCAGATGCCCATAGGAGACAGTTAAAAAAGTATAAACTTACACTCTTAGATGAATGTACTAACTTAGTAAGCCTCAGATTTGAATTACAGTTAGATTTATAGCATCTTTATAATGTTGAAATATCATTTAGTTAACAAGAATGATGTGACTAGAATCACACCTTTATTTGTAATAAGTTTATATGGCGTATCACATTTTAGTATAAAACAAGCAATATTTTACGTTTATTAAATTTAAGAAAGTTAGGTTACATTTGCCCAGTAGCTTTAATGTTTGACAATAGCATATTGTATAACTTGAAAACTTTACCCAAACGTGGTATATTAATATTGCTGCTTGGTATCTTGGTAAAAAAGAATATAGAGACCCTAAATTTAGAGTCCCTACAAGGTTTTTATAGATAAGCATAGAATTAAATTTCTGAAACCTAGAATTAAATTTCTGGCTTAAAGCTTAAACCCGTTTTTAACGGGTTGCGAGAGAGATTTACAAAGGTAAGGGGAATATTTGGAAGTATTCTTTCATATTTTTACTTGTTTTTAATTCGTTTATATACTTTTTACGTGGGTCAACATTTGCACCAAAAATAGTGACGACTTGATAATCATCTAAATCAGCAATCCATACAGGAGAGGGTTTAACTTCTCGACCAACTTGACCACAAAGATTCCCGTCGTAGTTATCTAGCTAACATAACTAATAAACATCTCCGGAAATTAATTATGCATCCACCGAAACCCTTATAGAAAAAGTAAATTTACGGTATCTACATTCTTTTTCGGATATGTCTAATAGAGATTACCATGTTGTAAGTATTTTGATATCTATAACTCTGATTATAAATGGTAATCAGTAAATGCTGTAAATACTGTAAATTAAGATAAATACTTACAAATAAAGCCGTCGAGGAACCTTTGTCTTCTTCCCTTTTTGATACCAACCATACCATTGAGTAGCCGAACGAACAGCAAACCAAAGTAAAAATAAAGCAATTAATCCACCATGCCAAGGAGCATCAACAGCAAAAAGTACCAAAGCAACACATAAAATATCTTGTATTACAACAGCCCACAAAGGCAACCCACGCAAGCGATAAAACCAACCAACCTGAACAATTTGCAGCACCAAAGCCAACAAAGCAGCAATAGAAGCAATCAACCAATTGGGAATCATTGGTGTAGTCAGAATTGCCAAACCCAAAATCGCACCGACCAAAGGTGAAAACATTAACTGTACCACCTGCAAAATTCGTTGTCCCAGTAATTTTTTGGAAGCAAACAATTCAAAAAGCGACCAGATACTGAGTAATGAAATTAACAAAGTTTCCGGAAATTGAGATAAAATAGGAATCTGAGACCAAAGAGTTTCCTCTTGTAAAAGTCCAAAAACCAATAGAGGCAAAGCAATTCTCATACCAGCAGCAGCAGAAACAGAAAGTACAGCTAGGATTTCAATCATAAAAATAAAATAGTAATAACTACTCATCGAGGACAGCTGCAAACCCTGGGTAACAAATTAAAACTACCCAGATTTATGATTTTTCTTGCAACATAAACAAGAATTTTTGTTGCTATGCTGAAACTCCGTAGCCGATATTTTATTTTTTACTATAAATTCCGTATTATTTTGGTTTAGTTTTCGTAATTTTTTACTATAGATTAATTCCTGTACTTTTAGTAAAAACAAATATTCGCCACAGTATTACTGTCCTCGCAACAGAAAACCCCACGAGAAATACCCCTGAACTAAAGTTCTGGCTAAAAGCTTAAACCCGTTGAAACGGGTTAAAATATGCGCTATTGTCCAAGCTTTCAACCCGTTTTTAACGGGTTTTAGCTTTTAGCTCGAACTTTAGTTCAGAGGTATCAATCACCAATCACTCATTCCCAATACCCAACCTTTGATAAACCTCACCCAAATGTTTCAAATGGTGCTGAGGATTAAAGCACTCCTCAATTTCTGCAGCAGAAAGCTTTTCATTCACACGAGCATCATTACGAATCAAATCATGGAAATTCCCAGAAGGTTGATTCCAAGCAGCATGAGCATTTTCCTGCACCACCTTATAAGCATCTTCCCGCAGCATACCCTTAGCGACCAGGGTCAACATTACCCGCTGACTGAATACAACACCACCATAGCAGTTCATATTCCGAGCCATATTTTCCGGATACACCAGCAAATTTTGCACCAAATCAATAGTTTCCACCAACATAAAATGGGTCAAAATACATGCATCAGGCAACATCATCCGCTCAACAGAACTGTGAGAAATATCGCGCTCATGCCATAAAGCAACATTTTCTAACGCAGCCACAGCATAACTTCTCACCATTCTAGCCATCCCTGTTAACCGTTCCGAGCGGATAGGATTACGCTTGTGGGGCATTGCCGAAGAACCTTTTTGACCCTTAGCAAAAAACTCTTCCACTTCCAAAACATCAGTTCTTTGCAAATTACGAATTTCCACCGCAAACCGCTCAATTGAAGCAGCCACCAGAGCCAATTGTTGCACAAAGTCAGCGTGGATATCGCGGGAAATAACTTGTGTTGATGCTGCATCAGGTCTTAACCCTAACTTAGCGCAAGCCAGAGCTTCCACACGCGGTTCAATATTGGCATAAGTCCCCACAGCACCAGAAACTTTACCAACTGCAATAGTCGAGCGTAAAATTTTCAAACGTTCTTGGTGACGCAATACTTCCGCTAACCACCCAGCTAATTTAAAACCAAAAGTAATTGGTTCCGCATGAATACCGTGTGAGCGTCCTATCATAAACGTCTCACGATGCTCACTGGCTTTATTTCTAATTACAGCGATTAAATCATCCAGACGCTTCATTATTACATCCAGACTATCAACCATCTGCAAAGCTAAAGCGGTATCTAACACATCAGAACTGGTCATTCCCAAATGAATATACCGACCAGCATCACCAACATATTCGTTAACGTTCGTCAAAAACGCAATTACATCATGACGGACTTCAGCCTCAATTTCCAAGACCCGCTTCAAGTCAAAGTTAGCCTTAGCCTTGATTTCCGTAACCGCATCAGCAGGAATATAACCCAACTCAGCTTGCGCTTCACAAACTGCAATTTCCACCAGCAGCCAAGTCTTTAGCTTATATTCATCAGTCCACAAATTGCCCATTTCAGGCAGAGTATAACGCTCAATCACCCTTCGCCACACGCCACAAAGTACAACTGTCACATTTTACAGCAAAAATGTAGAGACGTTACATGTAACGTCTCTACATATACGGGTGCGGTTACGGTTACCTATTTCTGCGACCTTTTAAACGTTTAGGTTGCTTAAAGCTTCTGAATAAACGATTAATCCAATTGGATGATGGCTTTTTCTTTGAACGTTGTGTTTTTCTAGGAGTATCATAAGTATCATTAGGTTTTAGCCCTTGTTGAAGACGAGCTTCTTCTGTTAGAGGCACAGCATTCTTATCTGGGACAATTTGGGAACCGTATTTTATAGCATAAACTTGGGTAAATTCAGCACCAAAAAATAAAATTTGTGCCGCATAATAAACCCAACCTAAAATAACTACAATTGAGCCTGCTGCTCCATAAGTTGAACCAAAGTTACTATGGGTTAAATAATACGCCAATAAAAGTCTACCAATTGAAAATAATAGCGAAGTTATAGCAGCACCAATCCAAACATCATTCCAAGCTATTTTTACATCTGGTAATACCTTAAAAATTAGTCCAAACAAGACAGTGGTCACTACAAAACCAAGAATAAAATTTATCAGCGGCCAGATAAAGTCAGCACCTGGTAGTAAACCCCTAAAATACGTTATAACCCCCGTTAAAACTGTACTTAATATAAGAGAAACCATCAGTAAAAAACCGATACCCAAAACCATTGCAAACGACAAAGAACGTTGACGAACCATAGTTTTTACAGCACGTCCTGGTTTCGGTTGTACTTCCCAAATTGTATTCAAAGAATCTTGTAATTCAGCAAATAAACCAGTCGCACCAAATAGCAGCACCGCAATACTAATTAAAGAAGCAACAATACCCGCTCGTGGTTGGCTGGCATTTTTTATTGCAGTTTGAATTACCTCTGCGCTTGAACTACCTACTAATCCTATTAATTGCTGTCTAACAGCATCCTGTGCTGCAGCTTCTCCTAACACGGCTCCAACAACAGCAATTATAATAATAAGTAAGGGAGCAATCGAAAAAATTGTGTAATAAGCTAAAGCTGCTGATAAGCGTGATACCTTATCTTTACTCCACTCTTGAAATGTTTCTTGAAATAGTTCTAAAACAGGTTTTAAATTCATTTAATTAGCTCCTTATACCAGTTTACAGCAGGGCTATTCACCTCCAGTTTGAATTTATACTTACTCTTGTAATAAAATCATCTTCCTAAAGGCTTTTTAGCAATATCTGAAAGATAGATTTTTTAGTAACAACCGCAGACCTAACCCCCCTACCCCCCTTCCCTAAGAGGGAAGGGGGGAAATAAAAAATTTTTTGAATGTTTTTTGGACTTGGATTGGAGAAGTGTTGGCTTGAGTGGAACTAACCAACCTACGCAGACCGCAAAAAAGCCCCCCTTCCCTCGTAGGGAAGGGGGGTTGGGGGGTTAGGTCTCTACTGCATCCTATCGATAGTTCTGTACTGAATCGCTTCCGCAACATGATGTGCCTTTATTTCATCATCCCCACCTAAATCCGCAATTGTACGGGAAACCTTCAAAATCCTATCGCTAGCCCTAGCAGACAATCCTAGTTTTCTGATTGCAGCTTCCAATAAATTACGGCTTGTATCATCCAGACAACACCATTTCTGCAAATGACGGCTTTGCATATGTGCATTACAACGCAAACTAGGTTCATCTTGAAATCTAATTGTTGCTCTTTTACGTGCTTCCATCACTCGCTCGCGTACAGATAAAGACTCTTCCCCCGTTGATTGTTGCGTAATTTCTTCAGCTTTAAGACGACCAACAGTTACTTGCAAATCAATTCTATCCATCAGCGGTCCAGAGAGTTTTGCCCAATATTGCTCCCTCTGACGAGGAGAACAAGTGCAACTTTGAATAGCGTCACCATAGTAACCACAAGCACAAGGGTTAGTACTCGCAACCAAGGTAAATTGTGCAGGAAATGTTACCGATTGCTTGGTACGAGTAATTGTAACGGAACCATCTTCTAAAGGTTGACGTAAATATTCCAATACATCGCGTTTAAATTCCGTAAGTTCATCGAGAAAAAGTACTCCTTGATGTGCCAAAGATATCTCACCCGGACGGGGAACGCTTCCACCACCTACAAGAGATGGTCCGGAGGCTGAGTGATGGGGAGTTCTAAAGGGACGGTCTTGAACTAACTTACCGCGATTTTTCAGCAAACCAACCACCGAATGAATACGGGTAACTTCCAGAGCTTCCGTAAAACTCAAGGGAGGCATAATAGTTGGTAAGCGTCGCGCCAACATAGTTTTACCACTACCGGGAGGTCCGACAAAAATTAAATTATGTCCACCAGCAGCAGCCACTTCCAAAGCACGACGAGCATGAGCTTGTCCTTTAACGTCTTTTAAGTCAACATTAGAGTTTGTAAAGATTGTAGGTTCTTCATTAAAATTAAATTTAACAGGCTCATGACGTGAGGGATTATTCAAAAAACTGACCACTTGGACGATATTATCAAAAGCGTACACATCCAATCCTTCCACCACCGCAGCTTCTTGGGCATTATCAGTAGGAACAACCAAACCAGTAATTCCCATAGACAAAGCAGAAGTCGCAATCGGTAAGACCCCAGTCACAGGACGTAAACTGCCATCCAAACTAACTTCACCTAGAAATAAATAATCACCCAATAAATCAGCGCTAACTTGCTCAGAGGCAGCTAAAAGTCCTACACTAATAGGTAAATCAAAAGCTGGCCCTTCCTTACGTAAATCAGCGGGAGTAAGATTAATTACAATTCTCCGCATCGGAAAATTCAAACCAGTATTCTTAAAAGTAGCCCTGACTCTCTGTTTCGATTCAACAACAGCCGCGTCTGGTAGTCCCAACATCACAATTGCAGGCAAACCCCCAGATACATCAACTTCAACACCCACCTTCACTGCGTCGATACCTGTAATAGCAGCACTCCAAACCCTGGCCAGCATTCTCTAAATCCTTAGTCGTTGTTGTTAATCCTTTGTCTTATCATTGGTTATTGGCAAATGACAAATGGCCAGTAAAAAATGAGTAATCAAGAGACGATTTTCAGTAAAATCATTCGTAAAGAAATTCCCGCAGATATCGTTTATGAAGACGATTTGGCATTAGCGTTCAGAGACATCAACGCTCAAGCACCCGTTCATATCCTCGTTATCTCCAAAAAACCTATTGCGAAACTGAGCGATGCAACCCCAGATGACCAAGCTCTTTTGGGTCATCTTTTATTAACTGTGAAAAAAGTCGCAGAGCAAGCTGGACTTAATAATGGCTATCGACTTGTTGTTAATACAGGTGATGATGGTGGTCAAACTGTTTACCACATGCACCTGCACATCCTCGGAGGACGACAAATGACTTGGCCACCAGGTTGATATCTAACGACGCGAATTAACGTAGAGACGAGAATTAACGTAGAGACGCGAATTAACGTAGAGACGCGAATTAACGTAGAGACGCGATTAATCGCGTCTCTACATTTTTTTGTAACGTTTCATAATAAAAACTATAGTGTTTGCTCATTTAACATAAGTAAATATTAAGTTACAATGCTTTACAAAAATCAATACAGGCTTTAATGTTGTATACAGGTGGACGAAACGCCACCAAAACATTCATACAAGCAAAGCAATTATAAAGACATGACCACTACCTTACAAAGACGCGAAAGCGCTAATGTATGGGAACAGTTTTGCAACTGGATTGCAAGCACCGAAAACCGCCTTTACATTGGTTGGTTTGGCGTCTTGATGATTCCTACCTTGCTAGCTGCAACCATTTGCTACGTAATCGCTTTCGTAGCAGCACCTCCAGTAGACATCGACGGTATCCGCGAGCCTGTTGCAGGCTCCTTGATTTACGGAAACAACATCATCTCTGGTGCTGTTGTACCTTCTTCTAACGCTATCGGTTTACACTTCTACCCAATCTGGGAAGCTGCTTCCTTAGATGAGTGGTTGTACAACGGTGGTCCTTACCAGTTGGTAGTATTTCACTTCCTCATCGGCATTTTCTGCTACATGGGTCGTGAGTGGGAACTTTCTTACCGCTTAGGTATGCGCCCTTGGATTTGCGTAGCTTATTCTGCACCAGTAGCAGCAGCAAGCGCAGTATTCTTGATTTACCCAATCGGTCAAGGTTCTTTCTCTGACGGTATGCCTTTGGGTATCTCCGGAACCTTCAACTTCATGTTGGTGTTCCAAGCTGAACACAACATCTTGATGCATCCTTTCCACATGTTAGGTGTAGCAGGTGTGTTCGGTGGTTCTTTGTTCTCCGCAATGCACGGTAGCTTGGTAACTTCTTCTTTAGTTCGTGAAACAACTGAGAACGAGTCACAAAACTACGGTTACAAGTTTGGTCAAGAAGAAGAAACCTACAACATCGTAGCTGCTCACGGTTACTTTGGTCGCTTGATTTTCCAATACGCTTCTTTCGACAACAGCCGCAGCTTACACTTCTTCTTAGCTGCTTGGCCAGTAGTTGGAATTTGGTTCACCGCTTTGGGTGTAAGCACAATGGCTTTCAACTTGAACGGTTTCAACTTCAACCAATCCATCATTGATTCACAAGGTCGCGTAATCAATACATGGGCTGACATTATCAACCGCGCTAACTTGGGTATGGAAGTAATGCACGAGCGTAACGCTCACAACTTCCCTCTAGACTTAGCTGCTGGTGTTGAAGCTCCTGTTGCAATCAGCGCTCCTGCAATCAACGGTTAATTCTAAAAATGTAGAGACGTGATATATCACCTCTCCGCTAAATAAGAACACCCTTCGGAAACGAGGGGTGTTTTTTTGTTTTGGTAATCACCAATTATCGATTGACAATAATCATTTTCGGGCTTATAACGAAAGAACTAACCTAAGAGGATGTTTGAAAAGTATCAATATTAACAAAGAACCTAACCCCTAACCCCTTCCCTACAAGGGAAGGGGAATAAGAAAATAGAGCTTTCAAAACCTCTCTATCTGCTTTAGATAAAGGCTTTTAACCCCCCTTCCCTATGAGGGAAGGGGGGCAGGGGGGTTAGGTCTCTTTGTCTTATATTATACTTTTCAAACATCCTCTAAGGCCATCTTCAACAAGCAACATAATATGTTCAGTAACTTGATTTACATGTTCTGTTAAAAAAGATTTGTCTACGGTAATGATTTGCGAAACGTTCACAACAGAATCTCGCGGCAAACCTGTCTTATCTGATGTTACTAAAAGGTCAAGGACGCTACCTTCATCTGAATAAACTGCATCCAATTTTTCTGTGATGCTATCGGAGCGATGAGTTTGTAAATACTCCTTAAGAGCCATTGCATACAACTCGCTTCGAGATAGTCCCATCTGTTTTGCAAAGCGCTCAGCCGATTCAAAAAGTTGGTCGGGAATTGAAATAGCTGTTTTCATAAAAACGGTATAACTCAGGTTATACCCATATGCTATGCATAAGTTGTAATAAATGTCAAATTAATCTGTATTAATATTTTACAAGTTACCTTTAAAAAATAAAAATACGCACACTGCTCTATATATATGAGTTTGACTCCCCACAAAGAACTGTAAGCATTTCAAATTTTCTTGTAAATATCACTTTAGTATTAAGACTTCTGCTAGAGGAATAACTATGAACTTATAGCTAAGCTTGATTTGTAGCGAATTGAATTAATTGAGCTGAGTAGAAATCAGCCAATTAGTTTTTCAAATACGAAAATAATTCAAAATGAATTACAGGAGTACTATAATGGCAAATTTAATTTCTAGAGCATTTACTAGCATTACCTCTGTGCTGAAAAAATTTCAAGTAAAAAGTGTCCTATCTGTTGTCCTACTTGGAGTTTTATTACTGACAACAAACGCTTATCCTGGACAAGACAACCAAGCTGCCGCTAAGAGAATTGACGAATTAGTACATCAGAATGATTCCCAAAGACCAAAAACAGTAGGGGACTTTAAGAACGAGGTTGAAGGTGATGTTCCTCTGAATGAAAGAGTTTACAACACCGCAAGAGATTCAGCACAAGCCTTTAAAGATTTTGGCTCTATATACCCAGATACCGCTGAAAGAAGCGCTCGCAATCTTGATGAAAATACCCAAGGAAATTTAAATCAGAAATAGTTAGTGTTTCACATAGGTTTGTAGTTGGGCTTTAACCCTTCTACTTAATACATGATTAAGAGCGATTCCTGGGCAAAGATACCCACCCCACAAGATTTTTACTAATTTAATTTGTATCTCACTTAACTCAGAAACGCTCTTACAGCGCTTTAGCGCAACTACAAACCTATCCAAGATACTGTGATAAATCATTGGCTAGAAAATTTGTTGCTTCGGTTGAACTTAAGGGGGGAGAGAAAAAGTAACCTTGTATTTTTTTGCAACCAATCCTCAAAAGTTGTTCTAGTTGCTTCTTTGTTTCTACTCCCTCAGCAACTACATCCATTCCCAAATTATGTGCTAAGCCAGTGATTGCCTTGACAATTTCTAAATTTTCGTCATTTTCTCCTAAGTTGTGAATAAAAGAGCGGTCAATTTTCAGCATACTGAAAGGAAACTGGTGTAAATAACTTAAAGAAGAATAACCAGTACCAAAATCATCAATAGTTAAGTGAATTCCAGAAGCTACTATTTGCCTAATTTTAGCTTTTGTTATTTCTTGATAGTTAATAAGAATACTTTCGGTAATTTCCAGTTTTAAGCAGCTTCTATTTATACCAATCTCGTCAATTGTTTTTTCGATTTGTACAAGTAAATCTGATTGTAAAAATTGCTTTCCGGAAAGGTTAACACTTATAAAAAAAGGCTGTTGTTGCTGAAATTGTCGTTGCCATATTTTTAATTGTAAGCAAGCCATACGTAATACTAACAAGTCTAACCTCATAATTAGTCCTGTTTCTTCAGCAACTGGAATAAACTGAGTAGGAGATACAATTTTACCCGTTGAATTTTGCCAGCGAACTAATGCTTCAAAGCCTATAATTTGTTGGGTGTTAGCGTCTATAATAGGTTGGTAAACAGTAGTTAAATCTTCGTTTTCAATAGCTTTTCTTAACTCAATTTCTAATTGTAATCTTTCCACTGTTTCTGTATACATTTTAGCATCAAAAATTCGATATCCAGCTTTACCAGAAGATTTAGCACAGTACAAAGCATTATCTGCATCTCGCAAAAAATCTTCAGGACGTTCGCTGAAATTACTACTCATGACAATACCAATACTAGTACTAATAAAAACTCGTTCATTTCCTAAATCAAATGCTTGCTTACATATCTGTAAAATTTTATTTGCAACTTGAATTGCATCATCAACATCTACGATATTTTGCAACAAAATAATAAATTCATCTCCTCCAAAACGTGCAATCACATCTGCTTCGCTAACGCAATTGCGAAGCCTTCGCGCAACTTCAATTAGTACTTGGTCTCCTACTAGGTGTCCAAGACTATCATTAATCAGCTTGAAAAAATCTAAGTCCAAAAATAAAATAGCAAATAAATGGGGATGATTTTCTTGTTTTGTAATATTGGTTTTACTCCGCTTGATTGCCTCTTGTAACTTTAAATTAAAGGCTTTTTGGTTAAACAAATCTGTCAAAGCATCATGGCTAGCATTATATTCCAATTGAACAAAAGAATTTTTTAATTGTTTTGCTGTTCGGTTAAATGCTTTTGCTAATAATGCCAGTTCATTCACTTTAGATTCAGGTACATGCTGATACCAATCACCTTGAGAAAGTGCATCTGCTGCGTTAATGGTTATCAAAATTGGATATACTAACCAGCGAGCAGTCAAAATTCCCATCACTACTGATAGCAATAAAGCCACTAAACATAATAAAATAGTAATACGAGTATTTGTATTTATGGTTCCCATAAAATCGGATTCAGGAACAACCACTACAATCAACCAATCCAAACCATTTTTTTCAGAAAAAGGTGTTACTTGTACTATTTTTCGTTGACTATTTAAATAAAAATCAAATTGTTTCTTCTCTACAATCTGGCTAAATTCTCCAAAGTTGTCCTTGATATGGTTGGCTGTAGCTGCAATTATAAAATTTTGGCTGTCACTCGCTTTTACTCCCCGTGACTGAAGTCGGAAAGGGATTCTGCCGATTGAATTTGCTATAAGTTTATCTGTACGGTCGATGATGAAAATCTTACCTGACTTTCCAATTTTAATATTTTCTAGAAATCTTCCAATTGAAGATAGCAAGCAATCAACCCCAATCACCCCACGCAATTTTCCCGATTTATCGTAAATTGGTTGTGCTAACGCAAGCTTCATTTCTTGTCGCGCATAATCTATATAAGGTCTAGTCCAGACAACTTTGCCTGCTGCTGCTGCATCTTGATACCAAGGTCGCTTTCGAGGGTCGAAATCCTGAAAAATTCTCACTAAATCTGTAGCATTTCCTTGATTATCGCTAGCATATCTATAAAATTTACCATTAGTCGATTTTCCCGCTCTACCAATTCTCCAGTTTTGGTCTTCTTGTAATCCTAAACCGATGAATTCACCTTTGGAATTACCAAAATACATTGCCGCTCCGCATACGTTATCGAACAAAAACCGTTGTTTCCAAAAGGAGCGAGTCAAGCTATTAGGATTTTCCAAATCTACATGATTAAATCGGATATTTTCCTCATTTATTCGATTGATGGCTTGAGAACTTTCTAAATATTGTCGAAGTCCTTGAGCTACACGCTCACTGGCTTCCTCACGCAATTTGGTCGCAAGTTCATTTACAGCCTTTTGTCCGTTGTACAAGGATATCCATCCAGTTAATCCAACAGCAGCAAAGATTTGTAACACGAAAGGTAAAATAAGGATAAAACTTAGAGGCACCTTACGAGAGGACAAAAGCTTGAGATAACTAGGCATGAAAATCGCTGATACATGGAGGGAATCTAAGTTATGTAGGAAAATACTTAAGTAAAACCTAAATAATTAGCTTAATGTTACAGCTTTCTCCTAGTTAAGTATTAATTTGAATTCCAATGAATATCATAAGTATTTAAACTACATCACGAAGTTCTTGCCTCTTTCTTATTCCCTCTTACTTCATTAATGTTGTACATTTGTATGCGAGAATGCCATTATATTGTTAGTACTAAAATACTGGAGATAAGATTACGGTTTACACACGTCCTCTAGCAAGATTAATTGAGCAGCTACAACGCTTACCAGGAGTTGGGCCAAAATCCGCTCAAAGATTAGCGCTGCACATTTTAAAGCGTCCGGAGTCAGAAATAGAGGCTTTGGCACAAGCTTTAATAGAAGCGAAAAAGCAGGTAGGCTTATGCAAGGTGTGTTTTCATCTATCAGCTGAGCCTGTTTGTGAAATTTGTCGCAGTCCCAGTCGTGATATCAGTACCATTTGCGTTGTTGCGGACTCCCGTGATGTAATAGCCCTAGAAAAAACTCGCGAGTTTAAAGGTAAATATCACGTTTTAGGTGGGGTTATTTCACCTATGGATGGTATTGGTCCTGAACAGTTAACCGTTCAAGCTTTGGTAAGAAGGGTAAGCCACGATAAACCAAAAGAAGTTATTTTGGCTATAAGTCCCAGTGTTGAAGGGGAAACAACGACTCTTTATATTGGTCAACTTCTAAAGCCTTTTACCAAAGTCACAAGAATAGCTTTTGGTTTACCAGTCGGTGGAGATTTAGAATATGCAGACGAAGTTACTTTAGCTAGAGCATTAGAAGGAAGACGAGAACTGGATTAGGGAGTGGGGAGTGGGGAGTGGGGTAGTGCGAGCATCTTGCTCGCTTTTTACGTCACGCTTTTTACGTCACGCTTTTTACGTCACGCTTTTTACGTCACGCTTTTTACGTCACGCTTTTTACGTCACGCTTTTTACGTCGTTTCTGGCATCGGATTTATTAGCTCACGCAAAGCCGCAAAGACGCAAAGGAAGAAATAATTCCAATGCTCCCAATTTTATTTCCCATTCCAATACTGGTAAGTTTCCATTCCCCTTACAATAACCTGCACTTTATCTCCATCAATTTTTGTCTTTATTTCTCCCCCAGCTTCCGCATCTATATTGCCATCAATTGGTTTCAAATTACTATTTTTAAAAGTCCAAGGTAGAGTATTTATTTGAAGAAAATCATCTCCGTTGGCGTTTTGGATTTTTTGTTTTAATTCTGGATAGCGCTTCCATAATTTATCACCATCTTGGCTGACTACTGCTATCTTTCTATGGTACAAATATTCGCGAACTGGAGACATTATCGATGTCCAAGTTTCGGAGTCTGGTTTACCAAAGCCTGCTTCAAATTCTTTTAGTCTTTTTTCTGATGGTTTAGTTCCACCCAATTCTTCTGTTTTGATAATAGTCCACCCATCACCTTGAGGAGCTAACGTCAACTTCACAATAAATCCTCCACCGTATTCTTCTAACAATGATTTGGAAGAGGTTTTTGTTTGTACTAAATTTATTTGTTGTGGTGCTTGTGTCGCGTCTGCAATATCATTTTTACTACTAGTATCAAACATTGCTCGTCCCACAAATGTTAAGCTTAATAAACTCGCTGTAAATAGAATAGTATGTCTCATAATAGTATTTTTAATATTAGCGGTAGGCGACTAAATCATATAAACTGCTCAAGTAAGTAGCAATTAACAATCTAATTAAAAATACATTGCGTATTTAGGTCATTCCGCAAAAAACAAGATTATTACCGGATGACAATAATATAGCGTCTATGAATATTGACTTAAAATTATTAAGATGGTATAATAATTTTGATAAGGAAGAAATATTTAAAATAAATAAAGGTGAAAATACACTCCCCTAAGAGAAAGCTGCATATCGGATGGCAGGGGCTTTTCTCGGTACTAATGTTTGTTTTTATGTACCTACCAATCGGGGTACTTGCATTTTATAGTTTTAACAAATCCCCCTACAGCGCTACTTGGCAAGGGTTCACACTGCAATGGTATCGCAATTTATTTGCTGATGAGCGAATTTTATCATCACTGAAAAACAGTTTATTAGTAGCTGGATGTGCTGTCAGCATTTCTGCGGTGTTAGGGACTTTGATGGCAGTCGGGTTAGCTCGTTATAGATTTCCTGGTAAAGGCTTGTACCAGGGTGTTACTTACCTACCTTTGATTATTCCTGATATTGCGATCGCAGTAGCGACCCTAGTATTTTTAGCAGCATTTGCAGTACCTTTGAGCATTTGGACAATTGTTGCGGCACATGTAGTTTTTTGTCTAGCATATATAGGACTGGTTGTATCTTCAAGACTAACGAACCTAAACTCCCATCTGGAAGAAGCAGCTTTAGACTTGGGAGCAACACCAGTACAAGCATTCATTCAAGTATTGTTACCTCAATTAATGCCCGGTATTATAGCAGGTTGTTTGCTAGCTTTCGTATTGAGTTTAGATGACTTTTTAATTGCCAGCTTTACAGCTGGGAGTGGTTCCAACACATTGCCGATGGAAATCTTTAGCCGTATCAGAAGCGGAGTGAAACCAGATATAAATGCCTTAAGCGTTATTTTGATTTCAGCATCAGCAATTGTTGCATTAATTGCAGAATTAATTCGTGCTTCTGGAGAGAAGGAAGAAGTATAAGAACGAAGAACGAATAATGAAGAAAAAATAGGGTCTTTCTTGTTTATTTAATTATAAATATTCGTAAGTCACTTAGGTGTAAATACGCGATTTTTTTTTCTAAGTAAAAAAAACATAATTAAAATATTTGATATATGTCGTAAATTACCGTATTCGTACTTAAATATTTATTTTTCGCTATCAGTAAAATGATAATCGCACTGATGTCAATTACAATGCCAAGTCAATAAACTATTAGTATTTAAATGCGCTATCAAATTTCATGTTGTAGCCATCTAAATTTGTGAATTTAATTTTAAAAAAAATTTCACCCTTGTTAATTGACCTATGGCAATAAACAGTAAATCAATCATTAGGTATGCATTGTTCGGTATAGCTCTACTAATAGCGGTGTCATCGCTTCCGGTATTAAATACAGCAAGTTATGCCAAAACAAAGGTGACATTCAGACCACCAGCAAACCAAGCACCAAAAAGCACAACAGGTGGAGCATCACGCGACAGCGATATGTGTGGCTTTTCAACAGCCCAAAATACTTCTAGCACTGTAGTAACACCATTATTACCAAACACAAACATTGGCTTAACAACAACAGAACGTCCAAACATATTTGTTTACGTTCCAAAAACAATAGCCAAGAAGGCATTTTTTAGTGTCCAAGACGAAAACACCAATCATTATTACCAAACGACAATTGATTTACCAGAAAAACCTGGTGTAATGGAAATCAAGCTACCAGATTCCGCTCCGCAATTAAAGACCAATAAAAACTATAAATGGTCATTAGCGGTGATTTGTGGAGAATCACTAGAACCAGATAGTCCTTTAGTAAGTGGTTGGATTCGTCGAGTCGAAAGCAACCATAATTTGAGCAATCAGCCTAGCAACCAAGCGAGCTCGAAAAATTCTCTAGAGTCAGTTTCCAAATTAGCCACCAACGGTCTTTGGTACGATTCTCTCACCGCTCTAGCTCAGCTAAGAAGAGAGCAACCTAGCAATCAAAATTTGGCGGATTCTTGGCAAGAACTCTTAAAATCAGCCAACTTGAACGAAATAGCCAAAGAACCTTTAGTGAATTAGTGAATTGGTAATTGGTAATTGGTAATTGGTAATTGGTAATTGCTGACTGTATATTATTACCCACTTCCCATTCCCCATTCCCAATTCCCCACTCCCCACTCCTCACTCCCCAATCCCCACTCCCCAATCCCCTATGTTGTCTAAATTAAAAGCGCGTTTTCAAAAATGGCGCTTTGTACTAATGACAGCCCCAAGTGTCGCGTTGTGTGTTAGCTTGGGGAGCGTTACTGGCATCTACCAACTGTTAGAATGGGCAACGCTTGAACAATTTTTTATTTTACGTCCATCAGAAAAAAAAGATGAACGTATCTTGATTGTCACCATTGATGAAAAAGACCTGACTGAAATTGGTAAATGGCCGATACCAGACGCGGTACTAGCCGAAGCTTTGCAAAAACTTAAAGATAAGCAACCTGCGGCAATAGGTATGGATATTTACCGAGATTTACCAGTAGAACCAGGTCATCAACGGTTATTAGAAGTGATGAAGAGTACACCTAACTTGATAGGTGTGAAAAAACTTGTGGGTGATAGTGTAGCTCCACCCTCAGCTTTAGCGAAGCTTGACCAAATTGCTCTTGCTGACACAGTTTTGGATACAGATGGTAAAGTTCGACGTGGTTTGTTATCTTCAGGTGACGAGAATGGTGAAATTTTCTTGGGTTTAGCGACTCGTGTCAGTTTGCTGTATCTAGAGTCGAAAAATATTTCTTTAGAACCTGTTGATGAATCTGGAAATACTTTGCGCTTAGGTAAAGCCATATTTAAAGCCCTTAGAGGAAATGAGTTTGCCTATAGGGGTGCTGATGTAGGGGGATACCAAATTTTATTAAACTACCGGGGATTTAGTAACGCTTTTGATACTATTACACTGCGGGATGTACTTAATAACTCTCTTTCTTCAGAGCGAGTAAAAGGTCGTGTTGTGTTAATTGGCAAGACAGCGAAAAGTCTTAATGACTTTTTTAATGTCGGTTACAGTGCCAATTTCACTAATAAAGGTGAACGTATGGCTGGGGTAGTAGTTCATGCTAATATTGTCAGCCAAATATTGAGTGCAGCACAAGAAGGAAGACCAATCATAAAAATATTATCTTCGGAAGCTGAATGGTTATGGGTTTTATGTTGGTCGTTCTTCAGTAGTGTCAGCGTTTGGAAATTCCTGCAAATGAAATCTGTGGGAACAAAATTATTATTTGGATTACCTATTTTGGCTGTAATTCCTATTAGTAGTAGCTATATAGCTTTTACGCTAGGTTTATGGATTCCATCAGTTTCACCATCATTAGCTTTAATAATTTCAGCAATAGTGACAACAATTTTTCATCATCAGTGGAAATTAGAAGAAGCAAATAAGAAATTACAGGGATATTCTTTAACTTTGGAGCAAAAGGTAGAGGAAAGAACTCAAGAATTAGCAACCGCAAAAGAAGCTGCAGATGTAGCAAATCAAGCCAAAAGTGATTTTTTGGCAAATATGAGTCATGAATTAAGAACGCCCCTTAATGGTATTTTGGGGTACGCGCAAATTTTACAACGTTCACAGAAGTTAAATATATCAGAGCTAGATGGTATTAACGTTATTTACCAATGTGGTTCTCATTTGTTAACTTTAATTAACGATATTTTAGATTTATCCAAAATTGAAGCGCGAAAACTTGAATTGCACAAAAGTGATTTTCATTTCCCTGCATTTTTAACTGGTGTCACAGAAATATGCCGTATTCGTGCTGAGCAAAAGGGTATTAATTTTATTTTTCAAATAGATTCCCAAGTACCGAACGCAATTCATGCTGATGAAAAACGCTTACGACAAGTTCTAATTAATTTACTCGGTAACGCAATTAAATTTACAGATAAAGGTTCAGTTACCTTTAATATAAAACTGGCAACGAATGAAATAGCGGATGTAACGGATAAGTTAACTGTTGGGTCAATAAATCAACCACTTCCTACACCTATTACTCCCACAAATCAACCATCTGTTACATCCGTTACTACATCCATTGCCAAAATTAGATTTGAAATAATTGATACTGGAGTGGGAATGACTCCGGAACAATTAAAAAAAATATTTATGCCATTTGAGCAGGTTGGGGAAAAAAATAAACAAGCAGAGGGTACTGGTTTAGGGTTAGCAATTTGCTCTAAGATTACCGCTTTAATGGGTAGCGAAATACAAGTTGCAAGCAGTCCTGGATTAGGTAGTAAATTTTGGCTAGATTTGGATTTAGAAATTGCTAAAGAATGGATAGAAAGAAATCATCTAAAACATTCACAAAAAATTATTGGAATTAAAGGTAAACAGCCAAAAGTTCTATTGGTAGATGACCAACAGGAGAGTCTTGATATAATCATCAATCTTCTAAAACCAATTGGATTTTCCTGCTTTGAAGCCTACGATGGAAAACAAGGTTTGGATAAAGCTAAAGAAATCATACCAGATTTGATTATAACTGACTTAAATATGCCAGTTATAAGTGGTCTGGAAATGATAAAAACGTTGAAAAATTTACCAGATTTTGATGATATAAAAATTATCGTATCATCAGCTAGTGCTTTTGAAAGCGACCAAAATCAAAGTTTGTTAGCAGGTGCTAATGAGTTTTTAGCAAAGCCTTTACAAATTGAGGATTTATTAAAATCACTACAAAAGAATTTAAACCTAGAGTGGATTTATGAAAATCATGAGATTCAAAATCAAAAAGCGCTTGTATCTACAGATAATCAAAATATTGAGTTAATTATTCCAGATGATAGTGAGCTTGATAAACTATTTGAGTTAGCAATGCGAGGAAATATTAAAGGTATACAAGCAGCTTTAGATAATTTAGATAAAGTAGATAATAAATTCCTAAAATTCACATCAGAAATTAGACAATTAGCTGATACATTCCAAAGCAAGAAAATCAGAGAAATCATAAAAAATTATAAACAGGATAAAAAATCATGAGTATGAATAATATTAAAGATGCTACGATTTTAATTGTTGATGACAATTTAAATAACTTAAAAGTTTTATGTGGTGCTATTGCTGATTATGGATGGGAAATATTAGTTGCTACAGATGGGGAAACAGCACTGGAACAAGCTGAATATGCTAATCCTGATTTAATTTTATTAGATGTGATGATGCCTATAGTCGATGGCTTTGAAACTTGTAAAAATCTTAAAGCTAATACTGCAACTCATGAAATTCCAGTAATATTCATGACTGCACTTTCTGATACTGTTGATAAAGTAAAAGGGCTTTCGATTGGAGCAGTTGATTATATTACCAAACCATTTCAAACAGAAGAAGTTTTAGCCAGAATCAATATACACCTAAAACTACGTTTTTTAACCAAACAGCTTGAAGAACAAAAACAAGACTTGGAAAAGCGAGTTTTAGAACGTACCGCAGAACTCAGCAATACTTTACATGAATTGCAAGAGTCACAACTACAACTAGTGCAAAGCGAAAAAATGTCTACTCTTGGTCAGTTAGTAGCTGGTGTAGCACATGAAGTTAATAACCCATTAGGTTTTATTTCTGGCAATTTTAGTTTAATTTCCCAATATACATCTGACATGATTTCACATTTGAAATTATATCACAAATATTACCCAAATCCGGCTGAAGAAATTTTGGAAGATGCAGAGAGCATTTATTTAGATGATGTGATTAAAGAACTACCAGAAATCATTGGTGCAATCAAATTAGGAACAGATAGAATTCGTAATATCAGCAATAGTTTAAGAAATTTTTCACGCTCTGATACTGTAAACAAAGTATCTTTTAATGTTCATGAAGGGATTGATAGTACATTAATGATTCTCAAGCATCGTTTAAAGGCTAATGAAAAACGACCAGAAATTGAGGTAATTAAAAATTATGGTGAATTACCATTAATTGAATGCTATTCTGGACAGCTTAATCAAGTCTTTATGAATATTATTTCTAACGCTATTGATGCTTTGGAAGAATATACAGATAGTCAGGTGAATGAAATAGACGAACGGTTAAATACTATTACGATTTCTACACAAATAAATTCTTCTCAAAAATTTGTGAGTATTTCTATTAAAGATAATGCTTCAGGAATGCCAGAAGAAGTTAGAAACAAAATATTTGAACAGTTTTTCACAACAAAAAATGTTGGGAAGGGAACTGGTTTAGGGTTATCAATTAGTAAACAAATTGTTGAGGATAAGCATCAAGGTAAATTAAGTTGTTTTTCACAATTTGGTCAAGGTACAGAATTTTTAATTGAGATTCCAATGCAATAATAAAAAATCTCACGCAAAGACGCAAAGAATAAGATTACTCTGAATATTCATAATTTATTACTGTCATATAAGGAAATAATACAATGAACAATTGTTGTGCTTCAAATAACTTTCGCTACTTAATATTAAGTGCTTTATTATTTATTCCTCAGGTAGCACACGCACAAATTGTTCCTGATACAACATTACCTTTAAACTCAGTTGTAACCCCAAATAGTAATATTTTTAATATCAACGGTGGTACTACTTTTGGAAATAATTTATTCCATAGCTTTACACAGTTTAATGTTCCTACAGGCTCAGAAGCGTTTTTCAATAACGCTACTAATATTGACAATATATTCACACGGGTAACTGGTGGTACTGTTTCTAATATTGATGGGATTTTAAGAGCTAATGGAAATGCTAATTTATTTTTGCTAAATCCTAATGGGATAGTTTTTGGTCAAAATGCCAGTTTGAGAATTGGTGGTTCTTTTTTTGGCACAACTGCTAATAGTATTAAGTTTACAGATGGAAATGAATTTAGTGAAGTTAATCCACAAAATCAAGCATTATTAACGGTAAGCGTACCTTTAGGGTTGCAGTTTGATAGTAATCCTGGTGCAATTACGGTCAAAGGAAATGGACACAACTTAAATCAAATTAGTTTTAGACCACTTCAAGGAGCTGGTGCTAGTTCTACGGGTTTACGAGTGCAGTCAGGAAAGACTTTAGCGTTAGTCGGTGGTGATGTGGCATTAGAAGGGGGTATCCTTACAGGACAAGGAAGAATTGAGTTAGGGAGTATCAAAAATGGGTTCGTCAGTCTCAATTCAAACTCTGATGGTTTGTCTTTAAACTACTCTGGAGTACAGAGCTTCCAGAATATTCGGTTGTCTCAAAAAGCCGCAATAGATGCTAGCGGTATCAGTAGCAGTTATATCAAAGTCCAAGGAGCAAATATAACCTTGGGCGATGGTTCAATAATGGTAATTCAAAACCAAGGAAATCAACCATCGGGTAGTATAACCATTAATGCCAGCGAATATCTAGGATTACAAGGAGCAACACCAAACGAAAGTTTTAATACCAGTTTACGGAGTGAGGCTGTAGGAGTTGGCAAAGGAGCTAGTATAGCAATTTCCGCTCCTCGATTAGCGCTTCAAGACTCGGGGAGAATAGTTGCTAGCACATGGAGGGGAACTCCTGGCGGTAATATAAACATTAACACTACAAATTCTCTAGAAATTTTCGGAGCTTTACCCAAGAACCAGCAAAGCAGTGTAATCACTGCTGCAACTTACGCTACCGGAAATGCCGGAGATGTAAATATTACAACTAGAAACTTGAGTATTCGAGACGGAGGAAGTATTGCTTCTGCGACTATAGGAAAGGGTTCTGCTGGAAATTTAACAGTCAATGCTTCTGAGTCTGTTGAATTGATTGGAATTTCCAAATTATTACAGCCAAGTAATTTAACTTCTGCGACTATCAGTTCAGGGAATGCGGCTAATTTGATAATCAACACATCCAGATTAATTGTGCGGGACGGAGGCAGAGTAGACTCTTCAACATTAGCCAGTGGAAATGCCGGAAGTGTAACTGTAAATGCCAAAGAGTCTGTAGAAGTGTCTGGAACAGTACCTGGTTCGCGAAACCCTAGCTTGATTACATCTTCTGCCAATATTGTGGATAAATCCCTGCAACAGAGTTTGCAATTACAAGAAAAGCCAAGTGGAAATTCAGGTAAAGTAACTATTAATACACCTGATTTGAGAGTTATCAATGGTGGTTTGATTAGCATTAGGAATGAAGGTACAGGTAATTCCGAAACGGCTACAGTTAATGCTCCTTCTATTTTTTTAGACAATAAAGGGGGTATTACAGCAGCGACGGCATCTGGTGAAGGTGGCAATATTAACTTGCATACACAAAACCTACAACTACGTCGTAACAGTAATATCACTGCCTCTGCTGGCGGTACAGGTAATGGCGGTAACATCAAAATAAATACTGATACCCTTGTGGCTTTGGAAAACAGTGATATCACAGCCAATGCAAATCAAGGTTATGGTGGTCGCGTAACTATTAATGCTCAAGGTGTTTTTGGCACTAACTATCGAGAAAAACTCACCCCAGAAAGTGATATTACTGCTAGTTCTGAACGAGGAGCAGAGTTTAATGGTCTGGTAGAAATTAATAGTTTAGATATGAGTAGCTCTTCCTTAGATAAATTACCATCCGAAGTAGGAGATACCAGTAACCAAATAAAGACGCGATGTGCTTCAGCTACTTCTGGTAATAATTTTACTATTAGTGGACAGGGTGGTTTGCCACCGAGTCCTACCACAACATTAATAGGTACAAGAGTTTGGTCGGATTTGCGACCTTTACGAACAGAGGGGCAAGTTTCTCAATCTCCAATACTCAATCCTCAATCCCCAATCATAGAAGCCACAGGGTGGGTAGTAGATAAATCGGGTGAAGTTAAATTAGTAGC
The DNA here is from genome assembly GCA_019359035.1 of Scytonematopsis contorta HA4267-MV1. GTDB lineage: Bacteria > Cyanobacteriota > Cyanobacteriia > Cyanobacteriales > Nostocaceae > Scytonematopsis > Scytonematopsis contorta. Next base: position 2,633 of record JAHHIC010000054.1, on the reverse strand, counting down.
CCAAGAAAGGGATGTTACAATTCACAAAAATAGGGGAATGATAAGTCAGTGTGTAAGAAAATGATGTAATGAAAAACTCTTTTGCTTTAAATAAGTTAGATAATTTAGGTAATTTGAATAATTTAAATAACTTAATATATCTGATTTTAGTTAGTTGCTCGCTTCTTCCAAGGATAGCAAACGCGCAAATTGTTCCTGATAGGACATTACCCGCAAACTCAGTTGTAACCCCTAACAATAATATCTTTAACATCAACGAAGGTACACAAGTAGGAGGAAATTTATTTCATAGTTTTGAACGTTTTAGCATACCCACAGGAACAGAAGCTTTTTTTAATAACAGTATTGATACCAATAATATTTTTACGAGAGTAACTGGTAGTTCCGTCTCTAATATTGATGGAATCCTTAGAGCAAATGGTAATGCAAACCTATTTTTAATGAATCCGAAGGGAATTATCTTTGGTGTCAACGCGAGATTGGATATTGGTGGCTCTTTTTTTGGTACAACAGCCAATAGCATTAAATTTGCTGAGGGAAGTGAATTTAGTGCAGTGAATCCACAACAAAACCCATTATTAACAGTTAGTGTACCTATCGGGTTACAGTTGGGGAATAATCCAGGAGAAATTATAGTCAAAGGAACTGGACATGGTTTGACACGTTTTCTTTCAGGACCAATTGACACAAGTACTCGTGCGATGGGTTTACAGGTAAAACCAGGAAAGACCCTTGCTCTTGTTGGTGGAAATATCACCTTGGATGGTAGCACTGTGGTAGCAAAACAAGGACGAGTTGAGTTAGCTGGTGTTGCAGAAGGTGAAGTCAATCTCCGTCCTAATGTATTTGGCTGGAATCTGGATTTTGCGGGAGTCAGAAATTTTCAAAATATTGGGCTTTATCAACAAGCTTTAGCCGATGCTAGCGGTACTGGTGGGTCTATTAATATACAGGGTAAAGATGTAATATTCACCAATGGCTCATTAGCTTTGATTCAAAATCGGGAAATCCAATCGACAGGAAACATCAATGTCAATGCCACAGAATCTCTCAAATTAATTGGAACCACTCCAAATGAACATATTGCTAGCAGTTTGCAAAATGACACTTTTGGAACAGGTAACAGTGGAGAGATTTCTGTTTCCACACAGCGTTTGCTGATTCAAGATGGAGCAAGGATTAGCACCGGAAGTTATTTATCAGGCGTTAGCGGTAATATTGACATTAAAGCTACAGAATCTTTAAAAATAGCTGGTTATTCACCCATCACCCGAACCACTAGTTTCATACAGTCTAGTGCTTTTCGTTCAGGTATCGCAGGAAATATTAATGTTTCCACTGGACGATTAAGTATTACCGATGGTTCTGGAATCTCATCAACAACAGTTGGAAATGGTTCGGCAGGTAATGTAATAGTAAATGCTTCGGAATTAGTGGAAGCTACTGGAGTCGAACCCACCTTTCTCAAACCAAGTGTTCTTACTTCTTCAACTCTTGGTATTGGCAATGCTGGGAATTTAAGCATCAATACATCAAGATTGATAGTTCGTGATGGGGGAAGGATTGATTCGTCAACCGTTGCAAGTGGTAAAGCTGGAAGTGTGACAGTGAATGCTTCTGAATTTGTTGAAGTGAACGGTACAGTACCAGGTTCAGTCAACCCCAGTCTGATTATTTCCAGTGGAAATATTTTGGATATTTCTTTACAAAAATTTTTAGGACTCAATGGTATACCTAGTGGAGCTTCGGGAGATGTCATTATCAATACTCCACGTTTGAATATTGCAAACGGTGGTCTGGTGAGTGTAAAAAATGATGGGACTGGTAACTCCGGAACCGTAAAGGTTAATGCGGACTCCATTGTGTTAGATAAAAAAGGCGGTATAACTGCAGCTACAATAGCAGGTGAGAGAGGTAATATCGAACTGAAAGCGCAGACCATACAACTGCTTAGTGGTAGTGAAATTACTGCATCCGCAAGAGGTGAAGGTAAAATAGGTGGCAACATAACCATTTACACAGATACTCTCGCAGCCTTAGGAAATAGTGATATCACTGCTAATGCAAGAGATAACTCTGGTGGAAGAGTAACAATAAATGCCCAAGGTATCTTTGGCACTGAGTATCGACCGCAACTTACCTTAGAAAGTGACATAACTGCCAGTTCCGAGTTAGGAGCGTCATTTGATGGGTTTGTGGAAATCAAATCTCCAAATGTAGATACAAGTTCTGGATTAGCAAAATTACCATCCCAAGTAATAGACACGAGCAACCAAATTACTGAACGATGCGGAGCTAGCAGAGACGGAAATAATTTTACTATTGGTGGACATTCTAGTTTACCCCCAAGTCCCACCACTCCCTTAATTAGCAATAGAGTCTGGTCTGATTTACGTCCGCTTTCAGGAAAGGAACAGAGAATTATTTCTCAATTTCCAGTACCTGATTCTCAATCTCCAATCGTAGAAGCTACAGGATGGGTAATAGGTAAATCTGGTGAAGTCAAATTAATAGCCAACGCTTCTCCAGCAACTTCATATTTAAGGCAAAAACCTACACAGTGTCAAAGAGTATAAATAAATACTCAAGCGCGAATCCATCCCAATATTTTGTAGTGCGAGCGTCCCGCTCGC